>CAWCMU010000018.1:0-515876 GCA_963796695.1 uncultured Acidobacteriaceae bacterium | reverse complement strand
CCACGACCCCTCCGCCTCCCGGCACGACCATCAAGGGCTACTACGACCAGGGCGCCGACAACCTGACCGACTGGAACGCCTACAGGTCCAACGGCTTCAACCTCGTATTCGCGCCCGTCGGTGACACGACGCTGCTGCGGGACTGAAGGCCGACGGCGCCTCAGCCTGGGTGCAACCGAACATCTGGAAGGGCTGCGGCTACGAATACTCGACCTCTCAGGCACTCAGCTATGCCAAGGAGGCAGTAGCCACCGGAGCGGTCTCCGGCTTCTACGTGGCCGATGAGCCGTCGACGTCAGGTTGCCCGACCGCGCCGTCGCAGATCGCCTCGTGGACCGCAACCCTGCACTCGAACTTCCCCGGCATCCCGACGATCATCGCCGCCTACAGCTCCAGCGAGCTGACCGACTTCGCCAACTCCGCCGACGAGTTCGCCCTGGACACCTATCCCGTGCCAGTACGGCAACGGCTGCAACTACTCCTGGATCACCAGCCTCGCGGCCGCAGCCGACAATCTCGGCGTCAAGTACGTCGGGATAGCGCAGGCGTTCGGGCGGCGACAGGCGGGCCACTTGACCTGCCGACAGCGTCACAGATGCAGCAGATCATCCACACCTGGCAAGGCGACGAAAGAACTCGGCTACGTCGTCTACGCCTTCAGCGCCGAGGGATGCCTTCCTCGACCTCGGCTCCAGAATGTATCGCGATGGGCCGAGGCTTTCGGTATATCGCCGCGAGATGCTAAGAACCAGTGGCCTGCGCCGGGTAAGCGTCTGCTTTGCGATCGGCTGCGTTATGTAGACGGCGCCGCTACTCCCGAGCGCAATGGGCACTGCGTCTCGCGTCACACTCCCGACACCGCGCGCCTGCGTGATTCCGTAGCCGGCCCTGCTCGCTCGCTCCGTCATCCAAAACATCGCGGGGCAGGTCGCCGTCCTTGGGATAGGGGCCGTCTCAACGATCGCGCTCGCCCGCTGGCTAGGCCCGAGCGACCGCGGGGTTCTCGCTCTGATGGCGTACGCCAGCGAGTTGACGGTGGCAATCGGAACCGCCGGCTTCACGTATGCAGTCGCCTACTACGCGAGCAGGCGCGAGGCAGATCGAGGCGCGATCCTCGGCAACAGTCTTCTCGTTGCGGGGGCCCTGGCCCTCGTGTGCGTTCCGTGCTTCGCCCTGCTCGCCCATGAGCTTGCGAGCGCGCTCTCGCACGGCCAAGACGCCGAGGCATGGAGCCTCGTCGGGATCGTCGTGGTCGTGACGTTCCTCGACTGGTGCATCCACAACCAGCTCATCGGAAAGCTCCAGTTCGGCCGACTCAACCTCTTGCTCGTCGCGGCGCAACTCACCTCGCTCGGTGCGATCGTCGTCTTCGTCCACTCTGCCGGTTGGGGCGTGGTCGGGGGCCTGCTGGCCGGGATCTCGGCATCTGTCGTGATGATCGTGGGATCGCTGGCCGCGATCGGCAGACTGCGACCTTCGGTCGATCTTGGTCTGATGCGTCGGCTCTTCGCGTACGGGAGCAGAGTGTCCGTCGGCTGGATCTTCCAGCTCGTCAACTACCGTGCGGATGTCTTCGTCCTCCAGGCCTTCGTGCCGCTGAAGGAAGTGGGGGTGTACGTCGTGGCCGTGCTCGTCGCCGAGCTGGCCTTGACTGCAGGAGGGGCGTTGTCCACGAGCGTGAGCGCCCTGGTCGCCAACTACGAAGGAGAGCGGCGGCAGTCGGACACCATTGCGAGCTCGATGCGGCACGGAGTCATCCTGACCGCCGCAACGGTGGGCGGCCTCGCCGTGGTGGGAGGCTTCGCGATACGAATTGCGTTCGGTCCGGAGTTCACGTCCGCGATCACACCGATGTACATCCTGCTCCCCGGGGTGTTCTTCCTGGGCTGCGGATCGATTGTCGCGGGCAACCTTCGTGGGGTCGGCC
Source organism: uncultured Acidobacteriaceae bacterium (assembly GCA_963796695.1). Taxonomy (GTDB): domain Bacteria; phylum Acidobacteriota; class Terriglobia; order Terriglobales; family Acidobacteriaceae; genus Bog-257. The sequence goes on along the minus strand of CAWCMU010000018.1, from coordinate 513,949 downwards.
GACCCGGAGTGTCGTCGCTACTGGCCGCGGCGGCTGTGGCGGTGACACTCGCGTTCGATTTCGTACTCATCCCAAGCCACGGAATCGATGGCGCGGCGCTCGCCTCCACCATCGCGTACACCGCGTACGGAGTGGCTGGAGTCATCGCCCTTTCCAGAGTCACGAAGCTCTCGATCCGCTCATTCGCGGTGCCGACCAGGCGCGACCTTGTCCCGTACCTGCGCGCCGTGGCTGCGATCGTTGGCGTCCTCAGCCGAACGCTCCGCTCCCAAGAGGCGAAGACGAAGTAGTCAGCGAACGACGTCTCAGACGAGCTGCGTTTCAGGCAGGAAGGCGTCCGCCCAGAGCTCGACGTTGAGTGCGCGCCACAGAGCGAATGCTCCTGAGCGTCCGCGTGCCGTGTTGTCGAGCAGGCGAAGGCACTCGTCAGCATTGACAAGGCCTCGGCTCCGCGTAGTCGGCGAATGGAAGACTTCCCGCGCAAAACGACCGAGACCCGATGACCACCAGTGATCGAGCGGAGTAACGAACCCGAGCTTGTCGGTACGGGAGGCGACGGACTGCGGGAGGAGGTCGCGAAAGCGCATGACGGAGGACGGCCTTGGTGACGCCGGCCTCGATCAGGTCGTCTCCCGAGAGGCTGAACGAGAGCTCGACGAGTCGATGGTCGAGCATCGGTACGCGGGCCTCGATCGAGTGGGCCATCGAGTTTCGATCTTCGTAGCGAAGCAGCTCGGGGAGCTGTGTCCTGGTGAGAAGATCGATGAGCTGCCGACGCAAGACAGACCCCTCGCCACGCGTCCTTTCGTCCCGCGGCGCTGTCCCGTGCAGGCGCTCGCCGAGCAGCCTGCCTCCTCCGCTTTCGTGAGCCTGCGACCTCCTGCTGAGCTGTTCGGGCGCCAAACTTCGCACGAGCGCACGAACGATCCCCCGCGCTCCCAGTCCCTGGAGACGATCGATCGCGGCGGCCTCGCGCAGAAACCGGCCAAGGCGCCCGCTGCAGCAAGAGATCGGCGAGATATGGCCCGTAGCTCGTGAGATAGCCGGCAAAGATCTCGTCTCCGCCCTGGCCGTCGAGCATCACCTTGAGCCCGGCTTCTGCAGCAGCCTTCATCACGTACCACTGCGCGACCATGCTTGTAGAGCCGAAAGGTTCGTCCTGGGCGAAGACGATGGCCGGCAGATCATCGACGAAGGTTTCGTCGTCGAAGGTGACCCAATGCGGTTCGCAACCGGCCGCCTCGACGACGGCTCTGGCGAACGGTCGCTCGTCGAAGCCGGCTTGCGAAAAATACGCCGTGACCGTTCGCTGACGCGTTCCGACTGCTGTTGCGTCCTCCGAGGTCCGCAACAGATGGCCGACGGTGCACGCGACTGCCGAGGAGTCGATGCCGCCCGAGAGGCAGGTGCCGACTGGAACGTCGCTGCGCAGGTGCAGACTGATCGACTCCAGGAACGCCTGGCGGACCGCGTCGACCGGCTCGGCCGGCCGGCGGCCCGCCGGGAGGAACGTCCCAGTACCTGACAACCGACAGCCCGTGATGATCGAACACCAGGGAGTGGGCGCCTGGCAGGCGCTCGATTCGCTCGAAGAAGGTTCGCGAGGTCTGGTCGACGGCGCCGAACGCAAGATAGTCGCGCACCACCTCGAGATTGGGGGCCATCGGAATGCCCGCGGCCGCGAATGCCTTGGGTTCGCTTGCGAACACGAGTCGACTCCCGGCGCAGCTGTAGTAGAGCGGCTTGATGCCGAACCGGTCGACTGAGCAGAAGAGCCGCCGAGCTCGTCGGTCCCAGATCGCAAACGCCCACATCCCGCGCAGCTGACTCACACAGGCCAGGCCCCACTCCAGGTAACTGGCGAGCAACACCTCGCTGTCGCTTTCCGACCGGAACACGTGGCCGCGCGCGATCAGGTCACGCCGGAGTTCGCGGTAGTTGTAGATCTCGCCGTTGAAGACCAGGTGGACATCACCATCGGCTGCCGTCATCGGCTGGTGGCCGAGCGGCGACAGGTCGATGATCGACAGTCGCAAGAAACCCAGTGACGCATGCGCGTCGACATACGCTCCCCGATCATCGGGACCGCGATGCACCAACGCATCGGCCATGCGCTCGACGCATGTCGCATCCTCGAGCCCTTCCAGATCGACCGCTCCGCAGAGGCCGCACACAGGCTAGGTTCGGGCCGGATCCGGGGAGCTGCCGCGGGAGTCGAGCGACTGTGCACGAGCCCGTGCGTACAACCCGTAAGCCAACCCGACAACAAGGCAGAGGGTGTCCGTCGTCTCGATGGCATCGGAGAGCAATGAGTTCAGGACGGTTGCCACCAGGATGGACAGAATTAACGCGCCGGCGACTCGATCCTCGTGGCTCGTCGCTTCCCGCCACACGCGGAAGGCCGTTCTCAGCGCGAGGAAGAGGAACGCGATCAGTACCGCCATCCCGAGCACGCCGAGCTCGGCGGCGGCCTCCAGGACGATGTTGTGAGGATACGAGATTCCGAGCGGCGCATAGTCGGCGAATCCACCTGTACCAATGCCGGTCCAGAAGTGGGAGTAGAACAACGAAAGAGCCTTCGTCCACAGCTGCGTTCGACCGTTCGATGACAGTCCGGAGGCGTTGCCGAAGAGAAACGACGCCGATCGGTCGACCGCGGAGGACGGCACGATCAGAGCGGCGATGACCACCGCCGCGCCGACCCCTAGGGCGATTTGTGCGAGGCGCCGACGCAACTGGCGGTTCTGGATAACCAACCCGACGAGAACGACCAGCCCCGCCAGAAGCGCCACAACCGGCCCTCGGCTTCCCGATGCAAGCAACGCGACGGTGAGAAAAGGCAAGCACACATATCCGACCAAGCTAGCGCGCTTGGAGAAGCCGCCAAGTATTAGAGCAAGCGAGATCAGGACACCGATCGCCGCAGTGCGTCCCACCCAGATCGGGTTATAGGTGGTCCCGATCGTGTATCGCGCGGTGAACACCTGCGCTGCATCGTTGCTCGAGAGATTGTGAGTGAGCACCACAGCACCGGCGAGTGCAACGGCAAGCGTCAGAAAGATGTAGAGGCGGAACGTGGCTGCGCGAAGGCCTATGAGCATCCCGGCCAGCAGCAGCGGGATGCTCTGAGCGAGGAACAGCTCGATCTTCGACTTCGGATATGCACCGGGGTCGACGCGAACAATGAGGAGTACAGCGAGGACGCCGATCAGGACGATCGGCGGGGCGAGGATCCGACGCGCCGAGTGTGAAGATGGCCATGCTCCGGACAGAAGTGCGAGCCCGAGCCCGAGAAAGAGCCAGGCCGTGAGCAGAGCAAACACGCCCTTCGCCGGCAGCGGATCCGAGCCGTAAAGCCCGATCAGAATCGACGGAACGCCGGCAAGCGCGACCGGGAAGGCAAGTGATCGGACGGCGAGGTAGACGAGCAGAACGACGGCGACGAAGACAAGGCCGAGGCGGGAGCTTCGGGCGACGAGCAGGCCGACAGCCAATGGCCCGAGGAGCAGGGCCGCACCGAACACCATCCACTGCTTGCCGGGAAGGTCGCCGGCGCCGCGTATCCAGTGCCTTCTTCCTGGGCGGGTGACGCCGATGCCTTCCATGGGGCTCCTCGTTCTCTCGTCGGTCGATCAGCTGGCCGACGCTCTGCCAGTCCTCGGCATCCGTGGGCCATAACCTGAGCGAAGACTGCCTGAGCGTGGAGCCACGTTCCCGCCGCTGTCGGGTATCCGAAGACGGTCACTCTAGTATGACCGCGGCGATGAGGCGATCGGTGCACGGAAGCAGACAAACAGCTTGAGGATCGCGTACGTCTGCTACTGGGACACTCGTCGCCGAGACGGCGTGACCACGAAGATTTCCCTGCAACTGGCGGCGTGGAGGGCTGCCGGCCACGAAGCGACCCTCTTCCTCCTTTGTCCGGCTCCGGGTACGCCCTCGAACGGCGTGATCGAGGCTGAGGAGTTCCCCTTTGACAGCGCCCTCTCTCGGTTTCACGCCACACGCCGCCTCTATGCGGCCGTCAAGGAGGCCAGACCCGATCTGATCTACCTGAGATACGACCTCTTCGTGCCTCCTCCGTCCGGCCTTGCAGGCGTCGCACCGCTGGTGGTCGAGGTCAACTCGAATCTGCAAGCAGAGCTGTCCGCGCGGTCGCGGGGAGCTGCCGCCTACGAGCGACACCAGGCACCTCGCGTCTTCCGCCACGCTGCGGGGGCCGTCTGCGTCTCGAACGAGCTGGCGCGCGTTCTCCGAGGTCGCGCACCGGGGCTTGCGGTCACCGTGATCGCGAACGGCGTCGATCTCGCGACGTTGTCGCCGCTTCCCGCGTCCCAGGAGACCGGAATCCGGGCGGTGTACCTGGGAGACGACCCATACTGGCAAGGGGTCGACAAGCTGATCGCAGCCGCACCTCGACTACCCGACTGGCACATCGACCTCGTCGGAGTCGCAAGCGAGCGCAACCTTCCGACAGTCACATTTCACGGGTTCCTTCCTCGCGAGGAGTACGAGCCGATTCTTGCGCGCGCCGACGTCGCCTTCGGCACGCTGGCTCTCCATCGCAAGCTGATGGATGAGACCTCTGCTTTGAAGGTCCCGACTTACCTGGCGTACGGGCTTCCAACCGTCATCGGTTACAAAGACACGAACTTCGTCGACAGCGAGCCCTGGTATCTGCTTCGCCTCCCAAACGTCGAGGCGAACGTGCGTGACAGTCTCGACCGCATCCGGTCGTTCGGCCTGGAGGTGAAGGGTCGCCGCGTTCCTCGAGACGAGGTCGCCGGACGCATCTCGGCCGAGTCGAAGGAGGCCGCCCGCCTGTCGTTCTTCGCGGCGGTCCTGAGCGGTCGGCACGGTCTCGACCTTCCGGGCGAGCAGCGCCGGCCGTAATCTCTGCGCCGATCGAGGCGGACGCCCCTGATCGAAGGGACGGGGACGATGCGGCTACTGTTCGGCGCTCGATGCGGGTGCTGTTCATGACGCCTACTCTCGCCCTCGGAGGCAGCGAGACGCTCACGATCCACTACGCGAGTGGATTGCAGGCACGAGGCCACGAGGTGGTGATCGCCTATGGCGTCAAGAACATCCAGGCGGACGCACTCGAGCGGGCGCAGCTTACCGCTGTCCAGTTGTCGACGCGGTTTCCAGCTCCAGGCTCGGCCCTTGAATGGATCCGAAACTTGCGCCGCCTCATTCGGACGTTTCGGCCCGACATCGTCCACGCCCAGTCCGTGAAGTCGAGCATTCTGGTTCGGGCGGCGGCCCCGACCGTTCCCTTGCTCGTCACGATTCACGGGATGGAGCACTCGGACGAGGCCACGGCCTCCTTGGCGCTCAAGCTCCTCCGCGCGCGGGTCACGGCGGTGTCCACTGCAACGGTCGAAGGGCTGGCTCGCTTTCCGTGGTCACCGCCGGTAGAGCTCTTCTACGCCGGAGTCGACGTCGCCGGCCTTCGTGCCGAGAGCACCGACCAGAAGGCATTCGAGATGGTCGGAGCTCCACGCCTCTGCTGCGTGGCACGCCAGATGCCGCAAAAGGGGATCGACATCTTGCTCCGCGCGCTGACGTCCATCGTGAAGGTCTTTCCCGAGGCAGGGCTGACGCTTGTCGGAGACGGGTACAAGCTCGAGGAGTACCAGGCTCTCGCCCACGAGCTCGGCCTGGACGCCCGAACAGTGTTCACCGGCGGTGTCTCCAACGCTGCGCCGTACATCGCCGCGGCCGACGTCGTCGTCCTGTCGTCACGCTGGGAAGGGCTGCCGATCGTCGCGCTCGAGTCTCTCGCGCTCGAGCGGCCTCTGGTCGCAACCGCCGTGAACGGGACGCCGATCGTCGTCATCGACGGCGAGACCGGCTGGCTCGCGCCCCCCGAGGATCCGCCGGCGCTGGCGGATGTAGTTGTCGACTGCCTGCGGGCGCCGGACGAGGCGGCGCGGCGTGCGCGCAACGGGCGGCAGCTCATCGAAGAGCGGTTCTCTGCGGATGCAATGATCGACAAGCTCGAAGAGTCGCTGCTCAGCCAGAGCGGCTCGCGGACGCGCCTGCCGCGGGTCAAGTCGAGGACAGCTGATCCGGGTTGAAGCGATGGCCGGCGATAGCAGCCGTCGTGCTGCTCGCGACGGCCGGCATTATGGTGGCAGACGCTGTTTTCGCCGCCGGGACCGCGAAGCCGGTCCCGGCCGCGCGACGACGAGGCCGGCCGAAACTGCGACTGCGGCTTCTCCGTCCCCCACCGCGACCGTCAAGGGCTATTACGACGACGGGTCAAATCAGCTGAGCGATTGGAGCCGCTACAAGCGCCACGGCTTCAATCTTGGTCCTGGCCGGCACCAACACCAGCTTGCTGAACCGGCTCAAAGCGGACGGTGCCTCGGCGTGGGTCCAGCCGAACGTCTGGACGGGCTGCGGATACGAGTTCTCGACCTCCCAGGCGCTCGGCCGGGCAAGGCGGACGGTGGCCACTGGGGCGGTCTCCGGCTTCTACGTGGCCGATGAGCCGTCCACGTCGGGTTGCTCCAGCGCGCCTTCGCAGATCGCGTCCTGGACCGCAACCCTGCACGCCAAGTTCCCGGGCATTCCCACCATCATCGCGGCTTACGACTCCACCGAGCTGACGGATTTCGCCCACTCGGCCGACGAGTTCGCCCTGGACGTCGACCCTTGCCAGTACGGCAACGGCTGCGACTACACGTGGATCACCAACCTGGCGGCTGCAGCCGACAAGCTCGGCCTCAGGTTCGTCGGGGTGCCGCAGGCGTTCGGCGGTGACGGCCACTACGACCTGCCGACACCCTCCCAGCTGCAGCAGATCATCCACACCTGGCAGGCGACCAACGAACTCGGCTACGTCGTCTACGCCTTCAGCGCCGTAGGTATGCCATCATCGACCTGGCTCCAGAACGATCCGGCTCTGCTTTCGGTAATAGCTGCCAACTAGCCATGGCCAGAGAGAACAAGCTCCGAATGTCAGCATCCATGCTTCGCTTCCGTCGCTCGCTCGGGTATGTCCTCCTGGCCGTCGGTTTCAGCCTGCTCGGAGCAAGTCCCGCCTTCTCTCGGAAGGCGCCACAGGTGAAGGTCGGCACAGTTCTCAAGGCGAATCTGCCGTTCCTCGTCGCCCACCGTCGGCACACCCTGCAGTGGGAGCGTTGCCGCCACGCGAACTGCCGAAAGATCAAGGGAGCGACTTCAAGCCGCTACCGGACACGCAAGGCCGACGCGGGTCATGGCATCGATCTGAAAGTGGCCGAGTGGGTCAACGGCCGCAGGCACACGCTGACGATGCTGATTGCCGCGTCGGTCGTCTCGGCCAGGACTTCCGCGCGTCCCAGCCGAAGCATCAAGGGCTACTACGACCAGGGTTCCGATCAGCTGCGCGATTGGAACAAGTACAAAACCTACGGCTTCAATCTTGTCTTCGCCGGGATCGACCCGAAGCTGCTCGACCGCCTCAGAGCCAACGGTGCCTCAGCCTGGATACAGCCGAATGTCTGGAATGGCTGCGGCTACGAGTTCTCGACCCCAGAGGCCCTTGCCCGGGCGAGGCGGGCGGTGGCCACCAAGGCGGTCTCCGGCTTCTATGTGGCTGACGAGCCTTCGGCCTCGGGCTGCTCCAGCGCCCCCGCACAAATCGCTGCCTGGACCGCCACCCTGCACACCCACTTCCCCCGCATCCCGACCATCATCGCCACCTACGACTCCACCGATTTGACCGACTTCGCCCGCTCGGCAGACGAGTTCGCCCTGGACATCGACCCTTGCCAGTACGGCAACGGCTGCAACTACTCCTGGATCACCGCCCTCGCAGCTACTGCCGATCGCCTGCGCCTCAAGTATGTCGGCGTACCGCAGGCATTCGGTGGTAACGGTCGCTACGACTTGCCGACCCCTTCGCAACTGAAGCAGATCATCCACACCTGGAAGGCGACTAAGGAACTCGGCTATGTCGTCTACGCCTTCAGCGCCGTGGGAATGCCTCCATCGACCTGGCTCCAGAACGATGCCGGGCTGCTCTCAACGATCGCCGCGAACTAGCCTCGCGGTCAGGAAGGACAGCGCAGGAATCCGGCACGTCCGTGTCCCGGGCGTCGAGGAGCTCGAATATCTCGGGGAAAGCTGTTGAACCCGCCGAGCGACGGCGGGCTATGACGGGCACGCACGGCAACGCCACGCGTAAGCTCTCCGCTGCCGTATGTACAGGCGCGCGACGAGGTCGGCCGCCTCCCCTTCCGCAGCGGCCGATTCCGGTCGATCCGAGGCGGCCTGCAAGGTCTTCTCGACCCCCCAATGCGGTAGGGTCGCAGTGCGAGAGGGTCCCCAGCTCCGGTAAGTCTTTCTGCGTAGCGCATGGTAGAGAAGCTCGACGTTGCAGTTGTCGGCGCGGGCCCGTTCGGGCTCTCCGTGGCCGCACACCTTCACCGGCGCAGGGTGCGGACGTTCGGCGAGGAGATGGAGACGTGGCGCACATGCATGCCGCAGGAGATGCTGATGCGGTCGGCGTGGGAGGAGACCTCTCTCTCCGCCGAAGGAGGCGCCGGCAGCCTGGACGAATGGGTGCGGGAGGCAGGGGAGTCCCGGACCGAGCCCATCCCGCTCCCGATGTTCCTCCGCTACAGCGGGTGGTTCGCCGAACGCTTCGTCCACGACCGTGACCCCAGCAGGATCGCCTCCGTCGAACGGAGCGGGAGCGGCTACCGCCTGACCACCAAAACAGGGTCCGAGGTGGATGCAGAGCACATCGTCGTCGCGGTTGGTGTCATGCCCTTCGCCTACGTGCCGCCGCGCCTCGCGGAGCAGCTTGGAGACTCGATCTCGCTCGCGACCGGCCTCGAGGACGCGCGCCGGCACTCCGGCAAGCGGGTGCTCGTGGTCGGCGGAGGCCAGGCCGGCCTCGAGACGGCGGGGCTGGCAGCGCAGGCGGGCGGCACCGTCGAGCTCGTCACTCGCTCAGCGGTGCGCTGGTTCGCGGACCACGAGCCGCACTATCCGCGGGGCCGCGTCCAGGCCAGGCTGTATCGGCTGGCCTATCCCGTCGTCGGCTACGGCCCGCCGCCGCTGAACCGCCTCGTGATGATGCCCGACCTGTTCGCCAAGTTGCCCGAGAGCACGCGGCAGTCGCTGACGGCGCGCATCCTGCGCTCGGGCGGCTCGCCCTGGCTGCGAGGGTTCGTCGAGCGCAGCGTCCGGATCACCGAGCACAACACTGTCGAGCACGTCGAGCAGCAGCCCGACGGCCTCGTGGTGCGTCTCACGGACGGAACCGAGCGGGAGGTCGACCACATCCTGATCGCGTGCGGCTACCGGTTCGATCTCGAGCGGCTCGCGTTTCTCTCACCCGCGGTTCGCGCAGGCATCTCTACCCGGAACGGGTGGCCGGTGATCGATCGCTTCTTCCGCTCGACCGATCCGAGCATCTTCTTCGTCGGATATGCGGCCGAGCATCGCTTCGGCCCGCTCTCGCGCTTCGTGCTCGGGGCCGACTTTACGGCGACGCGGGTGAGCCAGAGCTTCGAGAGCTGAGCGCCGCTCGTCGACCGCCGGGGCGCAGACGCCGGAGGGCGACCCGCACTCCGTGGTGAAGCCGTGACTTCGTTCGGTGGAGCACGTAGGTCTTCCTGACCGCCTCGTGCACGGTCCAGGTCCCCGCCCAGCCGTCCGGCGTGAACATCGTGGTCCCCGGGACGACCTCGGTCGCGCCGTTCTCGTCCACGATCGTCGCCGACCCGGTGATGAACTGCATCAGCTCGCAGACGTCGTCCTTGCTCGCCGGGAACGAGCCCGGCGTCACCTCCCAGATCCCGATCTCCGTTCGGCGATCCTGGTAGAGCACGAGCTTCGACTCGACAGGCTCGCCGCTCGTGGCGTTCTGTCGCCTGCCGAGCCTCGGCAGCTGCGCCTGAAGCGCGAACTCGTGATCGACAGCCCTTCTGTCAGACGCGTTGGACACGACGCGTGCGGGTCGCGCCCTCAGGCGGGCTTCGTTCCGGTGACGAAGACCATCTCGCCCTTGCTCCAGGGGAACGAGAGCAACCGGATCACGTTCCACCACATCGACTCGCTCAGATAGCTCCGGTAGCCGAGGCTCGTCAGGAACAGGAGGCTGTCCCTCTCGAGCCCGACATCGGCGATGTTCGCGACGAGCTCGTCGCCGCTGACGGGCCACTCGTCCTCGGACAGGATCGCCGGGAGGTCATCTTCGGCTTCGTCCGTGAGCCGGCTGATGCCGGGCTTGCGCACGACGAGCCGCCTCGCGCTTTTCAGCGTCGACTTCACGGGCGTGACGTCGCGGCAGACGTCCGCGATGTAGAAGAAACCGCCCGGCTTGAGCACTCGTGCGATCTCCTCTAGGCACAGCCGCTGGTTGGGAAGGTGGTGCAGCATCCGCTGAGACATCACGACGTCGAAGGACGCATCGGGAAAGGACATCGCAGTGGCGTCGCCGACCTCGAAACGGATCCGCTCCTCCAGCCCGAGCGCCTTCGCCTTGCGGGTCGCGATGTCCAGCATCTCCTGCGTGTGGTCGATGCCGACGACGTCGAGCCCGCGACTCGCGGCGGCGAGTCCTACAACGGCCGTCCCGCAGCCCACGTCGAGCAGATCCCCCTGCGGGAGGCGCTGCACGAGCCTGTCGAGGTACGGCTCGACGTGATAGGTGTGGAAGACGGCGTAGTCTTTGGTGATCAGGTCGTCGTAGCGATTGGCCAGCGCGGCCATGTGCTCGATATCGCGCTCGTCGACGCCTTCCGCAGCCATCGGTCCCAGAGTAGTCGAGATTTCGGGTTTTCTCAATCGTCCGCAGAGACTGCTCCGATCCATCGGTTCCCCGCGCTCGGTGCGGACGTTGAAAAAACCGAATCGGAGCCTAATATGGGTTTCTGCCCGCAGGCGATGCGGTTTGCAGTCTTCCTATGACGTCGAGACCGCCCAGCCTCGTCAACGCATCGGCTGCCCAGTACGTGACTCGAGTCGCGAAGTCCGTGCTCACCGAGGCGCGGATACGGACCTGGAGGCCGCCCCCCGACGACCCGGATGGCGCGCTGCGCGTCTTCCTCTACCACCGGATCAGCGACGATCCCGACCCGTTGGCGCTCAGTCCCGCGAAGTTCCGGGCCCAGATGGAGTACCTGGCGAGCAGTGGCGTCCGCGCCCTGGATGCCGTGACCGCCCTCGATCTGCTTTACGCGGGGGAGCTCGAGCCGCGAACCGTCGCGCTCACGTTCGACGACGGATTCCGGGACGTCCTCGACAATGCGCACCCCGTGCTCGCCGAGCACGGCTTCACCGCAACCGTCTTCGTCTCCACCGCGGTGATCGACGGCGAAGCGAGATACAGCTGGGCCCCGTTGGACGCTGCGACGCCGAGTTGGGGGGAGATTCGCCGGATGGATGCCTCCGGCGTCCTGCGATTCGAGCCTCACAGCCGGACCCATCCCGATCTCAGGCAGGTCGACGACGCCGAGGCTCGCGAGGAAATCTCCGGATCGAAGGTCGAGCTCGAACGGCAACTCGAGCGTGAGACCCAGGCCTTCTGCTACCCGAGCGGGTTGTTCGGGTCGCGCGAGTGCGAGCTGGTTCGAGAATCCGGGCTGCGGTACGGCGTGACGTGTGAGCCCGGAGTCAACACCGCCTCGACCGACCCTTACCTCATCCACCGTGTGCAGGTCGAGTCGACCGACAGCTTGCGCGTGTTCACCGCGAAGGTTTCCGGGTCGCACGATCGCCCCTTGCCCGGGCGCGGTGGCTACCGGCGCGTCCGCTACGGCGACAGCGCGAGGTTGAGCCTTGTCGACTCGGGAAGACGTCGCGGTCGAGACGGTGCAGTCGCCGGAGGGACTCGAGGCGCTCGCGTCCGAATGGGATCCTCTCGTCCGGGCGATGGCACGACCAAGTCCGTTCCTCCTTCACGGCTGGATCACAGAGTGGTGGCGCCACTACGGCGCCTCGGGAGAGCGCCTGGCGGTCGTCACCGTCCGCCGCCAGGGGCGGCTTGTCGGTGCCGCACCGCTCTTCGTACGGCGGGAGCACGGTGTGCGAACTGCCCGCTTTCTCGGCGGCCACGAGTCCGCCCTGGCCGATCTGTTGATCGCCACGGACGAGCCCGACTCGACCGCTCGGTCGCTGAGGGACGGGATTCAGGCGCAGTCGTTCGACTACGCAGACCTTTTCGGTGTTCCCCAGGCGTCGCTGCTCGGACAGTTCGGCGGCCTGCGCGTCTTCGAGAGAGTGGAGGCGCCCGTCCTGCTGATGCCGAACGGCTGGGAGGACGCCTATCAGGCGAAGACGGGGTCGAAGAAGCGCAATCTTCATCGGCGTCGGCTGCGCCAGCTCGGGGAGCTCGGCGAGGTCGAGTTCGCAGTCGGGCGAACGCGCGAGGAGCTGGAGCCGATGCTCGAAGAAGCGTTTCGTCTGCACAACCTGCGCTGGCAGGGTCGCCCGGACGGGTCCACGTTCGGAACGGAGGCGGGTCGAGAGTTCCACCGCGCCGCACTGCGCCGCCTCGCCGGCGACGATGTGCTGCGGATCGTCCTCATGCGGGTCGGCGGCCGGCCCGCGGCGTTCCACTACTTCTTCGAGCTCGACGGGACGATGGTGGTGCACCGGCTCGCGTTCGACCCTGATCTGGCGCGGTACTCTCCCGGCCTCGTCGCGACGCTCGAGACGCTCCGGGTCGCGGGCGAAGACGGAATGACCCGCGTCGAGTTCCTCGGAGGCAACGAGCGGTACAAGCTCGAGCTTGCCGACCAGGAGGAGCCCTTGTACGAGGCGATCGGCCTGGCCCGGAATCCCTGGGGAGCCCTCGCGGCTCGCCGCCAGCTTGCGTCCCTCTCGCTGCGCAGGAGGCTCAAGCGATCCGAACGCCTCCACCGGTTGTACCTCGGCGGGCTCGGATCTCTGCGCAAGACCCAAGGATCCGACCTCCCGGCGTCGAAAGTCGGCTGATCGACGCGCCATACGCATTCCAGCACGACCTCGACCCGGACCTGTTCGCGCTCGACAGGCTGGACCGGCTCTATCGCCAAGCACCTGCGGGCAAGGCGGCAGCGCAGCTCGCGGATGCGGGCCGCGAGCGCGAGCCCGGGGTCGGCCCGGAGATGACCGAGCTCCAGGGACCGATCGGCGACGATGTCCTCGCTCGGCCGCTCCACATCCACTTCAGTGACGTCACGGACTGGGCTCCGGAATACCGGGAAGCGCGCGAGCACGTGCTCGAAGCCGCAGGCATCCCCCCGGACGAGCCTCGCTACGGCGAGATGACGGTGATCCGCGTCTTCAGCCCTGACGTGCCCGTCGCGCTCCACGGCGACGGCGAGACGCAGCTCGACTGCGGGCTCGGCGGTCGAAACGACTGGCACGTCTACCCGCCGAGCGGTCTCTCGCAGGAGGAGAACGAGGCCCTCCTGCGCGGCGGCCACTTCGTGCCCTGGCGAGAAATGCCGCTCTTCGCCACCTACGACCTCCACCCCGGAGACGGCTTCGCGGCGCCTCCACGCTGGCCCCACTGGATCGAGCATCCCGGCCCCGACCCGGCGGTGAGCTTCGAGGTCGGGTACTGGACGGCAGACGACGTCCGCAACCGCAAGGCCTGGGACGTCAACTGGATGATGCGGAAGGCGAAGCTCTCGCCGCGGCCCCCGGGCGAGAACGAGAATCACGACCGGCGAAAGCGCTGGGTGTTCGACGCCATGACGGTCATCACCCGCAAAGGCGGCGAGTTCCGGGGCGTCTGAGCTCAGGCCTTGTCTCGTGCGCCGAGTCTGCGCAGGGCGAAGCCGACCGACCCGAGCACCGGCTTGCGGTCACTCCTGTCGAATCCCTCGATCCGCGCACGGTGGACGACGTAATCGGACGCGATCGCCCGGATGGTGGGCCACAAGCTCGGCCGCGGCGGAGGGCTCGCGCCAAGAGCTCCCGTCAGCAGGCGCAGGTCGCCCGCGAGCCAGCCCACCCGCAGTCCCAGGACGGGAGCGGGCGCATCGGGTATCGAGCCGCCGCGTGCCCACTCGAACTGCATCCGCGGAAAGTCGACACCGGCTCGCACCGCCACCTCCACCGACTGCGAGATCCGGGGGTTGATCTCCATCAGTAGGGGCCGGCCGTCCGCGTCCCGTCGGAACTCCACCTCCGAGTAGCCGTCGAGACCGACCTCGGCGACAAGCCTCTCGGCATGGTCGAGAACGTCGGCCGGAGGGCTGACCGTGCGCCGCATGACCGATGACCCGCCGAGCGGGGGCCAGGCGCGGTCGACGAGGATCGCCATCCGCACGAGGGTTCGTCCCCGGTCGCGAAAGAGCTTGATCGTCTCCCGGTCTCCGACCGCGAACTCCTGTACCAGCACCGGCGCGTCGGCCCGTGCGAGATCGGCGCCCAGCCGGTGCGCCTCGTCGGCGTCGCTGACGACGATCGGCGCGAGCCTTTCGCCGCCCGCGCCGGACGATCGCCACGATCGCTCTGGCTTGAGCACACAGGGGAGCCCGATCTCGGCCACGGCAGCGTCGAACTCGGCGAGGCTGGAGACCGCGATCGACCGTGGTACGGGAACGGCGAGCGAGCGGGCGATCTCGATCGTCCGCTCCTTGCTCAGCGCGATCTCCACCGCCTCGAAGCTCCCGAGCGCGGGCGCCGTGAACCGGCCCACGGCATCCCGATTCGTGTGCAGAGCCTCGACGCTCGAGTCGATCGAAGCGAGAGCGGCATCGGGGCGTTGGGAGGCGAGCGCGTCGAGGAGGGCGCGCACGTGGTCGTCGAAGTCGACGGCGGGGTCCGGCAGAACGACTCGTTGCGACGCGTAGCGGCTCGTCAGGCCGGAAGCCTTCCCGTCCCTGGCCGCGACGGCCACTGCGTAGCCGGCCCGCCCGAGGCTTCTGGTGATGCAAAGGCCGGCACGCGTGTCGAGGTCGAGGACGAGAGCGTCGATTTCCACGATCGATCGCAGTCTCAGATGCCGCGATATGCGACGCCCTTGCGCGTGACGGTGCTGATGCCGTCGAACGCGAGCGTCTTCAGCCGGTCGCGGCTTCCTCCGGGTCCGGCCGAGTCCAGGTGCGCTTTGCGCAGCATCCAGTTGACGTCGTACACCTTGCGCGCACGAACGCTCGCGATCGACCAGAAGCCGATCTCGAAACTGACGATCGGCTCGTCACACGGATGCGTCAACCAGTGCGCCCAGCGCGACGGTACGAAGCACCCCTGCCCGGGCGGAATGCGCAGAGCCTCGTCCTCCCAGTCCCGCCAGTCGAGAAAGAACCCTCCGCGCAGCAGGTCCTCGTGCTCCCTGTCCGTCATCGCCTCGGGCGGCCGCACCCACCAGATCGTCTCGCCCGACAGGGTCGAGACCAGCTTGAGGTCGGGGTCGCCGTGCAGGGCGACGACCGCCCCGGGCGCGAAGACGCGCACCACGGTCTCCGGCCGAAACCGCCCGAGGCTCGGATCCGGACCTGCGACCTCGAAGATGTGCTCGAGACACTCGCGGTACTCCGGCCCGCCGAAGTTGTCCACATCCATGATCCGGTACTGAACCGGTCGCCGCTTCGCGTCCTCCAGCACGGGATAGCTGGGACGCGTATAGATGGGCTCGTTCCCGTAGCGCTGGCGCCCGGGATCCGTGAACTGCACCTTCAGCGTCCCCCGGTCGGCGGCGCCACGGCAGAGAGCATCCAGACGGTCGCTCGTGAACAGAGCGGGGTCGAGGCTGTGCTCGAAGAGCCGTGGAGTGTCGACTGACGGACTGGTCATCATGGAGGGAATGCAACCCCTTCTTCGACTGTAGTTCGAAAGCGGTTTGGCCCACGGCGCTTTGGCCCTGCTCGGGTTAGTCTTTGGTCTAGGGTCGAGCGCTGGACCCCTCTCTACGCTGGTTCGTAGAGTGGGTCGCGAAGGGAATAGTAGGCCGCCGCGGCGTGCGGTTACGCGTCGTGCAGCGATTGTTTGCACGACGGGACGGGTCTTGGCGGTCGTCTTGCCGGTCATTGCGGTGGTCTTCGCCTTGCCTGGACACAGCTGGCACGAGCGGATCGTCGCCGCTGCCATTCTGGCCCCGATCTGGGCTGTCTCGCTTGCCATCGGCCATGCTGTCAGCGGCCCTTCGCTGCTGGCTCTTGGCCCGGAGGTCGCGATTTGCCGGGGCGTCCTGATCGCCGTTGCGGTATCGACTGCGGTGTCGCTCTGGCTCTCGGGGGTGCAGCTGTCGGCGGCCGCGATCTGGTTCCTGGCCTTGATCGTCTTCCTCGTCGCTGCGACCTGGGAGGTATTTGCGCTGCGGAAGTTCAAGCCTGCCGTGCGCCTACTCCTGATCGGCGAGATCGCCGAGGCAGAGACGCTGCTGCAGGATCTGCCCTCCGACGGTGGCTACGAGCTGGTCGGTGTCGTCGTCGACGCCGCCGCACGGCCGGACGCGCCGGATCCGCAGACGCTGTCGCGCGGTCCTCTCCCGGAGCTCGGCTCGGTCATCGCAGAACACCAGCCGGATCTCGTCATCCTCTCGGACGGCCGCCGGACGCCCGAGACGATCTCGCGCCTCCTCGACGCCGCCGAGGCCGGCTTCAGGGTTCTCGAGCTCGCCGAGTTCTACGAGTACGCATTCGGCCGCGTGCCGATCGGCGACGTCTCCCACGACTGGTTCATGAGCGTCCTGCACCTCTATCAGCGCCGCTACTCGCGTGTGGTCAAGCGTGGACTCGATCTGGTCGGGGCGTCCTTGCTCCTCCTCCTCACGCTGCCGCTGTTCCCGCTGCTGGCGGTGTTCGTCCTGCAGACCGACGGCCCGGTGATCTTTCGTCAGTCCCGCCTCGGCGAGCACGGAAGGCTGTTCACGATCTACAAGTTTCGAACGATGCGTGCCGATGCCGAGGCGCCCGGAGCGGCTGTCTGGGCCAGCGCCGACGATCCACGGCTGACGCGGTCAGGTGCGGTGATCCGGCAGCTCAGGCTCGACGAGCTTCCTCAGCTCTGGAACGTGCTCCGCGGCGAGATGTCGCTCGTGGGGCCGCGCCCGGAGCGGCCCGAGTTCCTGGATGAGCTGAGCGATCGCGTGCCCTTCTGGATGCGGCGCCACCTGATCAAGCCGGGGCTGACCGGTTGGGCACAGGTCCGGAACGGTTACGCCGCGAGTGCCGAGGAGACCGCCACGAAGCTCTCGTACGACCTGTGGTACCTCCGGCACCGGAGCCTTACGGTCGACCTGGCGATCCTGCTGCGGACGTTCGCGGTGGTCGTGCGCGGCGAGACGTCGACGGGGAGCGCTCCTGCGCCCGCGACGGTCGTCGCTCCGTACGCCGAGCTGCATGACAGGGCGCTGGCGGCGTTCGGCTCGGGAGCTCGCGTCGTGCCGATCCCGGTGACCCATCTCGCGGCGGACGAGACCCGCGTGACCGGCGAGCTCGAGGCCAAGAGCGGGCTCGGCGGACCCGGGTACTGAACCTCCGCGCGCCCCGGCTCTCACTGGCGCTCTCGGGTTGGACGGTCTAGCCGATCGGCTAGCGCGGGAACGGCCCAGGCGCCGAGGATGAGAGCAACGGTAGAGCCCCTGCGGAGATAGGGCTCACCGGTCGCTGAAAGGACGAGCGCGTGACAATGAGGCTGTACACAGGGGCTCACAGGGGTCGAATGCAGAGCGTGGTGTTTCTCTCGCTCGTCGTGTTCGTGGAGACGGCGTGGGCGGTTGCGCTCGGCTACCTCGTCGCGCACTTCGTCTAGCAGGGGCCTACTTGTCGTCGGGGTGGACGATCAGCACGTCGCAGTGCGCGCGGCGGGCCACCGCTTCGCCGCCGCTTCCCTCCACCATCCGCTCGAGAAAGCCGGCCTCATGGGCGCGGAGGATGACCAGGTCCGCGTCATGGCGCCCAGCGACGTCGACGATGTCTGCGACGTCGTCCGCGGAGAGGCGGTCGAACTCGTGTCCGACACCGCTCTGCGCGAAGAGCTCCTCGATGTGTGACCGATGCTGCTGCCAGACGGCCTCGGCCGTCCGCGCGTCCTCTTCGAGCGAGCCGACGTCGTAGTAGGGCATGTAGCCGAACGCGCCCGGCATCGGCTCCAGCGGTACCGGCGACAGTGCGGCGACGTCTGCCACGACGACTCGCGAGCCGAACACCCGTGCCAGCCCGATCGCGCGGTCCAGCGATCGCTCGGCCGAGGTGGTCCCGTCGTAGCCGACGAGGATCGTCTTCGGCGACCAGGTTCCTTCCGGTGGCTGTGCAGGCTCGGTCATCTCTCGGCTCCGGAGAACCTACCGCCGCCCGCGGCTCGCGGCGCGGCTACGTCCCGGTGACGGCGGGATGACCGCCGCGGGGGGTGCCGCCGAGCAGGTCGTGCAGGATCCGGGCGATCAACCACACCCAGGTCAGCAGGAGATAGGTCATCGACGCGATGAGCAGCGTGAGCGTGACCGAGATACGCATTGCCTGAAAGGAGAGGAGCGGCAGGGCCAGGCTCAGCAGCGCGGGCAGGAGCGCGAAGGCGCCGAACGAGACGGCGACCTGCACGGCGGAGCGTAGGAGCGAGCCCGGCGAAGGCCCGGAAAGCGGACATGCGTCCACACCGCCACGGCGCCGAGGCCGATCAACATCGCAGGCTCGAGAATCGCCTTCATTCCTGCCTTGGGATCGGCGTTCGAAGCGCGATGCTTGAGCTGCGGCGCCCGCCGCCGCTGCGCGTGGCATTGTGCGCACGTGAGGAACGGTTCCCGTGGTGGCCGAGCCGCCCGAGGCGGATCGCCGCTACGTCGTGCTGCTGGTCGTTCTGCTCGGCCTGAACTACTGGGGTGCGCACCGGGTCATCCAGCAGACGCGGATCCGCGTCCCCTACAGCCCGTTCTTCCTCCGGCAGGTTCGCAGCGACAACGTCGTCTCGATCACCTCCGTGAACTCCACGATCCAGGGCGATTTCTGGCGCGCGACCAGACCCCGGGCACGTCGACGGCCCGGTCCACTTCGTCACCGAGATCCGTCGTTCGCCGACACGAACCAGCTCTCGCGGCTTCTCCAGCAGCACGGCGTCGTCGTGAACGCCAAGTCGCATAGCGGCGTTGCGTGGTGGAAGAGCCTCCTCTTCGGCTTCGGCCCGTCGATCGTCCTCTTGCTGCTCCTGTTCTGGATCTTCCGCCGGATGAGCGGCTCGCGGACCGCCGGCGCGCTGGGCCGCGCCCGCGCACGCCGCTACCAGCCGGGGCGCGAACCGTCACCTTCGCCGACGTCGCAGGCATCGACGAGGCGAAGCAGGAGCTGTCCGAGATCGTCGACTTCCTACGCGACCCCGACAAGTACCGCCGGCTCGGCGGCCGCATCCCCCGCGGCGTCCTGCTCAGCGGCCCGCCCGGGACCGGCAAGAGCTGCTCGCACGTGCGGTCGCCGGCGAGGCCGAGGCGCCGTTCTTCTCGATGTCGGCCTCGGAGTTCGTCGAGGCCATCGTCGGCGTCGGTGCCTCACGCGTCCGCGATCTCTTTCGGCAGGCGAAGAAGGACTCGCCGGCGATCGTCTTCATCGACGAGCTCGACGCGGTCGGCCGCGCGCGCAGCGGCGCCGGCGGCGGCTTCGGCGGCAACGACGAGCGCGAGCAGACGCTGAACCAGATCCTCACCGAGATGGACGGCTTCGACTCGACCACGAGCGTGATCGTGATCGGCGCGACCAATCGCATCGACGTCCTCGACCAGGCGCTGCTGCGGCCGGGTCGCTTCGACGTAGAGCGCGAAAACATTCGGCAGCACGGGTACGGCATGCACAGTTTCGCGCTATCACTGGTCAAATGCTTCGAGAACTTGTCGGTCGAGCCGCTGACGCCCGCTCTGCACGACACTATCAAGGGCTTCGCCTATGCCATCGCCGAACACCCGATGGAAATTCTGCCTGAGGTTGCCGAGACTCTAGCCGATTTGGCGCAACGGCATCGCTTGTTCCTGGTCACCAAAGGGAACATCAACGAACAGACCGGCAAGTTTGAGCGCTCCGGGCTGAAGGAACATTTCATCGCGGCGGAAGTTGTGGCCGAAAAGGACGCACCGACCTACAAGGCTGTGGTGGAGAAGTATGCGCTGGTGCGGGAGCAGACCTGGATGATCGGCAACAGTCCTAAGTCCGATATTAACCCCGCGCTGGAAGCCGGGCTGCACGCCGTCTTTGTGCCGCACCGCAATACCTGGATGCTGGAGCGCGGTGAGGTGAGCCCCGAGCTTGGTACCGGCCGCGTTTTGCAAGTCGAAAGCTTTGGACGCCTGCGCGATCATTTCTAGGAGATCGCCGCCTTGTACGCGTTACATATCTTGCGAGCCAACGCCAGCCAGAAGATATCCGAATTGCCATGCCGGATGGATCGCTGCGGTTATAGGGGTCCTTCGACTTCGCTCGATTCGCTTGCGCGATCTCGCTTTGCTCAGGATGACAGAGAGAAGATGGTCCGTTTACGGCCGGAATGCCTAAGTGAAACAAAGTCGCAGACCCCTCTCGCGGCTTGGATGTATTTTCTCGCACTATCCCCAAATCCCTAACCCCCCAGGCACTGCTTTTCAGCAACTTTTCCGCACGCCTTCGGGTTATAACAGTCACACGCGGGAAGGACGGCTCTCATGAATCGGGGTAAATTCTGCTGCTCCGCATTAGCGGTTCTGCTGCTCGCGGGCGGCATTTACGCCAAGAAGCAGAAGCCGCCAGATACCACTCAGCAGCAACGCGCGGTGCACGCGCTTGACCGTCTGACGTTTGGACCTCGCCCCGGCGACGTGCAGACTGTGACCGCGATGGGTGTGGACAAGTGGATCGACCTCCAGCTTCATCCCGAGAAGATCGATAACAGTGCGATGCAGGCTCGCTTGGCAGGGTACCGCACGCTGCATATGAGCTCGCGCGAGATGGTGCTGGCTTTTCCCCCGAGCCCGGTGGCGAAACAGGCGATGGATGGCAAGCTCCCCATTCCGCGTGACCGGTGCGAACACGCCGTTTATGTAGCCGCCATCGACCGCGTCCAGCAAAAACAGGAGCCAACTGCCCCACCATCATTGCCAGCCGGTAATGCCCCAGGTATGCAGCCGGCTGATCTCTCTCAACGTCAGACTGTCCCGCGTGAGTCTCACAATGTGGTAGACGACCTCATTCCGCTCCCGCCGGACCAGCGCATGAACCACATTCTTGGCCTGGCGGTGGCGCAACAGCGCGATTTGCTGCAAGGCATCCGGTACGAGAAGCGGCAGGCCCTGTTGGCGGGCTTAACGCCCGAGCAGCGTGAGACGGTGATTGCGCTCAACCATCCTGAGGCGGTGATTGACCAGGAAGTGCAATCGGCGAAGCTGCTGCGTGCGGTGTACAGCGACCGCCAACTCGAAGAGGTGCTGACCGATTTCTGGTTCAACCACTTCAACGTTTTTATCGGCAAGGGAGCCGACCGCTATTTGGTGACTGCGTACGAGCGCGACGTGATCCGGCCGCGCGTGCTGGGGAAATTCCAGGACCTGCTGTTGGCAACTGCCCAAAGCCCGGCTATGCTCTTCTATCTCGACAATTGGCAGAGCGAGGGGCCCGAATTCCGCTGCGGCCTTGGGACTCCCCGCGCGCCCCAATGGCCCGGGCAGCGTGCATCCCGGTTGGGCGAAACACCCCGGCGGACCGTATCCTCCTCCAGCGGCGCCGCCGCGGCCGTCGCAGGCGAACGCGCAGAATAATCAGCAGAAACGCCGCAACGGCTTGAATGAAAATTACGCGCGCGAATTAATGGAGCTGCACACCCTCGGCGTCAACGGCGGATACACCCAGAAAGATGTTACCGAGGTCGCGCGCGTCTTCACTGGCTGGACGCTGGATCAGCCGCAACGGGGCGGCGGCTTCATCTATCGCCCGCGGCTGCACGAGCCCGGCGACAAGGTCGTGCTCGGCCGTCGCATCAAGGAAAACGGCGAGGCCGAAGGGGTGGAAGTCCTGAAGCTGCTGGCGCATCAACCTGCGACGGCGCGCTTCATTTCGACGGAGCTGGCACTGCGATTCGTTTCCGACAATCCGCCGCCGGCACTGATCGATGCCATGGCGAAGACGTACCTCAAAAAAGACGGCGATCTGCGCGAGGTGATGCGAACCATGTTTCGCTCGCCGGAGTTCTGGGCGCCGGAAGCTTATCAACGCGCGGGTGAAGACGCCGTTTGAGTTTGTCGTCTCCTCGCTGCGGGCCACCGGCACAGACATCAACGATCCGCAGCCGCTGCTGGGGCAGCTGAACAAGATGGGCGAGCCGCTGTACGGTATGCAGCCTCCGACCGGCTACTCGACCAAGGCGGATGTGTGGGTGAACTCGGCAGCGCTGCTCGATCGCATGAACTTCGGATTGGCGCTGACCACCAACCGAATCCAGGGCACGCATTTTGAGCTCGCACGGCTAATGAATGCTGGCCAGGGCGGCAGCGGATCGGCTAACAACAACGGAGTGCCTGCGTCGAACAAAATGCTGCAGACTGTGCCCTCGCGTCAAGGCGCAAACGTTGCGACGAACGACGCATCACCAGAAGGGCTCGACCCATACCAAGTGCAGCTGCAGCTGGAACAGATGCTGCTCGCCGGAAATGTTTCGAAGCAAACGCATGACACGATTGAGCAACGCATCGTCGGTCCCGCACTGACTGCGGAGGGGCAGGACCCAAAGCATCCGCCGAACGTAAATGTGATTGCCGGGCTGTTGCTGGGGTCGCCGGAGTTTCAGAGGAAGTGAGGATACCGCTGTTTACTTCGCGCTGGTCGCTGGTTGTTTCATGTTGTGCCTTCGTTCAGTGCTCTTAGCCCTTAGCTCTTAGCAGGCGGTCGCTCAAGTAAATGCAATTTTCAGGACAGCCGCAAGAGAACAAACATTGGAAGAGAGCCAACGAAAGCCGAATGTCAATAGCTAAAAGCTAAGGGCTAAGAGCCAAACGTTTTCGAAAGCTGTAGGCCCACCAGCGGCAGATTTGGAGTACCAGTGAGCATTACTCGTCGAGCATTCATGAAGAACGGAGCGATGGCGGTGATTGGCACCGCGACTGTGCCATCGTTCTTGGCGCGAGCGGCCTGGGGCGCCGCGCCCGCGCAGCCGAACAAGAGATTAGTGGTCATCTTCCAGCGCGGCGCAGCCGATGGACTCAACATCGTTATCCCTCATGCCGAGCCGGCCTATTACGCCATGCGCCCCAGCATCAATATCCCACGGCAGCAGGTCATCGACCTGAATGGCTTCTTCGGACTACATCCGGCGCTGGCTTCGTTCAAGCCGCTATGGGACCAGGGGCACCTTGCCATCGTGCATGCGGCTGGCTCGCCTGACACCACCCGTTCGCACTTTGACGCGCAAGACTACATGGAATCGGGCACGCCGGGCCTGAAGAATACCAGTGACGGCTGGCTCAATCGCACGCTGCAGACGGAAGCCGCAGCCGACGCGCCCTTCCGCGGCGTCGCCCTGGGTACTTCCCTGCCGCGCATTCTTTCGGGTAGGGCACGGGCCGTCGCGGTCAGCAATGTCAAAGGATTTTCCATCGCCGGCGGCAATCCCACTTCGGCCGCGCTGGGAAACACGTTTGAGGCGATGTATGCGCAGTCGGTCGATGCCGTCCTGCGCGGTACCGGCAGCGAAACATTTGAAGCCGTTCGCATGCTGAAGTCTACCGACCCGCAGCATTACGCGCCGGCTCCGGGTGCGAATTATCCCAAGGGGCGCTTCGGCGACGCGCTTCGCCAGACAGCACAACTCATCAAGGCCGATCTCGGGGTGCAGATCGCGTTCACCGACATCGGCGGCTGGGACCACCACGTGAACGAAGGCGCGACCCAAGGACAGTTGGCGAATGTGCTGCGCGACTTTTCGCAATCGATCGCGGCCTTCTGGACTGACCTTGGCCCATTGGGCGAGGACACCGTAATCGTCACCATGTCGGAGTTTGGCCGCACGGCGCGCGAGAACGGCAATCGCGGAACCGATCATGGGCACGCGAATGTGATGTTCGTTCTCGGCGGGCCGGTGCAGGGAGGTCGCGTCTATGGGCGTTGGCCGGGACTGGACCCGTCGCAGCTGAACGAAGGCCGCGATCTGGCGCTGACTACCGATTTTCGGCGTGTGCTGGGCGAGGCGGTAGCGCGGCATTTGCTCAATACGCAACTGAGCACCGTGTTTCCGGGATTCGATAACGCGTCGCGTCAGTTTCTGGGATATATCGCCGGATAGGGTCGCGTTCCGATGCGAACGAAGAGCGGGTCCTTCGGCTTCGCTGGGGATGACAAACAAAAAGGTCGGGATGACAGCCCGAGAAAGTGGCACCAGGCCGCGGCCCTCCTTGGCGTCAGCCCTTATTCTCTAATCCCAATTCCCTGTACCTTAATCCCCGGACTTAATCCAATCCAACGTTCCTGCTGAATCTCACATCCTACTCGGTTGACCAACATTCCAACTCACATGCACGATCAAAATATTTATCTTCGGCGGCCCTTTTCGCTGGCGGTGTTGCTGGCGCTGGTTACCGCTCTGCTGATTACCGCGGGATGTCACCGCACCGACGTGCGCTCGTCGCTGGCGGCCAACAGCTTTGTTGGCGGCTCGGGGGAGCCCATGATGTTGGCTGCATATCTTCCTTGGTTCGGAAGGCCTGGCCACATCAACGTTGGCTATTCGTCGCAGGACCGCGTGGTGTTGGAGAGGCAGATTGACCAGGCGAAACAACTTGGCATCGCTGCATTCGTGGTGAACTGGTATGGTGCGCATCATGATTTTGAGGACAAGGCGTACAGCCTGATGCAAGAGGTCGCCCAGGAAAAGACTTTTCAGGTCGCATTGATGTACGACGAAGACGATAGCGAACCGGGTGGCGAAACCGAGGCGGTGATCTCCGACCTGCAGTATGCCTACGATCATTACATCGGCCCGAAAGCCATGGCGCGCGAGGCTTATCTGCACTTCAGCGGGCGGCCGATGATTTTCATTTTCCCCAAGGGCGGCCACACGGACTGGAACCGTGTGCACCAGGCGGTGAACACGTGGGAAGATCCACCGCTGCTGATCATGAAAGACATTCGCCCGAATGAGGCTGGCGCGTTCGACGGCTTCTATGCCTGGATCAATCCCGGCAAGCAGGGCTGGCAGGCCAACGGCAGCAACTGGGGCCAGCAGTATCTGGACAACTTTTACAAGACGATGATCACTGAGTATCCCAACAAAATTGCGGTAGGTGCGGCCTGGCCGGGCTTCGACGACTCCAAGGCGAGTTGGAGCCAGAACCGCAAGATGAGTGCGCGCTGCGGGCAGACCTTCAACGATACGCTGCGCATGTTCCGCCGTTATTACGATCAGCAGCATCCGCTTCCCTTCCTCATGATCGAAACCTGGAACGACTACGAGGAAGGCACGGCGATCGAACGCGGCGTGGATACATGTAAATAGGCCCCTATTCGCGGTTCACTTTTCACGAAACAGTTTCTTTGCCTGTAGCGAGCGGCGAAAGGCGGCGGTTCTATAATTCCTCCATGGACGATCAAGCCTTCCGCCGTCATGCAGACGAGTCGCTGGATGAATTGAAGCGCAGTCTCTACGCTCTCGAGGGTGATGGGGACTTTGAAGTCGAAGAAAACGGTGGCGCGCTGGAAATCAGCTTCGATGAGCCACCCGGAAAGTTCGTTATCTCGCCGAATTCCGCGGTGCATCAAATCTGGATTTCGGCATTGTCGACCAGTTTCAAACTTGACTGGTCCGAGGCACAAAACAATTTCGTTCTGACTAAGACCGGCGAGGCGCTAAAGGCGCTGGTTACCCGGTTGATCCGTGAACAACTGGGCGGCGCGATCGCCAGCATCCAATAGGCTGGAAGTGCCGCTCTGCGACCAGGGCAGCTGTCAACACCATTCCTACTGATTCGCAAGAACTCTTGTTTAACCCCCGAGAACAATGACGTGAATGTCGCGTTCCAGATGGACGGCGACTACCGCCAGGATCCGTACTCCGTCTGGCTCGATAACGTCAGTTTGTCGTGGTGGTGATTACGTTCCGCCTGGTGCGGCTGTCTTCCGCCGCGGGGGACAGCAGGTCCCTCGGCTGTGCTCGGGATGACAAATAAGAAAGAGGGTTCGCAACCACAAGGCAATATACTCAAACCCTCACTGCTGCCGGACGCAGCTTCTGCTTCAGATCGGCGGCAATCATCTGCCCATGGAAGCGGCCATTCTCGATGAAAATCTCGCTGGTCCTCATGCCGGCAACCAGAACGCCGGCCAGATAGATTCCCGGCACATTACTCTCCAGGGTCTCACGATCGACCACCGGCTTCTTGTCGGCCTCGCCGCTGAGCTTGATGCCGAGCGCGCACAGGAACTCGAAGTCGGGATGATATCCGGTGAGTGCGAAGACGTAATCGTTGGGCAAAGTCACCGGCCCGTCGGGCGTGTCGAGCATGACGTGCTCCAGCGTGATCTCGCGAACGCAGGTGTTGAAGTAAGCGTTTACCTGCCCTGACTTGATGCGATTCTCTATGTCGGGCTTGATCCAGTACTTCACCGAGGGGCCAATCCCCGGGCCACGATGAACCAGCGTAACGTGGGCGCCGTGTCGCCACAGCTCCAAAGCCGCGATGGCAGCGGAATTCTTGCCACCAATCACCAGCACGTCTAGCCCGAAGAAGGGATGCGGCTCGCGATAATAGTGCATGACCTTGGCGAGATCCTCGCCCGGAATGTTCATGTAGTTGGGTCGGTCGTAGTAGCCGGTCGCGAGGATCAGCTTGCGCGCGTGATACTCGCGCTTGTGGCCGTGGAGATTGGTGGTGTGAACGACGAAGTTGTTGTCGCTGCCCTCGATCTTGAGCACCGGCTCGTACTGCCGCACGTCGAGCTGATAATGTTCGGCAACTTTGCGGTAGTACTCCAGCGCCTCCTGCCGCGTCGGCTTTTGATTCGGGCTGGAAAACGGAATGTCGCCGATCTCCAGCAGTTCCGGCGTGGTGAAAAACGTCATGTTGCTGGGATAGTTGTAGAGCGAATTCACCAGGCAGCCCTTGTCGATGTTGGCGACGGTGAGGCCGGCGCGCTTGGCGTCGATGCCGCAGGCCAGGCCGGTCGGCCCGGCACCGACCACCACTACGTCCAAGTGAAAGATATCGGATGATCCACGATCCATAGAGACAGGATATCGTGTTGCGCGCCGGTGAGAAACTTAAGAGTGGATGAAGCGCCTCGATACGCGCGTCAGTTGTGAGCGACTAACTCGGCTTCGCACAGCTCGCGCCAGGTCTCACGCTGGAGAAAGCTGTTGTCCACGTTGGCTTCCAGTCTCTGGAACACCGGCCATGGCGCGGTGAACGACATCACATTTCTTCCCAGGGAAGAGCGCACCGCATTGCGCGCTGACAGGTCGGTCAATCCCACCACGGCGCGCGGATATTCGCGTTCCAGCTCGCGGTAGCCGAAAATTCCGATCTGTTGGCATCCGGCTCCCCACGGCATTATGACATTCTCTTTCTCGGGATCCGTGTAGTTTGCCAGGATCAGCAGCGCCGACAGGCGGTCCGGATCGACGAAGAAGGTGACGCTCTTGATGTCCTCTTTTTCGGGATCGGCGGTCTCGAGCGGCTTCACCACGACATACTTGGTGGGCACGTCGCGCAGCGGCACAAACTCGAGGAATCGACGCGTGACCTCAGGGCTTTTCAGGTAGCGTTCGCCCAGCAGGAAGTCGTCGGCCATGCGTTTGCCTGCACCTGCGGCCAGTTGCTCGCCAATGGCTCTGCCCTGTTCTGTCTTGTTATTGCCGTCGGCAAGAAAGCTACAAAAGCCGGGGACGCCGCCGGGAAAGGTTTCGTAGCAGTTGCCAAAGCCCAGCCCGACTCCGCCACCCCAGCAGCCGTAGGTCTCGCGACTGAAGACGCCGGAACGCGCCTTGGCAGCGGCGGCAGCAAATACTCCCATCACGCAACCCCAGCGCCCGGGCTTAAAACTTAGCGCGTCCTGTGGGGCATCGTCGCTCCAAATCAGAGCTATTGGGTGCGTTTCCAAACGGATCGCACCTGCCACCTTGCTGTGCATTTCATCGGCTCCCGAGCGTAACTTATGCCACGGGAGCCGGCCCCGCTGTGATTGCCGTCACCTCTAAACGTGCTCGGCGCGTCAGCAGCTTATCTGCCGACATCCGAGCGTGAACCCAGGTCGGGAATGCCGGAGGATGGAGCGAACGGCACCACCACCAGCTTGTCGAACTCCACCGCCTCGCCGCAACGCATATAAGGCGTGAACTTATACTGCTGCACCGCATCCTTGGCTGCTGCCGTGTTATCGGGATCGCCGCCGATGATGGTAACGTTCGTGACTGCCCCTTCCTTGCTTACGGAGGCTAGCGTCCACACCATGCCATACTTCTTGGCCTTCTTGGCAGCTTCCGACATCTTCGGAGCCACGGTCTTGGTCACGTGCGGAGCGGAGAAACTCTTGTCCACATCAGCGCAGGAATGGAAGTCCACCGTCTTGCTCTTGTCCGGCGGAGCGAACAGGCTGTCGTCAAACTTGTCGCCCCGAGTCACGGTGATCTTGGCATCTTCCATCAGGGTCTTGGCATAACTGACTTTGACCGTCTGCGGATAGGCCGTGCCGCCCACCGTGGCGTAGTCGCTGTATTCGAACGTGCCGGCTTCCACGTCAGCGCTCAACATGTGCCCGGTTGTCGTTTCAATGCAGAAGGATTGCGGCGGTTGCGGTTGCTGCCCCCAGGAAAGGCACTTTGCCTCCACACCGTTGATTTTCTTCTTGTCGGTGTCGAGCTTCACCTTCATGTAGTCGAGCGGTGGGAGGGCATAAGGCCCGGCCGGATTGCCGCCGTCCAGCGACATCAAGGCCACTTCGAATTCCAACGCCCGCACCAGCTTGCTGGGCTGATTGGTGTAGTACGACATCTTGCCATTGTTGAGAATGGTGACCTGCTGCAAGCCGGGCGTGCTCCACTCAGCGCGCCACTTATCCGGTCCGGCCCAGGATACGGTGTAATCCACGGTCAGATCACCATTCGGCGACGGCATGCGGACCTTGGCCACCAGTTTGACCGGACCCTGGGTCCAGATATCGGCTTGCTGAAACGACTTAGTCAGCAGTTCATGTGCATCTTCTTTGGCAAAGGCCGCCGAGGAGAGCAGAGCGGCAACCAGGAGGGGAGCGAGAAACTGAATCTTATTTCCTTTCAAAATGGCCTCCAGAGATTACAGTTCGAACCATAAGTCATTCTTTATTGCCTGGCAGTGCTTTGAGTCACCGCCTTCAGGTAGCGGTAGTAAAAGTCCACTCCCTGGTAAAACGATTTGGCGCGCACTCGCTCATCACGCCCGTGTGCCCGCACATCATCGGTGTCGACGCCTACCCCGGTGATGCCGTACGTAGGCAGGCCAGCAGCATCGGTGTAGATGCCGTCGGACGCCCCCGTGTTCATGCTGGGAACAACCGGCGTTCCCGGCCAGAGTGCCGACACCACCTGCTGCAACGGCTTCATCACCGCGGGACTTAGTGGCGCCGGACGTAGCGGCGGAGCCAGAGGAGCCCGGTCGAGCAGTTCTCCATCGAGCGTTACATAGCACACCGTTATCTTCTCATCTTTCAGGATGTGCACCAGCGTCTGGCGTACTTCTTCGCGCGTATGTCCGGGCAGAATCCGACAGTTTACATTGGCCGCGGCCCTTTGCGGCAACGCATTGTTGGCGTGCCCCGCATCCACCCGAGTGGGAATGCAGGTGGTGCGCATCATGGCGTTGTAAAGTGGGTCCGCGGCCAGCCGCCGCGCCGCCGCAGCATCCGGTGGCTGCTTGAGGATCGCCTTCATGTCGGCAGCCTGCGTACCCGTGACAATGGTAGACATCTGCTTGAAATATCCCCGCGTGACCGGACTGAGCTCGAAGGGAAACTGGTAACGCTGAAGGCGCTCCAGCCCGTCGGTCAGGCGGTAGATGGCATTGTCGGCAACCGGCAGCGAGCTGTGGCCGCCGGGGTTCGTGGTTTCCAGCCGGTAGTCGGCATACAGCTTTTCCGTGGCATCCATGGTGACCATCAGCGGCTTGCCATTAACGGTGTTGACGCCGCCGTTGTCCGGGTTCAGCACGAACGCCGCATCGATTAACTCGCGATGGTTCTTGATCAGCCAGTCGACGCCGTTCGATTTGCCCCCTTCTTCATCGGCAGTCAGGGCCAGAATGAGGTCGCGGTCGGGAACGTAGTTTTCTTTCTTGAAGCGGATGAGCGTGGTGACAAAGATCGCGTCGTCGGACTTCATGTCCTGGGTGCCGCGGCCGTAATAATAGCCGTCCTTCTCGACGAACTGAAACGGATCGGTGGTCCAGTCTTCGCGCCGCGCCTCAACCACGTCGAGATGCCCAATCAGCAGCAACGGCTTTTGCTTGCCGCTGCCATGCAGGCGGACGACGAGGTTCTTCTTGCGATCATTTGGGCCCAGCACCTGGATATCGCTCTCCGGGAAACCGGCATCGCGAAAGCGTTGCGCCATGGCTTCCGCGGCCGTGGTCACGTTGCCGACGGAATCCGTGGTGTTGATCTCGACGAGTTGCTGAAAGATGTCGTGGGAGAGTTGTTTTGTGGAGTCGTCTACCTGCGCCGATAGCGGAACGGCGAGCAGGAGCGCCGTCGCTATGCAGAAACCCCAAAGCCTGACAATCAAATCAATCTCCGGTGGGAATTTGTCCCTCCGCGAGGGAGCCTAGCGAGACTATCAGAAACCGGAAGCGGAATACCACAAAGCGAGGTCGTGGGTAGTGCCACCGGACTGAAGTCCGGCTCTGATTTGGAAGCGTACGGTGACGCGGCGCTGAAGCGCCGCTCTTCCACCCTACTTTTTGAAACCCGACATTGTCATCCTGAATAGAACGACCGGCGGCAGGGTTTCGACTGAATAAAGAAACAGCAGGTCCCTCTGCTCCGCTTCGCTCCGATCGGGATGACAAGTGAAAAAAGGGCTCTGGCCGCGATTCCAAGTTGAAAAACAGGCTCCGGCCGGGATGCCAAATGGAGAGAGGAAGAAGCTCTCAGTCGTGCCCGGTGCCGCAAAAGATACTTCAACCTCAGACTGACGAGTGCTACTATTCGCACGTCACGACACTACGATCCCAAGCTGCGCGAAGGCGTCATGCTCGCAGGCTTGCGGAGTCAGGTTCAGTCTTCAGCATCTCGGCGAACGCGTCGGGAGTATTCGGCCGATCCCGATGGTGGTTTGCGCGGGAGGAGCCATGTACACAATGCCCCGGTCTACGCTGTTCGCCCTGATGCTCTCCATTGCGGCGCTGTCGTCCTCTGCCGGCGCTCAGGTCCTGGTCGCAACTGTTCCTGCCCAGAGTGAACCCTACGACGTGCAGGTCGATGCTACCCACAACAAGACCTACGTCACGAATTACTGCGGGATAACTCCATCCTGCCGGCCGCCGCTGAGCCCCGGAACGGTGACCATCATTGACAACGTTACTTTGACAACGCAGACCGTCACCGTTGGCTTCGGTCCAACCTATCTGGCCGTCAATCCCATGACGAATAAAATCTATGTGGTCAACAACTGTGGCCCGGACCACAACTGCCACAATGAGACGGCCACGGTGACGGCGATCGACGGAATAACGCTGGCTACCCAGACCGTCAACGTGGGCTACGACGCCCAAGGCATCGTGGTGAATTCCGTCACCAACAAAATCTATGTCGCCAGTGCCTGCGCGGATCGGACCTGTAGCGGGCAATCCGTGCTGACCGTGATCGACGGCGCAATGCTCTCGACGCAGAATGTTAACGTTGGAAACGATGCCAGCGCCGTAGCGGTAAATACGGCAACGAACAAGATCTATGTCAGCAACGAAACCAGCGCCCCAACCGTGACGGTGGTCGACGGCGTTACTTTGCAGCCGACTCCGGTACCGGTTGGGTTCTCGCCGGTGGCGCTGGCGGTGAACTCGATGACCAACACAATCTATGTAGCCAACGAGTGCGGCAATAGCCGAAACTGCAATAGCAACGGAACATTGACGGTGATCGACGGAGTCACGCTGGCGACGCAAACGGTAAACGTCGGGTACTTCCCTTTTGCTGTCGCTACGGACCTAAACACCAACAAGATTTATGTGGGCAACGAATGTGGCAGCTCGAGCTGCACCGTCGGGACGGTGACCGCAGTCGACGGAGCAACCCTGGGCACACAAACGGTTCCGGTACTGTACATGACTCGTCCCAGCTCGGATTGGCTGGCGGTAGATACTACGAGCCACACAGTCTACATATCCGGGTGCACCGACGCGGCATGTGACGGCGCCGGGACAATCACGGGGATTGACGAAAGCTCACTCGCGACGACGCCGATTACAGTAGTCGGCAACTACCCCCAGGCCATCGACGTAGATCCCACTCAGCACCGTGTCTACGCGGCCAATCAGAATGTTGTTTCCGTTATCGGCGGCGACACCAAGCTGCAACTGGTGAGCGTGGCTCCCTGCCGTCTGGTGGACACTCGGCCGGAATACGGCGGCGATGGACCGATACAAGGCGGGACGTCGCAGGACTTCCTGCTGCCTCAGTTGGCGCAGCAGAACCACTGTGGCAATCTCTTGTCGGCTGCCGCCTATTCGTTGAATGTGACGGTCGTGCCTTCGGGGCGTCTGGGATTCCTGACCATCTGGCCAACGGGTGAAAGCCGGCCAGGCATCTCGCTGATGAACTCGCTGGACGGACGCATCAAGGCAAATGCCGCAACGGTGCAGGCAGGCACGAACGGCGGAGTTACGGTTTACGTCAACAACACAAGCAATGTCCTGATCGATGTGGACGGCTATTTCGCCCCATCGAGCACGTCCACGCTTCAGTTTTATTCGCTGCCCCCGTGTCGCCTGGTGGACACTCGCAATCCGGACGGCGATCTTGGCGGGCCGTTTCTGACCGGCAATCGGGAGCGCGACTTCCTGTTGCTGGAAAGCTCCTGCATTCCCTCGGGACTTACTCCTGCGGGGTACTCACTGAACGTCACCGCCGTGCCCCATCCGACTGGGCAGCGCTTGGGATTTCTTACGGTGTGGCCGGCAGGCGGCCCGATACCGGACGTTTCGACGCTGAATAATCCCACCGGAACCATCGTGGCGAACGCGGCCATTGTGCCCGCCGGGACGAATGGTGAGGTTGCTGTTTTCCCCAACAACGACACGGACTTGCTCATCGACATCAACGGCTACTTCGCTGAAGCTGGAACGGGCGGCCTGTCCCTGTATCCGGCGGTGCCCTGCCGCGTGATCGACACCCGCCAGGTAGGCAGCGGTCAGCCGTTCCAGGGAGAGTTAACAGTAAACGTGGAAGGGAGTTTGTGTGCGCCGCCGAGTACGGCTCAGGACTACGTGCTGAATGCTACGGTGGTGCCGCAGCCAACCCTGGGATTTCTTGCTTTGTGGGCCGACGGTGCTCCCGAACCGGGGACGTCGACCTTGAATGCGAAGGACGGTGCGATCACCTCGAACATGGCGATCGTGCCGACGACTAACGGTTCGATTGACGCCTACGCGAATGCGCTGACGCAGATGATTCTCGACATCTCCAGCTACTTCGCGCCGTAGAGCATTGGCAAAGCCGGCGGTTGCAGCCATCGGAGCCCGGCGCAGATCTGGCCTCTATTGGTATCCGCTAAGGAACCTCTGATTAAGTTGCCAACCTTTACCTCTGCGGCTAAAGCCGCAATGATTTTGGGGATATTTACGGCACCGCTGAAGCTGTGCCCTTTCAAAACCGGCCGGATGTCTCCTGCGAAACGCATACTTAATCAGAATTTCCTCACAACTCGCGCTGGGTGATGAGCACCGGACACGCAGACTCGGAAACGATGCGATATGCATGATGAACGAAGTGGAAGCCCCACGGCTCCTCGCGATGGACGCTCATCACCAACAGATCGATGGCCTTCTCCCTGGCCACTTGCAGGATCGACTTCACCGGATCTTCCGCGAACTCAACCCAGTATTCCGCGGCATAATCCAGCTCCGGCTTGTACGACATCAACTCCCGCAGCCGCGTCTGGAAATAAGGTTTGGCGCTGACCTGTTGATCCAGGGGAAAAGGCTTCGGTGCCGGTTGCGCCACGTACAGCAAAGACAGCTGTGATTCGTGTTCGCGAGCCAGCAGGACAGCGCACTTGGCAGCCGTGGATTCGTCGGATTGCAGGTCAGTGGTGAGTAGGATGCGTTTCGGACTCCACCCCGGATGCGCAGCGGTAACCGCGGGCCCCACTGCTAGTACAGGACAATGGATGTGCCGGAACAAATGCTCGTTGGCAGCGCCTGCCGACAGCTTCCTCATTCCGCTGGAACCTTGCGTGCCCAGCACTACCAGATCGATCTTTTCGAACGATAGCAGACGCTCCACAACCTCCAGCGGTGTTCCAGTGAAGAACCACGAGGAACATTCGAGATCGCCGCACTGTTTAATCTGCTGGAGCAGCATCTGTTCCGGCGAGACGCCCACCAGTGTTGCATCGGGTCCGACCGGCTTATGCGTCTTCGCCTCCGCGCCGTAGACAATCTCGATCTTGGCTCCGTGATGACGGGCAAGAGCGATGGCGTATTGCAGCGCCACCTCCGAGGCCGGCGAGAAATCCGTTTTCACCACAATCGTTTTCAGGGCAATCTTTGGTCTAGCAATCAGCACCGCCATCGCACACCCTCCCAATGTCCCAAGAGTGGTTTGCCAAGTGTCCGCGGCATCATTACGAACGGACAACAGACGCGTATTAGGCGTTCGACAAGCCGCACCCGCGAACGGCTCTCCGTCCGACGGGCATTCTTGTGCCCGCAGCGCCGCTACGGCTGCATTGTAGGAGCGGGATTATTCGTCTGTCTGTGATGTAAGTACTAGTGGAAGGTTCGTCCCGGCGGACTGGATTTACAGTCACCACGGCACACGAGTCGCAAGTGCGCGCTCGCAGTTGTTTCGACGTTCCCTAGTCTCGGACCGCCGCCACCCTCTGCTTCACGTCGGCCAGGAATGCCTCGTCTTTAATGTCGTTCAGGTTGATTTCCACGTTAGCCAGCGCGCCTTTGGCGCTGGCATCGGCGAGCGCTACCCCTACTGTCAGGTCGGACGACATGCGCGGATTCGTGATCGGCCGCAAGGACTCAAGGATCTTGTGCACTTCCCGGGCGCGCTCGGCCACGACCAGCGGAATCAGGGTCGCTTTCTTGGTCGCCTCCTCCACTTCCTTCTGCGCCTCGGGATGCTCTTTGGCCTTCTTGAACGCGGCCATCACTTCGTTGAACGACTCGGCGTCGGCGTCGATGGCGGCCTTGAAGTGCTCGCGCAACTCCGCCAGCCGGGTTAGCGCGTCGCTCAGTTCGCGCTCGTATTGCAGATAAGCTTTCTTGCCGCGCGACATTCCTGCGACCATCGCGCCCAGCGCCGCTGCCATTGCCGCCGAGTCGCCGCTGAAGCGCTGCCGCCACCGGGCGCTGCCGTCGGCGCGGCCAATTGCTCGACGAAGGGTTCGACCCCGGCGCGAATTCCGCCGACAGCGACCTTGCCACTCATCATCGCGGTCAGCCGGTTTTCCAAGATCAGCGACGAATCGAAATTCTCGATCTGCAAGAACCACTCGGCTGCGTCCTCGAGCGCCTTCTTGGGAATCAGGCCGACGATCTCGCTCGATAGCGGCATCACACCGTACCGCGCCGCCTCGCGCTTAACGTATTCGTACACCCGTGCGATCGGGGTCTGGTCCGTGTCGGTCAGGTTCATGGACACTTGCGCCAGCCCACGCACGCTCACGCCCATGCCTTTCACATAGCGCAATCCGCCGTTGGAGAAGCGCACCGCCTTGCCAATTTTGTTCGCGATTTCGACGTCAGGCGTGTTGAGGTAAACGTTGTAGGCGACCAGAAACTTGCGAGCGCCGACGATAGTCGCACCGGCCGTGGCATGCAGCGCAGCTTCGCCGAAGTCCGGCAGGCGTGCAGGATTGATCTTTATGTCTTCGCGAATGCCTTCGAATTGGCCGCGCCGCACGTTCTCCAGATTCTGCCGCTCCGGCCGCTGTGCCGCCGCTTCGTACAAGTAAACCGGAACTTTATAGCGCTTCCAGATTTCCTCTCCGGTGCGCCGCGCCAGCGCCACGCAGTCTTCCAGCGTCAGCCCTTCGATGGGAATGAACGGAATCACGTCGGCCGCGCCCAGCCGCGGATGCGCGCCGGTGTGCTTGGTGAGGTCGATCAACTCCGCGGCTTTTCCCACGCCGCGAATGGCCGCCTCGGCTACGTTGACTGGATCGCCCACCAGGGTAATAACGCAGCGATTATGATCGGCATCCATCTCGCGATCCAGCAGGTAAACGCCATCCATCTTCATGACTTCGACGATGGCGTCGACGCGCGCTTTGTCGCGCCCCTCAGAAAAGTTGGGAACACATTCGACGAGTGCAGGCATAAGCTATCAGGATAAAGCACCGGACGCCAATCCTCGAAACGCCGCTGGGACGTCACGGATTGCCGTGATGTTGGTCGAGGCGCAGCGCAGCGCAGGACGCTTAGCGCCATTTCACGGGAAAGATTTGGCCGGCCGCGCCGGAGGAGATGGGGAGTCCAGCCAACTGACACGCCCGAGCCAGTTGTGGATCCGCGCCCGCCGCGATCTCTTCCGGGCTGGGTAGCAGAATCTCGTCAGGGATCACTCCATGGTGCTCGAGGCTATTGCCGTCCGTCATCTTTAGATCGGCAACCGTCACTTCGACGCCATAAGGCAAGAACTCTCCGAAGGCAGCGCCCTGGGTAAACGGGAATTCGCCGCGCCTCCATCACCGCTCCGGCAGAACGATCGCCGATAACGGTTCCCCGCTTCTCCAATTGGACCACCCGGGCAAATAGTTCCGCCGCAGAAGCAGAGCCGCTGTCCACCAGCACGATCAACTTTCCGGAGTAGGCGTGGCTGCCGCGCGACTTCGCCACGAACGGCTGGTGCTCTTTACGCTCGATTCGGTCGCCAACTTTGACGTCGTGATCGAAGACCCCTCCCAATAGCCGAGCGAGGTTCTCTTCCGCACCGCCGGGGTTTCCACGTAAATCGATTACGACAGTTTTGTGATTGTTGGCTTTCTTTGAAGGAACGCATCGATCTGATCGTCCGCTCAGCATGAAGCGCGGCAATCTCCAGATCAGCAGATCACCTCGCTCGGCAGTGACGGTCCAGTTTCTCTCTTCGTCGTTCTGCGAAGCGCGAATGAGGTTCCAGATGTCGATGCCATTGCTAAGTCGTAATTCTTGGGCAGATTTTTCACCGTGGACATGACGGTGAACTCTCGCGGCTGTTCACCCGGGCTGACGACCGCCATCTTCATGCCTGACCGCGGCGACAGCGTGTGGAAGGCATAGGTTAACTTCCACCAGTTGGCGCGGGTGGGGCGGAAGCCCTCGATGGCAAGAATCTGGTCGCCCGGCTTTAACCCTTTGCTGGACGCGTCCGACTTATCTTTGACTGCCGTGACTACACACATCTCGCCAATAAACTCCGCTTCCCATCCGTCTTCCACAAGGTAAGGCCGGCCGGCGGGATAAAGAAAGTATGGGAGTCATTCAATCCATCCAGGAACCAGGCAATTACCCCGAAAGCTTGGCTTAGGGTATCGGCTTTCAGAATCTTTGTTCCGCTTCTTTGCAGCGGCCTTCAAAAGTCTCGGCGTGAAAAGTGGGATCGTAGTATTGCTGACGGACTTTCTCGGCCGTATCCTGCAACATCTGTAAAGCTTCGTCACGCTGCAACGTCGTCATCACATCGGAGGATTTTTTATCAGTAGGCCAGCAGTGGAAAGACACTTAACCCAAAGAGGATGGTGGTAAGAAAAAACGTGAGGGTCTGATGGCGCGAATCATGCCCGCCAACTTACACCACAAATCCAGAGTAGCGCAATGACGGAAAATTACCTGTTCACGGCCACTGGGTGCCAGTCGGAAATTGACCCGTAGGGAAGAATGGCCACCTATTTTGGAAGCTCTATGCGGGTACTTCACCTGGGGATAATCTCTCGACATAACACCATATCCAGGTCTCGCCCGGTTCGATCGAGCGGATCAGGGGATGCTTGATCTTGTGGAAGTGCTTGGTGGCATGTTTGTTCTTGGAAGAATCGCAACAGCCGACATGACCACACTCCAGGCACAGCCGCAAATGCACCCAGGTATCACCCAGCTTCACGCACTCCTGACAGACGTGAATGTCGGTAGTAGTAATTTTGATCGTGTCGAGATGACGTGCATTGTTCTGGCATGACATTCTCCCTTTAACGTTCCAGAGATTTTGCGGTCCCACTGGGCCAAATTGGCGGCCGCTTCGTAAGTAGTCTGCAGGAACTCCATCAGCGCCTCTTTGGCGAATCCGCCTCACGCACGTCGTCATACATGAGCAGGATAATTCCTTCATCTGCAGATGATAGTAAGCGGCCGCGGGTCCGATCTTGTAATCCGCATAACCGGCAGGTTCAGGCGAGGCGTAGGAATAAAACGCCGGCCGCGATTTCGCCCCCTCCGGCCCAGAATCCGGCACTGCTGACTTCGTGCGAATAGGCTTCAAGGGTAACCGGTCCGCGCCCGGACGCGCCGGTGCGGCCGGCCGGAGAAGCGTGTGACTGCGAGATCGAAGCTTCCCCAGAAGAAGTGGACTGGGCTGACCTTGCCCAGGAACAGACGCGCGGAAATTCTTTTAACACGCGTCGACCCATGCCAGAATTCGCCAGAACGTGTGCGTCGCTTCCGCGTCATAGGACTTGTGCTTTCGTCCTTCTCGAATGCGAATCGGTCTTTCCGGCGGACTTCGCTACGGCATGGTCCAGATCTTACCCGCATGCCCTAAGCTCCGACATCGCCTCCATGAATGCATGGTAAAACTCGGCGACACTCTGCGGGCTTAGCGCGAGCTCGCGCGAGCTCGCCCTCGCTGGTCTCGATCCACAGCTTGTGATCGATGAAGTCGAAGAATATCTCCACTGCTTCCGGCCCGCACGGCATCAGCGAAGTGGTCAAGCCGCGCCCCGTGACGTAGAACGGAACGTTCCACCAGTGATTGACCAGCGGCCAGAGCCCGAGCCGCACCTTGCCGACAATCTGCGTCCACATGTGCACGGTGGCAAGCGTGTCCGCCCAGGAATCCAGGGGCAATGGCGGCAAGACATTGGTCTTGGCAAATTCGGCGTCAGCTCTCACAGGTAACCCCACGTTTCCCGAATACTGTATACGATTTTCGCCGACGAGTGGCGTGGGCCCGAGTTTGGGAAGCCAAGCGCCACACCGCCGTCTGGCCACATCCCGTGAGGATTGTGTAAGTCTCTGCAAGAACATGGAATAAGTGTGGAAGCGGCTTATTTACCCTTTTTCTGACGTCTCTTCCTCTAGGTCTGTCTTGGGTTCGTCTCCGACGTGCCGGCGAAGCCCCGTCGATGCAGCGTTCCTCTGTAGCCGACGGGCCCGCCGGCAAGGTAAGCGCAGACCTTTCAGGAAGCAGGAAACAGGAGGTTGCCGTGCGTCCGTTCTCGTCCGCCAGTCCTAGCTTCGCCCGTTCTCCCCGATCCACGGTCAATTTTTTGCGCGGAATGGTTCTCCTGGCAGCGCTGGTGTTGATGTTTGCGGCTTTGCCGGCAGCAGCGCAAGCAGCGCAATCGGGGGAGTGGGAGCTTTACGGCGGCACGTCCTTCCTGTGGGCCAGAACTTCTCCCGACCTGCAACAGCTGAACCTCAGCAGCCTGCACGAATGGGGCTGGCAGACCGATATCTCGGAATATCCGTGGAAATGGTTCGGCGGCACTTTGGAGTCCAGCGGGTTTTATGGACGCCCGAGCGTCTATGTGCCTGCCAATTATTTCGGGCCGGGCCTACCGGTCAACAACACGACCTACACTGACCTGCTCGCCGTTAAGTCGTACACCATGATGTTTGGGCCGACCTTCGCGTACCGGCGCAATCCCAAGTTTCAGCCCTTTGGCCATGTCTTACTGGGTGGGATCTACCGGGGTTACAGCCCCACCAGTAAAGCCGACCCTTACGAGTTGCTCAACGGACAAAATCCCAATAGCGAAAAATGGATCTTTGGCTGGGCGTTGGGCGGGGGTGCCGACATCGCCATCAACCACCTGATTGCCATCCGCGGGCAATTCGACTGGATTCCGTCGACCTTCAAGAACCTGGTCAATGATCGCGAAAACAATTTGCGGCTCACCGTCGGCCTGGTTTTCCGTTTTGGGGGAACATCCCCGGCGCGCGCCAACCTGGTCCCGCCGGCGCAGGACACCTGGTCGCCTTCGGGCATGGCCAGCAATCAGAATCAACGGCCGCTGGCGCTGCCGAATCAGGCGACGCAGCCAGCTTCGAGGGCCCAGCAAACTCCGCCGGCGGCTTCGATGACAAACGCTCAGGCTCCTGCGGCAGCAAACTTACCGACTCCGGCGGTGTCTGTTCCGAAGACGCCGGATGCTCCCTCGGCGGTCGCCGCAGCGTCGGTACCCACGCGCACCATGACGTCCCAAGCCCAGGCAGCAGCAGATCAGGCGGCGCTGATGGCGGCACATCGCATTCCCGCAGACGGCGGCGATCCCGAGCCCGGCGGCTCCGATACTCGAACCACACAGCCACAGCAAGTGGCTGCTCTGCCCACTGCCCCAGCGGAAGCCATGGTAGAGTTCTGGTCGCGGCCATCGGGAGCCGACGTTGAAGTGGATGGCGAATATGTCGGCAGCACCTATTCAACGATTGCGCTGACCCCTGGCGAACACACCATCACCATCCGCAAACAGGACTTCGCCACCTGGCAGCGGACGATCCGGGTCACGGCCGGCAACGTACGAGTTGCCGCTTACCTGGAACAAGTTCGCGCCACCGTGAATTTCCACTAGAAACCGCGCACCTCAGCGAATCCCATACGCAGCTCGTTCCAGCTTTTCGCTCAGCCCAGAACAAACGCCGACCGCATCTGCGATCGGCGTCGGCGAATCCGGATGGGCCCGGGCTGGTTGGCGGCGGACCCATCCCCCCACTTGTCAGGCGGAGCGTGCTATAGCCAGCTGCCTCTACTTGTTCCCACCGAAAGTAAACAAGTCCGTCAGGTCGCCGATTGCCGGAGCATTCGACGGAGCGTACGGATTGCCTACGCTGGGAATCGGGTTGGGCAGGTTGTCGCGGCTGCGGCTGGTGATCGGCGGCAGGCCCCAGTTGTACTCGATGAACTTCAGAATCGAGACGTGGTCGTTGTACTGGTGCGAGATCTTGCCACCCATGGTGTACGGCGAGACCACGATCATCGGGATGCGCGTGCCATCTCCGAAGAAGTCGACCGGCTCAACGTAACCGGAATCATAGTAGCCGCCGCCTTCGTCGAAGGTGATGAAGATGGCCGTCGACTGCCACAGCGCCGGATTAGCCTGCACCGCATCGACAATCTTCTTGGCGAAGCCTTCGAAGAGATCCAGCTTGGACGACGCCGGGTGACCGTCCACCAGGCCGCTGGGCTTCACGAATGAAACCGCCGGCAGATTGCCGCTGGCAATATCGTTGTACAGGTCGGTTGTGTCCTGCAAGTGAGCGGTGCGGACTGCCTGCGTTGGTCATGATCGAGGTCGAATACTGGAAGAAGTTGCAAATGTTGCAGTAGACATCCAGCGGGTTCTGGAAGTACTTGTCCTGAAGATAACGGTTCCACTGGTCGCCGTAGTACTTCCAGGAAATGTTGTACTGCAGCAGTCTCGTCGCCGATGTTGCGGACGCTGGAGGGCGGGATGGTGAATACCGTGTTGGCGTTGTTGTTGTCGGTGTAAGCGTTGGTGCCATCGCCGAAGTATCCCGGGTTGTAGTTGTTCAGCAGGTAATAGTGTCCCTGCTCGCAATTGGGAGCAGGATGATACGGCAGCGCGGCCAGGTAGCTTTCGATTACCGCAACTCCGGGCTGCGTTGGGATCCGCGCAGTTGGTGTACGATCCGCCGCCGTACGAAGGCGAGCCATAGGAGCCGCCGCCGTAACCATCTTCGGTGTACCAGTTGTTGGTGGAAGGAGCCGGGTTCGGATTCTCAATCTTCATCCACCCAGCCCTGATTGGCCGATCCGACGCCTACCAGCTGATTATGCGGAGGCTGCTGCGGATTGCCGTTGCCGTCGCTGAACCACATGGCGTCGCCGGTTCCCATCATGATGTGGTTGGCGCCGGTACCGCCCATTGACGGCCTGATGGTAGTTGTCGCTCATGGCGTAAGTTGTCAGCCAGATACTTCAGATAAGGCGCGTCACCCTGCTGCACGTTGTAGAACGACATCGCCGTCGCGCCTTCTCCGGTGCTGGCCTGGTTGAAGTGCACGGCTGGCGGGCGACCATTGCTGCCGGCACCAATGCTGGTCTTCAACCCAGGGAAACAAGTCCGCGGCGCAACCGCTGGGATTTGCCGTGGTGATGTAGTTGGCATTGCAATCCGGCTGCTGCCACATCTGGTAGAAGCGGTGTACCGGGCTGTTGTCATAAACATCGTAAGGATGAGTGGCTGGAGTTGGTGAGTTGGAACACGCCGGAAGGAAGGTTGTAGACATTGCTGAATGCGAGTGTCCG
This sequence comes from uncultured Acidobacteriaceae bacterium, assembly GCA_963796695.1. Taxonomy (GTDB): domain Bacteria; phylum Acidobacteriota; class Terriglobia; order Terriglobales; family Acidobacteriaceae; genus Bog-257. Next base: position 471,413 of record CAWCMU010000018.1, on the reverse strand, counting down.
GAGTACCAGCCTGAAGGCCCGTACCGCCGGTCATCATGTACTGGTAGTAATCGTCGGCCAAGCCGTTCTCGGCCTCCATCGCCTGCTGCAAAGTGGAGAAGTACGGCGTGGTCGGTCCGCCTGCCAGCGGCGTCGGCAGACTACCGTACAGCGACTTGCACGGCCGGGCTGATCTGATAGTACTCGCTGATGGGATTGACCGCCGAGTCCTGAACGCTCTGTGAGAAATTCGGTCCGGGAGTTCCGTCGGCGTGAACGATTCCCTTCGACAAGCAGATTGTTGATGGTTTGGCCTGGCGACCGGCTGATAGGTTGCGAACATGTGATCGAAGGTGCGGTTCTCGCCGATGATGACGATCACGTGCTGAATTGGGGTTTGCGTCGAGGCTATGCTTGACACTACCTTGGGGTTTGTTGCAGCGCTGATAGGCATGGTCGAGCTGAGAACAGCGAGCACGCTGGCAACAGCCGTGGCGCGCCACTTCCTGGGCGTAAGCTCGTGCAGGGTCATATACCATCCTCCGAAGAGGAAGGTACGGGCTTGCACATCGTCCAGTGGTAAACGTCGCGATGAAAAGCAAATGAAATGACCGTTGCAGAGTCTCTGCAACAGTTGACACAGCTCTCGACATAGCTCTCTGGGCATTATGCTGATGCAATGTGAATGCCAGACGCCCGCCGTCGTCGGCACAAATGGCCTTGTGGTGTGTGAAATTTGATGTCATCTGAAAAGCTGCTCGCGTCTTGTACTTGCTAAAGGAGAACTGTGATCCGAAGTTTTCGCTCAAAGGGTGTGCGGACCTTAGGCCTGATGATTTTGCTTTTTGCCGGCAGCCTGCTGGTCGCGCAGAATGCCGGCCACAAGAGTCAGCCGCGGCTGCGTTTTGAAGTATCGTTCCCGCAACAAGTGGGCGACAAGCCGCTAGATGGCCGGGTATACGTGATGTTATCCAGCGACGATAAAGCAGAGCCGCGCTTTCAGATCAGTGATGAGCCGGATACGCAGCAATTCTTCGGGGTTGATGTGGATGGACTGGCGCCAGGCAAGGCAGCCGTCATCGATGCGAGTTCGGTTGGCTATCCCGCCGAAAGCCTCAGCTCCATTCCGGCCGGCGACTACTACGTGCAAGGTCTCATTAATATCTATGAAACCTTTCACCTCGCCAATGGACACACGGTGAAGCTTCCGCCGGACCGGGGCGAAGGACAGAAGTGGAACCGGAAACCCGGCAATCTCTACAGCAAGCCAGTGAAGATTCATCTCGACCCGGCGCAGGGCGGCGTGATTCGCATCTCCTTGACCGAAACAATTCCTCCCCTCGAAGAGCCGAAAGACACGAAGTACGTCAAGCATCTCAAGATCAAAAGCGAGCTGCTGACAAAGTTCTGGGGAACACCGGTTTACATTGGCGCCATCGTTTTACTGCCGGAAGGATTCGACGAGCATCCCTGACGCGCATTACCCGCTGATGATTTATCAGGAGTCACTTCCAGCATGATTTTCGCGCTATCGTGCCGTTCCGCGACCAGACTCCTACCGCCGACCTGAAAGGCCGTGAGCTTTTGCGCGCCGAGTACGGTTACAAGTTTTACCAGGACTGGACTTCGGGCCGGCTGCCGCACGTTCTGCTCTTGCAACTGCAACATGCCAATCCCTACTATGACGATTCCTACGCGGTGAACTCCGCCAATGTAGGACCGTACGGCGACGCCATCACGCAAGAAGTGATCCCCGCAGTCGAGCAGAAGTTTCGCGGCATCGGCCAGGGTTGGGCGCGTGCGACTCTACGGCGGCTCGACCGGAGGCTGGGAAGCTGCCGGCATGCAGATTTTCTATCCCACCTTCTTCAACGGGGCATTCGCTTTTTGTCCCGACCCCTCGACTTTCGCGCGTATCAGACCGCTGAATCTGTATCAAGATCAAGAACACGCTATGGATCGAAACCGACTGGAGCAAGCTGCCGCGGCCCGGGGAGCGCAAGACTGACGGTGCCCTAGTCACCACAATGGACCGCATGAATCGGCGCGAGCTGGTGCTGGGGACACATGGCCGCTCCACCGATCAGTTCGATGTCTGGCAGGCTGTTTACAGCCCTGTCGGCGAAGACGGCTATCCTAAGCCCATCTGGGATCCGGTGACCGGCGTGATCGATCACGAGCGTCGCCAACTATTGGAGAGAGCACTACGATTTGCGCTACATTCTGCAACGCGATTGGAAGACCCTCGGGCCCAATCTAGTAGGCAAGCTGCATTTCACGGTGGGCGATATGGATTCGTACTACCTGAACAATGCCGTCCACCTCATGCAGGATTTTCTGGAAACCACGAATTATCCGTACTACTTCGGCGACTTCGATTACGGCCCGGGCCGGCCGCATTGTTATGCCGGCAAAGATGACCTGCCCAGCGACGCCGCTGGCCTCACGACAAATCAACGCACCATCCAACGAGCCGTGGATCACATGGTTAAGACGGCGCCATCTGGTGCGGACGTGACGAGTTGGAGATATTAGCGGCGCCGGAAATCAGAGGGCAGGTACACACGCCGGGACATCTTACGCCTTGGCGCGATCGGCTCTGTGTTCTTCGAACGGCAGTTCCTGGGTTTCCAACAACTCAGGCTCATCTTCCCAATCAGGCGCCTGCAACTCGAAGGCAGCTTTGTCCAGTTGCTCGATCTCCGGCAACGCCTGCGCCGGCAGCGAACGGTCAAGCTCAGGAAACTTGCGCGCCTCGGGAAAAACGCGGCGTTCCATCGAGCGCACCATTTCGTCGTACGACTTAACGGCCCCGCTCAGTTTCTTGCCTACGTCTTCCATGTAGCGCGTCATGGTGCAAAGCCGTTTGTACAATTCTTTGCCGGCTTCGCTGATGCGGCGCGCGCTCTCCGCAAGGTTCTTCTCGTTCCAGCCATAGGCCACGGCCTTCAGCAACGCAATCAGCGTGGTCGGCGAGGCGACGATCACCCGCCGGCTAACGCCGTATTCGATCAGTTCGATATCCCCGTCGAGCGCGGCGCGGAAGAACACTTCTCCGGGAAGAAACAGCACCACAAATTCGGGCGTCGGCTGAAACTGCGCCCAATACGACTTGGCCGATAGATTGTCGATGTGTTGGCGAACCTGGCGGGCATGATCGGCAAGCCGCGCGTTGCGTGTGGCGTCGTCGGCGGCATCAAGCGCAGCCAGATAAGCCGTCAGCGGAACCTTGGAGTCGATCACGATGTTCTTGCCGCCCGGCAACTTCACCACCACGTCCGGACGATACCGGCGCTCATCATTGGTTGCGGTTTGCTGCTCCTCGAAGTCGCAAAAATCGAGCATGCCCGCCATCTCGATTACGCGATGCAATTGCAGTTCTCCCCAGCGGCCGCGAGCCTGCGGTTCACGCAACGCCTTCACCAGATTTCCCGTCTCGGTTTGCAGGGCTTTCTGGGAGTCGAGCAGCGACGCTACCTGGTTCGTTAACGTGCCATAGGCCTGACTGCGGGCTTGTTCCAGCGCCTGAATTTGCTGGTTGATGCCGGTCAGCGATTGCGAAATGGGATCGACCAGATTCTTGACCGCCTGCTCCTTTTGCGCCAAATCCCCTGACGCCTGCGTCTGAAATTTTTGCAGCGTGCTGTTGGCGAGCTGAAGGAAATTGGCGTTGTTATTCTCCAAGGCAGCCGCCGCCATCGCCTTAAATTGGGACTTTAATTGCTCGCTTGTATCTGCAAGTAGCTTAAGCTTTTCCTCTGCCGCCAAGCGCTCACTCACCAACGTAGCATTCAGGCCAGCGCGGGCTTCGGTCAGGGAGCGGATCTCCGCCGTCTGCCGTTCGATTGCTCCGCGCGCTGCCGCCAGATCCTGATCCAGCGCCCGCCGACGCTCGTCGGCCGCAGCCGTTTTCGACTTGGCGGCCATGGCGGCAAAGGCGGCGCCTATCAGAATTCCAATCGCGACCAGAAGAATTGCAACAAAGATGGACATGGAGTTCCCGGTAATACTGTCGTCATTGTATGGCTGGTCACGTTGTAACGAAAGCGAGGTATCCAGGAAGTCAAGGAGCCAACACGGCGCGGAAAATTAATATCGTAATCGGCCACAACCAGGGTTGACCCATCTCTCAGGCAAGGTGTACGCTGCCAAACCATTGGGTGATGTTGCTGTTCCAAGTTTTATGGGGTTTCAACACCGTAGCAGGTTCATGCAAGCCTTCGTCCCAATGCGGTCCGTGCTTCTCTCCTTGCGTTCTTCTTTACCCAAACGCTCATCCGTTGTTCTTCGCTCGTGGAGGACTGCGCTATGGATGTAAGTCGCCGTACATTTGTGAAGACCAGTCTGGCCGGAGCAATCGGGTTTTCGGTTCTCGGCTTTGACCTGACACCACTGCATGCGCAGGCTCAGTCGCTCAAGATTTCACGAACAACCGAGACGCGGAGCACGTGCCCTTACTGCGCAGTCAGCTGCGGGGTCATCATTCACACCATTGGCGACAAGGCCAAGAACGTGACGCCGCAGGTTGTCCACGTTGAGGGCGATCCTGACCACCCGATCAATCGCGGCACTTTGTGCCCCAAGGGTTCGTCGCTGCAACAGGATATTCAGAACGACCGTCGCATTTTAAAGCCGGTGGTGCGGCGTCCGGGCTCGGATCACTGGGAGGACATCTCCTGGGATCAGGCGATTGACGAGATCGCTCGCTGGACCAAGAAAGAGCGTGACGCCTCGTTCATCGAAACCGACGCCAAAGGCAATACGGTCAACCGATTTGAGACGGTCGCTTTCACCGGCGGCTGCACCGACACGAACGAGTTCAATTATTTGGCCGTCAAGACGATGCGCTCGATGGGGGTAGTGCGCCTGGAAAACCAGGCGCGGGTTTGACACGGCCCCACGGTCTCAAGTTTGGGACCAACTTTCGGGCGCGGCGCCATGACCAATGGCTGGATCGACATCAAGAATACCGACATGATGTTGATCATGGGCGGCAATCCCGCCGAGAACCATCCTTGCGGATTCAAGTGGGCAGTTGAGGCAAAACGCAACCGCGACGCCAAGATTATTGTTGTCGACCCGCGCTTCACCCGCACGGCGTCGCAAGCCGACCTGTTCTGCCAGATTCGAGCCGGCTCCGACATCGCCTTCCTGGGCGGTGTCATCAATTACGCGATCGCTAATAATCGCGTGGCACACGAGTATCTGGTCAATTACACCAACGCTGCCTTCATCATTAAAGACGGATTCAAGCTGCCCGAGGACGGCCTGTTCTCCGGCTTTAACGATGAGACCAAGACGTACGACAAAGCTACCTGGAATTACGAGGCAGGCGGCAACGAGACGGGAAAGGCCGTTGCGGCTGGTGCGCCGGCCACGCAAAATGCGCCGCAGGGTCACGAGAAGCAAGGCAATGCTACCCGCCGGCGAATGAGGGCAGCAACTCCCACAATCCGCCTGAAGGTCAGGGCTACCAGGCACAGGGACCAGCCGGTGCGAAGGGTATGGGCGGCGGCCCCATTGCTCCTCCTTCCCTGCCCGCAAATGTCGCTTACGATTTGTCGCTGCAACATCCGCGCTGTGTCTATCAACTGCTCAAGCAGCAATACTCGCGCTACACGCCGGAGATGGTCGAGCGCATCACCGGCATTCCCAAAGATCAGTTCCTGAAGGCCGCCGACCTGTACACCTCCGTCCGCAAGGATGGGGACACGAAGAAAGTCAGCACCGTCATTTATGCGGTCGGTTGGACACAGCACAGCTTCGGGACCCAGATCATCCGCACCGCGGCGATGTTGCAGTTGCTGATGGGCAACGTGGGACGCGCCGGCGGCGGAGTGAACGCATTGCGTGGTCACTCCAACATTCAGGGCGCAACCGATATGGCCGGCATCTTCGACATCCTGCCCGGCTATCTCAAAGTGCCAACCCCTGCCGACAAGGACCTGAAGACCTATCTGGAGCGGGTAACTCCGAAGCCGGCCAAGCCGGGCGACTGGGAATCGTTTAACTACTGGTCGAACACTTCCAAGTTCATGGTGTCGTTCCTGAAGGCGATGTACGGTAATGCCGCAACCAAAGAAAATGATTTCGCCTTCAACTACCTGCCGAAAATCGATCGCAAGTATTCCTGGGTAGAAAACTGGAATGACATGTACGAGGGCAAGGTAAAAGGATTTTTTGCTTTCGGCATGAACGGAGTGATGATCGGTCCCGACTCACAGAAAAACATTGATGCGCTCAAGAAAGCCGATTTCCTGGTGGTCTGTGAGATCTATCCCGACGAAACCAGCGCCTTTTGGGAGGCGCCAGGAACTACGCCGGAGGAAATGAAGCAAATCAACACCACGGTCTATCGCTTGCCGGGCGCCGGCTTCGCCGAAAAGGACGGCACGATGGTCAACTCGGCGCGCTGGCTACAGTGGAAGAATGCTGCGCTGCCGCCACCGGGAGCTTGCCGTCTCGATCAGGACATCCTGGCGCAGATCTATTTGAAGATCCGCGAGCTCTATAAGAAAGAGGGCGGCAAATTCCCCGATCCTATCCTGAACGCATCCTGGAGCTACACGCTTCCTGAGCACCCCTCGTTGTCGGAGGTTGCCAAGGAGATCAACGGCAAAGCGGTAGCCGACATCAGCGACGAGAAGACAAATCTCTCACTGAAAGCTGGACAACAAGTGCCCGGCTTCGCGGCGCTGCGCGATGACGGCACGACCACGTCGGGCAACTGGCTCTACTGTGGATCGTGGACCGAAGCCGGACCAATGATGCAGCGGCGCGGCACAGACGATCCTTCCGGGATGGGGGTTTATCAGAACTGGGGCTGGTCGTGGCCGGCCAATCGGCGCGTGCTGTATAACCGCGCATCCTGCGATCTCACCGGCAAACCGTGGGATCCAAGCCGCAAACAAGTCTGGTGGAACGAGACCGCGCAGAAATGGGTGGGCAACGATGTGCCCGATTTCAAGCCGGACTCCAAGCCCTCAGAGCACATGGGTCCATTCATCATGAACCCGGAAGGTGTGGGCAGAATATTCGTTCCTATCGGCGCCGTGACCGATGGCCCGTTCCCGGAGCACTACGAGCCTATCGAAAGTCCGATCGAGAACCCGCTTCACCCCAATCAAAGCAACAATCCAGTGGTGAAGAAGTTCAAGACGGCGATGGACAAGTATGCCAAGCCGAATGATGGCTACAACATCATTTGCACCACGTACCGACTGACTGAGCATTATCACTATTGGACGAAGAACAATCCGATGAACGTGCAATTGGTGCCGGAACCCTTTGTCGAGATACCGGCCGAGTTAGCGGACCAGATGGGCATTCGCGGTGGCGAGAAAGTGAAGGTCAGCAGCATTCGTGCCGACTACATTGCCAAGGCCATGGTCACCAAGCGCATCAAGCCGATGAATGTCGATGGCAAGAAGCTCTACCAGATCGGCGTTCCGATTCACTGGGGCTATCGCGGGATTTCCGAATCCGAGGGCCGAACCTCGCTGATGCCGGCTAATCGGCTGACGCCAACTGTAATCGACCCGAATGCGTATACCCCGGAGTTCAAGGGCTTCCTGGTGAAGTTCGAGAAGGTCTAAGAGAGGGCAGGAGATGAGCGATCGCAGCACATTACGGATTCAGCAAATCTCGGCCCACCCGGGACCCATTCCCGGCGCCGGAACGCAGCGGCAGGATAAGGTCTGCAAGCTGATCGACACTACCACCTGCATCGGCTGCAAGGCCTGCGAAGTAGCCTGCGTGGAATGGAACGACATGCCGTTCCAGACCACCCACTTCGACAACACCTACCAGACCATGCCGGACACGGACTGGAACTACTGGAACCTCATCAAGTTCAACGAAGACGAGCATGCCGACGGCAGTTTTGCCTGGCTCATGCGCAAGCATCAGTGTATGCATTGCGCCGATCCCGGCTGTCTGCGCGCGTGTCCGGCGGACGGCGCCATCGTGCAATACGAGAACGGCATCGTCGACTTCCAGCAGGAAAACTGTATTGGCTGCCAGTTCTGCGTGTCAGGCTGCCCGTTCAACATTCCGAAGTTCAACCCCAACACCAAGAAGGTCTACAAATGTACGCTATGCTCTGACAGAGTGGGAGCCGGGCTTGAGCCAGCCTGTATCAAAGCGTGTCCCACCGGATGTCTGCACTTCGGCACCAAAGACGACATGAAGTTCCTGGCGGAGAAGCGCGCTACCCAGTTGCGCGACGTCTCCGGCTTCAAGAACGCCGGCGTGTACGACCCCGATACCATCGGCGGCACGCACGTCATCTACGTTCTGCACGATATCGACAAGACGGAACATTACGGCAATCTCCCGAAGAATCCCCGCATTCCGCTCAGCTTCACGATCTGGAAGGATATCTTCAAGCCCATCGGGCTGTTCGGCGCAATGCTCGGTTTCGTTGGCGTGGTGATGCACTACATTTTCGAAGGACCGTTGCGAACCCAGCCCCTTCCGCCAATCAAGGAAATAGTGCCTCCGCAGCCACCAATCGGAAAGGAGAACTAGATGGCGAGCTCTGCTAATCGTTTTGTGCATCGTACGAACGCCATCGACCGTTTGGGGCAGACTGTTGTCTACGTCGGTGAATTGCTGCGCCATCCGGTTTACACCCGCTTCCTGCACTGGATGGTCGGCATCTTCTTCTTCCTCGCACTACTGTCGGGGTTTGGCATCTACCTGCCGTGGATCTTCCGCTTCTTCACGCCGCTGTTTGGCGGCGGAGCGATGACTCGCTTGCTGCATCCCTGGTTCGGCCTGGGATTTGTGTTCTTCTTCGGCCTACAGGCGATCAACTGGCTCCAGGTCATGCGCTGGACGCCCGCCGACTCGCGGTGGATGAAGCACATTAGGGGATACATTATTCGCAGTGATTCGACGGAATCGCCGGAGACCGGTTTCTTTAACGGTGGCCAGAAGTTGATGTTCTGGGAGATCGTGGTGGGAAGCATCCTCTATGTCATCACCGGCGTGATGATGTGGTTCCCCACGACATTCGGCCGCATTCTGGTCTCCATCGCCTACGTCATTCACGACATCTCTGCGTTGATCATGCTGTTCGGGATCTTCTTCCACATCTACCTCAGCACTTTCGGCGAGCCCGGAACGATTCAGGCAATGACCCGCGGCACGGTGAAAGAAGCCTGGGCTTGGACGCACCATCCCGCCTGGTACAAGGCCGTCACCAATAGAGATCCTCGGGAAGCGATGGAGGAAGCGCGAGAACAAATGATGCGGGACGGCCGTATACCGGATGAGCCGGTTTTGTAACGTCCAACTTTTCGTCGCCTGACCGTTGAGAAACATCAGCCACCACAACTCAACCCGCCGGTTGTGGCGCGCTCGCTTAACCCACTAACGCGGTTCAGTTCTGCCAACCCTCGCGCACGAAGCGCCTTCTAATTGTCGAGGCGTTATCGTGTCGAATTCGGACTTAACCTCCATTCTTCTCGTGTTGTTATTGCTCGTCGGCCTAGCCCAGTTGCTGGGTTACGTGTTCGTGCGCCTGCGTCAACCCAAAGTCATCGGCGAAATTCTGGCTGGGATCATTCTCGGCCCCTCTCTGCTCGGAAGATTGCCGGCTGTTTCCGCGCTTTTCCACAACGCGGGACAGGGACAGATTCTGAGTTTCATCTACTGGCTTGGCCTGCTGCTGCTGATGTTTTTGTCGGGCGCAGAGACGCGGCAGTTATTCACGCGCGAGGAGCGCCGCGAAGTAGGCTGGCTGGCGATTGTCGGCACCGGCATACCGTTTGCTCTGGCACTGATTCTTGGCCCGTGGCTCATTAGACCCTCGCTTGCCGGTCCTCATGGCAATCGCGTCTCCCTGATTATCGTTCTAGCTGTCGGCGTTGCGGTGACGTCCGTGCCAGTGGTCTCGAAGATCTTTGCTGACCTGAAGATCCTTCATACGCGTTTCGCACGCCTTGTTCTCGGTGTAGCTGTACTGGAGGACATCGTACTTTGGCTGGCGCTGGCAGTTGCGACCGCAGTCGCCGGTAAGGCTGCACTCAATGCGCGCGAAATGTCCCGCCATCTGCTGACCACTGTCGCTTTCTTTGCTCTCGGGCTGACGCTACTTCCGCGGCTGGTGAAACGCATCAACAAATCTCGCTTTAACGTGCTGGCCAGGCACTCGCCGCTGGCCTACGCGATTGCGGTTCTGCTGGCCTACTGCGCAGTGGCTGGAGCACTGGACGTAAGCCTGGTGTTTGCCGCATTTCTTTCCGGATTTGCCGTGGTTCACAAAAAACGGCAGCTGTTCGCAGACGCACTGGATGCGATTGGCAAGGTTTCGTTCGCGTTCTTCATTCCGGTGTATTTCGCGATCGTGGGATTGAAGCTCGATCTGGTTCAAGGCTTGTCGCTGCGGATGATCGCGCTGTTCGTTCTGGGCAGCTGCGTGGTGAAGATTCTGGCTGTGTCACTGGCAGGGCGATTTGCGGGATTTCGTGGGCTCGACCTCATCAATCTGGCGATCACAACCAATGCTCGCGGAGGCCCGGGCATTGTGCTGGCAAGCGTTGCCTTCGACGCCGGAATCATCAGCCCGAAGTTTTACACCACTCTCGTCTTGGCGGCTGTGCTGACCTCGCAGATAGCCGGCGCTTGGCTGGATTATGTTTTGCGCAAGGGCTGGCCTTTGCTGAGTTCAACGGCGGAGCTTGATCCGCCAATAGCGGCTACCGATGTGCGCCCGTCGGCGGCTTGAGCGCAAGGTGCCTCGCATCATTCTTAGATAAACAGCGGCTACTTGCCCACGCCGGCCGCCAGTTCGCGGCAAGCAATTTCGTATTCCCGCACCGAGATTTCCAGCAGCGACCCGAGGCCTTCGCCGATTCCCACCAGATCCGGAATGAGACTGCTGAGATGAATTCCGAGTAAGTTGTTCTGCACCGTAGAGGTGATGGCGCGCTGTAACAGTCGCGCCTCCAGCAGCACCTGGGGAATGGTGTAACCCTGCCGGCAGCGGCTGATTCCGTGCTTCTTCGCAGCATTGACGGCCACATTGCTGATCCCCTCTGAATCACGCTCGACACGTTCAATGAGGTCGTTCAGCACACCCGGGATATGGTCGGTGCGTTCCGCCTTCGATAGCGGAATCTTGGCCAGCTCCGGCGTTGCCGCCACAGATTGCAGCCATTGATCGCAAATCGCCTGTTCGTTTTCCCGTAGTATCTCGGAGACCCGCCGCAGAGGCAGAGCCTGCACTCCCGGCTTCAGTCCCTGCACCCGCTTCATCATTCGATCGACGAGCGCCTCAATGTCCGCGGGCTTGGTGAAGTAGTCGTCAACCTGGTTGCGGATCGCCAGCAGGGCCGACTCAAAGTCGGGATAGCCGGTAAGGATGAAGGTGGCTGCCTCCGGCTGTATGCGGCGCATGGCGCTCACCACGGTGAAGCCGTCGCCCGGCTCGCCTATGTTGAGATCCGAAAGCAGCACATCGAATTTGTTGGCTCCGATGATCTCCAGGGCCTCGGGTACAGAAGCCGCAGTGGTTACGTCGAATCCCTTCATTTTCAGGATTGCAGACAGGGTGAGCCGGATGCCGGCTTCGTCATCAACGAACAACAATTTCGGGGTCGCCATTGCTTCTAGTATACGTTGCAAATGGGTTGCATTACTGCTTGACCTCTCCCCAGCTTCCGTCGGGATTGTATTGCGACATGATCGGTCCCAGATCACCCGTGGTCGGTCCCAGGTCCTTCTGATAAATCACACGATCACGGTCGACAACGAAGGTCATCACCCCTGATTTGCCGTACTCGGCGGGATAGGCGACGAAGGCGAATCCACGGTTCATCACCTCGCCTCGCATATAGTCCCGCAGGCCGCCCGGAGCGTTCGCACCCTGGGTGCCCAGCATGCCGAAGTAGTATCCATGAAATGGCTGATGCAGGTTAGGTTGAAGCTTGTAACCCTCCTGCGAGGCGTAGGCCACAAGCGGTCCTAAGGGGCTCTTGGGCTTTCCCGGCTCAGGCGGCCAGTACAAGCCATTCTGCTTGCCGGGATCGCTGATGAACTTGCGGGCGTATTGCTTGATGCTGTCGTGAGTCTGCCCGTAGTACTCCACCTGCGCGTCAGCCAAGGCGGCGCATACATCAATGGCGGCCAGTTCGTTGCGCCCGATACGACGTGCGAGTAGCTCGTTCTTCCCTGCCTCGGTGTCGAAGTACCACTTTTTACCTGTCGGCCGAAGAGGCATGGGGAATGCGGTGTTGCTGCTGCCCACCAGTAGCAACTGGCTGCCATTGTCCAGTTTGCGCCAGCGGTGCATGGTGTCATACGAGGAAGCGAAGCCGGTCATCGACGCTTGGTCTTCCACGGCGTCGCCGGAGTACAGCAGCGCTTTGGCGTCCGGCCCAAAGATGGCCAGCATCTCTGCCTGGTTATCGTTTTTAGCAGCCTGGACCAGCGCTTTGCCGGCGTCGTCCGCGGAGGCGAACGTCTTTTGCCCCGAGGCAGGTTCACCTTCTCCGGCGTTCCTATGGCAACCAGCAAGCGAAACAGCCAGGATAAGCAGGGCCGCAACCATCCAGCCGTGGCGCGCCCTTGAGCTATTCGTTCCTGCCGTCTGCAACTTATCCTTCATTCCGGTCTCCCGTTCCCTAATAACAAGTACATGAGTTCGCGATCCAATGCCCACTACCGGCGGAAATTTCCGCCACCGGAGTGATCGCCACCACCCCAGCCCCCGCCACCGCCGCGCGTTCCCCAACCGCGCGCGCTGGCCGTGCGATCTCCCCATCCACCGCTGCCAAAGCTGGAGGAGCCGGAATGATTGCCCCAGCTGCTGAACGCAGTCGAGTTCGCCTCGTGCGCGCTGTTCTGGTCCCAACCTCGAGCCGCATCAGAACTCGCCCAACCGCCGCTCGATTTGTCCCAGGTGCCGCTGTCAGCGTAATGCGTGTCCGCGGTATTGGTGGTGTGGTAGTTGGAATTCGGCGCGTCGTCGTGGTAAGCCGCGCTTTGGTATGCGTTGTAGGGATGGTTGTAATCGTAGGCGTTGTTGTACGGGTGATTGCCGTAATAGTTGGCGCCGCCGTAATATCCCCCGTGCCACGCGTTGTTTCCGTAATACGGATAGCCGTGATAGTAGGCTCCGCCGTGATACCAATTGCAGTTCCAGCTGCTCCATCCCCAACTGCAACAGCCCCCGCTAACCAGCGCGCCGACGGCAACTCCGGCTCCGAAAGAAAGCAGGCCGGTAGCGACCATGTCTGCCGTGCTGTATCCCGGAGTGACATACGGCGTGCCGTAGACGACGGTGGGGTTGTACACCGGAACGTACACCACCTGCGGATTGGCCGGCTGGATCGCAATGATCTGCGGAGCCTGCTGCACCACCGTTATCTGTGAGGTTGATTTCAGGTTTCCTGCCGCTTGTGCCTTGGCCCGCAAAGCCTGAACCGCATTCATGACCTCGGAGGGCTGGCCGTGGTAAGCCTCTCCCAGCTGTGAGGTCCAAGCCAGGTTTTGCACCATGTTATTCAGCACCGTCGGAAACTGCGTAAGGGCTTTTACGCTCGGATCCCAGGATTGATTATTGACGGCCGTCATCAGTGCATTGCCGCTGAGGTTCTTGTTCTGCTGCAACCAGTAGCCGGCAACCGCAACCTGGTCGGGAAAAGTGCAGGCGTTGAGCACCTGGGCCACCAGCGCATCGGGATAAAGCGCAATGGGAGCAACCAATGCCTGTATTTCATCCTCGTTAAAAGGCGTCCCTTGTCCCGTGTAGTTGGTGGAGACCGTCTGGGCCTCAAGCAGGCCGTCGACTCCCTCATCGAAAGGCATTGTAGCCATCACCACAACCAGGCAGAGAGCCAGCGACAGCGGCTGCCTTGGGCACATCCCGAGCATAGGTTTCCTCCTGCGGAGGGTCATGTTTCAAAAGGAATCAGCCGAAAACGGCTACAGCGAATAATCGCCGATCTTTGATCGTCGCGCAACTCTGCTACGCCCGCCAGCCTCGCATTGACAAGACGGTGGCCTGCCGACGCTGCTGCACGCAATCCAACTAATCCAGCTAAACTATTCCTTTACGGATTCTTCGTTCGATCTTTAGGGGAACGTCTTCATCATGTCAAACAAGGGCAGCAAAAAGGGTGTAATCGGCATTCTTACCGGCGGCGGCGACGTACCGGGACTCAACCCGGCGATCCGGGCCGTCACCATCCGCGCGATTCGCGAAGGCTACGAAGTCATTGGCTTGCGGCGCGGTTGGGCAAGCTTGATCGACATGGTGCGTGACAAGGATTACGACAACAAAGACAACTACCAGCACCTTTCAGAAGAACTGGTCAATCGCGCCGGCCGCACCGGCGGCACTTTTCTACATACCTCGCGAACTAATCCAAGCCGGGTTCGCAAGATGGATGTCCCGATTCATTTGCAGGAAGCCTATCAGGAAGAGAGCAATGATCTCACGCCTGAAGTGTTGAAGAACCTGGCATGGCTCGGCATCAATTACTTGATCCCCATTGGCGGCGATGACACCTTGAGCTACGCGGTGCGTTTATTCCAGGAAGGCGTGCGCGTGGTCGCCATTCCCAAGACAATGGACAACGATGTGCCCGGCACCGACTACTGCATCGGGTTCAGCACCTGCGTCACCCGCATCATCGAAATGGCGAATCGTCTGCGCACCTCGGCCGGCTCGCACGAACGGCTGCTGGTGATGGAGGTGTTCGGCCGCTATGCCGGCTTTACTGCGATGCTGCCGACCATGGTTGGCGCCGCGAACCGCTGCGTCATTCCCGAATCCAAGTTCAGCATCGACAGGCTCACGGAGTTGTTGATCCACGATCGCAACAAAAATCCCAGCCGATATGCGGTTGTGCTGGTGTCTGAGGGAGCGATGTTCGAGGGCGGCGACATGATTTTCGCTCGCGAAGTGAAAGATGCCTTCGGCCACAAGAAGCTGGGCGGCATCGGGGATGTGGTAGCAGAGCGGCTTAAAGAACTGTCACCGCGATATAGCAATGGGAAGATTCTGGACGTCATGAACCAGAATCTGGGGTACCTGGTGCGCTGCGGCGACCCGGACGCCATCGACTCCATCGTGCCCATGGCCTACGGCAATCTGGCGCTCGACCTGATCCTGACCAATGTGCACGGTCGCCTGGTGGTTTTGCGGAATGGACGTTACGACAATATGCCGATCGATGTGGTGGTTTCGACCAAGAAAGTTGTGAATATCAAGGAACAGTACAATGCCGAGCGCCTGCGTCCGCGCTATAAGAGCTTCGAGATGAAGCCGCTGTTCATCATGACCAGCGACCTGGGGTGAGTTCGGCTGTCGTGACTGGCTACTTCGCGTTGGGGACGATGTTTCACGAGTGAGTTTACGTAGGTAGGGGTCCTTCGACTTCGTTCGCCTGCGGCTCTCTGCCCTCAGGATGACAGGGTGAGAGAAGACACAAGCCGTCCTGATCGTTCGAGGCGCAGTTAGCCCCTCGCATCACGATAACTTCGCATCACGATAACAATGGTCACACGTCACCGCATTGAACCTTTAGTCCTGTCATCCTGAGCGGAGCATTCGCGTCTTTTGCGAATGCGGAGTCGAAGGACCCCTACCTCGCGATGCCATCCGCCCGCGAATACTGTTACTCGGTGTACATCCTGGGAAGCATTAGCGGAACCCTATACATCGGGGTAACCGGCGATTTGATGCTTCGAGTTCGGCAGCACAAACACCATAGCTTTGAGGGATTCACTGCAAAGTACCAAGTAGATCGCTTGCTCTACTTTGAAACGTATGGCGACGTGACAAGGGCGATTCGACGAGAGAAACAACTCAAAGGTTGGCGGCGCGAAAAGAAAATAAAGCTTATCGAAAGTACCAATCCAGAGTGGAAAGATTTGAGCTATGGATGGTACGACAAGGCAGTAAGAATGACGTTTGGCGGTGAGGTGACGTAAGGTAGGGGTCCTTCGACTTCGTTCGCCTGCGGCTCTCTGCGCTCAGGATGACAGGGTGGAAGAAGACATCGCCTGCGGCTCTCTGCGCTCAGGATGACAGGGTGGAATTGCAGAAACCCGCGGCTAACTTGATACGGCCGCTGATCCCAGCCGCAGGAAAATCTCCTTCAACGCCGCGTGTTGCTGGAGTAGGCACAGGTACTTGCTTTCGTCCGGGCCAGCTTTGGCGCGGATGATTTCAAGCAGTCGCCGCTTTTCTGTTTCTGTCCAACCAGACAACTCAGGAGCGAGAGTGAGTACAACGGCGAAATCGGCAAACGCGGTCTGCTCCAGCGCGCTCCACTTGCCGGGATCGACACCGACTTTACGCGCCAGATCCGCTACCGATGCTTGCCGCAGCTTACTCGCATCGCCCTTGAATTTCGCAGCCATCCGCCGCTCGACCGCGTAACCGATATTTCGGGTGGAAAACTTGTCCCACAACCCGCGCGGTCGATCGCCAATTTCGTAGAATGCGTGCTCGGCGGCCAACTTTCGCAAAGTGCGCGCCGATGTGCGATAACCTGGCTTGGCGGCAATCTTCTTCTCTTCCCGCTGGGTGATCGCCAGCGCCTCCAGATCGCCGGGGCGGAATCCCAGCTTGCGGTAAAACCAGAATGCACCGGACTTAATCGCCTCTTCGTTATCGGCTCCGAGCTGATAGGGATAGACGGAAAAACAAGTGACGCCGGCCATCTGATGCAACAGGTGCAAAACCTTGGAATAGATCCACGCGGTCTCGCCGTCGCGAAAAGCATAAAACGTGTTGAAGCCGACTTCGACCCACTCAAACAACGAAATGGCTTCGAAGTAGTTAACCGGCACACCATTTTTAACGGTCAGGCCGGCGTGGTAGGCACGCAGCGGCAGACGACGGTCGGGCAGCAATCCGCAGGCAAACATGTGCACGCCTCGGCCAAGCTCAACTTCAAAGACTTGGTCAGGATCTCCGCGGGTTGTACCCCAAAGCTCGCGATAACGAACCGTCAGTGCCTCACGCATCATGTCCAGGACGCCTTCGGCTTCCTTGCGCCGGAGTTTGCGCAGCGGCAGCGGCGGCGAACTGAACTCCTGACCCAGTGACACCTGCTTGCGCTGCAACAGCGGAACGCCGTGCAGGTACATCCGAGGCGGATTGCGGCGCGCAAGTGTCCGGCTGGCCGGCGACCCGTGCAGGTCCCAAGCTACCTTGATCCGCAGCGCGTCATACCATGCCGTCTTCTCCAACATGCTTAGCGGCATCGTTTCGATACGCTGCAACAGCCAGAACAGAATTCGGTCTTCTCCTCCCGCAGCGTCGCTAAGCCATTGCAGATATGGAGTGTCGGCCTCGACCAGGCAGTCGTCGCCCAGCAACGGCACAAACTGCGGCAGGCTGCTGGACATCTGCCGCCCTTGCTCGTCGATGTCCCACTCGGCGGTGATCTCCCGGCCGTGCCGCTGCGCCAACCAGCGCGTCACTTCGTAGGTGAAATCTTCCTCGATGACCGTACCGGCAATGCCGGAGAATTCCTCCGAGTCGAAGAGGTCGAGGTCAGCATCGGCTGCGCGCAGCCGATCGACGCGGCGCTCAATTCCCTTCAGCAAGCGCTCAGCCAAATCCGCAACGGGTCGACTTTGCGGAAAGGCCCGCAGGAACAGGAGCGCATCGTGAAATCGAATCAGCGATTCGGCATCATCAAATTGGCATTTGCCAACTGCCCGCAAAAGTCTTTCAACCTTGGCGGCGCAGCCGGGGCCATATTGTTTCTTGGCAGCTTCCAGTTCGGACAGGTACGACTCGGGAGCTTTCGTCATTCGTCACCGAGGCTGGGCTCGGGCACTGCGGCTGCTATCTGCGGAGGTGCCGCGTCGGAAACTGAGGACGGCTTAAGTTCCTCTACAACGTATGGCTTTGGAGCGTCCCCTGCTACTGCGTGAGCATGACGGCCGGCCTTCACTGCTCCCCACACGATGAAGAGATTAGTCACCATCACGACGGTGAAAGCCATGGCCGGCAGAAAGCTAAAGATTGCGCCCCGATCATTGACGATTTCGAGCGCCAAGACTGCCGTAACCAGCCCGCGAGGCAGCATCCAGAACAACAGCTCGGTATCGCTTCGCTCCACATCGCGCACTACCCAGCGACTGCCCTGCATCGCCACGAAACGCGCCAACAACAACGCGGCGAGAATGCCAAGGATGGGAATGATGTAGGCTCGGCTGACGAACTCAGCCACGACTCCCAGCAAGACAAAGAAGAAGGAGCGCACCAGGAAACTGACTTCCGCATGGAAGGCGAGCAGTCGCGCGCCTTGGCGAACCATGTGTGGAGTTCGCGGCAAGTTGGCCAGCGTCACACCGAAGATCAGCACCGCCAGCAGGCCGCTGCCCCGGGCGTAGTCGCCAATCGCATAGACTCCCATCACCACGCCCAGATTGAGGATGTTGCTGTTGGGCAGGCCGGCGATCATCGGCCATAGCCGCGACCACACAGCTCCGATGACCACGCCTACCAGCAGAGAGATGGCGATGTGGTGCGAAAAGTCGGTGGCGACTCCGCCAATCAGCGAGCGGCCGGTATTTTCCATTTGCAACAGGCTGCCGACCAGTAAGACCGCGATCACCTCGCCCAGCGACGATTCGATGGTCAGAGTTATCTTGACGGGATCGGGCGTGTCGATCTGTTGCAGCGCGGGGATAACGATGGTGCCGCTGGTGCAGCCCAGTGCCGCGCCCATCAGCAAGCAATCTTTCCATTCCAGATGCAGCAGCGCGCGCCCCATGAGCGCTACCAGCGCCAGGCTCAATCCGAAGCTGAGGACCACCAGTACCAGACCCGCGGGAAAATAACGCAGGGCCTGTCGGAGGCGTAGCTCCAGGCCGCCCTCAAACAGGATGAGCATGAGCGCCAGCGTCCCTAAGACGCCGATTACGCTTTTGAAGTCGTCGGGATTCACCCAATGCAGGATGGGGCCGAGGGTAATGCCGATCAACAACAGCACGATGATGTCCGGCACTCGGGTCAGCTTCGATAAGCGGTTGGCGCCATACGCAAGCACCAGCAGCGCGGCCGGCAGACCAAAGATGTGCGCCATTTCCATGAATCGAATCCTGAAAACTAGGGTCGTGCCCAAAATTTAATGGAATTAAACATCATAGTACGGAAGCGCGAACCGGCAGAGGAATTTCTACTGCAAACCAACCGGATTTTCCCGCCAATTCGCGACACCTGACTTGAGTTCCGCCTTCGATAAAGCTCGGTCACTTCCCCGCCGATAATCAATGTGTATCGGCACATCCGTCGACCGGCGAAGAACGGTCGAGGGAAGGAAGTTCATCCAGCTATGTCGGTTTGTCGGGATCAAGGCGCAGCGCTCCAGCGGCTGGACGGCGACGAGTCACGGCTCTCGGAACGAATCGCAGTTTTCTTTGAGGAATATCCGACGCATGTGGGCGGGCTGCACCGGGCGCTCCTGCGCAAAGATTTGCATGCCATGGAAAACGCGGCCAAGGCCCTGACCGGCAGCCTTGCTTCCCTGGGCGCAACCGATGCTGGGACTCTAGCGCTGGAGTTGCAGCAGGCCTGTCAGTCGCGAGATTCTCCTGTCGCGACCGAACTGACCGAGCAACTGAGAGCGAAGATTGACGACTTGCGCCGTCTGCTGATCGAAGGCGAAGCCATGGTCGAATAGGAAACGGATCCGGCGCAAAATTCTACAGGCCGACGACACCTCACTCAGCAACACAGACTTGAGAGATAAACAATCGCAGCGAGTCGCTTGCGCTTTATGCCGTCCGCATACTCCGTCTCGACATCGTCAGCCACAGCGCCGACAGCAACGCCAGCACCGCAATGATTCCCTGCGAGATCACGCAGTACAGGCACCAAACCTCCAGCACGTCCTTCTCGATGTGCGTGAGATATAACGCGAAGCAGAGGCCGATCAAAACCGCCGCAAGCAGCAAATCGCGCCGGCGTATGAATGCCAGGATTGCGATCAGCAGGTATCCGGCGATACCGAATGCTGCGACCGGAATGCCGTGTATCACGGCGTATGGACTGTGATTCACCACACCGCAGTCCCACTTATCGTTAATGCGGCACGGCTCGGTGCCAGTGTCGTAGTGAACCTTCAGCGCCAATCCGGAGACCACAATTCCAAGGATGGCCAGAATCACGATTGCATAACGCACGCAGTCTCTCCCTCGCAGACCATCTGAGTGATTTCGATTGTACTGGCAGCACGCGACTCGCACACAACCTCGGCTGAGAGACAACGGCAACGCCGTTGACGTTTATCCCAGCACGAGGTCACAGCCCTCTGTGATGTAGTACAATTCCTCGACTTATGCGGCGCGCCCTTGCCAGCCTGATGCTTGCCCTGATCAGCCTTGGGCTTGCTGCGCCTTTGCTTCAGGCTCAAGCTACGCCGGTTCCGGCCTGCTGCCTTCGGGCGGGACAACATCACTGTGCTGCGCCGTCGTCGCAGAAAGACGGTTTTCACAGCAGCGCATCGACCTGTCCCTACCGCCATCTGACTGCCCTCACCTCGCATTCGTCAACCGCGCTGAACACCGGGCGGCAAACGGTGCGACTCGTGGCTACTCATGCTGACTCGCTCCGGGTCGGCACGCTTTGTGGCTCACCAGCAACCCTCGATGATGCGCACAAGCGCGGTCCTCCCGCTGTATCCCCTCTCGTTTAACAAGCAATTTCAGACAAGGTGCGATCGGCGTTGCCCGCGGACAGAGAGACTTCTCGTCCGGGGAGCATAGCGTGGCGTTCGGCCCCAATAGCCAGCGGTTGTACGCCCCGACCGATTTACGAGATTTCATCGCAACGGCCACTTTCGGCCGCGAGACGGAAGCCGCCGATCTTACTGAGCGGTCTGACGGGGGAACGTTATGCCAGAGGTTTTTGCGAGGTTCAGAAGCATTGCGCGTATCGAATGCGGTTTGGGACTTGTACTTTTGTTGAGCATCCCCGCCTTAGCTACCATTTTTGGAAGCGTTCGCGGCATAGTGCACGATCCGCAGCACCGCCCGATTCAAGGCGCACACATTACACTCAAAGCTCAAACTTCGGACTGGACCCAGTCACAAGACTCCAGTGCCGGCGGGGAGTTTGAATTCCGGTCGGTGCCCATTGGCACGTACACGGTCACGGTTTCTTCGCAAGGCTTTCTGGAGATGCAGCAAGACGTCATCATTCAGTCCGACACCAGCCCGGTTGTGCATTTCAAGCTGACGGTCGCAGGCACTAAGGAAGAAGTTGTCGTCTCAGGAAACCCCGTGGCCGCGCGCATGGATACAGTCACGCCGACCACCATGTTGAGCCGTCAGGACATCCAGCAGACGCCGGGAGCGGACCGGACCAACGGCGTGGAGATGATCACGGATTACGTACCGGCCACCTATGTCGCGCATGACATGTTGCACATGAACGGCGGCCACCAGGTGCTATGGCTAATCGACGGCGTCTCCATCCCCAATACCAACATTGCCGCCAACCTCGGACCCCAGATCGATCCCAAGGACATCGATTACCTTGAAGTCCTGCAAGGCGCCTACGACTCCAGCTATGGTGATCGCACCTATGGCATGTTCAACATTGCACCGCGAACGGGATTTGAACGCGACCGGCAATGCGACTTGGTTCTCACGGTCGGCAACTTTTATCAGACTGACGATCAGTTGAGTTGTGGCGGTCACACGGAACGCTTTGCCTACTATGCCAGCGTCAACGGAAACCGCAGCAACTACGGACTGCAAACGCCGATTCCGCAAGTTGTGAATGACGCGGAGAACGGCTATGGAGGGTTCGTTTCGCTGATTTTCAACCGCGATCCCAAGAACCAGTTCCGGGTGGTCGGTTCGTTGCGGCAGGATTATTATCAAATTCCCGTCGATCCGGATCCCAATTCGGTTGGGAACCAGATTCTGGCATCGTCCGGCTCAGTTCCCAGCTACGGCCTGCATGATGCCGAACGAGAACCCGACGGCTACGGCATCTTCTCCTGGATACACACTTTCGATCCCACTACCCTGCTGACGTTGTCGCCCTTCTATCATTACAACGCCGCCAATTACCAAGGTGGGCCGGACGATTATCCGGTCAGGACGAACGTCAACCTGACGGCGAATTATGTCGGGTTTCAGGGAATCGTGAACAAGAGCTTCTGGAGGAACGATCTGGAAGCCGGTGTCTATGGCTTCTACCAGCATCAGTCCAGTTATTTCGAGAATGTGTTCACGGACGGAACGCAAAACTTTCCGGCGTCGTCCATCGCGGTGAACGGAGGTGTTGCTGAGGAATTTATCAGCGACCGATTCAATGCGACCAAGTGGTTGACGATTATTGCCGGCATTCGTGGAAGCGAGTTCCGGTCGTCGATCGGAGAGAACCAGGCGGACCCCCGGGTCGGAGTTGCCTTCAGGGTGCCACGTCTGAACTGGGTCTTGCGCGCCTTCTACGGTCATTACTATCAGCCGCCTCCGCTGGTTACGGCGACCGGCCCACTGCTGGGTTACGCCAACAGTCAGAATTTCACCTTCGCGCCGCTTTACGGCGAACGCGACAAGCAATGGGAAGCGAGCCTCCTTATTCCGTATAAGGGCTGGAACCTCGAAGTCGACAATTATCAAACCAACGCGCGCAACTGGCTCGACCACAACAACATTGGAAACTCAAATCTCTTCTGGCCCATCACCTGGTACGCGGCTCTAATCCAGGGTTGGGATCTCACGTTGCGCTCTCCTATGCTGTGGCATCGGCTACAGGCCCACTTGGTTTACGCGAACCAGATTGCGCAAGCCACTTCGCCTATCAACGGCGGCCTGATCTGCCCGGACCCCAATGACCAGACTTGCCCACTGTTCGTGCCTCCGGGCTTATCTCCGGTGGACCACGATCAGAGAAATACGTTGAATGTGGGGGCTACTGCCAGTCTGCCCTGGCAAAGCTTTGCTTCCGGCAACGTTTACTACGGTTCGGGCTTCGTCAACGGTCTGTACGGGACACCCGATTCACAGTATCCCGGAGCTTATCTGCCCAGCCACACCACGGTGGATCTATCTCTGGGAAAGAGCTTCTCGGAGGGAAAGTACGCCGTTTCGGTCACCGCGCTGAATGTGGCGAATCGTCGCGTGCAACTGGATAACAGCCTGACGTTCGGAGGATTCCACTGGAACGAGCCCCGACAACTTTATGGAGAGTTCCGTTGGAGATTTCATTATTGAGGGGCCGTACCACCGTCGCTTGTGTGGGCTCCCGAGCAGTGAGCCCAAGCGTGGTTTGCAGAAAATGATCTTACCAGTAAGATTCGGCGGCGGTCTTACCAGTAAGACTATTATTCAAATCTCACTCTGAATTGCGCCGTCCGGTTGCGGAAATCCGCCGTTTCGTGGTCATGCGGAAGCCTTGGGTTCGCCATGGTCCAGAGCTGTGACTGCCTCAGGCTTCCGCAGAATGGTCATCGAAATGTAGGCCCCGATCCACGAGCCGATGGCGGCAAAGCATACATACACCCAATTGCGGGTGTAGCTGATCACCGCAAAGGCAGACAACAAATACCACACGCTACTCCAGCTCGCAGCTGGCACTCGTCGGCGAGCGGATACGGCCGCATTAAACATCACGTAAACCGCATCGGTTGCTGCTGTTGACACCATCACACCCAAAGCCAGCCAAAGATGAATCTGCACCTGGATCACCTCCTATCGGAAACGCGCAGCGATTGTAACTGCATCCACAGCTCGTTTCATTGAGTGAGATTCCCCCAGCGCGCAGCCCTAGCCCACGATTTGCAAGCACTTCAAGCAAAGACCAAACCCAGGCGGCTGCGGAGAAAGAGCTGAAACGCCGAAGGGATGGGATGCGCAGGGGCTCCAAGACCGGTGCGGCCAGGGCCGTCCGTCGATCCTTTGCTGGGCTACCTTTCCTGCATGTTCTGTTGCGCCCGCTTGAAAGCGAAGTTGCTGACGTGCACAGCTCCCTGGAAGGGGCGGTGAATGTCGGCAATCGCAACCAAACCCAGTGCGATCAATAGGGAGAAGGCAAATACCTGGAGGGTGTGCAACTTCTTGTTGGCTGAGCCCAGCAGGCAGGAAGAGGCCACGGTGACTCCGCCGCCGATAATGAGAACAAACCACAGCACCGAAGGCAGCCGTGACTCACTCTGTAGCAGCCTGGTGCGGCGATGCTCAGTGAGAGCGCTCAGTTCGTATAAGGCGTGGTCCTCAGCCGTGATTTCGTTCGGGGAAGCCACTTTAACCGACATCAGTGTCTCCCACATTTGGGCGTTGATCCGCTGGCTCTGCTTCGGTATCCGGGCAACCTGCATTACCGGCCAATCGTCGCTGATTACGACGTCAGCATATTGCAGGGCCAGCGATTCGATCTGTCTCCGCTGCTGATCGGGCAAGCCTGCCGCAAGGCGATACACATTAACCAGCGCGTTCGCCTCCAGATCCACGTTCAAGTCGGCGGCGCCAAAGTTCGTCCACACGGCATACAGCATGAAACCCAGGATGACCGCATACGTCGTTCCTAGAATGCTGAGTTGCCAGCCGATCACGTCGTTGTGGGCATGCCGGTTTTCCCACGGCCAAATCCGGTTCAGCAACAGCATAAACAGCAGCGAACCTAGAACGGCGAGAAAGGGGACGATGACACTCTGGGTGACGGTCAGCATGGGCGTTACGATCTCCGTGAAGGCTTGCGCAGCATGCGGCCGGCGTTGTCCAAACAAATGCAGACCGCTGACGACCGTTCACACAGAGCAAGCGCTGATCGATACAGGCAGGCAATACTAACAAAAGAGGACGGCTTTGTTGGAGAGCCTGACGGGGTGACGCTTGGCGAGCAGGCCATGATGCGACCCTCAAGCCTATCTTCGGGAGTCCCGCAAAGCGATTTTCCCCGGGCGAATGAGCATCCCCAGGCGAACGACTGCCATAAAACGCGGAACAAACCTCGATATCTTCTCGTACAGCCCGACAGAGGATTCGTCCCGTGCACAATCTCCTTCAGGATATGCGGTATGCGCTGCGGCAGATGCGGCTGGCTCCCGCCTTCACTCTCACCGCCGTTCTGACCCTGGCGATCGGCATTGGCGCGACCACCGCGATCTTCACCCTGGTACATGCCATTATGCTGAAATCCTTGCCCGTGGCCGATCCCGCGCAACTGTACCGCATCGGCGATACCCAGGAGTGTTGCATTGAGGGCTGGGAAGACAACGACTGGAGCGTATTTTCCTACCAGCTCTATCAGCGCCTGGCCGCAGCGGCTCCGGAATTTGCAGAGACCACGGCTTTCCAGGACAACACTTGGACCTACAGCATTCGTAGCGTTGCGAAGGATACTGCGGCCCGGCCATTGCACATCGAATTCGTCGATGGAAATTATTTCCATGTGCTGGGAATTGGAGCCTTTGTAGGACGGGCAATCACTAACGCAGATGATGCCCTATCCGCGCCGCCCACGGCGGTGATGAGTTATCGCACCTGGCAACAGTCGTATGGGTCGGACCCAGCCCTGATTGGCTCGACGTTCGTCATCCAGGGACAGCCGGTCACCCTGATCGGCATCGCGCCGCCGGGATTCTTTGGCGATACTTTGCGCAGCAATCCTCCAGATTTCTGGTTGCCGCTGCAGCAAGAGGCCATGTTCGGCGGCCGGAACTCGCTGATCAAAAACAATCAGTCCAACTGGCTGTATGCCATCGGACGGCTGCGGCCGGGCGCCAGCGTGCAAGGACTGCCTGCACGGTTGACGCCGGTGCTGCAACGCTGGCTGCAAAACGAAGATCCGATTCCAGCAGAATTTCGGCCGCAGATCGTACCCGACATTCCGCACAAATACATTCGCATCATGCCGGCGGGTAGCGGCATTACGTCCATGAAGGAAAGCTACGGCACCAGCCTGCGCATCCTGCTGGCAGTATGTGGAACGGTGCTGCTGATTGCCTGTGCCAACATCGCCAACTTGTTGCTGGCCCGCGGAACCGTCCGGCGCATGCAAACCGCAGTGCGCGTCGCGCTGGGAGCCTCACGAACCCGACTCGTCCGTCAGCAACTGACCGAGGCCGTGCTGCTGTCCGTCATCGGCGGCATCCTCGGAATAGCCATTGCTTATCTGGGAGCGCGAAGCATTCTTGCCCTGGCATTTCATAGCGAAGCTGCCATGCCTGTCGACATTGCTCCCTCGTGGCCGGTACTGGGCTTCGCATTCCTGCTTTCCCTGCTGACCGGCATTTTGTTTGGAGTGGTGCCGGCCTGGTTCGCTTCGCATTCCGATCCGGCGGAGGCGTTGCATGGCGCGAACCGCAGCACCCGCGATCGCTCGTCGTTGCCGCAAAAAATATTGGTCATTGGCCAGGCAGCGCTTTCGCTTGTATTGCTGGCGTGCGCCGGTCTGCTCACCAGCAGTCTGCGCAACCTGGAGCATCAGGATTTAGGCTTCGCGACGGAGAATCGCGTCAGCGTTGCAATCAATCCTCCCCTGCCAACCTATACTCCGGAACGCCTGGATGCGCTGTATCGACAGATCGAGAATCGTCTGGAGCAACTACCCAACGTGCGGAAAGCCAGCTTAGCGCTCTACAGTCCCATGTCCGGCGATAACTGGGGCGAAATGGTGGCGGTGGAAGGTAAAGGCGATCCCAAGCCCAGCGAGGAGAACGCGTCGTCATGGGATCGGGTCAGTCGTCAATATTTTGCCACGGTAGGCGAGAACATCGTGCGGGGACGCGATTTCTCCGACAGCGACACCACGGGATCACGAGCCGTGGCGATCGTCAACGAAGCATTTGTCCGGCAGTTCTTTAAGAACGAGGATCCTCTCGGCAAGCACTTCGGCATGGATACTTCTCGCTATGCAGGCGACTACGAGATCGTGGGAGTGGTGCGTGACGCCAAGTATTCCGATCCTACGGATCCGGTTCGATCCATGTTCTTCCTGCCTCTGGAGCAGAACCTTCACTATGCCGAGCCCTTGATGCAGCGGCTCGAAGTGAAATCGCACTTCATGAATGGAATTCAACTGCTGGTTCGGGGCGACACTCGCAATCTGGAACCGCAACTGCGCAAGGCGCTGGCCGAGATCGATCCCAACCTGACTGTCATCACTGTGCAAACCATGGAGCAGCAGGTGGCCACGAACTTTGATCAGCAGCGCTTGGTCGCGCAGCTGGCCGGAACGTTTGGTGTGATCGCGTTGTTGCTGGCGGCTATCGGTCTCTATGGACTGACGGCTTACACGGTGGCGCGGCGCACCAGCGAAATCGGGTTGCGCATGGCTCTGGGCGCCGATCGCCTGCGCATCGTGCGCTTGGTGCTACGCGGGGCGTTTCTGCAAGTGGCGATCGGTCTGCTCATCGGGATTCCCATCGCCATCGGCGCCGGGCGTCTGATGGCTGCGAACCTGTTTCAAGTTCGTAGTTGGGATCCGCGAGTGCTTGCCTTCTCCATGCTGGCGCTTGGACTTTGCGCAGCTGTGGCCAGTATTCTGCCGGCGACTAGGGCGGCCTCGACCGATCCGGTGAAGGCATTGCGAACGGACTAGACGCTTCGGCCCACGCGGTCGAAAGCAAGATGCGTCCGGGACGTAGCGCTGTGCTGCAGCCATGCGCCGGATGGGCGTGCAGGATGAGGCCAACTAATAGAAGTAGTGATTCTTTTTCTCGCTGCCAAATGAATGTGCTCACCGACGCGCAAGGGGTGAAGTGCGAGAAATCGCGTACGGGCCGCACTCGCCAGATCGTCGCATCCCCGTCTAACCAGCGCATATAGTTGAACGAGCCCACACCGCTGGCGGAGTTCATGAAAACTAAATACGCTCGGCCGACGCTTTCAGCCTGCCTTCTCCTCCTCACTACGGGGAGCCTTCTTGCTCAGGCTCCTAAGCCGACTTATCCGACGATGGCGCCCCTCACCCAATATCTAATGCCGGATCGCAATGCAGAGATCGCGATGGCGCGGAGCGCTGCTCCCGAGGCGATTTCGAATGACGCCGAGATCCTGGTATTGGAGAAAGACGGATACAAGACTGCCGCTCAGGGAAAGAACGGCTTCGTGTGCGTGGTGGAGAGGGCTTGGATGTCCCCATTCGACGCTCCGCAGTTTTGGAATCCCCGGCTTCGCGGCCCGGTTTGCTTTAATCCCCAGGCGGCGCACTCCATCCTTCCCATGACTATTAAGAGGACAGAGCTGGTGCTCGCCGGACATTCGCGTGAGGAAATCATGGCCAGCATGAAGGCAGAGGTCGATAACAAAAAGCTGCCTCCCCTGGAGCCCGGCGCAATGGCCTACATGATGTCGCGCTCGCAATTTCTCGACGATTCCGCCGGCCGCTGGATACCACACCTCATGTTCTATACGGCGCTGGGCGTAGATTGGGGCGCAGACTTACCGGATTCGCCGGTGATGTTGAACCCTCAGTTTCAAGGGAAGCCTGAACCAATCGATGTCCTCATGATGCCTGCAGGCAGATGGTCCGATGGAACGGCTGCGCCTTTAATGTAGGCCTCGAAACCCAAGGCCATCAAAGCGGCCCCGACCACAATAGATTTATCCTTTCGAAACCGGTCGGGTATATACTCCCCCGATGCCGGAATGCCGAGAAAGCAATTCCGGAGGTCACCCTTCCGTAGAACAACACAATCGCAGTTCCAACTTTTTCAAAGGCAGGTAAGACAATGTCAAATCATTTCACTGGACTCAGCCTGGGGCCTCCTCTTGGGGACCAACGGCTCGATCTCTGCGATCTCTACGCCTTCCAGTCGCCCACAGACCCGGCCAGGACTGTGCTCATTCTCAATGCAAATCCGAATGCCGACGCACTTCATCCTGATGCTATCTATCGGCTCGCCATCGACAACGACGGCGACTACTTAAACGACATCGCCTTCAGCTATGTGTTCTCAACTCCGCAAAACGGCAAGCAGACGGTAAGTGTTTTTGTCGCCAAAGGCAGCGAGTCTCGCTCGGTCGAAGCAGTCGGCACCAAGATCATCTCCGATGCCGAGGTCTCCTTCGACGGCAAGCCCAACATCGTCAAGTCGGGCGGGTATACATTCTTCGCCGGCAGTCGCAGTGATGCCTTCTTTTTCGACTACGACGGTATCAAGAATCTGTTCGACACCAAGGGCGGCAGAAACTTTACCGCACCTCATCTGGGCGGCAAGTCTCCCTGGACCGGCATAGATTCGAATACGGAAGCCAACGTGTTCTCGACGGCCATAGAGCTACCTACCAGCGAGCTTGGCGCCAATCCTGTGATCCACATCTGGGGACGATGCAGCGTCCGCCGCGATGGCAAACTGCTTCACGTCGATCGCGCCGGCCATCCCTCCGTCAGCAGCTTCTTCAACACGGACGAAACCAAGGAGGAGTACAACGCGAGCGAGCCGGTTAACGATGTCAAGCGCTGGACCGATCAGTTCGTCCACTTGATGGGGCACACCGGCGGTTACACTCGCGAGGAAGCAATCGCCGCGATCGAAGTCGAAGGCCTGTTGCCGGACATGCTGAGCTTCAATCCATCGAAGCCGGCAAAGTATCCCAATGGCCGCGTCTTCACCGACGATGTCATCGATTACCGCCTGGCTTTCCTGTCCAAGGGCGACATTCCTCCCGATGGCCTGAAGCCGCACTCCGACACTCTCAAAGAGTTTCCCTACCTCGGTACACCGCATCCGAAAAAAAGCTAATACGAATCTGTCGCGCGCGAGTGTGCGCGGCAGATTTGTTTTTGGAGTTCGCAACCACGTCCCAAGCGATAAACCGAGATAATTGTTACGCCAGGAGAGCACAGCCACAGGCGTTCGAAACCGCAGATGCCGATAGGGAAGATAAAGGGAACCGTAGTGCGATTGGTTGACTGAGTTGGTGGGCCCGGAGGGATTCGAACCCCCGACCAAGGGATTATGAGTCCCCTGCTCTAACCAGCTGAGCTACAGGCCCTTCCTTGAATTACAACGCCGCTTGTCAGTGTCGACACTCTCGCGGCGACACTTTTGGCTCCGGATTGGCCGTAGCGCTGCAGCCACTCAAAGCCCTTCAACGACCTTAGGATCAGATCCACGTCCCGCGAATGCCCACAATCGTGAAGCCATTCACTTCTGATTCACCGAGCCTTGTCAGCATTGTAAGGTGGAGTGAATGAATTACACAATTCTGGCGACGCTAATGTCGGCTCGCGCCTTCTTACGGGCTGCGAGAGTGTCCAGGTTCTCAGATGTGATGTGCAAGC
This sequence comes from uncultured Acidobacteriaceae bacterium, assembly GCA_963796695.1. Taxonomy (GTDB): domain Bacteria; phylum Acidobacteriota; class Terriglobia; order Terriglobales; family Acidobacteriaceae; genus Bog-257. The sequence continues at coordinate 441,214 of CAWCMU010000018.1, read as the reverse complement.
TTCTCAGCTTCTAATTGCGTGGAGACCTCCACTCTCACTTTGTGTTGGTGACCCAAGCGAATCAATTAGTCGAAACTTTTCTCAAAATTTATTTTGACCCGAAAATGTAACGCAACCCAATTCGTACCTGGAAGGGTTCGACGGGGTGGAAAACGTCTGTGAAGGCAGCCGCGGCTGTTGGCGTTATTCGGGAGGTATAAGCGTAGTCGATGTCATGATCGGAGCGGTCAAGTAGGTTAAAAAGTTCGGCCGACAGGCTCCATTGCCTGTTGATGTGGTAACCCACTTCCCCATTGAGCAATACCGTCGAACTCGAGCGATAGATTGCGTCGGATGTCAGATTGCGGGGGCCAAAGGCGCGCAGGCGCAAACTTCCCCAAAAACCCCGGTAATTCTGCACCGTCATGCCTGATGAGATCACCAACCCAACCGCTTCGGGCACCCACTTACCACCCGGACTGCCCGGCGCCGCATCATCCGGATCGATTGCGGTGAAAAGGGCCTTGGAGTCCGCAAAGTCAAAATCGAAAGCTAGATGCTCCGTCGGTGTGTAGAAGTTCGCCCATTCTATGCCATAACGATTGCTTGGCGATGCAGAAGCAATCGTGCCTCCGGTATCACCATCCTGCTGCAGTTCCGAAGCGCTGTATAGATACCAGATTGAAAGCGTACTTTGCAGATGTGGAACGGCCACGGTGCGCACGCCAACTTCTGCGCCTTTGGTTGGGACCAGGGGGGAAATGGGGGTAGACGGCGTTGGGAAAGGATAGTCCGGCGAAATCGGTTCGATCTTTTGGGTTGTGCCGCGCGCGTCGTTGCTGTGGAAACTGAACCCACCCTGTACATAGAACTCGGTCTTGGCCCACGGACCAAAAATCAAACTCGCTTTCGGGCTGGGCAGGAACTTGCTGGCCGAGCCGGAATTAAGCTGCGCAAAGTTGATCACCGGGGCGCCAGGCAATTCCGTGGCGACATAGGGTGGAGTCAGGTTGGTGATGTTATAGATTGCTTCATCTCCGCGTAGACCCAGGACCGAGCGGAATTTTTCCGTCCATTGGGTTTTATTTTCCGCATAAAAACCGATCATGGTGTCCGTAAACCTACTCAAGTCCGTGGCCGCGGGTAGCACCGCAATGAGGTTCGGATCGGTATCGCACTCTGGAATAGGTTCGGCATTGCAGGCGTTGCTATCATTCTTGTCCGTGCGCATACGATCTTGCGTTCGGTAAAGACCGTTGTGAACCCAGTCATTGCGCACCTGCGCGCCAAACGTATTTTCCATCTTGCGGCCAAACCACCAGTTGAAAGTCGTGTGGGCTGCGTCTACTCCAGTCACCCAACGCCTGTCCTGCTGTTCGAATTGATCGCCTCTTATGGGGTCATCCAGGTAGTAAGTGAAATCCGAAAATAAATCGAGATCATAATAAAATCCGTAGGCCGTGATTGTTGTCGCTGAATTTGCGCCTTGGCGATGCCATTCACCCTGCAAGCTATAACGCTGTGAATTGCCGCCGTCGGTTGGGTTGAGTGCGCCGAAGAAGCCCACCAGAGGCACGGCGGTAATAGGGATTTGATCGCTGGAGTTCCATTTTCCATGGTAAGCGCGGGTCGTGATGCTAAAGCCCTCGGCGGCGGTGCCTTGGCTGTAGGTTAGAAGGCCATTGAATTTGGCATAAGCATCCGGATGCACCCAGGGGCCGTTGTCGTAATAGGCTTCTCCGCCGTACAGCAAATTACCCGAGCCCAGCTTTTGCGACACACCGAAAACGGCCCGCCCAAAGTCATACATTCCGCCTTCCACCTGGAAGAAGTTCTGAAGCAGCGTCTTATAGTATTCGATGTCGGCCGAGCCAGCTGAGCTATAGTTGCCGACCTCAGCATAATAGGGACCTTTCTCATAATTGAGCCGCTGCACAAACTCCGGGATGACAGTGTTCATGTCCGCATAACCTTCGCCGTGGGCGTGCGACGGCAGGTTAAGAGGCATGCCGTCGAGGAAAACGGCGAAATCCGTGCCGTGGTCGAGATTGAAGCCGCGAAGGAAATATTGGTTGGCTTTACCGCCGCCAGCGTGTTGCGTGATGATGAGACCGGGAACCGTCTCTAAAATTTCTCCCGAACGAAGAATCGGACGATCTTCGATTTCCTTTGCGCCCACTGTTCCCTGGGTGGCGGAATCGGCAATTCCGACAAGGTTATCCTCCCGTCCCTGCACCTCTACGGTGGTACTCACGGTGCTCACAGCCAGAGAGATGTTCAGCGGGGCCAGTTCCCCGGTTGTGCCTATCGTGAGGGGCATTTCTTTGGTTTCAAAACCAGGATTCGATATGACAAGTCGATACTTACCCGCCGGAAGTCCAGAAATACTGAAGGAGCCGTTGCTGTCTGACTGTGTCAGCCTTTGCACGGTATTGTCCTCGCTCCGAACCATCACGCTTGCCCCTGCAATGATTGCGCCAGACGTGTCAACGACGGTACCTGATAGCTGAGTGAGACCTTGTCCAAGCTGTTGGGTGATCTGCTGCTGGCCAGAATTTACCGAAACGATCGCCACCGTGGCGGCGTGGGATGAATCTTCAGCTGTTCCCTGGTAGGCGCTCGGCGCGATTCCCCCCAACACGAAGTTGCCGTTTTGATCGCTGAGGGCTTCGCCGACTTTGGCTCCCGCAGCGTTCATCAACGTGACTTTGGCCGCGGCAACCGCAGCGCCTTGAAGATTGAGCACTCGCCCCTGAACACCTTCGGTGTCTGCCAGCCCAGTGGCGCACAACAGAAGCAGGCACGCAGCAATCCGTAGCACTCTCGTTCGGGGCGTGACATACCGACTGAACAAGCGGGCCTCAGCCGGTGTAGTGCTATGTTTTTTCATTTCGTGCTACTCACAGGAACAGCTCTTCATTCCCGAGAGGTTCAACTCTCTATTTACGAGTGGGTATGTGAAGTTGAATTGCCATGAACATGCTTGCCCATTTGGCGCATTAACGACTCGGGAGAACTCATGACCAGTTTGCCGTGTTGAACGCCTCTAAGTCCGATCAGCCGGCTTCCCAGCTCTTGTACCTGTTGGAGTGCGCCTTTAACCACAACCACTTCCAGACACATATCGTGGTCAAGATGCGAATGTACCGTGGATATGATCACTGCGTGATATTTGTGTTGCAGCTCCATGAGTTTGTCAGGCAGGAGGCGGGAATGGTGGTCGTAAATCAAGGTGACCGCTCCCACCACGAAGGCATCGCCGGATTCAAGGCTGGCTTCGTTAAGGCGGTCGCGAATCAGATCGCGAATGGCTTCGGACCGGTTGTCATATCCCTCGCCGCGTATGAATCGATCAAACCGTTTCAGGAGGTCGGAATCGAGTGCTACTCCGGTTCGAACTAAACCCATGAAATTGCCTTTCGACTGAGTTTGCCTCTTCGACTGAGTAGCGTAACACTAAACTTATTTGGATAACACGCGAAAAACGCTCAAGAACAACCGACTTTCCTGCTATGGGAACGGCTGACTTGAGCGTGACAACCTAGACTAGGCGGGAATCAGTTTTGCCGACATTTCTGTTGTGAGGGGCGAACGCGGCGGACGAATCCTGAATGATGCTTACCAGCCTCTGGGTAAACGGCACAGCGATATGCTGAGCCGCCGCAGCGCGTAGAACGGGACCGGCTATGCCGTCCAGTTCAAGTTCGCGTCCAGCGGCATGATCTTTCGCCATCGAACTGCGCATGGTGGCCGGCAAGGATTCAAAGGCAGCTTCGATTTTTGCAGGGTCCACCTTGGCTCCGACTGCCTGGGCGACGGAGCAGGCTTCGCCGATAGTGGAGTGCAGCGTGCGTTTGAGCTCCGGGTCCGCGAAGATCTCACTCAGGTTCTTGCCAAAGGCCGAAGTTACCAGCGCGAACGGCTCCAGGAAACAGAGCTTGCCCCACAACAGGCTCAGTTCATCCGGCACAAACTGGCAGATGAATCCCAAATCGCCCAACCGTTGAACGATCGCGCCCAGCAAGGGCTCACCACGGCTGGCGATGTTCAAGCGAATCGGCGAACGATGCACGAAGTGTCCTGGCGCCGACTGCTCCGCTTCCACCGCTATGGTGGCAGGGACAACGCGATCTTCGCCGAAGCGCTGTCGCAATACTGCGACGTGATCCACCCCATTGAGCAGCGGGACAATGATCTTCGGCGTCGTCTTGATGGCCGCGAGCGCCGACTCCAGATGGTAAGTCTTGGTCGCTATCCACAAAACATCCACCGGACTGGTCAGTTGATCGACGACTTTGGCTTCCGCCCTGAGCACGCCAGAGGGCCGGTCAAGCACCAACTCTGTGGGATAGCTGCCCAGCTTCTCCGGCCGCACGATTAGTGTTACGTTTTCGCCAAGTGATCCCAGCGCCGTGCCGAGTAGTCCGCCAATCGCTCCCGCTCCCAGAATTGCATGTTCCATCCGGCCGCTCCTTTAGCTGACCAGACTTGGATTCCCCAGGCGGGCTGCAGGTTTCAATCAGGATTACAAGTTGGTGTCAGGCAGGTTACTACTGCCTTCCAGTTGAGTCACTCTGGCGGCACAAAGAACGACCCAGCACGAATTGAGTGCGTCGGGTGGCGGCCACCGGCACAGACCGTGCTTGGGGCGTTCTGCATGGATGATTGATGCAGGATGGTCCCTGGGCCGGAGGAGTGCCGTGCCCTTTAACCAACATCAGACCTCGCCGGTGTTCCAGACTAAGCGTCGGCGATTCGGGAATCTGCTTCATCGTGCCGCCATGCGTGCGGATCGTTCTCCGACAACGGCTGGATGTCCGGATTCCGCATGATCATGCGCGCACAAGTATTCCAGCGCAGAATGGCGTCGTCGTTCCCTGGAGGGGCAAACTTCATCGCCCTCTCGTAGTGACCCATGGCATCGGTTAGAGCGTGATATGCCGAAGTGCGCGCGCCAGCATTGCCATGACGAATGCGGGCATTTCCCAGACGCTCCCAGATGACGCCGGCGTAATAGGCTTCCTCGTAGTCTCCCTTGATTCGGGCCAGAACTTCCTGAGTTTCTTTCAGCTGCACTTTAGAGTGGAACTGATCGGTCCGCGCCAGAAGCAGGTAAATCAGGGCCTGCTGATGATCGGGCACGACAGCCAGAATGTCCAGGCAGATGCTCTCCGCCAGAACCGGTTCATTCAGAAGCCGGTAGCGCTCTACCTTTGCGAGGGCCTCCGGAATGCTTTCCTGTGAGATGGACTTGAGTTCGAAATGCATAACACCTCCTATGCTTTCGTGTGACTGAAAACACGGAACAACTTTGAGAGTGGATCGAAGAACCGATCGACAACCCGCTCCTTTAAAGGAATGATCGCATTGTCTGTAATGGTGATGCTTTCCGGGCAGACTTTGGTGCAGCATTTGGTGATGTTGCACAGGCCGACGCCGAACTCTTTTCGCAGGTCTTCCACCCGGTCGCCGACATCCAACGGATGCATTTCCAGAGCTGCTACATAAACCAGGAATCGCGGGCCGATGAACTGTTCGTGCATCTGGTGATCGCGCAATACGTGGCAGACGTCCTGGCAGAGGTAGCACTCGATGCACTTGCGAAATTCCTGCACTCTCTCGACGTCGTGGGGAGCTATGCGCCAGGTACCGTCTTCGGCATCGGGCTTACGCGGTTTGAATTTCGGAATGCGCTGCTTGACCTTGTAATTCCACGATACGTCGGTGATCAGATCCCGCACATGAGGGAACGCCTTCATCGGTTCGACTGTTACGGGCTTATCGAGCGGCAAGGAATTCAGCCGGGTCATGCACATCAACTTCGGCATCCCGTTGATTTCGGCCGAACATGATCCGCATTTGCCGGCCTTGCAATTCCAGCGGACGGCAAGATCGCCGGCCTGTTCCGCCTGGATTTGGTGGACAGCGTCAAGCACAACCATGCCGGGCGAAACTTCGGTCTTGTAGTCGTGGAAATTTCCTTGTGCTTTCTCGCCGCGCCAGATGCGGAAGGTTGCCGTCGCCATCACTTCATCTCCTCAATGATTTGCCGCAGGTCTTCTCGCATCGGCGGGATTGGCTCGCGCGTAAGCCGCACTTCTCCATTCGGTCCTTTTCGCGCAACGATGTTGAATTTTCCGGCCTGCTCGTCTTTAGCACGGAAAATCGTCGCGGAAATGAGCGCCCCGACTTTCTTTTCTTTCCAGAGCCGCGCACGTCACAATTTCTGAAACAGTCAGCAGATTAGCCAGATCGAGGGCGGTGTGCCAGCCGGGATTGTATTCCCGGTTGCCGTCGACGCTGACGGTTTCACTGGCATCCTTCAGCTCTCGAATTCGCTCGAGCGCTTGCTGCATTTCCGATTCCTGACGGACGATCCCGACCAGATCCTGCATCGTGTCCTGAAGCTTGTGTTGCACCGCGTAAGGATTCTCGGAGCCATTGTGCTCGAAGGGTCGAAGCGCCGTTTTTTCGGCGGATGCAAGTTCCTGAGTGTTGATGGCGCCCAATGAATTTTCTTTCGCAAATTTGGCAGCGTAGGCTCCGGCGCGCTGGCCGAAAACCAGCAGATCGGAGAGCGAGTTTCCTCCTAAGCGGTTAGCCCCGTGCAAGCCTGCCGCACATTCTCCTGCGGCAAACAATCCGGGGACTTCGGACATTTGCGAATCGGCATCCACTCGCACTCCGCCCATCATGTAGTGGGTGGTGGGCCCAACCTCCATCGGCTCCTGAGTGATGTCGATATCGGCCAGCTGCTTGAACTGGTGATACATGCTGGGCAGCTTCTTCTTGATGTGCTCGCCGGCGTTGGGCAGTTTCTCTTTAATCCAGGCGATGTCGAGGAAGACGCCACCGTGCGGGCTTCCTCGTCCTTCGCGCACCTCGGTTCGAATGCAGCGGGCCACGTGGTCGCGGGTCAGCAATTCCGGAGGACGCCGGGCGTTCTTGTCACCCTGGGTATAGCGCCAGCCTTCCTCCTCGGAATCGGCGGTCTGGTTCACGTATAGCGGAGGAATGTCTTTGAACATGAAGCGCTCATTGTTTCTGTTGCGCAGCACTCCTCCTTCGCCACGCACTCCTTCGGTGACCAGAATGCCGCGCACGCTGGGCGGCCAGATCATTCCGGTGGGATGGAACTGCACAAACTCCATGTCCATCAGCGACGCGCCTGCGTTGTAGGCGAGCGCGTGGCCATCTCCGCTGTACTCCCAGCTGTTGCTGGTGATCTTGAAGGCTCTGCCGATGCCACCCGTCGCCAGCACGACAGCTTTGGCGCGAAACAGGTGGAAGCGTCCGCGCTCGCGATCGTAACCAAATGCGCCCGCGATGCGATTGCCGTCTTTCAGCAGCGTGACGACCGTGTATTCCATGAACACATCCAGGCCAAGATGGATGCCATGGTCTTGCAGAGTGCGAATCATCTCCAACCCGGTGCGATCGCCAACGTGCGCCAGGCGGGGATAGCGATGCCCGCCAAAATTGCGCTGCAGAATGCGGCCATCGCTGGTGCGATCAAACAGAGCACCCCAGGCTTCGAGCTCGCGCACCCGATCGGGAGCCTCTTTGGCATGCAGTTCCGCCATGCGCCAGTTATTCAGGTACTGGCCTCCGCGCATGGTGTCGGAAAAATGCACCCGCCAGCTGTCCCGATCGTCTACATTGCCCATGGCCGCGGCTACGCCACCTTCGGCCATTACGGTATGGGCTTTGCCCAGAAGCGATTTCGTGATGACGGCGACTTTCGCGCCGGCGGCTGAAGCCTCGACGGCAGCCCGCAGCCCCGCCCCTCCCGCGCCAATGATCACGACGTCGTGTTCATGCGTGATGTATTCGGCCACTAAAGGATCCTCCAGTCCGTCCACAGACCCCCATTGAACACATACGCACGTAAAGATCGGCAAATGCCACGCTGATGAGGCTGCACCAGGCGAAAACCATGTGCCGCCGGTTCAGACAGCTCACGCAGTCGTAGACCTTCTTGCGGGTTGGAGCCCCGGCCAGCCGGTCGCGAAAGCCGCCAACCAGATGGCGCAGGGAGTGACAGCTGAATGTGTAGCAGGTCAACAGCGCGAAGTTGGCCAGCAGGACCAGGGTTCCGACGCCGATGCCGAAATGGCCGTCGAACCAGAACGCATCCCACACATCGCGTCCAAGAATGATGAGAAAAAACAGAGCGAGATAAAGAAAATAGCGGTGGATGTTCTGCACGATCAGAGGAAACGATCGTTCGCCGAGGTACGTCTTTCGCGGCTCGCCTACCGTGCAGGACGGCGGATCGGCCCAGAACGCTTTGTAATAAGCTCCGCGGTAGTAATAGCAGGTGACGCGAAACCCGCCCGGCGCCCAGAGAATGAGCATCGCGCCTGTGACCCAGACCGGCATCCAGGTCGGCGCATGACCAAACCAGCCTTCAGGCCCGAACAATTCCGGCGAATAAAAAGGCGAGAGATAAGGGCCGAAGCGGTAGTGCTGTCCCTGCAAGGCCGCCCAGGTGGAATAAATAATGAATGCAGACAGACCGCAAAACACAACCAACGGCTGCACCCACCAGTTGTCGACGCGCCGCGTCTGTCCGAAACCTGAGCGCGTCAAAGGGACATCGATATGAGCCATCAAGCCTCCCCACTTCTTTGGACCGCAGCGACCGCTTGGCCGAAGCGCTCGCCGATGCATTCCGGCTTAATCTGAAATGGGAAACATCATACAGGCAAAATGATTCTTGGCGTCTTCGCTGAACGGCCAGGCATCTGACCCAGCAACTGCGACGGCGCCCGGCACAAAATCGGCAACATCGATCTTGGGTGCGCTATGGTACAGTTTGCGTGACCGTCAGCTCGCAGCCGATGTCGAGCGGGCCGGAGAAATTGATGAGCACCGGACGCCAGATTCGCAGCTACGATTACGTCAATCATCCCTACGATCGCGTTCGCGATACGCTCAAGCAGAACGCGCTCGAAGTGTTCCAGACCGCGACCAAGGCGGCTGCTTCGCGCGCGGAGTCCGTTGCCGCCGAACTGCATGTCGATTTTGCCGGTGTGGGCGTTAAGGCCGACATCAACATCGTCGTCAAAGGAATCGAGGAGACAGTCCGCTGACGGCATTGCGAGCGCCAGCACGAAGCTGCTGCTGGAATGGGAAGCCGCAAACTTGCCGCGGTTGTTTCCTCTCATGCAGGGCGAGCTTTCCGTTTACCCCCTGACCGGAACCGAAACGCAGTTGGATTTCTCCGGGACTTACGAACCACCGTTGGGTGCAGTGGGCAAGACCATGAACGCGATTGCTGGCCATCGCATTGCAGAAGTATCGGTGCATCGCTTCGTCAGCGACGTTGCAGGCTATCTTCGCCAAGCCCTGGCGGGATAGCGGAAAGCCGTAATTCTCGCGCGAAACACCCGGCGCCGATTGCGCTCAAGTCGTTATCGCGAACTCAACCTGCCAATTAATTTGCGGGACGGAATGACTGTGCGACGGAGTCAGGGTCGAAGGTCCTGCGGCCGCAATCATCGCAATGTTGCAGAGGAACACTTCCTCATTTTGTCGATATCCCGCGAACGCCAAAAAGTGGCCATGTGGATTAGTGATGTAAATGAAGAGGAGGAAAACGACCAATGTCTGGGCTCACCGAGGAATGCGGGTTAGTGAACCAGTCGCTCCAGTGCCTGATGCACCAGCGAAAGGCTTCCTGGCCACAGAGACGCTACCGCAACAGCTGACGCAGTTAATGCAGTCACGCTCGCCATGAGGGTGACGAGCTCTTTTACCGGCTTGTCCGGTTTGGGCTGAGGACGCAACAAACGATCCACTCGTTCAGACAACTCCTTGTCCCCGCCGACGAGCGAGCAAGCAATAAAGTTGACTGGCTGTCTGGATCCCATCTTCGCTACCCGGACCAGGGCCGAGGCCAAAGACAGCGCGCGATGCGCGTCGCCTTCGGTGGCCTGATCGTCCGCTGCCCACTCCGTGAACTTTGACCAGCTGCGCTCCAGCTTGCCGAAGCAATTCACAAACGGAAGCGTATCCGGAGCCAGGAGGATTAAAAAGCGCTTTAAGTTGTCGCCTGAGGTCCGATGGGCTCGCTCATGACGCAATGCGGCTTCCCTTTGCTCGTCCGTCAGACCATGCATGACACGCCGCGAGATCACCAGGCGGGGATGTAGCACGCCCGCTACGGCCAGTACCGGGGCCTTATCGGCTAGCAACAGTGCCGGAGAGCTTTCCCCGGGAACCGTAATCTGGCGTCCCCGCTGCTCGCAGCGATGCAGGTAGCGAGCGGTTCCGCGAACTGCGCCGACGACCCGCAGCAGAGACGACGCCCAAATCGCGACGCCCAGCAGCGCAGTCACAGCGCACAAGAAACCGACTTTCTCGCCGGTCGCTTCAGGCTCCAGCCACAGGTAGCTGGGAATGCAAAACGCGAGCACGGTCAGGAGAGTTAAGGCGAAGGGCAACATCCGCAGCGCGAATAGTAGACGCGCTGCCGAACCCGGTTTCATATGTTCCGCTACACGCACGGCTGTGCCTGCGCCCAGGCGAGTTGCCAACGCCAGCGCCAGGTGAATCATGAAGAACGAGGCGCAACACAGGCACAACAGCCGCATAGTATAGGGAAGGCTCATTTTGTTGCCTTGGAAAGTTCCTCTCGCTTCAGGCGAATCTTCTCTTCCAGTTCGTCCAGCAGCATAGCGTCATGCTGTCCGACGGCGTCTACTAAAGAAGACAGCAACAGATCGCGTGATGGCTCGGGTCCGGCGAGAAATCCCGCCACCAGGTCGCCAGCACGCCGGCGCTCCCATTCCTGGCTCGACAGTCGGGGTGAATACAGGAAAGCCCGCTCAGACTTCTGGCGATCGAGTAAGCCCTTTTTGAATAGCCGGTCGAGTGTGCGTCATGACCGTGGTATAGGCGAGATTAGTGTCTAATTTTTCAACCACATCACGCACACTGCTGTCGCCATAAGCCCAGATCACTTCCATTACATTGATCTCGAGAGGACCAAGCAGTAGCTGCTGGCTCCCCCGAGGCGATGCAGATCTAATCGAAATCAAGGTTTCTCCTCGTTCGAAACAGCCTAAGGCCGCTGCCATGCTTTGTCAATCAGCAGTGCACGGGCTATGCAGTTTAATCCCGATTTGAGATAGGACTCGCAGCCTGATCGCCATCTCGTTGGGGATTCGGGTGATAAAGCCACGCCAAAGAGCATTCGACCTGGCAGCGACAAATGCTTGCATTGCCTTCGTACTATCCAAGTCCGCACTGGAAACAACGGCTCAAGGGTCGAACAGGCGGCCGTCGCATTTAGGGTAAATCCCAAGTTTTAGCCGGTTCCTGCAATCCCTGAACGCCCCGGACGGGTTACCGCTGGCATTTCTGTAGTTACTACGCAATTAATAGTTGCTATGGGCAGAAGGCTGTGATAAAAGTGCAAATACCTGCCTGGGACTGTGCGTTCAATCTCGGCGTTGCAAAGGTAATTGCAGTCAGTTTCCAGCGATAGCACTCACACACATCAACCACCAACCTGCTGTTCGCGATGTTTCTCCGCGTAAGCGCTGCACAAATGCGCTGCGGAGACTAAGTGAAGTAGAGAAAAGGAGAAGGGGAACAATGATAAAAGCAAGGATTATGGCGACATCCGTGATCGCCATGGGTATCCTTATGCTGCTTGCCCTGCCAATGTCTGCGCAGGACAACAATACTTACATCAATCATGCGACAAGGTTCGCTGTTTCGCCCCCGTTGCGCGATCTGGCGAATCTGCCTCAGGCGCCGCATTACGGTTTCCATGAAGCCAACCCGGTGCGCCGCATTCCGAAAGCCCCCCTGGGACACATCGTGGACACGGTAGCTCAGACCATGCGTCCGATGGAGAGCCCGTCCTATGCCATTGGCGCCAACATTCTTGGCGTTGGAAACGGCTTCCCCAACTATTCTGTGCCAGACGCTCCTCCTGACACGACGATGGCGGTTGGTGATACCCAGATCGTTCAGTGGGTCAACACCTCCTACACCGTTTGCTCCAAGACATCTCCGTACACTTGCGGCCCGGCCATCGAAGGCAACACTCTTTGGACCGCTCTTGGCGGCATCTGCGCCAATAACAATGACGGCGACATCATTGCTCAGTGGGACGTCGTTGCTCACCGCTGGCTGCTGACACAAAACGTGTTCACCGGTAACTACGGGGTTTGCGTTGCTGTCTCGACTAGCCCTGATGCGACCGGCAGCTACTACCTGTATGAGTTCCCGGTCGTCGCCAATGGCTTCCCGGATTACCCGAAGTGGGGAATCTGGCCCACGGGCTACTTCGAAGCGTGGAACAACTTCGGTCCCGGCGGCAGCGGCTTCCGCGGTCCGGTTCTTTGCGGTTATCACAGCGCCAAGCTGCTGGTCGGCGATCAGACCGCCGAGCAGATTTGCCACCAGTACACCTCCACCGAAGACAGCTTATTGCCTGCCGATCGGGACTCGCCGATCGCTCCTCCGGGCGGCCAGGACGAATTCGCCATTGGTAGCGTAGGCGACGTTGATAACTCCCACCTGTCTCTGTATTCGGTCCACATCAACAACACCAGTGACTGGACGCAGGGCGCCACCTTCACCGGTGACGGCAACTCGCAGCTGATCGCAGTTACTCCTTACACCCCGTCTTGCAATGGCAGCTTCGGCGGCGATTGCGTTCCCCAGAAGGGCATCACCGACAAGAACGACTCACTCGGCGATCGCTTGATGTATCGCTTCGCCTATTGGGAAGATCAGCCGCTGGCTAACGTACCACCCAGCCCGCCGCTGCCGCCTCCCGCCCAGCACTGGCTGGTCGACTTTGACGTGTATGCCACCAGCTCGATCGGCGTACGTTGGTTCGAGTTCACCGCCCCCATCCGCAAGGTCCCCGTCACCAGCCTGAATGTCTTCCAGCAGGGCACGTACGCTCCTGACGGAAACTGGCGCTGGATGGCCTCGATCGCCAAGGACAAGGTCGGCGATATCCTGGTCGGCTACAGTGAGTCCTGTGGCGACACTTGCCCTGGTGGTACCCCGATGTATCCTTCGATCTACATTGCGGGCCGCACCCTCAACGATCCCCTCGGACTGGGCAAGCTGGAAGCAGAAGTCCAGGTCGTTGCCGGTACCGGTTCGCAGCCTGACACGGCCAATCGCTGGGGTGATTACAGCTCCATGCGCATTGACCAGGATGGTTGCACCTTCTGGTACACCCAGGAGTACTACATGACGACCGCCAGCTTTGACTGGAGCACTCGCGTTAACTCCGCGAAGTTCGCTAACTGTCACTAGCCTAAGCGGCAAACCCGGCCGGACTGATAGCCCGGCCGGCACAACGTAGTTCCAGATAAACGCAAAGGGCGCTCCGCAAAGAGTGCCCTTTTGCTATTGCACGGCTTGCAGAATTCAGAATGAGGGCTGTTCAGGAAGGAAACAGGCGTTCCAGAGTTGGAGCTTCGCCGACAGCGTAAAGCCTAGTTGGTGCCGCCCTGCCGCTTGGCCGGATCGAAGACCTGATGTACCACACGCGTGGTCCGTCGACGTTCCACCGGCTGGCACACGTGACGCATTTCCAGCAGGGATAAGTCGACTTCGCGATAGGCTCGCGCGACCGTCAAATAGCACTGCTTGCACACAGAGTCGAGAGTTCCGTCATGGTTGAGGCGGTGAGCATATTGGCTGGAGCCGGATGACGCCGAAACCATGTGACTCTCCTCGACCATTCAGAAAAGGATGTGCTGGATCACGATTGGCAAGTGTCCTCGTCACCCAACCCCACGTTGAAGTGACTCCCGCACCAGAGTACGTTGCATCATTTGACCACAAAATTAAGCTCGCTGCACCATCCGGTGAGAATGCCAGCCTACCCCTGCTCACAAAAACAAGCCCTGAACGAGCTTTGAATCGCTCCTCCAGGGCCGGTGCCTGCTAGCTATAAGTTCGGGCTAAGCCTGCTTGCGGCTCTTGTCCTGGTTCTTATCCCAGTCTGACTGAGGCTGTTTCTGGCCGCTCTGCTGGCCCGTCTGGCCCTGCCCGGTTTCCTGCTGCTGGTGGGGCTGTCCGCCCTGCTGCTTCTTCTGGTTTGGGTCGTTCTGATTCCAGTTCTGCTGGTCCTGGGTCTTCTTCTCATCCTGGTTCTGGTCTGCCATTGTGTTCGCTCCTTTTCGTTACCGCAGTTACATTCGATTCATTGCTCCGGCAGGGTGTTGCCTACCTGGTACAGACAGGCTGGGTCGATTGATTGCACAAGAGTAATGAGAGCACCTGCTGCTCTCTGAGTGGCCAGGTTGAGGTAACCCCAACGCCATCGGTCGAGAGTTACTGCTGGTTTAAGTCGCTACGTTTAGGCTCGAAGATGGAAGGCAGCTATGCGACAATCTGGGTAAGAACTGGCACACTTTAGTACCTCAGCCGGGGAGCGGCGAAGCAGGTCTGACTGCCGGGGCGCAGCAGCTCTGTCGGCTGTCTTACCGTCGGTTACAGATTGATCTTCCCTACTGGGGCGAATGGAGAGATTCCGGATGAGCGATCTAACAGCACTGGCTGCCCAGGAAGCAAGAGTGGATTCAACCCAAGCGGAAAATGTCGATCATCCAATTCGTCAGCCTAGATCCATCCCGGAAGTAGGCGTGCGCAAGACCATCCTGGAGGACCTTGCCCTCAAGATCCTTTACCTCTACGGGCCGTTCTCGGTCATGGATCTGTCCAAGCATCTTCGCCTGAGTCTGGAAGTGTCAGATGAGCTTTTCCGCCGCCTACGGGCGGGCCAGTTGTGCGAAGTGACCGGCATGGCGGGGAATATTGCGAACCTCAACATCACCACCCAGGGCAGAGCGCGCGCGCTGGAACTCCTGGCGCTCAACCAGTATTCGGGTCCCGCTCCGGTTTCGCTCGAGAGTTATGTGCAGCAGGTGCGCAGGCAAAGTGTCCGCAATGTCGAAGTGCATGCGGCCCAAGTCGAGCGCGCCTTCGCCGGCCTCGTACTCGATAAGAAGACGCTATGGCAGCTCGGAACCGCGCTTAACTCCGGCACCTCGATCTTCCTTTACGGGGGAACCGGCGTCGGCAAGACGACCATGGCCGAAACCTTGTCACGCGTTCTTGCTGAGGACAATATCTGGATCCCCTACGCGGTAGAAATTGGCGGCCAGATTATATCCGTGTTCGACCAACTGATACACAAGAGCGTCGTCGAGCCCGGCATTGAGGAAGCGGATGGCCGCTGGGTGCGTTGTCATCGGCCGTCCGTGGTGGTCGGTGGAGAGATGACCATCGAAATGCTGGACCTGCAATACAATCCTTCGACCAAGTTCTACACCGGCCCGGTGCAGATGAAGGCCAACAATGGTGTCCTGATCATCGACGATTTCGGCCGCCAGCGACTACGCCCCGAAGAGCTCTTGAATCGCTGGGTGGTTCCTCTCGATCGCAGGATCGATTTCTTGACCCTGGCGGGAGGCCGGAAAATCGAAATTCCTTTTGAGATGTTGGTTGTCTTTGCCACGAACATGGATCCCGCAACTTTGGGAGATGCTGCTTTCCTGCGCCGAATTCAGACTAAGATCGAGATTGGCCCGGCAAGCGACGAGCAATTCTGCGAGATCTTCCGCCGCATTGCCACCGAGCGTGGCATGGCTTGCGACGAGGATGCGCTGAACCATCTGGTCGAAACCATTCGCTTTGGCCTGGGACAAGTACTGCGGCCCTGCTATCCCCGCGACCTCATCAATCAAGTCTGCTGGGCGGCGCGCTACGAAGACAGAAAACCCGTGCTTACTCGCGAATCCCTGATGCTCGCGGTCGAGGCGTATTTCCTACCCAAACGCTAGCCGCGACGGGTTTTCAGGTTCGCAAGAGTCACTTATTCAATGACTGCGCCAGGCTCTCAAGGTTTTGCGCGGTCACATGGATAAGGCCTCCCCGCGGGCTGTCGATGTCCGCTATCAGCAGGAATGCCACGGAAATAATTAACGGAAGAACCAGCAGCAGTCCAGTGCCTTTTCTGAGCACGCGGGCGCTATATCCCACCGACACGTTGCAGCAAACAGCAGTTATGAATAACAAGCCCCAGGCCGAGAGTGGGATGCGGTTCCACCACGCTGCCTGGGTATATCCCTGCGAGTTCAAGACATCATTCATGCCCGACACCGCTAGCGCGACCACCGGAGTCGGCTGCGCCATTGCCGGAGCTTGTACAGACGCCCACATCTCATTCTGGAGTCGGGTCGTGGCATCGTTTATGTCGTGCAGTTCCCGCGAACTGCGCGTTCGGTAGAACAAGATTCGCAGGTCCAGGTATTTCCGGAGCTGGTCACGCACCTGGGCTGCGTTGGCGGCCGGTAACAGCCCCGCCCGCACCCATTCCGTGCCAATCGCATTGGCTTCCCCTTCTTCATAGCTCTTACGCAAGTCGTAGCGAGTCGTGGACATTGAGAAGCTGAAGCCGATGATGAGGGCGAGCAACGTCAAGGTGGCGGTCTGCACAATCTCGAAGTCCGCACGCTCGTCGTTCTTCAATGGCCGGCGCTCGCCTAGAGAGACTCCCAAACGCGCCGAGAACCAAAGCAGCAATACCGAAGCAATACATAAAAGGACGGGGAAGTTCAACATACGGTTTCTCCGCGGGGAATTTCACTCCAGGCTGCAGCAGCTACTACTATATGCTGTGTTGGTGAACCGCAAATATCCGTTCCGTTTCGCGGAAACCGAAAGGAGTGGCAATTCAAGCCCGACCCGCGAACTCACCCGACTCTGTCGCAACTTTTACTTTCTCGCCTTCTTTGATAAATAGCGGAACACGAATTTCCAAGTCGGTCTCCAGTCGAACCACCTTAGTTACACTGCCGCTGGACGAGTCGCCCCGCGCACCTGGCTCCGCATACGCAACCGTCAACTCAACCTGGGTTGGCAGCTCCAAGCCGATCGGATTGCCGTTGTACTTGTGCAACTCGATCAAGCCGCCTTCCACCAGGAAGTCCAACGCATTGCCGATCATCTCGTCGGTGAGCGTGATCGTCTCGTAGCTCTCCTGATCCAGAAAGTGAGAACCTTCTTTGTCGCTATAGAGGTATGAGGCCGGTCCCATCTGAAGGTCAGGTTCCTTAAATTTGTCGCTCGCCTTGAAAGTTTTCTCAAAGACTGCGCGGGTCAAAAGGTTGCGCATCTTCAGGCGCACCAGGGTCTGAGCGCCACGAGCGGAAGGAGTGGTCACCTCCGCTTCCAGGCAGTGGAACGGAGTATTTTCAAATTCGAAAAACGTCTTGCGTTTCACATCAATGGCGTCAATTAAAGTGGCCATAAAGTCCTCGAGAATAAGCTTGCCGGCGAAGCTATTGAAGTAATCGGTGATTGATAATCCCTAATCACGGCAGCGTTCAGCGGCACCCGCTGCTCAGGAAACGGCGCACTCAAAGTGTTTGCCGCGACTTTCCTCCGAGTTTGCAAGTACAAACAGCATAGCCGGATGTTAGCGAATGCTGTCTACATTATGTCAGGGTCGCGGGCGAACCGGCGCGTCCAGCGGCGACGCACGAGCGTAAAAGCCTCGCCGCAGCGACGGCGACATCGAGAAGTCTGCTACTAGGTTGCTGGCGGACTTACATGAGCGAGGGACGAACGTATCCTTTGACAACATTAAGCAGCGCTTCAGCAAATTGCGGATTTTCCCCGATTGGGGGGAGCAGATCGATCACCAGGTCGGGAAACTTTGTCTTCAACTGCGCTAGTTGAGCAGGAACGTCCTGACAAAGATGGCTACCCTTGGCCAGGAAGAGTGGAAGTAATCGCACCTGCCGCACGCCGCCTGCATAAAGCTGTTCGGCCATTTCTTCCAGAGTGGGTGAGGCAAACTCCATGTAGCAGAGTTGCACAGATTTTTCGCCGAGATCTTTCTTCAGTCCTTCCGCCAGTTGCCGGAAAGGAACCAGCCAGTTGGCGTTCTTGCTGCCATGCGCCATTAACAACAGGCAGTCTGCCGTTTACCGCATCTGTCTCAGCCATTTGTGTAACTCCGCTTTCAAGTCTTCGAGGTTCCAGACGATCGGCATCCCCGCCGCGCTCTCGACTAAGCCGGAACATGGACGCAGAAGATAGCCGGCATTGGCAGTCTGCAACATCTTCAGATCGTTATACGAATCTCCCACGGCCAGCGTTCGAAATCCCAGCCCCTGGAAATGCTGGATTGCTCCAGCCTTGCCCAGGGCATGATGCGGCCGATGGCCGGAGATGTAGCCTTGCTCATCGACGGTCAATGCGTTGCACACCATCAACGAGCATCCAAGTTTCTCCACCACCGGACCAGCTAACTCGTGATAGGTGTCGGAGACAATCACGGCCAGCATTCGGGTTTGCACCCAAGCCAGAAACTCGACTGCGCCGGGCAGCGGCTGCATAGCTCCTACGATCGTTCGCAGCTTAGTTAAGGAAAGCCCGTTTTCGCGGCAGAGCCTTATTCTCTGTTCCATCAGGATGTTGTAATCAGCAATGTCGCGTGTAGTCAGCGCCAGCTGCGTAACTCCCGTAACCTGGGCCACGGTCTCCCATATCTCCGGAACCAGAACGCTCTCCAAGTCGAAGGCGGCCATTACCGGGGCTGTGGGCAGGGACTGCCTCAAGCCCGCCGATCAGTTCAGGCAAACTTGCGCAGGCCCGCGCGGTTGGCAGCTCCGGCCGTTCGACAACGATGACCTCGCAACCTTCCATACGAGCAGCTTCCAATTTTTCGCGAACGCCACCGCGATCTCCGCTGTCTTTCGTTACCAGCACGCCAATGTCAAACTGCCGCAACAGTGTTCGATTTTGCTCTACCGTAAACGGACCGCGTCCGGTAACGATGCAGTCTTCCGGAAGCCCGGCATCCAGGCAGGCACGAATTGAATCTGCGTAGTCGAGCACCCGCGCCGCCAGCAACACGTTCTTACGCCGCGCTTCGTTGACATACGGAACGATATGTTTTGAACCGATGGTCAGCAGCACCCGTTTGCCCGAGTGCGAAGGCCACCTTGGCCGCTTCTTCATGGGTGCAGACGCTTCGAACGGTATTTTCCCGAGATATGCTCTTCGGACGCACGTAGGTTAAGTACGGAATGTGCATGTGCTCGGCTACGTGCGCTGCCGTGGCACGCACCTCCGAAGCGTAAGGATGAGTGACATCGACAATGGCTCGGATATGCTGCTGGCGAACCAGTTCCAGCATGCCGTCTCTATTCAGCCTGCCAGAACGCCGGTGAAGGTTGGCATGGGAGCCGGCGTTGAGCGGGACATCCGTAGCGGCCGATACCAATACCTCGTAGCCCGCTTCCGCGATGCCCTCGGCCACCGCAGCCGATTCGCCCGTACCGCCGAGCAGCAGGATCATGGCTTGTATCCTCGTGGGGTGAGGAACCAGCCGTTGAGACATTTCGATGAGCGATTGCCGATGATGACGATGGTGCGCATTCCGATGTTCTCGCCGAGAAAACGGTCGAGGTCGGAGATCACGATGCGCTCTTCGTCCGTCCCAACTGCGGTGGCGACACCGACCGGGGTGCTGCCCGGACGATGCTGGCGGAAAATTTCGGCTACCTCTTCAATTTGCCGCACCCGTTTGTTGCTCTTCGGATTGTAGAGGGCGACGACCAGATCGGCTGCTGCCACCGCTTCCACGCGCTGCCGCACCTGGTCCCATTTCACCAGCAGGTCACTCAGGCTGATGCAGGCGTAGTCAAGCATCAGCGGCGCACCCATACGGGATGCCGCCGAATTCGCAGCCGAAATTCCAGCCACGACTTCGATAGCGACCGGCACACGTTCGGCCGCAATCATTTCTAGCGCCAGGCCGGCCATGCCGTACACACCGGCGTCGCCGGAGGACACGAAGGCGACTGTCGCTCCAGCTTGTGCGCGCTCCACCGCAGCCCGGCAGCGATCGACTTCCTGCATCATGCCGGAGGAAATCAGTTCCTTGCCGTCGGTCAGGTCACGAATGCTTTCCAGATAATGGTGGTAGCCGACCACGACATCGCTCTGGCGAATCGCCTGCTCAGCCCGATGCGTACGGTCCAGCGCGCCGCCTGGACCCAGACCTACCAGGAAGAGTTTTCCCGCGCGATTGCCACCGTCACATGATTGAAGATAGTTTTGGGGAGTATTAATTGTGTCCTCCTTCCCGCCAGCAACGCCGCCGGCTCCGCCACGGCGGGTAGATTGACCTTCTTGGCTACGAACCGCGAACGTCCGAATTGCTTGGCGGTGGAACGAATCTCGTCTGCAGCGATAAACCGCAATTCCAGCCCAAGCCGCTTCGCCGCCAGTAGCAGCCCGGCTTCATCGCTCTTGATGGAGGCCGAGGCCAGCATGCGAACTTGCGTGATGTTTGCTTTCGCGCTACGCAGCGCCTGGCGCACGGCAGAAACGACGTTCTTGAAATCGACGCCCCGCCGGCATCCAACGCCCACAATCAGATTCTTCACCGCTTCCGTAGTGGTGGATATCACTGGTTCGGCGGCAATCAGGTTGGCGACTTGTAGAGCCAAGTGATTCGCTCCGCCTTCATGGCCGCTCAGCAGGCTGACCGCGTAGCGGCCGCCGGCATCCACGACCACCACTGCCGGATCGGTAGTCTTGTGCCGCAAATGAGGCGCGATTGCACGCACCACCATCCCAGATGGCGCAATGAACACCAGCCGGCGATATTGCTGAAACAGCTTTCCGGCAAGGGTCATAATGGAACTGAAACTTTTCGCGCCGCTGCCGCGCTTTGCCGAGCGGTGGACGTAGACTTGCGCATCGCCCAAGCCTTCACGCAGCTTTTCCGCAATGGCAACCCCTTGTTCGCAGAAGGTCACGATGGCGGTGCTCATCAGTCTGTTCCCTTCCGGTAGCCGTGGGAAAACTCACTGGCATATAAGCGTGAGACCATTTCGCCGGGCACCAAAGCCCGTCCCACGATGATCATTGCGGTCCGGCTGATCCGCTCGGCGGTTGCCTTGCTGGCGATGTCAGCCAGCGTGCCACGAATGATCTTCTGTTCCGGCCACGACGCGCGGTAGACGATCGCGATGGGACAATCGCTTCCGTAATGGTGGGCGAGGGTGTGCGCCAGCTCCTCGATCCTGGAGACGGAAAGAAAAATGCACAGCGTGGCATGCGCCTGCGCCAGGCGTTCGAGTTCCTGATCGGCAGGTAATGGAGTGCGTCCCGCGCAGCGCGTAAGAATGATGGTTTGGGAAACCTCGGGCGAGGTCAGCTCGGTTTTCAATGCCGCAGCTGCCGCCTGGAAAGAACTGACGCCCGGGACAACCTCATAGTCGATTCCCAGCTCATCGAGTTCCCGCATCTGTTCATTAATGGCGCCATAGATGGACGGATCGCCGGAATGCAGTCGCACGACATCCATGTTCTGCTTGCTGGCCTGACGGTACACTTCCACAACCTGCGGCAGCGTCATGCCGGCAGAATCGTGGCACTCGGCGGCCGGCGGTATTTCCGCTAACACGCGCGGGCTCACCAGCGAACCGGCGTAGATGCAGCAGCGGCAAGTCTGGAGAATCCGCAATGCTTTCACGGTTAGTAATTCGGGATCGCCGGGGCCCGCACCGACAAATAGGACTTTCATTTCACCGACCTCCGGGAAGCGTGCACGATGATGACCGACAGATACCCAGCCTCCGGGTCTTCTACGCGCAGTTTGCGCAGATCGGCCTCGATATGCTCGCGATCCAAACCGGCCCGGGACACGAACACGCTGTGTTCGATCAAGCCGCACTGCTCCAGGGCCTCGAGAATGTCGCGCAGTCTTTTACCAATCTTCATCAATACGACCGTGCCCTGCCCTCCCAGCGCGCGGCGCAGTTCGGTCAAATCGTCCGAGGTCGGCACAATCGTGATCGGCTCTTTGCCTTCTCCTAAAGCGAAATGGGTTGCAGCGGCCGCCGCCGAGAATGACGTGATGCCAGGAATAGTAGTGGGTTTCAGGCTGGGTAGTCGTTCCGTCAAGGCGCGCAGCAGATAGATATACGTCGAATACACCATCGGGTCGCCCAAGGTCAGAAAACAGGCATCGTGTCCCGCTTCCAGGACACGGCGCAATCACTTCGGCCGATTCGCGCCAGCGTTGCTCCAACAGAGTCTGGTCGGGAGTCATGGGAAAGACCAGTTCCTGCACCTGGGCATCGTTGCGCAAGTATTTGCGTGCGATTTCTAAGGCCACGCTCTCCGATCCTGTCCTCGCCTTGGGCACAAACACATGCGGACAGGCTGCCAATACCGACGCCGCTTTCACCGTAAGCAACTCCGGATCTCCGGGGCCCACGCCTATGCCATAAAACATTCCCTGTTTCACGTTCGTATCTTCTTTCCGATAAACAACACGATGGACTGCGCAGAAAGTTTGCTGCCGGCCAGATCACCTGGGTCCAGGCGAAACACGCGCTCCTGCGGCAACGTCAGGTCTTCGCAAGCAAAGATGGAGTGGGTTGCGGCCAGCCGATTCGCCAAGCCCACGATCCATTCCATGGTGGAAGCATTTCCTGCCAGCACCGCGATTTTGCTTTCCTCCACTAACAAGTTCATGTCGAGCAGGGGTGCATGATGATGTGCGCTTATCAGCCGCGCGTCGGTCCAGTCCAAGCCGAGGCGGGCAAAGGCAACTTGCACCGAACTGATGCCAGGTATCACCCGGCACGCTTGCCAGCCGAATCTCTGAATCACGGGCTGGGCCAGACTGCAGACGCCCGGGTCGCCACTCACGATCACCACAACTTTTCGTTTGCCAACATGGGATGCGAGCTGGTCAAGCGCCTTGGGAATATCGGCGCCAACCACAATCCGCTGCTCTCCGTTTGCGGCAAACAATTCCAGCAGCCGCGACGCACCCACCAGTACTTCAGCTCGCTCGATGGAGCCTCGCGCCAGTGGCGTCAGGTAATCCAATCCGCCGGGCCCACAGCCCACAAGCGTGATGCCGCAGCCGTTGACATCCGTCTGGATATTTCGCTCTAGCGCCATGGCGTCGAATCTCCATACGAGCCAATTACGTCCCCGGCAAGGTTAATGAGTACCACCGACATTTCCTGTTGGGGGCCGACGCGTTCGCTGATCGCGGAGCGAATCTTGCTGGCCAGCAGATCAGCCAACCGTGCGCGCTCCGGCTCCACAAGAGCCTCGAAGATTCCTTCGACCGTGGCGCTCTCCGGCGCGGAAACTTTCAACAGCGAGCTCGCCAGCTGCGTAACCAACGGCACCGCGCTGGAGGAATGCGCCGAGTGCGTATCCCATTCGCCGAGCACCAGCTTGGCCAGCTTGCCGGGATGCCCCAACACCAGCCAGCGCTCAAAGCGATGCTCTTTCGCGCGGTCCAGCATGTAGCCCCATTGATTGCTGACCTGAATCAACCTGTTCCGGGCGAAGAGAAAAGTTCTTCCGTGCAGCATGTTCGCCAATGTTGCCTGGCACCAGAACGGGAGCCACGATGCCGCAGGCTTTGGCCACATCCAGCGCACACTTCAAAGCTTCGCAAAGATCAGGCGCGCTGAAGGGACGAACTCGGCCGGTAGTGCCCAGCACGGACAGTCCACCTTCGATGCCCAATCGCGGATTAAAGGTGCGATGCGCCAGCTCTCTTCCGCCGGGGATGGAAATAGTCACTCGCACGCCACGGGAGGTCAGCTCACGAACCGCCGCACGAATCATCTTCCGCGGACCGGGATTGATCGCCGGCTCGCCGGGCGGCAACGCAAGTCCGGGCTTGGTGACCATGCCTACGCCTTCGCCCGCTGCGAATACGACTTCTTCCCCATCGATGAAACGCACCGCCGCGGACACGCAAGCCTTGTCGGTTACATCGGGATCATCGCCGGCAAACTTGCGGACCACAGCTTCCGCGCCATCGGAATTGCAGTGACTGGAAATAACGGGAAAGCTCACCCGCTCGCCATCGGGCAAAGAGACTTCCACCGATTCTGCCGCGGGCATGCCGCAGAGTGCTGCCAGCGCTGCCTTGGCCGCAGCTGCTGCGAAACATCCTGTCGTGTATCCGCCTCGCAGGGCCGTCATGCTTTCGCCTCCAGCAGCGGCGGCACGATCAGTTCCTCCGGAATCAGCTCCAACAACTGCAGGCGAGCTTCACCGATGGTGAGCGGCAGGCCGTTCAACGGAATTCCATCAATGCGATTCAATTCATCGAGCAGCCGTGACACGTAGGGCAGCCGCAGGCTGGAGCGGCGAAGCAATTCCTGGTCGCAAAAAACTTCATGTGCCGGACCTTGCTTGAGAACCCGGCCGCGATTCAGCAGATAAATACGATGGGCGAACAGGGGCAGCAAATCCACAGAATGCGTGGCTAGGATCACGGTGATTCCGTGCTGGTGATTCAGGTCGCCCAACAAGCGCATCATTTCATGCTCGCCGGCGGGATCGAGACCCGCGGTCGGCTCGTCTAGTATCAGGATGGAAGGCTTCATGGCCAGCGTTCCGGCGATGGCCACGCGCTTCTGCTCGCCGAAGCTCAGGTGATGGATGGCCCGCTCCCGCAGGTGGTCTGCGCCTACGCAGTGCAAAGCTTCGTCGACGCGGCTGCGCACCACTTCCGCTGTCAGTCCCAAGTTGCGTGGGCCGAACGCCACATCCTCGGCCACCGTGGCGCTTATCAATTGGTCATTCGGATTCTGAAATACCAGTCCGACACGCTGATACAACTCGGCATCGGAATACTCGCCCAAAGTTCGCCCGCCGATTCGTACCGTTCCGGATTGTGGCTTCAGCAAGCCGACCAATATCTTGATCAGCGTAGTCTTGCCCGATCCGTTGGAAGCCAGCATGGCAACAAACTCGCCCGACGACACCCGGAACACCACGTCCTCCAGCGCCATGAACCCATTCGGATAGGCGAAGCTGACGAGGTCTGCGTCGATGGCGAAGTTTTCAATCACCCTAGCCTCATTTGCGCCAGTCCAAACGCGATCAGCACGACGGTCCCCGCCACGCCCATCGTCCACCACTGGCGTCGGGCCAAAGCTGGCACCGTCTCGAAGGGAATCTCGCCGTGATAGCCGCGCACCAGCATCGCCTCGTGCGTGCGGACTGCCTGGTCCATGGAGCGCACGATCACCGTGCCACCCACAGTTCCCGCCGAAGTCCATGCCTTGCGAATGGTCGAGTATCCTAGCCGCACCCTCTGCGCCACCATCATGTCGGCTACCAGGTCCAGCAGAACGAAGATGTATCGATACATCAGGAAGGCAATTTCCAGCCACGCTTTCGGCATCCCCAACCATCGCGAAGCGTGGAACAGGCGATGCGCCGGCGTCACCATGCCCAGCAAAAGCAGCACACTGACCGAACCAAGCACGCGGCTGGCAATCAACCGACCGCTGTGCCAGCCCTCTTGTGTAACGATGATTTTGTGGCCAAGGAATTGGAGAGTCGCCATCGGCGTTGATCCCGTCATCACCGCCTGCAGAACAAGGACGATGAACGCCACTCCCATCGGAGCCGACAACCGCAATGCCACCAGCCGCATCGGGACTTTCACCGCCAAGGCGCCGGTGACCGCCCAGAACGAAAATGCATCAGCGGGAAAACAGGATTGCGCGAGAACGTCAGACAAAGCAGCGTCACGAGTGCCACTACCAGCTTGGTGCGCGGATCCAACCGCGTCAGCCAATTGTCCTGCTGCGCGAAAATGTCGGAGAAGAGTTCGGAGATCAGGCTCATGGCTGGCTGACCTCCAATCGCGGCGCGGCTTCTAGTTGGTTGCTGGTCGAATTGGATGTGGTGGGAGGAAACAGTTCGTGAAAACAGTAGCCCATCACGAATCCGCCCAGCACTCCTGCGACCAGGAAACAGAACAACAGCAAGTCACCTTTCTCGGTGTCAATCAGGGGCCGATGGGGAGGATGACCGGCGGCGCGGGCAAACTTTTCCACCACGGTTTCGTCAACTCCAGCCCATCCGCTCGAACTCTGCCGCAACAGGAAATATCCGCCAACTACCAAGGCCAGAATCAGCAGCGAGTAGAGCAGCAACTTTTTCATACTGCTTCCGCTTCCATCTTGGTTACACGCAAGCTCTGCACCAGAGCCGGCCGGCGGGAGACGATGAAACAATAGATCCCGGCACTCACTACACCTTCCAGAATGCCCAGCGGCAACTGCGTGGGAACGAACGCGACCGCGACTGCTATCAACATGTGCAGGAACGAGCCGCTGCCATGCAAAGCGCTGGCGAGCTCGAATGACGTGGTGGCGTAGGTGGCCCAGTCGGACAACATGCCGGCGAGAAATGCTGCCATCCACAAAGGCGACCCCAGCTTTCGGGAAAGGTGAAAAACTCCAAAGCCAACAAATCCCCCGGCAATCCCCATGGATGAGATGTTGGCGCCCAGCGTGGTTAGCCCACCATGCGACAGGAAAAGCGCCTGTAGAAGCAGGGCGACGCTGGTGACCAGGACAGTGAGTTGCGGGCCGATCAGAATGGCAGCCAAGCCGGTTCCGCAAGGATGCGAACAGCTACCTGCTGTGGGCACTGGAATCGGCATGCAGGAAATCACGAAGACCGCTGCGCCGATCAGGGCCACCATGGGCTTGAAGACCGGGGTCAGATTGCTGCGCAAGCGCAGATCGTGCAGTCCCCAGGCCACAAACGGAATCGCTACAACGAACCAGAATGCCGCCCACTGTGCCGGCAAAATTCCTTCCGACAGGTGCATGGCCGATGCTGGCAAAACGCAAGCGAAAATCAACAGCATCGAAAGTAAAATCCACTTCCACTTTTTCATGGTTGGACTGCTTCCATTGTCCGGGCTGTGTTCCGTTCGCCGCTTCTCGCCGCTATGGAGCACAGGGCATGAACCACGCTGACCGCCAGCGCGCTACCTCCGCGTCTGCCTTCGACGGCGATGAATGGCACTCCCAGCGACATCAACTCCTGTTTGCTTTCGACCACGTGCACGAAGCCAACCGGCATTGCGATCACCAGCGCCGGACGAATGTTCTCTTCCAGCACCATGCGATTGAGTTCCAGCAGCGCCACCGGCGCGTTACCGAAGACTGCGATTCCACCTTCCAGCAGTGTTTTCGCTTTTCTGATGGCATACAGCGATCGCGGCAGGCGGCGAGTCTCCGCCTCCTTGGCCACATCGGGGTCAGCCACGTGACAAACAATCCTCTCCGAGCTGTAACTTGCATTGGCGCTGCGCAGACGAGCCAGCGACAGACCGGCGCGAATCATGTTGGAATCGGCGTAAATTGCGCGTCCCTGGCGCAAGGCGTTTACGCCGGCCTCGATCGCGTCAAGCGAGAACTTGATTTGATCTGCAAGAGAAGGATCAGCGCAGGTGTGAATCATGCGCCGCACCACTTCCCATGTGTCTGGAGCGAAGCCGTTGCGCCCGGGTAGCTCGTGATCGATGACAGCGAAGGAGCGAGCTTCGATCTCCGGGCCGGAGAGCGGATTGCGCAAGAGCTCGTGAATGAGCGGCGGATTCGTCATGGGATAACTACTCCGGGGGATTCGTGAGCCGGCTGGATTTCGGAATTGGGCGCGCCGCATTTTCGCAGCCGATTTACAAAATGCTCGACTGCGGTTGGTCTTGATGCGAAATGCAAGTGCAGATAGCTCGCCAGAATCGAGCCGGACTCGTTCTGAAAGCCTTCGCACGATTCTGCCTGTGAACGTCGCGGGCTGGTTTGATAAGCAGCCGGCCACGAAGGCGTTCGCGTCATTTCCGAGTAGTGGAATTCGTGCCCACGCAAGCGGTCGCCGCGTTTTCCCCAAAGTCCATCCCGCAGCAAGGTAGCTTCGCGATACCCCAGCGATTGCAGGCGTTTGCACATGCGGGTTGTTGCCGGCAGCAGCCCCAGCATGGCGTGATACTTCCCATCCAATGTTTCCAGTGCCTCGGACAGGTACATCAGGCCTCCGCACTCAGCGTAGACCATTCCGCCGGCAGCGGCGAAATGACGAATCGAATCCAGCATGTCGGTATTCGTCGAGAGTTCTGCAGCGTATTCTTCGGGATAACCGCCACCCAAATAAATGCCGTTCAGCCCCGGCGGCAGCGAAGAATCTCGCATGGGAGAGAACGTAACCAGTTCACAGCCGGCGCGCTGCAGCGCTTCCAGATTGTCGGGATAGTAAAAGTGAAAAGCATCGTCGCGCGCTACGCCGAGTCGGACTCCGGAACCGCGCGCGGAAACTGCACGCACGCTAGGAAGAGCGATTGGTTCAGCCTGCCGCGCGATTTCTAATATCGGATCGAGCGCAAGCCCCGATTCGAGGGCATCTGCCAATTTGTCTAACATCGCCGACGGCAGGCGGTCGGCATCGGCGGTGACCAGACCCAGATGCCGGCTGGGTAGTTCCGGAAGAGCACCGCGAGGAACGGCTCCCACCAAAGGGGCTAGGGAAGCCAATCGCAGCGCATTCGCCAGCAGCCGGCCATGCCCTTCCGAACCACAGTGATTGGCGATGACTCCGGCAACCGAGATGCCGGGTTCGAAACTGGAATAGCCGTGAACCAGGGCGGCGATGCTGCGGGCCATGCCGTGCACATTCGCAACCAGCAGCACCGGAGCCGCCAGCCACTTGGCAACCTGCGCCGTGCTGCCCTCCAACGACCCTTCATCCGCGCCATCGAATAGGCCCATCACACCTTCGACCACTGCGACGTCGGCATCCTGCGACGCGCGGCAGAAGAGTTCGCGCACGTACAACTCGCCGGTCATCCAGCCGTCAAGGTTGTAACAGGGTCTTCCCGAGGCCAGCGTAAGATACGTGGGATCGAGATAGTCGGGGCCAACTTTGAAAGTTTGCACCCGAAGGCCTTGCCTGCGCAGCAGCATGACGAGTCCCAATGTCAGCGAGGTCTTCCCTACCCCACTCTCGGTGCCCGCGACCACGATGCGGGGAATCCGCAACTGGGCTCCAGCTTCGAAGGTGCCACGACATTCAGCAATACCGTTCGCGTTTTCGGATTGCGAGCCGCGTGCCGGGATATTTTTCGCGTTGCTGTCATTGGTCATGCTCGCCCCAACAGGCGATAGATTTCGTCCATCTTCAAGCTCTGTCGCACCACGCCGGCGAGGCGGTCGAAGGCTTCCTGCAAGTCGTACACGGCAACCACTTTTCCCACGGCGGGCCAATAGCGCCGGGTGCGCAAGCGGTCGATAAACCAGCGGCGGAATTCGTCGGCATCGAATATTCCGTGCAGATAGGTTCCCCACACTTTTTGATCAGGTGCGGCAACTCCCAGTACAGAGCCGTCTTCAGCCAGGAACAAGGCTTGCAGTCGCCCCGAGATGACGCTTTGTCCGTGATGAATTTCGTAGCCGCGAACGCCGAAGCCGGATTCGCTGTGGGTTCCGCTGACCCGTTTCAGACTCTTCTCTGCTCCCATGGTCGTATCCAGAGTCAGACATCCCAGTCCGCGAACTCCATCACTATGGGATTCAATCCCTCCCGGATCTTCAATCTTCTGGCCCAACATCTGATAGCCGCCACAGATGCCGACTAATTCGGTCTTCCCTTCCTGTGCTAACGAAGAGATGGCCGTTGCCAGGCAGGTCTGGCGCAAGTAAGTAAGGTCGGCGATAACGTTCTTGCTGCCGGGCAGAATTACCGCGTCGGGATGTCCCAACTCGGCCGGTTGCCGCACGATACGCAAACGAACGTCAGGCTCGATACGCAGCGCGTCGAAGTCGGTGAAATTTGAGATGTGCGGCAGATCAACAACTGCTATATCAACGCACTCGGCGGCCACTTCTGAAGTGTCTGACTTAGCTGCCTTGAACGAAACCGAATCTTCTTCGGGCAGCCCCAAATCGCGCAGATACGGAACCACTCCGAAGACCGGACGGTTGGTATGACGCTCGGTGTATTGCAGAGCCTCCGCCAGCAAGCATTCCTGTCCACGGAAGCGGTTCACGACGAAGCCGGCGATCAGCGCCCGCTCCCACTCTTCCATCACCTCCATAGTGCCGATGAAGGAGGCGAAGACGCCTCCGCGGTCGATGTCTCCGACCAGCAGCACCGGAGCTTCGGCGTACTGCGCCATGGCCATATTCACGATGTCGTGACGCTTGAGATTGACCTCCGCCGGGCTGCCTGCGCCCTCCAGCACGACAACGTCATTCTCTGCGCGCAGCTCGTCCAAAGCCTGCTTGGCAACGGCAAAAGCTTGCGGCTTATAGTCGATGTACTCGGTCACATTCATGTTGCCGACGGGCTTGCCCAGCACGATCACCTGCGCGCCGGTGTCCGAATTGGGCTTGAGCAGGATGGGATTCATGCGGGCATCCGGCTCGAGACGACAGGCTTGCGCTTGCACTACCTGGGCCCGTCCCATCTCTTTTCCGTCGCGGGTGACGAAGGAATTCAGGGACATGTTTTGCGATTTGTAGGGTGCGACTTGAACTCCGTCTTGTTGCAGGATGCGGCACAGCGCTGCCGTTAGTACGCTTTTGCCGGCATTTGAGCTGGTGCCCTGGAACATGATCGTCCTGGCGGCCTTCTTCGACGGGCTCGTCTGTGAACGTCCATCCAAGATGGTGCGAAGCGCCTGCAGCAGCCGCTCGTTTTCCTCGGCCGTACGCACTGCAACTCTGAAGTAACGAGCGTCCATTCCCTGGAAGCTGGTACAGGTCCTGATAGCGATGCCGTGGGCAAGCATCCGCTCGGCCAACGCCGGAGCGTCCATCCCCGCACGATCGAGTCGTACCAGCAGGAAGTTAGCCTGACCGGGATGGACCGTGACCCCCGAGACAGCACCCAACCCGGTAAACAGCCTCGCCCGCTCGCGGGTGACGTACTCTCGCGTCCGCTTCACGTATTCGTGATCGCGTAACGCGGCGCTGCTGACAGCTTGCGCCAGCGTGTTGACGCTCCACGGAGGTTGCAACTCAAGCAAGCGCTGAATCAAGTCGGGATTGCCAACCGCACATCCTGTGCGTAGCCCAGGGATGGCAAAAATCTTGGTCAGCGACAACAGCACAATCACATTCGCGGGGCGGCGCCGGGTCAGGCTGTCGAAGCCTTCCACAAAATCGCCAAACGCCTCATCCACCACGAACAGTGTCGAAGGATGATTCGCTGCCAGTGTGCGCAACGTTTCAGCGGGAAATAACGTCCCGGTAGGATTGTTGGGCTGGCCAAGGAAAACCACGGTGTCGGCGGTCAGCGAATTTTCAGGCAGCGTATCGCCGGAAGGGAGTGTCTGAATCTTCATCCCCACCTGCATTGCCGCCTTGGCATAGTCGCCGTAGGAAGGTACCGGAATCAGCGCGTGAGATTTTTGCGCCACGCGGGCCAACAAGTAAAGAAGCTCAGTCGAGCCATTGCCGGCGATTACCTCTGCGCGATCCACTCCGTAGCGCTCTGCGGCAGCTTCCACCAGGGCGCAGCAGTGTGGATCCGGATAATGTTGCAGCATGCTGAGATGGGAACTGATGAGAGGCCGCAACCACTCTGGCGGCCCCAAAGGATTGATATTCGCCGAGAAGTCGAGGAGCTCTCGCTCCGGCCGTCCCATGGTCTGCGCCAGGCGCCTTACATCTCCGCCATGTTCAAAGTTTTTCACGACACACCTTGTTCGCGCGCACGGCTATCGTTCCGGCCGGCTTATCCAATTGCCTGGAGAGCAGTTCGTCTTCTGGGGTTGAGCCAATCGAAAGGGTTGGAGGCCACTGGTAGTGAGCGGAACAATGCATTCTCCTTTGAGCGAAGTTTCCGAGTTCGGTCGCGTGGGCCGTTATTCTGACTTCTGGCTTCGGACCTACGCCTCTCCTTCCCCAATGTTCCGGGTGGTTACTTGAGGTTTCGTAGCCAGTTACAGCAGCGCTACTGTCGCCGACTTTCACGGCGTTCCCTGCGCCAACGCGAGATACAACTAATCAAAGAGCTATCTTGAACAATAATGGCAAACTGCCCGCCAGTCTGTGACGCTTACACCTTACACCTGTGACTGTCGCTACAATCCTGCCCAAACAAGCCACAATTATTTCTCGGTGCGCTGAAAACGATAGCGCACCTGGCCGATAATCTCCCGCGGATTGTTAAGATGCGTTCCCGCGAAGGAGTTGTTGACTGAAAACGGGTACCGTGAGTTTGAAACGTTAAGCACGGTAAAGGTCAGCTCCATTCGTTCACCCACAGACTTGCCAAGCGAAGCATCGGCCGTCGTGTGTTGCGGCAGATGATCGGGGCCGTCTGCCTTCAAGACGCCGGAGCCGTAGACGACATTGTTCGAGAACCAGAAGCGCCGCGGCAATTGAAGATCGAAGCCGGTACTCAAAGTGTTTCTCTGATCATGATCCAGATAGCACCATGCCGTTAAGCACCATGATGGTACGGGTTCGATCAATCCACCATCGGGCGCGCCCATGTACTGCGCCATCATGTTAGAAAACGCCAGATGCATCCCGAAGCGATGAGCTATCTGGGGCGAGCGTACCACGGCTTCGGTACCGACGATGCGGGCATTCGGGGTGGTCAGTGGTAACAGGATATTAGAGTTGCCCAGCACGTCATGATCGAGGAAGTTCCGGGAGCTGGTGGCAAAGTGATCGAAATCTAGTATCCAACCGCGAATTGGGATGGTTAGTCCGAATTCTCTTTGAATGTCCCGTTCTCCTTTCAAAGGCTCGAAACCATACCCGCTAACCCCTTGATTCGCTAATTCGAATCCAAATACTCCACCACCCACGGTATACAGCGGCGGCGGCTGGTAAAAGGTGCCGTAAAAGCTTCGCAACACCCAGTTCAGCTTGGGGATTTGGACCGTGGCGCCAACCCTGGGACTGGCAGCATTCTCGTCGGTCTCACCCGAAAAATGCGTCAGCCGGACTCCGGCGTTGAAGGTCAGCCACTTCCAAGGCTTATATTGATCGTTGACGTATGCGGCCCCTACGCCACCAGTCGGGGTTGCCGACACGTAAGAAGCACTATTGTCGTTAGCTAAGCCAAAGCGAAGGGCATTGTGCTGGTAAAACCCGTATAAGCCAGCCACCAGGTTGTTGGGTCCGTGGACATACCTATACTCTGTTTGGGCGCCGATATAGTTTGATGTGTTATCGCTGGTAGCCATGAAAGGATCGTTGGCGCCAGGGATGTATTGCGCGTCGTTGTAGTGGAAGAACGGAGAAACCGTTAACAAGGTGCTTTCATTTATGACATGCGTCCACGACAGGGTGATAAAGGAATCCCGTTCTTGATCGACATCCCTGAGGTATGCGTAGCTGGTGGACATAGGATTCAAGTCGTTCGGATCGGTAGGAATCTGGTAGCGGTCGTTTCGCACGGTGGCCGTCCAGTCCAGTTGATCTCCCGAGCCGAGTTTGTACGACATGGTTGTAAAAATTCCTTCTCCGCTACCCATGTTGTTATTGTTCTGGGCGACGGGCGGCTCCAAGCCGAGATCGGTGCGATTGCCGATTAAGCTGGCATAGAGCGCAAATTTTTCGGTGTGGCCACCGAAACTTACTTGATCGTTGGTTTGGTTATCGCTTCCATAACTTATGATGGAGTCCGCCTCTTTGTTAAATTGAAAGCCGTTGCGGGTAAGAATGTTCACTTGCGCGAAAGTGCGATCGCCGCTCTGAGCCCCGTATCCGCCACGATTGATCTGCACCTCCTGAATATCCTCGGGATCCATCGCCCGCCCTACATTGCTTGACATATTGGTGTTCGGAACGGGTACACCATTAATCAGCCAATTGATCTGGTGCCCGCCCCGCACGTGCAGATGGTCGTGCAGGACGAATGCCCCGGGGGTGGTTTCGGTGATGAACTGAAGGCTGCTCATGCGATCGGCACCGGGAAGCGCCTGCATAATATCGTGACTGGAAACCATGATAGGAGCGCTGGCCGCCGACGGCGCCGTGGCTTCCAACGGCGTCGTGGTGGCAGTCACGTCTACACTGTTGATGGTTGAATCGACCGACAACGTTAGTTCAACATCCGGAGCGCTGCCCGCGATCATCTGGACCTGCTGAGTCAGAACCGCGAAACCCGTACTTTGCACTTCCAGGGTGTATTGCCCAAAGGCGAGGGCGTTGATAATGAATGCGCCATTTGCGTCCGTCTGAGTGATCTGTTCTCTCGACCATGCCGTCGCCTTTAGGGTTACGGTTGCCTGGGGCAGGACAGCACCGCTGGGATCTTTGACCGTGCCCCGCAACGTACCGAAGCCTTGCGCGTGCGCCAGAACAGTACCAAGCGAAAAGATAATGAGGAACGCAAGCCTAGACTGAAGGCAAGCCAGGAACTGCGATCTACGCTTGTGCAGCCGATCGATTGCAACAAAAGAGGAGGTTGACTTAGGCTGCGCGGAGAAAGACGATTGGGTGTGCGGCAAGATTCTCCTTTGTAGCGAAGTTTCCAAGATGGTCGCGCGGGCCGTTGTTCTGACTTCTGGCTTCAGACCTACGCCTCGCCTTCCCCAATGTTCCGGGTGGTCTCATGAGGTTTCGTAGCCAGTTACAGCAGCGCCACTGTCGCCGATTTGCACGGCGTTCCCTGCGCCTGCGCGAGATATTACAAATCAAAAAGCTTTGTGAACTATAACGGTCACTTCCTGGTTCGTCTGTGATGAGTACAGCCAATGAATGTGATAAGTCGCCTCCCCCTCGGTAAATAAGTTGTCTGTGACGACTGACCACCGCAAGCGTGACACGATAACGGCACCGTGTGCTTCGCTCAGAGTTTTAATACATGTCCGGTGCAACATCTGAATGGGTTAGCTCACTCATGCGTATCTTCGGTATTAGTCAATTAATAGCAACTACTTAGGTAATTTCGTATTAACAGGCCGAAAGCCTTTACGGAGCTGGCGCACTCGATTAAAGATAGAAACTGCACAGGCATTTCATGCTCGCGCTAATGCTGCTGGCGGGGAGTGTGACCGCTAGCTCGATTTTTGTCTGTTACAGTCAGGCGGGCGCTTGCAAAGCTTAATAGGGAAAACGGTGTGAAACCGTTGCGGTCCCGCCGCTGTAACCGATGACGAACGCCGCGGTAGAGCCACTGTCCGGCATTCCGGATGGGAAGGCGCGGCAAGTAGAACGAACCGGAAGCCAGAAAACCTGCCCACAGACAGCAGAGATTGCTGCGGCCTGGCGTTGAACGCGGTCGCTTCAAGGTTTCTCTACTTCAAATTGAGGATGAAATACGGCATCCCCGGCACTCCCAAGAGGAGGGCCCGGGGGTTTGTTTTTGGAGGACATATATGCTCTTGCCGTTGCAGCTTCAAGTTGAAGGCCGGTTATGTGTTGTGGTTGGCGGAGGAAAGGTGGCGGCGCGTAAATGCCGCTCACTGCTAGAGCACCGCGCGCATCTCCGCGTGGTAGCGCCGGCCCTGATCGCTGACGAGATTTGGGATGCGGAGCAGCTTCAAGTTGTCCACGGCGCTTACCATCCAGGCTGCCTCGAAGGTGCGTTCCTGGTGATTGCCGCCACCAACGACGAGGAGATCAACAGGCGCGTTGAGCACGACGCCAGAGCTGCCGGGCTGCTGGTGATGCGGGTCGACTCACTCGACGACAGCGATTTCGTTTTTCCGGCGAGCCTGCGCCGCGGTCCGTTGACGATTTCCTTCGGCACCGACGGAACCGCACCTACCCTCTCGACCATCATGCGTAACGACGCGCAGCACTCTATCGGAGAAGAATATGCGGACCTGTGCGAAAGAGCGGCAGCCGCCAGGAAGCAGGCAAAGTGGGGCCAGCTGAATTGCACTGGCCGGCACGATGCGATCCGCCACTTGGTGCAGGCCATGCCGGATTACCCCTTCTCTGGACATGGGTCCACACTTGCACCGGCCGCTCCGCATTTTGAGCCAGGCCACGTTTACCTGGTGGGCGCCGGCCCGGGCGACCCGGGATTAATCACGGTGAAAGCGGTGCAGTGCCTGCGTGCCGCCACCGTAGTGATTCACGACGCACTGGCCAATCCGGTTCTGCTCGACATGTATTGCCAGGGTACCCGGCGGCTCGACGTCAGCAAACGTAAGGGCCTTCACAACCACATGCAGCCGGAAATCAACACTATGATGATCGAGTGCGCTCGGCAGGGCGATATCGTGGTGCGCCTGAAGGGCGGTGATCCGATGATTTTTGGCCGCGTTGGCGAGGAAGCCCGGGCCTTGTCCCAAGCCGGAGTACCGTTTGAGATTGTGCCGGGCATCAGCAGCCTCGCTTCCGTCCCGGCCTATGCCGGAATTCCCATCACCGACCGTGAGTTCGGCGGACATTCGGTGGGAATTTACAGCCTGCATCTGCGTAACGGCAAAGGGCTGTCGCAGGAGCAATGGAAAAAGATGGCCAACGGCCCCGATACCCTCGTGCTATTCATGGGGATGACGGTGATTGGCGAAGCCGTCGACAGCTTGATCAGCAATGGATTGCCGGGATCGACCCCGATGGCTCTTATCACCCAGGGCACCACCGATCATCAACGAGAGATCTTTGCGACGCTGGATACCATGGTTGCTACCATCGCTGGTATGACGCTGGAAGGCCCCGGATTGATTGTTATCGGCGATGTAGTGAAAGCGGCAGCGACCATGAGTTGGAAATCCGTCGCTCGAGCAGAAGAGCAGGATGCGGTGCTGGCCCCCGCATAGAAGTCCGTAAGACTTCCTCTAGGGAACGCCTGAACAAGGCGTTGCCTGTAGAGCGGCGCCTCAGCTGTCGCAAATGCGGAGGGGCTCCAACCAGGGTTGGGAATCGTAGACTTAATCAGAGTTTTCCTGACAGGCTGCTGAACAAGTCGCCAAGCAGATTCTTTGTGGGCTAAAAGCCCCTCGGATGAAAAATAACAGGCTTGTACGGAGCACCTAAAGGTGCTCCCCTTCAAATTTCGCCGGTCGACATGGCAATCGGGACGTCCAGCGTCCGCTATTGCATGCCTGGTACCTTCAGCGCAGCCTTGGCCTTCTGGTTGTCCAGGCAGTTCGTTCCCATGTGCTGCTGGATCACCGCCAGGTCCTGCTCGTCGGTCAGACCGTCATAATTGAAGTCGTACCAGCTTGATCCCCCGTTGTTAACCGAGAAATACTGCCACCACTGAATGTCGATGCCGAAGACAGCCTTGTCCTCGTCGCCGTCTCCCGGACACGCAGGCTCTGACGAGATGGTCGACTGCAAATCAGACATGAGCTGGTTGTAGTTGTTCAACTGGTCCTGATTAAGTCCGGCAGGGCATTTGTGTCCCACCGATGTGTCGTCGCAAAGCGCCTCGCCCGCCTTGTCGATTTTGGGATTAACTGGGGCTTCGTCGACGGCATAGAACTCCGTCAAGGTGGTATCTCCGTTGGAGCAGTTCGGCTGCGCCTTCTGTACCAGCTTGTAGTTGTCGTTGCGCGTGGCCCATTGGGCGTCTGGCAGGATGTCGATCCCACCCGGATATTGCGGCAGGTTCGCTGCCTGCACCGCGCAACAGGATGAATATTGCTGCGGCGCTCCCGGCCCATACCAGTCACCACCTTCGAAATTGCAGACCGACTGGGTAGTGAACAATTGCGCGCAAGTTGGTGGAGAAGTGAGCGCGATCACGCATGGCGGCGGCTGCTGATTGTTGTAGTGAATGTTGTTGGCGCCCTGGGTGAAGTTGCTGGTGCGAAGGCTCGCCTGGTTAGGGTTCGTCAGATAAGGCATCATGGAAACTGAATCAAGAATGTGCGTGCTGGGAACCACTTGGCGCACATCGATTCCGGCAACTTCGCCGAACAGCTCAAACAGATCGGCGACGCTGATCATCGCCGTAACGTCGCGGCCCCGAGCCACTACCTGCGGACCAGCCACAATCAGCGGCACCCACACGCCCGTCTGATATACGAAGCCCTTGGCCCGCGAAGGATCGAAGGGCGTCTTCACCCCGGGAGCAAACGTGCCGTTATCGCCAATGATGATGACAGTGGTATTGGTCTTCGCCGGATCGTAGTGCAGGCTGCCGTCCGGATTGCGCGTAGCCAGTTCGGTCCGCACCAGCAAATCGCCGATCTCGGCATCCATGGCTTCCAACATCTGGTTGCTGATGACGCGGGTATAGACTTCGTCCGCCGTGGTGTTGCCGGTGCAGCTGAAATTGCTACTGTCGGGCGAATCAGGCGCCAGCAACGAAGTGGGCGGCTGCTGGTAAGGGGAATGAATGTTGGCGTAGGCGACTGTCGCCATCCACGGCTGCTGCTGCGCGTTCTGCGAGTTGATCCAGGCTGCGGCGGAATCTGTAGTCGCGTTAGAAATGTACCCGCGGGTACGTGGATCGGTGAGCGGCAGCTGAATCACCGTGCCGTCCGGCTCGTTGAATACGCGGTCCCACACATAGTAGCCGTTTGCCTCGGTAAAATTCAGCGGCTTGGGCGGAACGTAAGAGCAGCTTTGATTGGGGATAAATAAGCCCCCTTGCTCTACGCAAGTACGACCTGGCGTGGGATGGTTCTGATCCTTAGCCATCGGGGTACAGGAATTGTCGGCGAAGCGGCAGGCTCCGCTATCGGCGCCGCCAAAGGCCGCGTTGGTCACGAAGCCGCAGGTGAACGGACTGCTGCTGGCGGAAAATTGTCCGCCGATGGTGGTGTCCAGCGGATGCGGCGCTCCCTCCAGGAAACCGTCGAAATAGTCCCAGCCCAGCGCATGCACAATCCCGGCTCCAAACGGATTGTAGGTGGTGGCAGCCAGATGGAACTTGCCGAATAGGCCACTCAGGTAATTGGCCGACTTGAGCACCTTTGGTGTGGTTGATTCGAAGGGCGAGACTTGCGAGTTCGCCAGGTCATCATCGACGATTGCGTTCAGCACGTTAGTGCGCAGCGGATATCTCCCCTCGAAGAAGACGGCGCGACTGGGCGAGCACTCCGGCATGGACCAGGTATTCCTGAATTTCACCCCAGCGTCAGCGATCGCGGCGATATTCGGCATCGCAGCCGGCGTACCTCCGCCGTAGCCAAAAATCTGCATCTGGTCGATGCCGACGTCGTCCATGACGATGAACAGGATGTTGGGACTGCTCGTCTTCTTAGCCACGGTTTGGCCTGCCTGAATGGCTTTGCTTCCTGTACTCTGCGCGAAGGCAAAACCCGGCAGCAGCAAAAGCGATAGCGCGATGCGGTGGAGCGTGAATTTCATTTTTCCTCCTGTATTCGTTCGCGTTCGTCGCTTGCGAGAATTCGACCGCGTACCGGTGCTGGCGCTCTCCCCAGGACACACGTGTCCTGAGAGATTTCCTGTCGGTAGAACGACTCGTGGAAGGTCGAAAAGCCGTGGGGCACGACTGAGTGAGAATGCAGTCTCTACGTCTACCCCGTATTCCACAATCTTGCGTAGCGTTGCAGGAACCATAGATGGAGGGGGCGCCTGCCTGCCATTTGCTCCAGCGCCACCAGCTCCCAGAACATCACCCGGTGTTCATTCGTGGGCATTCAAGTTGGAGCTGGACACTGGCCGGTAATGGGACGTCATCCAAGTACAAATTGCGTGCCGGGACACGCTCCTGATGGGATCCTTTTTCAAACTTCGGGTGTCTGAGGCGCCTCATGCCGCCAATGTGCACTTGGTCCCTGATTCACAATTTGTTAACGGAACCTTTGGCGACCTCGAGCGTATATAGCTCCAGAAGTTGATCCGGCGAGGCCACGAGGCACTCTCGGCGCAACCCACTTCTCAAGGAGAATAACATGGACGCGAAATATAACTGGCTTATCGACAACGCAGCGATACGCGTCACCCTGAACACGGTGGCCTTTGCGCTCTGGATCGCTATGGCGGTAGGGATTATGGAGCTGGCAGCGAAGGCCTAACCAAGCTTGTAACCAGCGCGAGCGCAGACCGCGCACACGAGGCGCCCCGGCTAACGCTCACTCGTGAGCCGAGGGCGAGTACGAGACCCCGCATCTTCCCCTCCAACGGGGTCTCGTATAAATACAAATTTTCAAACAATAACCGGCAAGCGCAGCGGCGACTTTGGCCGTGGCCTCTGGAGCGCTTCGATGGAACCTTCAGGCCCGCAGCGTTTCTTTCCGCACCGTCAACTTCTCGATCAAGCCAGTTCGCACATCATATCCGCGGCCCGGCTTGTCGCTGACGGCGATCGTTCCCTGCGGCGACACCAGGACTTCAGGCTCGATAATGTCTGTCGCCCAATAACGCTTTGAGGCCGAAACATCGCCCGGCAGCTTGAAGTTCGCCAGAGTCGACAGTGCCACATTGTGGGAGCGCCCAATGCCGGACTCGAGCATCCCTCCGCACCAAACCGGTATACCGGCCCGTTGCGAAACGTCGTGCACCGCGACGGCCTCGGAAAATCCTCCCACTCGACCGACCTTGATGTTGACGATGCGGCAGGCACCGATCTCGAGCGCAGCTTCGGCGTCGCGTGCGCTGCGGATGGCCTCATCCAGGCAGAGCGACGTCTGCAACTGCTTCTGCAATTTCGCATGGAAATAGAAGTCGTCGCTCCATAGCGGCTGCTCGATCATCAGCAGCTTGAAGCGATCGAAGCTTTTCAGGTGCTCAGTGTCCGCCAGGGTGTAGGCGGAGTTGGCGTCGCAGCTCAACAGGATTTCCGGCCAGCGCGCCCTAATCTTCTCCAACACCTCGACATCCCAGCCCGGCTTTACCTTGACCTTGATGCGCTGATAGCCAGCCGTCAGCTCGGTTTCAATTTTCTCCAGCAATTGCTCATGCGAATCCTGAATGCCGATGCTGACCCCGCACGCAATCTCGCGCCGCGTTCCACCCAGCAGTTTCCACAGCGGAATTCCCTTCGCCTGCGCTTCGGCATCCCACGCGGCATTTTCCAGCGCGGCTTTGGCCATGCGATGCTCGCGCACCCGCGCCAGCAACGCCGGAACTTCGCTTCCCTGCTGCACCGTCTTGCCAAGTATCGCCGGACAGAGGTACTGCACCAAGACGTCCCATGCTCCGTCGACATATTCCTCGCTGTAAAAAGGGCCTTCCCCAGCAACGCACTCGCCCCAGCCTTCCAGGCCGTCCGAATGAAGCGTAACCAGCAACACGCGCCGTGTGTACGTGCGCCCAAAGCTGGTCTCGAAGAAGTGGACGAGCGGCATCTGCAACTCGCGCAGCGTGATGGCTTCAATCTTCATTGTTCAGTGGCTCGCATAGGACCAGTTCTCCTCCCAACGCCCCAACAAAAATGCACCGTTCCCCCGCTCGTCGCGCTCAAAACCGAGGCATGCCAGCCCATCCGGGAAGTACTTGAGGAACCTTTCGCGATTGCGCAGCTGGACTTCGGCTGCCTTGTGGCGCGTTTCGGCGGACGCTTTCCAGTCGTAAATCGCCGCCGGCACTTCGATCCGAGTCTCTTCCTGGAAATCAGGCCGCTCCCCGGTCGAGAGCAGGCTCGTCACCCGTTTCGAAGTCAGCCACCATTCCGCCACCAGCCTGTCGGTAGGCAATGATCCTTGTAAAGGCGAGGAGGTGATGCCGTAGTGATTGATGTTGTAGCGGCGGGCGATCGCTCCCAGCCGCTCCAGGTTGAAGTAGGCGTTCTTGATCTCCAGCGGATCGAAGGTCCACTCCATCAACTCGTAGCCGTGCGCTAGTGCGTCCTCCCGCTGAAACAACTTGATGCGCCGGCCCAGGCCGCTGTTCCGCAGCCCGTCCTTCACGGCCAGCATGTGCGAATACAGGTAGGGATGGCCGTTGCGCAGCCCGGGAATCGAGAGCGCAAATCCCACCAGGACGTCGTCCTGCCAGGCGCCAATCACTTGGCCGCCGATTTTGGGCGAAAGAGAGAAGACACGCAGAGGCACGAGTTCGGCGTCGGCAAAGCCCCACACTTCTTTTTGCAGCGCGACGCAGGCCTTGAATTCTTCCAGCTCGGTGCAACTGCGTAGCGCGATCGTGTCGGCGGTCACGGCTTTTCCAGTTGCTTGGATTCCTGCCACAGCGCTTCCATTTCGTCTAGTGAAGCTTCGGCCGGCTTGCGGTTCTGCTCGCGAAGTTTGTCTTCGAGATACTCGAAGCGGCGACGGAATTTGCGGTTCGTTTTGCGTAGGGCCGACTCGGGATCGAGCGACAGATAGCGCGCAATGTTTACCATCACGAAAAACATGTCGCCGACTTCGTCTTCCAGGCGTTCGCGCAGCTCCGGCGAGATTTTTGTGCCACGCGCGCCCGCAACCCCGGCCGCTGACTCTGGCTGCGGCCCAGGCGCAGGATATTCTTCCAGATTCTTACGCAGCTCCTGCGTTTCCTCGTTCAGCTTTTCGAACAGCGCTTCGATGTTCGGCCAGTCGAATCCAACATGGGCCACGCGCGAGCTGATCTTGTGCGCTTCCATCAACGACGGCGTCTTCGATGACACGCCGGCCAGCACGGAATCGGAACGGTCCGGCGCTTTGGCACGGCGGTCTTCGCCAGTCCACGGCTCGCGCTTCTTCTTTTCTTCTGCCTTCAGGGCCTGCCAGTTACGCAGCACTTCGCCAGAGGTCTCAGCTTTTACGTCGCCAAAAACGTGGGGATGCCGGTCGACTAATTTCGTGGAGAGCCGATCCAGCACATCGTCAATAGTGAAATGCTTTTCCTCAGCGGCCATCTCCGCGTAGAAGAGGACTTGTAGCAGGAGATCGCCCAACTCGCCCGTGAGTTCGTTCCAGTCGCGAGCGTCAATGGCCTCGACAACCTCGTAGGCTTCCTCCAGCGTGTAAGGTTTAATTGTGTCGAAGGTCTGCTCGCGGTCCCAGGGGCATCCGCCCTTGCCCCGTAGGCGCGCCATGATTGACACCGCGCGTTCGAATCGTTCGCCTGTGGTCGCCATCACTGACAATCTAAATGACTGCCGACAGCTGGCGCAAAGCGGCGATCAGCCAGCTAAGGCCGTTCGTGGCAGCGGAGGGAAGGTGCGCGCCAGCAGCCGCGGATCGTCCGAAATCAGGCCGTCTACGCCCCACTGGGCCAGCCGCTCAAGGTCGCGGCCAGAATTCACCGTCCAGGTCATCAACTGCAAACCCCGACGGTGAACCTCGCCGATCAGCCGCTGCGATACCAGCGAGTGCCGCGGCAGAAATGCGCGGATAGGAAGCTCGCTCCATCGCCGCGCGTCTTCTTCGTGTTCGCAGATGTAGCCCAGCGGCAGCGTGGAATCGATTTCATGCAGCCGGAGCAAGACTTCGGGAAGGAAGGACGAGACGATGTACCCGCGCTGCGGAGCATGCGCGCGTAAAGCACTGGCTACGGCTTCTTCGTGGCCCGGAACCTTTAGCTCGATGTCGAGATAAGCCGTTGCGCCAAACTGTGTAAGCACGTC
The DNA here is from genome assembly GCA_963796695.1 of uncultured Acidobacteriaceae bacterium. Taxonomy (GTDB): domain Bacteria; phylum Acidobacteriota; class Terriglobia; order Terriglobales; family Acidobacteriaceae; genus Bog-257. Next base: position 397,996 of record CAWCMU010000018.1, on the reverse strand, counting down.
TTGCAATCCCGCGAGGTTATAGCCTTGGCGCCGCTCGAGTCCGGCATGTTCGGTTAAAGCAACTTCCTGGCGATTAAGTTTGGGCTCGTGGCACAGCACTGAGCGGCGGTCGCGGGTAAAACGCACGTCGAACTCGAAACCGTCGCAGCCGTTGGCCAGGGCATACTCGAAGGCGGCTAGCGTATTCTCGGCAGGAAAACCGGGCTTACGCCAGCGCAGTCCCAGGTACGGCAGGGGACGAACTCCGCGATGGCCGAGAAGAAGCGGTCGTGAGGAAGAGTTTGTCACAGGTATACTGATTCTGCGCAGCGGGCGGGGGCGTGGCTGGAAATCCCTCGCTATTCGCTGCTGGCTATTAGCTCTTAGCCATTAGCTGACTCTGGTAGTACAAAATCACAACGATTCTATGCCCACAGGGCGGCGATCTCGCATTCACAGCGCCTGACTCTGCTGCAGATTTTTTGATCTACCTCGGTGTCTCCGTGCCCCTGTGGTGATCCTGTTCAATCCAGATCGAAGTCCCGCAGCGGCTTGCCGGTGTCAGGCGTCTCCTTGGCGCGCTTAAGCGCTTCCTGAAACTTTTTCTCCAGCAGATCGCTCTGGTTCTTTTGCGCTTCCACCGATTGGCGGAAGATAGACTCTTTGCGGCTATCCTGGTCTTTCATGGCGCGCGCGGCTGACTCCAAGTCCTCAAAGGTCCGGGGCACCGCCTTGGGCGTGTGCGCAATCACCGCCTTTACCGCAGGATCAATCTTCAGTGAGGCGCCACAACACGGGCAGGCAACTTCGAACTGCGAGACATTCTTGGACATGGCGGAATCTTACCGCACCATACCAGCCCCGTACCAGCGGCGGCCTGCCGCCCCAGCGCAGGTTCAGCGCAAGTCTTAGGCCCGTATAAAGTTTGATTCCGGCGAGCGCGCCCAGCACGAATCAGTTCCGCAACTCTGTTTTCATCGTCGTCGTTTCGGGTTATTGTGTAGACAAACCAGCCGAAATTTTCAGCAGCGCCGCGACCATGAGTTTTTCATATCAAATTTTGCGGGGAGTAATCGTGATCCTGGTCTTGGCTGGGACGCTGCATCACGCCATCGCGCAGATTGCGTCGCAGAGTGCGACTCCAGAGCAGCCCAGCTCGTCGCCGCCAACTGCGACGCCCACCTCGCCGCCTTTGGCGCCTGTCGCGCCGGTTTCAACCTTGAATTCTGCCGCGGTGCGAGAACCGGCTTCACTGACCCACCAGGCCCCGCCAGCCCTGCCCAAGCCGGGGCTCCTGTTCGACTTCAAAGACTCGGATATCAAGTTCAACCTGGGAGCGCTGATGAATGTTCTGCGCGACACCCGTCACGAGGGCTGGGTTCTGGCGGCGTATCCCGATCCCAAGACCAGCCGCCCGCTGATTGGCGCCGGATTCGGCCTTGACGTCATCGCTACGCCACATCCCCAAAGCGATCCGCTTAACCCGCGCCCGTTTCTTGAGCCATCTTCCGCCCAGTTGTGGCAGGCCGCGGGGCTTGATTCGGAGAGACTGCAAACCATTCTCGACCAGTTCAATCGTGACCTGGATACCTGGCAGAAGAAGAAATTCCGCAAGAAAATCCGCACCCACGGTCTGACGGAGCAATTAAGCGAGCAAGAAGCGACGCAGTTATTGCGCATTTCGGCGATACAGGCTATCTATAACGCGCGCGCCTATTGCCGCTGGTTCGATCAACTAACCGCTTCGCAGCAGATGGCCCTCAGCCAGCTGGTATTTCAGATGGGTGTCAATCTGGAGGAGTTTGTGCAGTTCCTTGGCGCCATCAACGATGCCTCCGCCTACGGCGAGGGAACGCAGCCGGAGCTAAACTTCGAGCACTGGAAGACGGTGCAGAGCACGCTGATCGAAAGCGACTGGGCCCGCCGCTACAGTATTCGCGCTATCGCCGTGATTGCCATGTTCGACCCGACGTACGCGCAGATCCGTTGGCCGCGCAGCATAAGGTGCAGGTCCAAATCCACCCCATCGTCACCCACCACCACAAAAAAGCTCACTCTAAGTCGACCAAGACCCACAAAACGTAAAATGATCTTACCAGTAAGATTAATAGGCAATCTTACCAGTAAGATCATTCTGTATTTCGCGACGATTTGGGACTTTGGGTGGGGGTCTTCTGGACTAGTGAAACGCCCTCCGGATGCCTACGCTGGTCGGCCACCAGGTGAGCTGCACCGAACTGGTGAAGTCGGATTGGCGGGTTGCGGCCAGCACCGGCACCCACCAGGTTTCGTATTGCAGGAACGACTTGATCTCAAGGTCTTTGCGGACGCGCAGCATTGCCGACAGGCTCCAGTCCCACTGCGTGCTGCCTCCGGGGATAAAGTCGTCAGAGATCTTGGAATTGCGCACGGCCACTTGAATACTGCTCTGCGGGCTGAGGTGGTACGTGCTCCACGCCTGGTATCCCTTGCCTTCGCGGCCAATCCAGTTGCCCATCAGGTAACGGTTGTTGAGATAGACATCGTGGTACACCACTTCCCAATAGATGAAGTGGCCGCCCATGCTGTCGACCGTAGGCGGATCGGTGTAGACCGCCTCGGCGCGGAAGTCGAGCTTGGGCAGGCCGGGAAAGTGCGTCAGGTAGATGCCAGGATTCACCGCCGAGCGTCGCGGAGCGCTGACTGGCGACACGTCGTCATGTACCAGCGAATCGCTGTACAAGGTGAGCCAGCGCCGCAGGAATGGCAGACGGTAGGAGAAGTCGAAGCTGGCATGGCGCGCGCCGGGATCTTTGCTGGAAAACTTTACCGCCGGAGTCACGTCGTTGAAGCTGGTAAACGAGTTCCAGAAGCTCCCGAAGGTGATGGGGACGTGGCCTTCACCGCCGAAGACGTCATCGCGCGTGAACCCGAACTCCAGATTCTCTGTCGGCTTAAAGCTGACCTTCTGCCCGAAGATGTAAGGACCGACCGGGAACTCGTGTCCCGCGAGTGAGCCGAAGAAAGTTATCAGCCTCAAATGGTCCCAGGAACTTCGACAGAAGAGGAATATACGTAGGGATGGACCGGTTGATCTGGAGCTCCCAGAACGGCGCGGCATTGTTGCTCATCAACAAAGCGCCGCCTTCGCCCGGTCCCCACCACATGCTCTGCCTGCCAACCGAGAAGTCGAGCCCGGCATACTTCACCAGCGCGTAAGTGTTTTGGAAGACGAACTGATTCGCCGGAACCGGCTTGGGCGGCTGCACCGGATTCTCATCGACACTCGAGATCACCTGCCGCACGGAGAGCGGGTAGGCGGGAATCGTAGGCGAATACTGATATTCCCCGTCGACGTAGAACGCGAAACGTCCGATAGTGGCGCTGCCGCTGAAGCCAGTGATGTTGTTGAAGCCTTGCCAGAAGGGGCGGCCGTAATCGTTGATCAGCGTCTGCCCGAAGTGCATGCTGTCGTTCACCGGCGTGCCCGCAATCTCCATGGCGCGGGTGTAAACGGAATCCAGTTGCAGCGTCTGCACCGGGCGGCCATCCCAGCCGGCTAGCTCATCGGCGAACTCGGCGTCCAACACCTTCTGGATACGCAAGATTTCCGGCGGCAGGTCGGTATGGTATTCGACCTTCTGCTCCATCTCGATCAGCATCTTGGCGCACGACATCCGGGTCCACGGTCGCAAGCCCATGAAGGCCGTATCGATGTAGCCACCACCGATGAGCCGTTCCATAGCGGGATAAATCCAGCTGTCGAGGGGGACATATACGCTGCCTAAATTTGTCGGGCGCGGCACCGAAGTCTGTTCCGCCACGATCTTCAGATCGTCGTCGATATTAGGGTTATGACGCGTCTTGTATACCTGCCGGCCAATTTGATATCCGAGCAAGCCGCCAATAAAGACGTCGGAAAGGAAATGCTGATCGGCTGCGGCGCGGGCCAGTCCCACGCCGAGCGCCAGCCCGTATGCACCGATCTCTGCTGCCGGATGCGGATACTCCTGCGCCACGATGGACGCGAAGGCCCAGGTGATGGCCGCATGGTCGGACGGAAGCGATGTGCCTCCGTGGAAGAAGATGTTCTGGAAGTTCGACGGGAAGGGGCGTTCGCGGCCGCTGATGCCCTTGAGGGCATAATCCACGCCGATGGCATTGATGATGGCCTCGGCTGCCAGCACTCCAGTCTCGCGCGCGCGTTCGTTGTGCGTCCAGCGTCCCCAGAGATATCCCGCGCCAGTAAGTCCGATGGCCGCCCCGACCCCGGCATCAGCAAAGAGGTTCAGGGGATGCTGATTATCCAGACGCATTGCGTAGGAACTCTGCGGATCGGTAACGAATAGGCCGGTTGCGATGCCGGTCACCGGCACCAGCCACTTCGCATCGGTCGGCTTCAGGCGAAACGGGCTGGTCCAGATGTCCTTCTGATCTTCTGCCAGGTGGATGAAGAACTTGCTTTCGTTGGGATGAGAAACTGTCCCATCAGGCAAAGGTTCAGTCGGCTGGGGAGCAGGTGGCGTTGAATCTGGTGGGACCGGTTGGGTGGGGGGCTGAGTGGCGGGTTGGGTTGCGGCCGGCGCCGGAGTTGGCGGAGGCGTCTGTTGGGCGAACAAGGCGCTGTCGACGCTGAGTCCGAATATCGCAGCGAGCAGCAGGCTTCGCAGACGGTTCTTCAAGCGCACACTCGGCGCTCAGGAGTGATGCAGCGCGGCCTGGATGTGCAGCTTGGATCGCGGCTCATGCCGAAGCTTTGTAGTAGCGGAAGATGCGGGTCAAGGCGGTAGTCACGTCATCGACATCGCTCTCGGTCATCGCCGGCGACAGCGGCAGCGAAATCGTGCGCTCGCCGACAAACGTCGCGTTGGGGAAATCTGAGTCGGTGAAACCGAAGCGATCGCGGTAGTAGGGATGCTGATGCACCGGAACATAATGAATGCCGACGCCGATGTTCTCCGCATCGAGTGCAGCGATGATCTTCTCGCGCGGCGCACCAATCTCCTCCAGTAAGAGCAGAGGAGTGTAGAGATGGTAGGCGTGACGCGACCCAGCTTCGACGGCGGCCGGCAGCTGTAACGGCAGCCCGCTGAGCCGCTGATTGTATGCCTGCCAGATCTGCTCGCGGCGAGCCCATTGCGCTTCCACGTGCTCCATCTGCGGGAGAGCGATGGCCGCTGCGACGTCGGTCATGTTGTACTTGAATCCTGCTGCGACCACTTCGTACCCCGTAGGACCGCCAACGAAACGGCTCCAGGCATCTGCCGTCATGCCATGCAGCGAGAGTACCTTCACCCGCTGCTGTAACGCTTGATTGGCTGTCGTCACCATTCCGCCGTCGCAAGTGGCGATGTTCTTGGTGGGATAAAAGCTGAAGCATCCGGCATCGCCGATCAATCCGGCGGGCTGGCCGTGGTACGTCGCTTCGATGGCGTGCGCGCAATCCTCGATGACATGCAGTCCATGTCGGCGCGCGATGTCGAGAACCGCATCCATCTCACAGCAGCGTCCGCACATGTGTACGACCAGAATGGCCTTAGTGCGCGGAGTGATTCGGTCTTCGATGGCCTTGCGGATCGAGATTGAAGGTAGCTGCGGCTGCAATCCACCAGGACCGGCGTTGCTCCGGTGTGAACGATGGAGTGAATGGTCGAACAGAAGGTCATGACCGGAGCGATCACTTCGTCGCCAGAGCCGATTCCCAAGGCCAGCAGCGTGAGATGGATTGCGGCTGTCCCACTGCTTACCGCGGCTGCGTAGGGAGCCTGTTTGTAGCGCGCAAACGCCTGCTCAAACTGCTCCACCCGCGCGCCCAACCCGATCCAATTGCTGCGCAGGCAATCGACTACCGAAGCAATTTCGGCCTCGCCAATCTCGGGCGCGCCGAAGATGAGGCGGTTCTGCGGCGAGCGCACAGCGGAGCCTCCCGCGATTGCGGGCTGATCGTCCTCTTGCACTGGAGTGAGTTTTCCGCTAGCCAGCGGAGCGCGTTTCATAGATTCGTAAGCCAAGTATCGGAGTTGTGATGTGTGCTGATTGTAACCGATTCGGCGGCAGACTTCGGAGTGTCAGTGGGAGTCAGCGTCAGCTATACTTTTGAATAGGAACAAAGTTCGAGATAGCTTTTTGGAACGCCGCCTCGTCGGTTCGGCATGCGAATTTGCCGGGCGTAGTCGCGAGCGTTTGTGGTTATCGCCACTCTATGCCCTTCACAGTTGCGCATGTTGCCGCGGTCCTGCCCTTTCGCAGATTTCATCTGATCTGGTCCGCATTTATCGTGGGCAGCATGGCGCCGGACTTTCCCTTATATCCTCGGCAGCGTCGCCGGTCGCGATTTCGCTCACCGCATGCCGGGCCTGCTCCTGTTTACCTTGCCGGCCAGCTTTGCCGCGCTCTGGCTGTTTCACAATGTAATCAAGCGGCCGGTCGTAGGATTGTTTCCCGCGACAGTTCAGGCAAAATTACGCAACGAAATGGGTCCATTTCGCTTTGGGGGCGCAGGCCGCTGGCTTGCGATTTTCTTCACCATCGTGCTGGGGATTGCCACCCATCTGATCTGGGACGGCTTGACCCACTCGCACAGCTGGTTCTGGTATCACGTTCCCTGTCTGCGAGGCCGGGTGCACATCCCTTACATGAGTTCTGTATCGGTGACTGCGGCGCGCAATATATCAGTACAGGAGTCGGCATGCTGGCCCTGGTGATCTGGATCTTCCTGTGGTACCGCAAAGCAGACTCGCCGGCTGCTTCCCCGTCCACGCCGATGGCCAAATCCCGACTTCCTCTGGCGGTCAGCATTGTCGGCATAGCAGCAGCCCTCGGGTTCCTCCATGCGGCCTGGCTTGTGGGCACGCCCACGACGTTTCACACGGCTGACAGCTTCATGTTCGTGTTCGCCGTAACTACCATGGCCGTAACCTTCTGGCAATTGCTGGTGTACTGCGTGCTGGTTTCCTCTCACCAGGTCTGGACCCTCAGCTAGACTGGTCACGCCCGGACTTCGCCTATGCCCCTGGTCAGCGTCATCATGAACGTTCGCAACGGAGCGGCAACTCTGGGCGAAGCCCTCGACAGCGTGTTGTGCCAGTCTTTTCAGGACTGGGAGCTGATCGTGTGGGACGACTGTTCCACCGACGACAGCGCGAAGATCGTGTCCCGTTATCGAGACCCTCGTGTTCGTTACTTTCTTTCTCCGCAAGACACTTCGCTGGGAGAAGCTCGCACCGACGCGATGGGCCGGGCTAGCGGTGAGTGGATTGCGTTTCTTGATCAGGACGATCTCTGGTTGCCGCGAAAACTTGAAGCGCAGATGGCTCTGGCCAGCGATAATGTCGGCCTGATCTACGGGCGGACAATCCGCTTCTATCCCAGCGGTCGGGAGCGCGACTATGATCATGCCCACGAGTATCAGTTGCTGCCCGAAGGCGACATCTTCTCACTGCTGTTTACCCAGTCGTGTTTTATTGCCATGAGCTCGGCCGTGTTTCGGCGTTCGGCAATCGAGGCTGTTGGCGGCATACCGGCGGAAATTCGGATCATCCCCGACTACTACCTCTATGTCGCGGTCTGCCGCCGCTACCGCGCGCGAGCCGTGCAGCACCCGGTCACCCGCTATCGCATGCATGCCGGCAGCATGTCCCACACTGTGGCATTGCCGATGCACCAGGAAGTGTTGTGGCTTATCGCAGCGCTGGGCTGGTGATCTGGACCCCGCGACTGTGGCGCTTTGCCGCAAGCGGCACTTCACCGCCATTGCTCTCGAAGAGATGCGAAGCCCGCGAACATTTCTGCGCGGCTTGCGAACGGCTGCTGACACAAGGCTCGATTGCCTCGCAACTCCTGCGGCCCTTCGCCTTCGTCTTTCACATCCTCCGCCGCAGATTTCGGCGGCCATATTGGCGTCGAGACTGGCGCGCCGGCCAGGCAGGACCGGCCTAGATTCTTATGGCACTGGTCAGCATCATCATGAACGTCCGTAACGGCGCCGCGTTTCTGCGCGATGCCTTGAACAGCGTCATGGCCCAGACCTTCCAGGACTGGGAGCTGCTCGTGTGGGACGACTGTTCCACCGACGACAGCGCCAAGATCGTTGCTGAATACCGCGACCCTCGCATTCGCTACTACTTGTCGCCCGACGACACGCCGCTGGGCAAGGCCAGGAACGCGGCGATCCAGAAAGCTAGTGGCGAGTGGCTTGCGTTCCTCGACCAGGATGACATCTGGCTGCCGCGTAAACTGGAGCAGCAGATGGCTCTGGCCGGCGACGGTGTCGGGATTATTTACGGACGAAGCGTCATGTTCGATGCGCGCGGCAATCGGCGCGACTACGATTACCGCCACGAATTCTGCCCGCTGCCGGAAGGTGATATTTTCACCCAACTTTTCCGCGACGCGTGTTTCATCGCCATGAGTTCGGCCGTGCTACGCCGATCGGCAGTAGACGAGGCGGGAGGCATTCCCGACAACATTCAGCTGGTGCCGGATTACTACCTGTACATCGTGCTTGCGCGGCGCTATTCGGCAAAGGCGGTGCAGCAGGTAGTGTGCCGCTATCGGGTGCACCCGGGCAGCATGTCCAACTCCAACCAGCGGCGTCTGCATGAGGAGCCGCTCTGGATCGTTAATCACTGGGCCGATTGCCTGGACCCGCTTGTGGTCGCCCACCGGCGCATGACATTCTCTACCGTTTTGGCGCTACAGGAAATGAGCAGCGGCGCGACGTTTTTATCTGGTCTGCGCCGACTATTTGCGGACGGATCGCTGTGGTGGCTGCTCTCACGTCCGTTTGCTGTGGGCTGGCGAACACTACGACGGAAGCTGCGCCGGCCTTACTGGCTGGATAAAGATTTCGCGTCGGACCTGGACTGAGAAAACGAGGCACAGGTGGCCTCTTCCATGTCCTTCGGCTTCGCCTCGCGTGAGGGCGAGGGCACCATGCGGGCAGTTTGCGCTGCAATTTCTTTCGTGGGACGCCCCGGTCCCTTGATCACGCGTTTGTCGGAGCTGATGTAGTATCCCAAAACCTTCGTGTAATAACGCACCCGAATGCCAAAGCGCACGATCAGCTTGATGAACCGGCTCTGGCCAAAGTAGTCGTAGTTATCACTGAAGTCGATAAACCCCTGGCACTGCTCGCGCAAGGTCTTCAACACATCCTGATTGGCGGTTTGGCTGCCATAATGGATGACCTCGGCGCAAGGCGTGTAAAACAGCTTGTAGCCTTTCTTGCCCAGCATGTATTCGTAGGCCAGATCGACCATAGCCCAGCGAAAGCGTTCATCCAGCATTCCGGCGGTTTCCCAGGTCGAGCGGCGAAGCATGAAGACCGTCGTGCCGATAGCCTCTACCTGTTGCGGATGGGAAAAATCGAAATCACTGGCGTAGTACCGGCTCATCAGCCGGCTGTTGGGAAAGAGTTTGTGCCAATTGAGGGTCTGTAGAAAGAAGACGCCCAGTCCGGCAAACCGCCGGATATCGTGCTGTACGCTGCCATCGGGGTTCAGCAGCGTGGGGCCGCAGGCCGCCGCCTCCGGATGCCCGTCCATGAAACGAACCAGGGCCGCGAAGGCATTTCCGGTAAGCATGGTGTCGGAGTCCAGCAGGCAAGCATAACGCCCCTTCGCCAGACGCAGTCCCTGGTTTCCACTCTTGCCGTAAGAACCGTTCTCCTGATTCCTTAGCAGGATGACATCGGGGAAATGTTCCTCCACCATGTCAGCGCTGTCATCGGGAGAATTGCCATCGATACAAATGATTTCGAACTTAATTCCGTTGGTATAGCGATAGATCGACTCGATGCAGTTGTGCAGCAGCCCGCGAGTGTTGTAGCTGGGGATGATTATCGAGAGATCGAGGACTGGCTTGGTCATTCCGAATTCCTCACCGCTGATGGTACTACCCTCGCTGGAATACCGAACACCGTTACATTCGGTCCGACCGAATTCAAGACTACAGAATTTGCACCAACCAGTACATTATCGCCGATACGATAAGGACCCAGCACCTTGCAGCCCGCTGCCAAAGTTACGTTGTCGCCAATTTCGCACCGTAGTTCCTTATTGAAACCCATGTCGGGCTGCAACGCTCCCAAGCCGACTCCCTGAAATATGGTGACGTTCTTTCCGATGCGAAACGCCCCGAGGGTGCAGCCCACGGGATGAGCAAAAAACACTCCCGGCCCAATTTCGCACTTGGGCGTAACCTCCAGCCCAAACAGCACGAGGTTCACATACGTGAGCAACTTGGGCACTACCGGAATACCCGCCAGCATGGCGGCCCGGCTGCTGCGGCACACCACGTTGGGAAGATAGCGAAAATGCAGCAGCCGCGCGGCGAACCGGAAAACGTTCGGGCGACGATCGCCGCGGCCTTCCAGTTCATACTGCCGAGCCAGATCCGCATACAGCAATTCCTTAAGCTGCCCCATGCTTCACGAACGATGCTGCCCCCCCAAGAGTAACAGCTTTCTGCTTTCACCTTACCGCAACAGTTATTGACAGTCGCGATACACCGCCATGGTTTGCTCGCCACAGCGAGTCCAGCTATATCCAGCCGCCACTTCCCTGCCGCGAGCTATGGCTTGCGTCCGCGCCGGTTCGTCGTCGATGGCTCGCAACAACTCCCGGCGAAAACATTCCGGGTCCTTAGGATCAAAATAGAATGGAGCGTCGAGACAGACTTCCGGAATGGACGAAGTCCTGCTGGCTAGCACCGGGCAGTCTAGCGACATGGCCTCAAGTGGCGGAAAACCGAAACCTTCATTCAGCGACGGATACACGAACAGCCTAGCCCCGGCGTAGGCTTCGGCCAGCACGTCGTCGGAGGGACGCGGCAGGCAGATGACTGCATCCGACAGGCTCAACCCCGCAATCTCCTTTTTTTCGTCGTCGGATAGCGGGCCGCCACCGATGGTCAGTAGATCGTAGGAGTCTGACAGTCCGCTGTCCCGGAACGCGTGTAACAGGCCATCAAAGTTCTTGAATGCCGCCCGCATGCCCACGTACAGGATGTAATCGCGGCGCAAGTGACTACGCAAGGTTGCTGCCGCTTGCGGGCTGCGCGGCAGCGGACTGAGTCCATGATGAATGACGCACGTCTTCGCCGGGTCGACGTTATAAAAGTGCAGCAGGTCCTGGCGGGATGATTCCGAGGCGCAAATGATGGCGTCCACTCTGGGAAACAAGGCTTTCCGCGCCCACAGAACCTTTTTCACGTCGGGAAACAGTTCTGGAAAGCGCTCGTGCGTGCAGTCCTGATGGGTCGCGACCACGCGTTTCGCCCTCACCATGGGAGAACGCACATAGGTCGTGGGATGGTAGACATCCATCCTGCCGCGAAATGGAGCCACCGCGTTGGTCCAGGCTTCGTTGGCCAGAAAGCGCAGCGTCCCCGCCGGCAGCCAACCCGGATAGCCGACGATTCGCGTCTTCGCCGAGGCCAATTCGTGAAACGGATAGATGGTTGCATTAATTCCCGCCCACAGGTCCATCTGGACGTCTGGAAGCGTAGCGAAGTAGCGCATTAGCTCGTAGAAATAGCGGGTTGCGCCGCCGGCATTTTGCAGCGAAAAAACCTGGTGATCGTAGAGAATCCGCATGTAACCTAGACCGTCAACTCAATCTGGGACTGGACTCGTGGCGCCAACTCCTTCGAGTATCGTCCGGCCAGCGCCAGACAGCCTAGAAAGATGGCGTAGGAAATGATGGTGTTTACGGCAGCCGCTGAGGCGCCATGCGCCGGAATCCAAATCAGATTCAGCACGATGTTGCTTCCGGCAGCGATGCCCGTGCATAACAGAATCTTTCGCTCCATGCCCCATGCTATGTACGCGTTGCTCAGGTAGGAGGTCAGGAAGTCGAGTGGAATAGCCCAGGGCAGGACCAGCAGAAGAAAAGCGGCGGGAAGGAATTGGCGGCCGAATACCACCTCAAGAATCACCCGCCTCGACGCCGCCAGCACCGCGGCAATAGCCGTTCCCGAGGCCAGCAGCAGCAGCAGAATCTGAGGCCGCAGCGCCCGAGTTCGCTGCTCCAGGTTCTGCCGGGCCAGTTGCGGATAGAGCACCTGCGTCAGCAAATAGTAGGTGAAAAGGACCTGATTCATGGTGCGGTAGGCCGCGCTATAAAGGCCAACCTGGTGCGGATCGGACATCGCGCCCAGCATCAGCATGTCGATGGTGTTGAAGGCCAGATTGCACAGCCACGCCAGTCCCATAATGCTGGTGCGCCGCCATGCCAGGTTCTCGCGGATCAATTCCAGCGGAATCTCGTGTTCTTCGGTGGGCTTGTGCCGTCGCCACCATTCCCAAAAGATTATGGCCAGCAGTCCGTAGCCGACGGCATTGCCCGCGATCATCCATCCAAAAATGTGTTCGCTTCTCCAGCCGAAGAACAGGAAAAGCAGAACACAGCCCGGCGCTAATGCCCGGGTCAGTCCCACCATTCGCAGATGTTCTTTTCCCCAGGCTGCCCATTCAAGGGAAAGCGCGTACAAGCAACCGATGGCGGAAAAAAGAAACAGAAAAACTTTCAGGTCGCGAGGCACATTCGTCAGCAAGGCATAGAGCAACAAAAAAGGGATCACCAGGGAGCCCATCAATATGCGACGCTTTTGAACCTGCGCGACAATCTCGGATCCCGCCTGCGGATACTTAGCGATCAGCCTCGCTCCCACATGGCGCAACCCGAAATCAATGAACGGGTACGAATACTGCACCATGCTCTGCGCCAGCGCATACACGCCGACAGCCACCACGCCATAGCGGTGCGCCAACACCAGGATCGAAGCTATGCCACAGAGCCGGGCAAGCATCTCGCCCGAGCCGAGATTGAGCATACCGCGAAATAAGTGCCGGGGTAGAAGCTTCATCCGTTTCTCGAAGCTTCCTCTCCAGCCACGGACTTACAGGCCCGGGAGTCTGCCGCGGCGGGAGAATCAGCTAGCTGCGTTAGCTCGGTCATTCCGCAACGGTATCCATGAAACAACCCAGCCGCGCGACGCCAATAGACTTGCGCCCAGCCGAGGTCGCCTTTGCAGAAATGGAGAATGGCGCCCGCGAACGAACGGCACCAGGTCTTCCACAGATCCCACCAGGTGTACTTATGTTTGCGTAAGACGTAGCCGATACCCAGGGCATAGCCATACGCCCGCTGGCGCAAACGGTCCAGGGACTGAAACCGCGGATGGTAGACCGTGTAGGCAGGCTCGTACCACATGCGAAAGCCTGTCTCCAGAGGACGAATGAAATAGTCGATGTCTTCGCCGGACTGATATGGCGAAGCCGAGCCGACTCCGATTCTCTCGTCAAAAAGCCCGATAGCGGAAATCACTTCGCGGCGAATGAACCCTGTAAAAGAAACTACGGAATACAAGACACTCTTCCGCGTGCAAGGGCCGGAAGCCGGAGCCCATTTGGGCGTCATCAGCTCACCATCGGCCGTGCGGGTCGCGGTAAACAATGCGCCATATTGCGGATGCGCCTCTAACCACTCGGTCACCGTCGCCAGAAGCTCGTCGGGATACCAGCAATCGTCGTCAGGAAATGTAATGATTTCGCCGCCCGCGACTCGCAACGCCACGTTCCGCGCCCGCGACAGTCCTCGCTCGGAAAGCAGGCGCCGAATGGACAGTTGCGTATGCTTTTCCAGCACAGGCAAGAGCCGGTCGTCAGGATTCTGATCGACCACGATGACCTCGAAGTCCCGATAGGTCTGCCGACCGAGGCTGGACAGGAGGCGATCCAGTTCCTCGACCCGGTTTATGGTGGACACAATCAGGGAATACCGCATCAGCTCACGATGGCTGCCGGCGGCGGAAGCCCCAGGGCAGAGGCTGCAGGTCTCATCGGAACGATGAAGCTATAGATCTCCCAACCCAGCCAGAGAACGAAGATGGTGATCGCACTGCGCAGCAACACCGAGATCCAGTCCAGCAACTGGGCCCGCGGCATGATCAGCACATCCGGCAGAATGGTCGCCACCACGAACAAGGAAAGCGCATTCCCGCTCAGGCGGTGAAGAAAATGCAGGCCCACCCCGATGAGCAGCGAGATCAGAACCACTCCAGTCACCCCGCCGATCACATAGGCTTCTCCAACGTACGATCCTCCCGTCCCCCCGCCTTGCTCAAAGGCGCGCCAGTCCAGCAGGACGGGCACATCGACGGACAAGGCCTTGCCCCGGAAGGCGTTGGTGGCGTCGCTGGCGACAAATGCGTTAAGAAACTCCTCGCCCAAATAAGACGCCGCGTAAGGTTTGAAAATATTGCGATACTTGACCGCAACCGCGGTTACTTCCAGAGAATTGCCCTGGCTGGTCAAGAACGCGATTGGGGCAAAGGCGTACTGCGAGACGCTCTCCGGGTCGGCTCGCAGGCTCTGCACAAAATCTCCCACCAGAATCAACGCGAACACCAGAGCCGCTACCGGCAACAGGCGGCTGCGCCGGGTGGATTTGATTCCGGCAACATACCAGAGCGTAACCGCCAGCGCGAAGATCGCCCCTCGTAATCCCAGCAGCAGCACGATCGAGCCAGCTCCAAAATACAAAGCCGTCGCCAGGTAAACGAACTTCTTCCGCTTTTCGAAGACAAAGATCGCCACGAACGAAGGGAAGGTAACCAGCGCGACCAGCCGGACGATCAGCGGCACCGTCGCCGTCAGCACCGCATGGTTCAGGAAAAGAGTTGCGTAGCCACCGTGCTCCTGCACGTATTCGTAATATTTATAGTTCTTGAAAAGTTGGACCGGAAGCGAGGCAAAGAATATGAGGTAGAGATAAGGCAGATAGGGACGAACCTTCTCGTCCGTGGGCGGCAGCACGCGGCGATAATTCCAGCGGCAAGGTATGTACAGGCAAATGGCGGTCAGCGCCAGGATCAACAGAACAATGCCGGACTGGTCCCGCGACAAGTTGAACGGGTTGGGCGTCATCAGGTCAATCTGAAGCGGATCGATGTCGGCGCCCATCAAGTAGGTGACCATGCGCCCTCCTTGAAAGAACAGGAGAGTGCACAGCAGCAGGAAGCAGGGATGCTTGCCGCCGTCGAATCGCCCCCAGGCCAGCAGAATCAGGCCCCCCATCAGAAGCGTGCAGAACACGACCGCCGCATTCACGCTCAGCCATCCCAAGACAAAGCTCAACACCCCGCCGGCCACCAGGACGAGATACACTCCCACCTCGACGGCGGCGGTCAGCTTCGCCGGGAATGCCGCAAAGCGTTCGGGCAAGTATGGATTGACCTGAGTCATCACGGACGTTTGAACGAGGCGCGCAGTTCGGCCAGGCGAAGGTGCTCGCGAGGATCCTGCGCTTTGCGTCTCCAGCCTTCGGCCAGCAAAACCCACAAGCACATCACCACAAAGGCGGCGAAGGCTGAGACCAACACGATCAACAAGCGTCGCGGTCCCGACTTCCGTTCCGGCTCTACCGCTTTATCCAGCACCTGCACCACGACCGCTTCCTTGGCTTCGTCGATGCGGGCGGCTTCCAGCTGCTTGCCCAGGAACTCGTAAAGCGACTCGTGGTATTTCAGGTCGCGGGCGCGACGTAGATATTCCAACTCGATTTCCGGAAGCCGCCGGGTCGGAATGGCCATTTCCCCATTGCCCAGGGCGCCCTTGCTGCGCTCCAGTCTGGTCAGTTGCTCGCGCAATCCTGCCAACTCCTGTTCGGCGCGTTTCAGGTCAGGATTGCTGGCTGTCGCGTAGGTCCGCATGGACTCGATCTGTACTTCTTTCGCGGCCACCTGGGCCTGCGCCGTGCCTACCGCATCGATAATGGCTTGCCCCTGGGCTTGGGGCTGAATCAAGCCGCTCTTCTCCTGGGCTTGCTCCAGCGCCAGCTCAGCCTTGGACAGATCGTCGCGCTCGGCATCCAATTTCTGCTGATAGAACAACCGGCGTTGCGATGCCTCCGAAACTGCCAGGTTTTGATTCAGCGAACGCAGCTCGTCCACGTAGGAGTTGGCCATGGCGGCCGCCCGCTTAGGATCACGATCAGTTACGCTGACCGAAATTGTTCCTTCGCGTTCCGCTACAACATAACTATTGTTCTCCAGTTTCTTGCGGGCATCCTGATAGCGCTTTACTCCGTAGACCCGCAGAAGGTCGAAGCGATCGATGAGATGATCTTCGACCGTTCGACTGTTGAGCATGGCGATAAACAGGTCGTCAGGATTCTTCAATCCCAGATCGCTGCTGGAGAGGCCGCCTAGCAGCCCAATCTGGCCCACCAACGCACTTGCAGCTGATTGATTTTGCTGGGGAGGCAGAATCACCGTCATGGCGCTGTAGGTTTTGGGTAGTATCAGCGCTACGATCGCCGCCAGCACCGCGACCGCTATCGTCACCTGAAGAATGATCTTCTTGCGGCGCGTCAAGGCGAGCAACAGAGCAAGCAAGTCGGGCCGGCTACGCTCATCCTCAGGCAATTCCAGGCGGGCGACGCGCTCGTCCACACCCGCACGTTCAGCCGCCTCGATCTCAGAAGTTTTCATACTTTCACGCATAAGCTACTTCCACCTGCATCCAGTCAGGTCAAACGTGATGCACATTCCGCGGGCCAATTATGGGCTCAACACCTTGATTGCGGCGGCCGCTAGTCCGAAATTAAACAAGATCTGCGACCAGTCTTTGAAAGCCCGGAACCCTGCGCCCGGGTTAAGCTGCTCGGGAACCACGACGGTATCTCCGGGCATCATCACCATGCTGTCGAACCCTCCCGACCAGAAACCCGAAGCCGCGTCCTTGCTTACCACCGCGCCGTTGGCGCGGACCACGAAGATTCGTCCTTTATCGGCATTGCGGGTTGGCCCACCAGCGTTCCGCAAATAGGTTGACACGGTTTTTCCTGGCTGCTGGATGAACGATCCCTGGTTGTAAACATCACCCACCACGCTCACCACAATCGGGCGGCTGGGCACATAGAGTCGGTCGCCATCCTCGAGCGGAATATCCGGTATGGCATCCACGTTCTCATCGTCGGGATGAAGATTGAGAACGATTCGGCCTTCTGCTTTCAGTTGCCGTAATTTCTCCAGGCTGGCGCGTTGCGCATCCAACGTGGCCTTAGCGGCGTTGGCCTCATCGGCGGTCCGGGCATTTTGCGAAGCGGCCGCTGCCCGGCGGGTAATGTCATGCTCCATCTGCGCGATAACCAGGTCTAAACGCTCCTGCTGCTGCACGCGTGTGGATTCGCGGGTGAAGACGGCGGCGTAGAGATACGCCGAGGGCGCTAAGCCTCCAGCTTTGACCACCAGGTCGCGCAGCTTTTCACCCGACTGAGCGCGATAGATTCCGGCAGCGGAGAATTCGCCTTCGAGGCGTACAAGTTTGGTCTGCTGCTCGCGCGGCACCCGAAGGTCGGCTTGTGAAAAGATGGTGACGATGTCGCCGGGTTGCAGAACCAGGTTGCTGGCCGCTTCATGATCCAGTACCGCTTTGCCTAGATTGAAGGGCAGCAGTTCGGTCGAAAGGTCCTGCGAGCTGATGCGCTGAATGACAGCGTAGTCCCAATTGATTTCAGGAGCGTTTCGCTTAATGTCGTTTAGCTCTTCGTTAACGCGTCCGTTACTGGTGCGTTCCTGAAGGTTGAGAGCGTTCTGTTGGTTCCAGTAAGCGCGGGTGATGAGGAAATCGCGATCGGGAATCAGATCGCTGATTCGCATGCCTTCATGCCAGGGATAACGGCCCGGGGTAGCCACGTTTCCGCGCAAGGTCACCGAATTCACGAAGCGCGGGGAAATCAAGGTGAAGTTCAACACGTCGCCATCTTTCAGGGGATAAGCCATGCCGGCCGTATCCAGCTTGACCTCCTCGATGGCGCGATTCTCGCGGTCTTTGATCTGTTCGACGTAGACCTTGGTTCCGTAGGCCGTGGTCGAAAGGCCCCCGGCCAACTGCAAGACATCGCCCAACGTGTTCTCCTTTTTCAGCTCATAAATGGCGGGATTGTTGACCTGGCCTCCCATGGCCACCTGCGCTCCGATGGGCGCGAAGTAGATTACATCTTCCGGCTGTAGCAACACATCTTTGCTCTTGTCGCCCTTCAGCAGCAAGTCATACAAATCGAAGTCGGTGATGACTTGCGTGCCGCGCTTAAGCTCGATGTGGCGCATCGATCCCGTCGACGACGGGCCTCCGGAGGCGAACACCGCGTTAGCCAGCGTGCTCAGAGCGCTAACCGTGTAGCGGCCCGGACGCCGCGCCTGGCCGACCACATACACATCAATCGAGCGCAGCTCGCCCATGCTGACATTGAGATCGAAGTTCTGATAAATACGTCCTATGTGCGACCGCAAAAATCCTTCAACTTGCGAGAACTTCAAGCCTGCAACGTTCAGGTTGCCGACCTTGGGGATGTAGATCTGGCCGCCGCGGTCGACGCGGGTATGAACGTCGAGATCGATCTGTCCCCAGCCCCGGATCAGCAGTTCGTCTCCAGGACCAATCACGTAATCAGCGGTGACCGGCACGTGGTCGGCAGGCGCAAACGTTGTCGGAACATTGTTGAAAAGGTTCTCGCCATAGATGGGTAGGGTCTGGCCCAACGAGGACGACACCAGTTGCTGGAAGTCAGTCAACTCCAGCGTCTTCGTCAGCGGCCGGAGCGGCTGCAACTGTTGCTGCTCCAACTGCTGCTGTAGTTGGTCTTGGCGCAAGGGTTGTTGCTGCTGATCCTCGCGCAGTGGCTGCTGCCGTTGCTGGTCTTGATTTGTAGTAGGCAGCGGCGGCAGGGGCTGGGTGTCGTCCAACACCACGGTAGGCGCAGGCGGATAGCTGCTGTCAGGATTGCCGTTAGGCGGCTGTGAATCGGGCGGCAATGTTTGTTGTTTCTGCCCAGTCGTCCGGCCATTCTGCTGCGGATCCACTGGCACAGCCATGGCCGTCTGCGGGACCGCCAGCGCCAGAATCAGCAGGGCGCACACCGAGCCGTATCTTGTGTGGCTACGCACCAAACCAGGTTTTCTCATGAAGGATTGAATGATGTTCCGTTTTGCCCGAGATTTCAAAGGCTTTCTCCAAAATCCCATCAACATCGAAATGAACTGCAACCTCAGAAATTCTTTAGCTTCGGGTTCGAACAGTATGGGTTCGAACTTCGAATGTAGAGTTCTAGCCGGAACTGCCATTCCCCGCCGCCGGCCTGCTCTGCCGCAGTGCGTTCAGCCAGAATTGCGCGTAGGCCGGCGCCGAAGCTTGGCCGCTCCACGGCAGATCGCGGCCCGTGAAAAGCTGGTGCAGGTTGTGATGAGCCGTCACCGCTCCCGCTAATCCCAGAGTCGCGAATGTCGGCTCCAGCTCGCAGATGGCGCCTCGCGTGGCGCAGCGCGCGAAATACGCATTCACCGCATCGAAGATCGGCCCCAGGTGCTCGCGGAACATGCGGTCGGCGCCCGGTAACTCAAACCCGGCTACATACAGCAGGCGCATCAGCTCCGGCTGCTGCGACATGTTGTCGACCACAAACGCCACCAGCATCGGCACCACCACTTCCGGTTCCAGATCGCTGGCCAACCCATTCTGCAATTCGCGCCCCAGCTTCAGCCGGACCAGGCGCGATTCAGCGGCCGACCAGAACAGATCGGTCTTGCGCGCGAAATAACGGAACAGGGTGGCTTCATTCACCCCCGCCAGGTGCGCAATCTCGCGCGTGCTCGTACCTTTATACCCTTGACGGGAAAATAGCTGAACCGCGGCCTCTACAATGCGGGCCTCGGTGATACTTTTCCCCGCTGCCTTTTTCGCGAGCATCAGTCCTTTGTTTGTTTGGTGGTGGAATTTCGACTACGCCGCCCAAGGCCGGAGCGGCTCAATCTCGGAGATGCCGACTTCGACAGCAACGCTTTGTCGAATCAGGTCCAGCGTCAGAACGACGCGAAGATTATTTTTCCTGCGCAGCAGCACTCCAGACATACCCTCGAGAGATCCGCTGACAATGCGAACTTTTTCACCCACAACCAGGTAAGGGTGCGGCTCGAAGCTGCGCGACGACAGGCCGGCGCGCAAGGATTCAATCTCGGCCGCTGGCAGCGCTGATAGTTCGCGGCCAGCGCTGACAATCGAAACCACACCCGGGGCTTGCAAAACCTTGACCGACTGGCGGCGCGGGATCGCCACAAAAATATAGCTGGGAAAAACCGGTTGCTCGACGACTACACGACAACCGTTACTGCGTCGTCGAGCAGCCTTGTACAAAGGCAGAAAGGATTCGATGTGGCGTGCCTCCAGCTGACGGGCAACGGCCTTCTCGTGCCGCGGCGTAGTGTAAGCGGCAAACCACTCCGGGCAATGCTCACTTCCCCGATTCTGAGCATGGGATCCCAACCCGGGAATTGTGGACGCGCTATCGCTGCTATGAGACAAGGCTTCGCCATCCTCAGGGAGAGAGGTGCTTGGAATTTATATCCGACGGCTCGCGACCGCATACTTTCCTGATCCGCTCCTCAGGAATTCAGGCTGCGCGCCAACTACTTTGTTTGTCGCTACTTTCAGCCACGCGATCGAGCAAGTACCCACTTGCTCGAAACATTAAGGGTGACTATTTCTATCGATTCGCCAGCATAGAAAAAGGCCTCGCAACCGTCAAGCGAAAACGTGGCGGAAATCGGGGCTGGGCGCCAAAGCGGGAGGGAATATCTTTCGGAAGGAATGCAGGAGCATCCGGCGGCGTACAGTCGTCCCCCCGGGCCCCGCACGCCAAGAACGTGCGGAAATGAGGTGATCGCGAGCGTTAGTGCAGAGGCGCGTATCCGAGTGCGCGCAATTGGTCGGCGATCACCTTGTGTCCGGCATCGTTGGGGTGAAATCCATCTACCGCGATCAGGCCCAGCGTGCCAGGGTCGGTTGTGCCGTCGGCGCCGTTGAACGCCGTGTGAACATTGGCGACAGGGATTCCGTTGGCGGCAGCGGTGCTGTGAATGTAGCTGTTCACCTCATCCAGATACGGCTCAACCGTAGTGAAGATTCCCTGCTGCATGTCTGAGGCGACGTAGGGGTTGTAGATATCTATGGTACGGATGATGGTGTCGCTGGAGCTGCGCAACGTCAGGATCTGGCTGATGATCGAGCTCCAGTTGGTCTCGAATGTCGCTACCGCATAGCGCAGGCAGTCCTGATTGTCGGTGCCGCCGCAGGTTCCGGCGGTGTAGTTGTCGTGCGCGTTGGCCAGGTCATCGCCACCGATGTCCCAGGTCACGACTTTCGAACCCGTGACGCTGTTTCGCGTGATGGGATCGTTTTGCAGCGCGTTGAGCAAGTCGCCACTGTGCCATCCCGGCACGCCAAGGTTGGTGGTATTCACGTTCGCGGCCGTGTCGGTGTTGATGTAGGTGGCGTAACGGGGCACGTAGCCCTGCTCCGCCAGCGCACCGCTGGCCAAAGAGTCGCCCAAGGCTGTGTAATTCCAGGTCGGAGAAGTTGGATTATTACCGGTCGTGCCGCTGCCACAACCAATGAAGGATAACGCGAGGACAGAAGAAATCAGAGCGATGACAACTCTGTTCAGGGAAAACCGGGACCGCTGAATCAACATGTTCAAATTCGATGGCGGGGATCAGCAGCGGGTTTGTTGCTGGTCAAGATATGCAGAAAACAATCTCACCACTGAGACACCGAGTTCTCTCTTAGCAAATCTCCTCTGTGTCTCCGTGCCTCTGTGGTGAATGTAACTCGGCTCTACTCGCCTTTTCCCAACGCCAGAGCGATCAGCGTTTTCTGTTCCATCTCATGAGCCTTGGCCGATCCTGTGGCAGGAGTGGCATTCGCAGCCCGTTTGATGCTCCGCAGCTTGGTGCCCACAAGCCGCTTCAACCGAGGAACGACGAACGACAATGCGCCCATGTTGGCCGGCTCTTCCTGCACCCAGATGAACTCACTGGCCTTCGTGTACCTACCAAGCACTTGCGTGATCTCCTGCTCCGGGAACGGATAGAGCTGTTCCAGCGAGATGATCGCCGGGCCTGTCTTCTTCAGCTTCCGGCGCTCCATGCGCAGTTCCTGACCGATTTTGCCGGTGCACAAAAGCACACGCTTGGCGTCGAGCGCGGTTTCGTCGGGAATGACGTTCAGGAAACGCGGACGTTCCAACTCGCTCAGGGGCGACAGCGCCTCCGGATGCCGCAACATGCTCTTCGGGGTGAAGCAGATCAGCGGCTTCCGCCACTTCCTCAACACCTGCCGCCGCAGCAGATGGAAGTACTGGCCCGCGGTTGATGGCTGAACCACCTGCATATTGTCGCGGGCACACAGTTGCAAATAGCGCTCGATGCGCGCGCTGGAGTGTTCCGGCCCTTGCCCCTCATGCCCGTGAGGTAATAGCAAAACCAAGCCGGTCAGCAGGTGCCATTTGTCTTCGCCGGCGGCGATGAACTGGTCGATGATGATCTGCGCGCCGTTGGCGAAGTCGCCGAACTGCGCCTCCCATGCCACTAAGGCTTCAGGATAATCGCGCGCGAAACCGTACTCGAAGCCCATCACCGCGCCTTCGGAAAGCTCGGAGTTGTAAATCTCGACCCGCGCCTGTCCTGGCGCGAGATGACAGAGGGGAACGTATTCCTTCTCATCCAGAATATCGATCAGGACAGAGTGCCGCTGATTAAAGGTTCCGCGGCGTGTGTCCTGGCCGCTGAACCGAATCGGCACGCCTTCGACCGCCAACGATCCCAGCGCCAATGCTTCCGCCATTCCAAAATCCAGCGGGCGCTTGCCATATCCCATCTCGCGGCGCTGCTCCAGCAACTTCTGCACCTTGGGATGGATGTTGAAATCCTCGGGATACTTCACCAGGCCATCCGTGATCTCGTGCAACTTCTCAGCTGGCAGGCCGGTATCAACCTCGTCTTTCGGATCGTAAGGACCGCCGTGAAAAGGCGCCCAATAGCTGGGCAACTGCCGCATGGTCGGCTTCTTATCCATGCTCTTGCCGGCCTTTTCCGCGGCATCCAGCTCCGCCTGGAACTTCGCCACGTAAGGCTGCGAATCCAGACCCACGTTCTTGGCGTAGATCTGGTACAGCATGGGGTGATCTTTGATCTTGCGATACAAGATCGGCTGGGTGATGGTCGGGTCGTCGACCTCGGAGTGACCGTGACGGCGGAAGCCAATCAGGTCTACCAGAACGTCAGTGCCAAATTCGTAACGATATTCCAGCGCCATACGTCCGGCGCGCACCACCGCGTCCACGTCTTCTCCGTTGACATGGAAGATCGGGATCGGCAGCCGCTTGGCAAGATCAGACGAGAACCTACCTGAATAAGCGTCGCTGGGATTGGTGGTAAAGCCGATGAGGTTGTTCACGATGATGTGAACGGTTCCACCCACGGTGTAGCCGCGCAGGCTGGCAAGATTCAGCGTCTCGGCGGTAATTCCCTGCCCGGCGAAAGCGGAGTCGCCGTGCATCAGCACCGGTAGTACGCGAGTCTTTCCTTCGAGGCCGATACGGGTTTGTTTGGCGCGCGCGCGACCCAAGGCGACAGGATCGACAGCTTCCAGGTGGCTCGGATTAGAAACCAGGTGAATACGCACGGGCTTTCCATTGGTGCCGGTGTAGATGCCGGTAGCGCCAATGTGATACTTCACGTCGCCGCCGCCCAGAACGCTGCGCGGATCGACGTCTTCGAACCCGGCGAAAACTTCTTCCGCAGGTCGGCTGACGATGTTGATGATGACGTTGAGGCGTCCGCGATGGCTCATGGCCAACACCGCCTGCTCGGCTCCATAGCCCGAGGCGGAGTTGAGGATCTCATCCAGCAACGGAATCAGCGCGGTATTGCCTTCGAGCGAATAACGCTTGGTGCCGATATAGCGCGAATGAATCGTCTGCTCGAAGACATCGGCACGCACCAGCTGATCAAGAATGCGCGAGCGATCGACCGACTCCTGCTGTGCCGACTCCATGCGCTCCTGAATCCATTGCCGGCGCTCAGGATCGGGAATGTGCATGAATTCCACGCCGATGCTGCCGCTATAGGCGCGTCGTGCCTGGTCGGCAATGTCGCCGGAAAGTTCCAGCTCAGGATGAGGCTGCGGAGTGAAATGTCCCAGAGGATCGAGGTTGGCCTGAAGATAACCCCAGCGGCGGAACGCGTCCAGAATGCGTTCCTGCTTCTCGCTGTCAACATTCATCATTACGGTGGACAAGGATCAATGGCTCCCTGAACTCAGCTTCTCCCTACGGGAGAGGCGGGGCTTTGCTTAAGAACTCTAATCGTTATAGATTCGCTACGGAGCGGCCGGATGCTAACCGTCGTTGCCGAGGTAAATCGGAACAACAGCGACCCGATTCCTCAGTATATAGCGTGAGGAATTGCGTTACCTAGCCGGCAGGCGATCAAAATAAAATATCGAGCTATGCTGATTTCTTGCAGGAGAAAGTCATGGAACCGAAGCTGCGTTTGAAGGCCATTTTCGCCGGCGTTGTTGGAATCGTGGCCACGTTATCTTTCTGCGGCTCAGGTTGGGCAGCGGATTCTCCCAGCGATCGCCAGGCTACGGATCCGAAGTCGATCAACTCAGTAAGCAATCCTTCGGCACGTCCGGTTTCCATCGACGATCTTTTTTACAGCCGGCGCGTCACCTCGCCAGCTTGGTCACCCGACGGCCGGGAGGTCGTCTTCAGCACAAATCTGACCGGCCGCATGAACCTGTGGAAGGTGAGCGCCAAAGGCGCTTGGCCCATTCAACTCACAGTTTCTGATGACCGCCAGTTTGGCGCAGTGTGGTCGCCGGATGGGAAGACCATTGTGTATAACCAGGATTTCGGCGGCAGCGAATATTACGATCTGTTCGCCGTCGATAGCGCCGGCGGCGCGCCCGTCAACCTCACCAACACTCCGGAAATTTCAGAAAGTGGAGCCCAGTTCTCTCCCGACGGAAAAACTTTAGCATTTGGCTACAAGCCGAAGACCGCGTCATCGTCCGATATCGCGCTGATGGATTGGAGCTCTAAACAGTTGAAAAAGCTCACCAACGAGCCGACCAAAGATCATCTTTGGCAGCTGGTTGCCTGGTGCCCGGATGGAAAATGCGTGATCGCCAACCGGATCAATGCCGGTTTCGACGATGGCAGCGTGTATCGCATTGACGTTGCTAGCGCACAAACCGAGGAACTGACGCCGCACCAGGGCAACGTGCTGTTCACCGCTAGTGGCATTTCTCCTGATGGAAAAACAGTGATGGTTACCTCGAATCAGAAGGGCGGATACCAGAACGTGGCGTTGCTCGAGGTCGCCAGCAAGCAGTTGAAGTGGATCACCGACACACAGTGGGACGCCAGCAGCAGCGATGTCTCGCCCGACGGCAAACACGCTGCCTATGTGGTGAACGCCGATGGCCGCACCACTACCTATCTCTACGACATGGGAAGCGGGAAGTCGGAAACCCTGGCCATGCCGCTGGGAATCACCGTGCCCGAGGGGAATCCCATCTCGTTCTCACCTGACGGCAAGTCCGTGATACTGTCGCACCAAAGCTCACAACGCCCCTCAGACCTGTGGGTGTATGACCTCGTTACCGGCAAGCCGAGGCAACTTACTTACTCCGCAGTCGCCGGTCTTAATCCCAGCGACCTACCCGAAGCGCAACTGGTCCACTACAAAAGTTTTGACGGCAAGATGATCAGCGCGTTCCTCTGGGTTCCGTTTAATCTCAAACGAGATGGCACGAACCCCGCGGTGGTATTGCCGCATGGTGGCCCGACTGGGCAGACAGTTGATTACTTCAACTCCGCGGCCGCTGCGCTGGCCTCGCGTGGGTACGTTTGCATCGCGCCTAACGTTCGCGGTTCCACAGGCTACGGCATGGAGTTTCAGAAAGCCAACTATCAGGATCTCGGCGGCGGCGACC
The DNA here is from genome assembly GCA_963796695.1 of uncultured Acidobacteriaceae bacterium. Classification (GTDB taxonomy): domain Bacteria; phylum Acidobacteriota; class Terriglobia; order Terriglobales; family Acidobacteriaceae; genus Bog-257. The sequence continues at coordinate 372,198 of CAWCMU010000018.1, read as the reverse complement.
TGAAGGACGAAGTATTTGCCCGCCAGTTCCTCATCGATACCGGCTACGTCGACGCGAAGAAGGTTGGCATTACCGGCGGATCGTATGGCGGATTCATGACGTTGATGGCGATAGGCAAGACACCTGATCTATGGGCCGCTGCGGTCGAGATGTATGGGATCATCGATTGGTACACCATGCTGCAACACGAAGATCCGTTCCTCCAGCAATATGAAAAGTCGCTGATGGGCGATCCGGTAAAGGATCGCGCAGTGTTCGAAGCAGCGTCGCCGATCAAGTACATTCGCAACGAAAAGGCCCCTCTGTTGGTCTTACAGGGCGAAAACGATATTCGGGTTCCGAAGGAAGAGGCTGAACAAGTGGTTGCAATTCTGAAGAAGGAAGGACGCACCGTCGATGCGCATTACTACCCGGCTGAAGGTCACGGGTTTTCCAAGCGCGAAAATCAAATCGACTCCCTGCGTCGAACCGTAGAATGGTTCGACAAATATCTCAAGGGTTCGAGCCCTACGGCCGGAGCACAATGATTCAATCGCTGTCTCCGACTGACCGGGTGTTTGTGCTGACCGGCGCTGGCATCAGCGCTGAAAGCGGCTTGCCGACGTTTCGCGACGCGAATGGCTTGTGGCGCGATCACCGGGTGCGGGAGTTGGCCACCCCCGAGGCTTTTAAGTCCAATCCAACATTGGTGTGGCAGTTCTACTCGGAACGCCGCAAGCGGCACGCCACCGTCAACTTCAATCCTGCCCATGCGGCGCTGGCCAAGCTAGAGACCGCGCTGGGCGAGCGCTTCTTTCTGTGCACTCAGAATGTCGATTCGCTGCATGAACAGGCAGGCTCGCAGCGCATCGTGCACATGCACGGCCGTCTAATGCAGACGCGCTGTTCGCGCCCGGGCTGCGCCGACTAAGCCTTTCGAAGACGAACGCCTGTACCTGTCGCGCGCAGAAATTCCCACCTGTCCGCAATGCGGCGCATTATTGCGACCGCACATCTGCTGGTTTGGCGAGACGCCGTTCTCCATGGACCGCATCTTCGAGCAGCTGAGAATCTGCACCGTCCTGCTTACCGTCGGGACCTCAGGCGTGGTCGAGCCTGCTGCCAGTTTCGTTAAAATGGCCAGGATCAATCGTGCGCGAGCGGTTTATGTTGGCCCGGAAGAAGGATCAATCGGGCGCGAGCGATTTATGTTGGTCCGGAAGAGCCCGCGAATCGTGCCTTCTTCGATGAGGTGGTGCTGGACAAGGCGGGCAATGCGTTACCGGCAGTCGTACAGGAATTGATTGGCTAGTTTCGCTAGTGAACGAAGTGTCCGACGATGTTGTAGGCGGCGAACGCCGCCACGTAGGCCACGACCGTCATGTAGGAAAATTGCAGAATTGGCCACTTCCAACCGTTGGTCTCTCGACGCACGATGGCGAGCGTTGACATGCATTGCATGGCGAAAGCGAAGAACACCAACAAAGCGACCGCACCCGCCGGACTCAACTCCTGACGCAGGGCTGCCTGTAAGTCTGTCGCATGCGATTGGGGATCGACTCCGTTTAGCGTGCCCAGGGTAGCGATGATCACTTCGCGGGCTGCCATGGATGTTACCAAGCCAACACCAATCTTCCAGTCGAAGCCCAGCGGCCGGATGACTGGCTCAATCGCGTGTCCAACTTGTGCGACGACGCTGTCCTGAACGGCAGGCGGTTGTCCGTGATGCATGGGGAAATTCGTTGCCGCCCACAGCAGCAGCGAGACCAGCATGATCACCGTGCCGGCGCGATACAGGAAGGCTTTGCCTCGATCCACCAGGCGCAGTCCCAGCGAAGAGAGTGTGGGCCAGCGGTAAGGCGGCATCTCCAGAATAAAGGGAGCGTCCTTACTCTTCAGGATGGTGGACTTCAGCAGCCGCGCCGTCATAACCGCCATGAGGAAACCCAACACGTAGAGGCCGAGCATGGCCAGAGCGCGCGTGCCCAGGAAAAATCCCAGCACCGGATGGTTGGGCAGGAACGCCGCAATCACCATGGTGTAAACCGGCAGCCGCGCCGAGCAGGTCATGAACGGCGCGATCAGTATGGTAGCCATGCGATCGCGTTTGCTCTCAATGGTACGGGTGGCCATGATGGCCGGCACCGCGCAAGCGTAAGCCGAAAGCAATGGGATAAAGCTCTTGCCGTTAAGCCCCACGCGCGACATGGTGCGGTCCGCGATGACAGCCGCGCGCGAGAGATAGCCTGAGTCCTCAAGAATGCCGATCACCAGAAACAACAGCAGAATTTGCGGGAGAAACACCAGCACGGAGCCGGTTCCCTTCCACACACCATTCACCAGGAGCGACTGAAACATTCCCGCTGGAAGATGATTGCCGATGGCGGCGCCCGTGGAGTCCAGAAAACGCTGCAACAGATTAGAGAGCGGCTGGCCCAGAGCAAAGATGGTTTGGAAGACGCCGATTACCACGACGCCAAAAATGATGGGACCCCAGGTGCGGTTCAGGAAGATGGAATCCAGACGCGCTGTCCACACCGGCGTTGCGGGACGCCGATAACCGGCATTGGTGCCCACGCGCACAGCCCACTCGCGATATCCCCGGGTGCTGCCGACAACCGGCAACTCCAGCGGTTCGGGACTGGCGGCCGCGGACGACAAGAAATTCTGTACCGCAGCCAGGCCTTCGCCGGTGGTCGCGCTCACCAGTGCGACCGGCGTTCCCAACTCACGCGCCAGCGACAGGACATCTACCTCGCCGCCTTGCTTACGCAGTTCGTCGGCCATGTTCAGCAGAACGAGTGTGGGCATCCCGAGGGCGATCACGCGCGCCGCCAGCACCAGGTGGCTGTGCAGATTGGTAGAGTTCAGTACAAGGATGACGGCATCGGGATGCGGTGTGCCCGGCATCTCTCCGCTAAGAACATCGATAGCAACTTTTTCGTCTTCCGACTTGGGAGTGAGGCTGTACACGCCGGGAAGATCGATGAGGGCAACTTCTTCCCCATTCCCGTCGCGAATGTAGCCGGTGTGATGTTCTACCGTAACCCCGGGGAAATTGCCTACCTTTTGACGTAGCTTGGTGAGACGATTGAAAAGTGTGGTCTTGCCGGAGTTTGGCGGACCGATGACGGCCACCGTGCGATAGCTGGCGGCAGCATCTTCCCGGGGCCGAGCCACCGCGTGACAGTTCATCGTCGATGCCATGAACTAGTCTCCAAAAGCTGGGGCCCCGAGCAGATCCACATGAATATGACGAGAGAGTTCGCGCCGCATGGCTACTTCGGTGCCGTCCACGCGATAGACGCGGGGATCACCGCCGGGCCCGCTGCGCAACACCTTGACTTCGAGTCCCGGCACGAATCCCAGGTTCATAAGATGCTCGGCAACCGGGGGAGACAATTCCAATTCGGAGAGAATGGCGGTTTCGCCCAGCTTGAGATCGGACAGCGCGCTGGCAGTAGTTGCGGGCTGCTTCTTGCGCCTGCCGAATATGAAGTTGAAAATCATTTTCAATTCCAACTCTATTCTAACTCTTCCGCCGCCGGGAGCAACGACCAAAGTCACACCCGTTTGTGATATGCGAACATTTCCCCGGCCAAAAGGGCAAACGTACCAAAGGGGAGCCCCGGCCGCGTTTGGGGCGGTCAAACGCACTTCAAGCCCGCTATTACCCCGATCGACCGAAGTCTGGCGCCGTACAACTTAAGAGTCACAGCACCCCGATCCCCTGATTCTGCGCCCATTTTCCTCCCGGGATATTCCTTAGCGGAAACCGGGTTTTCCCTGACGTCCAAAGTGGTTCTTCGTTTGGCCGACTTCTTGTCCTTCGGCAAAGCGGCAGATGTGGATTACATCACTTCACCGCCTGGGCAGCGTCGCCGGTGGTTGCCGGCGCCGGTTTCACCTTGGGTGGTGGCGGCTGTTTGAGACTCAAGGTGCCGTCTCCGCGCGCTTGAATGATTTCGGAATTCAACTCCGCGCCCAGCAGAATCAGAAATCCCGACCAGTACAGCCAAGTCAGCAACGCCACACCGCCTCCGAGGACGCCGTAGGTTTTATTCAGATGGGCAAACCTGCGGAAGTACAAACTCAACGCATCGGAAAGCAGGATCCATCCCACCACGGCCACGATTGCTCCCGGCAGCAATGAGGTGAAGCTCTGCTTCAGGTTCGGCGCCAGGTAATACAAGCCTTCGACGGCCACCACAATAAAGCTAACAGCCAGAACGTAGCGCAGGACGGGCCAGATCAGAGCGAACGCCCAGGTGAGATGCAGCTGGCGAGCGAGAAATTCTCCGAACCGCGGCCCCACGATCATAAAAACGAAAGCGAAGGTGACCAGTGATCCGATGACAAACGACAACTCCAGGGCAAGCAGGCGGGTGCGCCACCAGGAGCGGGTTTCCGGCACGTCGTAAGCCACATTCAGCGCTTCGATGATTGCAGAGAAACCGCTGGAAAGAGTCCACAGCACGCCGAAAAGGCCGAACGAAAGCAGGGCTCCCTTGTTCGGCGAGATCACGTCGGCCACAATCCGGCGAATCAGTCCCATGCTCTCCGGAGGGGTCACGCGCGCCATGGTCGTGATAATCGTCTCGAACAGATGAGGAATGGGGAGGTATCCCACCAGGGCTGCCAAGGCGATCAGCGCCGGGAAGAATGCCAGAACAAAATAATAAGAGAGCGCGGCAGCGAAGGACGTAATGTGATTTTGATTTAGGTCGGTGACCGTGCCGGTGATGACTCGCTTCAGTTGTAGTCGCATGGGGAGCCCCGAGAGGTAAGGCAATCTTGAGTTATTGGGATGAATAACTCGGGGTTGAGGTTGAGTCAAGGCGAGAGTCTGCGTCCTGGCGCGAATTCGAACATCAGATGGTTTACGAGCCGGATGTTGCTAGCTGCTGCGTAGGCAGGTTATGTCTCGCCAAAACTCGGGCCCCAGATTCCAGGTACCCTGAGTCGCCCACATTCCCCTTGGCCATCATGGATGACATGTTGGTCCGGGTATGCGATGTGGTTCGGGCAGCTGTATGACACAACGGTAATGCAGTGGAACTCAAGTCCTACGTTATACTTATAAATTCGAGCGAAAATGGCAGCCGAATCTGAAAACGGCCATCGACACACAAACGGAAGAAGAACCTGGGCCATCCTTGCCGCTTTAATTGTGGCAGTGGTGGTGCTGGCTGCCTTTGTCTCTCTTCGCCGCTCAGCGGTAACCATCCGGGTGGGTGAAGCCACGCGCGAAACCATTACAGCCAGCATTGCCACCAATGGCAAAATCGAGGCCTTGGACAACTTTCAGGCTTACGCGCCCATGCCAACCACGGTAAAGAAGACTTACGTGCAGCAAGGCGCATGGGTCAAACCCGGCCAGCTGCTGGTTCGACTGGACGATGCCGATGCCCGATTGCAGGCCGCCCGCGCCGAAGCGCAGTTGAAGGGCGCTGAGGTAAGCATCAACACCGTGCAAAGCGGCGGTACTCCGGAAGAGCTGGCGAACAATCGTAATGCTCTGGTCAAGGCGCAAGCGGAACACGATACCGCAGACCGCAACCTTCAGGCTATGCAGCGTCTGTTGCAAACCGGAGCTGCTTCTCAGGCTGAGGTGGATGCCGCCAAGAACCGGGTCAATGTTGCCGATTCGGAAATACATTTTCTTCAGCAGAAGATGAAAGACCGCTACTCGCAACAGGAAGTCGGCCATGTGGAAGCGCAGCAAACCGAAGCGCGAGCTTCGCTACAGGCGGCTGAGGACGTGCTGAAGAATTCCAATGTCACCGCTCCACGAGAAGGCATGGTGTATTCCCTGCCGGTGCGCGACGGCGCGTTCGTGAACACCGGCGACCTGCTGGTGCAACTGGCTGACTTGCATAAAGTTCGGGTGCGCGCCTTCGTTGACGAGCCGGAGATTGGCAAACTGCAACGCGGGCAGCGGGTTGAAGTCACTTGGGATGCGTTGCCCGGGCGGGTTTGGAAGGGCACACTGGAAACCCTGCCGACAACCGTGGTGCAGCACGGTACCCGAATGGTTGGTGAAGTGACCTGCGTGATTGAGAATGAAGATCTGAAACTTCTCCCCAATACCAACGTGAGTGTGGCTGTAATCACGGCTCGTCAGGAAAATGTGGTGACGGTTCCCCGCGAGGCCATCCACCAGGATGCCGGCGGGCAGTACGTTTTCCAGGTTGTCGATGGCGAGTTGAAACGCCGCAACGTGAAGACATCGATCGCTGATCTAACCCGGGTTGAGGTGACCAGCGGCCTATCCGACAATGCGGTAATCGCATTGGGGGCTTTAAACATGCAATCCCTGAAAAGCGGGATGACGGTGAAACCGGCAAATCCATGAAGTTGATGTTCAGCAAATTTTGCGCAACTCTGTTCCTGCTTGCAGCGGTGACGGTGCCGATGATCGCTGATCCGGCCACGACGGAATTGCTTTCCTCGGGTCGCATCAATGATGCCTTGTCCGTGCTCGGCACTCGTGCCGATGCCGAATCGCTGAATCAGCTCTCCCGCGCCTACTATGCCATGGAGCGCTGGGATGAGGCGGTGCGCTATGGAGAGCGTGCCGTCAGTCTGGAGCCGGAGAATGCCAGCTATCATTTGTGGCTGGCGCGCGAGTACGGACGTAAGGCAGGCGCTTCCAATCCGCTGAGCGCGGCTGGGCTGGCGCGCAAAGCGAAGAATGAATTTGAGCGGGCGGTGCAACTAGATCCGGCAAGCGTACCGGCGCGGCGCGACCTGGCGCAGTATTACACCGAGGCTCCGGCCATCATGGGCGGTGGCGTCGACAAGGCCCGCGATCAGGCCGCGCAGGTACAGAAATACGATGGCGGCACGGCACACTTGATTTTGGCTCGGGTCGCCATTAAAGAGAAACAGTACACCGAGGCGGAGCAGCAGCTTCAGACCGGAATTACGCAAGCCAGGAATCCAGCGGACATGTGGCTGCAACTGGCAGCCTTTTACCGTTCGCAGGGACGTATCGACGAAATGCAGAAAGCGGTAGCGATGGCCGTGTCGCAGCCGAATCGCGCCCCTGAGGCTTACTTTGACGCCGCCAAAGAGCTGTACGAAGGCAGGCGTGACTACGCCGGAGCCGCGCAGTATCTCCAGAAATACTTGTCGTCGGGTGAGCTGGTGGAGGCCGCCCCCGCATTTCGCGCTCACTACCTGCTGGGGCAGCTCGACGAGAAACTCGGTCAGAGTGGAGCAGCCGCGGCGCAGTATCAAGCCTCACTGGCGCTGGCCTCCGGCTTCGACCCAGCCAGAAAAGCCCTCAACCACGTACAGTGACGGCATAGCTTCGTGTCAATGGCGAGTGAAGAGCACGGGATGCACGCAGAACCCCGGCGTTCCAGAACAATGAAGATGAATGCGGTCCATCGCTGCGCCCGGCTCGCGGCTCTGGCGTGCGCGCTGCTTGTGACCTGCGGAACCTGCGTCGCAGCCGATCCTCCAGCCCCTCCTATACCCTTCCGCAACGCCATCGATATGGCTTTGCAGCACAGCGGAGTGATGGGCATTGCGGCCATCAACCAGTGGCGGGCGCGGCAAGTTTACAACGAAATTACGCGCCAACTACATTCCCCAACTCGCCATCGGATCCGCCCTCGGTTATTCGTACGGCTTCCCGTTGACGTTAGAAGGGTCGGCCCCGTCGCTGGCCAACTTTAACGCGGTTCAATCCTTCTACAATCCGGCCTTACGGCAGTTCATGAAGGCGGCCAAGATCGACTGGCAGGCCACGTCGCTGGATGTTCGCGATAAACGGGACGCGGTCATTCTGGATGTTGCGCTGACCTACGCGCAGCTGGACCAGCTCACGGCAAAGATCCAGACGCTGCGAGAGGCGCAGACCGCCGCTGAGAAGGCCCAGTCCATCAGCGAACAACGCTTGCAGGAAGGTGTAGACAGCAAGCTCGAGGTCACCCGGAGCCAATTGGGAGCAGCTCGCATTCGCTTGCGAATTGCCCAGGCGCAGGATCAGTCCGATGTGCTTCGCGAGCATCTCGCCAATCTATTGGGAGTTGCCCAGAGTTCGATCGTGACCGCGCCCGATTCCGTTCCGCAGTTACCAGCCATCTCGCAGGATGACGACCTACAGGCGCAGGCGGTAGCCAACAGCCTGGCAGTGAAGTCAGCGGAGCAGAAGGTAGCTGCGGCACAAGCTCGCGCCACAGGTGAGCACAAAGCGGCTGTCATGCCGACGCTCGATTTGGCAGCCCAGTACGCCTACCTGGCGAAGTTCAACAATTACGATCTTTACTATCGCAACTATCAGGCCAACAACTTCAGCGGCGGTATCAATCTGCGCATTCCTATTTTCAATTCGGTGCAGAAGGCCAAGGCACAGGAAGCCGACGCGGATACCCTCATCGCCAAAAAACAGGCAGATCTCACCAAGAATCAGGTCAGCGAAGATGCGCTCAAGCTGCAACGTTCGTTGCGTCGCTGTCAGCAGCACGCGACGTGGCCAAGCTGGAGTGGGAAGTTTCGCAGGGAGATATGGATGCCGTGACAGGCCGGATCGAAGCTGGAACCGCCAACACCCGCGATCAGCAAAATGCGGAACTGGATACTGACGATAAGCACGCCGCCTACCTGGACGCGGAATTCGAGCTGCAACGGGCCGAGTTGCAGTTTCTGCGGCTTACCGGTGAACTGGAAAATTGGGCCATTCCATCCCCAGTAAATCGCCACTCCCTGGGAATCAAGAAGTTCATCTAAGTTTAGGAATCTCAAGTGGTTCCGAGAAATCTCTAACAGATGGTACGATAGTTATTACAACTATGCCTTTGAAAACGCTGTTTCTGAATCCTCCTTCTTTCGAGAACTATGATGGCGGCGCCAGCTCGCGCTGGCCAGCTACGCGTGAAATCGAGTCCTACTGGTATCCGGTGTGGCTCGCCTATCCGGCAGGCATGCTGGAAGGCTCGCGCCTGCTCGACGCTTCGCCGCATAAAGTGAATGCGCCAAGACCATCCAGATCGGCAAGCAATACGAATTCCTCGTGCTGTTCACCAGCACGCCCGGCTTCCAGGGCGACATCAAACTTGTCGCTGCCATGAAGGCGGCCAATCCGAAGCTGAAGATCGCTTTTGTCGGCCCGCACGTCACCACGCTGCCCGAACCTTCGATGAAGGAAGGCACGGCCATCGATTTCATCGTTCGCCGTGAATTTGATTATGCGATAGTCGAATACGCCAACGGCAAGCCGCTGAGCGAAATTCTCGGCATCTCGTATCGCGGGAAATGGGCAGATTCGTGCATAATCCCGATCGGCCGGCGGTCTCCGATCTCGACGCGATGCCCGATGTGGTTGACGTTTACAAGCGCGACCTCGATCCGCGCCGCTATAACGTTCCGTTCCTGCTGTATCCCTTCGTCGCGCTGTACACCACGCGCGGCTGCCCGGCGCAATGTACTTTCTGCCTGTGGCCGCAGACGCTGAGCGGACATCCCTGGCGCAAGCGCTCGGCCGACGCCGTCGCCGCCGAGATGGCGAAGGCCAAACAGTATTGGCCCGATGTAAAAGAATTTTTCTTCGACGACGACACTTTCAACATTCAGAAGGCGCGCACCATCGAACTCTGCGCCAAGCTGAAGCCGCTGAGCATGACATGGTCCTGCACCTCGCGCGTCACCACGGATTACGAGACGCTTAAGGCGATGAAGGAAGCCGGCTGCCGCCTGCTGATCGTAGGCTACGAGTCCGGCGACCAGCAGATCCTGAAGAACGTCAAGAAGGGCGCAACCGTCGAGCGCGCGCGCGACTTCACTCGCGACTGCAAGAAGCTTGGCCTGCTCGTTCACGGCGACTTCATTCTTGGCCTGCCGGGAGAGACCAAGGAGATCGATTCGCCGCACCATCGATTTCGCCAAAGAGATTGATGTGGAGACGATTCAGGTTTCGCTGGCGCACGCTTATCCCGGAACCGAACTTTACGATTACGCCAAGGCCAACGGCTTCATCCTGAATGAAGGCACGCAGATGGTGGACGAAGGCGGACACCAGGTCGCGATGATCGAATATCCCGGCATCTCGCGCGACTATATCCTCGAGATGGTGCACCGCTTCTATGATGAGTACTATTTCCGGCCCAAGGCGATCTTCCGCATCGTGAGGCGGGCGGCCTTCAACTCCGTTGATCGGAAGCGGCTCTATATCGAAGCGAAGTCGTTCCTGAAGCTGCGGGCCGCGCGTAATCGCTCGGTGAAGGAGACGCGTAAGCAGCAAGGTTCGGCGATGCCTTCTCCGCCGCCAGGTACGCCCGGACGCGAAATCTGAAACGGCCGAACCGGTCAACGCTTAGGCTGGCGTGACGTTTCGCAAATATCTGGTCCTTTTAGCGGTGGTGATCTTCGGGTCATGCGGCAATGTGTGCCTGGCCCGCGGGATGCGCGCCTTCGGGGCCGTAACCAGAAGCAACTGGCCGCTGCTGGGCGCGATGGCGAGTCCCTGGATCGTGGCCGGTATCGTTCTGCTGATCGTTTTCTTCTGTAGCTATCTGACGGCGCTTTCCTGGGCCGATCTCACTTATGTCTTGCCGGCAACGGCTATTGGCTATGTGCTGACGGCATTCCTGGCGCATCTCTTCCTGCATGAGGGTGTTCCCCCCGTCACATTGGCTGGGCATCCTGCTGATCACGATTGGCGTCGGATTCGTTGCCACCGGCCCGGTCGCACCCCGTTGCCGGAAGCGCATGCGGTGAAAGATCGCGCAGCCGGACCGCGCGTCGCCGCACCGGAGTTGACCAGGAGCGACGCGTGAGCAGCGTTGCCGTCTGGGCAGGAATCGCGGCGATCGTGGTTACCTGCGACCGCCGGCGATGTGCTGCAATCGCGCGCCATGAAAGATATTGGCGACCTGGGCGAATTCGGCGTCGCGCGGCCTGATGCAGGTCGTCGCCGCGTCGTGAGCAGCCCGCAGTTCATGCTGGGATTGCTGTTCATGGCGATGGCGTTTTTCAGTCTGCTGGTCACGCTGTCATGGGACGATGTGAGCGTTGTCGGCCCGGCCTCCGCTTCCCTCACCTTCATCGCTAATGCCGTCGCGGCGCGAATCTTCCTGAAGGAACGCGTCGACCATCGGCGCTGGATGGCTGCCGTGTTTGTGGCCGGCGGCGTCGCGTTGCTGGCACGGTAGCGCAATAGCACTTGGCAATTAGCATTTAGCAATTGGTATTTTGCGGAAGTCTGACCAACCGCGTTGGCAAGGCGGCAGAGCGCACAGGGCGCGTTCACTGTTACCGGGAGAGATAACGGTTAGTGATTACCGGTGGTGATTACGGGTAGTGATTACCGAGGCGGTGAATACGGGTAGTGATTACAGGTAGATGTTAGGGTAGTAGTTACGGGTAGTGCGGCGCTTTAGCGCTGCTGAGGTGCCGTAAATAGGGAGAGGCTGCAGCCCGCACTGAAGCCTGGTCCTCAGAGTTTCGCTAGCACTGGGCGGCATTAATCTACATCTTCCCTGCAATGAAAACTGGCCTGGGTTTCGATTTCGCGCCGATGGCGCTCGTTACGCACGGCGCTCCGATGGCACTCTTCAAAAGAGCTGGCTTTCCTCAGCGCCTTAATGCCAAACTGCTTGCAATATTTACGGACATCGCTAAGGTAAACGGGACTCGCAAGATGGATGTTCGCTCGCTTTTCAAGCTAATTGCTAACTACTAAATGCTCACTATGAGAAAGCTCACCCTCGTCTTCTCGCCCTTATGCTCGCCGGATGTTCTTCGAACCAGCCTGCGAGCGAAACCAAAAAGCCGGCCCCCAAGCAAGCGGAATACAAAACCGGGCGGGTGGCGTTTCAAGAAATGTATCTTTCGGCGCGCGGCTGGGCGGGCGATGCGACGCCGTTTCGGCTGCAGTCGCAATTCAGCGCCGACGCTCCCCAGACGGAAGGCAAAGCCGGAGTGTGGCGCGCCTCCTTCGCCTCGCCCGCCAAGCGCATGATGAAGATGTTCATGTGGTCAGGGCTGGTCGGCCCGGATGCGCCTGAGCAAGGCATCACCTTCACCACCGAAGATACCTGGAACCCGGCAAAACCTCGACCCAGCCTTTCAACATCGGCTTCTTGAAGGTGGACAGCGACACTGCTTATCAGGTCGCCGAAAAGAATGGCGGCAGCAAACTCACCAGCAAGGACCCCAAACAGCCGGTGTTCTTCGTGCTCGATTGGGACGCGCCGAAAAATGAATTGGTCTGGCACGTCATCTACGGCGCAGCGAGGCGAATCGAAACTGCGCGTTGCCGTAAACGCCTCGACCGGCGAGTTTTTGCGGGTCGAAAATAACGCGATTTAATATAGCCGATCAAAAGTCAGCAAAACCAGGCGAAGTTCTGACCTTCGCCTGCCGGGTGCTGCGCTGTCGTCCCGCTAACCCCACCTCATTAACAGCAGCTTTGCCGGGGCGCTGAAGCGCCGTTCTACCCGTTCACGCGGCTGTTAGGCTTCCTTCACGCGTCGCGATATCGCACGGTTAGCTCAAGCGGAGCGGCAGCATCACTCGCCACATCACTTGCCCGCCTTATTTCTTGGAGGCTTCCATCCTGACCAGACGGGAACTCCCTTTTCGTCCCGCAAGGTGAAGGTGTTCGTGCCGACGGTAATCTCCCGCGCCATGATGATCTCTTCGCCGGCGCCCGGGGCCTTCGACCCGACCACGTCAACCTGATCGCCTTTGGTAAACGAAACTTCAATCTCTTTGAGGAAACCGCCTGGTCCCACATAGACCAGCGCTGACTTGCTGTCGGTCTTCACGACCAGGTACGTCCCATCGAGTGTTCCGGGCATGTCGCGCATGTCTTCCACGACTCCCTTGATTTTCGCCTCACTGGCCATGTCATACTTGGGGCCATTCTTACTTGCTTTTGTGTACCAACCCGTGACCAGAGCCAACATAGGCAGTGACGATGCAAACCTTCAACCAGAATCCTCGGCGCATTGTCGGTACCTCCTTCCGGCAAAGACACTTCTTCCGGTCTAGCAAGGGATGCGGAATGGCATCGGTGCGCTTTCGTCCGCACCGGAGGCAGTCTATCGAATGACTGGACGATCTCAGCAATCCCATCCTGCGACTAGCCTTGCCGCAAACCCTCAATGAGCTTCTGCCGGCTATACCGCTGCGGCAACCTGTCGAATGAGAACTTCATGCAGTGAGTGCGGTCACAGCCGGGGTGATCTTGTCCGGCCGCACGGCCTCTATTGCCCTAAACTAATGCCTCTTCTACCCGCAAAGGTGTGAGAAAGTTCTCAGCGAGGGGTGACCCTTTGGGCACGCCGGACTTTCCGTTCTCGACCAGAAGGGGCTTTCCGGAGGAAACATTGTTGCCTTATAGCGCTTTCGTGTCATAATTTGGCCACCGTCCCTTTAGCGCCAGTAACTCGATGGAAACTGCTCTCCGATCATCGGCGTTGTTCCCGCGGTTACTGTTCAGGCTGCGCAGCCCTGCGCTGCAACGCGAAGACCTTCCGGTCGAACGCGTGCTCGCCTATTCGCGCCTGCTTCTGGCACTAACGTCGCTCGGAGTGTGGTTTGTTTACCTGAAGGGTCAGAGCAGCCACTATCCGGTCGAGCTGGCGATACTGTTGGGCTACGTTGTCGCCAGCGCGGCGCTGCTGGCGCGTCTGCAGACCCAGGCTAAAGTAAGCTCCGATTTCGCCGTGTTGGCGCAAGTCAATGACGTAGGCTGGCCGGCGCTGCTCTGCTTTTTCTCCCGCGTTCCCAACAGTTTTTTCTTTCTACTGTTTCTGTTTGCGATGTTCGCCGCAGCTTTTCGCTGGGGCTTCGCGGAGACCATGGCCACGGCCGCCGCGAGCCTGGCATTGCTGCTGGTCACGGCAGTGGTCACGACTGCCTTCCCGCCTTCGCTCAGAAGCTACAGGTTCCGCCTCTCGAATTGGCCCGTTTGCTGCTACGTTGCGGATTCCTGCTGATGGCGGGAGCTCTGCTGGGTTTTCTTGCGGAAACCGAAAAAAATCTGCGAGCGGAGATCGCGGTGACAAACCGCATCTTGTCAGTCACGCGAATGGGAGATCGCTTCGCCATCGCTTTACAACAGGCGCTTTTGGAATTGGCTAAGGTCTTCCGCGCGAGAGCAGTTTACGAGGTGGTCTGCCAGAGCAGCACCGGACGCACGTTCCGTTGGGAGATCCCGCAGCTGGCTTACCCCGGAATTCAAATGCAGGAAGTCGCTCCTGCCGAGCGCGACTCCGAGTTGATGCGCGACTATCCGCATACGTTTTTTTTGCAGCGCGACGGATCGGGAAGGTGCGCTCCAATCACCGCTCTCGATGAAGAAGGACGTCGCCTCGATCCTGTCGATATACAGCATTTCGACATACCGGTTTCCGCCGCAAAGTCTGTGCTGGTTGTCAGCCACGAGATGGGGAAAGAGTGGTACGGGCGTCTGGTGCTGCTGGATCCGCAGCTAGGATCGGCGTTGCGAGCACGAGCTGCGCTTCATGCAAAATGTGCTGCGCCAGGTGACACCGGCTCTGTATTCGGTCTACATGTTCCAGGCGTTTCGTTCGCGAGCCGGGGTGACCGAACGCGCGCGCGTGGCGCGCGAGCTGCACGACACCGCCATCCAGTCCCTGATCAGTATCGAGATGCAGGTTGACGTACTTCGACGCCGGGCAGCTGGGAATCCCAATCTATCTTCGGAGCTGGAGCGTATACAGGATTTGCTGCGGCTCGAGGTCCTGAACCTGCGCGAGCTGATGCAGACCATGCGGCCCATTGATATTGGCCCTCATCAATTTCTTGACTTTATTGCCGAACTCGTGGAACGTTTCTCCAGAGACACTGGCATTGCTGTGCGCTTCATCTCCGAGCTGCAGGAGGTAAATCTTCCCGCGGCAACGTGCCGCGAACTGGCCCGGGTAGTACAGGAGAGCCTGGTCAACATTCGCAAGCATAGTGGAGCGCAAGCAGCCGTGGTGCGTTTCGGCGCACAGAGCGGCCTGTGGAAGCTGGTCGTCAACGATGACGGAAACGGGTTCCCTTTTTCCGGTCGCTACACGCTGCGGGAACTGGATGCCATGCGGCGGGGTCCGGCGGTCATTAAAGAACGCGTCCGCGCTGTAGGCGGAGACCTGGTCATCGAATCGATGCCGGGACAGGGATCGAGATTGGAAATCACCATACCGCAGAAAGGATACGAGAACTATGGATAAGAAGGAGCCGTCTGTGCGCATCATTATCGCCGATGATCACACCATCTTCCGCGATGGCCTGCGTCGCTTGCTGGAGGCCGAACCGGAACTGGAGGTCGTGGGCGAAGCTGCCGACGGCGCCGAAGCCGTCACCAAAACCCGGGAGCTGACGCCGGACATTCTCCTGCTGGACTTGGCCATGCCTCGGATGCCGGGTATGGATGTTCTCCGCGAATTGTCGTCCAACGGGAATGGGCTGCACACCAAGATCATCGTGCTCACGGCTGCGGTTGAGCGCCTGGAGATTGTGCAGGCCCTGCAATTCGGCGCGCGCGGCGTGGTGATGAAAGAAGCCGCCACGCAGTTGCTGATGAAGGCCATTCGCACCGTTATGGCGGGTCAATACTGGATCGGACGCGAAGCCGTCGGCGACATTGTTGACTTCATGCGCACCAATCCCGTCGGGCGAAAAACCGGCCGCGCAATTACGGCCTCACCAAGCGCGAGATGGACATCCTCACCACCATCGTCGCCGGATTGAGCAACAAGGAGATTGCCCGCAAATTCTCGCTCAGCGAAGACACCGTCAAGCATCACCTGACCAACATCTTCGACAAGGTGGGAGTAGCTAGCCGCCTGGAGTTGGCGCTGTTCGCCATCAACAATCGGCTGACCGAGCCGCCCAGTTGTCGCCACCATCGAATTAGAGAGCGCTCCGGAACGACAGCGATCCGCACCTGAACCGTCACAGAACGGGCGTGCCGACCGCCCTGACATCCTACGACAGCCCGATCGGCTAGCTGCTTCCGTTCGGCCATTTTCTGCATCTTATATGCAGCGAACCCTATTTTCCCTGGCCGGCGCAGCGACAACTTCGCTGCAGTCGTGTTTACCATTGAGGAATCAAAACGAGGAGTAGCAATGAGGATGAAGGGCCCTTCTACGCCTGCGGTGCTGTTGCGGTAAGCCTGGCTTGTTGTTGGGATGTTCGCGCAAGACCGAGCGGTCGGACGCGCAGGTCGCCACCGACGTTCAGACCAGGATCTATAGCGACGCTGGGATCCAGAGCCGGCAGATCGACGTACAGGCTGCCAATGGCGTGGTCACCCTCAGCGGCGACGTAACCAGCGATACCGAGCGCGCCGCGGCCGCCAGTGACGCCGCCACCATCGAAGGCGTACGAACCGTCGTCAATAATCTGCAGGTGCAGCAAGCGCAAGCCGCGCCGCCGCCGGCAGCTCCCGCGAGCAGCCGGCTCCGGAGCAGCCAGCGCGCGACACAAAGAACAGAAGTCCACGGCGCGGCATCATCGCAAGCTTCGCAGGATGAATCGGCCGGCAATGAGGCGAGTAAGCAATCCGCCGCCCGCCGTTCCCGGGAGCGCCGCCGACACAGCCCCGGCGGGCCCGCTCCGCCACCCCGCCTCCGCCGCCGCAGAAGGTCACGATCCCCGCGGGCACACAGTTGTCGGTGCGGCTGAACCAGTCACTCGATTCCGAGAAGAATCAGATGGGCGACACCTTCCACGCGTCGCTTACCGCGCCCATCGTCATGGATGGTGAGACCGTGATTCCCTCGGGAGCGGATGTCGACTGGCCGAGTCGCCGATGTTAAGAGCGCGGGACGCTTTGCCGGCCAGTCCGTCCTGACCTTGGAGCTGACTTCCCTTTCCGTGAATGGCAAGACCTACAGCCTGCAGACCAACCAGTGGTCGCGGCAGGGTAAAGGCGAAGGCAAGAGCACAGCGACCAAGGTAGGTATAGGGACAGTAGCCGGAGCGATGCTGGGCGGCATCATTGGAGGCGGCCGCGGAGCAGCCATCGGCGCGGCCAGCGGTGCGGGCGCAGGAACCGGTGTGGCCGCCGCAAAGAAGGGCGAGCAGATCAAACTTGGGCCTGAAGCCGTGCTGAACTTCCAGACCATCAACACGCTGGTCGTGATGCCTCAGGGCGCAACGATCGCAATGGAGGACGGACACCGCTCTCCTGAGCATCCGCAGTCATCCCGATTAATCGCAAAAGAACGCGCATGACAGTGGCCCTGACTGCGCATTTTTGCGTCTAACTACATGCGGCTCCTCCGGGCTGCGATATCCTCACTAAGGCTGCCCATGCCAAAAATTAGCGCTTTACTGCATACTCACAATGATGGTCTGCGACTCGGCCGCGCCCTGCAATCGCTTCGTCCGTGCGATGAGGTTTTGGTGATTGACGATTGCTCTGAAGACGACACGGTGAAAATCGCGCGAGACCACGGCGCAACCGTCAGAAACGCGATTCCGGGTGTCAAGTCGGGAGCCTATGCGATGGACGCATCGAACGAGTGGATTCTGTGCCTTCATCCCAATGAGTCGCTCTCCGACGACCTGGAGGCAGCGCTGTTCGAATGGAAGGACCAGGAACCGAATGGAGAGAAATGCTACCGGGTGCCCATCCGCGAAGAAGACGGGGGAGCCCTGGCAAGAGCGTCGATCCGGAGGTACGTCTGCTGAATCGCAAGCTTATCAACTGGATTGAGGAGCCACCAGAGAAGCAGATTTGTGACGTGACCTTGACCGGCCACCTGCTTAGCTTTCACCAGCCGTAGGAGAGGACTGCGACAGAGCCCTTTGGATCGACTTCTGGAATGCGCGCTGTTCATCATCGGACTGGCGTTCGGCAGCTTTCTGAACGTTTGTATCAGCCGCATTCCGCGGGACCAGTCTGTCGTGTCGCCTCGTTCCCACTGCCCAGCCTGTAACGCGCCCGTCCGCTGGCACGACAACATTCCGCTGATAAGTTGGTTGGTATTGCGCGGACGTTGCCGCGATTGTTGCCGTCCGATCTCAGTGCGATATCCCGCCGTGGAACTGCTTACGGCAATTCTGTTCGCGACTTGCTTCCTCTGGTTTGGGCTGACCTGGCTTGACGTTGAAGTTCTGTCTCTTCAGCTTCCTGGTTCTGGGGCTTATTTTCATGGACGCAGAAACCGGCCTGCTGCCGCGAGAATTCACTTATTCAGGGATCGCCTTGGGGTTGGGACTGGCATGGATTGCCCCCACGGATACCACTGGCACTCAGTTTCTGCTGGGGGTCTACAACACCCACGTAGAAAACATGCACTGGCTGTCGCTGCTCGACTCCGGTCTGGCAGCAGCGATGGGCGCCGGTTTTCTTTATGTCGCTTGGGGCCTGTACTATCTTGTCCGCAAGAAGCACGGCTTGGGCTTCGGCGACATCGCGCTGCTGGCGATGTCAGGCGCCTTTCTAGGTCTCAAGCTTATTCTGTTCGTGATATTCACTGCGCCCATCCTGGCCGTGCTTTACCCCCCGCCTGTTAGCCCGGGAAAATAACCGGCGAACCCACACGGCAGAGGCTTCCGACGGGGCGAGGAAACCAGGGCTTCCTCAGCCGCGAAATTCCCTTTGGCGTACTTTCTGGGCGGGTGGCTCTCAGTTGGCCTCGATCCCCTCATTGGACAAGCAGCGTGGCGCTGGTATCTTGGGGTGTTCCAATCGGGGGGAGCTAGAAATCAGGTTCGGCGTATTCTTGTTCGCGACCCGCTTTGCCCTTGCTGCCTGCTTTCAAATGGTGCCTGCCGTGGGGTGCCTAAGATGAAACTGGCGCCATTCCTTGGCGTTAAGAGGTCCCAGAATCGGATGGTCCAACAGCTTTTAGTCCGGCGTCCGAAACGGCGCTCCGCATCCGCCAAGGTAGCATCCAGGGCGACCAACCCGTCATAGAACCGCCTCATGGAATCGCTAATGACGAGACCACGGTATATCCATGCTGTTAGGTTGTGACTGTTGGAGCGGTACGCCCTGATGGCATGAATACCGAGTTTGGTGACCAACATAGCTTTTTTGACCGTGTCCGCTGATGGGTGGGCCTTGCTCCCAGAGGTCGTCCTCCACTCATGACCTGCAAAGAGCAAGCCCTTCGTGGTCCCCGTGTAGCTCAAAAGGAGGTGCTCAAAAATGAGGGCACAACTCCACTTCCCCGGCGGAGCCTGATACCAGCCGGCTTCCGAGGGAACGGTGCGTGTAAGCTGCTCCACCTCGCGGCGGATCTGTTCCAATTCGGGAGACAAGGCCCTCACTCCACAAAACCTCGATTCGTGGCACTATCTATCCAATTTCCTGGTCACCCTAGTATGAACCCGAACCGGGATTTCTTCACTGGAAATTCTTTTTTTCTGAAAACTCCCTCAGACTGGGTCAAGACCTTCGCTTACGATCCGCAAGTCCCTCACCAGGAGCTACGAATTCCCGATGACGAGATTCTTGGTCGGGCGCGCGTCGTCGAAGCAGGATGAACCGTGGCCAGGATCTGCCTGCCGGCGGCAAATGGCATT
Source organism: uncultured Acidobacteriaceae bacterium (assembly GCA_963796695.1). Lineage (GTDB taxonomy): Bacteria > Acidobacteriota > Terriglobia > Terriglobales > Acidobacteriaceae > Bog-257. The sequence continues at coordinate 352,713 of CAWCMU010000018.1, read as the reverse complement.
AGTTGGCCGCGCTGCCGCGTCACTCGAAAACTGCGCCCCAGAAGCGCCTGTGCCGCTGTTGCGCCTAGGCATACCACAACGTCGGGTTTCACTAGTTCAATCTCAGCGTCGAGCCAGGGACGGCAGGCGGCTATTTCCAGGGAGTTCGGCTTTTTGTGGATTCGTCGCTTACCGCGTGCCTCCCACTTGAAGTGCTTCCACGGCGTTGGTTACTGTCAACTTGGCTCGCGGGCGATCCCGGCTTCAGAGCAGAGCTTTGTCAAGAAGGGCTCCGGCGGGGCCGACAAACGGTTTCCCTTCCAAGTCTTCTTTGTCGCCCGGCTGCTCGCCCACGAACATCACCCGCGCATTTGCGGGTTCCCTCTCCAAAGACGGTCTGCGTTCCCCGCTTCCACAGATCGCAGGCACGGCACTCTCTAGCGGCGTGAGTGTGCGGAATTGAGAGAGGAAAAGAAAGGTAAACTAGGGGGCGCTGGGCGCGCGAGTTAGGACATGGCGGTGGATGCAAGACGAAAATGCAGATGTCCCGCTTTTGCACTTGACGACCTACGGAGTCGAAGGTGCCATGGCGCGAGCTAGCTGAATTAGGGTGAACCCGACTCCCGGGTATTAGTGTGCCCCCCTTCATGCCGCCGCCGTAAGGCGGCAGCCCAACATCAACTGCCGGTAAATCCGTCCGTAGCTTAGGCCGCCTGGGTAGAGATCCGGCAGAGGGCCAGCGACATCATCAGACGGGTTATGCCCGAGACGAAGATGCTGATCCCAAACAGCGTCCCCACTACCCAGTCCGAGTTAAAGGGCCAGTGAGCCCAAATCAAAATCCCCAACAAGATGGTGATGATAGCGTCGAACAACACCCATCCCCACCCGCCGATGCGGTTTCATCTTGAAGGCCAGCACCGAGAGCGAAGATGCCGTACACTAGCAGAAAGCACGCCAGCAACAGGGTGAGCGCCAGCAGTCCCGCCTACCGGATGCATGAGCAGATAAATTCCTGCAATGATGTAGATGAGCCCGAGCACGACTTCCAACGACCACATGCAAGCCGCCATGGGTGCGGACGCCGTAGATGATCTGCGCCACGCCATTGAAGATCGCAGACCATCCCACCACCAGCGCGATCACCAGTCCGAACTTCCCAGGGAGCCAGCATGGCAATAATTCCGACGACGATCATCAAGATGCCAAGCACGATGGACCGAGCCGAAGCCCGCTTCATGCCGTCAAGAATTGCTTCAGCCATAGTTCCTCCATTTTGTTTGTGGGCGCAGGCGAGACAGACTGCCGGCGTTGCAGCCGAACAGCACATCGGGACAGAGCCCTGCTAAAAGTAGGGTGACAGGTTCGAGGATATTGTGCGGGAGTGGGGCAGATATTCAACGATTTAATCGATCGCTGACCGGTTCGATGATGTCAAAAAGGCGCATATCGATAGCTACCTTTTCTTGCTCCGGGGTGCTTTGCAAAACGCTCGGCTGCGTCGGCCATAAAGGCATTGGCAAAACGCGCTACCCATACCAAGTCGTCAAAGGTGTAGGAGGTGCGGGTCTGCACGATTGTGGAGAAGGTCTCGTCGAACGCCTTCAACAGGACCAGTATCTCTGCGCTGGACTCCTGCAACGATTCGGACGGTCTCGCTATGGAACGGACTTTCTTCGTCGATGGGATGCACGACGGTCCACGTCAAGGGAAGAAATACCACGCCCTCGCGCTCTAACTTGAGGGGTAATAGCGCCGGGTGTGCACCCCATCCACGTCCTCAAAGCGGCTCAGCATGACCTTGGCGGTAACTTCGATCAGTTCGTTGGAGCGGGCGTTGGCGACGCGAAATTCCAGCGCCTTGATGTTCTGATACGGCGCTACGACCGCATGACTGCTGAACAGCACCCTGGCAGTTGGCCGCGAGAATCGGGCAAACAACAGGCCGGTGACCATGGCAAAACCGTCAGTCCGGCCAGCGCCTCGATGGTGACGATGATTTCGCCGCTATACCGTTGGGGACGATGTTTCCGTATCCGATCGTCGAGATAGTTTCTACGCTGAAAAGAAGGCGCGCAAAAACTGGTGCTCCTGAATTCCGGGAGTGCTGGTAAGCAAAGCATTCGGGCCGCAGGCCATGTAGGCAAGAGCAAATATGGAGTTTGCCAGAAAATACCCCCGAGCACGAACGAGAAAAAACTGTCCCCAGGGCATGGTGAGGAAAATGTGGTAAGGCTTAAGAGGCAAAAAAGCCCAGTCCGCGGCGCTCGACATTGAAGCTGCCGTCGCGGTTGAGCAAGCGCTGTCGGCTCTCGCGCGAAACCACTGCGCCGAAGCCGAAGATCACGCAGGTCCTGCTCGCTGATAGGTTGGGGCCGCGAAACCATGGATGTTCGATGCCGGCGCTAAACCGGTTCTGCAGCAGTATACCTGTTGAGAGAAAAAAATATATATATATATATTTTTTTTTTTAATGGCGGAGAGGATGAGCCCGCTACCGGCGAACTGCTTTTAACCAATCCTCGCGTCCCTCCTCATGGTCTGGGGGATATAGACCACGACAAGCTAAGCCGCGATCGCAACGCGATATGACTTGGGTTTCTTGAACAGAATCAACTGTCGCCACGAACGATTACCTGGATCTTGTCGCCGGGCTTTCCCTGCAATGCTCGACAAGCGTCGGCAGGAATCACGATTTGAATTCTTGCGGAAAGAGTCGCCTCACTCATACGAACCACGTTATCGCAACGCTAAGGCGATTCGCAATCGGGCAAAGCTTCTCCGTTATACGGGGCTACTTGAGATTACGCTGTTCGCTGCCCTGCGACCGTTACCGGCTCACGATCTGCACTCAGAATTGTTCATCGAACTCCACGTCTTTGCTGGCGGCGCATTTGGAGCAAAGCCACACAACCTTTTGCTTGACGTCGGCAGGAAGTCCCCAGGCCTGCGACTGCGTCACCGGGAGGCTATAGATCTTGCCCGTGCCCAGTCGCTTGAACTCGGCATGACATTCCGGATTGGCGCATTTCCTCTGACCTGCCGTGCATTCCCATGACTTAACTAGGATGCCGTGACGCGGCAAAAGGTATAGCCGGGGGCACATCGAAGCTCTTTAACTGTAAACCCCTCCGCTTCTCTGATAAGCAATCCGGAGACCAAAACTGCATCCAAAGTATGCTGGATTCGGAGGACGGATGGAACGTCGCTGTTTGCCGGGAAAGCCTTACCCTTTGGGAGCCACTTGGGATGGCACCGGGGTCAATTTCGCTCTCTATTCAGAGAACGCAACCAAAATTGAGCTTTGCCTTTACGACAATCGTCGGCCGCGAGACCGAGCGCATTCAACTGCCCGACCAAACCGCCTTTGTCTGGCATTGCTACGTCCCCGGACTGCAGCCCGGACAACTTTACGGCTATCGCGTGCACGGTCCCTGGGACCCGCGACGAGGACTGCGCTTCAATCCCGCCAAGCTGCTGATCGATCCTTACGCCAAGGCCATATCGGTCGGGTTGATTGGGACAAGCCTATCTACCCCTATCGTTTCGGCGGCGAGAACGCCGACCTCAATATCGACCGTCGCGACAGCGCTTCAGGCATGCCCAAGAGCATTGTGGTCAGCCCCTACTTCGATTGGGAGCACGACCGGCCGCCGCGTATCGCCGCTCAGCGATTCCGTCATTTACGAAATGCATGTCCGCGGCTTCAGCATGCTGGACGAGCATATCCCCCAAGACCTGCGCGGGACCTATGCCGGACTGGCTTCGCCGCCGGCGCTTCACTACCTGAAACAGCTGGGCATCACCGCGGTCGAGTTGATGCCGGTTCATCAGTTCGTGCACGACAAGGCGCTGGTGGATCGCGGACTCCGCAATTATTGGGGCTACAACACCCTGAACTACTTCAGCCCGGATTCGCAGTACTGCTTCTTCGGCGGCACGGGACGCAGGTCCCGGAATTCAAAGCCATGGTGAAGGCCCTGCATCGCGAAGGCATCGAGGTCATCCTCGACGTGGTCTACAACCACACCGCCGAAGGCAATCAGCTCGGACCGATGCTCAGCTTTCGCGGCATCGACAACCCGACCTACTACAAGCTGGTGCCCGACAATCTGCGCTATTACATGGACTACACCGGCACCGGCAACAGCCTGAATGTGCGCCATCCGCAGGTGCTCAAGCTCATCATGGACAGCCTCCGCTACTGGGTGACGGAGATGCACGTCGACGGCTTCCGCTTCGACCTGGCGGCGACCCTGGCGCGCGAGCTCCACGATGTCGACCGGCTGGCGGCCTTCTTCGACATCATTCACCAGGACCCGGTCATCTCCCAGGTGAAGCTGATTGCCGAGCCATGGGATGTCGGCAGCGGCGGCTACCAGGTCGGCAACTTCCCGGTGTTGTGGGCAGAGTGGAATGGCAAATATCGCGACACCGTTCGCCGCTACTGGAAGGGCGACGAGGGACAGCTTTCCGATCTCGGCTACCGGCTGACCGGCAGCAGCGATCTGTATCAGCATGACGGACGACGTCCCTACGCCAGCATCAATTTCGTCACCGCGCACGACGGCTTCACCCTCGAAGACCTGGTCAGCTACAACGACAAACATAACCGGCCAACGGCGAAAACAATCAGGACGGCGCCAACGATAACAACTCCTGGAACATGGGCGTCGAGGGACCAACCGACGATCCAGAAATCTTGCCGGCGCGCGAACGCCAGAAGCGCAATCTGCTGGCAACGCTGTTGCTGTCGCAAGGCGTCCCGATGCTGTGCGGCGGAGACGAGATTGGACGCACTCAGCACGGCAACAACAACGCCTATTGCCAGGACAACGAGATCAGTTGGAACGACTGGAATCTGGACGAGCGTCGCATCAAGCTGCTGCAGTTTACGCGCGAGCTGATCGCCTTTCGCCAGAGCCCATCCCAACCTGCGCCGCCGCAAGTTCTTCCAGGATCGCGAGGTCTACCACTCCTAGTCGAAGAACATCGCCTGGTACCGACCGGATGGGCAGGAGATGACCCAGGAGCAGTGGAACACCGGCTGGATGCGCAGCCTGGCGGTGCTGTTCAATGGCACAACTCTGGGCGAGATCGACGAGATGGGTGAGCCCGTCATCGAGACTCGTTCCTTATCCTGCTGAACTCCTCGGCCGAGAACGTCACTTATACCCTTCCGCAATCGCCCGAGAATCGCGGCTGGAAGCTGCTGATGAATACACACGATCTCGACGACCCGTTTGGCGAGCACTCAATCGAGGCGAACCTGGAAGTCGCAGGCCGTTCCGTGGTGCTGCTAGCCGAACTTTCGCCCAAGCCAGAGGAGAAAGACAATCGGAAGCAGAAGAGGTCAAGCAACCTGAGGCGGAGGCAACTCCAGAACCAGTTGAGGCTGGGGACGCGCACCCGGAACCGATTTCTGAAGTAGAAGAACCGGTCGGAGCCGGATCCTAATGGCTTACCATTCTGGCAGGGGCGTAACGAGCGTTCGCCCGCTACTTCTGCCGGAAAACGCTGTGCGCAATGGTTCTCGCCAAGAATTCCTTGACCACGTTGAAGAAGCCGTCGAGTGCGATCTCGTCGACCCAGCGTTGCCCGATCTTCGTCCAGGTACGCTCAGCCGTGGGATAGTACAGCGACGAGATCGCGGCCGCTGAGCCATTGCCTACTACCTCCGAGAAGTTAAACGATCTGCCGTCGCTGTTGGTTCGGGTAACGGCCAACCGGCTGATCGCATATCCCGTCCGTGACAAGATGCTGCCGTGCCCTTTGGTGAAGTACCGCGGATCTTCTTTGGTCGCGATAGGCACCAGCCACTCGGTGAATGCGTTGCCCACTGCCTGGTCAGCGAAGAAATGCCAATAATAGCGGGCGTAGCCGGCTGCCTTGCTGAAATTCCGGAGTGCTGTTTTCCGCGAGTCCAATGCCCGCCAGTGCGCCTACGTAGATGAACGTCGAATAATCGAAGCTGTCCTGAAAGAAAAGTTTGAATTTGCCCTTGGGGTCGAGTGGAGGAACGTTGGCGTCCGCGCTCACCGCCCGGTAATTCGGGATGATGAACAAAATGCGCTTCGGCTGTTCCTTAGACACCGGCGTCTGTGTCGAACTCTGTTCCAGCTTCGACGTTTCGGGCAGCTTAGTGTCCGGTCCGGGTTCCTGATGCTGCTGCTGAGTCCCGTTGCCGGCTCGCTTTCTGGGGAGGGGCAGCCTGCCTGAGCCAGGATGGCGCTGGGGGCGTTGGGCAACGCGTCAGGCACGTCTTGAAGCGCTGCGGCATCCTGTCCCCAGATGGGCATAACAAACCCGAAACAGCATATCCACAGTGCGAGTTGCAGGTATAACTTGAAGTTTTGGCTCATGGTGTGGAGGAATCGCTCTACTGAGTTTATCAGGTAAATTCCATCCCTGACTGCACCTTCAAATGACAAAACGATGACAGCTTGATGGCTTTCCTCGAAGCTCGCGAGAGCCACTTCGCGGTGGACGCTTCACCGCCCCCTGTGATTGCCCTCACGGCAATCCAACCCCACTCGCCCTACACTCGGAGTTGTGGTAACCCGCATTTCTGCGGGTATTTATGGAGGAATCATGTTTCAGAAACGAATGATCGCCGCGTTCCTCGCGGTGTTCGTGGTATTTGCCTGCACGGCCATGCTGGCCAGCGATAATGCGATGGTTATTGCCGAGAAGCGGAACATTTCGTTTACCGTGCCCACACTCGTAGGGGGCACGCTTTGCCTGCCGGCAACTACACCGCCACTCATCAGATGAACGGGCAAACTCACGTTATGACTTTCCAGCAGATCGGCGGAAAAAGGCTGAAGCCAAGGCAAACTGTAACTTGGTGCCGTTGAAGGCGAAAGCCGAGCGCCGGAACTGGTCTCCGTCACCAACGCGAAGAACGAGCGCGTACTCACGGAAATGACATTTGCAGGCGACAAGGCCACGCACGTTCTGGTGCAGTAGGAATTCGTTCAGCAGGGGCGGCTCAGCGAAGCCGCCTCAATTTCTCTTGATTGCGTGCGGCCCGTCCTTCGATGCCACGATGGCACGAAACTCGTCATCGTTCAGCAGTCCGCCCTTGGCAATGGCTTTGCGCTTTACCGCTTCCAGAACCGCGCCGCGACGAGCTTCCGGAAATCAATTTCGAGTTCCTCCGCTTTCAGCGAACACTGTCCAGGCCGCTCTTCTTGCCCAGAACGATGCCTCGCGTGCGCCTACCAGCTCAGCGGCGTAGGGCTCGATGGCTTCGGGAATGTGAAACTGGCTGGCGACCGCGCCGCTCTCGCGCAGGAAGAGGTTGTCGCCGATCAACGGCTTCCAGCCTTCCAGTTCGTACTTCCCCGCTCGGCGGACCGGCTCGGAAATCTCGCGAATCCGCTCCAGATTCAGTTCGGCATGTCGTACAGGCATTGCAGCGCCAGTGCGACCTCTGCGATGTCGGCATTCCCGGCGCGCTCACCCATCCCGTTGATGGTGCCGTGAATCCATGTGGCCCCGGCGCGGACGGCGGCGATCGCACAGCGGTGCCAAGCCCGAAATCGTTATGGCCATGCCAGTGGATCGGGATCTCGTTTCCCACCCAATCCTTCGCCCATCGCACCAGAAATTCGGCTGCCTCCGGCGAGCAGACACCGATCGTGTCGACCAGCACGATCTCTTTCGCGCCGGCTTCTAAGGCGGCGAAGTAAATGTGCTTCAGAAAATCGAGATCGGCGCGCGAGCCGTCGACACCGAAAAACGCAATGCGAATTTTGTTTTGGGCGGCGAACCGAATCGCATCCGTTGCGCGCCGCACCGCTTCCTCGCGCGAGATTCCGTAGGCCTTCAGCTTGATGTCGCTGATCGGAACTTCGATCACGGAAGATTGCAATCCGAGGCGAACCAGTTCTTCCACGTCGCCGCGAGTAGCCCGCGCGAAGCCCCACACTTCGGAGTGCTTCAGCCCCGCATTGAGGATGAGGGAGATGGCTTCGCCGTCTTCGGCCGACACTTTCGGGAAGCCGGCTTCGATTCGTCCCACGCCGAGTTCGTCCAGTTGCGTGCGATCTCCAGCTTCTGCTGCGGGCTGAAGATGACGCCAACCGTCTGCTCTCCATCGCGCAGGGTCGTGTCGTAGAAACGTATGGGGTGCGAGTTATCGATTGCGGGCGGACGTCGGCACGGGAGTTCAGCTCGCTGGTCCAAACCTTTCCGGCGAGATCGGTCATTCCTGGCCCCCATTCGCCTTCTCCCACGCCATCACGGGATTCCGCAGCACCCCAATCTGTTCGATCTCGCATTCCATCACGTCGCCGGGCTTCAGGTACCAGGCCTTGGGATCGGCGCTGAAGGCCGCGACGCCCGACACCGTTCCGGTCGAGACCACATCGCCCGCACTGTAGCCCATGGGCGAGTAGTGCGCCAGTATCTCGGGAATCGTCACCGACATCTTGCTGCTGTGCGAAACTTGCCGCGGCTCGCCGTTGACCCGCAGTTCCATCGCGAGATTATGTGGATCTTTGATCTCGTCGGCGGTGACGATGTGCGGGCCCAGCGGACAAAACGAATCGATGCCCTTGCAGAAGCTGAAGACGCCGGACTTCATCTCCTCGCGCTGAATGTCGCGGGCCGTGATGTCGTTGAAGATGACATAGCCGCCAACGTAGTCGGCCGCTTCTTTCGCGGTGAAGTGCTTCCCCGCCTTCTTCAGTACGATCGCCAGTTCCAATTCGTAGTCCAGTTCCTGCGTCAGATGCGGCGGGAAGATCACCGGCTCGTCGGGGCCGATGATGGCGTCGACATTCTGAAAGAACACAATCCACGGCAGCACGGGATGCGAGAAGCCGGCATTCTGCGCCTCATGATGATGCTCACGAAAGTTGCCGGCGGTGTGGAAGAACTTCTTGGGGATGATCGGGGCCTTCAGGCTGATTGCGTCGCGACTGTAGAAAATGGGTTCGCCGTCGACACCTTTGTCCGGCTTCTGCGCCGACGTAATCCAGTGCAGCCCGCGCCGCGTCGAGGCTGCGATCCCCACCTTCGAAGAGTTGACGCATATCGGACGGCACGAGGCGTCTGCTCCCTGCGCCGAGGTCTTTCCCGTTTCACGCGAATGCAGCTTGGAAGCGGCGGTCAGCTCGACGATGCGCCCGTCGGGCGTAAGAGCCCCGATGTGCTGGCGCGAGGATTGATCGAGAAAGGTAACGAGTTTCATGCGGAAGTTTGTGTTAGGGCACGACTTAGTTGTGCCGATCAAAGTAAAGTAAATCGGGCTTCAGCCCCTGCCAAGGTGTGAGGATGAGCTTCTTGCGGACTATAGCCCTTCGACAAAACGACGCCAATCCGATTTACGAGCGAACGCTGCTTTGACGAACCTACGAACCGCAGATCCCTCCGCTCGGGCTGAAGCCCTCGGTCGGGATGACAAGAAGCAAAGGACAGTCGCCGGACACGTACCGATGCGACCCTCTTACTTCTGCGCCGGAAACAAAAGATTTCAGGATCGGCCTATATTTCTTCGCCGGAAACAAAAACTTCAGCATCGGCGCGACCCGCTCCGCCCACGCCGACTCGTTATGCTCGGCGCTCCGCTTCCATATACGCCAGGTCCTCTCCGTGGACCCAGCCCTTCTTTACCAGCGTGATCTCCAACTCGCGCGCGTCAGGCAGGGCGCGATGGCTTTCCTTGGTCCCGATATCCAGCCAGATTTTCAGCTCGGGTTTCTCTTGATCTGGGCGACGGTCTTGAGGATCGCCCGATTGCGCCACCATACCGACGGCGACATGACCGCCAGCTTGCTGAACATCCAGGTGTAGCGCAGGCCGAGATAGAGCGTCACCAGCCCGCCGAGGGACGAGCCGCCCAATCCGCAGTTGGCTGCGCCCGGCAGCGTGCGATAGGTGCGATCGATGAAGGGCTTCAGCTCTTCCACCAGCATCTGCCCATAGCTGTCAGCCTGGCCGCCGCCAAGGCGCTTGTCTTCCACCGGCGTGTACTCATCCAGGCGATGCTCGCCCGTGTTGTAGATGCCGACGATGATCAGCGGCTCGATCTCGCCGGTGTCGAACAGATGGTCGGCGGTCTCGCCCAGGCGCCAGTAGTTGCCCTTGATGAAGCTGGTCTCCGGATCAAAGAGGTTCTGCCGTCCTGCATGTAGAGCACGGGATAGCGCCGGTCGGTCTCGTCTTCATACATCGGAGGCAGATAGACGATGAAGTCGTGCTTTCTCTTCCTACCTGCGAGGCGAACTGCCGATGCATTCGCAGCCGTGATTCAGTCGCCGGTCCGGCGGCAAGGGTCTAGTTCATGTCGGCTGTAGTCGGCATCGGATGAGGTACTTGGAATGAGGGTATGGCGGCGGTTCGGCTCAATAGAAAACCCGCGGCTCCTGCAAACTTTAGATGCAGTCTGTGGAGATACGCCGGTCAGCGGTTGAATTCCCCAAAGTGCTCGATCGACGACCCGGTCAGGATAGCTTTCTTATGGATTCGGTCGCATCCTGTAGAATTGTGGCTCCTATTGGCGTTGGAAGCACCAAGCGCATCTGCGGGTCCTCTGCAATTGTCATTACGTGCGCCTTGTGGCGCGAGCAATCTGCTCTTCTCGCTCTCTAAAGCAGATCCCTCCTCGGCCTGCAGACCTCCACGTGATGTCAAACGCAGTTGCGCGCTGTCCTTCGACCGCAGACCATGGAATCCAATTCCAAATCTCTCCGTCAGAGGCTTGCACAAAGTGAATCGTGAATTTCATCGCTGGTGGTCCAACGACCTTGGACGCGACATGGATATGCTTATCTTCGGACACGATGGTCCGAAAGTTCTCGTCTTCCCCACATCGATGGGACGGTTTTTCGAGTACGAAGACAACAAAATGGTTGCCGCGCTGGCCGACCGGCTGGAAGATGGTCAGCTGCAGCTCTACTGCGTGGACAGCGTCGATACCGAGAGCTGGTACAACAAGCAGGCGCATCCCTACTGGCGCGTGCAGCGGCATCTGCAATACGAGCGCTACATCCTGAATGACGTGCTGCCCTGATGTGGAAAAAGAACTGGAACCCGCGGACCATCGTCACCGGCTGCAGCTTCGGCGCGTATCACGCCTTGAACTTCGCCTTCCGCCATCCCGACAAAGTTACCGACTGCGTCACCATGGGCGGATCGTTCGACATCAAGCGCTTCTTGAACGGCTGGTACAGCGAAGACGCGTACTTCAACAACCCTCCCGACTACCTGGCGAACTGTACCGATGGCTGGCGCTACGACCACATCCGCACCGTGCTTTCCACCGGCGAGTGGGACATGTGCTGGAACGACAACAGCCAGATGGCGGCGATCATGGGATCGCGCGGCATCCGCCACGAGCTGTACGTGTGGGGCGACCAGAGCTATCACGACTGGCCGTGGTGGCGGCCGATGGCGCGGGCGTATCTGGGATAGATGAGCGGCCGTCGATGCTTTAGTTTTGGGCCGTTTCGCCTACAATATTGTAGCTGTTGTAGTGCGCCCAATCGCACGTTTTCCGGGCCTTCCCAAACTATCATTGTCGTCGAGTCAAGGGACGCGTGTCGCCCGCCTTTAAGGAGCAGTTGTGAAGAAAATCGGAATCATTTTTGGCATGGAGACCACCTTTCCTCCAGCGTTGGTCGAAAGATCAACGCCATGGGAGATCCGGAAATCCAGGCCGAACTGGCCACCGTGGGCGAAGTCCGCATGGCCGAGCCCTCTCCTTACCACGTCATCGTGGACCGCATCTCGCACGACATTCCCTTCTATCGCGCTTACGTGAAGAACGCGGCCCTTTCGGGCACCATGTCATCAACAATCCTTTCTGGTGGAGCGCCGACGACAAGTTCTTCAACTACGCGCTGGGTGAAAAGCTGGGGGTCGCGATTCCTCCCACCGTCCTGCTACCGCATAAAGAGCATCCCGCCGGAACGACCGACCGCTCCATGCGCAACCTGCAGTTCCCCATGCCGTGGGACAGCATCTTCAGCTACGTCGGCTTTCCGGCGTTCCTGAAGCCGTTTGACGGCGGCGGCTGGAAGGACGTTTACAAAGTCAATTCGCCGGAAGAGTTTTTCAACGCCTACGATCAGTCGCGCGATCTCTGCATGACGCTGCAGCGCGGGGTGAAATTCAAAGAGTACTTCCGCTGCTACGTTGTGGGACAAGAGAAAGTGCACATCATGCACTACGATCCGTCTGCGCCCTTCCACGAACGATATGTGAAGAACCCGCCGCCGACCGATCCCAAGCTGATCGAGCGCGTGGGAACGCGATTGCATCACCTTGTGCCGCGCCCTGGGCTATGACTTGAATACCGTCGAATTCGCTTGCGAGGACGGCATTCCCTACGCCATCGACTTCATGAATCCCGCGCCCGATGCGGATGTGAACTCGGTCGGCCAGGAAAACTTCGACTGGATCGTCAACACTGTGGCCGAACTGGCGGTGCGCAAAGCCAGGCAGCACACCGGGCAGGTGGCAGATATCGCTGGAGCGCGTTCCTGAACGGCGACTGCCTAAGCAAAGTCAGATTCATTGGGCCTACCAAAGCGCAGCCGCGCCAAGCCAGGTTCGGTTTTTTTTTTTTAAAAAAAACACTACCATAAATGTCCCTCCCACCACAGCAAACCGCTTCTGCGCCTGCGGCGGCCTCCTCGAAGCCTGGCACCATGCTCGAAGCTGCATCTAAGCAATTGCGCAAGCGATCCACCAAGGGGTAAACGCATGAACCGGCCTAGCCTGAGCATCGGAATCGAAGAGGAATATCAGACCATCGATCCCGGGACCCGCGATCTCCGCTCGCATATTGCTTCCGAAATTCTTCCAAGGCCAAGCTGGCGCTGCATGAGGCGGTCAAGCCGGAGATGCACCAGTCCGTCATCGAGGTCGGCACCCGCGTCTGCAAGACCATCCAGGAGGCGCGCGAAAACATCCAGGCGCTGCGCCGCGAGGTGATTACCCTGGCCAGCGAACATGGCATGCTGCTGGCGGCCGCCAGTACCCATCCGTTCTCCGACTGGAAGCTGCAGGAGATTTATCCCGACGAGCGCTACGCCCGCGTGGTCGAAGACATGCAGTTGATCGCGCGCGCCAACCTGGTCTTCGGGTTGCACGTGCACATCGGGATCGAAGATCGCAACACCGCCATTCACATCATGAATTCCATGCGGTATTTCCTGCCGCACATCCTGGCGCTCTCCACCAACTCGCCGTTCTGGATGGGCATGAACTCGGGATTCAAATCGTATCGCTGCAAAGTGTTTGAGCGCTTCCCCGCACGGCGATTCCCGACGTCTTTGCCAACTGGTCGGAATACGAGAATTTTGTCGCGCTCCTGGTCAAGACCAATTGCATCGACAACGGCAAGAAGATCTGGTGGGACATTCGCCCGCATCCCTTCTTCGACACCCTCGAGGTGCGGGTGTGCGACATTCCTATGCGGCTGGACGAGACCATTGCCATTGCCGCGCTGATTCAGGCGACGGTGGCGATGCTCTACAAGCTGCACGCCGCCAACAAGAGCTACCGCATCTACGGCCGCGCGCTGATCATGGAAAACAAGTTTCGCGCCACGCGCTATGGGCTGGACGGGAAGCTCATCGATTTCGGCAAGGAAGAAGAAGTGCCGGTGCGCGACCTGATGCTGGAATACCTCGAGCTGATCGACGATGTCGTCGACGAGCTTGGCTCGCGCAAGGAAATCGAGTACATTCACCAGATGCTCGAGATGGGCACCGGCGCTGACCGGCAGCTGAAGGTGTTTGAGAAAACCGGCAGCCTGGTGAACGTCGTCGACTACATCGTGGCCGAGACTCGGGTTGGCGTTTTCGAGCAGACGGCGGCGCGCAGCTAGGTTCAGCCGGGGCGTAATCCGGTCGCAGGCAACCTGCCGCAATAATATTTGTGTCGTAGCCGGCCTTGAGATGAACCATCTTCGGAAAGGGCACCTCTTGCTGTTCCGGACCCTACTCTCCGAAAGGAAATTGCTTGACTCAACCTGTACTCACCGATCTCACCAAAACCTCATTCGATCCCGAGCTCTCTCCCGGCGCCTTCAACGCCGTGAATACCTGCCTTCGCATCCAGCCAAACGAGAAAGTCACGATCATCACCGACAATACTTGCCGGGAGATCGCAGCCAGCATCGCGCAGGAACTGCGGAAGGTTGGCTCGCCCTTCAAGGCCTTCGTTCTGGAAGATCTTGCGCCGCGTCCGCTGACTGATCTGCCACCCGAGATCGCGGAAGACATGGAAACCAGCGACGTCAGCATCTTCGCCGTGAAAGTCCAGCGCAACGAGCTCAAGTCGCGCATGCAGATGACCGACATTGTGAACCGCCGCCGGATGCGCCATGCCCACATGGTCAACATCGACCGGCAAATCATGCTGGAAGGAATGCGCGCGGACTACAACAAGGTCGATGCGCTCAGCCGCAAGGTCATCGACATCGTGAGATCGGCCAAGGAGATTCGGGCGACCAATCCCGCAGGCAGCGATTTCACCGCCAAGCTCAACCCCAACTACAACTGGATCAAGACCAGCGGAATCATCAGTCGCGACAAGTGGGGCAATCTTCCCGGCGGAGAAATCTTCACCACCCCCGGCGAAGTCAATGGCGTGTGCGTTGTCGATGGCGTCGTCGGCGATTATCTTTGCGAGAAATACCAGGACCTCGCGCGCCAGCCGCTCACTATCAAGATGCGCGACAACCGCATCACCGAAGTTTCCAGCGAGAACAAAGAGCTCGAGCAGGAGTTCTGGGCCTACACCCACACCGACGAAAACAGCGATCTGGTCGGCGAGTTCGCCATCGGAACGAACATCGAGCTGAAGCACGTGATCGGACAGATTCTCCAGGACGAGAAATTTCCCGGCATCCACATCGCCTTCGGAAATCCTTATGGCGAGCACACCGGGGCGAAATGGTATTCCTCAACCCACATCGATGTGGTGGGAACGAAGTTCGATATCTGGGTGGATGGGCGTCAGATCATGGAGAAAGGCCGCTTCCTCATCGAGGCATGAGATGATTCCCGCCCTTCGCGAGGAATTCAACCGCAACTTCACGGCGGCGAAGTATCGGCAGTTTCTGCAAAACCTCGATCGGGCTTGCGGAACGCATATCGAGTTTCGCGTCTCGGAGACGCCGTGCTTCGTCCCCAAGTCCCTGCTCGATCGCATGGCCGAGGATGGTCGTCAATTAGTTGCGCAACTGGTAGACAATCCCGACTACCTGCCGCCTCCGACGCGTCCGTCCCGGCGCAATACAACGTTCCTAACGAATCGCCGCGACCCATGTTTGTGCAGGTCGACTTCGGGCTGGTCCGCGACGCGAAGGCGGAGCTGCAACCGAAACTGGTTGAGCTGCAAGCCTTCCCTTCTCTCTACGGCTATCAGCCAACATCGGCGCGCCAGTATGTCGAGTCGTACGGACTCTCCCCGGACTTGGTATTTATCTCAGCGGGCGCGATGACGACTCCTATTGGAAGCTGATGCGGGAACTCATCGTCGCCGGTCACGATCCCGAGAACGTCATCCTGATGGAGATCGACCCGGCGCATCAGAAGACGCTTCCGGATTTTCTGATCACCCAGCGCGAGCTGGGAATCGCGATCGTCGACATCCTGTCGCTGAAGAAGCGCGGCAACCGGCTCTTCTATAACAAGGACGGGCGCGAGATCGCCGTGCGGCGCATCTACAACCGCTGCATTGTGGACGAACTGGAGCGCAAACACGTCACCCTGCCCTTCGATTTGCGCGATGATCTTGAAGTCGAATGGGCCGGACATCCCAACTGGTATTTCCGGATCAGCAAATTTTCCATCCCGTACCTCAACCATCCCTCGGTGCCGAAGACGTGGTTTCTCGATCAGCTGCCCGAGCTTCCCGCCGATCCGGAGAACTACCTGCTGAAGCCGCTGTACTCGTTTGCCGGGGTGGGCATCAAGTTCGCTCCCACGCAGCTGGATATCGAGGCGATCCCGCCGGAAGAGCGGCACAATTACATTCTGCAGGAGCGTCTGCGCTTCGAGCCGGTGATTGAAACCCCGCATGGCCCCACGCAGATGGAAATTCGGATGATGTTCGTGTGGCCGGAAGGCGGCGAGCTGACGCCAATGCTGCCGCTGGTACGCATGGGCCGAGGCATCATGATGGGCGTCGACCACAACAAGAACCTGGAGTGGGTTGGCGGGTCAGCCGGGTTGTGGGTGTGAGAATTCACCACGGAGAGCACTGAAGGCACAGAGAGCTGCGAAAGTTTTAATGCTGTCATCCCGAGCGCAGCCGAGGGACCTGCTGTCCCCCCGGCAGAAACGATTGCGTCTGTGTCCGATTTCTTTTCTCTGTGACTCTGTGGTAAATGTTCCTTCGTTACCTCCGTGCGCTCCGTGTCTCCGTGGTGAAATCGCGCCCTACCCCATAAAATAGAACGACGGCGCAGTACCAGCCGCCACACCATCATGCTTCGTCCCATCGATGATCTTCGCATTAAGTGGACCAAGGTTGTGCTCCCTCCCGTATTCCTTGAGGAGGAGATGCCTACGACCGAGGCCGCCGTGGCCACGGTCCATCAGGCGCGGCACGAGATCTCTGAAATCCTGGCAGGCCGCGATCGCCGCCTGCTGGTCGTAGCTGGCCCATGTTCCGTCCACGACATCGACGCTGCACGCGAATACGCCGGCCGGCTCCGGGGCGCCATCGCCGAGCTGTCGCAGGATTTGCGCATCATCATGCGCGTGTATTTCGAGAAGCCGCGCACCACCGTGGGATGGAAAGGCCTGATCAACGACCCGCATCTCGACCAGTCGTACAAGATCAATGACGGCCTGCGCCTGGCGCGGCGCCTGCTGCTCGACCTGGCCGAAATGGGAGTTCCTGCCGGGACCGAGTTGCTCGACATGATCACGCCACAGTATTTAGCCGGCTTATTGAGTTGGGGAGCGATAGGCGCGCGAACCACGGAGAGCCAAGTGCATCGCCAACTCGTCTCCGGACTGTCCTGCCCCGTGGGCTTCAAGAACGCCACCTCGGGGGACGTGCAGATCGCGGTCGAAGCGGTGCTGTCGGCCGCGCACCCGCATACTTTCCTGGGACACACTAAGCACGGGCAATCGGCTATCTTCGTCACCACCGGCAACCCTGACTGCCATGTGATTCTTCGCGGCGGGCGCAATGTGGTGAACTACACCGCCGACGCCGTCAATGATGCCTGCAACATGCTGGAGCAGGCGGGACTTCCTCCGCGAGTAATGATCGACTGCAGCCACGCCAACAGCGGCAAAGACCACACTCGTCAGCCCGAGGTTTGCCGCAATGTCGCTGCGCAGATCGCCGCCGGCAACCGCAATATTGTTGGCTTAATGCTGGAAAGCAACCTGGTGGCGGGAGCTCAGAAACTCGTTCCTGGAAAACCACTGGTTTACGGCCAGAGCATTACCGATGCCTGCATTGGCTGGGATGACACGTTGCCGCTGCTGCGGGAGTTGGCGAGTGCGGTGCGCAAGGGCCGGAGCTAACTGGCCGCAGGCGATATTCGAGAAATAGTCTTACCAGTAAGATTGCAGGACGATCTTACCAGTAAGATCATTTTCCATTCAGGGTTGAGTCTGGGACTGCCAAGCTCTTCGCAACCAGGTCAGATCTCGCAGGCAGTACGGCCGAAGTCTCTCGGACCTTCATGTCTCTCTTCTGCCCGCTCGCCGCTTCGGCCGCCCCGATTACCGCTTCCACATCGAGTTCGCCCTCGGCTTTGTCCAGCATGAACTCCAGCACCTCCTGCGGCGCCGAGGACGTCCACACCGGTGCAAAGGACAAGCGATGCAGCGGGGTTGGCCCTCTTTCGCGCAGCATCCTCAAGTGCTTTGGCGTGCTGTAGCCCTTGTTCGAGGCGAGCCTGGGATGCCGGCGACACCGAGTCCCCGGCGCTGATCATCACGTCCCGCTCAACTTCGGCGATGATCGAGGCCGCGGCGATCGATGCCGATGGTCAGCGCATCGCCGTGGATGATTGGGGTCTGTTGGCGCTCGTCGATTGATGCACGAGGCGTTCATTAGCAGTAGATCGGGGCATAGAGCGTTTCAGCATTCCCCATTCCTCTTCCATGGCAAGTTTTCAGACCGGTGGTGTTGATCTGGTCGATGAGTACGACATCAGACCGCCGCGATCGACCACGCCAGCGCGTGCTCCCGGATACACGGCGCCAACATTTTCGCAGGTTTCCCGGTCCAAGCGGTTTGGAATCACGCAGCCAGCGGAATCCGGAGGTGCAGGTCGGATGAAGAATCACATGAGCCGCCACGACTCGGCCCAAACGCCAGCGAGCCACGCCGCCGTTCGTCAATGCCGGCGGCCGCTTCGCACCCACTGCCCGCGCCAGCTTATCGTACTTCAGCATGCGTCTCAGACGCTTCAACAGACAGAGCTTCAGCGTCGCTTTGGAGACAGTCTTGGCGCTGTTTTTTGCAAGCTTTGCGCGCGACGATCTTTTCTTAGTCGATGGCGGAGCCGGGCTCGGACTCAGGCGATCTGACCCGTGTCAAACGATCTGAGAGCAGTCGAAGCTCGAGGGCTAACGGGTGACCAGCTTTCACATCAGCGGCTGTCGCCGTTCACCCCATCGCCTCTAGCCAGTCCGATCGGCGCCCGTCTCCGAGATTCTGTCGAGAGCCAGAGACACTAGGGGCTTCTTGACCGAGGGGCCGCCCTCGGATTCAGCTTTGCGCTTGCGCGAGACCGCCCCATCAACGAACAAGTCGAAACACGACAAGTCAGCTACTGTCATCGCAGGCCCAGGAGCACCACCGCCTTCGCGATATCGTCGGCCCGTGCCCACTGCGCCCAGCGGCACCATCGATTACAGCCAGTTCAACCGCTCCTGCCCTGCTGCCGAGGGGCGGACCAGTACGTGGACGCCTGCTGTTTCGATCGGGCCCGGGCTGATCGCGCTCACCCGGATGTGACGATCCTTTGAGGATGGATCGTCCAGGTGCGAGCGAAGGAGGCGCAGTCCCGCTTTCGTAGCGGGGGGGATGCAGTGTGTCCGGAGGATGCCTTTGCTGCAGACGATTGGTACGCGTACGAAGTGACGAAGCCCTGATCGGGCATCGAGGGCCCGCGCCTTCTGCACAGTGAACGCCACGCCTTTTACGTTGAGTTTTGAATATGCTGCTGGGAGTGATTTTCGTCGATTCGCGCCCGAGGAAGCATAGGTAGCGATGCCTGCATTCAGCAGAAGGAGCGATGTCCAGCCTTGCCTTTGTCCTTGCTGATCTACTCGAAGGTCCGATGCAAGTTCAGCGGCCTTCGCCACATCGCCTTGCACTCCCGTGACGTTGGATAGCCGATCTGCTTCACGGCCTCGTCGAACTTAGATCACGTTTCGCCCGTTGACGGAACATTAAGCGCCCTCCTGCACGGATGCGTTTAGCCGTCGCCGGACCGATACCGCTGTTCCCGCCTTGTGATAATTATAAACTTTCCGTCGAGTTTTTCCATGAATCCTCCGCGATATAAGAGACACAGGGTACCTAGATGCTTCTGGATGCCATACGTTCCGCAGACGTCTGAAGCAAGTGCGCTACGGGCGAATCTGAGACATCAGCACTAATCAGGACAGGTCCATCGTTGCCCCTTCCCGCAGCCCTCCGCGGCGAATCGGGCCGCGCGGTTCGATCTCGGCCTATTTTGATCTCCGCCCTCTTTCACGTTCATTGCTCCTTTCGGAGTAGTTTGCTGTTTTACCGCAGGCCTCTCTCTCGCGAACCGTCGTTCCGGCGCAAACTGTGCTAGGCTGGTCCCCTCGCAGCAGACAGCGACGCAGCGAACCCCCTTTCACCAAAAGTACGCCGTCCCAGATCCCAGTTCCCTCCGATGTCGCCGCGCCTCCGGCCGACGCCGCGAAAACAAAGAACGGGCTGGCCACCGACTTGATGAAGCCCGGCACCGGTGAGTCCGCGCCCCGACAACGACGTCGTCACCATCCACTACAGTGCGTGGACCACCGACGGCAAGAGTTTGACAGCTCGGTGGTGCGCGGACGGGCAACTACCTGCGTTCAAGCACATGCTTCCGGGCCGGTTGAGGGCGTGCAGTTGATGCTGGTTGGCGAGAGCCGCCGCATATGGACCCCGCAATCGCTCGCTTTCAAGGGTCAGCAGGGCAAGCCGCAAGGAACGCTGGTCTTCGACGTCACCCTCATCGTCATCCCGACGCATGCGCCGGCGGATCTGAAGACGCCGCCCGCCGACGCCGGGCGAACCGGCACTGGCTGGTTTACAAGGTGTTCACGCCGGGAACGGGGACCGTCATCCGAACAAAGCCGACATGGTTACGGTGCACTACACCGGTTGGACGCCGGACGGATAGATGTTTGACAGCTCGCGGCCCGCGAGGCGCCGTCGACCTTCCCGCTCGACCGCGTGATCCCGAATAGACCGAAGGCATGGCGCTGATGGTCGAAGGCGAAAAGGCGCGCTTCTCGACCCGAGCGGCTGGCCTACAAGGGCGCCTCAGCGCCCTACGGAGACCTGGTGTTCGACATGAGCTGATCAAGATCAGTCGCAGTTGTCGGAGTTCCCGTTATCAGTCGCCATAGCCCTCGGTTTGATTGCTTCTGGTGGTTGTCATTGAGAGCAGGGCGCACGGTGTTACAGGCCCCAGTAGAAGGATGCTGCGAGTTCGCCAGCAGTCACGAACGAGATTGAAGAGCCCGACTCCCTCACCAACTGAGTACGGTTCGTGATGCACAGAGAACGCAAGATCTCCCGCCCGACGTGAAGAGCGGGACTTCTTTAGCCCCATTTCGTCCCTGGCCAGCGGAATCGCCACGTGCTGGAGAACAGCATTCTGCACTGGCCTCGTCCCGTTCTGGGTGTGCAGTGAGGCGTGCCTGCGCGTCGTCTTTGTGGCGAGGCGACCTAGGTAGCCGCGCCGATCCGATGACCGAGCCGGCGAAAACGTGTGCCGGGAGGTGTTCCTGTCCGCCGGTCGCGCGGGGGTTGGTGCTGACGGCAGTGGCGACGCCGTACGCCAACAGGCGCACCGGCCACTCGGGATACTACGTCACCAGGCCCAAGGCCGGGTTCCAGGCGAATGCTGCGTGTCCCAATGCAAACCAGCCGCTGGTCTGGTTTGCCCAAAAAGAACTAGCCCTCTCCGGGACCAGTGTCAGGACGCTGCCGCGCCAGGACGGCCTTTAACACCACGTAAAGATCGGTAAGCTGTCCACGCTGGCTTCAGCACTGCGGATGCGAATCTTCGTCGCGTCTTCGTCGTCGGTGATTGGCCCGGCCACAGAAGACGCAGCCTGCCACAACACCACAGCCATAGACTGCGGCGTCTTCAATATCAAGCTTCATCTTGCTACCCACTCAGCAGAACCTGATACGCAACACTCTCATCATTCGCCATAGAGACACAGATCGCACTTCGTACCAAGGCGTGCCCACTTCAGCACGCTCACCGAAAACAGAGACTTGATGATATACAGTTCGTTCCTCACCGATCATCTTACCCCAGCGGTACCCAGCCACTTTCCGAAGGAAACTGTCCTCTGCCCTCAGCTGCCGATCGAGAGGGTGCAGAGAGACACAGCAACGAATTTATCTCGTCTCCAGACCAGAGGCAGACCCACCCCAACATCTGTGCATCGCCTGTCCAGACACAGTGCCGACCACAAGGACCCGCTATCGATGTTCCCCGCAGCAAGGGGATCTGAATGTTGGATGAACCATCGCATACCGCGACTGATACTCCCGTCGTTTCCCTCTCCAGTGAACCCCGTTGACATCGTTATTCTCTTCCGCCCCTTCGATTCGGTTTTAGGGACCCTCGCCGGCTTCTGACAGATCTGAGAAATGGGGCGCTCGCGTTTTCTAAAGAGTGGGGAGACTGCTACAGCAACAAGCAGCATCCCACGTCAGCAGACTTGACCAGAGAACAGCTATGAAACTAACAGGAACTCTCTTGCTCGCGTGCGCTCTGGCTACGGGGGTCGCGGTTGCGCAGGACAGCACTACCACCCCGGCGACCACGTCATCGCAAAGCACGGCCAAGCAGGACATGAAAGACGCCGGCCATGACACGAAGAACGCAGCCA
Organism: uncultured Acidobacteriaceae bacterium; assembly: GCA_963796695.1. Lineage (GTDB taxonomy): Bacteria > Acidobacteriota > Terriglobia > Terriglobales > Acidobacteriaceae > Bog-257. The sequence goes on along the minus strand of CAWCMU010000018.1, from coordinate 330,646 downwards.
AAGACGTCGGCCATGCAACCAAGAAGACAACCAAGAAGGTCGTCCACAAGAGCGCTGAGAAAACCGATGAAGGCGCAGCCAAAGTTGAGAGCAAAACCTCACCGCAGCAGTAACGAAGCTAGCCAGGGCAGGTTCAGCGGCAGCCTGCCCGTTGTTCACCCCCCCAAGGCAACCCGGAACGAATGAAAACGAGGACCCTCCGGGGCTAAAGCTTAATTGTTTTTGGGTTATCTACGGACGGCCTGAAGGTCGTCCCCTTCAAAACAGGCTTGATCAGACCTTCCCAGGACTTCCCCGCCATGGGCAACCCATTGTGCGCCATGTCCGCCAGCCTTGTGACGTACGCCACAGACTGATAGTACGTGCCCCCGCAGAATCAAAGGCGGAGGGTACTGTGTTCGAGATTGTGGAAGCGCGCCCTCTGGCGCGAGGCATTAAGCTGTTCGTGATCAAGGCGCCCCGGATTGCCCGCAAGCAGAAGCCGGGGCAGTTTGTCATTGTGCGGCTGAATGAGTTCGGCGAGCGTATCCCCCTGACCATCGCCGATGCCGACCCCGAGGCGCGGCACTGTCACCATCGTCGTCCAGGCCATCGGCAAGACGACCATGCTGTTCAGCATGCTGGAGGCGGGCGATTCTATCCTCGACATCGTCGGCCCGCTCGGCAAACCCTCGGAGATCGAAAATTTCGGCACGGCGGTCGTGGTGAGCGGCAGCGTGGGAACGGCCATGGCCTACCCGACCGCTCGCGAGCTGAAGCAAGCCGGCAACAAGGTGATCTCCATTGTGGGAGCACGCAGCAAAGATCTGCTGGTGCTGGAAGACGAAGTTCGCGCCGTCAGCGACGAAACCCACGTCGTTACCGATGACGGCAGCTACGGCGATAAAGGCCTGGTCACCGACAAGCTGAAAGAGCTGGTCGCCACGGGCGAGGTGGATTACGTGCTGGCGGTCGGTCCGGTGCCGATGATGCGCGCGGTGGCCAACCTCACCGCCCCACGAAAGATCAAGACCATGGTCAGCTTGAACTCCATCATGGTGGACGGCACCGGCATGTGCGGCGGTTGCCGCGTGCTGGTCAACAACAGCAGCCAGTTCGCCTGCGTGGATGGCCCCGAGTTCGATGCCAGCCAGGTGAACTTCGACGTACTGACGCAGCGCAACAACATGTATCGCGAGCAGGAGCGGCAAAGCATCGAGCGCCTGCAGGCGAATCCGGAGGCGAGCGCTGGAGAAGCTTCGCAGAGAAATCACAACACGAATGCGCTGCGGAGGCGGCGGGGGTGAGCCATGAGTGAGACGCCGATCAAGATCCTCAGCAATAATCCGCTGCCCAACAAAGAACGCATCAAGCTGCCGCGGCAGCGCGTGCCGGAGCAGGAGCCAGCAGGTGCGCGCGCACAATTTCCAGGAAGTGAACCTCGGCTTCCCGCCTGAGCAGGCGCGGCAGGAATCGCTGCGCTGTATCGAATGCAACAAGCCCGGATGCGTCGAGAAGTGCCCGGTGTCGGTGAACGTTCGGGCCGTGATCGATCTGATCCTGGCGGAGGATTACCTGGGTGCGGCAGCCAAGGTGCGCGAAGACAACGCGCTGCCGGCGATTACCGGCCGCGTTTGCCCGGTAGAAGACCAGTGCGAGTCCGGATGTGTGCTGGGCAAGAAGGGCGAGCCGGTCGGCATCGCTTATCTGGAACGCTTCGTCGCCGATTGGGAGCGGGAGACCGGCAGTTTGGTTCGCCGTAACGGCGCCGCCCACCGGCAAGAAAGTCGGCACTCATCGGCAGCGGCCCGGCAGGCCTGGCTTGCGCCGGCGACCTCATCCAGATGGGACATGAGGTCCACGTCTTCGAGGCGCTGCACGAACTCGGTGGCGTGCTGGTGTATGGCATCCCTGAGTTTCGTCTGCCCAAGGAAATTGTCCGCCATGAGATCGATGTCCTGCGCCGCCGCGGCGTGGTGTTCGAAACCAACGTCGTCGTCGGCAAGACGGTAACGATTGACGAGCTGATGCAGGAAGAAGGGTTCGACGCGCTGTTCATCGCCACCGGTGCCGGCCTGCCGCGCTTCCTGAACGTTCCGGGCGAGCACTTTAACGGCGTCTATTCCGCCAACGAGTTCCTCACCCGCGTGAACCTGATGCGCTCGTATCGTTTCCCCGAGTTTGACGAGCCGATGTATCCCTGCAAAGACCGCGACGTCATCGTGGTCGGCGGCGGCAACACGGCCATGGATGCGGTCCGTAGCTCTCTGCGTCTGGGCGCGAAGAGCGCCAGCATCTTCTATCGGCGCACGATCGCTGAAATGCCCGCCCGCGTGGAAGAAGTACATCACGCCAAGGACGAAGGCGTGCACTTTGAGATGCTGGTGAATCCGGTGGAGTTCCTGGCCGACGAAAAAGGCAATCTCACGGCGGTCAAGTGCATCCGGCAGGAACTGGGCGAACCTGACGATTCCGGACGGCGCAGCCCGGTAGCGATCAAAGGCTCGGAGTTTGTGACGCCGTGCTCGGTCGCGATCATCGCGGCGGGAACGTCGGCGAATCCGCTGATTCAGTCAACAACTCCGGGTCTGGCGACCACCAAGCGCGGCTACATCTCGGCCGATGACACGCTGGCGACATCCAAGCCGGGCGTCTTTGCCGGAGGCGATATCGTAACCGGTGGCGCAACGGTGATTTTGGCGATGGGCGCCGGACGCAAGGCCGCCAAGTCGATCGATGCGTATCTCAAGAGCACGATGCAGAGCGCTAACTGAAGCAGTAACGGCGACCCAAACTTGGACTCTCTAATGAATTGCGGTCTGGGAGACAATCTTCCAGACCGTATTTATTTGCTGCCATAGAGAACGTTTCGCGAGCATTCCACGTATCGCTTCAGCGATTCGCAGCCGATTGTCCGGTAGCGCACAAAACCTGCCATCGCGGGCCTTGATACTGAGCGCCGCGCGGATGCAAAATGGCTGGTCGATTTCCTGATCCTCTCCGCTAATCCACGAGATGAAAATCGACTGCATCCCCGATCCACCGTCCGAGGGCATGATCGCCGGGCGCGAGATCGGGATGGGCGCGGCTTCGTCTGAGTCCGATCCCATTCCAAACTAGGAGCAGTTCTTTTCATGCATTTCACGCAACATCGAAATCGATTTGTCACTGTAATTTTTCGTGCGCTCAGCATGGCCGTCTTGGGGGCCGGCATCGTTTCGCTCATGTCGGGCCTTAGCGCTCCGGCTGCGGCTCAAAGCTACCAGGTACTTCACAACTTCACCGGCGGCGGCGATGGCGGCTCACCTCCCTTCACGCTGGAGATGGATCGCGGCGGACATCTCTACGGCACTGCCAGCCAAGGTGGCCAGAACGGTTCAGGCGTGGTTTTCAAATTCAGCCACAGTAATTCCGGCTGGGTGCTGCTACCCCTGTACAACTTCAGCGGGCAAGAAGGGCAGCCGGGCTACGGCCTCACCATCGCTGCAGACGGCAGCATCTACACCACCGCGTCGTACAACTCGGTTTTTGGCGGAGCTTGCGGAACCGCGATGAACCTGAAGCCGCCTGCCTCGGCGCCGAGGTCGGTGCTGGCTCCGTGGAACGAGACCGTGCTGCGCACTTACGTTAAACGCGAAGAAGGCTGCCCGACCGGCAATGTCGTGCTCGATCAGGCAGGCAACGTGTATGGAGCCACCCAGAGCGGCGGAGCCAATGGCTGGGGCTCGATTTATGAGCTGAGCCCGTCGCCCTCGGGCTGGACGGAAACCATCCTGTACAGCTTCCAGGGAGAGAATGACGGCGGCAATCCTTATGCCGGGCTGATCTTCGATAACGCCGGCAACCTGTACGGCACGGCGCACTCCAAGGGCGCGAATGGCTGGGGAACGGTGTATGAGCTGAGTCCTTCCGGATCGAGTTGGACGTTCAAAGTGCTGTACGCCTTTCAGGGCGGCAACGATGGCGCGTACCCGGTGGCGGGCGTAATCTTCGACAACGCCGGGAACCTGTACGGGGCTACCACGCAGAACGGAATCAATGGCGGAGGCACGGTCTTCGAGTTGTCGCCGGCTGGCGGCTCGTGGAATTTCAGCGTGCTCGCCAACTTCACCGGCGCGGATGGACCTGTTGCCTCGCTTACGTTTGACGCATCTGGCAACCTCTACGGCACAACTTTCATGGACGATGCGGCTGGCTACGGATCGGTGTTTAAGCTGACGCCATCGGGAAATGGATGGACCAACGCCGACCTGCACGACTTCAGCGGCGGCAGTGATGGCGGCTATCCGGGAGGCGGCGTGACTGTCGACGCCAACGGCAACCTGTACGGAGCCGCAGTGTTGGGCGGAGCTAACGGGTTCGGCGTGATCTGGGAAATAACGCCGTAGATCAAGCACTGTCGCAGTTAAGGTTCCAAATCGTTAACCGACAACAAAGGGCACGCCGCGAAGCGTGCCCTGATCTTCCCACGAACTATCCCTGCGCATCCCGGGGGCTAAAGCCCCTCCGCACTTACAGCAGCTTTGACGCGGCGCTCGAAGCGCCGCACTACCCGTACTGCCGAAGCCATGATGTCCGCACTTGGTAGCGCCGCTCTATCCGCAACGCGGTTGTTCAGCACTTCCAGCAGGCCCGAATGCCGAAAGCTAAGAGCTAAAGGCTAAGAGCCAACGGCCGCCTTCCTACATCCCCGGCAGCTTCATCCCGGCCAGCCGTTTTGCGAAGCTCGGCTTGCCCATAGTCTTGAACATCTTGCGCATTTGGGCGTATTGCCTCAGCAGGTTGTTCACTTCCTGCACGCTGGTTCCCGAGCCGCGAGCAATACGCTTGCGACGGCTACCATTGATGACGTCGTGATGCTCGCGCTCGTAGGAAGTCATCGAGTTAATGATGGCCTCCACGCGATTGAGCTGCTTCTCGTCAACTTTGTCGGCCGCCTGCTGCATGTTCGCGAAGGGCCCGATCTTCGGCATCATGCCCATGATGCTCTGGATGGATCCCAGTTTCTTCACCTGCCGCAACTGGCCGCGAAAATCCTCCAGCGAGAAGCCGTCGCTGCTGAGCGCCTTGCGGGCAAACTCTTCCGACTTGCTCTTGTCGAGCTTGGCTTCAGCCTTCTCGATTAGCGACAGGATGTCTCCCATACCGAGAATGCGGCCAACGATGCGGTCGGGATGAAACGGCTCCAACGCATCGTACTTTTCGCCGATGCCGATGAACTTGATGGGCTGCCCGGTTACGTTCCGGATCGAGAGCGCCGCACCGCCTCGCGCATCGCCGTCCATCTTGGTAAGCACCACGCCGGTAAGCGCCAGCTTCTTGTGAAATTCATCGGCCGAGCGCACTGCGTCCTGGCCGGTCATGGAGTCGGCGACGAAGAGGATTTCCTGCGGATTCAGGATCTTCTTCAGCGACTGCATCTCGTCCATCAACTGCTCGTCGATGTGCAAGCGGCCCGCGGTGTCAACGATGAGCACGTCGCAGGCATTGTTGATGGCCTCGCGCCGCGCTTCTTTCACCAGGCGTTCGACGGTCGCAGTGTTCGACTCCTCGACCTTGCCCTCGTACAGACTCGCCTTGATAGCATTGGCAACAACCTTCAACTGCTCGCGCGCCGCAGGACGATAGACGTCGACGGAAACCAGCATGGGGCGATGGCCGCCTTGCTTGAGCCAGTGCGCCAGCTTGCCGGAAGTTGTGGTCTTGCCGGAGCCTTGCAGGCCCGCCATCAGCACCACGGTTGGCGGCTGTGAGGCGAACTTCAGCTTGGCGGTGTCTTTGCCAAGGAGGTTGACCAGTTCGTCGCGAACGATCTTGATGACCTGCTCGCCCGGCGACAGCGAGGTAAGCACTTCCTGGCCGACCGCCTTCTCGCGAATATGCTCGACTAGTTCTTTGACGACCTGGAAATTGACGTCGGCTTCCAGCAGCGCCATGCGGATTTCTTTCAGCGCCTCGCCGATATTTTCTTCGGTCAGCGTGCCCTGTCCGCGCAGGTTCTTAAAGGCGCGCTGCAACTTATCTGTTAAGTTCTCAAACATTGTATGGAGTCCAAACTGGCTGGATAGGCGGAAGTCTCACTAGTCCGCCCAGATACCTAGACAAGAGAATAACATGCAGCCGTGGCTGATCCGGCAATTGCCGGAGATGTTCGGCTATTCTTTGGCTTCGCCGACGGGGCGATAAACTTCAGCCGCCGCCAGCACTGTGTTGCAGTGGATGCTTACCGTATCTTCCACGCGATTGGCGTATCCGCCCGCATAAGTAACCATGACAGGAATATTGCGCGTGCGTGCCGCCCGGAATACCAGCTCGTCGCGTTGCTTCAATCCGTCAATCGACAAATTGAGACCGCCTAACTGGTCGTCACGAAACGGATCGGCGCCGGCTACATAGCAGATTAATTCGGGATCAAACTGGCGCAAGCCTGAACTCAAGGCGTTATCCAGCCAGGCAAGATATTCCTGGTCGCCGCATCCATCGGGCAAATTCACGTCGATCGACGACTCCGGCTTAACAAAGGGATAGTTGTTTTCCTGATGCAGCGAAATCGTAAACACATCCTTGCAAGGCCCCTGCATCAACGTGGGCCGCTGACCCACGATTGCTTCCCGTCTGCGATGGCAGTGTGCCGGCTTTGGCACTCGCGCTGCCGAAGATGAACGCAGTTCCGTTCCCCTGGTGCACATCGCAATCGACCGTCATGGCGCGCCGGATGCGGCCTCGCTTCTGCATGGCACGAATCGCCACCGCGAAATCGTTGATCATGCAGAAACCTTCGCCGTGATCCGGAAAGGCGTGATGAAAGCCGCCGCCGATGTTCACGCATACCCCGTCTTCCAGCGCGCGCTCCGCTGCCAGAATCGAGCCTCCTGTGTGCAGCATGAAGGCGTCCACCGCCTGGGGTGAATACGGAATCTCCATCTGGAGCTCTTCGCGGACGGTCAGGCTGCCTTCCATCAGTTTGTTCACGTAGTGCGGCGAGTGCACCAGCATGACGTCGGCCTCGCTGGCCGGCTCCGGAAGCAGGAAGTCGCTGTCATCCGCTGCCTGCTGTTGCAGCAAACGCTCGCGAATCAAACGGTATTTGTCGGCACGGAAGACGTGTTCGCCGATGGGCAGGAAGTACTTCTCGCTGTAAACCAGCTTAAAGGGCAACATGGGGCCGTACGTTCAGAAGGCGCTAGCTTCAGGTCTCAAACATTTGATTCTAGAACGCTAACAGCAAACTACCAACCATATTCGTTGACCTTTTGGCGGGAGGACGCTCCCCAGGGAGTAGCGTCACATTTTCATTTAAGATGGCGCAGCATGGCTTCTGCCGTTCAACTCGCATCCTGGCGCCGTGTCGCACGCTATAACCGGCTGGCAACCGCAGGCGGCGTGCTGGTGATCGTGTTCCTGATCTGCGCCTTGTTCGCGCCCTGGATCGCCCCGCAAGATCCGGCCCGCATCGACTTGCCCGCGCGGCTGATGGCGCCCTCCGCATCGCATTGGTTCGGCACCGACGAATTGGGACGCGACATTCTTTCGCGCATCATTTGGGGGGCGCGGCTATCCATGCTGGTTGGCGGATGTGTGGTGGCTGCCTCGCTGACTCTGGGACTCATGTTCGGCTCGATCGCGGGATACTACGGCGGCGTCACCGACCGCATCCTGAACGTAGTGGTGATGAACGCGTTCATGTCGTTTCCCGGAATCCTGCTGGCGATTGCTTTCGTCGCGTTTCTCGGTCCGGGAATTTTCAACCTGATTCTTGCGCTCTCTATCGGTGGCTGGGTAGGCTATGCGCGACTGGTGCGCGCCCAAGTGCTGGCGGTGCGTGAGCGTGAGTTCGTCGAAGCCGCCCGCGCTTTGGGAGCGAGCGATTTCCGCATCATCACCCGTCACGTACTGCCGAACATCATTCAGCCGGTGATCGTGCAGGCCGCCATCGGCATGGCCGGAGCTATCCTGGCCGAGGCGACGATGAGCTTCCTGGGGTTGGGGATTCCACCACCGGCCGCCAGTTGGGGATCGATGCTGAACGACGCCCGCTCGCACCTGTTCGACTCCCCGCACCTGGTGCTCTTCCCGGCTGCTGCCGTGATGCTGGCCGTGCTGTCGTTTAACTTTATCGGCGACGGGCTGCGCGATTATCTGGATCCGCGATCGCGTATTGAAGTGGGACTCTAGCGGACGTTGACGCGCACGTGAAGGTTTTCAGCGGCGGGACGTTGTACTCCCAGGAGCGGCGATAAATGACGGTCAGGTTTCCCATCCCCACGGAGTTCGCGCCGAAGCGCAGCACCTGGGTTCCGCTGGAGCCAACCATCTGGCCGGAGTGTGATTTCTGCACGAACGACGTTCTGTGCAGCTTCAGCGGCGATGGATCGCCCGCAACTGCCCAGCTGTAGCCGGTCGACGGATTGCTCGGCAGCTTTACGATCAGGGTGCCACCCGAAGTAAGGTCGACGTCGGTGCCATTATCACGGTCCGTGAGGGTAACGGCCGGGATCGCGGACTTCGTTGAAGAGCCTGGAGGCGGCTGTGCAGCTTGGGCGGCAACCGCCGTTGCGAAACACAGGATAGCCACGAGGGCCAGGCACATCCGATGCATAAGCCTCCGAGAGTAATGTCTGGCGACGAGATTGCTCGTTCGCAACAGAATTGTCAATGCGCGGGCCGGTGGAAGGCCAGCAGCCGCCGCCACGGGACTTCAGCCCTCGACGACTGCGCTCGGTCGGAGCAACTAGCGGCAGCTTTCCAGAGTCTTACCTTAGGTCGATGAGGACATACGGACGATGACGTCGGCGATTGGCCACACACTTTCGCACTGGCACATCGTCGTCGCCTGGCTCATCTTCCTTGCCAGTTATCTTGTCTTCGCTATTGGCCGACTTCCTGGCACAAAAATCGATCGTCCGGCCATGGCGGTGATTGGCGCCGTCCTGATGTTCGTGTTCGGCGTACTCACGCCCAAGTCCGCCGTCGAGAGCATTGACTTCACCACACTGGTGCTCCTGTTCTCGATGATGCTGATCGTCGCCAGCCTGCATCTGTCGGGCTTTTTCGAGTGGATAACGCGGCTGGCGATCGAACATCTTAGCCCTCAGCAGTTATTGCCCGGCATCATCTTCATCAGCGGAATCCTGTCCGCATTCCTGGTTAACGACATCGTGTGCCTGGTGATGGCGCCACTCATTCTTGGCCTGTGCAAGCGCATGAGACTACGCCCCGTCCCATACCTGCTGGCGCTGGCAACCGCTTCGAATATCGGTAGCACGGCGTCAATTACCGGTAATCCACAGAACATTCTGATCGGCTCGATCTCCGGCATCTCATATCGCGATTTTCTGGCGCATCTCGGACCGGTCGCGCTGCTCGGTTTGTTTGTGGATTGGGCGCTGCTGCACTGGATCCACTTACGGAATGGCGAGTCAGGAGCAACGTCAGCCCGCTGGCCGAAGAAGCTGGCGAAAATCGCGAGCCCGACATGCACCCGGGCTGGCCAGTCGCCGTCACGTTGGGCGTCCTTCTTGGATTTCTTCTGGGATACCCTCCAGCGTTGGTAGCCGCTACCGGCGGAGGGCTGCTGCTGGTGCAGCGGCGACAGTCTCCCAAAGCGATTTACAGCGATGTCGATTGGTCGCTGCTGATGTTGTTCCTGGGATTGTTCCTGATTATCGGCGGCGCCGAGCAAGCCGGGATCACGCAGCAATTGTTAAGCGCCGCGGAACACCTCAACCTGCATAACGCTGTAATCTTCACGGCAGTGGTGACTGTGCTCTCTAACATCGTAAGCAATGTGCCGGCTGTGATGCTGTTGAAGGGCTTAGTACCGCAGTTTCATGATCCGCATGCCGCCTGGCTGTTGCTGGCGATGAGCAGCACACTGGCGGGCAATCTCACCATCACCGGGTCGGTCGCCAACATCATCGTTGTGGAGAAGGCCCGCCGCGAGGCGCATATCGGCTTCCTCGAGTACATGAAAGTCGGCGTGCCGGTGACGGTACTGACCCTTGGGATTGGCTTGTTATGGCTGCAGTACGTGCGGTATTGAGACGGCGCTAGACCAAAAGCGGGTTCGCCCTCCAACAACAAAGGGAGGAGCCTAAGCTCCTCCCTGGCAGGAGGCGACGACATACGACCAAGGAGACTTATTCGGAGTAGGGTTTCCAGGTACCGTTGTCAGCTTCGCTGACGACTACGCCGGTCTTTACCGGCGGGGCAGTGAAGAAATCAACTCCGTAGGATTTGATCAGCGTCGCGCGGTCCCAGCTGGTAAAGCTCTCTACCAGCGATCCGGAAGCCTCGAATTCCTGTCCCAGCCGATTGGGGTTCCACTTCCAGGTGTACTGTACCTGCGCCAGATGCGGCTTCACCATCTTGACGGAATCCACCGACACCAGTTCACGCACCGCCAGCGGAACCAGGTATGAGGTGGTTCCGTCCGGGTTGTGATTTTTCTGAACGCCGGTTATGGTGCTGAGCAGCCTGGTTCCCGCGTCCGTCAGCGTGACGATAACAGTAGTGGGCCCCTTCGGCTTGGTGGTGATAATTCCGGCCTTCGCCAGCAGCTTGTAGTGCGGATCATGCGGCTTTTCGTTGACGCTCTCTACCACTGTGCCGGTGCTGAAATGGACGGTAGCCGCCCCTTGCGACTTCAGTATCTGATTCACGGTTGCAGTTGCGGTGGGGACGGACAGAACATCACGGGCATTCTTCACGAAGTAGAAAATGGTGCCGCCAACCACCAGAATCAGTCCCGCAATCAGGATCACCGGAAACAGATTGAGCGACTTTCCCTCCATTGCGATTTCTGCGGCAAACAGCTCCGGCTCATTGTAGGTTGGGGTAACCAGCCGGGGCTTAGGTTCTTCAGCTTTCGGTTCGATTGTGGTCGGCATAGTCTCACCTCCGTGGCGACGGGCTGCCAGCCGCGCTTACCGGATTGCCAAGACTCGACCGGGATTCGTGGGCGTTGCTACGCCGCGCTGAGGGCAGCCGCGAACATCTCCAGTATGAACTTTATGAACCAAGGCGCAGTGAGCATCATCACTCGCCGATGTGAGGGGTGAACAGCGGAAGAGCAGTGGATAGGGGATAGTGGATGGTGGCTAGTTAAAGAATTGCCGAGGATCGGTATGGCTTCGCCAATAAAGACTTTGAGCAGTTATCGAGAGCTTATCGTCTGGCAAAAATCCGTTGATTTGGTTGGCGATATTTATCGAATTACTCGTGACTTTCCGCGCGACGAAATGTTTGGTCTGACAGCTCAAATGCGCAGAGCAGCGGTCTCTGTTCCCAGCAACATTGCCGAAGGGCAACGCCGCGCAACGCGGGGCGAGTTCATCCAGTTCCTATGCCATGCGCGCGGATCACTTTTCGAACTGGAAACTCAACTCATCATCGTGGCTGACCTGAAATATCTGGAGCCAGATGTTGCGAGAGAACTGACCGCGAAAGCCACAGAAGTTGCCCGGATCCTGAATGGCCTTCTGACATCGCTCAATATTGCCGCTAGAAAACCCGCCACGCCGTAACTATCCACTATCCACGATCCACTACCCACTGTTCTGCAGCACCAAACACGAGTACGTCTTCACCACCAGCCAAACCCTGCCGCCCGTTTCGAGCTTTAGCGACTCTCTCCCTGCGGGCGTGAGATGCACTTCGAATTCGGCGCCGCAATGACTTTGGCGACCACCATCACGTCGCGCTGCTGCAAGGAGGTCACGACGCCGGGGAGCACATTGCGGGCGCTCAGACCTACCGGGCTGGAAGAGGCCAGCAAAATGTCCCCCGCTCGAATGCCGACACGAAGTGGACGGATGTTGCCGACCCGCGCCAGCGGCACTTCAAGGTCGACACCTGATCCGGCGATCCGGCATGTCATGGTTCCCTGCTCGGGATGCGCCGCGATGAGAGAACAGTCGAAGATGTTCTCGAATCCTGCCAGTTGCGCCACCGTCTCTGATTGCGGACGCTGCAGGACCTCATGTGGCGAGCCTGAAGCGATGACCTTCCCGGCGTCGAGCGCAATGACGTTCTCGCCGAGCGCGAAAACCTCTTCCCGCTGATGCGTAACGTAGAGAACCGGAATTCTTCGCTCGCGGTTCCAGGCTCGCAGGTCGTCCACGATTTGCGACTTGGTGGTGGCGTCGAGGGCGGTGAGAGGTTCATCGAGCAGCAGGAGTCGAGGCTGCGTCACCAGCGTACGCGCCAGAGCGACCCGCTGGCGCTCACCACCGGAAATCTCACGCGGCCGTCTCTGAGCCAACGGGGCAATGCGAAACGACTCCAGAATTTCGCGGCAACGAGTCTCCCGTTCGGCACGGTCTAACGCCGACAATCCGTACTCCACATTCTGTTGAACGGTCAGGTGCGGGAATAGTGCCAGCGACTGCATCAGGTATCCTACGTTGCGGCGGCTCGGTTGAAGATTGACTCCGGACATGGAGCCGAACAGCACATGGTTGCCAACAGCGATGTGGCCCTCAGTCGGCACCTGCAACCCGGCAATGCAATCCAGTAGCGTCGTCTTGCCGGCTCCGGATGGCCCAAACAGAATGGTGAAACCTGGTGCAGCCGCAAACTCGACATCGAGGGTGAACGTCGACCCTTGTTCCTGCGCCGCGCCCGTATGAACGCGCACGCTCAATTTCTCGGGTTGTAGCGACTCCGCGGCACTCATCATTTCCAATCCCAGACATGCCAGGCCTCATTCCGGCGCAGGCCATACAAAATCGCCAGCAGTGCGAAGCAGAGGATAAGCAACAACAAGGCCGTGCGATTGGCCGCAGCGTAGTCGAGGGCTTCGACCTGGTCGAAAATCAGGATGGAGATGGTTCGCGTCGCGCCGGGGATGTTGCCGCCAATCATCAGCACCACGCCGAATTCGCCCAGGGTGTGCGCGAAGCTTAAGACAAAGCCGGTTAGCACCCCGGGAAATCCCAACGGCAACACGATGCGCCAGAAAGTGCGCCAGCGCGACGCTCCCAGTAGAGCCGAGGCGTCCAATAACCGTCGATCAACCGAAGCAAAGGTCACCGCCATCGGGTGAACCGCAAACGGCAGGCTGTAGAGGACAGAACCCACGACAAGTCCCGAAAACGTGAATGCCAAGCCATGCCCGGTCATCGACTGATACCATCGTCCAACCGGACTTAGCGGTCCGATCGCAACCAATACATAAAAGCCAAGCACGGTCGGGGGCAGCACGATGGGCAACGAGACGATAGCTTCCACGAGAAACTTCCAGCGACGCCGTGAGAACGCTATCCAATACGCCAGCGGGATGCCCACAGCTAACAATATGGCCGATACCACCAGAGCCAGCCGCAGCGTCAAGGTTAGTGCTTGCAGGATCATTTGTGTGGCGGAACTGCGAAGCCGTATTGTTCCAGAATGGCTGCGCCCTGGGCAGAACCAATGAAGTCGATGAAGGCTTGCGCTGTCGCTTTGTGCTTCGACGACGAAACGACGGCTACGGCCTGCTGAATCTCAGGATAACTATCCGGCGGCAATTCCCAGTACTTGCCCGCATCTTTCATCGCGGCCGACTTGGCCAGAGATAGCGCAATCAATCCCGCCTGAGCATTGCCCGACTGTACGAACTGCGCCGTCTGGCTGATGTTCTCACCCAGCACCAGCTTGCTCGCCAGCTTATCCCACATACCGTAATGCTGAAGGGCGGCCATGGCGGCCTTTCCATAGGGCGCATGTTGCGGATTGGCGATGGCGATGCGGTGAACCGCGGGCTGCGTCAGCAAATCCATCTTCAACTTCTGCGGATCGAGCGGTGAGCTTATCGGCACCCAGAGCACGAGGTGTCCGATAGCATAAGTACGAACGGAAGCGGCGTCCACAAGTTTGGCTTCGGCGAGTTTTTTCGGGTAGTCCGCGTCCGCCGAAAAAAATAGGTCGAAGGGAGCGCCGCTCTGAATCTGCGAATAGAAATTGCCGGATGCGCCGAACGACAGGTTCACCTTGTTTCCGGTCTTCTGCTCGAACCGCGATGCCAAGTCTTTCAGCGCGTAGTTGAGATCGGCGGCAGCAGCGACAGTAATCTCGTCAGCGACGGCCGAAGACAACAAAGCGAAGCCCAGTATCAGCGAGCAAAATTCGTTTCATGGTATTGCGAGCAAAGGCAGTGGCGCGCTCAATTCGTTATCAGCTTACATGAAATCGCGAAAACACCGCGATTTTAGGCGATTCGTCTTTTTTTCCGGGATGCCCTGCCACACAAACCATAACGTTGGAACTTTTCAGCTGCGATGACACTCTTATTAATGTGGTAAGAATGTGAAGTTTGTACCACGAAATGGCTATTAACTGAAGGTCGCTTTGTGCTTTCTCGCTTGACCCATTCCGGCTTTTCTGTAAAAGTAAGCGAGCGTGAAACTTGGTGGGGATCTGGCTATGCAGTCCGTTTATCCCACGATAGAGTTCGATCGATCCAAGCTGATGATACGTATTGAGGTCACACTCAACGCCGATTCCACCGCCATCAGTCCGGTGGTGGAGGGCATTATGGAGATGGCGCGCAGGCTCGAATGCGCTGCCGGTAAAGAGTTTGAGATCGAGACCTCACTGCGGGAGGCCCTCGCCAATGCCATTGTTCATGGCTGCAAGAACGATCCCACAAAGAAAGTTCAGTGCTGCGTAGGTTGCGACGAAGAGCGCGGTATGCTCATCGTGGTGCGCGATCCGGGCGTAGGATTCGATCCCTTCGCCGTCCCCGATCCCTGCAACGGCGAAAATGTGTATTCGAACCACGGGCGGGGAATCTACCTGATTAACCAGTTGATGGATGAGGTGAAGTTCGAGCGCAACGGCACCGAAATCCACATGCGCAAGTATTAGGGAAATCTCTGATTAGGTGTCGAGCTTCCCTCAGCGGTTAAAAGCCGCAAGAATTTTACAGCCTTTAGACACGGCTGAAGCCGTGCCTTTCAAAGCAGGCACTTCATCGGACTTTTCCTGGCGCCATTCGAGCCCACTCGGTCCGACTACTCTGTCTGGAAGTACTGCGCCATGGTGCGAAACTTTTTGTAGCGGGCATCGAGCAGTTCCTGGGTCGACAACTTCTCCAGCGCCGCAAGATTTTTTTCCAGGACATCGGCCAGAGAGTTGGCTGCTGCATCGTGGTCATGATGCGCGCCGCCGGGCGGCTCCGGAATCACTTCGTCGCAAATGCCCAGTTCCAGGTTGTCTTTCGCGGTAATGCGCAAGGCCTGCGCGGCCACGTCTTTCTTGGCTGAGTCGCGCCACATGATGGAAGCGCAGCCCTCCGGCGAGATCACGGAATAGATGCTGTTTTCCATCATCAACACCCGGTCAGCCACGGCAATTGCCAGTGCGCCACCGCTTCCACCTTCTCCAGTGATGATGGCGATAAACGGAACCTGCAATCGCGCCATCTCGCGAAGATTGTGCGCGATGGCTTCTGCTTGTCCGCGCTCCTCCGCACCCAAGCCGGGATAGGCGCCGACAACGTCGATGAGCGAGATAATCGGACGCCGCCATTTCTCCGCGAATTTCATCGCGCGCAAGGCCTTGCGGTATCCCTCGGGATTGGGTTGCCCGAAGTTGCGATGCACGCGTTGCTTGGTGTCGCGCCCCTTCTGCGTTCCCAGCACCATCACTTCCCTGCCGCGAAAGCGCGCCATGCCGCACACCATGGCAGCATCGTCGCCAAAACCGCGGTCGCCGTGAATCTCGCTGAAATCGGGAAAGATGCGCTCGATGTAGTCCAGGGGATAAGGCCGGTTAGCATGGCGCGCCATTTCGGTGCGCTCCCACGCGGTCAGCTGTCCGGCCATCTGGCGGCGAAGCGCCTCGACGCGGTCATGCAGCCCCTGCAGCTGCTTCTGAGCTTGCTGATTGTCGCCGGCAGCTCCCTGCAGCTGCTCAATCTGGGTCTCGATGCGTTGCAATTCGTCTTGCGCTTTTGAAGCAGCTTCCATATTTGGATCGTTACCTTTGTGGGCTGCCCAGTACATGGCTTCGGCCGCGTACATCCAGAAGCCCAGTGCGGACAACAGTCCCGACTGCTGAGGCGTTAACTCCGGTTCGTTGGCCACAGTTGGTTGGCCCAGACCCGGCAACATCAATCGATCACGCGAACGCTACCGCGGCCACACAACTCTTCTACGCGATTGATGAACGCCCGGTCCGGCAAGACATTATAGCCTTCCGCTTCCATGACGACGGTAAAGTCGCCTTTGCGCTCGAGATCGAAGAGCACGCGCGCATCGCCCTTGCGCTCCTGGCAGATTGTATGAAGGTCGTCGATAGTTGTGCCGGTCGCTGTTTCCAGAGCCACCTTGATGCGCAAATGGCTAGGCAACTTGGGCTTCGCTTCTTCCAATGGCGTGATGTCGCCGATCATCAGCTTGGGGTTCGATCCTTCCTCTACACGAACGCCGCCCTTCACCAGCACCGGCACGGTGAGCTTCAACTTTTCCGCCAGACGACGATATGGGTCGGCGAAACACAACACATCGACAGAACCATTCATGTCTTCGAGTTGACCCTGCGCATAGAGATCGCCCTTCTTCGACTTGGCGACCCGAATTCCCTTGAGGATGCCTCCGGTCAAAATCTCGTCGCGCCCGGTCGACGATTTCAGATCGCATATCTCCGAAGTGGTGAGCGCATGAAAATCCTGAAGCTTCTCCTGGTATTTCTCCAACGGATGTCCGGTGATGAAGAAGCCCAAAATTTCTTTTTCGTTGGCAAGCCGCTGATGCTCGTCCCAGTCGGGAATATTCGGCAGCGGCTTCTCCGTCACGTGCGACTCTTCGTCCTGCTGGAAAACCCCGAAGAGCCCATGCTGGCCGAGCGCAGCGTCCTTCTGGGCCTTCTGAGCCTGTTCCATGGCGGTGTCGATCACCGCCATCAGTTGCGCGCGACGGCCCATGGCGTCCATGGCGCCGCTCTTGATCAGCGACTCCACCACACGCTTGTTGAGCAGATGCAGATCGACCTTTTCGCAGAACTCGAAGACCGACTTGAACGCGCCGGATTCCGTGCGGGCTTTGACGATCGATTCGATAGCGTTGTGTCCGACGTTCTTGACCGCGGCCAGACCAAAGCGAATCGCTTCACCATGCGGCGTAAAGTAGGCGTCGCTGACATTGACGTCGGGAGGCTCAACCGCAATGCCCATCTCGCGACATTCGTTGATGTACTTCACCACGTCGTCGGTGCTGCCGGAAACCGAGGTCAGCAGCGCGGCCATGAACTCGACCGGGTACTTTGTCTTGAGATACGCCGTCTGATAGGCAAGCAAGGCGTAAGCCGCCGAGTGCGACTTGTTGAAGCCGTATCCCGCGAACTGCTCCATCAGATCGAAAATCTTTTCGACCTTCTTCGGGGGAAAGCGGAGATCGCTCGCGCCCTTGGCGAAACGCTCGCGCTGCTTGGCCATGGCCTCGGGATCCTTCTTACCCATGGCGCGGCGCAGCAGGTCGGCTTCTCCCAGCGAGTAGCCCGCCAGGCGGTTGGCGATCTGCATCACCTGTTCCTGGTAAACGATGACGCCCAGCGTCTCCTTGAGCATCGTTTCCAGTTCAGGCAGTTCGTACTCGATTTTCTTGCGGCCCCACTTGCGCTCGATAAAGTCTTCGATCATGCCGCCCTGGATCGGACCCGGGCGATAGAGGGCGTTCAAGGCCGTAAGATCTTCGACCGCTGTCGGCTTGTAGCGGCGCAAGACGTCGCGCATGCCGTGCGATTCAAACTGGAAGACGCCGGAAGTCAGGCCGGTGTGGAAGACTCGTTCATACGTCTCTTTGTCGTCGAGCGCCAGCGTCTGCAAATCGAGCCGTACTCCGCGCGTCTGTTCGATCAGACGCAGAGCGTCATCGATAATCGTCAGCGTGGTGAGCCCGAGGAAGTCCATCTTCAGCAGGCCGAGTTTTTCCACCGCCTTCATGTCGTAGGCGGTCACGATTTCGTCGTTCTTGGTGCGGTGCAGCGGCACCAGGTCGGTCAACGGCTGCGGCGAGATCACGACGCCCGCGGCGTGCACGCCCGAGTTTCGCACCAGGCCTTCGAGTTTCTTGGCGGTGTCGATCAGTTCCCTGGTCTGCGGTTCGGTCTCGTAGGCGGTCGCGAGGGCCGGCGAATCCTTCAGCGCCTGATCGATGGTGATGTTCAGGGTTGGAGGCACCATCTTCACGATGCGATCGACGTCGGCGTAGGGGATATCCATGGCGCGGCCGGAATCTTTCATCGCGGCCTTGGTGGCCATGGTGCCGAAGGTGATGATCTGCGCTACCTGGTCGCGCCCGTACTTGCGCGTCACGTACTCGATGACTTCGCCACGCCGGTTCATGCAGAAATCGATATCGATATCGGGCAGGCTGACGCGCTCGGGATTCAGGAAGCGTTCGAACAGTAGCTCGTTCTGCAGCGGATCGATATCGGTAATCCCCAGCGCGTAGGCGACGAACGATCCTGCCGCTGATCCGCGCCCCGGGCCAACCGGGATGTTGCGCTCCTTGGCGTAACGGATGAAGTCCCACACGATGAGGAAGTAGCCGGAGAACTGCATCTGGCGGATGATGCCGATCTCGCGCGCCAGCCGCGCCTCGTAATCTTCCAACGAGTGTTTCAACCGCCCCTGCGCCTGCATCTCGCGAAGCAGCGTCAAGCGTTTTGCAAAGCCTTCGCGAGCCACATGTTCGAAGTAGTCGGGCAGCGTGTAGCCGGCAGGCACTTCGAATTGCGGAAATGGGTCGTGGACCTTTTCCAGCCGAACATTGCAGCGTTCGGCGATCTCTATTGTGCGCGAGAGAGCTCGCTCATAGCCGTTGAAGACCTGCGCCATCTGGGCGGCGCTCTTCACGAAAAACTGATTGCCGTGAAACTTTAGCCGGTTGGTATCGTTGATCGACTTGCCGGTCTGAATGCAGACCATCACGTCCTGCGCGTGCGAGTCGTCCTCGCACAGGTAGTGGCTGTCGTTCGTGGCTACCAAAGGCAGGCCAAGGTCTTCTTCCAGCTTCAGCAGGTTTGCCTGGATGCGCTTTTCTTCCGGCAGCCCCTGATCCTGAATCTCGAGATAGAAGTTTCCTTTGCCGAAGATGTCGTTGTAGCTGGCGGCCGCCTCGCGCGCCGCATCATACTTCCCTTCCGTCAAACGCTCGGCTACCTCGCCCTTCAGGCATGCAGAAAGTCCAATTAACCCCTGCGAATGCTCGGCAACGAATTTCTTGCTGATGCGAGGCTTGTAGTAGAAGCCGTGCAGCGACGCCTCGGACACAACCTTGACCAGATTGCGATAGCCCTGATCGTTTTCAGCCAGCACGATCAGGTGGTTGTAACTGTCGCCCTCGGGCGATGCGCGATGGTCTTCCTTTTTGCAGACGTACAATTCGCAGCCCAGAATCGGCTTTACACCCGCCTCTTTGGCGGCATTGGCGAAGGCGACCGCGCCAAAGATGTTGCCATGATCGGTCATGGCAACGGCGGGCATGTCGAGATCCTTGACCCGGTTGACCAGGCGCTCGATATTGCAGGCGCCATCAAGCATCGAATAATCCGTGTGCAGATGGAGATGTACGAATTCAGGTTGCGGCATTAGTGCTTCTATTTTATGCGTTCCGTCGGACCAATGCGCCCTGAGGAAGATGTGGAAAAGAGGGCTGAAACTCTCGCCTGTCAGCTACCACATGGACATCTCGGCTGTAGGTCATAAGATGCCGCAACATCTCTTCCGGTAGCAAGGCCACACCTATCCCAGTTGCTACCGTCGGCCCGCTTTTCGAAACTTCCGAATTCTGCCTCTCGTCATCCTGAGCGCAGGCGCGCCGGAGTCGAACGACCCCTTGCGGCAAGTATCCTTATTCTGCCTCTTGTCATCCTGAGCGCAGGCGCGCCGTCTTTGCGCGCCGGAGTCGAAGGACCCCTTTCGCGGCAAGTATCCTTCGTGAGGTAGCGCTCCCTCGGCTTCGGAATGACATTCAGCAGGAATCAGTCCAAGAATTTCAGCGCACATCCTGCTGAACATCGCTCGATCCACCCGGGGAAATCAGCTGGCCCCCCGTAATTACCTGCCCGGGAGGGGTCTGCCGCGGCACATCATTGACCGCCCGGGATTTATTGAAGGCTCGGTAGGCAAAGATAACGGCCAGCAGCGGGGCGGCCAGCAGCCATCCCCAGAAGCCGAAGATCAGGCTGAGAAAGATGGGCACGATGAGCGAGGCCCACATGGGCACGCGCGCGGTTCGCCGCATGATCATCGGCTGCAACAGCAAGCCGTCGACGACAATCACCACTCCATAGAGGATGAGGACGTAGAGAAATCCCTCGAAGCCATTCTCGATCAGCCCGGAGATGGCTGGTCCCACAAAGGCAACGACCGGCCCGAAGTGCGGAATGAACTGCAACACGGCCGCTAGAATCGCCCAGAACGGCGCGAAGGGTACATGCAGATACCAGAGCCCGGCCCACCACAGCGCTCCGATGGCCAGCGAGTTGTAGCACTGCGCGATGAACCACCGCCGCAGCGCTCCTCCGGTGATGTTGATGTGCCGTGAAAACTGCATTGTCTTATTGGATGCGCGGCTGTCCAGGGCGGCGCACCACCCATGCTACACTCGAAAAGTAGCACTTGGCAGTTAGCACTTGGCACCTGGTATTCGGCCTGCTTACCGCAATTGTCTGCACGTTAGCCAACAGTACCGGCCGCCTCGGATTTGGCTGATTGCTAACTGCTAATTGCAGGTTCTCTATGAAATTCGGCGTCATCATCTTCCCCGGATCCAACTGCGATCACGATGCCTATTGGGTCATTTCAGAAGTCGCGAAGCAGCCTGTCACGTTCCTCTGGCACGACTCGCCCGACCTGCAAGGCTGTGACGCAATCATCGTTCCCGGCGGTTTCGCCTATGGCGATTACCTGCGCACTGGAGCGATCGCCAAGTTCTCGCCGGTGATGGAGTCGGTTCGCAAATTCGCCGCTGACGGCGGCCTAGTGCTGGGGATCTGCAACGGCTTTCAAATTCTGTGCGAAGCCGGACTGCTGCCCGGGGCCCTACTTCGCAACGCGGGGTTGAAGTACGTCTGCAAGCCGGTACATATTCGCGTCGAGAGCACCAATACTCCCTACACCCAGCAACTGAGCAAAGGCGAGGTGCTGGAGATTCCCATTGGCCACATGGAAGGCAACTACTTCTGTGACGAGCGGACGCTGGCCGAACTCAAGGATCAGGACCGAATCGTGTTCCGCTATACCAATCCTGCCGGCGAAGTCACGCTTGATGCAAACCCTAACGGGTCGCTGGAAAACATCGCAGGCATTTGTAGTGAAGGCCGCAACGTGCTGGGCATGATGCCTCACCCGGAGCGCGCTGCCGAGCCGGAGCTAGGCATGACGGATGGCGCTAAGGTGTTCGCCTCGCTGGTGGCAGCGATGGCGACGAAGTAGATGCCATTAGCTTTTAGCTCTTAGAAATCAGCTGATCGTCCTCAGTACTTCCTTGATCAGCACCTTCCTGCTTTGCTAATCCCCAATCCCTAACCCCATATCCCTCCGCCACGACCCAAGCTCAGACACGCTTCACGTATCGCTATTTCTTCCCGCTCGGGCTGCCTAATCCCTCCTGATTCCCTGCTCAAAACCGGCCCTCCTGTTTTGGCGACGTCGCATCTTATTTCCGGAGTTCTGACGAAGACAGGAGCCGAGACCATTCTCATGAAAGCAAAACTTACCGCAGCTGCGCTTACGTTGTTTGTACTGACTGTGCTTGTGGCCTGCAATCAGAAGAAGATCACCAACCTTGATCCCGACGCCGTGAAGAATGCCGAGAAGCAGGCCGGTTATAACGATGTGTCAGTCAGCGTGGATAAGGAAAAAGGTGTGGTTGCCCTGACCGGCAAAGTCGCGTCGGAAGCCGACAAGAATCACGCCGGGCAGGTCGCGCAAGGCGTCGCCGGCGATCTGGTGGTCTCAAATCAGCTGAGCATTGAGCCGGCCGGGGTCGAATCGCGAGCGCGTGACATCGAGGGCAACGTCGACGACGCCATTCAGAAGAATTTCAAAGCCGTGCTGATCGCGAATCACTGGGAAAAAGATGACATCAATTACTCGGTGAAAAATGGCGTATTGACCTTGAAAGGCAAGGTTCCCAGCCAGCAGGAGCGCCAGTTGGTGGAGAAGACGGCTGCCAGCGTCCCGAACGTCACACAGGTGGTCAACGAACTCGACGTGAAGGTGAAATCGTAGTCTGCGCTCGGCCACGAGATTATCCCTTGGTGACCGCGGCGTTGCTATTCCGCGGCCAATTTGTCGAATCCGAAAGAAATCTCTCGCCCGATAACCAACTCGTATAGCTCTGGAATGAATCTCTGCTGCGAGAAGCCCGGAAACGTCTCGGCTCAACTATGCCTTTGTTAAGTCCGCTGTGAGCTCGCACTATTCATATTCGTTTGGCGTGTTTTGTTGTTCCCTGCTCCTACTCCTCTCACCGACGCGCGCGTTCGCGCAGGGTGCTTCCGACTTTCGCTTCGCTGACGATCAACTCTGGGAATTCGGAGGATGGGCGGGAGAAGCGCTGGGCAAAGCGGCGGGCGAGGGGTTCGGCAGGACAGCCATCACGATGGCCGGATTCGAAGCCGGCCGCGTCGTCTACCGAACTCCCAGAGCGCGGGGCCGGGAACGCGGCTTGTCCTACATGGTGCAAATACAGCCGCTGTTCCTGGTCACCCGCCGCCAGGGTGCTTATGGCGGTGGTTTCTCACCGATAGGTTTGAAGTGGAACTTCGCGGCTCGCGGCCGTTACCGCCCTTACGTCCAGTTCGACGGTGGCGGCATGTTCACGCAGGAGAACGTCCCGCCCGGCAGAACCTCGAACTTCAACTTCACAGTGGCCGCCGGTCCGGGCGTGATGGTCGCGCTGCCGCACAACCAGGCACTCAGCGTGGCGCTACAGTATTGGCATCTCTCTAACGCAAATCTTGGCTACCGTAATCCTGCGTTCAATACGATTGAAATTGTCGTGGGATACCACTGGATCAAGACGCGACGGACATCACGATCGGCAGCCTCTGCCAGCGCCGAAGCAGAAGCTAAATAAGGTCGAGCGCGATCAGTTGCGATCAGGACGTATCGCTGAGCGCAGGTTACTAACCCTTGACGGGAAGCAGTTTCGTGAGTTGCACCTCAGAGCCGCGGTGACGATAGGTGACCTCGTCCATCAGGCTGCGCATCAGCAGAATTCCCCTGCCATGCTGCGTAAGGTTTCCGCCTTCGTCGGAAGAATCGGCTGCCGCAGCAGTCTCAAAGCCATCGCCAGGATCTTTGATTACGATCGTGATTGCCGACGAGTCCACGGTTACGGAAAGGCGAACCGTTTTGGCTGGATCGTTATGGCAACCGTGAAGCACTGCGTTCGCCAGCGCTTCCTGCAGCGCAATCATGATATCGATCTCCAACTCCTCGTTGAAGCAGCGTTGATGGATGAACTCCAGGGCAGCATCGCGTGCAGGAGTCATGGCGGTCAACTCGCCCGGGAAGACAAACTCCCGGCACAGCGCATGTTGCTCAACGGATTGGCAAGGTTCGGGCAACTATCACCTTAGGCTGTCATCGCCTGCTGTCGGGCATCCTCATCACACATCATCTCGGTTGGAAAGGAGTCCGCAATCGTCATGATGGATTGGAGTCCAGTCAATTTCAGTAGCCGGCGCACCCTGCACGACGGATTCGCAATAGTCAGTGAACCGTCGCGCTCCCGTGCACAACGCAGTAACTCCACCAGCAGTCCCAGTCCGGCGGCATCCATCACATACACGTTGTAGAGATCAAGCACCAGAGAGCACTCTGAGCGAGCAAGTGCTAAACAACGTAAAGTCTCGGCCTCGACGCCCAGCACAATTCTGCCCGAGCAGAAGATGGTGGCGGCCTCAGGTGCACTCTGAATCTCAACTCTCAACATAAATTTGATCCTTGGAAAAACTTTCCTTGCCTTTAGATACGTTCGCCACGGCAAATCGTTTCTCGCGAAGCCGTCATTTAAATGGAGTATGCCTGATTTCTGTTGCAGGAAGATGAAAATACGGGATGACGAGTAGGCGTCATTACTAGCCGAAAACACTTCTTATTTGCCGGCAGCTGGCCACAACAACCAGGTACATTGTCGGCAAAGAAAATGCCGGAACATGGGGGCCCCGGCATTCTGCAAGTCGAAACGATAATCAACTTATTATTGGCTGGGTGTGGTGCTTTTCTTTGTTCCTGTCGAGGCGCCGGTGCTCTTATGCGTGCTGCCGCTGGCCGCAGCTGGATGCCGTGGATCGATAATCTTCACGCTGATAAGTTTCGGCGGATCATAGGGGCGATCATTGCGGGGATCGGTGGCCACGCGCGCTATCTTCTTCACAATATCAATATCCTGACATTGTCCAAATAAGTTGTAGTGCCCATTCAGGTGGGGGGTAGCAACTTCGGTTATGAAGAATTGCGAGCCATTGGTGTTGGGCCCACTGTTCGCCATCGCCAACCGCCCAGGCTGATCGAAGGTGAGGCCGGGAACAATCTCGTCCTTAAACGAATATCCGGGATCGCCCTGGCCGTTGCCCATAGGATCGCCGCCCTGGATCATGAAATCCGGAATCACGCGATGGAAAATCGTGCCGTTGTAGAGCGGGACTCCGTGCATCATCTTGCCTGTCTTAGGATTCTTCCAGTCTTTCGTGCCCGTCGCCAGACCGATAAAGTTGGCCACGGTGATGGGCGCCTTGTCGGCAAACAGGGTACAGGTGATGTTGCCATCCGTGGTCTCGAAGATGGCAGTCGGGTTCGCGCTGCTCTGCGCGGACTTTTCGGTCGCGGAATGCTGCTGCGACGTGCTGCTGCTGGTTGTCTGTGCGGCGATGAAACAGGTGAAGCAAAGGCTGAGAAGTACGGCTACGATACTGCGTTTATGCATGAAACCTCCAAGAGCAGTGGATAGTGAGCAGTGGATTGTGGATAGTAAACATGAGAGCCGTTTGCTCCTATCCACTATCCGCCATCCACTTTTCTCACTGCTGAACCGCAGTTTCCCGGCGGATGGCTTGGTTGTCTTCCGCCTGAATCTGCTTTGAAACCTTCTCGACTTCGGCAAACACTCGCATCAGGTTGCCGCCTAGAATCTTATCAATATCGCTGGCCTCGTAGCCGCGCTGGTAAAGCGCCTCGGTGATCTTGGGCAGGTCGGCCGCGGAATCGATACCCTGGGGCGAACAGTCGATGCCGTCGAAATCCGAACCCAGGCCGACATGATCCACTCCCGCGACCTTCACCATGTGGTCGATGTGATCGATCAAATCGCTCATGGGCGGACGCGGCAGCTTGGACGCCAGCCGTGCTTTAGCTGCCTCCAATTGCTTTTTCACTTCCGGCGTCTGCGGCTTAATAAACAGGGCCTGCACTGTTTCGTAATCGGGATCATGTTGGGCTGCAAGTTGAGCGGCGGTATCGCGATACTTTTGCGAAACGAAGGCGCAATAGAAATTGACCTGCGCAACCCCATTCTTTCGTGCCAACGCCACCAGCATGTCGTCAGTCATGTTGCGGGGAGCGTTGGTCAGCGCGCGCGAGGAAGAGTGCGACGCGATCACCGGCGCTTGGCTGACTTCCAACGCCTGGTAGAAGGTTGAATCGGCGACATGCGAGATGTCCACCATCATTCCCATCCGGTTCATCTCGCCGACAACCTGGCGCCCAAAGGGAGTGAGGCCGTTGTGATGCAGGATGCTCTTGTCGTCCATGTCCCCGCTGGAATCGCCGAGCTGGTTAGTGTTTGACCAGGTCAGGGTCATATAGCGCACACCCAGCCGGTAGTAGTCACGCAGAATGCGAATGTCGCCCTCAATCGCGTGGCCGCCTTCCACGCCCAGCAACGCTGCCAGCTTGTGCTCGCGATGAGCGGTGAGGATGTCGTCGGTGCTAAAGGCCATCATCATCTTGTCAGGATGACGACGCGCCTGCTCATACACGGCATCGATCATGTCCAGGGCACGTTGACTTTCGTTACCTTTGAAAGCCTTCGGTTCCACCCAGATCGAGAAGAACTCTGCCCCGAGATTTCCGGCCTTGATCTTGTTGAAGTCGAGGTAGCCGGTTCCAGCATCCTGCGTGAGATCGAAATTTTCGTCAACCAAACGACCCGGGGTGTCGGCGTGGGTATCGATAACCAACGCGGAATCGTGGATCGCTCGCCAGTCCTGCGATTGGGTCGACGTGGCCGGAGTTCCCGATGGTGCTGGACTGGCGGACTTTCCACCGTAAGAAGACTGTGCAGTCAGCATTCCGGAAGCGAGTAGCGCAAAGACGAGTGTCGGGGACAGAAAATGGGTTCGCATGAATTGAGCGCAGCCTGGGTCAATGTTTTTTGCTGCGCTTGGATTGTAAACGAAGGATGACGGGCGAAGCGCTAAAGACAAATCGCGATGGCTGCTGGAGGTGAGCAAAGCGGTTACTGCATGGAGGCCGATGCGCTTTGGGCGAGTTCTTGCAGGACGCCCAACATACCCGAATCCTGAGCCTCGGGCGAAAGCGACGCGAGGGGCGCAGAGGCGATGAATTGCGGAGATTGCTTGCGGAAGGCCACGTGGAGGAATTTACCCGATTGCGCGGCGAGAAGTACGTCGATCACGGCCGCGTGGCTGTGTTGCGCGTCGGGCTCAGTCGTAATAACCACCGGGCCCAAGCTGCTGGATTGCCAGCCTTGGCGCGACCTCAAGCCGATCCGTCGAGTAGAGCCCTGCCAATGATGATGCTGAAGATAAAGATTGAAGCTAGGTCGATGATCGAGCTCGGCTTCGAAGGTCACGGTCTCCTTGCGCTCTCGAATCCAGCTGAACAGCCATTGCAGCGGCAGCTCCCTCGGCTCCAGGCAAACCGCGAGCGAGGCACGCCGAAAGACCTGCGGGCTTAGTTTCAACTCGACCCGAAAGCGCGACGCTCCATCCCAACGCACGCAGCGAATACATTCCTTGTGCCCGGAGAAAGCTTGCTCGATCCAGCCCATGATTTGCGCTGAACGGCGGCGGTTGCTGCGCCGAAACCACAGATACCAACCCGCGATCAGCAGCGCCGCAAGAATGGAGTCGATAATGAAATCACCCAGCATCCTTTTGCTGAGATGCCGCGGCTGACGGCACGAGATGCTAGCAAGAAGTGCCGAACCGGGCGGAGGCTAACTCGAGGTGGTCGGGCTTGGCTTCGGGTTATCCACAACATACATCCGGTTCGGATTTCCGGGCTCGATACCACTTTTCTCGAAGGCAGTCTTAATGCGTCTTCGAAACTCGCGGCGCACCGCGTCCTGGGCTCCCGGCTTAGTCTTCACCAGCAGCAGGTAATCCACACTGTCGCCGCTCACCTTATCGATGCCGGGCACCTCGGGCTTGGCCACGATCAGCGGGGCATAAGCCGGATCGCTGGCGACCTCGGAGCTCACCTCTAGCAGCAACTTGATCACCTCATCGCTGTCGCTGTGATAGGCGACGGCAATGCTCATGGCCAGTTGCGCCCAATCGCGTGTCAGATTGCTGACCACTTTTATCTCACTACTGGGTACGTTATGGACCGTGCCGTCGCCATCGCGCAAAACTGTGCGACGCAAGGTCATCATTTCCACCGTGCCCTGTACACCGGCAATCTTTACGGTGTCGCCAATGTCGTATTGATTCTCGACAAGAATGAAAAACCCGTTGATGAAATCGTGTACCAGGGTTTGCGCGCCAAAGCCGACTGCGACTCCGGCAATTCCCGCGCTGGCCAGCAGGGGTCCCATGTTGATGCCGAGGAGCGGGAGCACCTGCATCGCCGCCACGAATCCAATGATGAAAAGCCCGACGCTGTAGATCACGCTTGACAGCGTCCGGAGCTGCTGGGCACGGACCGACGACGGCAACCCCTGGCTGGAGCTGAGACGGCCGAGACGACGGGATGCCGCCTTCAGCAACCGCGACAAAATAAACGCAATAATCAGGACGCCGACGATCCGGGGGGCCTGGTGACGCACAAAATCGAAGGTGTCGTCGCCCCAGCTATCGAGCATGCGAAGCACGTCGCTTCGGCCGCTGCGCGGATCCAGCATCATCGCCTGAAGGCGTTGTAAGAGAGATGACATTGAGGCGGATTATAGCAACGGATTAGGATGCGCCCCTTGGAGCGACGACGCGGGGAGGGGCTTCCGAACCTATTCTTGTTTTGCCCGGGTGCCGACTTCTGTCGATTTGCTTCGCCGCGTAGCAGGTTTTTTGGCAGCGCTTTTCTTCGCAACGCCTTTCCTGCTCGCGGGCGACGCTGTTCGTTTTTTCGTGGCTGTCGACGTAACCGAAGCCGAGTCTTCCTTCGACGCGCTACCGGCTCCCGTTTGTAACGCTTCGATCGGCGGGAGCTTTTGCTTCAATTTGAGCACCGGTTCGAATAGATCGCCATGCTTCGCCGCTCGTCCCAATGTCGCTTCAGAATCAAACACCAGCAGGTTGGGATCGCCCTTCTTCAAGCAGGCCTCGACTTCCTCCCACTTGACTGGCGTCGACACCGTCGGACGCTCCTTGGCGCGCAGCGAATAAACGCACACAGTGGTTTTGTGGTCGTCGTTCTGGCTCCAGTCCACCAGGACTTTGCCGGTGCGCAGCGCTTTCTTCATATCGGAGATGACCTGGCTCGGATACTGTCTCTCCAGCATTCGCGCCAGTTCATGGGCGAATGGCTTGGTCTGGTCATAAGTGACCGTGGTGTTTAGTGGAACGTAAATCTGCAGTCCCTTTGAGCCCGATGTCTTGGCAAAACTTTCCAGGCGCAGCTTCGAAAAGATCTCGCGTACCCAGATTCCAACCTGGCAACACTGCACAATATTCGCTGGCGGCCCAGGGTCGAGATCGAAGACCAGAAACGAAGGTTGCAGCACATTCTTCCCGAGTGACAGGCTGGTGTGCAACTCCAGGTCGGCGAGGTTTGCGGCCCACACCAGCGTCGGCAAATCCTGCGCCAGACAATAATCCATCCACCGATTGTTGCCCTCGCTCCAGACCTTTGCCGTCTCAACCCACTCCGGGCGATGACCCGGGCAATTCTTCTCGTAAAAGAACGGGCCATCGACGCCATTCGGATAGCGCTTCATGGTCAGTGGGCGGCCCTGCAGATGGGGAAGCAGCACCGGCGCGATGCGCACGTAGTAGTCGATGACCTGGCCCTTGGTGAACCCGGCTTCGGGATACAGCACCTTGTCGAGATTCGACAGCTTGAGGTGCTTGCCTTCCACTTCAACTACGGTGTCTTTCGCCATTCGGTTCCTCGCTGACGTTTAGCAATGATGCAGGGTGCCAGGCGAAGTATGCAAGTACTGAGCGGGCCGCCGGAAACCCACATTTTTGCAGACCAGCAACAACGCTTTGACTGCTTGTCGTCATCAAACGGTAGGCCGTGGCAGATGAAAAAGAATTGCCGGTAAGCACCTCAGCCCCTCCGGAATTTCCTCCGGAGCAGCGCGCGCTGTTCTGCGAGGTCCTTCAGCATCTGAACCAGGCGCACTTGCCTTACGTCGTGTCGGGCGCATTTGCCTTGCAGCAGCACACTGGCATCTGGCGCAACACCAAGGACCTCGACCTCTTTCTACCAATGGAGGTTGTGCCCGAAGCCCTGCGGCACTTGCAGGAACAAGGTTTTGAGACCGAGGTTCGCGATCCTGTATGGCTGGCGAAAGCCCATCGCGATGGGTTTTACGTCGATCTCATCACCGGCATGAGCAACGCCATTATCACCGTCGACCAATCCTGGATCGATCGCGGCTCTGACGCTGTGGTACTTGGCGTTCCCACTCGCGTTTTGGCGGCCGAGGAACTGATCGCCTCCAAGCTGTTCGTAAACTTCCGCGAACGCTTCGACGGCGCCGACGTCATCCACATCATTTACGGCACTCAAGGCAAAATCAATTGGGCGCGACTGCTCGACTTGATCGGTGAGCACTGGGAACTGTTGCTGTGGGAGTTAGTGCTGTTCCGTTACGTCTATCCTGCCAAGCAGGACTGCGTGCCCCGCAAGGTTTGGGACAGCTTGTTGTCGCGGCTTCGGGAAGGGTTGAATTCGCCTGTGAAAGGCGCACCATTCCGCGGTAGCCTGATCGACGAAAAGATGTTTGCCATCGATGTGCAGGAATGGGGCATGGAGAACCTGCTGAAAAAGCAGCGCGATCTCCGCGAGCAGGAGATCGATGACGCTAACTCGCTGCTCCCGGCATCTCATCCAAAAGACATATGAGAATTGCAGCCGTCGCCGATTTGCACTTCAGTCCGCAAGTGCATGACAAAGTCCGCGAGAACATGAATCGCGTGCGCGATGACGCCGACGTGCTGGTGCTGGGCGGCGATCTCACCAACTTTGGCCGTCCGGAGGAAATGGATTCCCTGCTCAATGTGCTGGTGCGGCTGCGCATTCCGACAATCTCCGTCCTCGGCAATCACGACTACGAGAGCGGAAAAGCGGTCGAGCTTATGAAAATGATGACGGAAGCCGGCGTAAAGGTCTTGGACGGTACCGCCTATGAACGCGACGGCGTCGGTTTCGCCGGGACGAAGGGTTTTCCCGGCGGCTTTGG
The DNA here is from genome assembly GCA_963796695.1 of uncultured Acidobacteriaceae bacterium. GTDB lineage: Bacteria > Acidobacteriota > Terriglobia > Terriglobales > Acidobacteriaceae > Bog-257. Next base: position 300,080 of record CAWCMU010000018.1, on the reverse strand, counting down.
CCGAGGCGCTCTAACCGCCTTCGGCGAGCCAGAGGTCAAAGCATTTGTACAAGCTGCGATCGACGAAGCACTCAAGCTGGAACGGGCACTCTCGCAACTACGCACACAGAAGCGAGTGGTGGTGTTGCACTATGCTCCGATCGGTGACACCGTAAAGGGCGAGCCGCAGGAAATTTATCCCTACCTTGGAAGTTCGCGGCTGGCGGAGGTTGTCGACCGTCATGGCGCCGACCTGGTATTGCACGGCCACGCCCATGCCGGTAGTCCGGAAGGCAAAACCACTGCCGGTTGCCCAGTCTACAACGTGGCCATGGCGATTAATCAATCGCAAAACGGCGGCGTCTACCGGGTGTTCGAGGTGTGAAGATCTTCCGCTGCTGAGAGGGTTCTTGTCCTACAGCTTGTTCAAGCCGTCCAGAGCTGCCACTTTGTAGGCCTCCGCCAATGTGGGATAGTTGAAGACCGTATCGCGGAAATATTCGATCGTCCCGTTCATCGACAAAACCGCCTGCCCGATATGAACGATCTCGGCCGCTCTCTCCCCGATGATGTGTACTCCCAGCAGCTTAAGACTTGTCGGATCGAAGATCAGCTTGAGAAAGCCCTGGTCGTCGCCCAGCATCTGACCTTTAGCCAACTCCGCGTAACGCGAGATACCGGTTTCGTACGGAACTTTGTCACGCGTGAGCTGCTCTTCAGTCGCGCCCACCATGGAAATCTCAGGAATCGTATAAACACCGTACGGAATCAGGTTTGGCGGGATGCTGCCCGAAACGCCAAAGATATGGCAGCTGGCCAATCTTCCCTGCTCCATTGATGTGCTGGCAAGCGCCGGAAAACCGATAACGTCGCCGGCGGCGTAAATGTTCGGAATCGACGTCCGGAAATTGTCGTCCACGATCAGCTTGCCACGGCCATCGGGAAGCAGTCCGATCGACTCAAGATTCAGCTGATCGCTGTTCGCCTGCCGTCCCACGGCATAGAGCAACGCGCTGCTGTGGATGGTCTTGCCACTTTCCAGTTGAGCAAAGACGCGATCACGCTCCTGGTCGAAGCCAACCTTCACGACTTTCTCGCCCAAGCGAAACACTGTACCCAGCTGACGAAGTTGAAAGCACAGGCTCTCCACCACCTCGCGGTCGACAAAGTCGAGCAAGGTCGGGCGCTGGTCCAATAGCGTCACCTTCACGCCCAAGGCAGCAAACATCGACGCGTATTCCAGTCCGATAATTCCCGCGCCTACCACGATCAACTCGCGCGGCAACTCTTCCAACTCATGCACCTGGTCAGAATCAAAGATGCGTTTGCCGTCGATTGGAATGTCCGCCGCTGTGCGCCGGGCGAGTGCCACAAGCGATTACGAAGTTTTGGCCGCGTAACAGCGAGTAGCCTTCATCGCTGGCGACCTCCATGCTGTGGGCGTCGATGAAGCGCGCATCGCCTTCGTACACCACTACGCGATTGCGCCGCAGCTGCGCCTTGATGACCTCGATCTCGCGCGCCATCACGGCGTCGGAGCGAAACACGAGGTCCTGCATGGAGATGTTGTCTTTCAGTGAGTAGCCACGGCCATAAAAGGTACGCTGCCGCAGCCCGCTGAGATAAAGGATAGCCTCGCGAAACGTTTTGCTGGGGATCGTTCCGGTGTGGACGCACACCCCGCCGATGGTGCGTTTGCGCTCGATGATGGCGACCTTCTTGCGCAATTTGGCCGCGCAGATCGCTGCCTTCTGCCCCGCCGGCCCACTGCCGACGACGATCAGGTCATAAATGTTGTTGTTGCTGGCTTCCGTCGTGGGCAAGGCAGACGTCTCCTTCGTCTCATCAGTTTGGGCAGGTCTTTGAAGCTATCACTAACGGAACGCGAACGGAAGCATGGCAGTTTTCTCACCTGCAGGATTTATCGTGGATTCACATTGCAGAAAGCGCCCACTCCGCTCTCAAGGACAGCCATCCCGCTACGATTCGCTGCCCGCTACTCGCCAGAACCACTGATCATCGCCCCTCGGGCCTGCGCTATACTTTAGGGTTCCCGGCTTCGCACTGTTCCTATTCTGGAAGGAGTACCTCTCTTTATGTCATCGACCGCCGTTTCTTCCGCTGTTACGTATGCTCGCGAAAATCAGAAGCGCTTTCTCGAAGAGCTGAAAGACTTGCTGCGCATTCCCAGCGTCAGCACCACTGAAGAACACAAAGGCGATGTCCGCAAAGCAGCTGAAGTCGTGGCTGCCGATCTGAAACGCATCGGCTTTGAGAACGTCGAAATCATTCCGACCAAGGGCCACCCCCTGGTTTATGCCGACTGGCTGCATGCCGCCGGCAAACCTACCGCCCTGTGCTATGCCCACTTTGACGTGCAGCCGGCCGAGCCGCTGGACGAATGGCACACTCCGCCGTGGGAACCCACCGAGCGCAATCAGAATGTTTATGCACGCGGCGCGGTCGACGACAAGGGTCAGCTCTGGATGCAGATGAAGGCCTACGAGTCTCTGTTCAAGACCGGCGGTGGCAAGCTGCCCATCAACGTTCGCGTCATCTTTGAAGGTGAAGAAGAAGTCGGCGGCGAGAGCATTGAGGAATTCGTCAAAGCCAATGCGAACACCGGCCGCCTGAAGGCTGACTTCGCGCTAGTCACCGACACCGAACTGTTCGCGCCTGATCTCCCCACATTGTGTGTCGGACTGCGCGGGTTGGTTTATACCGAACTCGAAGCCCAGGGCGCGAAGACCGATCTGCACTCCGGCGTGTATGGCGGAGCCGCACCGAATGCGATCTTCGGCCTCATTGAAATCATCAGCAAATTGAAAGATGCCGACGGAAAGGTGCTCATCCCCGGGTTCTACGATGACGTCGAGAAGCCGACCAATGACGAGCTGAAGGCTTGGGAGCGTTTGCCCTTCAACGAAGAGGACTATCGCAAAGCTGAGGTCGGATCGAACGTTTTAACCGGCGAGCCGGGATACTCAGTGCTGTATCGCACTTGGGCGCGTCCCACGCTGGAAGTGCACGGCATCATCGGCGGTTTCCAGGCTCCCGGCGCGAAAACAGTGATTCCAGCGCGCGCTTCGGCGAAAGTTTCGATGCGTCTGGTGCCCAACCAGGACGCCGACGACATCTTCAAGAAGTACAGCGACTTCGTGAAGAAGATCACTCCCAAAGGCATCACTACCAACATCAAAATTCACAGCAAGGGTCCGGCGTGCGTGGTCAACACCGATAATCCTTATGCGAAGGCCTCGGTGGAAGCCATGCACGAGATCTTCGGCAAGGATACGGTTTACATTCGCTCGGGCGGATCGATTCCAATCGTCACGCAGTTCGACAAAGACCTGAAGATTCCCAGCATCATGATGGGCATGGGTCTACCGGACGACAACCTGCACGCCCCGAACGAGAAGTTCCACATCCCGAATTTCTACCGCGGGATCGAGTCCATCATTCGCTTCTTCCAGATTTTGGGAGACGGGAAGTAAAGATTGGTGGGTGGTGAATCGTAAGTGAATCGTAAAATGCCCCATCCGGACTGCATGTCCTCTGGATGGGGCGTTTCTGTTATTGACCATTACAGCGAGCAAACAGTGACCGCCGACCGTCCTACATCGACGGCCACGGCCTCACCGGCCCGGGCTTCCCGTCGGCAGCATGCGCGGCGTCGAGCTCCGTTACGCGATATTGGGCACGAATCTCGTCGAGCGGCACTTCGATCAGCCCCCAGAAATCCCAGTCAGGACCAAACGTGTCCAGCGTAGTCATGCGTCCGCGCTCCCATGCATGCCAGAATTTCTCGCCATCGAAAGCGCCCTTCGCCGAGCCTGCCAGAGGATTGAGAACGATTCCCATATGCCAGCTGAAGATCACCGGCAAGATATGACCGGACATTCCCTCGCTGCGATGCATGGCTGCCGTGAAGGTCGATACCAGCAACTCGCCCTGTACCGATGTTCCGTAGGCGCTCACCACGTGCGCGCTGTCGTGCGGCACGCCAAACAGAATCGACAGTCCGCCGGGATCGCCAGGGAAGATGTAGCCAGCCTGGGTGTAGTGATCGAAAAACGCGCGGCCGAAGGTCTCGTATGGCAACGATGCCAGCGCGCGGAAGCGGGCCGCGAGCGCGGGATCGGGATTAGTGTCGTACGGCAGGAACTGTCCCGCGAAATCCTTGTCCAGGTCCATGCCGCGAATGCTCTCCGCGTTGTTGCGTGACATGTCGGCGCGCACCCAGTCGATGTGGTGATCCGCAGTTTCTGCCACATCGCGAATGTAGTCGTCGGTTACACCCAGGTCTGCCGCATACTTCAACGCGACAGCCAGCTTCTGTTCGTCGACCGTTCCGTCAACGAAAGCCATCACGGCGATGAGTTGCAGAATGTAGCGACGGTAATCGGCCGACGGAAATGCCTGAGCCAGCTCATCGCTGCTGGGCGCCTTCATGGCTGCGAAATCACTGCCTGGTCCGGCGTAGAGAACGTGTCGCGCAGCACCTTCGAGCGCATCGCGATCGGGGGCGCGCAATTCGCCGCCGGCGGTTGCGACCGCCTTCATGGCCGCGAGTACGAGGTTGGCTTGCGCTTGGGAAACAGGAAGAAATGAGACGAGGGCTGTATCGGACACGGTACTCCTGGAGTAGCAGGGCGCTCGCTAGCGATCGTTCTTCCGCACCCGTCACAAGGCAGCGATGCTATCCGGATTGCCCGCGCGGGTCAAACCGCACTGTTTCATCACGAGGAACACCGGCCCACGGTTGACAACCGCAGCCGCCTGCATCATAGTAGTCGGCAAATTAGACCAACCGTTTGGTTGGTTAGATGAAGCAGGCTTTTGACCTGCCATCAAGGAGGTCCCGTGACTTTGCTCAAGCTTGTCGATCCCAACGACATGTCCCCTGAACTTCGCCAGTACATGACCGGCTACGTCGACATGGTGGGCGACACAGCCTTCTCGCGCCTGATGGCCAACGTACCGGATATCTTCATCAAGTTCAACGACCTCTACATCGCGACGCTCGGGGGCAACGTAGAGGCGTCGCTCAAAGAGCTTGGACGGTTGCGGCTCTCGACGCTGAATGGCTGCAACAATTGCCGCTACGGCAATGCGTTTTTCGCCAAGAAGACCGGCATCGCGGAGCGCAAGATCGCCGAAATCGATAATTACGCCAACTCTGACGCGTTTACCGAGCGCGAAAAAGCGGCGCTCAGCCTCGCCGACCGCTACATCGTGACCAATCCTCCTAAGCCACTTGAGCCTGACATGCTGGCCAATCTACGTAAGCACTTCAGCGATCCCGACATCCTGGAGCTATGCTCGTTCCTGGCTGTGACCATCGGCTTCCAACGCACCAACGCCATCATTGATCTGGAGTACAGCTGCGCGTTGCCGACGGCGAGCGCGGAAGTCTCAGCCGCTAAATAAAACTCACGCGAACCCCGCGGTCCGAGCGGCAACGCTGTAGTAATTAAATCTCGTTACGACTTTTTCTGTTCGGCACACGAGCAGGTTCGCGCCCGCGTTCTAACCTTGTCTGCGCCAACATCAAAACGGTAAGAAACAGCGCAGTCAGAAGTGTCATTTCTGGTTTACGCACAAGATCGTCGTTTTCGTCTAGGATACGGAGACGGTTCTAGAGCAAGCCATCGCAATGACTGAACACTCCCTCATCTTCAAGGAACTCTCGTACGTATTCATCGCTGCCATTCTGGGCGGCGCGCTGGCGTGGCGATTGCGACAGCCGCTTATTCTTGGCTACGTCGTTGCGGGCATCGTGCTCAGCCCCTTCACGCCCGGGCCGGCAGTGCGCGAGGCACACACCTTTCAGATTGTCGCCGAAGTGGGCGTTGTCTTCCTGATGTTTTCCATCGGGCTAGAATTTTCCGTTGACGAGTTGCTGGAGGTGAAGTGGGTCTCGCTGATCGGTGCGCCTCTGGGGGTCATCCTGCTGTCGTTGATGGGAGCGGGTGTAGGCGCTCTGCTGGGCTGGGGCGCGTTGCCGGGACTGGTTGTGGGCATGATCATCTCGGTCGCCAGTACCATGGTGCTCTCCCGACTGCTGATCGATAGCGGCCAACTGCAATCGGAACACGGCAAAATCATGATTGGCATCACCCTGGCCGAAGACCTGATCGTCGTGGTGCTGACCATCCTTATGCCAGTGCTGGCCAGCCTGACACCGCATCATCTACTGGGAGTTGCACAGGCATTGGGCAAATCGGCGTTAATTCTGGTGCCGATAGGCTTCCTCGCGGTCTACCTGGTGCCGCGTTGGCTGAAGCAGGTAGCGCGATCGCAGAATAACGAACTGTTTCTGCTAGTCATTCTGGCCATCTGTTTGGGAACTGCAGCGCTAACCGAGGCCGTGGGATTGTCGCTAGCCCTGGGCGCGTTTGCCGCTGGCTTGATCATCAGCGCTTCCGACTACGCCCATCGAGCTCTTGAGCAGTTGATGCCATTGCGCGATGCGTTCGTCGCGCTGTTCTTCGTCACCGTCGGAGTTCTTATCAATCCCCGCGCGGTATTGCGCAATCCGATATTGCTGCTTGCCATCCTGGCACTGGTGATTATTGGCAAGTTCGTGGTCTGGGCCGCAGTAGTAAAGCTCTTTGGTTATCGTTGGAAGACGGCTGTGCTGGTCGGCACCGGCCTCACGCAGATCGGCGAGTTCTCCTTCATTCTGGTACAGGTGGCACACGCCAACAATCTCGTAGGAGACGACTTCTATTACGCCACGTTGGCGGCTTCCCTGCTCTCGATCCTGTTGAACGCGTCGTTGGTGCGCTCGGCTCCGAAGTGGATGACGCCAGCGGTAGCTTTGTCGAGGCCCGCGAAACGGCGGCGGTCGACTGGGTAAGGCTCAGTCTGGCGAGAGATCAGCGTCTCTTATTGGCTGAAGGTGCGAAGAACTCGGTGAAGTTCTGCACGATGTCCGCCGGCAACTGATCGCGATTCGATTTCTGCAACAGGCCGTGTCCCGCCCCTTCAATCGGAATCAACATTTTCGGCGCAGGAATTAATTCGATTGCACCTTCCAGTTCCTCAACCGAGCCAAACGCGTCACGAGTTCCACTGACGAATAGCGTCGGGACTTGCAAACTGGGAAAGTGGGCGGTCCTCAGTTGCGCTGGGCGTCCCGGGGGATGCAGCGGATAGGACAGCAGCAACAGGCCATCGACCAGAGTCGGTTCGGCGGCAACCAGCATGCTGGCTTGGCGTCCGCCGTACGACACGCCGCCAAGGTACGTTAGCCCAGCAAACTTTTCGCGCATCAGCATTACGGCTCGCCGCAGACCAGCCTGGTCGTGCTTAGCGTCAGAGGGCGATGGTGGGCCGTTCGGTCTTCTCTGTCGAAACGGAAGGTCGCACCGCAGCGCCGTCAAGCCGGCCTCAGCAAACTTAGTGGCCAATGCTATCAACAGCGGCGCATTGCAATTACCGCCTGCGCCATGGGTAAGCACGATGAAGCCGGAACCGGCATGCCTTGCGCGATGCAGGTATCCGCGTACCGGTGCTTCACCGTCAGGGGCGTCAACAAAACTCTCAGCTGCAAGGTTCATCACGACGCAGATATTAACCCATCGGAGTCCGCCGTGCGCTCTCTTACGCGAACCACGAATTCCCAATGAAGATAAGCCGTCAACCGCGAAAATTCCAATGTGGGACGCGTGACGCCGATCCACTCGCTTCCCAATTGCGGAAAGCTAGGCCGCAGCGATACAGTGAATGAGTATTCATTCGGTGCATCCGCAGCAAGAACAGCACTTAGCTGCGCGACCGAAAATCTCAGGCAGCCTAACTCAACCGTGGCCAAGCGCGACCCTCTTTCAGCTTCGACGCCCGACGACTCTCCGTCCACCCCGGTGAACCGGAACGCCGACAAGTATCAGCGCATCCTCGACGCTGCCGTGGCCGTGTTTGCGGAGAAAGGATTCTTCACGGCGCGTGTCGCCGATATCGCCGATCGTGCCGAGGTCGCTGATGGCACCGTCTACCTCTACTTCAAGAACAAAGAAGAGATCCTTATGACGGCCATTCACACGGCGTTCGACGCGTTCATGAGTCTGGCACGAACCGAGTTGAAGAAGCTCGACGATCCAGCCGAGCGCTTGCGCCGGCTGGCTTTTCTGCACCTGGAAGCGCTGGGTGCGAATCGAAATCTGGCCGTCGTCTTCCAGATGGAGTTGCGGCAGAGCACGCGGTTTCTCTCCGAGTTCTCGCACCATCACATGATCGAATATTTAGGCCTGGTGCGCGAGGCGATTACCGAGGGCCAGGCGAAGGGTATTTTTCGGCGCGGCATGAACGACAAGTATGCCGCGAACTGCTTCTTCGGTGCGCTCGATGAAATGGTGACGTCATGGGTGCTGAGCGAGAATGAATATCCGCTCTCACATGTCGCGGACGCCGTGGTTGATATTTTCTTGAACGGGATGCGTACGACCGAACCATCATGAAGCTCAGGACCGTCAATGACGTTTTCTTCACGCTCATCGAGCGCAACAGCGATCGCGTGATGCTCACTCGCGAGGGTGCGGGCTGGCAGACAATCTCCGCCAAGCAATTGCGCAGCTGGGTTTATGCCACTGCAAGGCAACTTCAGGCATGGGGCATCAAGAAAGGCGATCGCATCATTCTTCTCAGCGAAAATCGCCCGGAGTGGGCCATCGCTGATTTTGCCGCGCTGCTGCTGGGCGCGGTTGACGTTCCCATCTATGCCACCCAGACCAGCGAGCAGAGCCTGTTCGTCCTCCAGAATTCTGAGGCTCGGGTCGCGTTCGTCTCCAGCCGAGCACAGTACGAAAAGCTAGCCGCCATCCGCAATCAAAGCAGTCTCGAGTACATCGTCATCATGGACGACGCCGCGGAACTGACCGATGCCATTCCCATGCAGTCGTTCCTACGGGACGCGCCACAGGCAGACGATCCCGAGCTGGATGCCCTCGGCAGACTGATTGAGCCGGACGATCTGGCCACGCTGATCTACACCTCGGGTACGACGGGCACGCCGAAAGGCGTAATGCTTACGCACGGCAACTTGGGATCGAACCTCAGCGTATCGCTCGACATGTACGATCTCGGCGACGACGACCTGTGTATCTCGTTTCTGCCCCTGTCGCACGTCACCGCCCGGCACCTCGACTACGCGCTGATGAACGCTGGCGTGCCGCTGGCCTACTGCTCGGTGATTGAGGAACTGCCTGCGGTCATGAAAGAGCTACATCCCGACGCTGATCGTGGCGGTGCCGCGGGTGTACGAGAAGGTCTACAACCAGGTACAAAACAAGGCACACGGCATCAAGCGCAAGCTGGTCCATTGGGCTCTTTCGGTGGGCGCCGCCAATCGGGAGACCATCCTGCGCGGCGAAACGCCGACTTCGCTTTCATGGAAGTTGGCGAACGCTCTGGTGTTTTCCAAGATTCGCGAAGGCTTGGGGGGCCGTGCGCGACTGTTCGTTTCCGGCGGTGCGCCTCTTGGCCGCGAGATCGCCAACTGGTTCGCCGACATTGGCATTCGCATTCACGAAGGCTACGGCCTCACCGAAACTTCGCCGGTAATCGCTCTTAACAACCCCATCAATCATCGACTGGGAACCGTCGGCAAGCCGGTGGCAAACGTCGAGGTCCGCATTGCCGACGACGGCGAGCTCCTGGTGAAAGGCCCGTCAGTGTTCAAGGGTTACTGGAAGATGCCAGAGGAAACTGCTGCAGTATTTGAGGATGGGTGGTTCAAGACCGGCGACATCGCCAAACTCGATGATGACGGATTATCTGGCGATCACGGACCGCAAGAAGGACCTGATCAAGACCTCGGGTGGCAAGTTTATCGCTCCCCAGCCGATCGAGAACTCACTGAAGGTGAATCAATATGTAGGTGAGGCTGCGCTGCTCGGCGACAAGCGCCGGTTCCCTGCCGTGCTCATCATCCCCAGCTTTCCTGACCTCGAAGAGTGGGCGCGCCACCACAGCGTGAAGTTCTCTTCGCGCAAAGACCTGGTAAAGACGCACCAGGTGCAATCGCTCTACCAGGGAATTGTGGAAGAGCTGAACCAGAACCTGGCGCAATTTGAAAAGCTGAAGCGCGTGCTAGTGGTTCCTGATGAACTCAGCATTGAGAGCGGCACGCTCACGCCAAGCATGAAGTTGCGCCGCCGCAACCTGACCGATCGCTATAAGAAAGAGATTGACGCGCTCTACGCAGAGGCTGAGTCGCATCAGCGCACGCCGGCGACCTCGAAGCGTTAGACTGCATCGTCCTTTCGCCGGCTACCAATCATGCGGTGATATGCGCCCTCGGGTTAATGCACTCCTTGCGCCGGATTCCACGATCCCTGCTCCTTACGGATGTAAACGATCTGGCCTATGTGGTAAGCGTTGTGCGTGCCAACGTGAGCAATCATGGACGCGTTCTCTGCGACCTTAGCATCGCTCGCCGCCGCGACCGCCTGCTCCCATTCCGTCATACACCTGGTCCAGTTGCTTCACCAGCGAAGCCCACTGTTTGCTGTTGAAGCTGTTGAAGGTGTCATCATTATTGCCGCTGTATTGCTCCGGCTTCTCCCCTTTGAACTTCGCCAGCGCCCACTTGTCCCAGAAGACAAGATGGCTGACTTCCTGGCCGACGGAGTGATTGCCTTTGCCGTCGGTCCAGTTGGCCTGCTCGGCGGTCAGCCCCTCGACGGCAACGTTGGCAGGCACAAACCATTCCTTCTGGTTGTGCGTGGTTTGCAATTGCTCCAGCAGAACGCCTTTCAGCGTCGTCGGCGCCTTTTTGTTCTGGGCAAAGGCGCTACAAGTGAGACACAGCAGCAGAAAGAGAATCACTCGTTTCATCGTGGCAGACTCCTTCGCAAATCGGATATCGCCCAGCTTCGGCGGATAGTTTATGTGAGAAGAGACGGTCCGCCTCGACGCTTGGGAGGGAAATGTTATGAACCGCACTTAGGCGCTTTGGATGGGACAGGCAGTGACTTTGGGTGATGCATTTTCCCGGTATCGCATACACTGTTGCCATGAATGACAAAGCTCAGGATGTCGTGTGCCCGACCTGTGATGCTCCCGCAGGCAAACCCTGTCGCATGGAGAATGGCAGTGCCCTAAGCGACTCGCACCTCGCGCGCAAGACTCTGGCCAGCGCTCAGTTAGCCAAGGCGCAGAAGAAGTCTGCCAAAACCAAGATGTCGGATTCGGAATGAAGTCGAATTTGTGGTTGGGCGAAAATCGAACTGGGACGGTATTGCAGCGCGAAGCTAGCCGATCGTCGACTGGCTCATCGCCCGGTTTGCGACCGTGCAGCCGCAAACCAGAGTTCATGCGGTAGGCAGAAATATGGCAAATACGCTGCCGCTGCGTCCCGGTCGGGTCGTGCTGCGGACCCGCAGTACACCCTGATATTTCCTTAACGTAGTAGACACCAGCGACAATCCAATTCCCGTTCCAGCCGAGCCTTTCGTGGTAAAGAAGGGCTGCAAGATGCGCGGCAAGTTCTCTAGGCTGATACCCGAGCCATTGTCCGCGAAGGTAATGCGCAAGCCATTCCGCAACAATCCACCCCGCTCGCGCGTAGTCGCAACCCGAGCCTGAATGCTACCTCCGCTCGGGCATCGCGTCCGCAGCATTGAGCAACAAGTTGGTAAACATCTGTCGCAGCAGTCCCGCCTCGATTGGCAGACTCTCCGTCCTTGCAGTAGCGAGACCCGATAGAGATACCCTGGGATTCGAACCGAGAACGATAGAAATCAAGAACCCCACTCAGCACGTCTGGAACGTTGGACGTCAACCTGGTTGCTGCCGTCTCCGGCAAGCGGTTCATCGCGTCGCGCGCCAGCAGTGAAATCCGCTGCCCTTCTTCGCAGGCTAACGTCAAGTAACGATGTGCCTGCTCTGTGAGTGTGGATTCAGCTCGCAACAGGTAAAGCAGATCCATCAACGATTGGAGAGGATTGTTGATCTCATGGGCGAGAGCGACGACTAACTTTTCGTCGTTTTCAGAATCACGACTTTCGGGATTGTTGCCATACACCAGGCACCTGCTTGAGAGAACCGGTTGGGCCTTACGTTGCTGGCGATTCTACCACACTGTGTCTGATACCAGACATTGAGGCCGGGTTGTAAGGAAAAGCGTATAGTTTAGTTACATCTTCATACGCAGTCACTCCAGCCAGCGGGGTTGGTCTTTTTGCGCATCCGGATGCGGCGTTTATCGCCCATGAAGGAGCAGCATGAGTCCAGTCCCCACAGCCCTACAAGAATCGCATTTTGAGGGCCTTGTCGAAGGCAGATCTGAGTCGCATTGCACCCCATCTTTCCCCCGTAACCCTTGAACAGCAGGATAACCTGATCAATGGAGAGGCCACTCATGGCTACTTCATGGAAGAAGGCATTGCTTCGGTCGTGGTTACCCTTGCCAATGGAGACACGGTTGAGGTCGGTGTCATCGGAATCGATGGACTGGTTGGTCTTCCGATCCTGCTCGGAACCGGCAGCGCTCCGGGAAGAACCTTTATCCAGATCGCGGGATCCGGCTTGCGCATCGAGGCCAAATACCTGAAGAACGAGTATGAGCGGGCGGGAAGCTTTCGCCGGCACTTGCAGAGATACACCCAGGGATTTCTGGTGCAGACTGCGCAGACCGCCGCATGTAATCGCCTGCACAACATCGAAGAGCGGCTCGCCCGCTGGTTACTTACTTGCCGCGACCGGGTCGAATCTGACAATCTGCATTTGACCCACGAGTTCCTGAGCCAGATGCTGGGTGCACCTCGCACCACGGTCACCTTGGCGGCAGGGTTGCTTCACCACGCCGGACTCATCAGCTATTCGCGTGGCGTAGTCATTATCCAAAATCGCGATAAGTTAGAAGATGCCGCATGTGAGTGCTATTGCATCGTGCGCGATGAATTCCGCCGCCTCGAATTGCTCTAGTCTTGTGTCACGCTTCATTCCATCGGCTCGACGGCGATCGTAGGTTCCGTGGGAGTTCTGCGGTCGGGTCGCTGAATCACCACGGTCGCCGTCAACACCACGCCGATTCCCACCACCTGCATGGGCGATACGAACTCCCCCAGGAAGAGTGCAGTCAGCAGAATTGCCCACACCGGCTCGAGGCAGGCGGTTACGATGGCGCGCGTCGGGTCAAGGTATTGCAGTCCTGCGAAGTAGAGCGAGAACGGAACCAACATCGACGTGATGGAGAACACCAGCATGAACAGCCACTGCCCGCTGCTGTAGTGCTGGGCCACGATCTTCCACGGCGGATTCAGCAATTGCCAGAAAACGGCGGCGCCCAGCAACCCATAGAGCAGCACGGTCCAGCGCTCATACAGCTGCACCAGGTGCTGACCATACACGTTGTAGAACGCGAAGGTGATCGCCGCCAATTGCGTTGCAAGCAGTCCGATTGAGTTGACGCGCAACCCCGAAACTACCCAGCCAGGGAAATTGGCCGCGTGCCGATATCTCGCCTACTGCGACAGCGCATCCCGCGACCGCTAGAACAACTCCGCTGATGCGCAGCGCAGTCGGCCGCTGCAAGCGGCGTGCAAGCATGTATAGCAGCACCCACACCGGCGCAACATATTGCAGCACGATGGCAGTTGCGACGGTCGTCTTCTCGATGGCCAGGTAATAGAAATAATTCGAGGCCGCCAAACCAAGAATCCCAAGCAGAAAGAACTGCGCCAGATGGCTCCCGCGCACCCGCAGCGACGCTGGTTTCTTGAGCAAAAGTATCGGAGCCAGAATCAGCAGAGCGATGGTGCTGCGGCTCTGCGCCAGAATGAGAGGATCGATGGAACGCAGAACGTGCCCGGAGCCGGAAAGCCTGCCGGTAAAAATCGCTCGGCCCATCGTTGCCGAAAATCCCCAGCAGAAGGTGGCGGCGGCAATCAACAGGTAGCCGCGGGCGGCGCTGGATTTGACGGGCTGCTCGCGAACAGCTCTCATGCGGTCGAGTCACGCAGCTCGCAGGGTGTCGTCATTCCTGTTGGCATTGTACTGAAACTGCAGACTCGGCCGGCGCGAGTTTAGGGCTAGGCTCGCTTCAAGAGCTGGTCGATGCCTTCGGGGTCGAACCCGACCAGCACCTCCTCGTCGACAACTACCGTAGGTGTGGATTTGCTGTTGTACTTCTCGGCCAGCTCGCGCACCGCATCGTCATCCCACGCCACATTGCGTTCTTCGAACTTGACGCGGCGGTCCTTCAGAAACAGCTTCACTGCCTCACAGGGCAGCGAATCCGGCTGGGTGAACACAATGATTTTGCGCTTCTGCATGCAAGCGAGTGGATATACCAGGAAATGCACTGTCTTTTGATCAGCGCAGGTTAACAAGATTTCAGAAGATGCTTCCGCAGCTAATCGGCCAGGGCGCCTTGACTATGCGAGGAGCGCAGTACGCGATCAACGGTGTAAGGCGCACGCTTGCTGGGCTCGTGGAAGTGCCGAACCTGCAACTCTCCCAGCAGCCCCAGCGCGATCAACTGCACGCCGGCAACAATCAATACCGCGGCAAAAACCAGCAGCGGCCCGTGCTCGTCCATCACGTTCTTTCCGCGGACAAACTTCTCAATCAGCATCCAGAACGCGATCAACGTGCCCGTAACTGAGCTCAACGCTCCGCAAGTTCCGAAAAAGTGCAGCGGCCGCGACATGTACTTCAGCAGGAAGCGGATGGTAATGAGGTCGAAGAATACGCGGAAAGTTCGCGAGATGCCGTAATGCGATTCGCCGCGCTCGCGGTTGACATTGCGGATAGGGATCTCGCAGATGGTCGCGCCGTAAGCCGACGCCAGCGCCGGAATAAAGCGATGCAACTCGCCGTAGAGCGGAACCTCCTGCACCACTTCGCGACGATAGGCTTTGAAGGTCGTGCCGAAATCGTGGAGATCGACGCCGCTCAACTTGGCCATCAGCCAGTTGGCGATCTTCGACGGAATCCTCCGCATCACGAAGTTGTCAATACGCTGCTTGCGCCAACCGCTGACAATGTCGTAACCCTCGCGCAGCTTCTGCAGAAATAGCGGGATGTCATGCGGGTCGTGCTGCAGATCGCCGTCCATGGCAATGACGTATTCGCCTTCGGCATGATCGAATCCGGCGGCCAGCGCCGAGGTCTGCCCAAAGTTGCGGCGCAACTTCACTACGACCACGCGGCGATCGACGGAGGCAATCTGCTGCAGCATCCAGAAAGTATTGTCCTGGCTGCCGTCGTCGACAAACACCAACTCGAACGGCTCGCCGGCAGCTTCCATGACCACCTTCAGACGGTCGTAAAGCTCGGTGACGTTCTCTTCTTCGTTATGGAACGGAACGACGATGGAGTACTTGAGCACAGGCCTTTTATTATAACGCCGCGACGGTTTTGGGTGGGGAGTCTGTTTGTTTCTCGTAACTCCCGAGTTATCACGAGGATGACCTTTGGGACTACGCCGCGTCTCTCTGTTGGGATGGCGCCGCCGGTGGCGGGCAACGTTCGCTGGGGTCACCTCCATCCTAAGACACAGCTAATCCGCACGGCATGGCAAATGCCTATGAACATATTCATGAACCCGCTACTGCTGGGAATATCCGCGGTTGTGTTGCATGAGCTTTCTCACGTGGCCGTGGCCTATGCGCAAGGCCTGAAAGTTAAGCGCGTAGGCATAACCTGGAAGGGACCTTATATCGTCCGCGAGGCGGGATCGCGCACACAGAATTTGCGGGTATGTCTGGCTGGACCACTGGCTAATCTGGTCCTGGCTCTGCTGTGCTGGCACATCGCTCTGCCGTTTGCTGTGTGCAACCTGGTATTAGGCGCGTTTAATCTGCTGCCAATTCCGGGCTCCGACGGCCAGCGCGCCTGGCAACTGCTGCCCATCGCCGCCGAAGAGCGAGTTCAGCCAGCTTCGACGGTACAAGCACCGTAGTATCGCCGACGGGGTCTCGACGTTCCGGGCCCAGATTGGCGACTCGGGTGGCGGGACGTCCTATGGTTGCGTTCCCACAAATTTCAGAAATCGCTTCATTCCTTCCCTGAATTCGGCTGCCGGGGTGATCAGACTCAACACCAAATACCCGTCCCCAGCAAAGTCGTAAAAATGCCCAGGCTGGACCAGAACCCCGGTTTGCTGTAGCAGCGCGATCGCCAGATCTTCATCGGACCCGGTGACCGGCACACGCACGATCGCATACCACCCGCCCTCGACGACGAGCCGCCCGCAAAGCCGCTGTTTCGCCAGTTGCTCATCAAGCTCCGCGAGATTTTCGCGTACACGCTTCAGCAGTTGTGCCTGAATGTCGTGCCTCTGCGCCAGCATTGCCGGAACCGCGAGCTGCACCGGCGCATTCATGGAGAGATAGGTGTCCGCGATTACTTCCAGCCGTGCGAGCGCTTCCCTCTTCACCTCGTCAGGTCCGCTGACGACGACCCACGCGACCTTCATCTGCGGCAACGCCGAGATCTTCGAAAGCCCGCTTAACGTGAACGTAAGCGCATCGCGATTCGGGGCGAATGTCAAGGGATGTTCCGCGGCGAGCGAGTAGTCGAGAAAGACTTCGTCGGCGATGATCGCCATGTTGCTCGCACCGCAGATGCGGTTCAGCTGGCTGGCTTCGTGCAACTTCACGTACGAGCCGGTTGGATTGTTGGGAT
Source organism: uncultured Acidobacteriaceae bacterium (assembly GCA_963796695.1). GTDB lineage: Bacteria > Acidobacteriota > Terriglobia > Terriglobales > Acidobacteriaceae > Bog-257. The sequence continues at coordinate 283,466 of CAWCMU010000018.1, read as the reverse complement.
GAACCACTAGAACGGCGCGGCATCGCGCACCCGAATCCTGCGCCCGATCAATCGCCGCCTGCATTGACGGAAAATCGATCTGCCATCCAAGGTCGTACACCAACTCGTAAGCAAACAGCTTCACGTCCTGAATGTCGGCGAGAAAATCGAAGAGTGGATAACTCGGCGTCGGAACCAGCACCGCATCGCCTGGGTCGCACAGCAACCGAAAGACGAACGAATACGCTTCGCTGGTGCTCGTGGTCAGCACCAGGTCATCGGCCGCGATCGCGATCCCGCGCTCCGCGTAGTAACCCGCCACCGCTTCCCTCGCCGTAAGCAGTCCTTTGGGCTGCGGGTCATAACGTAGCGCTCTGCGGTCGCTCAAGGCGCGCAGCAATTCGGCTTCGTTGTATTGCAAGCCAACTGTCGTTGGATTTGAGGCCGTCAGGTCGAGCAACTCTTTGCCCGCCCGCCGGTGCGCGTCCAGCGCGTCAGTGTAGCGATTAGTGGTGAGGTTCCAGGACGTTCGGCGCGCGAAGCTCGACATTCGAAGGAATTATAAGCGGACAGTCCGCGAGGGGGCTTTGAAGGGGACGGCCCTTTAGGCCGTCCGTAATTGTCGCTACTTCGATACGGCGGCGAACAGGTCCGTCTTTAGCAGGGCCTCAAAGCGCTGGTCGTCGGTCTTGAAGTGCATTTCCAGCATGTCATTGGAACTGTCGACGGTAGTGTTTTCCAGCGCCAGCTTCTCCGACGGCGTGCCGCTCATTTTGCGATAGAGAACCCCGGCCTTCAGCAACCCTGACATTGTGGCAGCCGTCACGGCATCGGAGGTCTTGACGCTGAGGTCGAAGGTCACTCCGTTGGTGAAGTTCATGACGTAGTCCGAAGCCAGCAGCCGCTTCTTCACGGTGTCGTAATCCGCCAGCGCCGATGCCTGGCCAAGCGCCGAGCGCATCATGTTCTGGGTGCCCGCCTGATCCAGCACGCTCCAGATGGGCGCGTTCTCAATACTGGTCACCAGGTCATCGATGGTGTCATTCGAGGCCAGCGACTCGGCGCCGTTGTCGCGCACGTCGATCGCGCCTTTGATCGCGTTGTTCTCGCCAAACAGAATGGTCGTCGGATCGAGGAACACCAGCTGCATTCCCGAACTCATGGGGTAGAGATACGACAGCAAATATTTTTCCGGCTTGATCTTCTTGAGGCGCATCTTCGCCAGGAAGTCTTTCTGCTTGAACGGCCCCTGCGCAATGCCGACACTGCGCAAAACGTTCTTCGGCCCGCGGTAGCTAACGAATGTTAGTTGCTCGACATCCTTATCGGGATCGATACCGGCGCCCTTCAACGCGGCTTCAAACTGCTTGATGTTGTCAGGCAGAACCCGGTCGCGCAGAGCACGTGCGGACGCCGAATCGCGCAGGTCGCGGTAATCGACGGATATGATCTGCTGGACGGCGGCGGGAACAACTGTGCGGGCATTGCTGCTCAGAGGAGCGGCGACGGCAGGCAGACACATCGCTCCGCTCAGAAGAAGGCCGGTAACAAACTGCTTCATAGGCATCCTATTTTACTCGACTATTCCAGCAGAGATGCTGGAAGATTCAGCGCTGTTGCCCCCGGGCTTCGAGGTCCTCACGGGCAAGGATTAGACGGGCCATAGGACGCAACATCAACCGCGACTAATCAGAAACCGTGACGCCAACTCAGCCCGATCCTGGTCCCCTATCCTAAACCTCCTAACCTCTGACTGCAGCCACTCGCTGCTTCACATCGGCTAGGAATGCCTCATCTTTAATATCGTTCAGGTTGATTTCGACATTAGCCAGCGCGCCCGCGGCGCCGGCGTCGGCGAGCGCTACTCCTACTGTCAGGTCGGACGCCATGCGCGGATTCGTTATCGGCCGCAACGACTCGAGAATCTTGTGCACTTCCCTGGCGCGCTCGGCTACCACTAGAGGAATGAGCGTCGCCTTCTTGGTGGCCTCTTCCACTTCCTTCTGCGCTTCAGGATGTTCTTTGGCCTTCTTGAACGCCGCCATCACTTCGTTGAACGATTCTGCATCAGCGTCGATGGCAGCCTTGAAGTGCTCGCGCAACTCCGCCAACCGGGCAAGAGCGTCGCTCAGTTCGCGCTCATATTGCAGATAGGCTTTCTTGCCCCGTGACATTCCTGCGACCATGCCGCCCAGCGCCGCTGCCATTGCCGCCGAAGCCGCTGAGGCGCTGCCGCCTCCGGGAGCAGCCGTCGGCGCGGCCAATTGCTCGACGAAAGGTTCGACACCGGCGCGAATTCCACCGACAGCAGCTTTGCCGCTCATCACCGCGGTCAACCGGTTCTCCAGGATAAGCGACGAATCGAAGTTCTCGATCTGCAAAAACCACTCGGCCGCGTCCTCCAGCGCCTTCTTGGGAATCAGGCCGACGATTTCGCTCGACAGCGGCATCACCCCGTAACGCGCCGCCTCACGCTTGACGTATTCATACACACGCGCGATCGGAGTCTGGTCCGTGTCGGTCAGGTTCATGGAAACCTGCGCCAACCCGCGCACGCTCACACCCATGCCTTTCACATAGCGCAGACCGCCATTGGAGAAACGAACGGCCTTGCCAATCTTCTTCGCGATTTCGACATCAGGCGTGTTGAGGTAGACGTTGTAGGCGACCAGAAACTTGCGCGCACCGACGATGGTCGCGCCGGCCGTGGCATGCAGCGCAGCTTCGCCGAAGTCCGGCAAGCGTGCAGGATTGACCTTTATGTCTTCGCGAATGCCTTCGAATTGCCCGCGACGCACGTTCTCCAGATTCTGCCGCTCGGGCCGCTGCGCTGCCGCTTCGTACAAATAGACTGGCACCTTGTAGCGCTTCCAGATTTCTTCGCCCGTGCGCCGGGCCAGCGCCACGCAATCTTCCAACGTCAGGCCTTCGATGGGGATAAACGGAATCACGTCGGCTGCGCCCAGCCGGGGATGCGCCCCGGTGTGCTTGGTGAGGTCGATCAACTCCGCGGCTTTTCCTACGCCGCGAATGGCTGCTTCAGCCACGTTTACGGGATCGCCTACGAGGGTGATGACGCAGCGATTGTGATCGGCATCCATCTCGCGATCGAGGAGATAAACGCCATCCATTTTCATTGCCTCGATGATGGCGTCGACGCGAGACTTGTCGCGCCCCTCAGAAAAGTTGGGTACACATTCGACGAGTGCAGGCATAAGGATCAGGATAAAGCACCGGACGCCAATCCTCGAAACCCGGCTGGGATGTCACATGTCGCCGTGATGTTGGTGGAGGCGAGCGCAGCGCAGGACGCTTAGCGCCACTTCACGGGAAAGATTTGGCCGGCCGCGCCTGAGGAGATGGGGAGTCCGGCCAGCTGACACGCCCGCGCCAGCTGAGGATCGGCGCCCACTGCCAGTTCTTCCGGGCTGGGCAGCAGGATCTCGTCGGGAATGACTCCGTGATGTTCCAGGCTGTTGCCGTCAGTCATCTTTAGATCGGCCACGGTCACCTCGACGCCGTAAGGAAGGAACTCTCCGAAGGCCTCGCCCTGAGTAAACGGAAATTCGCGCGCTTCCATCACCGCTCCGGCAGAGCGATCGCCAATCACAGTGCCTCGCTTTTGCAATTGAACCACCCGGGCAAAGAGTTCGGCGGCAGAAGCCGAGCCGCTATCCACCAGCACAATCAGTTTTCCGGAGTAGGCGTGGCTGCCACGCGACTTAGCCACAAACGGTTTGCTGTTCTTGCGCTCGATTCTGTCGCCCACCTTGACATCATGATCAAAGACGCCGCCCAGCAGGCGAGAGAGGTTCTCTTCGGCACCTCCGGGATTTCCGCGCAGGTCGATCACGACAGCTTTGTGGTTGTTGGCCTTCTTGAGAAAAGCATCGATCTGGTCGTCAGTGAGCATGAAGCGCGGCAGCTTCCAAATCAGCAGGTCACCCTGCTCGGCCGTGACCGCCCAGTTTCTCTCTTCGTCGTTCTGCGAATCGCGAATCAAGTTCCAGATGTCGATGCCGTTGCTCAAATCGTAATTCTTGGGCAGGTTCTTCACCGCCGACATGACGACGAGCTCCCGCGGCTGTCCGCCGGGGCTGACGACTGCCAACTTCATGCCTGACCGCGGCGAAAGTGTATGGAAGGCGTAGGTTAACTTCCACCAGTTAGCGCGCGTGGGACGGAAGCCCTCGATAGCCAGGATCTGGTCGCCTGGCTTCAAGCCTTTGGTGGAGGCGTCGGACTTGTCTTTGACCGCCGTAACCACACAAATCTCGCCAATAAACTTTGCTTCCCATCCGTCTTCCACCAGGTATGGCCTGCTGGGCGGGATAAAGAAGGTATGCGAGTCATTCAATCCATCCAGGAACCAGGCAATTACCCCGAAAGCTTCGCTGAGAGTATCGGCTTTACGGATGCGTTGTTCTGCCTCTTTGTAACGCCCTTCAAAATCTTCGGCATGAAAGGTGGGATCGTAGTATTGCTGACGAACTTTCTCGGCCGTGTCCTGCAACATCTGCAAAGCTTCATCGCGCTGCAACTTCGACATCACACCCGAGGATTTTTTATCGGAGGCCAGCAGCGGAAAGGTAGTTAGCCCAAGCAGAATGGCAATGAGGAGAAAAGCGCAGGATCTCGTGGCGCGAGTCATGCCGCCAACTTACCGCACTAATCCAGAGTAGCGCAATGCGGAAAATCACTTATCCGCGGTTATAGGAAGAAACCGGGAAATTAGCCCTTAGGTATAGCTTGGCCAACTCCACGTAGGCGACTATGCCGGTAGCTCGCCTGGAGTAACCTCATCCACATAACACCATATCCAGGTTTCTCCGGGCTCGATGGAGCGAATCAGGGGATGCTTTACCTTGTGGAAGTGCTTGGTAGCATGCTTGTTCTTAGAAGAATCGCAGCAGCCCACGTGACCGCACTCCAGACATAGGCGCAGATGAACCCAGGTATCGCCTAGCTTCACGCACTCCGGACAAACGTGAGTATCAGTGGTGGTGATTTTAATTGTGTCGAGATGCGTGCAATTTTCTGCCATAGCGTTCTCCCGTTAACGTTCCAGATTTTTCCGATCCCACTTCGCCAGGTTGGCGGCAGCTTCGTAAGTAGTTTGCAGGAACTCCAGCAGCGCGTCCTTTGGAGAATCCGCCGCACGCACGTCGTCGTACAGGAGCAGGAATTCCTTCATCTGTGGGTGATAGTAAGCGGCCGACGGTGCGATCTTGTAGTCGGCATAACCGGCCGGCTCCGGCGAGGCGTAGGAATAAAATGCCGGTGCTTTAATGTCGCCCCCACCAGCCCAAAACCCTGCACTGCTGACTTCGTGCGAATAGGCTTCGCGTGTGACCCGATCAGCTCCCGGACGCTCCGGTGCAGGTCTGCCGGAAAAGCGCGTGACCGCCAGATCGAAGCTTCCCCAGAAAAAGTGGACCGGACTGACCTTGCCCAGAAATGGCGCGCGGAAGTCCTTGAACACGCCGTCAACCCAGGCCAGAATTCGCCAGAAGGTGTGCATGGCTTCGGCGTCGTAGGATTTGTGGATTTCGTCTTTCTCGAAGCGAATGGGCTCGGGGACTTCCTGCGGCATGGTCCAAATCTTCACCGGGACACCCAAGTCCGACATCTCGGCCATCACTGCCCGATAGAACTCGGCGACACTCTGCGGGCGCAGGGGTATCTCGCGGAAGCCCGCCTGGCAGGTTTCGATCCTCAGCAGATGGTCGATGAAGTCGAAGCTGATCTCAACTGCCTCGTTACCGTAGGGCATTAGGGAAGTGGTCAGGCCGCGCGCGGTGACGTAGAACGGAACATTCCACCAGTGATTGACTAGCGGGCAGAGTTCGAGCCGCACCTTGCCGACGATCTGTGTCCACATCTGCACGGTGGCGAGGGTGTCCGCCCAGGAATCCAGCGGCAATGCCGGCAGGACAGTGGTAATGGCAGATTGGGCTTCAGCTCTCACAGGTCACCCCACGCACCCGAATACTGTATACGATTTTCGCGCACAAGTGGCAGATGGAGTGCTGTGAATGAGACCCGCGACCGACGAGAATACAGTCGTTTGAAGTAGGGCGAAATGCCGTTCAACGTCTTCAGGGGGCGTGCGCCGGTGAGGATTCTGGAAAGGCCTGCAAGATCGTGGAATAAGGGTTGTGGAGGTGCGGACTACGATTAGCCTGCATAGCTCCTCATCGAGCCTGAGCCTGTGCGCGCTCCCAAACCTCAATCCGGAGAGCTATCCGTGCGCAAATTCTCTTCATTTCTAAAAATCATTTTGCCTTTGGGACTTGTGGTTGCAGGGCTCACGCCGTCTTACGCGCAGAGTCACGCATTGCCACCGCCGGTTGGAGGAATAACGTTCGAGGATGTGATTCGGTTATCCCACGCCGGTTTGAGTGACAAAGTCATCATCGCCCAGATTCACAGGCGAACAGAGCCCTTCGATTTAACGCCCGAACAGTTGCTGCAATTGAAGACGGCACATGTTAGCGATCCTGTAATCGAAGCGATGGCTGGGCCACCAAATAGCACACCCGTAGTCACAATCAAGCCGAGCGCTCCGATTGGCCACCAGGCTGTTCCTCCAGTGGCTGGAACGGGCCTGCCGAGCGAGATCGGTATGTATGTGGATAAGAAAGGTAGTTGGACAGAGCTGCTTCCGGAAATTGTGAACTGGAAAACCGGTGGCGTCCTGAAGAATGTCGCAACTGTAGGAGTGGTGAAAGGCGATGTGAACGGTCACGTGAACGGTTCGACGAGCGCCAATCGCTTCACAAAGTCCACAGAGTTTCTGATTGTCATGCCCGAAGGAAGAGAGATTACTGAGTATCAGCTGCTGGAGCTCCACCAAAACGGGAATAACAGAGAATTTCGTATCGTGACCGGCGGAGTTTTGCATGTCTCTAGTGGGGCCACGCGCGACTTGTTGGCCTTCGAACAGACCAAGATTGCCTCGCGGACCTACGAGGTGACACTTCCGAACGACTTGCATCCGGGAGAGTACGGCATTTTGCCTCCGGGAGCAGTGGCAGATCTGAATGGAGCCGGGTCCCGAGGCAAGCTTTACTCATTCCGAGTGATCGAATAAAACGAAACTCTCTGATATCCCGTGAGGATTGTGTAAGTCTCTGCAAGAACGTGGAATAAGTGCGGACACAGCTTATTTACCCTTCTCCTGACGTCTCTTCCTCTAGGTCTGTCTTTGGGTTCGTCTCTGACGTACCGGCGAAGCCCGTCGACGCAGCGTTCCTCTGTAGCCGATGGGCCCGCCGGCCGACTAAGCGCAGGTCTTTCAGGGAGCAGGAAACAGGAGGTTGCCGTGCGTCCGTTCTCGTCCGCCAGTCCAAGCTTCACACATTCTTTCCGGTCTAGAGTCACTTTCTTTCGCGGCATAATCTTTCTGGCAGCACTGGTGTGGATGTTTGCGGCTTTGCCGGCAATGGCGCAATCAGAGAAATCGGGGGAGTGGGAGCTTTACGGCGGTACATCGTTCCTCTGGGCCCGAACCTCCCCTGATCTGCAACAACTGAACCTCAGCAGCCTGCACGAGTGGGGCTGGCAGACCGACATCTCGCAGTATCCCTGGAAATGGTTCGGCGGCACGCTGGAGTCCAGTGGGTTCTACGGACGACCGAATGTCTATGTGCCGGCTAACTATTTCGGACCGGGGTCGCCGGCCAACAACACGACCTACAGCGACCTGCTCAACGTTAAGTCGTACACCATGATGTTTGGGCCTACGTTCGCCTACCGGCGCAATCCCAAGTTTCAGCCCTTCGGCCATGTCTTACTGGGTGGGATCTACCGCGGTTACAGTCCGACCAGCAAACTCGATCCCTACGAGCTGCTCAACGGCCAGAACCCCAACAGCGAAAAATGGATTTTTGGCTGGGCATTGGGCGGGGGCGCCGACATCAGCATCAACCATCTGATCGCCATCCGCGGACAGTTCGACTGGATTCCCTCGACTTTCAAGAACCTGGTCAACGACCGCGAAAACAATTTGCGGCTCACGGTGGGCTTGGTCTTCCGTTTTGGCGGCACGGCTCCGGCGCGCGCGAACCTGGTTCCACCGGTGCAGGACACCTGGTCGCCTTCCGGCATGGCCAGGACTCAGAATCAACCGCCACTGGCGCAGCCTGCTCAAACAGCGCAGCCGTCAATGGCCCAGCAAACTCAGCCTGCGCCTGCGACGACCGGTGCTCCGGCTTCGCCGGCAGCGAGTTTCCCGGCTCCAACCGTCGCAGCGGCCGGAACCCCAGATGCTCCGTCCGCGGCGACCGCAGCGTCGGTACCCACGCGCACCCTGACAGCACAAACGCAGGCAGCCGCGGATCAGGCGGCGCTGATGGCGTCCCATCGCATTCCCCAGGAGAGCGGCGATCCCCAGCCCGGCGGCGCCAATAGTCGTAACACGCAACCGCAGCAAGTGGCTGCCCTACCCACCCCCGCAGCGGAAGCCATGGTGGAGTTCTGGTCGCGGCCGTCGGGAGCCGATGTCGAAGTCGACGGCGAATATGTAGGCAGCACCTACTCGACCATCGCGCTTACCCCTGGCGAGCACACCATCACCATCCGCAAACAGGACTTCGCCACCTGGCAGCGGACGATCCGGGTCACGGCCGGCAACGTACGAGTTGCCGCTTACCTGGAACAAGTTCGCGCCACCGTGGATTTCCACTAGAAACCGCGCACCTCAGCGAATCCTATACGCAGCTCGTTCCAGCTTTTCGCTCAGCCCAGAACAAACGCCGACCGCATCTGCGATCGGCGTCGGGCGAATCCGGACGGGCCCGGAGTTGGTTGACAGCGGACCCATCCCCCCACTTGTCAGGCGGAGCCTGCTATAGCCAGCTGCCTCTACTTGCTCCCACCGAAGGTGAACAAGTCCGTCAGGTCGCCGATTGCCGGAGCATTCGACGGAGCGTACGGATTGGCTACGCTGGGAATCGGGTTGGGCAGGTTGTCGCGACTGCGGCTGGTGATCGGCGGCAGGCCCCAGTTGTACTCCACGAACTTCAGGATTGAGACGTGGTCGTTGTACTGGTGCGAAACTTTGCCACCTACCGTGTATGGCGAGACCACGATCATCGGGATGCGCGTGCCATCTCCGAAGAAGTCGACCGGCTCAACGTAGCCGGAGTCATAGTAGCCGCCGCCTTCGTCGAAGGTGATGAAGATAGCGGTCGACTGCCACAGCGCCGGGTTAGCCTGCACCGCCTCGACAATCTTCTTGGAGAAGCCTTCGAAGAGGTCCAGCTTGGACGACGCCGGGTGTCCATCCACCAGGCCGCTGGGCTTCACGAATGACACTGCCGGCAGATTGCCGCTGGCAATATCGTTGTACAGATCGGTTGTGTCCTGCAAGTGAGCGGTGCGGACTGCCTGGTTGGTCATGATCGATGTCGAATACTGGAACATGTTGCAGATGTTGCAGTAGACATCCAACGGGTTCTGGAAGTACTTGTCCTGAAGATAACGGTCCCACTGATCGCCGTAGTACTTCCAGGAAACGTTGTACTGCAGCATCTCGTCGCCGATGTTGCGCACGCTGGAAGGCGGGATAGTGAATACCGTGTTGGCGTTGTTGTTGTCGGTGTAAGCGTTGGTGCCGTCGCCAAAGTATCCCGGGTTGTAGTTATTCAGTAGGTAATAGTGTCCCTGCTCGCAATTGGGAGCGGGATGATACGGCAGCGCGGCCAGGTAGCTTTCGATTACCGCAACTCCGGGCTGGTTGGGGTCCGCGCAGTTGGTGTACGATCCGCCGCCGTACGACGGGGAGCCGTAGGAGCCACCGCCGTAACCATCTTCGGTGTACCAGTTGTTGGTGGACGGAGCCGGGTTCGGATTCTCAACTTCATCGACCCAGCCCTGATTGGCCGATCCGATGCCTACCAGCTGATGATGCGGCGGCTGCTGCGGATTGCCGTTGCCGTCGCTGAACCACATGGCGTCGCCGGTTCCCATCATGATGTGGTTGGCGCCGGTACCGCCATTGACGGCCTGGTGGTAGTTGTCGCTCATGGCGTAGGTGTCGGCCAGAGATTTCAGATAAGGTGCGTCACCCTGCTGCACGTTGTAGAAGGACATCGCAGTCGAGCCTTCTCCGGTGCTGGCCTGGTTGAAGTGCACGGCTGGCGGGCGACCGTTGCTGCCGGCACCAATGCTGGTCTCAACCCAGGGGAACAAGTCCGCGGCGCAACCACTGGGATTTGCCGTGGTGATGCTGTTCACATTGCAGTCCAGCTGCTGCCACATCTGAAAGAAGCGGTGTACCGGGCTGTTGTCGTACACATCGTAAGGGTGCGTGGTGGAGTTGGTGAGTTGGAACACGCCGGAAGGAAGGCTGTAGACATTCTTGATGCGAGTGTCCGGAGTACCAGACTGAAGCCCCGTACCGCCAGTGATCATGTACTGGTAGTAATCGTCGGCCAAGCCGTTCTCCGCCTCCATCGCCTGCTGCAAGGTGGAGAAGTACGGCGTGGTTGGGCCGCCTGCCAGGGGCGTCGGCAGCACGCTATATTGCGACTTCACGACCGGGCTGATCTGATAGTACTGGCTGATGGGGTTGTAGGCCGAATCCTGAACGCTCTGGGAGAAATTCGGTCCGGGAGTTCCGTCGGCCCGGACGATTCCCTTCGACAACAGGTTGTCGATGGTCTGGCCGGCGACCGGCTGATAGGTTCCGAACACGTGGTCGAAGGTGCGGTTCTCGCCGATGATGACGATCACGTGCTGAATTGGGGTTTGCGTCGAACTATGCTGAACTACCTTGGGGTTTGTTGCAGCGCTGACAGGCATAGTTGAGCTGAGAAGAGCGAGCACACTGGCGACAGCTGTGGCGCGCCACTTACTGGGCGTAAGCTCGTGCAGGGTCATATACCATCCTCCGAAGAGGAAGGTACGGGCTTGCAACTCGCCCGTGGTAAATGTCGGATGAAAAGGAAATGAAATGATCGTTGCAGAGTCTTTGCAACAGTTGAAACAGCTCTCGACATCGCTTTCTGGGCATTATGCTGACGCAATGTGAATGCCAGACGCTCGCCATCATTGGTGAAAATGGCGTTCTGGAATGTGAAAGTTTGATGTCATTTTAAAGGCTACTCTCACCCTGTTGTTGCTGAAGGAGAACTTGTGAACCGGAGTTTTCGCTCGAAGGCTGTTCGGATCTCAGGCGCGATGATGATTTTGCTTTTTGCCGGCAGCCTGCTGGTCGCGCAGAATGCGGGCCACAAGAGTCAGCCGCGGCTGCGTTTCGAAGTATCGTTTCCGCAACAAGTGGGCGCCCAGCCGCTGGATGGCCGGGTATACGTGATGTTGTCCAGCGACGATAAAGCAGAGCCGCGCTTTCAGATCAGTGATGAGCCGGATACGCAGCAATTCTTCGGGGTTGATGTGGACGGACTGGCGCCGGGCAAGGCAGCCGTCATCGATGCGAGTTCGGTAGGCTATCCCGCGGAAAGCCTCAGCTCAATTCCGGCCGGCGACTACTACGTGCAAGCTCTCATTAACATTTATGAGACCTTTCATCTGGCCAACGGACACACGGTGAAGCTTCCGCCGGACCGGGGCGAGGGACAGAAGTGGAACCGGAAGCCCGGCAATCTCTACAGCAAGCCAGTGAAAATTCACCTCGATCCGGCGCAGGGCGGCGTGATTCGCATATCTTTGACCGAAACAATTCCTCCCCTCGAAGAGCCGAAAGACACGAAGTACATCAAGCATCTCAAGATCAAAAGCGAGCTGCTGACAAAGTTCTGGGGAACACCGGTTTACGTCGGGGCCATCGTTTTACTGCCGGAAGGATTCGACGAGCATGCTGACGCGCATTACCCGCTGATGATCTATCAGGATCACTTCTCGCACGACTTTCGAGCGATCGTGCCGTTCCGCGACCAGCCTCCCGCTGCAGACATGAAAGGCCGTGAACGTTTACGCGCCGAGTACGCTTACAAGTTTTACCAGGACTGGACTTCGGGACGGCTGCCGCACGTTCTGCTCCTGCAACTGCAACATGCCAATCCCTATTACGACGATTCCTACGCGGTGAACTCCGCCAACGTGGGACCGTATGGCGATGCCATCACGCAAGAGGTGATTCCCGCGGTCCAGCAGAAGTTTCGCGGCATCGGCCAGGGCTGGGCGCGCGCGCTCTATGGCGGCTCGACCGGAGGCTGGGAAACTGCCGGCATGCAGATTTTTTATCCCACCTTCTTCAACGGAGCGTTCGCCTTCTGTCCCGACCCCATCGATTTTCGCGCCTACCAGACCCTGAATCTGTATCAAGATCAGAACGCGCTCTGGATCGAAACCGACTGGAGCAAGCTGCCGCGGCCCGGGGAGCGCAAAACTGACGGCGCCCTGGTCACCACAATGGACCGCATGAATCGGCGCGAGCTGGTGCTGGGGACACATGGCCGCTCCACCGATCAGTTCGATGTCTGGCAGGCTGTTTACAGCCCTGTCGGCGAAGACGGCTATCCTAAGCCCATCTGGGACCCGGTGACCGGTGTGATCGATCACGACGTCGCCAACTACTGGAAAGAACATTACGATCTGCGCTACATCCTGCAACGCGATTGGAAGACACTCGGCCCCAATCTGGTGGGCAAACTGCATTTCACGGTGGGCGACATGGATTCGTATTACCTCAATAACGCCGTCCACCTGATGCAGGATTTTCTGGAGACCACGAATTATCCGTATTACTTCGGTGACTTCGATTACGGCCCGGGACGGCCACACTGCTATGCCGGCAAAGACGATCTGCCGAGCGAAGCTGCTGGCCTAACGGCCAATCAACGCACCATCCAGCGAGCCGTCGATCACATGCTTGAGACGGCTCCCTCCGGGGCGGACGTGACCAGTTGGAAGTATTAGTGGGCGACTAAACAAGCAGGGCGCACTCGTCCGTTGCGCCGTTACCCTCTAAACGCTCCGCTACTTCTGCGGCGCTTGGTACTTGATCCCCAACTGATCGAAGAGGAACGTGAAGATATCTGTGCCCTCCTGGATCTCTTCGTCCAGCGACGAACCAATGCCGTGGCCCGCGTTTGACGACGTGCGCAGCAGAATCGGGTGCCCTGAGATGTTGGCCGCTTGCAGTCGTGCCGTCATCTTGCGCGAGTTCATCGGATTCACCCGATGGTCGTTTTCGCCCGTGGTCATCAGCACCGCCGGATACGAACCACCGTCCTTCACATGGTGGTACGGCGAGTAAGCGTACAGAGCTTTGAACTGCTCGGGATCCTTGACCGTGCCGTACTCCGTCACGTTGAAAGCTCCGTTAGGGTCGAGCTCGACGCGCAGCATGTCGTAGATACCGACCTCTGAAACCACCGCGCGAAACAGGTCAGGACGCTGGGTAAGCACCGCGCCCATCAGCAGGCCGCCGTTGCTTCCTCCGATGATGGCTAGATGCTGCGGCGAAGTGTAGTCACGCTGGATCAGGTGCTCGGCGCAGGCGATGAAGTCGTCAAAGACGTTCTGCTTCTGGGTGAGCTTGCCGGCGCGATGCCACTCTTCACCGTATTCGCCGCCCCCGCGCAGATTGGCGATGGCGTACACTCCACCCTGATTCAGCCACATCCGCCCGAATGCGCCCAGAAAACCCGGCGTCATGCTGATGTTGTAGCCGCCGTAACCCTCGAGCAGGGTGGGATTCTTTCCATCGAGTTTCGCGGTCTTCAGCCGGATGATGTTGACTGGAATACGGGTGCCGTCTTTCGACACAGCGAACTCGCGAACCACTTCGGTATCGTCAAACTTAATGGGCGAAGTTGACGACAGCTCGGTGCGCTGCGCCTTACCCTTGGCAGCGTCGTAGCTGTACCACGCAGTCGGTTCCAGATAGGTTGAGACCGCGAACAATATGTTGTCGCCGCTGGTGTGAGTGATGCCCTGGATGGCCGCGACCGACGGCGCCGGCAGATTGCCGATGTCGTGCCCCTGGTGATCGAAGATGCGTACCTGCGAAGGTCCGCCGACCAGATAACGAACATACAGGCGGCCGGCCGTGGGCGCGATTTCGTCGATCGAGGCGCGAGCGCTGTCGTTGGTCGAACTGCCCGCTGTCTGCGGAACGATGAGCTGTGCCTTTGCTAATGACAAGTCTGAGAGCGGCAGCCGGAATACCTTGCCGCGCGGGGCATCTTTGCGCGACAGCAGATACAGGGCCTCATCGCCATTCGTGCCCAGCTTGGCGGAAATCACTCCGTCCTCGAAGTGCGTAACCTGGGTCCATTGGCCGGACGCGTTCATCAGGTAATCCGCGAACTCGCCGCCGTCTCCGTTCGCTACGGATGCCAGCAACCAGCGGCCGTCGTCGGAGCCGTGCAACTTGACCTCAGCAATGCGCGGAAAATCCTTGCCGATGACGTAGGTGTCCTGGGTGCTCTTGGTGCCCAGCTTGTGAAAGTAAACTTGCTGATAGAAGTTGGCGTCCTCTACCGGGCGTTCGCTTCCCTGCGGATACCGGGTGTAGTAGAAGCCTGTGCCATCTTTGTTCCACTCGAAGCTGCCCCCGGCGGTACCGAAATTTACCCGCGGCACCACGTCGGCAAGCTCCTTCCCGGTCGCCACCTCAAAAACGTGGGCCGAGCCGTCCTCGGAGCCGCCCTGCGAAAGCGACACTGCGACCAGCTTGCCATCGAATGACGGAACGTAAAAGTCGATAGCGGTTGAGCTGCTGCCCGTCATGGTGTTCGGATCGACGATGGGGCGCGCGCTGCCGACGTCGTCGGGCGAGCGCAGCACGACCAGGTACGGTTGCTGCTTTGGCGGCTTGGCCATCATGGCGAACAGCACGCCGCCACGCTCCCGAATATAGAAGTACTCACCCTGAGTGGCCGTCACCAACTGCTGCAATCCCTGCTGCACGGCTTCGCGGTCCGGCAGATGGTCGAGATACTGCCGGGTGCGGATGTTCTCCTCCGCGCTCCACTGCTTCACCGCCGGATCGTTCCAATTCTCCAGCCATCGGTAATCGTCCACAACCGACACGCCGTGGTAAACGTCGGTGACCGGATGTTTCGGCGTGGAAGGCGGAGGAGGAATCGTCGGAGTCTGGGCAATCGCCAGGCCGGCGAGACAAATGGCAGAGCACGCAAGCACGATGTGGCGCGGCAAGACCGCAATCTTCATGAGGGCGCCTTTCTGGTTCGGAGAGTCTGCGGGAGGGATTATAGCCGTCCCGCACCTGGGTTGACGTGCGCCAGTTATGGAAGCCAGTTACGGAAGCAAGATACGAAAGCTGCCGGAAACCAGTTCACACATTCTGCGCCACCACAGGCGCCCGGCGTGAATCCAATAAGTTACCCGGATAGCCCAACCGGGCACTTTGGCAGGATTATCATGAGGTTCGGGCTCGGCTTTTGGGTAGTTTTCTTCCTAACCGTCTAGAATGAAGGGGAGAGAAACAACCCGGGCGATTGCGGGTTTATAGCATTGCCAGGCACGCCCTGTATCGCATGGGTCGGTGCTGGGAAGTTCGCCTCAGAAAAGCGATAGCGCTGGGCAGAATTGCTGCGCAACGCTCAGAGGCGAATAGGAGCTTTCAAATGAGATCACGGCGGCGGTGGGACGTAGTCTTAGTGGCGCTGCTGTTTGTAACGTTGTCGGCAGGAGCTGGGTTGGCGCAGGACCAGGATAGCGCACCTCCTCCGGCCAATGTTCCGCTACAACAGGGTGGCGGCGGCCAGGGCGCTCCGCAGCAGCAACAGCAGGACCCTCCGGGTCGCGTGGCTCGCGTGCAGTACATGACGGGCCAGGTTTCGATGCAGCCCGGCGGCGTGAATGACTGGGTAGCTGCGAGCCTGAATCGTCCCTTGACCTCGGCTGACCGCGTGTGGACCGACAAGAATTCGCGCGCCGAGCTGAATACGGGCGACGGCTTCATCCGCATGGATTCGGAAACCAGCCTGACGCTCACCAACGTGAACGACAACACCGTCCAGGTTGAGCTGGATCAGGGCGAAGTCAGCCTAAGCGTGCGTCACCTGGCGCCCGGCGAGATCTACGAAGTCGACACGCCGAACACCACCTTTACCGTAATGAAGAGTGGCGTCTACCGCTTCGATGTGCGCCCCAATGAGAATCAAACTTGGGTGACCGTGCGCAGTGGATACGGCCAGGCCACCGGTCAGGGACCGGCGGTTCGGGTGAACTCCGGCATGCAGGTTCGTTTCACCGGACCGAACTCGCTCCAGCATGTGGCCTACGACGCTCCCCCACGCGACGGCTTTGAAGATTGGGCAAAAGTTCGCGATAAGCGGCTCGACGATTCCGTGTCGGCTCGCTATGTCTCGCCCGGAGTAATCGGCTACCAGGATCTCGACGCATATGGCAACTGGGTTACCACGCCGGCGTACGGCCCGGTGTGGGTTCCCTCCTCTGTTCCCGTCGGCTGGGCGCCTTACCGCTTCGGCCACTGGGCTTGGATAGCGCCATGGGGCTGGACGTGGGTAGATGACGCGCCTTGGGGCTTTGCGCCGTTCCACTACGGACGCTGGGTAACTTGGGGCGGTGGATGGGGCTGGGCTCCTGGCCCGCTCGGCTATTGGAATCCTTACTATGCTCCTGCTCTGGTCGGCTGGATTGGCGGACCCGGCTTCAGCATCGGCGTTGGCTTTGGTTGGGGCGGCGGATGGGGCTTCGGGGTTGGCCTGGGCTTTGGCTGGTTCCCGCTCGGATGGGGCGAACCTTTCTATCCGCGTTATTGCGGATGGGGTCATGGCGGATGGTATCGCGGCGGCGGATGGGTCAGCAGCAGCTACATCCGCAATGTGAACATCACGAACACGCACATCAACAACATCAACGGCGTTACCAATAACTATCGCAATGGCAGCTTCAGCAACGCACGTTACGGCTTCCGCAATACTGCCGGCGCCGTGACGGCCGCTTCGAAGTCGGCGATCGCGTCCGGCGCGGCAATCAACCGGGTAGGCGGCGCTGTACCGAAAGCCGATCTTGGCAAGGGCAGCATGATGCGGACGGCGGACGTCAGTCCGACTCGCGCGTCGGTGCTGGGCGGCCATTCCTCGACCACGCATGTCCCCCCGGCGTCGGCGACCAGCCGCGGAGCAGTCAACTCTGCCCGTTCCTCTGGACCTCGTCCGGCGAACTTGGAAGCGGCGAATCGAGCGACCGAGGCAAGAGCGAATCCGGCTTCGGCTACCGGTCGCTCAACTGCTGGGACGATGGCGAACAATGGTGCTCACACGCAATCCTCCGGCGCCACCACCAACGGCAATCGCGGAATGAATACCTCGGCCGGGAATACTGCTGCGCAGACGCACGGCATCGGCAACAGCTCGACCGAAGCGCGCAACGGGACCACCACGGGCAACAGTGGTTCACGGTCTGCGTCAACCGGAGGAGCAAGCACCGCTCGCAGCAACTCGCCGGGCTCTACCACGACGGCCAGCACGCATAACGTGCCGCGTCCTCCGGCCAGCAACGACACGTTTGCTCGCGGAAACACGGCTAACACCGCCGCAAACCGCCAGCCGATGGCCAACAACAACACGGGCGCCAATCGTCCGCTGGCCAACGGCAACACGGCCGCCAATCGTTCTCCGATGGCCAACGGTGGACAGCGCTATGGAGGCGGCGGTTCAGTGCCGCGTCCTCCTTCCAACTACCAGTACCATGCCGCTCCGACTTACTCGGCTTCGGCGAATTACGGACGTCCTAACAGCGGCTACAACGCCGGAGGCAATCGTTCGTATTCGTCAGGTTCGGGTTACGGCGCGGGCCGCGGATCTTATGGCTCGTCTCCGAGCTACGGGAACCGCAGCTATGGCTCCAGCCCGTCCTATGGCAACCGCAGCTACGGCTCCAGCCCCTCGTACGGGAACCGCAGCTATGGCTCCAGCCCGTCCTATGGCAACCGCAGCTACGGCTCCAGCCCCTCGTACTGGAACCGCAGCTACGGTTCCAGTCCGTCCTACGGCAATCGGAGCTACGGCTCCAGCCCCTCGTATGGTGGCAGCCGCAGTTCCAGCCCGTCCTATTCGGCGCGCAGCTACGGGGCACCGCGCTCCTCTGGTGGTGGATACCACGGTGGTGGTGGCGGTGGCGGCTCCCATGGCGGTGGCGGAGGAGGGTCGCACGGCGGCGGCGGTCACGGCCGGTAGTCACGGAGCAAATCGAACCTGTAATTCTCGCGGGCGGCCGAATCGGGCCGCCCAATTTTTGTCTCTAATGTCTGTGGCTCAACACTTCGGGAGAGACTCATTGTGACGCATGACCATTACGGGACGGCTTCCGGCCCTTATAATCAAGGTGTGACCTATTCTGCTGTGAAGAAAGTAGCCGAAGCGAACTTCCCCACCCGCTGGGGCCAGTTCCGCATCTTCGGCTTCGAAGGCGAGTTCGAGCAGCCCCACGGCGGTGTCACGCCTCATCCCGCCAATGGCACGCCACGCAATGGCCAGCCCGGCCGGGTGAAGGAAGAAGCGGTAGCGCTGGTCATGGGCGATATCCATTCCACGCCGCCACTGGTGCGTATCCACTCGCAATGCTTGACCGGCGATGTGTTTCACTCCATGCGCTGCGATTGCCGCCAGCAACTTGAATTGGCGCTCTCCCTGATCACCCACGCAGGAGCTGGCATTCTGCTCTATGAACAGCAGGAGGGCCGCGGTATCGGCCTGATGGCCAAGCTGCAAGCCTATGAGTTACAGGACCACGGCCTGGATACGGTAGAAGCGAATGTCGAGCTGGGATACGACAACGACTATCGCGAATACAAGCTTCCGGCCGAGATGCTCCGGCAGTTGGGCGTGAAGGAAGTGCGGCTGATCTCCAACAATCCTGACAAAGTAGCCGCGCTGGAGAATGCCGGAATCAAGGTCGTGGAACGCGTCTCGGCTGAGGTCGAGGCCTACGAGCACTCCGAAAACTATCTGCGCACCAAGCGCGAAAAGATGGGACACCTGTTCAGCAGCCGCTAGGAGCAGCAAAGATTTCGGCTGCTTACTTGAAGGGGACGGCCTTTTAGGCCGTCCGTAAGCCTTGCAAAATCGATTAAGCTTTGAAGCCGAGATATTAGGGAGCGGATCTCAACTGCACGCTTGAACAGGCTGCGGAAAAACGGGTTACGCGACGCCTGTGCCGTCGGCTGAAAGCCGACTCTAAAAGAAAAACAAATGTCTGAGACGCTGGCCTGAAGTGTCTGCGTGAGAACCTCTGCCGTCCCTACGGGACTCGCATCAATTTCCCACTTACCCAGCACTCCGCCTTCGGCTGCGTGCTGGGCTAAGCTGTTCCGCGCCTGCGGCGCTGGTTTCTCGGCCGCTGTACTCCACCGCCAACACGAAACTCCAGTTCTCACGCAGACACTGAAGGCCAGCTCTACCCGAAAAAGGGCTTTGCATCAAGTTTTTCAGCAGGCTGTTTAGCCTCTGAGGAACCTCGGTTTCATTTAATACGAACTTCTCTAGGTTATCGTCGCTTATTATCGTGCGCTCACTTACGACGACCGCTCTTTTTCGCCAGCTCCCGCTGGAGTTGTGCCCGGTTCTTCACCGGCAGATTTTTCAACGCGGCATTCGCCAGCGCGACGTAAACCGCCCGCGCCTCCGGCAGCCGCCGCAACTCCGCCAGATGTTTGCGGACGGTGGTCACGTCGCCACGCACCAGCGGACCGCTGAAAGCCGCCTCGGCATCATGCGTCAGATAGTTGCGTAGCGTCTGCCAGATCAGCGGCACGACCACCGGCTTGATCTCGACCTCACGAATTCCGGCAGCGCGCGCCACTTCCTCCAACGTAGCGACTAAAGCGATGATCAGCGGCGAGGCAAAGCTGCCGAACACGTGATACAGCACCTTGTTCTGCTCTTCGATGGAGAACGATCTTCCTCCCAGGCGCTCGACAATCGCACGCGCTTCGCGAGCCGCGGTGGCATCCCCTTCGAGAGCGAAGGCCACGCCAGCCATCTCTGGTGCTGTGCCGCGCACGAAGGTCATCATGGGATGTACCGACGCCACGTGCGCGCCCTGGTTGCGCAGCGGCGCCAGCTCTTCGCTGGTCAGCGCGCCGCTTGAGTGGAACACAACCTTCCCGTTCCAATCCTGCGAACGGGCGAGCACTCGCGCCACCTCGGCAATCGCGTCATCCGCTACCGTAATCCAGACAATATCAGTGTCGAGCGCCTGATTGCCTATCTCCACCAGCTTGGCTTTCAGGCGCCGAGCCAGAGACTTCGCCGCGCGGGCGCTGTCTCCACCGGAACGAACTGCGATGAACTTCACGTGATAGCCAGCCACCGGCAAGGTTAAAGCCAGGGCCGCTCCCAGATTCCCCGGTCCGACGATGCTGATGGTCGGCGGGCGCTCGGAATGCGATTGTTTCTTCACGGCGGGCAGAATAGCAGATTGCTCCCGCGTTCTGTCTTATATTGGTGAACATGCCAACCAAGAAGCCAGCCTCCCGAAAAGCGCAGCCATCCCAGCCTCCCCGCACGAAAGCAGGACGCCTCAAAGTTCTTTCCTCCAAGACGGTTTACAAGGGAAAGGTCTTCGAGGTGACCTCAGACCGTGTGCAGGAGCCCAACGGCGTGACCGCCATACGCCAGGTCATCCACCACTCCGGATCGGTGGTTGTGCTGGCGGTTGACGACACCGGCTCAGAGCCGCGCGTCCTGCTGGAGCGGCAATATCGCTACGCGGCCAAAGACTACCTGCTGGAATTGCCGGCCGGGCGGATCGATCCCGGCGAGAAGCCGCTGGCTGGCGCCAAGCGCGAACTGCTGGAAGAGACCGGATACCGCGCCAAGGAATGGAAGCGTGCCCTGTTCTTCTATGCCAGCCCGGGGTTTCTGGACGAGACCATGGCAATTTACCTGGCTCGGGGACTTACCGCCGGAGAAGCCCAGCCCGAAGCCGATGAGTCGATCGAGTGTGAACTCGTGCCGCTATCACAGGCGATCGAGATGGTGCTGTCAGGCGAAATCCACGATGGCAAGACCATTGCTGGCGTGCTCTGGCTGGCGGAATTCCTCAAGCGTTCCGAGTAAGTGACCGTCGTTTAGTGGGGTTCAGCTCGAAATCAAAATACTGTTGAAAATGTCCTAAAACCGCGAAATACGCGGCTATCATCTATATACTCTCTTGACAACACCACGAAACGGGAGCAAACTTAGGATAATCAGTTCAAACAGGCTCCGACCACTGTGCCAAGTGATCGCTTGGGATAGATCGTCCAATCTTTTGGCTTCTGGGCTCAACCTGATTGATCAATTTACGACCAGCGCCCTCGGGGTGGGGGTGTTGTTGGGCTATGCCCGGAGGAAGAAAGACAGTGAGACTGAAAGGAACCGTTAAATGGTTCAATAACGCAAAGGGTTTTGGCTTCATCGGACGCGAAGATGGCAGTGCCGATGTTTTTGTCCACTACAGCGCGATCAACACCGAGGGATACAAGAGCCTTCAGGAAGGCGACCAGGTGGAGTTCGAAATTGTAGAGGGTCAGAAGGGTCCCCAGGCCGGCAACGTAACCCGCGTGCAGTAAACGCTCCTAGAGCAGATTCAAAAAGCCCAGTCGCCCGGCTGGGCTTTAGTTTTTCCGCCAGACACCGACCGCAAAGCCCAGCGAGATCCTTTCTGCCGATGAGCGGCGTCCTAATGCGGCACGTCACATTTGCGAGAACGAGCGCTTCCACCTCTCCGCAAGTTACGGCACCATAGGTGACACTGCGGCTCCTACATCCAGACTTGGAAGTGAAGGAAAGTGCATGTCTGACTCAGAGAGCGGCATCCTGATTCGCCGAGCCAGTTCAGCCGATAGCCCGGACATCCTTGCCTGTCTGGCCACGGCCTTTGAACCATACCGAGCCAGCTACACTCCCGGCGCCTACCTGGATACAGTCTTGTCGGTCGACAGCATTCAAGGCCGGCTATCTTCCATGCACGTCTTTGTCGCGATAGTGGGCGAGCGGTTGGTCGGCACGATCGCGTGCTCGGTGTCAGATCAGGGAGACGGTCATCTGCGGGGAATGGCCGTGCTTTCTGAAATGCGCGGAAAGGGCGTTGCGGAAAAACTGCTGCGCGCGGCCGAGGCCGATCTCATCCAGCAAGGCTGCTGCCGCATTACGCTGGACACTACCGATCCTCTGCAACGCGCCATGCGCTTCTACGAAAAGCACGGTTACCGGCCATCAGGTCGCGTGTGTGACTTCTTCGGCATGCCACTTCATGAATACCTGAAGGATCTATGAATCGCACGGACGACCGGCGACTCAAAAGGATATTCTCCAGCTCCCCAGAGGCTGGCTGGCGACGCGCGGCAGAGCACTAGCAGGGATCGCCCGAATCTGCAGAATGGCCGGGGTCTCCGCAGGTTTTGGGACAGCTCTCATCTGTTATTGGAAGTCCGGCAGAATCGGGTATATAGTGCCTGCGTGAATCCGTAGTCGGCGGGAGATTGTCACCATGAATCCAACGCTGCGTCTTCTTTTAGGTTTAAGCAGACTGCGTTTATTCGTCCGAGTAACTGCGCTGGCGAGCGCCTTCCTGATGGTTGCAGCGGCGTCATTATTGGCGCAGACGCTAACCGTACTCCACAACTTCACCGGAGGCCAGGATGGAGCTGAACCCGTTGCCGGGTTGACCATGGACGCCGGCGGAAACCTGTACGGCGCGGCGGCTGAAGGAGGCATCGAACCTTGCCCCTCCCATCAGGACTTTGGCTGCGGCATTGTCTTTAAGCTGAACAAGCGAACTAACTGGACACTCAGCTCGTTGTATGCGTTCCAGGGTGGCAACGACGGTGCCTACCCACTCGGTGACGTGACCATCGGCCGCGACGGCAGCCTTTACGGCACAACTGGCGTCGGCGGCGGGGGCGCTAACTGTCAAATAGGAGTTTTTAGCGGCTGCGGTACGGTCTACAACCTGAGGCCTCCTGCCAGGCCCTGCACCAGCATTCGTTGTCCGTGGACGGAGACCGTGTTGTATAGCTTTCCCAACAACCTTTCAGGATCGTTCCCCGAAGCCGGCGTTACCTTCGATACCGCAGGAAACATCTACAGCACCAACTTCCAGGGATCCACCGGTTATTCAGGTAACGTGTTCGAACTCACGCCTTCCGGATCCGTTTGGAGCGAGACGGTTCTGCACGCGTTCACCTCAATCCTGCCTGATGGAGGCTCGCCCAAGAGCGGAGTAATTTTCGATTCGGCGGGCAAGCTGTACGGCACGGCCACCTACGGCGGCACGAACGGAGGAGGAATGGTGTATCAACTGGATCCCATGGGTTCCGGATCGTCGTTGACTCAGCTCTATTCTTTTTCCTTTCCCAACATCATCCCTCAGGGCGGACTCATCATGGACAACGC
Organism: uncultured Acidobacteriaceae bacterium; assembly: GCA_963796695.1. Taxonomy (GTDB): domain Bacteria; phylum Acidobacteriota; class Terriglobia; order Terriglobales; family Acidobacteriaceae; genus Bog-257. The sequence goes on along the minus strand of CAWCMU010000018.1, from coordinate 260,142 downwards.
GGGCAATCTCTACGGGACGACCCTGCTGGGCAGTGGCGATGGCTCGGTGTTTGAACTCATTCGTGACGGTGACAATTGGACCTATCAGTTGCTGTACGCCTTTTCGGGAACCTTAAGCGCCTGGGGACCTACCGCCAGCCTGGCCATGGATCCTGCCGGGAATCTCTACGGCACGACCTACAACGGCGGCGGCAGCTCCAACTGCAACCTCGGTTGCGGCACCATCTTCAAACTGACAGCTAGCAATGGCAGCTGGACTTACACGCTCCTGCACGCCTTCACTGGAGCCGAGGGATCCCTGCCCGACGGCAGCGTTGCTCTCGATGCCAGCGGCAATGTGTATGGCACGACCACCACGGGAGGTACTTATAACCAGGGCGTCGTGTGGGAGCTGACGCCTTAGCTACGGCCTTGGATGAAAGCCGAGGTCGAACTCATTCTCTCCCAGGTCTAAGGCGAGATTTTCATCACAAAACCGTCCACGGTGGTCCCGTTGCCACAGCTTCCGTTGCAAGCGCCGGGAATTGACTTGGGAACCCGGGGAAAATCGGCGGAAGACGTGCACCCGGACAAATATGCATTGTCCGAGCTATCGACGGCGATGCTGGAATTGCAAACAAACGAACCGCCGTTATCGTCTCCGCTGCCACCTAGATTGCTGGAATAGGTGAATGCATCGCCCGCCGCGTCGATCTTCACCACAAAGCCGTCCTGGGAGTCGCCGGTGCCACAGGTTCCGCGACAGGCGGCCAGGATGGGGTGCACTTGCGGAAAGTCGCTCGACCGGTATTCGCCCGTTACGTATGCGTTTCCTGAGCTGTCCACCGCTATAGCATGCGCCTGCCCCGTACCGCCGCTTCCTCCGAAGCGGCTGGAATAGACCAGAGCGCTGCCCGCGGCGTTGATCTTCGCCGCGAACGCGCTACAAGAATTCTGCACACATGCCCCGGGGATCTGGCTCATGACGGGAAAGTCCGTGGAGGAGGTGCGGCCTGCCAGATAAGCATTTCCCGAGCTGTCTACGGCAATTCCGCGGCCGTAATCGGAGTCACTGCCGCCCAGGTAGCTGGAATAAACTAAGGCGTTGCCTGCGGCATTGATCTTGGTTACGTACACATCGTAATTCACCCCGGCGCCGCAACTGCCGTTGCATCCACCCGAAATCTGATTCACCCGAGGAAAGTCAGTCGAACCAATGAGGCCTGTCGCATAAGCGCTGCCTGAACCATCGACGGCGATACCGAACCCGAGGTCCGTGCCGCTGCCGCCGAGATAACTGGAGTACACCAGGGCCGACCCCGCGGCATTGACCTTGGTCACAAAGGCATCGGTCGACCCGCTGCCGCAGGTTCCGTTGCACGCGCCAGCTATCTGGTGTATCCGCGGAAAATCGCTAGAACTAGTGTTGCCCGTGAGGTAAGCATTGCCGGAACTATCCAGCGCGATACCAGCGAAACCACCGTCATTCTCGTCGCCACTGCCGCCTATCACGCTGGAGTAAACCAAGGCGTTGCCGGCAGCATTGATCTTAGTGACGAACGCGTCATTGTTCGATCCGTTACCGCAAGTCCCATTGCAGGCGCCCGCGATCTGGTTGACCCGAGGAAAGTCGGAGGAGTTTCCACCACCCGTTACATAAACGTTGGCGGAGCCATCCACGGCAATGCCGGCCACACTGTCACCACCGCTGCCACCCAGGTAAATCGAGTACAGCAGCAGCTTTCCGGAGGCACTTATCTTGGTCACGAAGGCATCATCGTTTCCGCTGTCGCAACCAGATTGGCAGGCGCCAGGAATCTGATTCACTTTAGGAAAATCGAGCGATTGGGTATAGCCAGCCAGATAGACATTGTCTTCGCGGTCGACTGCAATCGCGGAAGCTTGGTCCGTAGAGCTGCCACCGAGATAACTGGAAAACCACACCACCGGATCGATGGTTAGGGGCCAGGTAGTGTCATAGGACCGCAATCGAATACTTACCTGATCCTTTGCTTCCAGAACATATTGCGCGTCGATGAATTTTCGCTGCTCTCTGCCCGACGTTGAGGCGCTGGGGATGTCTTGATAAGCCACCGGCTTAGGGAAACGTATCTCCGCTCCGTTCCTCCCTACAACCAAATCGCCATTACCATCAATTCGTAGTGGTTCCGTGGTCGCGTGCCTTTTATTTTGAGATGCCAGAACTGAATCCACATTCCAGCGGATCGTTTTTGCATCGGCCCCTGGCGCGACTACAAAGTCGTACTCCAGGTCACCCTGATTGCCGTAGTAAATCAAATCTACGCCGGGATAGATGTTTTGGTACCTCACTCGCGCGTAATGCGGAACCTCGGCTCTCCATTTCTGAGGATCGTTGCCGATGAAGTAATCGCTCTTGCCCGGCAGTTCTTCTACTCCGTTCATGCCCGGCTCGTGATTTGCGCCCGAGAGTTTCATCCGCACGATCGCATTGCTGGCAGAGCGCTCCTTCTTGTCGCTCCCTGCCGGGCCTAACCTCAGCACTGCATCAGTGTTGGTTAGAAAAAGTGTGAATCCCTCACCCCGTGCAACAAACTTCACTTGTGGATCGGTTTGCCCGAGGTTGGGCTCGAACGAGAGCGGTAGGCCGTCGTACATCTGTGCTAACCGCGCTTTGTCTTGAGAGTCGACCTGGGAAGGTTTTAGCGACGAACTGTCGACCGGAGCCTGGGCCGAAGCGAGCTCAGTCAAAAGAATAACTGTCAGCAGGAACAGGTTGGTGGTTCCGAACACGCACAGACGACTCCTGGGATTCATATCGGCAGCTCCCTTTTTGTCTGGTAAGTGGCACGATTTTTAGGGAACCGCGCCGTTCGGCCCGGGCCTTTCCGGCGTCGAGCAACCGGGGCGCCAGAAGAAGATACTGGCAAATGTAGGGAGATGGGTTATTTCGGGAGCGGAATAACCTGAAATTCCTGGTTGACCAGGACGGCTGGGATTGTGATCGGCATTATCTTCGAAATCAAGCTTTATCGTTGTCATCTTCGCTGACAGCTAAAGAAAGCAGCACGAATTTGCTACAGCATCGCTTCTTGTGCTTAGAAGCAAAACATCAACCAGGCTCGTTGCTGCGATGAATTCTCGGTGGGGCGTGTTCCTGGCTAAAGTATCTCCATAGCACTCATTTATCCGCTAGCCCGGGGGATCACTTAAGGGAGGTCCGTTTGCGGAAGCAGTCTTCTTTGACCAAGTTTGGCGACCATGAGAAGCGAGCCCGGATGAGAGGCTCCGCCAAAGCCTCTTGCGGTAAACGAACTATCGAACGATACTTTCGTCCAACAGATTTCTTTTCGCGCTCATGATGTGATGCGCATGTACATCGGGTGAGAGGCACAATGACAAAACCGACAAGCTTTCAAACCGACATTCGCCCGCTCTTTACGGAACGGGACATTCAAGGCATGGCCAAGGGGTTTGACCTGCGAAGTTACGATGAGGTCAAACAGCATGCTTCCGCCATCTACGATCGCATTCGAGGAATCGGCGGCGCGATCATGCCACCCCCACCGCCAATAGGGGAAGGTCCCTGGCCGCAATCTCGCATTGAACTATTCGCTAAGTGGATGGCGGATGGTTTTCAACCTTAGTCGACAACCAGCTGCGATCCACTATCGAATCGAGCGATCAATACTGCGATCTATTGAAGGAGACGTATGTTAAACGAGAAAACAGGAAGCGCAGCAGCGCGGGTCCGGCGCAGATCTCGAAGAACACGTTGGGGCAATAACCGCGACTCAAATTACGAAGGAGAGTTTCATGACCACTGCAAGCGCAACTGGGAAACCTGCACAGATTCGCGTCACTCGGAAATCGCGCGCCTTCGTAATCAGCAACGTATCGAAAGGAGTCATCAATGAACGCGATACAAGTCGAACAGAAAAGCTATGAGATGCCCCCACGCGAGGGGTTAAGCGTCGCCCATTTTCTTACCGTCGCCGACATCGGCCGGTCAGCCCGCTTCTACGAGAAGGTCTTCGACGCTCGCATTCTAAGCCTGGGTGACGGTAACGCGCCCGCGTACCTTCAGCTTGCGAATATCTGGATGATTCTGAACGTTGGAGGCGGGCCGACCCCGGATAAGCCGACGGTAACGCTCAGCGTTCCCGACCCGAATCACATCAACAGCTTTATGAATTTCCGGGTTGCGGATATTCAAGCGTGCTACGAATTATGGAAAAGTCGAGGAGCAGAGTTCATCACGGAACCGATACCCAAGTACGGCGAGACGCGCTGCTACATCCGCGATCCTGATGGTTACATCATCGAGGTCGGACAGAGCACCGAGCTCAAGTACGGTTAGCGCATGGCCTGGATGAAATATCGTTACCACACTTCCCTTCGACGGAGCGACTAGAGATGGATTGGAAATGGCTGGTCCAGTTTGCGCTGCTGGGTAGCAGTGATTTGGAGCAATACGCCATCCTGCTGGTGCGCATTTCAATCGGGCTCTTTTTCGCCATCTCCGGAGCAAACAAATTGTTTGTTGCCGGCGGCACGAAACCTGTTTACCAAACGCTGGTCAAGGCGCAAGTACCGTTTCCCCAGCAGACGGCTTATTTCGTGGCGGGTGTCGAGTTCGTCTGCGGATCCTTGCTGGCCGTGGGATTCCTTTCGAGCGCAGCCTGCGTGGCTTTATTGATCGATATGGTTGTCGCTACCCTGACCGAAGCGATTTCCACCCTGCCCAAAGGACTATCGCCTCTTAACTGGCTCGACGATTTCCTCTACCTTCCGGAAGTTTTGTATGTGCTCTTCTTCATCTGGCTGATCTGCTCCGGTCCGGGAAGGTTCAGTGTCGATTACTGGCTCGCCGGCAAGCTACTGAGGTGATCGATATAGCTGTTAAGAAATTCGATTCTGGAGAAGAGTATGACAGTCACGGCGGAAATCGCGCCGGGCTGCGCGTCATGTACGCGGAGATTCGCGAGGCCGTCTCCAAGCTCATCAACTTTTCTGAATTGCGCCACATCAGCTTCATCCATTTTGAGTCCGACGAGTGCAGGTCGCTTAGGTCGTGGCAAATTTCACATTTTACTGACGGCTGAAAGCTGACGGCTGATCGATGACGGCTCTCCGGTTTAGCAAAAGCGAGCGGCGAAAAGCGAATAGCGGCCTTTTAGACCGAAAAGCGGCCTCTCAGCATCTAAAATAGAAGCGTGTTTCCCCGTTTACTTCACTTTGGCAGTTTCAATCTCCCGACCTACGGCGTAATGGCCGCGTGTGGCCTGATTTTCGGCCTGCTACTCATCGTTAAGATCGGCCGCGAGCAAGGCCTCGACCCCGAAAAGCTTTGGAACCTTGGCATCATCGCCATCCTTTCCGGAATCATCGGCGCCAAGCTGCTGTATTTCGTGACCGATTCCGACGCGCGTGAACACATCTTTTCGCTGGCGACCTTGCAAGCAGGCGGAGTGTGGTCCGGCGGCGTCTTGCTCGCGCTGGCCATGTGCATCTGGTACATGCGCGTGAACGGCATGCCGGTCTTGCGGACCTGCGACGTGTTCGCTCCCGGCCTCGCCTTGGGACACGCGTTTGGCCGCGTGGGATGCTTTGCCGCCGGCTGCTGCTTTGGCCGCGAGACCCACGTTCCCTGGGCCGTGACCTTCCATAATCCGCTAGCCAACGAAATTGTCGGAACGCCGTTAAACATCCCGCTGCACCCCACTCAGCTCTACGAGATGGTTCTGGAACTCTGCAATTGCCTGTTCCTGGTGTGGCTCATCAAGCGCAAGAAGTTTGAAGGCGAGATCATCGGGACGTACATGATCATCTACGGCGTCGGACGCTACTTCATTGAGTTCTTCCGCGGCGATCCGGGACGAGGAGAGTTCCTCGGCTTCATGAGCGGCACCCAGGCAATTGCCATCGGCCTGGTAATCTTCGGCGGCCTGCTGTGGATGCGCCGTGCGGCGTTAGCTCCGCCCATCCCGCTGAAAGCGGCTCGATAAAAGGCCGGCTCACCACAGAGGCACGGAGGCACAGAGCAATCTTTTTTCTTTGAAATCTCCGGTTGTGGCACCCCTGCCCAATTGGAAAGGATCTACAGGTCAACTCAAACAAAGCAAACCAAAATACCTCCGTGCCTCTGTGTCTCTGTGGTGAAAAGAGATTTTCTCCGCGCGCTCCGTGTCCTCCGTGGTAAAAGAGAAACTCCCTGCCTCCGTGTCTCTGTGGTGATCCCGAAGTCCCTCGTTCTTTCCGATGTTGTATCCTCGACCCGGATGGCCACCGACCACTTCCCTATCACGATTATGGTTTCCTCGGATGACGTTGGCCAGCGGCTCGATCAGTTTCTGACGACTCAGATCCCCGACATCAGCCGCTCCCGCGTGCAGCAACTGCTTGCCGAGCAGAAAGCCCTGGTCGACGGCTCTGCGGCGAAACCGTCGCTTAAGCTTCGCGGCGGAGAGCAGATCACCATCCTGGGCGATCCCCAGCCGCCTCCGTTGCGCGCCATCGCGGAAGATATTCCACTCGACATCATCTTCGAAGACAGTGACCTGGCCGTGGTCAACAAGCCCGCCGGAATGATGGTGCACGCGGGCGCCGGCTCGACTGACGACGAGCGTAATCGTGGCACTCTGGTCAATGCCCTCTTGCATCGCTTCGGCAAACTCTCGGATGTGGGCGGCGAGTTGCGGCCCGGCATCGTGCATCGCCTCGACAAAGAAACTAGCGGGCTCATTCTAATTGCCAAAAACGACGTGTCGCATCGCAAGCTCGGAGAGCAATTTTCCCGCCGCCAGATCAAGAAGCGTTACGTTGCGCTCATCCATGGCTGGCCTGAGAAAGATCGCGGAACCATCAACAGTCCCATCAGTCGGAACGAAGTACGCCGCATTCGCATGACCACCCGCGGCCGTGGCGGCCGCACCGCCCTGACCCATTACGAAGTGCGCGAGCGCATCGCCTCCGTCTACGGAAAGTTCACGCTGATTGACGTTCGCATCGAGACTGGACGCACTCACCAGATCCGCGTACACATGGCGTCGCTGGGACATCCTGTGGTGGGCGACACGCTGTACGGCGCGGCGAAAGACATCAAGCGCGGGCCGGTGCGCGCCGCCACTACTGCTCCCGGCATTGTCAGCCTTCCGCGAAACTTCCTGCACGCGGCCGCCATTGAATTCACTCATCCGCGCACCGGCGATGCGCTATCGTTCGAGGCCGCTCTGCCGAATGAGTTGCTGCAATTCCTCGAACGGCTACGCAAGTAGATATTGGGCTTAAACCGCCGCCTCAAGAGTTGAAGCGGCATCCCGGATGACACGTGCGCCGCTGCCACGTCCAACCGATGACCGTAGCCGAACGGCTATAATGAAGCTTCTCATGAATTATTGGTTGATCCTGGCATTAGCGGCGGCGCTGCCGTGGGGCGTTGCCGCCGCCCAAGACTCGTCACAGCAACAGTTTCCGACGGCCCCGTCGGCGACGAAGTATCCGCCTCCGGTTCAGCAACCAGCACCGGCGCCTACTCCTCCCCCCGGCAGCGCCCCGGCACAGACGGCTCCTCCGGCCACTTCCGCTCCGGCCGCGAATACCCAGTCCGGCAGCACTTCGACAAGCTCTCCGCAACCCACTGGCGGCAACCCGTCGCAAACTGAGATTGGCGTGGGATCGGCACCCGCCAGCGTGAGTCCCGGTAGTTCTCCCGGCGGCGACACACCTGACGACACGCTCACCGTCATCCGCAAGCGGGTTGACGAAGTGAACGTGGTGTTCACCGTAACCGACAAGCGCGAACACTTCGTGAAGGACCTTACGCAAAACGATTTTCGCGTGATGGACGACAACAAGCCGGCGCTGGGCATTCGCTCGTTCAGCCGCCAAACCAACCTGCCTCTGCGGGTCGGACTGCTGATCGACGCCAGCAATTCTGTGCGCGACCGCTTCAAGTTTGAGCAGGAGGCGGCGATCGAGTTTCTCAACCAGATCATCCGCCCGCGCTACGATAAGGCGTTCGTCATCGGCTTTGACACCACGCCCGAAGTCACGCAAGACTTTACCGATGATGCGGAGAAGCTGTCGAAAGGTGTGCGCATGTTGCGCGCCGGCGGTGGCACTGCCATGTATGACGCCATCTACTTTGCCTGTCGCGACAAACTGATGAACGCCGACAAGGGCGTGCTGGCGACCCGGCGAGCCATCATCCTGCTGAGCGACGGCGAAGACAATCAGAGCCGCGTGTCGCGCGAAGAAGCGGTCGAGATGGCGCAGCGCGCTGAAGTTATCATCTACGCCATTTCCACCAATACCAGCGGGCTGAAGCTGCGCGGCGACAAGGTGCTGGAGCACTTTGCCGACGAGACTGGCGGCAAAGCGTTTTTCCCGTTCAAGATTGAAGATGTGTCAAACGCGTTCTCTGAGATTTCAGACGAGCTGCGCAGCCAGTACGCCATCTCGTACAAGCCGGCAGATTTTGTGGCTGACGGCAAGTACCGCAAGATCGAAATCCTCGCCGACAACAAGAAGTATCACGTGCGCGCTCGGAAGGGATACTACGCGCCCAGGCAGTGAGAGAAGCTGTCAGCTATCAGCCGTCAGCTCTCAGTCAAACCAGCCCTACCAGCGGCCATTTCCTGCGGTTACATCTATCCTCGCGTTACGGAAAACAAGTTGTACCATTTCGAAGGGCCAACTTTGGCGACCGTTCTAAGCTCACTTGATGACGGCCTTTTGCTGACGGCTGAGAGCTGATGGCTGACAGCTTCTTTAGTGCACCGTTTTCGTTTTGCGCGACATGTAATCCATCAACAGATATTGGCCGAGCGTGTACGGCGTGGTGAAGTAGGCTTTGCCGCGGCACATCTCCGTCACCTTCTGCACGAATTGCACGAGCCCGTAATCCGATGCCAGCATGAAAGTATTGATCAGCACGCCTGCGCGCTTGCACTTCGACACTTCCTTCAACGTCTCGCTCACCACCAGCGGATCGAGTCCAAACGCGTTCTTGTAAATGCGCCCGTCTTCCAAGGTCAGAGCAGACGGCTTGCCATCAGTGATCATGACGATCTGCTTCATGTCCTTGCGCTGCCGTTGCAGGATGCGCTGCGCCATGCGCAGACCTTCGCGCGTGTTGGTGTAATACGGACCAACTTTCACCCGCGCCAGTTGCGACAGCGGCAACTCTTCCGCCGAATCGTGAAACAGCACCAGTGACAGTGAATCGCCCGGGTACTGCGTGCGAATCAGATGCGACAACGCCATCGCCACTTTCTTCGCCGGCGTGAAGCGATCTTCGCCGTACAAAATCATGGAGTGCGAGCAATCGAGCATAAGCACCGTCGCGCATGATGACTGATACTCGCACTGATGCACCTGCAAATCGTTGTACTCGATGTTCAAAGGTAGATGCAGTCCTTCGCGCTGGATCGCATTCGAAAGCGTCGCAGTGATGTCGAGGTTCATCGTATCCCCGAACTCGTAGGTCTTCGACGCGCCGCTGGATTCGATGCCGGTGGCCGTGTCGCGTGTATCGTGGCGGCCAAAGCTGGACTTGCCCAGCGATCCCAGTAGATCGCGCAGCGCCTTGAAGCCGAGAAAGTCGAGGCCCTTGTCGGTAATCTCGAACCGCGCCTGCGACTGCGCATCGCCCACCTGCCCGCCGGCGGTGGAGGGCCGCGCCGGATCGTGCGGTTGGTCGATGGTGATGTAATTGTCCTGCTCCATCCGCTGGATGAGCTGCTCGATCATCTCTTCCAGCTGCTCGCCGCTCATGTTCTCGATTTGCTGGCGCATCTGCTCGTCGAGCATGTCGCTGTTGAGCAGCGCATCAGCGATGGCCTGCCGCAGGTCGTCCAGCGTCTGCTCGGCATCGTTCAGGTCGTAGAAATCCTGATACTGCTGCTGAAACCCGCTTTGCAGCAGGTAGTCCGATAGAGCATTGATCAGGTCCTCCATGCTCATCTCGGAGGCCGGCTCGGGAACGTACTTCTTGTATTTGATGAATCTGGCCATGCGCGTTTCGTTCTCAGCTGTCAGCTCTCAGCCGTCAGCCCCACCCTTCGATTCCGGCGTTGGGACCGAAGCCCCGCCACCCTTACAGCGCCTTCGACTCGGCACTGATGCGCCGCTCTACCCGCCAACGCAATGCGTCAAGCCGCGCCTAAACTCCCATGACGTTCGATTTGTATCAGGGCCTGGCTTCACGGACTGCTGTAACAAGTTTGCTTTGAACGTTCTGTATCAGGGCACGACTTTAGTCGTGCCCCGATACAAACCTGAGCTCGAGTAAATCTGAGCGACGACCAAACCTGACCTACGGCCAAACCCTCTCTACGGCTAAATCCGAGACCCGCCGAACCGGAGCCGCGGTTGAGTCTGATGTACGACGACGTATCGGCTAAATGCCAACGGCTAAGAACTAACGGCTGCCCTAATTGAACGGCCGACGCTGCCGCCGGAACTCCCGCTCCTCGTCTTCATCGCGAATACGCGGCTTCTCGCGTTGCGGCTGCTTCTCGCCGGCAGTGAAGGTTCGCTCCTCGCTGCGGCCGATGCGCTTGTGAGCATAGAGTCCTTCAAGAATGAACTCCGCCGCCGACACCAGCACTTCCGACGGCTCTTTGCCGCTCAGCCCCAGTCCACTCAGCTTGTCGAGCAGGCCCTGGATGCCGCGTAGCTTGTGCAGCATCTCCTGCGCGCTCACTGAGTCGCGCAACTGAATTTCGCCGCCCAGATCGAACCACTGCACCACCTGGTTCATGCTGTTGTTGCCGTGAAAATATTTGTCGTAGGTGCGCGCGACGGCGGCGCGAATGATTTCCCGCACCACGTTGTCGGCGCCCTTCAACTCGCCTTCATATTCCAGTTCGAGCTTGCCGGTCATCGCCGGCAATGCGCCGTAGATGTCGCCGATACGCGGCACCACCAGCTTTTCGCCCGAACGAATGGCCCGGCGCTCGGCGTTGGAAATCACGTTTTCCATGGCGCTGATGGGTAGCCGCTGACTCACACCTGAGCGCTTGTCGATGCGCTTGTCCTCGCGAGCCACGAACGCGATCTGCTCGATGACCTGGCTGATGAAGTCCGGAATTTGAAGCTGGTGGCCATCACGGTCGACCCAGGCTTCCTGCGCGGTAATGGCAATTCCCTCTTCCACGGTCGCCGGATAATGCGTGCGGATCTCCGATCCGATGCGATCCTTCAGTGGCGTGATGATTTTGCCGCGCGCCGTGTAGTCTTCCGGGTTCGCGCTGAACACCAGGGCAACATCGAGCGGCAAGCGCACCGGGTAGCCCTTAATCTGTACATCACCTTCCTGCATGATGTTGAACAGGCCGACCTGAATCTTGCCGGCCAGATCAGGCAGCTCGTTGATGGCGAAGATCCCGCGATTAGCGCGCGGCAGCAATCCATAGTGAACCGTGTACTCGCTGCCCAGCTCGTGCCCGCTTTTCGCGGCCTTGATGGGATCGATGTCGCCGATCAGGTCAGCGATGGTTACATCCGGAGTCGCCAGCTTCTCCACATAGCGTTGTTCTGCGGTCAAATATGCGATGGGAGCGTCATCCGGATTGTTGGCCAGCAGCTCACGACAGCGGCGGCAAATCGGCTCGTACGGATTGTCGTGAATTTCGCAGCCGAGAATATACGGCACCTGCGGATCGAGCAGCGTCGTCAAAGCGCGCAGAATCCGGCTTTTCGCTTGACCACGCAATCCCAGAAGAATGAAATTATGCCGCGAAAGAATTGCGTTGACGATCTGCGGTACTACCGTGTCGTCATAGCCAACGATGCCCGGAAAAATCGGACCGCTGCCGCGCAGCCGGACGATCAGATTTTCCCGCATCTCGTCTTTCACGCTGCGCCGGCAAACCTGCTCGGCGGAGAATTGGTGGCTTCTGCGAAGTTCGGCCAGAGTCTGGGGAAGAGTGCTCAAGGGCTGGATACCTCCAGGGTCGCGTCCGCTGCCTAACTTCGCGGACCGCACAGTTCAGAATGTTCGTATTCTACGCCACGGGCTATCACACGCGAGGGTGACTGAAATCACCTGATCAATGGTTGAAGGCTCTGGCAAAAGGAAGCATTGCCCATTAGAGGCAGAAAGATGCCGTCGCGATTCGGAACCTGCGCCCGCCAACTCGAAAGCCTTTGGCTAGGTTGTCGATCTTCCCCTCAGAGGCCAAAAGCAGCAATAATTCTGCGATCCCTGCGCCACGGCTGAACAGGCTGAAAAACTCCCGCTCCTGCTGGTTCGGGTAGAGCTGGCCTTCAGGCCAGCGTTTAAGTCTTCTATTTATCGCACCGAGCCGGCTTCAGCCGGCGGCATAAGCATTTGCAGCCGGCTTCCTCAGTAGCCCGTGAAGCCGTGACCACTTCAAAGCCACAGCTAAGCAAAGTTTTTTAACGCTCGGCAGTGGTGCTGGGGAGAGGATTGGAAGCAACTTCTGATTCTGAGCGCCCCTTGCCATTTTCGGCAGCGACATTGCGGAAACTCTCCAAGGGTTGCAGCATCGCCGCGGCGCTGGCGTCCACCGCTCGCAGCCGCAGGTCGCGTTGCGGATACGGAATTTCGATACCCGCTTCGTTGAACGATTCCATCGCCGTAAGCGCTACCTCACTCTTTACCTTGACGACATTGCTCTCCTGCATCACCCAAAATTGCAGCTCGAAGTTGAGCGAGCTGTCGGCGAACTCCTTGAAGAAGACCGCCGGCGCCGGCGAGGTGAGCACACTCTCGTGCATGGTGGCAGCTTGTTCCAACAGCCGTGACACAACCTTCGGATCGCTGCCGTAAGCGACACCAACTGGCAACTCCGCCCGGCGCAGCGACGCCGACAGCGTCCAGTTGATCACCTTCCCGGAGATGAAATTGCCGTTCGGGATGATGACTTCCGCTCCCTGAAAGGTCAGCACGGTGCTGGAGCGGATACCGATGCGAGTGACTTTGCCGGTCGTGCCATCTACGTCCAGGACGTCGCCAATGTGAATCGGACGCTCGAACTGCAGGATCAGGCCGGAGATGAAGTTGTTGACGATGTTCTGCAAGCCAAAGCCGACACCCACGCCGAGAGCTCCGGTGAGCACCGTGAATTTGTTCAGCTCAACTCCACCGGCATTCACCGCAAAGAAAAAGACCAGCAGCAACAGCAGGTAGTGCATCGTGGAGGCAATCAGTTCAGGCAGGCCGCGCGACAGGTGAAACCGGCTGAGTAACTCCTCGCGCAGAAGGAAGCGTATGCCGCTGGAGATGGCATATCCCGCCAGCAGAATGACGAAGAAGCCGATTACACCGCCGAACGTAATCCCAGACGATCCACCCGCAATATGAAAATTGAGTATGGACAGGAACCAGCCCGTGACCTCATCGCGCATCCCCATCAGGTCCAGGGTTGCGGTCAGCCAGATGAAGGCGCCTATCCATTGCATCAGGCGCGGAACCCAGCGAGCGATGGCGTCGCGATGCAGGCGAACCGCGGCTAACTGCTGGGCAATCGGTGCGTCAATGCCCACCAGCAGCAAGAGCGTATACACCTTCAGGCTGGCCAGAATGCTGATTGCAATGAACGTGCTGTAGAAAGCGAGATACCCCAGGAATTGCGCCAGCTTGACGTAGCCGAACAGGTTCGCGGTCAGCGAAATCCCGATGAGCAACACTGCCAGCCTCATGCCGAATATGCGGAGGCGCAATCCGCGAGTCGCGTTCTGGATCAGGACTGTCTGTCGCGGTCGCACCAGAACAGCAAATACCGCAAACACCAGGAGGTTGATAATGAACTGCACTTCCCGCTTATGGATCGCCGAGAGCGAAAACCATCCTACAACCGCGTTGAGGACATACACGCCAAAGAGCCCATATAACAGCGTGCGGTACTTCGGCCCGATCAGCGGCGGCAACAGAATGATGACCGGGACCAGCGACACCAGTATCCCCAGGCCGATCAAGGGCAGCGGCGCCAGAGGCGCAAGCAGATATCCCAGCAACAGCGGCGGCAGAATGCCCAGGGCGATCCAGTGGCGGGTGATGCGCACAACTTTTGCTACGCACTCGTCGTCGGTGGTCTTATCCCGCGTTAACAGATACAGGCGATAAGTGCCGAACAACGTCAGCACGAAAAGAATCAGCAGAAATCCGATGGCGCCTCGGCTCTCGCGGGCAAAGGTTTGAATGGTGCGCAACCGGTCGGTCGAAGCCAGATAGAACTCGGTGTTCTCCCCGATCTGCCGGCGCTGACTCAACTCCCAAAGAGGCAAACTGTCGCGCTCGAAGAGCCGGCCTTCGAGATGGGTCAGCGACTTGTCCAGCCGGTCAATCACGTCCAGCGCAAGCTGGTCCTGGCTGGCGGCGCGGATCTGCAGGTTCACGATCAAGCGTAGCTGGTTCTGCGCCTGAGTTTGCAGCTTTCCAATCTCGCTAACCGCTTGCTGGATGACGTCCAGCGTAGGACCTAAGTCTGGCGTCGATTCATTCGCCTCGAGCGTAGCGTCCCACTGCGGCTTCTGCGCCTGTAGTTGTTGAATGGCAGCTTGCGCCGAGTTAGCCCAGTCCAGTAGCGCCTTCCGCGAGGCTGCGGTGTCCTTCTCGGTTTCCTTCCAGTAGTTTTCCTCTTCGCGAATCTCCAGCGAACTGGGAGCGCCGGCCAGCAGCGCATCCACTTCCTTCAGCTTGCCCTTGAGTTCCTCGTCGCGCTCGGCGAGCGTTACCTTGATGGCATCCAGTTGCTCAGGAGCCGGCAGCTGATAGCCCACATCGCGCAACATCCGGTTCAGATCTTCAGAGCGGGCGGCGACATCGGGCAGAGGAATCGGCGTCGCAGCCGCCTCAGCAGAGTTGGACGGTGCCGGCGTGGGAGCAGGCGCAGGAGCGACTGCCTTGGGAGCGCCGCCTCCGGTGAAACTCTTGGCAAGCTTCTCGGCCGCACTTTGAGAGAAGCCGGAGCCTTGCAGGAAAACCGCGGCGAGCACCAGAGCGAACAGATAGCTGCGTCGGGTGCGTCGGGACGCGGTCGCGCCGATGGTCAATCGCGCAGTAGGTAAAGGCTGGGGCATTCTCCCGCCCATTATCGCCTATTAAGCGGCATTTGGAAGCTGGCGTTAGGGATGCCGATCAGCCGAGGTCCAACTCGTCCAGCATTCCTTGCATTTCAGAGAGAGCGTGCTGGTTGCGGGTTCGGCGGGCGCATTCGATTCCCCGCTGCAACATGGCGCGAGCTTCGTCGGCGCGTTCGCCCTTGACCAAGGTTTGCGCGGCCATAAAATATCCGTTGGTGTAATCGGGATGAGCTGCCAGCAGGCGCTGGAATTCGGCCAGCGCCGGTTCGATTTCTCCCGAGCCCGAATACTCCAGACCCAGGGCATAACGCGCGAAGGCGTCGTCCGGATTTGCGTTAAGAATCTCCTGCAAAGCAGCCACGCGGCTCGGGTCAGACATTAGTTGTGCTTCTCCTTACCTGAAGAAGCATGGTACCGCAGCCAGAATCACCGCTCAAAATTCACACCTACAGAAAAGGCGCATCGGACCGGAGAGCAAGCGGTTACAATTGCCGATGAACTCTTCCCCCAAGTGCGAGGTTTCCCTGGCCTGTCCATTTTTCATGCCCGAGCAGCGATTTGAATCTGACTGGCCATTCCCGCAGCGGCTGCCCTTGGGCGCAGGCTGGTCGGGCAGGTGCACAGCTCCGGGTCATGAGGGAGCAAAGCCTGGCGCCGACGAGCTGAAGACCGGCTGCAATCTTGGTTACGCGAAATCATGCAGCCGTCTTCCCGAGGAACGTCAGGCGGACGCGGTGCGTTTTGTTCTGGGCGAGGAGCGCGATGGCGTGTTGCGTGTGCTGTTCGCCTGTGAGCGGAATTTCCTGCCGGCGGGTCACGGCGTCCTGCTGTTCGATCAGGCCAAAGGCGTCTGGCCGCAGCAGCACGATGACGCTCGGGTGCAACGCATGGCCGAGTGCTACGTCGAAACTCAGATGGAGCGGCGTCGCGGCCAAAGCGATCGCGCAGCCGAGTAAATCGCAATTATGACTGGAAGCAAAATGGAACCGAACGACGGAAACTTACGACCGAAGCCGGTAAGCGATTCGAAATCCGAGATGATCGAACTGGTGTTGCCCAACGATACCAACCCTCTGGGCGCGTTGCTGGGCGGCCGCCTGATGCATTGGATCGATTTGGCCGGAGCCCTGGCGGCGCATCGCCACTCGCATTCTTACGCCGTGACCGCTTCGATGGATCACATCGATTTCCTGGTTCCGGTGCACGTGGGCGACATGGTGATCCTGCAGTCGGCGGTGAATCGTGTGTTTCACACCTCGATGGAGGTTGGCGTGAAAGTTCTGGTCGAGAACTACATCTCCGCTTCGCGCCAGAAGGTCGCGACTGCTTACCTGACGTTCGTTGCGGTCGACCGGCACGGAAGAAAGCTTCCGGTTGCGCCGGTCATTCCGGAGACAGAAGAGGAAAAGCGGCGTTATGAGGGCGCGTTGCGGCGACGCGAAGCTTCCAAGGTCGAACGTGAGCGCAGAAATTCGGCGAGGGTTCCGTAACCTGCAGCAATCCTCTGGCTAGTGCCTCATTTGAAATGTTGCTTTTGAAATCCCGGTAGAGCAAACCTTTAGGTTTGCGTAAAGAGAGCAAAACTTGAACTCAGCCGAACTACAGCACGGTTCGTGCTGTAGCTCGGGCAGTTTAGGGTCGTGCGAAGGGTCCGCGAACCTGAAGGTTCGCTCTACCAGTTTCTTTCGCTCCAGAATTTTGAATCGAGGCACCCCTTACCTGCCTTGCATCTCGGTTTTGCCGGCAAAGTGATAGGTAATTCCGTTCCACTCATACGCATAGACGATGTAGTTGGAGCCGTCGGCGCTGGCATGAGGAACGCGAACGTTGATAACGCCATTCAGCGCGCCAGCATCGGCCGCGCCATTAGCGTTATCGCAGAAGCCGGTACCGTCCGGCGGTTGCTGCACCGACCACAGCTTGTTGAACTTTGTATCCGTCAGCTGGCGAAAGACGGTTATCGTCAGGCAGTTTTTCTCTCCCGCATACGTCACCAGCAACACATCGTGCCGCTCCGCCAGACCTTGAAGATCAAGGTTCGCGATGCGAGATTCATCCTCCTTCTCATCGTCAGCGGTGGATGCCATGCGCCAGAGCTTGTGCACCGTCCACGGATCAAGTCCGCTGGCCTTCGCCCACTTCGCGTCGTCGGCTTTGTGCACGTGCTTCCAGTCTTGCGCGAAGCAAGCGAGCGTTGCCAGAATGATCATGATGAGGAAGCCAAGGGCGCGGCGCATAGCAGGCCCATCATCTCGCAGAGGATGATTTCGGGCAAGGAAGAAGGAATCGCCCGGACGCACTGGGAATGCCGCGGAACACTCTTTTTGAATTGTCATCACGAGCCGACTTGAGTCGGCAAGGGAACTTCTTTTGACGCAGGGGCAAAGCGGGTTGCGATGTGTAGAAACAGCAGATCCCTCGTCGGTCTAAAGACCTCCTCGGGATGACAATTATGAGGAGGGCCGGCATGCCTGAGGCCAAGCCCTTTCAAATTCGACTTGATCAGAACTGTGCTGAAAGCTGATAGCTGACGGCTGATAGCTTCTTTAATCATACCGCTCAAACACAATCTGCTTTTTGTCCCAACCCATCTCGTCCATCAGCATCTTGCGGTTGTGGTCGACCATGTCGTTCAGCCCGCAAATGTAGGCGATCATATCGGCGCGCCCGCGGACGATCTCGCGCACGTGGTCCTGCACGTAGCCGCGACAACCTTGCCAATCGTCGCCGCAACGGCTGAGAGTGCAGACATAGTGGAAGTTGGGATGCTCCTTCGCCAGTTGCTCGAATTCCTCGCGATAGTAAATGCCGTGATGGTAGCGAGTGCCAAAAACCAGCCAGTATTCGTTTCCCTGATTGCGTTCGGGCTCTTCGAAAAGCCAGTGCGCCATGCTGCGAAACGGAGCAATGCCCGTACCGGTGGCGATGAAGATAGCGTTCCCCCTGGGCTCACGTAGCGTAAACAGTCCATGCGGGCCGTGGAAGCTCACCTTCGTACCCACCTCCAGGTCGCAAAGCCAGTTCGACAGAAATCCCTCTTCGACCCGGTTCAACACGATGTCGAAGGTCGCGTTCTTGCGCGGTCCCGAGGCGATCGAGTAGGCGCGCGTATGCCACTTGCCGTCCGGACGCAGCTCGCGGATAGAAACGAACTGTCCTGCCTTGAAAGGAAACTGCTCGACGCCCTCAACCTTAAATTCCAGGTGCTTGGAGTCCGGCGAGATCAACAGCGACTTCGTCAGCTCGGCCGTCAGCATCTTGCGGCCAGCCGGAGTGGTAGTGGTGGCTTGCTCCTGCGGTTGGGTGGTCATTTAATTCGATAATACCCCGGCAAGTCTCGGTGTGGGCAAGGAAGAATAACCAGCGGCGATGCGTGGCGTCAACCGCGCGCTCTTTGCAAAATCCGAATCACTCAAGCGGGTTGCTCCGGACGTAGTCTGTGGAGTTTGCCTCCATGCGGGGAAGCAGCATTTTATGACACAAGCTATGATTTGGTGATGAAGGGCAAGCTGCGCAAAATCGGCAACAGCTCTGGGTTTCAGCTGCTCAAGCAGGCTATCCAACGGTTGTGGAGAGAGTCAGGCAGCGTTCTCAACACTGCTGAAACCAACTCCGGCATCCACCATCCGCCCTTCGACGCTGACTTCGATGAGCAGCTTGACGCTTTTCGCCGCACTGAATCGCGGCACCGGAATAGCTATCGCGAGCTAGCGAAGTGAGCCCCACTCGACGGCTGACCGCCGCAGCCATCATCGCCATTCAGCGAGAGCAGAACGCCCGCAACCGATAGCAGTCCGCTACTCCACCGTCACCGACTTCGCCAGATTGCGCGGCTGGTCCACGTCGCATCCGCGGCGCACCGCAATGTGATAGGCCAGCAACTGGCAGGGCACGACTTCCAGAATCGGCGCCAGCAGCTCGGGAGCGTCGGGCACGTACAGCACGTGGTCGGCAGCTTCCTGAATGTCTTCGTCGCCTTCGGTGGCGATTGCGATGACCGTGCCGGAGCGCGCCTTCACTTCCTTCAGGTTCGAAAGCGTTTTCTCGTAACGCAACACCGAGCCGGGATCGGTTTTGTCGTGCGTGGCTAGAATCACCACCGGCAAATCTTCGTCGATCAGCGCGTTCGGGCCGTGCTTCATCTCGCCCGCGGGATAACCTTCGGCGTGGATGTAGGAGATTTCCTTCAGCTTCAACGCGCCTTCCAGCGCGATCGGATAGTGGATGCCGCGTCCCAGGAAGAGGAAGTCGTGAGCGCGATGATATTCCTTGGCCAAGTCTTCAGTCTCCTCATCGTGCGTCAGCAGCGCTTCCAGCTTGCCGGGAATGCGCGTCAGCTCTTCCAGCAACTGCTTGGAGTGGTCGGGATCGAGCGTGCCGCGAACCTGTCCGAGGTAAACGGCGAACAGGAACAGCGCGGTCAGCTGCGCGGTGAAAGCTTTCGTCGAGGCGACGCCGATCTCCGGACCGGCGTGCGTGTAGATCGTCCCGTTCGATTCGCGCGCGATCATGGAGCCGACGACGTTGCAAATGCCCAGCGTCTTCGCGCCCTTGGCACGCGACTCGCGCAGGGCGGCGATGGTGTCGGCGGTTTCGCCCGACTGCGTAATCAGGATCGTCAGATCTTCCGGCCCGGTCAGCGGATCGCGATAGCGGAATTCGCTGGCGTAATCGACTTCCACCGGCAGCTTGGCCAGCCGCTCGATCATGAACTTGCCGGCCAGCCCGGCATGCCAACTGGTGCCGCAAGCCGCGATATAAACCTTGCTCAGTTTGCGGAAATCGTCCTCGGTAATGTCCATCTCATCGAGGAAGACCTTGCCGGAATCGAGCGAGACGCGGCCCAGCGTGGTGTCGCGCACGGCGCGCGGCTGCTCGTAAATCTCCTTCAGCATGAAATGCTTGAAGCCGCCCTTTTCCGCCATGATCGGGTCCCAGGTGATGTGCTGCACCTCGCGCGTGACGGGCTTGCCTTCGAAGTCGCTGAGCTGCACGCCGCTGGGAGTAATCACCGCGAGGTCGCCATCGCCCAGGAAGAACAGGTCGCGCGTGTGATACAGAATCGCGGGCACGTCGCTGGCGACAAAGTATTCGTTGTTGCCCAGCCCGATCACCGCGGGCGGACCGTTGCGCGCGGCGACAATCTTGTTGGGCTCGTCCGACGAGATCACCGCGATAGCGAAAACGCCGGTGAGCAGCTTCACGGTGCTTGCGAACAGCTTCTTCCAGCGGAACCGGATGGCCGTTGCCGCCGGCTGCCAGGTGCTTCTCGACCAGGTGCGCGATGACCTCGGTATCGGTTTCCGTGCGGAACTTGTGGCCTTCGTCGATCAGCTTCTTCTTCAGGCTGACGTAGTTCTCGACGATGCCGTTGTGCACCACGACAATCTTGCCGGTGCAGTCGCGATGGGGATGAGCATTCTCTTCCGTGGGACGTCCGTGCGTGGCCCAGCGGGTGTGGCCGATGCCGTAGGTGCCGTCGAGCGGATTAAGGCGGATGACTTCTTCCAGGTTGCGCAGCTTGCCTTCGGCGCGTCGCACCTGCAGGCCAGCCGCCGTTGCCGGCGACCGCGATGCCAGCCGAGTCATAGCCGCGATACTCAAGCCGCCGCAAGCCGTCGATGATGACCGGCACAACCTGTTTCTGTCCTACGTAGCCAACAATGCCGCACATAGCTCAACTCCCTTAGGTGCCTTCAAGGTCCCGATGCGGGGGAAAGACGCGCTGGAGAATGCTGCCTGAATTGTAAACGTTAGCTTGTTGGATGTTACAGGGAGACATTCTGATGCGGAAGACGACATTCGAGCGCGCCGGTCGATTGGGCAGCGCGGCTAGCCTTCGAGGGTAAACCGGTATTCCTCGATCACCGGATTGGTGAGGACTTCGCGGGCAATGCGATCGACTTCCGCCTGCGCGTCTTCCCGGCTCAGGCCGCTGTCGAGCGCGATCTCGAAATACTTGCCCTGGCGAAGGTCGTCGATGCCGCGATATCCCATTTTCTTCAGGGCGCCGTAGATGGTTTTGCCCTGCGGGTCGAGCACACTTTTCTTGAGCGAGACGTACACGTAGGCTTTCATGAAAGATTGATTATAACCTGCCAAGTTTGGCGTCGCAGTAGCCAGCGAGCTTCCATCGCCACGATAACCAAGGCCAGGGCGAACTCTCCTGCGCGAGTTCACCCACAACCTTGGGCACGCAGCCCAAAGGATTTTGTTTCAGTTGTCAAAGACGCGTAAGGCGCGGGCACTGAGCCAGCCTGTCCTTTTTTCTTCGCTGCCAGCGCTAGCCGCGAAGCTCAGGCCCCGTTGTCCGGCAAGCGTTCGCCGAAAGCGTATGGGGCAAAAAGAACGAGCCAGGCCCGGAGCAAGAGCGCCGGGAACCTGGCTCTACTCTCTTAGCCTAACGAAACTGTGGGAGCGAAAGTCAAGGACATAGGAGATTTCTTTTAAGGTAATTCCCGAAATGACCAGCGGTGGGAAGCGCGGAGGAATACGGCGCAGCGACGTCCATCGCTAAGATCGCCAAGAAGGTAGAGCTGGCCTTTCAGTGTCTGCGTCTGTGCCGTGATGATTTTGCGACACTTCCGGCACGGCTGAACGGGCTGCTGAAAAACTCCCGCCTCGGTTCTGTTTGGGTAGAGCTGGCCTCTCAGGCCAGCGTGAGAACTGGAGTTTTTCAGCGGCGGTGGAGTGCAACAGCAAAGAAAACAGCGCCGTAGGCGCGAAATAATCTAGCCCAGCACGCAGCCGATCCGGGGTCCCCAAGTCGCGCCGCTTTTGCGCGAATTGGGGTGGGCAGGCGGAGTGCTGGGTAAGTGGGAAATTAATATGAGTCCCGTAAGGGACGGCAGAAATTCTCCAGCAGACATTTCCAGGCCAGCGGCTAAGCCTGTATTAGCCAAACGATCGGCGCCTTAACGAGTCAGCTTACGTTGTCGATGTTTCCCTCAGGAGTCCAAAGCCGCAATGATTTCGCGATTCCTACAGCACGGCTGAATTGCCGGCTGAAAAAATCTGACAGAAATGCTTGTGTCGCAGGCTGAAGCGGCTCGGATCGATAAATAAAGGGCTTGGACGCTGGCCTGAAGGCCAGCTCTACCCGAAACAGAACAGGAGCGGGAGTTTTCACCAGCCTGTCAACCCGACGCCTTCAAACCTGGACTTGATCAGAGTTCGCGAAGCGCGCGCCGCGTCACTTCGCCGGAACGATCGGTTGCACTTCCCTGCCCTCGTGCCAGATGGCGACCATCTTCCGCGTGTTGTGAATGTCGTCCAGCGGATTGCCGTCCAGCACGATCAGGTCGGCGTTCTTGCCGACGGTCAGCGTTCCTGTCGTGTCCCCGATGCCAAGCAACTCCGCGTTCGTCTTGGTCGCGCACTCGATGGCCTCGATCGGCGTCAATCCCGACGCCACCATCATCACCAACTCCTGGTGTTCGGCAAAACCGGGCACGCGCGAAGGGATTGCCCCCGAATCCGTGCCGAAGCCAACCTTTACTCCCGCGTCGTAGACAAGCTTCAGATTTTTCTGATCATTGGCAAAGTCGCGCTTGTGCAGGGCGATGCTCGGATCGTGTTCTTCCTTCTGTTGCGCCGCCGGTCCGGTAAGATCTTCCAGCAATTCCGGACTCACACCCTCGCGCAGGAACGGATCGTTCTTCCACTCCGGATGCTCGGCATAGGCGAACGACGACGAATCCACCGTGAGCGTGGGAATGTAGTACACACCTTTTTCTTTCATCGCGGTGAGCAGTTCCGTATCGACAGCCTGGTCGCGGACGCTATGGGCCAGCACGTTGACTCCGTCGGCCACCAGCGCCTTGGCATCGGCCAGGTAGTAAACGTGCGCCGCGACTCGCAGCCCACGCTTGTGCGCTTCCTCGATCACAGCGCGGTAGATCGCGGGATCCATCGACGGTTTCGTGCCGTGCAGATTGTCCACCCAAATCTTCACGAAATCGGCATGGCGCGAAGCCATTGCATCCACGTCAGCTCGCGCTTCGTCCGGGGTCCTAGGCGTGTAGAGCTGATCGGGAGCATGTGGCAGTGGCGGAGCCGCGCCGGGCACGCCAATTCCGCGATCGGCGCTGTACACGGTCGCGCCATCGAGTTTGCCGGCGCGCTGTTCGGCACGCACTTCGTAAATCAGATCGCGATTGACGCCCAGTGACAACATGCTGGTGACGCCATAGCGCTCGTACTGTCGCAGTTCGTCGATCACATGTTCTTTGGTGTAACAAGTCGCCGAGTTCTGCGTGCCGCAGACCAGGGCCAGGTGCCCGTGCGCATTGATCAGTCCGGGCATCACGGTCTTGCCGGAATAGTCGATGACGCGCGCGGACGACGGCGCCTCCGAGTTGTCTTTCGTGATGGCGATAATCTTGCCGTCGCGAATGGTAACGAACATGTTGTCTTTCGCCGGAGCGCCGGTTCCGTCGATCAGCCGCACGTGCGCCAGGACCACAGTCTGCGATGGCTGGTCGGCAGCTTGGAGGATGTGCAACGGCAGCAGAGCAAGAACCAGCAGCGGCAAGACGGGCAGGAGGATTCGCATGGACAGAACTCCTTCAGGTTTGACGCTCTTCGATCATCGCACGCCGCACGTTATCGCAAACCAGTCGCCCTTTCGTGCGTGCGCCGGATAGTACAATAAATAGTTTCCTCATCCACTTCTTTGTTCTTACAGGACGGACACGTGACTCGCACGGGCTATTTCTGCTTTCTCCTGATTGTTCTGGGCCTTTCGTTTTCGATTGCATGCAACAAGAGCGCCGCGCCGCCGGCCCAGGCTTCCACTCACTCCCAGACCCAAGCTAACCCAATTGATCCCGCTACTGCGGCGACCATCCAGGGGACCGTGAACTTCGAGGGTACGGCGCCGACAGCGAAGACAATCGATATGTCCAACGACCCTGGCTGTAAGGGGGAGGCAGCTTCCGAGCAGGTGGTGGTGGAGGATGGACATCTGGCCAACGTGCTGGTTTATGTCAAGGACGGCTTGGGCAGCCGCACTTTTGATCCGCCGCAGCAGGTCGTCAACATCAAGCAGGAAGGCTGCCGCTACGTTCCGCACATGGCCGCAGTGATGACCGGTCAGCCGGTGCGTTTCGAGGATCGCGACCAGACGCTGCACAACATCCATCCCATGCCCAAGCAGAACCGGGAGTGGAACCAGTCGCAGATGCCCAACTCGCAGCCGCTCGACAAGGTATTCAGCAATCCGGAATTAATGATCCCGGTGAAATGCAATCAGCATCCCTGGATGAGGATGTACCTGAGCGTGATCGGCAATCCGTTTTTCGCCGTAACCGACAAGGATGGCAAGTTCAGTCTGCAAGGGCTTCCGCCCGGAACCTATACCATCGCCGCCGTACAGGAAAAGTATGGCGAGAAAACGCAGACCATCACCGTAGGCGCCAAGGACGACAAGACCGTAAACTTCGCCTTCCAGGAATAGTCGGGGCCGCACGATCCATCCCGGATCCAGCATCATTGCTATCCGTCTTAACCGCAGTCGCAGTTGCGACTAGCAGCGGAATTCCGTTGCAACTTGTGTATTCGGTTCTACAATACGTGCGGCTGTGAGAAGCAAGGGGCCAGTCTCACACTGAAGTTGTAGGACCTGGTAGTCAGCGATCCATAGGCAATTTCTCGCTTGGGATCGCCAACACGCAAACAAGGAGAATTTTTCATGAAGCGTTACATCATGATTTTGGCCGCATTGACAGCATTGTCGAGCATGGCTTGGTCGCAGGATGGAGCCGCTCTCTACAAAGCCAAGTGCGCCGCCTGCCACGGCGCAGCCGGCGAAGGTAAGATCGGTCCCTCATTGCAGACAACGGCACTCACTCAACAGCAGATTACCGCCTTGCTGACCAGCGGCGCTGCCGGCAAGAAAGCTCCGCATAGCAAAGCATTTTCTGGAGTAACGGCCGACCAGGCTGGCGCCATTTCCACCTACATCATGACTCTGAAAAAGTAATACCCGGCCAAAATAATGAAAGCCGACCTTTGCGGGTCGGCTTTTTCTTGCTTAGAATTATCTGGCTTTATGTCCGGAAGAAATTCTTGATCGCTTGCCACATTACCTGGCCGCCAACGTCGGCGATCGACTTGGTAAGTGGAATGTCTTTGGGGCACACCTCAACGCAGTTCTGCGCGTAACCGCATTCCTGAATCCCACCGTCGCCCATCAGTGCATCCAGACGATCGATTTTCAGTTCCTTGCCGGTGGGATGGGAATTAAACAACCGCACCTGTGAGATGGTAGCTGCTCCCACAAAGCCGGTGCTGTCGTTGAACTGCGGGCAAGCCTCCATGCAACAGCAGCAGGAGATGCAACGCGATAGCGGATATGCCTGCTCCTGTTCCTGTGGAGACTGGCGCGGTCCGGGACCCAGGTCGTACGTGCCGTCGACGGGCACCCACGACTTGGTCTTCTTCAGGTTCTCGAAGAGCACGCTGCGATCGACTGCCAGATCGCGCACGACTGGGAACTTGGAGAATGGCTCCAGCGTGATCGGCTGCTTCAGTTTGTCGATCAGCGCGGAGCAGGCCATCTTGGCCTGACCGTTGATGATCATGGCGCAGGAGCCGCAGACCTCTTCCAGGCAGTTGGAATCGTAGGTTACCGGCGTGGTGGGCTTGCCGTCACGCGTCACCGGATTGGCTGCGATGTCCATCAGCGATGATGTGACATTCATCCCGGGACGGTGAGGCAGTTCAAATTCCTGCCAGTACGGCTTCGATTCAGGTGTGTCTTGGCGCTTGATTCGTATGATGACTGTTTTAGAGTTCGCCATGTTTATCGCTTTTTGCCGTTCGTGCGCTTCTAGCTCTTAGTCTTTGTCTTTCGCTGTGTTTTGCTCTCAGCCAATTAAAAATACCAGGTGTCATCCTGAGCGCAGGCGCGCTTTTGCGTGCCGGAGTCGAAGGACCCCTACCTCAATGTGTCATCCCGACCGACGGCTTTAGCGGGCCTGCTTTCTGCCGTCCCCGGAGGGACTCGAACCTTTTATTCACGCTCACCCAGCGCTGAAGCGCTGGGCTATCATCTTCCATCTCGCTTCGCGAGACTTGTTACGATTCCGCTTTGCTCTTTCAGCGCACATGAAATGTACTTCCTCATGCCGCTCGCGTAAGCCGTACGATCCCGTGCTTAGCGCGCTCACGATCGCCGAATGATACCCTCATCAATCTGTCATCCTGACCTTCGCCGAATGACACCCTCATCGTTCGGGCATCTTGGCGGTCGCAGCATGACACTCTCATCAACCCGTCATCCAGCGCACGAATCTGTCATCCACCGTAGGTCTGTCATCCTGAGCGTAGGCACGCCGCTTTTGCGTGCCGGAGTCGAAGGACCCCTATTCCATCAAACCGCTGCCGTCCCTACGGGACTCGGCCTCCAGATACCCCGCTGACCGCGGGCTAACGCCCACGGCTAAAACAAATTCCGCCGCTATGCGGCTCACAACCTACCAAGCCGCGTTCGGCACGACTGAAGTCGTGCCCTGATACAAAGCGCTCCAGCGCTAAACTCTCGCACAACCTATCGCCGTCGCCCGTCTTAGCTGACAGCCGACGGCTGATAGCTGATAACTGATCCAACCCCCACTGACAACCGCTCTACGTCGCGGCGTCGTACCTTCTGGGACGCGGCTTGATCAGCGACGTATCCACCTGCTCGAACTCGAAGCGCGGCTCGTCGACATCGGGCGCGAAGTACGCCTTCGTGGTCTTGAGCCAGTTCGCGTCGTCGCGCTCCGGGAAGTCCGGCTTGTAATGCGCGCCCCGTGACTCGTCGCGCATGCCCGCGCCCTGGGCGATGACCCGCGCCAGTTGCAGCATGTTGTAGAGCTGGCGAGCGAAGACGAACGACGTGTTCGCCCACATCGACTTATCGCTCAAGTTCACGTGGCGATAGCGCTCCAGCATCTCGACCAGCTTTTCGTCAGTCTCGCGAAGGTTCTTGTTGTAGCGGATGACGGTGACGTTCTTGGTCATCAGCTCGCCGAGCTCACGCCACAGCCGGAAGGGATTCTCCGTCCCGTCGTTGTTCATCAGGCGATGGTTGATTTCTTCCTGCCGCTTGCGTTCGGAGTCGTACACGTGCCCCGCGGCGTGCTTGCCGCTCTTGATGACGTTGTGTGCGTACTTCACCGCATTCGGGCCGGCAACGAATCCGCCGTAGATGCACGACATCAGCGAGTTCGCGCCCAGGCGGTTGGCGCCGTGAATCGAGTAGTCGCACTCGCCCGCCGCGTACAGTCCTTCGATGTTGGTGCGCTGGTCGAAGTCGACCCACAGGCCGCCCATGGTGTAGTGCATGCCGGGAAAGATCTTCATCGGCACATCGCGGGGATCGTCGCCCACGAATTTTTCGTAAATCTCGAGGATGCCTTCCAGCTTCTTGTCGAGAATCTTGCGATCGATGTGCGTCAGGTCGAGATAGACCATCGGCTGGCCATCGATGCCCAGGTGGTGCTCATACACGACTTTGAAAATAGCGCGGGTGGCCACGTCGCGCGGCACCAGGTTGCCGTACTTGGGATACCACTCTTCCAGGAAGTACCAGCGCTCGCTGTCGGGAATGCTGCTGGGGTTCGCGCTTGTCGCCCGGCTGCTTGGGCACCCAGACGCGTCCGCCTTCGCCGCGCGCCGACTCCGACATCAGGCGCAGCTTGTCTTCGCCAGGAATGCAGGTGGGATGGACCTGGATGAACTCACCGTTGGCATAGAAAGCGCCCTGCTGATACAGCGCCGATTGCGCCGAGCCGGTGCACACCACCGAATTGGTCGACTTGCCGAAGATGGCGCCGTTGCCGCCGGTCGCCATGATCACCGCTTCGGCCGGGAAGGTTTGCACTTGCATGCTGTGCAAATCGAGCGCGCAAATACCGTGGCAGACGCGATTCTCGTCGATGACGCCGGAGAGGAACTCCCACGCCTCGTACTTGGTGACCTTGCCTTCGGACTCGTAGCGCCGCACCTGCTCGTCGAGCGCATACAGCAGTTGCTGGCCGGTGGTAGCGCCGGCGAAGGCGGTGCGGTTATAGAGCGTGCCGCCGAAGCGACGGAAGTCGAGCAGCCCTTCCGGAGTGCGGTTGAAGGGAACGCCCATGCGGTCGAGCAAATCGATGATGCCGGGCGCAGCGTCGCACATCGCCTGCACCGGCGGCTGGTTCGCCAGGAAGTCGCCACCGTAAATGGTGTCGTCGAAGTGCTGCCAGGTGGAGTCGCCCTCGCCTTTGAGGTTCTTGGCGGCGTTGATGCCGCCCTGGGCGCAAACCGAGTGAGACCGCTTGACCGGGACGATGGAAAAAAGATCGACGTGCCCGCCCATCTCGGCAATTTTGATGGTGGCCGACAGTCCTGCCAGCCCGCCACCCACAACAATGATCTTAGGATGAGCCATAATCTTTGAAGGACACGCTTTCATGCGTGTCGTAGCTCCGCTCTATAATGACGGCTTCGGCCGCTAGAATCAGGGGCTAAAGCCCGAATTCAATAAGCCATCATCGGCACGACTCAAGTCGTGCCCTTTCAAACTTCAGTCGTGCTGCACGTAGGGAACCTGATCGGCCGGCGTGGTTACGAAGCCGGCAATCGTCCAGATCCCGATGCCCACCAGCACCACCGCCAGTCCAACACAGACGAAGCCAAACTTGCGGCGCGCCTTGTCGCCCACGGTGATGCCCCACTTGGCGCAGAACAGCCACAGGCCATACGCAAAATGCCACGAGGCAGCCACAATTCCGATCACGTAAAACGCCACCACCCACGGGCTCTGGAAATCGAACCAGACTTTGGAGAATGCGTAGTTGTAGCCGCCGCCCATCAAGTGAACGCCGGTGAAGCGCATGTCCCAGGTGTGATACAGGATGTAGATGAAGGCGATGATGCCGGTCCAGCGCTGCGAGGTGTAGAGCCAGTTGCCGGTCCAGGGATACTCGCTGACATTCGACTCGCCGCGATACCAGATGTAGATCCCATACAGCGCGTGATAGAGAATCGGGATGAAGATGAAGACCCACTCCAGCACGTGCACGAACGGCAGGCTGGTCAGGAACTTCACCTGATCGTTGTAAGCCTGCACGCCCTTGGTCGCTTCCGAGTTGGAGATGAAATGCTCCACCAGGAAAGCGCCGATGGGGACGATGCCGGTCAGCGAATGCAGCCGGCGCAAAATAAATGAGGAGCCCTGCCCTGCACGCAGGGGAGCTACTCCTTTGGGAACTCGGGCGGTACTTTCAATAGAACTGGCTGAGGAAGCCACGAAGCCAACTCCTTATGAGCGCGGAGCGTATAAGCAAACATTTCATTATCAAGTTCGCCAAGAGTGCAAGTCAAGAAACTGCGGCTTGCCGAGTACCCGAATCTCACGCGGAGACCATGGGCAACACTGTAACTGGCAGCGAACTTAGTGGAACGCCCAAGCTTGAATGAGCCCGCGAAAATGCGCTGCGGCGTCGGATCCAAGAAGAACTAACTTGCGTACCCGTCCAAAAACGTGCGGCTGCGGATAACGAAAGTCAGAATATCTTTTGCATGGGCGAGCCAGCTTGTGATTTGCGTCACAGCACCTGGCATGACTTCACAAGGCCACTGAAAAGTGCGGGTAGAGCTGGCCTTCAGGCTAGCGTATGAAGGCCTCTATTTGATCGACCGGAGCAGGCTTTAAGGCCCGCGGCATAAGCATCGTTCGCATCCGGATTATGGTCTTAGACAGCTCCGTTTAACAACGCCCAGGGACGCCTCTAGCTGTAGCCGGTAGTCGAGCTGTGCTCTGCTGCTGACGCGCCGAGCATTTATAGTGTCCTCACCGCAATGATCATTCGCGAAAATGTTCCGCTCGCTCCTCTGACCACGCTTGGCGTGGGTGGACCGGCGCGATATTTTGCCGAGGCGCAGAGCGAAGTCCGAGGTAATCGAGGCGGTTCAGTTTGCGCGCGCGAAGAACCTGCCGCTATTTGTTCTCGGCGGAGGCAGCAACCTGGTCGTCGCCGACTCGGGATTTGCCGGCCTGGTGCTGAAGATCGGCATGGCCGATGTTTCGGCGAGCGACGACGGCATGTTTGTCGCCGGCGCGGGCTGCGACTGGGACACGCTGGTAGCGCAGACGGTCGAAGCCGATTGTGCGGGGCTGGAATGTTTGAGCGGCATTCCCGGCACGGTGGGCGGGACGCCGGTGCAGAATGTCGGCGCCTACGGTCAAGACGTCTCGCAGACCATCAGCGAAGTTCGAGTTCTCGATCTGGAATCCCTGAAGGTCGAAACGATGTCGAACGCGGATTGCGGCTTCCGCTATCGCGCCAGCATTTTCAACACGAGGGAGCGCGGGCGATACGTAATTCTGCGCGTGTCGTTCCAGTTGCGGCCGGGCGGAAAGCCAAGCCTGAGCTATCCGGACTTGCAGCAATTCTTTGCCGGACGCTCCGAAAGCGCCACCCTAGCTGACGTGAGAACTGCGGTGCGCGAGATTCGCAATCGCAAGGCCATGCTGATCGTTCCCGGGGACGAAGACGCGCGCAGTGCGGGATCCTTCTTCAAAAATCCGGTGGTGCCGCAAAGCGTGTTCGAAGAATTGTCGGCGCGATTGAAGGCGCGCGGGTTGGAGTTGCCAAGTTATCCTGCCACCGACGGATTTCGCAAGCTGCCGGCCGCCTGGCTGGTGGAGCACGCAGGCTTTGCCAAAGGCTACGTCAGAGGCGCCGCGGGAATTTCGCGACGGCACGCGCTGGCCATCATCAATCGCGGCGGAGCGACCGCGGCCGACATCATCGCGCTGAAAGACGAAATTCAGGCAGAAGTGTTGCGGGAGTTCGGAATCGAGTTGCAAGCGGAACCGGTGTTTCTAGGGTGGTAAGGCCGCTCTTCGCGGTTCGCTATTCGCCATTCGTTTTTCGCTATTCGCGGCTCGCTATTCGTGGCTCGCTATTCGTGGCTCGCTATTCGCTTTTGATCTGTCATCCTGAGCGGAGCGAGGCGCAGCCGAGCGCAGTCGAAGGACCTCTACCGTCCGAAGAATCGTCGCAGGTAGAGCGGTCCCTCGACTCCTCGCTACGCTCGTTGCTCGGGATGACAGTCTCTCAAAGTGCAAGTGCTAAATGCCGAATGCTAAGCGCGAAACGCTAACTGCCAAATGCTCTAAGTGCCAAGTGCTAAGGAAGCTCTGATCAAGTCCTGCAAGTTAAGTTTTGAAAGGGCACAGCTTCAGCTGTGCCGTAATCTCACCAATTTGGCCGGGCTTTAGCCCCTGCGGAACTTCGATGTGTCTTGATCAGAGTTTCCCTAAGTGCCAATCGCCAAGTGCCACTTCCTAAATCCTAACGGCTACCCTCCGGTTCCCTCCGCGTCCACTCCATCGCCTGCTCGTACGCATACGCCAGCCGCAGCACCGTTGAATCGCCACCCGGGCGGCTCGAGATTTGCATTCCCACCGGCAAGCCATCCTCAGTAAATCCGCACGGTACCGATGTGCTTGGCCAGTACAACGAGCTGAACGGCGCGGTGTTGCGCAGCAGATACCTCATCTCGAACGAACGCACATCCGGAATCGCCAGTGCTTCGACGTCGGCGATCTTCGGAGCAGGCCCGGGCGTCGTCGGCGTGATGACAACATCCACGTCATCGAAGATGCGCTCGGCCTCGGCGCGGAACACCTCTAGGCGACGCCGTTCGCGAATGTAGCTGGCGGCGCTAATTCCGGCCGTGTTCTTGAGGCGAAAGAGCGTGCGTGGGTCGTAGAGTTCAGGAGTCTGGGCGATCATTGCCTCGTGGTATTCGTAAATTTCGGCATCGAAAATCGTGCGGAAGCTGTCCACCGGAACCTCGACCTCGCGAACCTGGCGAACCATTTTGCCCAGCGCTTGCAACGCTGTCTCGATGCACGAGGCCACCTGCGAATCGAGATCGTCGAAGAACCGTTTGCGCGCGACGCCGATGCGCAGTTCGGCAATTCCCTCCTCCAGCAGTGGAGCAAAGCTGGTCGTGCCACTCAGGACATCGAAAACGGTCGCCACGTCGCGTACCGTCCGCGCCATAGGCCCGACCGTATCGAACGAAGTGCACAGCGGAACCACGCCTTTCGTACTCAGCAGACCCGCGCTGGGGCGATGTCCCACAAGTCCGCAGAGCGCCGAGGGACAACGAATCGAGCCGGAGGTATCGCTGCCCATGGCGACGACGCACATCCCTGACGCAACCGCAGCGCCTGCTCCGGACGACGAGCCGCCGCTGATGCGATCGGTTTTCCAGGGATTAGCCGTGGGACCAAAGGCGCTCACCACGCCGCTCATGCCAAATGCAAACTCGTGCATGTTGAGTTTGCCGACAATCACGGCGCCCGCCTGCTTGAGCCGTCGAACTACCTCGGCGTCTTCTTGTGGATCACGATCGGCGTACTGTTTACTGCCTGCGGTGGTGCGAATGCCCGCCGTGTCGAACAGATCTTTCAGGCCGACGGGGATGCCGTGCAACGGCCCATGATAATTTCCGGCTGCGATCTCAGCCTCGGCTTGTCGTGCCTGCTCCAGCGCCTGTTCGGCCGTGATCGTGATGAACGCGTTGAGGACGGGGTTGAGGCGCCCGATGCGACTTAGGCATTGCTGCGTGAGTTCAACCGGAGACAGTCGGCGAGTGCGGATTTGTTCAGCGGCATCGGTGAGGGTCAGCATGGCTTTCGGCAGAAGGATAAACCGTGCAGAGGATTCGTGACAGGGTCATGCCGCGCCCATCACATGCTGCCGTCCCTACGGGACTCGAATTCTATTCTTCGTCTGACGGCGCAGCTAAAGCTGCGCCCCTTCAAAAAAGTCCTAGTCGGCAAAATTCGCTAACCAAGGCTGAATGCAGAGTCGCAGGTGCGAGCCGCCCGCAGCCGTTACGCGCGCTTCTGCTTTTTCTGGCACTGGTCGCAGAGGCCGTAGATCTGGAAGGTGTGGCGGGTGGTGACGTACTTGTTCTTGCGGCCGATTTCCTGCTCGACGCGCTCAATCTCAGGCGAGAAGAACTCCACCGAGCTGCCGCATTCGGTACACACCATGTGGTGATGATTGCGGCGCTGGTATTGATGCTCGTAGCGCGCGATGCCGTCGTTGAAGGCCACCTCGCTGGCCAGGCCACACTCGGACAGCAGCTTCAGCGTGCGGTACACGGTGGTGAAGCCGATGCCGGAGTCCTTCTTTTTCACCAGCCGGTACAACTCGTCGGTGGAGAGGTGATCGCGGGTGTCGAGAAACGTACGCAGGATGATGTCGCGCTGTGCGGTGCGCTTCAGGCCGACGCGCTTTAGATGTCCGTGGAAGACAGCTTCAGCTTCGCGCACCATCTGGCGCGAGATCGACGGCTGATCGTCAACGCGTTTTTGCAGCATAGGCACAGTTGCCCAATCGGCGAACACAACTTGCAGTTGCAAGTTTGTTGATACCAGCATAACACCGGGTCGATTGGGCTACAGCGCCGCAGGAGAGTTCATGCCGCCGAGAGCTTAACTGCCGGCAGGTGCAGGATTCAGCGGAAAGACAACTGAGCCAATTCTGCCGGTGTTGTTGTCACGGATCACAACTTTCACCGCGCTGACTGCGTTCTTAGGATCCACCGAGTCAATCAGGTTCCAACCTTTGAGCAGCGCTTTTTGCGCGGTCTCCGGCGTCATCTCCAGCTTCACCACGCGCGATTGGCCGTTGACAGGAAAGCCTTTGCTGGAAAGCGGAATCGACATCACGTCAAAGCTGAGTTTCTCCTGTCCCGGCAGCAGGAGAATGCTGGTCGACGGCACAGAGATTTTGAAATAAAAGGGATCCGTGGAACTGGCCTTCCGCACACCCGGCTGAACCGAGAATACGATGCCGGTGTAGTCGACCCCGGCATGGATCGCGCTGCGCAGGTCTTCCTCCTGCTCCTGTTGGAGCGGAGCTCCTTTGGCGCGCAGAAAATAGCCGGAGCGAGCGCGCACCTCGCTATGATCGGCATTCACCGTGACCTTCAGCTTGTGCCAGCCGGGTTTGCGCGCCTGCTGCGAAATATAAAATCCCAGCAGGTAGTAATCGTTGCTCTCGGCCAGCGCCTGGTCCATGCAATTCTTCACCGTGTTGCCGGTGACGCAGGTCTTGCCCCCGGTTCGGCGTGACAATTCCTTCATGCCATCGGTATCGGCAGCATCGGTGTCGAGCGACAGTGCGGGCGCAAGATGCGACAACTCCGGGTGCACGAACAACGCCGCAGGCTGGCTCGGGTCCCACATGTTATCCATGGGCAGGCCTCTGACGTCCATGGGATATATGACGACGTTAGATTTATTCAACGAGGTGAAAGCACGCTGGAATTCCGGCAGGAGTTCGCCGTTCAGCTGCCGCCCCGTGGAAAACGGGACGCTGCCGGTATGAGCTGCGCCATGTCCGATCATGGCCGGCCCCGAGGGTACTTCCTGAATGATAGGAAAACCCGAGGTAAGCCAGAGGACGGTCTTGCTGCCGGGAACTCCCGAATAGGCCCAGGCCAACTGTTCAAAGGCGCGCAGGGTGACCAGGCCGGCATTGAAATTTCTTCCCACTTCATCGGCCTGCCGCTCGGTCAAGGCATTGACGTAGCTGCCGTAGCTCTCGATCCTTCCGCTGGAATCAATGTGCGGGATCAGCGCCTCTTGCGAATCATGACGGCTGAAGTTGGTGCGCATCTGCTTCAGCGATTCCACCAGAGTTGCCGTATCGCTGGTGGACTCGTGGACCTCCCGCAGGCCGTCAGGGGTAATAGCCACCAAGGCCACGGGCTGCTTCGGAGGGTTTGCCAGCAAGTATTTTATGGTTTGATTTCTAGCCCAGCTCTGGAGAAGGATGGGGGTGTTCACCGTATCGATTGCGATAATCAGCAACTGTTCCGGCATAGCTCCGGCAGGAGCATTGGAGAACCGCGGCGGAGTGAGTGCGGCGACCGGCCTGGATCGAGGAGCGTCGACCGCGATCGGCAATACCGGCGGCGCCTGTTGTTCTTCGAATTGAGCGATGTGCTGCGGGACGCCGTCTGACTTCAGCACAAAGTTGTCTTTGGTGAGGCCATGCAGCGGCCGTCCCAGTGGTCCATCACGTGAACCGGAACCAGGACGAGTTCGCTATTGCTGGTGAAGGTGGTGTCGGAAGGCGCACGGGTTTGCGCCATCGCTGGCGAGAGAGGCAACGTGTAGCATCCCAGAATCAGAATCGACAGCAGTCGCCGTGTGGTCACACACGTATCCTTTCCGGGAGCGAGAAGAGCGATTTTACCCGGAATGGCCGATGGCGCAAGCAGAAATTGAGTGGTTGGCAGTGATGAATTCCTGCTTTGATCAGCGCAGTAGACATTATTCTCAAAGGCTGAATATCCGTGAGATCTGTCGTCCCCTACGGGGCTCGGACTTCCTTCACCTAACCCAACACTTCGCCTTTGGCTACGTGCTTGGGCTAGACTATTTCGCGCCTACGGCGTTGGCTTTCGGAGGCTGGCGAGCCACCGCCGAAACGCAAAGTTAGGACTCACGCAGACTCTGCTCGATCAAAGCGGATGCGAGTGCTTTTCAGCAGCCTGTGAGCCACAAGACATCTATGCTGGGTTTAGGCGAACGATTTCCCCACTACGTGCTTCCGGCCAGCCTGGGCTCAGGCGAGAACGGCGCTATTCAAACGGTCAGCGACAAAGATTTTCGCGGACGCTGGAAGGTTTATTTCTTCTGGCCGAAGGATTTTACCGAGCTGTCGCAATCGGAAATCCGGGACTTCGGCGACCTTCTGGCTGAGCTTCGGGAGCGCGGAACCGTGCTCCTGGGCTGCAGCGTGGAGTCGGAGTTAGCGCATCGCACCTGGCGCACCCAGGAAGAAGACCTGCGCGGCCTCGATTTCCCCATGCTTGCCGATGTGAAGCGAGACCTGTGCGGCGAGCTTGGCATTCTGGACGAGGCAGAAGGCGTCGCGCAACGCGCTACCTTCATCGTCGATCAGCAGGATGTGATTCGCTTCGTCTACGTGACCGACACGAGGGTCAGCCGCGACCCCGGAGAAGTTCTGCGAGTTCTCGCAGATCTCCAGGAAGGGCGCTAAAAGCTACTTCTTGCCGGATGCGGGAGCGGCGGGCGTCTTGGCGGCGGACTTCTCTGCTATTCCGCGGATGGTTTCCCGCTTTTTCTCGCGCGCCTTGCGCAGACGATGTTCTCTGGACTTGTCCCCGTTGCGAAACGACATGGCTAACACCTCATGAGGATGGTACAGGAATTCGCGGCGCGATGTGCTGCATGGCTGACGATCGCCGTCGCCAAAAGATTGCTTGTCGCCCACCCGGATAGGCGGGGCGCGCTCCAAGCAGGGCTGGGCTGCTCGGGCTTCCCCGCCTAACGTTTTCAGATACCGGCAATCAGTAGGTGCGCACGATCCACACGCTGGCCGTTCCCCACTGCTGCGTAGCGTCTTCCGCTTTGACGGTAATGGTGTGCTGGCCCATCGCGGTGAAAATCCACGCCTGGAATGAGGGCGCTCCGGCAACGACCTTCATCAGCATGCCGTCCACCAGCACGCGGTACTGGATAATCGCTCCGTTCGGGCTGCTTGCATTGGCTTCCAGGTTGGTCGCGGGTCCAGCGTGCTGGCCGTTGGTAGGAGAGGTGATGGTCACCGTCGGAGTGCCCACGCCATCGACATAGGTTGCCGCAGGCGACATCTGGTTCACAATGCTGGGCAGGCCTACCGCCTTGACGAAAACCGTGTAGGTTCCCGGGGCAAAGCCGAATGCCGAAAGATCGAGCGTGTGCGTCCCGACCGGGTAGTCGCCCAGCGACATCAGGTTCTGGCCGTCGCTGGAAATGTAAGCGGTGTAATGGTCCAGGGTGGACTCGCTTGGCACGCTCCAGTTCAGCATATGCCCGCTGACGCTGGCCGACACCGTCAGGCAATTGTCGATGCCGCTCTGGATCTCCGTGCCCTCTTCGTAGTCGTGCCACGTCACTACCTGCACGGCATCGAGGCGGCCGGTGAAGCTGCGGAGTGCTGCCCAGGTGTCGACCCAGGTCTTTCCGCATAGCTGCTGGATGTGGCGGCCCCCGGGCGGCGCCCAGTTGGCAACCACGTCGTTAAATCCCTTCCAGGTCGAGGCCCAGTTCTTCTTCGAGGGGTGCTGATTGGCGATTTGCAGGAAGTACGCCGTGTAGTCGAGGCCCTCATAACCCTGTTGTAGCGGGTCCTTGGGCGATAGCCAGCCATAGGCGCCGATGTCGTACTGGTTGGTAAAAGCGCCGGCGTTTTCGAAGTCCCACTCCAGGTCCGGGTTCTGACTTTCGATGGTCGACCAATTGATGCTGTAGGCTTCCATTCCAAACTGCGAGACCACAGCTTTGCCGTCGCTGTTGCGGATCGCGGCCGGCGAGCTGAAATATCCCTTCTGGCGCGCGAAAGCGATGACGTTCAGCAGGGCCTGCGTCGCCGAGCAGTTCGGATAGCAGGAGAACCATTCGATCGACCCTTGGTCAATCATTAAAGCGAATTTCAAGGTATTCTGCTGTTCCAGCTGAGGCTTAAGGACTTCTGTCGCCCCCTCTTCATAACTGCCTGGCCCATACCAGTCCACCAGCACACCATTGAATCCACGGCTGGTGAGGTCGGTGATTTCCTTCGCGACCTGGTTGGGATCTTGCGAACTGTATCCAATGTTGGGATGAGTGCCGTGTACCCAGTAGGGAATATATGTGGTGTAAATTTTCGCGCCCTGTTGCGAGGGCAACAGCAAAGTGTGCACATCGACCTTGCTGACGTTGCTGGCCTTCAGATCGCCGTTGTCGACACACTGTCCATTGGTGACGGTGGTGATTTCACATCCCGGAAACGAGTTGGCGGCCGCCGTATTGTTGCCGGTCTCCGCGGTCAACGTTGTTGTCGGAATGATCTGCTGATAATTCTGAGGATTCGCTGCTTGCGCAAGGCTGGCAAAAGCCAGCAGGAAGGCCACCATGAAGGCGGCTTTAACTTTGAACATCAGAAATCTCCAGTCCGGGGAGGGTGCCCAGACGAGGTGTATTGGCCTAGAACAGACTGGGAAGTGAACGGGGCGAGTATACGGGCCGGAGGTATTAAGGTATCCCCCGTCAATCCCTGAACTCTGCTTGGATTTTCTACCTAGTTTTGGCCCGTGAAGCGCTAGGAGGCTCTAAGGTGATCACAGGCACATGTGATTAAGTAGGTCGTCCTCGCCTGGGAAGGTTCGCCCGACGGTTTCGGGTAAGCGTACATAAAGGCAAACCGATACCGCGGAGGCGTCATCCTATGATCAACCCCGCATGGAAACTTGCCGAAGGGAGATCCGCAGGCATGAATCTTCAGGTCGAAGATGTTCCGTCCGCAAGTTCGCCTCGGCTTGGCCGCCCAAAACGACACTGGAGCGTAGTTGCGGCGGCGGCTGTGGTGCTGCTGTGTGTTGTCATTCTGGGAATCGTTTATCTCCACAATTGGCCATTCACACGCCAAGCCGTCATGCAGGCGCTCGAGCAGCAAGCTGGCGCGACCATCCAGATGAGCGGATTCCACGAGGTCTACTTCCCTCACCCGGGCTGCGTTGCCGATGGAGTCAGCTTCCGTAGCGCTACCCAGTCGGCTGGGCCGCCGTTCATCACAATTCAAAAGCTCACGATTGTGGGCAGCTACGTCGGGCTGCTGGCGCACCACATCAGCAGCGTTCGCGCGGACGGCCTCCACATTACAGTTCCGCCGCGGGAACAGGCTCAAGCCGCGAGTACGCCTGGCAGCGTCGGCGCACTGCGTTCGGGAATCACGATTGGGGAGCTCGTTGCCGATGGGGCCGAACTCGAGGTTGCCACCGAGTCCGGCAAAGAGCCGCTGGTTTTTCGCATCGAAAAACTCAGGCTGAGCAATCTCGCTGCCGGCCACCCGATGGGTTATCAGACTCTGGTTCATATTCCTCAGCCGCCCGCTGATGTAACCGTGAATGGAAAGTTTGGTCCTTGGCAGCCGGACAACGCCGGCCAGACGCAGCTCTCTGGAAACTATCTGGTTCGCAATATGGATCTGGGCGTATTCAACGGCATCGCCGGAACCCTGATGTCGAAGGGCAGCTTCACTGGCATTCTCCAGCACGTGCAAGTGCAGGGTAAGACCGACATGCCGAACTTTGGCATCACGCGCAGCGGTCACTCGCTGCCGCTGAAAACGGAATTTCAAGCCACGGTGAACGGGCTGAATGGCGATGTGGCTTTCGATCCTGCAACCGTGCACTTTGCCAGAACGACCATCGTTGCCGCCGGCACGGTAGCAGGTACGAGTGATACTCCGGGCCTAGGAAAGACCCTGACCATGCAGGCCTACTCCGACGGAGCGCGCGTGCAGGACTTAGTGCGACTGGTTATCCGGGAGCCGGTATCGCCGATGCTCGGGGCAATCGTCTTCCGCGCCAACGTAATCCTTCCGCCTGACGACCGGCCTTTCCTGGATAAGGTTCAGCTGCAAGGAGATTTTGGAATCGCAGGCGGACAATACACCAATCCGGACACGCAGAAAAATGTAGATGTGTTGAGCGCGCGGGCCCGCGGCAAAGCTGATCAGGTAGAAGACGAGGACGACAAGCGCGGCAACGACAGCTATGATCCCGGCCGGGTCATATCGAATGTCAAGGGCCAGGTGGCCGTCCACAACGGGGTCGCTCACCTCAGCAACGTGACCTTCGACGTGCCGGGAGCTTCCGCAAAGGTGAACGGCACCTACGATTTGAACTCCGAACGGCTCAACTTCGCCGGCCAGATGCACTTGGATACGAAGCTGTCGAAAGCGACCACCGGGGTGAAGTCGTTTCTGCTGAAAATTATTCAGCCGCTAACTGCAGACAAGAAGGGCAAGGGTGCGGATGTGACCTTGCAGATCGGGGGGACGTACCACAATCCCACATACACAGCACTGCCGGAGGCAAAGAAATGAATGTTGGGTTGGGCCGAGTGCCGTAAAGGACGGTTTATTACTCTGTCGATTTTCCTCAGAGGCTAAAGCCGCAATGATTTTGCGACTCTTACGGCACGTCTGAAGCCGCACCCTTTCAAAGCATGACCTGATCGATCAGAGCATCCGTACCGGCCTGGGGAGCTTACATTACGCCTGAAGATCTTACATTACGAAGATGCGCTGTGCTTTGGGGGATTCACAGCGCGCGCGCATGCGACGCGATGCCCGGCTTTTTTGACGAGTGCCGGCGACCAGCTTTAGTTGTTCAATCTCTGCAAGCTGGCGGGCGGCCATTTCTTGCACCATATCCAAAACTGTCTTCTGTTTGGTTTCGCCAATCTGTATGAGTTGCATGCTGCGAAGACTACGTGAGCCGCAAATAAGGTTCATCCCCTATGGGTAGCACCGGCCTACAACCTCCGGAGTAGGCGCTTCGGAAGCAGTTGGGGCGGGGTGTCGGGTCGGGTGTTAAGATTTCTTCGCAGCTCACATCGCATTCCACCACCGCCCGCCGCCCGCTCCCGGCGTCAATAGCTACGTTTCGTTATGTCCACAGCTTCTGAATCCGCAGGCACACAGGCTTCCGCCCCAATCGTCGCTTTGGCAGGCTTCATGGCTGCGGGCAAGAGCACAGTCGGCCGCGCGCTGGGAAGTCTGCTGCATTGGCGCTTCATCGATCTCGACTGCGAGATCGAATGCCGCTGCGAGATGACGGTGCCTGAGATCTTCCGCCTGCATGGTGAGCCGCGCTTTCGCGAAATTGAGTCACAAGCTTTACTGGGCGTGCTGGCGACCGCGTCCGTTCCTACCGTGATCGCGCTGGGCGGCGGGACCTTTGTTCAGCCGTCGAATGAGGAGATGCTGCGGCAGCATGGTGTCCATGTCGTGTTTCTCGAGCTTGAGCTGGAGGAACTGCTGCGGCGCTGTCGTGCGGCAAATGAACGCTCGCCGGAAAATCTTCGACCCTTGGCGGTCGACACCGAGGCTTTCTGCGCGTTGTATGCCCAGCGGCTGCCGCATTACCGGCGGGCAGAGATCATCTTGAATACGGCTAACAAGTCGGTCGAGCAGACCGCGCGGGAAATCGTCGAACGGCTCAGGTTAAGCAAGACGCCGGCTCGCATCAGCGGCTTCTCCAAAGGCCATCCCTAGTCGCGATGGACGCCACCACCGTTCATGTGTTGTTGATTGTCTTCATCGCGACGCTGATTCGCTC
Source organism: uncultured Acidobacteriaceae bacterium (assembly GCA_963796695.1). Taxonomy (GTDB): domain Bacteria; phylum Acidobacteriota; class Terriglobia; order Terriglobales; family Acidobacteriaceae; genus Bog-257. The sequence goes on along the minus strand of CAWCMU010000018.1, from coordinate 218,952 downwards.
GACCTTCGGTTTCGGCGAAGGCCTGGTCGCCGTCCCGCTGCTCGCCCTCAGCCTTCCGATCAACGTTGCTGCGCCTCTGGTCGTTCTGTTGTCCATCACGATTGCCGCGATCGTGGTCGCACAGGATTGGCGGAAAATTCACCTGCGCAGCACCGGTTGGCTGCTGGCCCCTACGTTTCTCGGCATCCCGCTGGGAATTGCCCTGCTGACCAGCGTCCATCAGAGCGGCGTGAAGGGCGCTCTGGCACTGGTCATCCTGACGTTTTCCGGCTACTTACTTTTCGGCAAGACGACGCTGGTCCTGCATCACGATAGCCGGCCCTGGCTGCTCACTTGTGGCTTCTTTGCCGGAGTGCTCGGCGGGGCCTACGGTATGAATGGGCCGCCGCTGGTGATTTATGGTGCGATGCGCCGCTGGTCGCCGCAACATTTTCGCGCCACCTTGCAGGGATACTTCTTCCCTGCCAGCCTGGTCGCCATGGCCGGATATTGGTTCGCAGGTTTGTGGACTCGCTCGGTCACGCACTACTACTGGGTCTCGCTGCTGGTCGCGATTCCCGCCATCTTCCTGGGAAGGTTCCTCAACCATCGCCTGCGGGGTGACACGTTTCTCAAATACGTGCACGCCGGTTTGCTTGTGGTTGGAACGGTCTTGCTGATTCAGGCAATTCGCAAAGTGTGATCGCGATTCGCCAGGCATTTACTTTGCGATTACGTCACGCAACGCACAAAGTTTGCGCTGCTAAACGTGATATAACTTGAATTTTCCACACGAAAATGTCTGAGCAGAAAATCCCAATCGGAATTCTTGGCGCTACTGGCGTTGTCGGTCAGCGCTTCATCCAGATGCTGGAAGATCATCCCTGGTTTGAGGTGGCCTGGCTGGCCGCTTCCGACCGCTCCGCCGGCCAGATGTATGGCGACGCGGTGCGCTGGCGTCTGAAGACCTCGATCCCCGAACGCGTGTGCGGCATGAAAGTTTCCAACGCCGAGCCCAAGGGCGCGCCGCGCGTTATCTTCGCTGCGCTCGATGCCGGGATCGCTCGCGAAATGGAGCCGCAGTTTGCTGCCGCCGGATGCGCCGTGGTCAGCAATTCCAGCGCGTTCCGCATGCAGTCCGATGTCCCGCTGGTCATTCCCGAAGTGAATGCCGACCACCTGAAGCTGATCGAGAAGCAGGCGTGGCGCAAAGATTCCGGCGGCTACATCGTCACCAATCCCAACTGCTCGGCCATCGGGCTGGTAGTCGCGCTAGCTCCGCTGCACCGCCAGTTCGGCATCGAGTCACTCTTCGTCACCACCATGCAGGCTGTCAGCGGAGCGGGATATCCCGGTGTCGCTTCGCTCGACATTCTGGGCAACGTGATTCCCTACATCGCCAAGGAAGAAGAGAAGATGGAGGAGGAGACGCGCAAGCTCCTCGGCCAGCTGGCTGGCGATCACGTGCAGGATGCAGGGTTCTCCATGACCGCGCACTGCAATCGGGTCGCGGTCGAGGACGGCCACACCGAATCGGTTTCGGTGAAGTTGAAAAAAAAGGTCAGCGCCGAGGAAATTATCGCGGCGCTGAACGGGTTCCAGTCGACGCCGCAGGAATTGAAGCTGCCGCTCGCCCCGGCGCAGCCGGTGATTTACGATGCGACGCCTGATCGTCCGCAGCCCCGCTTTGACGTGGATCGCGGCAAAGGCATGACCGTCAGCGTGGGCCGCCTGCGGCCTTGCGGCGTGCTCGACTGGAAGTTCACTGTGCTGTCGCACAACACGATTCGCGGAGCTGCGGGAGCCGCGCTGCTGAATGCCGAGCTTCTGAAAGTGCAAGGCCTGCTCGCCGGCGCGTCCGATGAGCACCTGGTTAGCGCGAACCGCGGTGGTCGGCCGTGATCGTGATGAAGTTCGGTGGCACCTCGGTCGAGGATGCCACGGCCATCGATCGCGTCGCCAGCATCGTTAAATCGCGGCTTGCGGATCAGCCATTCGTCGTGGTCAGCGCCATGGCGAAGGTCACCGACCAACTGCTGGCCATGGCCGCCGCTGCGGGACGCGGTGAGCGCGAGCCGGCGCTGGAAATCTGCCGCACTCTTCGCGAACGTCATTACCTCACCGCCGGCGAGTTGCTCGGCACCGGCCTACACACTGAACTCCATCAGCAGCTAGGCTCCGAATTCGACGCGCTCGATGAACTGCTGCGCGGCATTTCGGCGGTCGGCGAACTCACACCGCGCACATCCGATTACGTTGTCTCATTCGGCGAACGGCTTTCCAGCATGATTGCGACCGAGGCCTTCATTGCGCGCGACATCCCCGCGACGCTGGTCGATCCGCGACAGGTGATTGTCACCGACGCGCAGCACACCCGGGCGCTTCCCCAAGTCGACGAAATAAACGACCGCTTGCAGGACAGCGTGAAGCCGCTGATCGAACAGAAGCGCGTCCCTATTATGGGTGGCTTCGTCGGCGCCACGCGTGAGGGCACGACCACCACCATCGGCCGCGGTGGTTCCGATTTTTCTGCTGCGCTGGTGGGCGCGGGCCTCGACGCCCAGCGCATCGAAATCTGGACCGACGTGGACGGCATGAAGACTACCGATCCGCGGATTTGCCCCGACGCCCGCCGCATTAAGCTCATCAGCTTTGAAGAAGCGGCCGAGCTTGCTTACTTTGGCGCAAAGGTCCTGCACCCGGCGACGGTGCTGCCTGCCGTGGAAAAGAACATTCCCGTGCTGGTGCTGAACTCGCGCAATCCCTCGAACGATGGCACGCGCATTCTGGCGCGCACGCCGCGGTCTCGCGCGCTGTTCAAGGCGATTGCGGCGAAGAATCGCATCACCGTGGTAGAGATTGTTGCGGCGCGCATGCTGATGGCCCACGGCTTCCTCGCCAAGGTGTTCGAGATTTTTGCCCGGCATCGCTGCGCGGTCGACGTAGTGTCGACCTCGGAGGTCAGCATCTCGCTTACCGTCGATTCCAATGAAGCGATTCCGGCGATTGCCGCTGATTTGGAGAAGCTGGCGTTCGTGAAATATTCCGGACGTAAAGCCATCGTGTGCCTGGTAGGCGAGAACCTGCGCGACACGCCGGGTGTGGCAGCGCAAATCTTCGAAGCAATTCGCGACATTAATGTGCGCATGATCTCCCAGGGCGCGTCGGAGATCAACCTGACGTTCGTAGTGGACGAAGCCGACGTTCCAGAGGCCGTACGCCGCCTGCACGCCAAGTTCTTCACCGATGTCGATCCCGAGGTATTCGATTGAGTTCGCCGCTGACGATCGTCGTGCTGGGTTGCGGCAAGACCGGCTCGCTGGTCGCCGAAGTCGCGCGCGAGCGCGGCCATCAAGTGCGGACGGTCGACGAGGGCGAGAACCGCGACGCTGCGTGGCTGACGCCCGAGAATCTTCGCGATGTAGATGTGGCCATCGATTTCACGACCCCCGACGCGGTGCTGAAGAATATCGAGGCGTGTGTGCGCGCGCGCAAGGCGATGGTCGTCGGGACGACCGGGTGGTATGGCGAGATGGAGCGCGTCCGCCAGGCGGTCGAGCAGGCGGGAACAGGATTTGTCTTTGGCGCAAATTTCTCTTACGGGGTAAATCTGTTCTTCCAGATTGTGCAGGCGGCTGCCCCGGCCCTGGCCCACGGTTACGCCGGACAAATCACCGAGACGCACCACATCCAGAAGAAAGACGCGCCGTCAGGAACTGCAGCGGCCATGCAGCGGTTACTGGAAAAGACGGCTGCGGTTCGCTTGGACATCACTTCGGAGCGCGAGGGCGACGTAACCGGCACGCACACCCTGGAACTGAGTTCCGCCGGCGATCGGCTGGTCCTGACGCACGAAGCCAAGTCGCGCCGAACCTTTGCCGAAGGCGCCGTGCTGGCCGCCGAGTGGATCGTCGGAAAGAGCGGTTTCTACGACTTCAAGGACGTCTTCGCAAAACTGTGAAGAGCATGTTCACCACAGAGGCACGGAGACACCGAGGAAGTCAGGGTTAGAATCCGGGCTCTCAGGCTCTCAGGCTCTCAGGCTCTCAGACTCTCAGACTCTCAGACTCTCAGACTTTCAGACTTTCAGACTCTCACCCTCGCGCTCTCAAATTGAGACATGTTCTGCCAGCGCCTGCTACGGCCTTAACCCACACTGCTTCCCCAAGGTTCTTTATTAAATTAAATTGCTTCTCTGTGTCTCTGTGCCTCTGTGGTGAATCCCGATCTTTGAGATTCGGCGTAGAACGGATTATCCTGCTGAAATGAATTTGCGTGGTTGCGGTACTGCTTTGGTAACTCCCTTCCGCCAAGACGGCAGCGTGGACGAAGCTGCTCTGCGCGGCCTGGTGAATTGGCAGATTGAGTCGGGCATCGACTTCCTTGTGCCCTGCGGCACGACCGGTGAGACGCCGACGCTCACTCATGACGAATGGTTGCGCGTCGTCGATTTGACCATCGAGGTTGGCGGCGGCCGCGTGCCCATCATGGCGGGTGCGACCTCGAACAACACCCGCGAGGCCGTCGAGAAAACCAAGGAGATGTCGTCGCGCGCGGGCGTGGACTACATCCTCACCGCGACGCCTTACTACAACAAGCCCACGCAGGAAGGCGTGTACCAGCATTTCAAGGCGATCGCCGAGGCATCGACCAAGCCGCTGGTGCTGTACAACATCGCCGGCCGCACCGGCACCAACATTGAGACGCCGACACTGCTGCGATTGGCTGAAGTTCCCAATGTCGCGGGTGTTAAGGAAGCGAGCGGCAACATCGGACAAATCGCCGAAGTTTGCGCCTCGGTGCCGGAGGGCTTTCTCGTTTTCTCGGGCGACGACGCCATCACGCTGGCGGTCATCGGACTCGGCGGGGTCGGCATCGTCTCCGTCGTATCGAACGAAATTCCCGGTGAGATGTCGCGGCTTACCCGCGCTGCGCTGGACAACAAGTGGGATGAAGCCCGTTCGCTCTTCCGCAAGTATCTGCCGCTGATGCAGGCGAACTTCATCGAATCGAATCCGGGGCCGGCGAAAGCGGTGCTCACCATGATGGGGCGCATCGAAGAAAACTATCGCCTGCCGCTGGTTGCGATGAAGAAAGAGAATCGCGCCAAGCTGGAGAAGATCGCGGCCGAGGTGGGCCTGCTGCAACCGCAATCCGTCGCTACACACTAGGATTTGGTTCTCGGGATTTTGAGTGCAATGGCCTGGTTTCGCCGGCGATCCCACGAATAAACTTGCGTCGGTATTCATGGAAACTGAGATGTTCTCATCCATCGAGCCAGAGCGGTACTTTTGGGGGCCAGCCCTCACCGACGTCGCGGCGGGAGCCGTATCCACAATTGCCATCATAGTGGCTGCTCTCGCCCTAGGAGGCTTTAGTTTCTTCGCGCCGTGGATCATTGTCACCCCAGTCGCAATGTTCATGGCGGGTTTTCTTCGGGGGCTGAGTTTCGGTCATGTCGCGGCCAAGGCTGTCGCAATAAATCTACCCGTTCTGCTACCGGTGCTGACTTCGCTAAGAGGCGCGACCCTGCTAGACACCTCTGCGACGATTCTTGCCACCGTTTGCGCAACCGTGCTTTGCAGTGCAGCAGGAATCCAGTTCCGTCGGCGTGCTGTAACCCAGTCGCTCAACGCCGCCACCCCAAATCGGCGACGTTTGCTGCTCTGGTTTTGGGCCGTAGCGTCTTTCAGTGCTGCGGTATGGACTCTGTTCTGGCTCTTTTGCTTTCTGAACGGAGTCATTCACGGCTTGTTTGGTGTGGGCAGATCGGTCATCATGCTCCTGCTGGCCGGTGTCGGTATGCTATTGGCTTGGCGAGTTTTCGGAGCATTTCGCGAAACGAAAGAGGCCACAGCCGGGTGCCCTGGATCTCACGCCGTTTGAGACCCGGGAACGCGCAGACGTCGGTAGAGGATGTAACTCCCAGGTCTCGGACACCGCGAGACCTGGGGCACCCCGCTTGCCGGCTCATTTGCCTTGTTCTCGGTGTCTAAGTAGTTGAGGGAGATGCTCATGGCCAAGGCATCGGCGTGTCACTGGTACTTCTTCTTTGCAATCGCGCTGATACTTCTGCTGGTGATCACCTGTGCTGGACAAACTGATGCTGAAGACCCTCTAAAGCCATTGCTTGAATCGTTAGCGAAGAACAAAATCTCTGGTTCCCTCGAATTTAGCGGGCGCTGTGAATCTCTGCAGGCCGAAGTGTACCCAGAGTTTCCGCGTATGAATGCGCCAGCACGGAAGGAGAAAAGTGCGCTTGACGGAGTGCGTTACCTGTTCAAAGACAATCCCGGAATGGGCGTATCGCAGGATGCCGACGGTACGATTCGAGTGGTTGAGTACGGGATGGTGACCGACGTCCTAAACCTCTGGCTTGAGAGCGTCTCGTTTGGAGCCGCTAAAGTCTACGGTGCGAATCAAGCTCTCACTTACATTCTGGGAGCACCAGAGGTGAAGCAGTACATGACCGCCCAAAATATCGAATGGCCCTATGTAGGTGCGGCTGGATCGATTTTGGTCGGAACAACGCCTACACATGATTCGACGCCGCACATTTCCGGCTCGCTCACGAATGTAAGCATCTCGCACGCATTGGATCGCATTCTTAGGGTGTTTCCCGGTGTCTGGATTTACGAGGATTGCCCTGCTACCGACAAGCGAGGCCGCATAGTGTGTTTACGGTTTTATCGCCTGCAAGACACAGGTCACGGGTACATGGTTCAGTAACTGGCGCAATATCCCCATTACGCTCATTGACTCGCCGGGTGCGGGGCGCCCCGGGGTCTTACGCCGTTTGACACCTGGGCAGGTGCAGACGCCGGTAGAGGATGTAATTCCCAGGTCTCAAACTCCGCGAGACCTGGGGCATTCCACAGGCAATTTAGACAGCCTGAACGTTCTCTGCCTGTAAACCCTTGGGGCCTTTGGTGACGGCAAACTGCACCCTCTGGCCTTCTTGCAAGCTGCGAAAGCCGCCAGCTTGAATGGCTGAGAAGTGTACGAAGACGTCTTCGCCGTTCTCCCGTGAAATGAAGCCGAAACCTTTGGCGTCGTTGAACCACTTAACTGTTCCTTGTTCCATATTGGTGTTCCTACCTTTACTTGAATTTTTGCTGAGGAAGAATCGCTGCCATGAGAGAGGAGGTGACGCTTGGTTGGCGGAACCGACTATCAATTGGGGTGAATCAAGCTGAGCTGGAAATGATTATACTGTGCCAAAGCTCAAGTCGGCTCAGGATATTTGCCCGGCTCGTCGGGGGGATCCGCGATTCGTTCGTTGCCGGGTGCCCCGGGTCTCACTCCGTTTGAGACCCGGGAAAGTGCAGACCTCGGTAGAGGATGTAATTCCCAGGTCTCGAACCCCGCGAGACCTGGGGCACCCGGCGGACCCGGCGCAGGCGCCAATGCAGGCTTACTGTCGTGATATCCATTGCACAAGTGACCGAAACGGGGCAGGATGATGAGTGTAATCGCCTGTGGCTGTTGAAAAAGTCACTTCCGCAGAGATGATATTCCCCGGTGTGATTGGGCGCTGGGGTTCTTGTTTTGTTTGTGGTTGGTTTTTGCTTAGGCGGCTGCAGGGAGAGCCGGATTTGGAGCTTGGCTGAGGAAGCGCACCAGTCGTTTGATGTTCTGGGCAGCCGCCGCCAGGAAGAACTGCTCACGAACAAACTTCATCCGGCGTAGCCGCAAGCGACGCAGTCCGACCTGATTCTTGAGTTCCGCGAAGAGGGCTTCCACTTTCTTTCTCTGGCGTTGTGCGGTAGCGAACTCTGGCGTGTTGACTAACTCGCGGGCGCGTTGCCGGGCGGGCTCGTGGATGTGGATGGCCAGATACTTGTACTGGCCCGTGGTGCATTGCGCCTTTTGCGAACACGCACCGCAACGCTTGCGGTTTCCGATGTAGGCGTGGGTTCGATTCCTGACATTCAAACCGACGAAGTTGAGTTGTTGGCCAGCTGGACAGAGATAGCTGTTGCTTTCGGGACGATAAGTAAAACGGTCGGGACCATAGAGCGGACTGTTCTTGCGAAGAGCACTGTCCCGCGTGCGCATGTACGGTGTGATGTCCCGCTCCATTAACCACTGCAGGAACTCGCCGTTGCCGTAGGTGGCATCGGCGGCCACCGTTGTAGGTTCGCGCCCTTGCCATTCAGCGAAGCGAGCGATCATGTCTTGAGCGGCTACTGTCTCTTGGCTCATCCGGGCCGCAGTCCCTTGCACCCCTACGATCACGCAGCTGGCATTGTCCACCAGATAGTTGTCGTAATAACCCAGCCGGGCCGGAGTGCCGCCCTTGGTAGCGTAGGTCGAGTCCGGATCGGTGGTGGATACTTGTTCTTGTTCATGCACCGGCTCTTCCACTGGGTTCTGTTCTTCTAGTTCAGACAGATACTGGCGCAACGTTTGCTTGACTTGGGCTGCTTCAGCCAACCGTTCGCGGGGGATCCTGCTCTCCTTAGACGCATTGGCCTCGACAAAACTTCCGTCCACCGAGAGGTTGTCCCCGCGCACCAGTCCCACCTCCAGGCACTGCTTCACGATCTGTTCAAACAACTCTTCGAACAGCTGCGACTCCTGAAACCGTCCGTGCCGGTTCTTGGAGAAGGTGGAGTGATGCGGAATCTCCTGATCGAATCCCAGCCCGGTGAACCAGCGCCAAGCCAAGTGCATGCGTAGCTCTTCCACCAACTTGCGCTCGCTGGTGATGCCGTACAGGTAGCCGATCAGCAGGATACGCAGCAGCAGTTCGGGATCGATGGACGGTCGCCCCATGTCGCTGTAGCTGTCCTTCAGTTGCTCGCGGACGAAGGCGAAGCTGACGTGCTCATCGATGAGCCGCAGCAGGTGGTTCTTAGGAATGTAATCGTCGAGTTTGAAGTAATAGAACAGCGATTCGGAACGGGCGTGTTGCCCCATCATGATCAGCAGGCCTCCGCGAGTGAAGATCACGCAGTACATGGAACTTATGCTTCCTTATACCGCGCTTTACCTGCTTAGCAGAGTGACTTTTTCAACACCCACGCCTGTTTGCAACAGCGATGGATGTTTCGTCGCTAGGTTTCGCTGTTAGCACTTAACGGTTTGTGGCTGGGGTTGCAGACCAGCACGACTCAAGATGCTGAGGGTATGCCAATTCCACGCCTTTCGTTGTTGTGGCGATCTGGAGCTTGGCAGGTTTCGTCGGTGAGTCCGTCAGGGCAATATCTAGCCGATAGGGCAAGCCAATCTGGTTTCGCATCGTTCTGATCATCAACGAGTTGTCCTTGCCATCGGGCCACTTCATATTGGGTCTCAACACCCAAGCGCTTCCTCCCGTCGATTTCACAAACTCTCCAAAGATCGGGATTTCTAGGTGTCTATCCCTCGTCGGACCCTCGTTGGGGTCCACCATCAGAAATGCGAATGCACGAATTCCTCGTTCCGTTAGTTCGTTGCTAACGGTCTTCGGATTCGTTGGCCCAGCGTCGTCTTCAGCGTCTGACACTATGAATATCGTGTCACCAAATTGCGCTGTTCCAAATAGTTGAAGTGATTGCTCCACTGCGGTGTACAGTGCTGTCCTTCCGCGGGGTTTCATATTCTTTAGCGCGATGAGTTTCTGATCTACTGCTGATCTATTGTCGAAGGCCGCGAGACCAACACCCTCCCCAAAAGTTACCAGTGCAACCTGAGATTGTTGAGGGAATCCTTCGAGAGCAAGCTCAGCTGCGTTCACCCCGTTCGCCCATTCCGTTCCAGAGAACCGCGCCATGCTGCCACTTACATCCAACAACAGAACAACACGTGGGGAAATGTTCTGCCGTTCGAGCGAAACTGTTGACGCGCTCTGACCTTCGACATTGACGCGCAGCAGAGATAGCCGCAAATCTAAGTTGTTGTCGCTGCGAAGCACGGATATTGGTATGCTCCTTTGTAAGCAAGAGCCAACCGCGGGCAGCGCAGGGCTGCCATTTTTCGTTGATGTTTGTGCGACGCAAAAGGTACTGAGAAGCACCGCAAGCCAGGCATATCGGCGGCTTAGAGAGTAATTGCGCATCCACGTGCCCCGTCAACCACATTCAGCGGCTGCATGCGTAGTTTACGATAAATCCCCATAGCACTCACAACCGGATATCTGTTCAGATCATAAGTAAGGGGGACTGCCAAGAGACTGGCTCGCGCGAAGCCGGTGTCATCTCAACTTGACGTATGACGCCCATCTTGGCGAGTTGGCCCGAGAACCTGTCGCGGGCTTGCCGACCCACCTACGAAGCTGTCCAGGTAGGATCGTAGTACGTCGAAGCCGCGGCGGTCGAGCTGATAGACATGCCGGGTACCCTGCTTTTTGCACCGGACCAAGTGAGCTGCCTCGAGAATGCCGGGTGCCCCGGGTCTCACGCCGTTTGAGACCCGGGAAGGCGCAGACGTCGGTAGAGGATGTAATTCCCAGGTCTCGAAACCCGCGAGACCTGGGGCACCCGGCTTGTTAGTTGGCGATGAATCCCCATTGCGCTCATTGACTCGCGCGAGGTCTGTCTGCGGCCCATGCTTCCATTTTCTCGGCATAAATCAGCAATCGGCGGTATGTCTCTTGATAATCCTGTGCCATGCGCGAGGCGGTGAAATGTTGTTCCACTCTCGTCCGACATGCCTCCGGAGAGATTTGATCGAGTTCTCCTAACGCCGCAGTCATTTCTTCGAGCGATTCCACGACCAAGCCCGTCTCACGATCCGCGACGATCTCGGGAAACGCTCCGCGGCGGAACGCAACCACCGGCGTACCGCACGCCATCGCTTCCATGGCAACCAGCGAACTTGTTTCCTCCACGGTGCTGGTCAGCAGCAATGCTCGCGCGTGCCGTAGCAATTCCACTTTCTGGGCGAAAGACGGCGTGTTGATGAAACGCGCGTCCGAGTTCTCCCGAAGCAACGGCGCGATCTCGAGGTCAAAATAGTTCTGGTGATAGGTGAACGGGTAAACCTGCCCGGCAAGTACCAGGGGCAATCCTGCCTGACGGGCAGCGGCGATTGCCAAGTGAGGAGCTTTCTCTTCGCAGACTCGTCCCAGCCACAAAAGATAATCTTGCTTTTCGCTAGAGAACGGAAACTGCTCGACCGCGATGCCGTTCTCGACGATACCCACAACATTCGGCAGGTCGTCGAATGTTCGGAACTGCGACTGCGAAACGCAATTGAACGCGAGATTGGCCGGAGCATCGCGGAGCCGCTCCTCCCGATAAAACGCTCGCGGCAGGTGGAGCGTGGCCAGCACTGGCAGCGGGCACTCGGCCGCGTGCTGAAAGAAGCTCCCACTCTCATCGTGAATCAGGTCGAACTCATCGGGATGCACGCGCAGATATTCGAGAATGCGGCTGGAATGTTCACGATCGCGAGCCTCGTACTGATCCGGCGCGGACGCAGGCTGCCCGGTCACGAGTAGACGTCCCGCAACGTGCGATCCGACAGCAGCAGCTACGACGGTGCGATGTCCTGCGGCGGACATCTCTCGCTCGACCGCCAGCAGCATCTGCTCGGCGCCGCCGGCGCTATTCTCCGAGACCGGCAGTAGTGGATAGGCGACGTAGAGGATCGACAGTGGGTTCGGGTTATGCATTCGCGATAGTCAGGACGTTGGGCCTGCAATAGAAAAGCAGATCCCTCGCCGACTGAAGTCGGCTCGTGATGACAAACTCTATGATGGCGATTGGAAGACCTACGATGGCCCTCGACCGAGGTTGGAAGGCTGCTCCGGCTGGCGTGTATACGGCCCAAGCAGCTTTTTATAACGTGGAGATCTTTCCCTCAGCGGCTAAAGCCGTACTTATTTCCAGCCTTTACGGCACAGCTAAAGCTGTGCCCCTTCAAAACCCGGGCTTTGTCAGAGCTCGCAAAGGCTCCTCAAACTACTCAACCCGTGAGCCTCTTCAAAAACCCGCGTCAGCCTTTTGCGCCGTGCGCCCGCGCGGTCTGCAGGAATTCTGAGAACGCGTTACAAACTTCCTCCGCCTTCATCTTCCATTGCCACACTTCATAGTTCGTCTTGCCGCCGTGCGGGGGGCGGGTGAAATCATACGCCATTTGTGGCCGCACGATTTCGTTCTCCACCTTGAATCTTTCGAGGAAATCTCCCTGCGAAGTGTAAGCGTGGCACATCCCGCGTTTGCGCTCCAGTTCAGCGGGCGTGGGAGCAACCTCGACCTCATCGCCGCTGGCAGAAATGAATTGCTGAAACACGCCGCTCTCATCGGGACTGCGGTGATAGAGCGACGCCTCCCAGCACGGAATGGACGAGAGCCGCGCCAGTTGCGCCGCTAGAAACGCGCAGGAGTCGTGGTCGGGATGTCCGCCTTCATAAGCCAGCGTCGCCAGCGCAGTGGTCATGCGGCGGCGAACGATGTCCGCCAGCAGCTCGAACGCCGGCCACAGATGGCGGAACAGATCCTGATCGCTCAGCTGTTCGCCACCCGGCAAGTCGGACAGAAAGATCACGTCCTTCACTCCGGCGGCGTGCATCGAGTGCATTGCCTCCTGACGGCGAATGGCAGCATAGGCCTCGCGCGATCCGTGCTTCTGCCAGAAGTACGGGTCTTGCGGCGCGCCATTGGTGGCGTACACAACCAGCGGCTCGCGCATGCGTTGCAACAGCGCGCCAAAGGCGAGGCACTCATCGTCGGGATGGGCCACCAGCACCAGCGTGCGCCCGAGGAGTTCGTCAATCCAGGCCATGGTGGTTTCGATGCGCGATTGCCGCCGCCGGATTGAGATTGCTGCAACCTGCCGAGGCGACCAGTTATACTGCCCGCCATGCACGAAATTCAGCATCAGGTTGAGCGCCTGTACGGGCTGGGCGCCGCGGCCGCGAGTGATCCCGACGCCGCCGAAGTGTTTCTACGATTTCGCGATGCTTTGACCGTGGGCTCGATCCGCGCCGCGGAGAAGATCGACGGCCGCTGGCAAACCAACGCGTGGGTGAAGCAAGGCATCCTGCTCGGCTTCCACATTGGCAAGCTGGTGGAGAGCGGCGATTCGCGCGTGCTTTCGTTCGTCGACAAGGACACGTATCCCACGCGGCACTTTGCCGCTTCGGAACAGGTGCGCGTCATCCCCGGAGGATCGTCGGTGCGCAGCGGTGCCTATGTCGCGTCATCGGTGGTGTGCATGCCGCCCATGTTCATCAATACCGGGGCGTACGTGGATGAGGGGACGATGGTCGACTCGCATGCGCTGGTGGGATCGTGTGCGCAGATCGGCAAGCGCGTGCACATCAGTGCGGCCGCGCAGATTGGCGGTGTGCTGGAGCCCATCAACGCGTCACCCGTCATCATTGAAGACGATGTGCTGATCGGCGGCAATTGCGGAGTCTATGAGGGGACACTGGTGGGAGCGCGGGCGGTGCTGGGGGCAGGCGTAATCCTGACGCGCTCGACACCGCTGTTCGATCTGGAGCGCGGCGAAGTATATCGCTCCACGGTAACTGATCCACTGCGGGTTCCGGAAGGAGCAGTGGTGGTGCCGGGATCAAGGGCCATCACGAAAGGGAAAGCCGCGGAGTGGGGACTGTCGCTGTACACGCCGGTGATTGTGAAATATCGCGACGAAAGAACCGATCGCGGCGTGGAGTTAGAGGATGTGCTGCGGTAAGCGGATGCTGAATATTCAACAGCTCTGATTAAGGGTGCTTAGAAGGGGATGGCCTGCAGTGTCTGCGTGAGAACTGGAGTTTCGCATTGGCAGTGGAATACAACGGCCAAGAAACCAGCGCCGTAGGCGCGAAACAGCTTAGCCCAGCACGCAGCCGAAGGCGGAGTGCTGGGTAAGTGGGAAATTTATACGAGTCCAGTAGGGACGGCAGAGGTTTTCACGCAGACACTTCAGTCCGTCCGTAAGTATGCAAAATCAATTCGGTTTTACAGAGTGCTGAAAAAGTCGAACAACGCTGGTGTCGCCGGCTGAAGCCGGCTGTGAAAACAATAATTAAACGTCTTAGACGCTGGCCTGAAGGCCAGCTCTACCCGAGATGCGACCACAGTCGAGTTTTTCAGCAAACTGTTTAGCCGTCGAGGAGCCTGGGATTGCTCGCTCGGAGTTTTCCTTTTGGGTGGCTCAGGTGTTGACGTGTTTTTAGACTTGCCCTCAGCGGCTACACAGTTTGCTGAAAAAGTCGCGAAAGCAGATTCCTCGTGGGCTGAAGCCCACTCGGAATCACAAAAATAAAGGACTTGTACGGCGCACCTGAAGGTGCGCCCCTTCAAAGACGGATCAAACTCGAGTTTTTCAGCAGTCTGTAAAGCCGAGGCGGTTAAGACAAGGTTACGGCACACCTGAAGGTGTGCCCTTTCAAAACCGCGTTGCGACGCACCTGAAGGTGCGCCCTTTCAAAACGAATGTCGCCAATTATGAGCCGTCGCCGAAACATCGCATTGCTAATCGCGACCCTCGCGGCATTGGCGGTTCTAGGCTGCGCGCAGATTAATCCTGCGCCTGTCGACGTCGCAGAGCTTTTCCCTGCTCTGCGCTGGCTGGTGCTGACTGCCCTGGTGGTTTACGGATGCATGCGGCGGAGCCTCACAGCCTGGATCTTCATTGCCATGCTGCTGGGCGCGGAGATTGGGCACGACTTCCCCAACGCCGCGACCCACCTCAGAGTGCTGGCGCTCATCTTTCTGCGGCTGATCAAGGCGATCATAGCGCCCCTGCTTTTTGGGACGCTGGTGGTCGGCATCGCCGGACATTCCAACCTGAGGCAAGTGGGACGCCTGGGACTGCGCTCCATCATCTTCTTCGAGGTTGTGACCACCATCGCCATCTTTCTCGGCTTGGGCGCGATTAACCTGAGCAAGGCGGGCGTGGGCGTTCAACTTCCGGCTGCGAGCAGCGCTGACACATCGTCGGTCAGCAAGCTGAGCACCGAAGACACCATCCTGCATGTCTTCCCGGAAAACATCGCGAAGTCCGTCGCCGATGGCGCGGTGCTACAGGTGGTCGTGTTCAGCCTTATTTTCGCCGTCGCGCTGGCCATGCTGAGCGAAGAAAAGCGCCGCCCCATGCTGCGTTTCTGCGAGAGCCTGAGTGAGGTGATGTTCAAGTTCACGAACCTCGTGATGTACATGGCTCCGCTGGGCGTGGGCGCTGCCGTGGCCTACACTGTGGGACATACCGGGTTGGGCGTTCTGACCAGCCTGCTCAAGCTTCTGCTCACGCTGTACGCCACACTGATCGTCTTTATCGTTGGCGTGCTGCTGCCCATCGCCTTGATCTTTCGCGTTCCGATGCGGGCGTTCCTCAAGGCGGTCGCCGAGCCGGTCACCATCGCTTTCGGAACGGCCAGCTCCGAAGCTGCGCTGCCGCGCGCGATGGAAGCCATGGAAGCCATCGGCGTGCCGCGGCAGATTGTGGCCTTCGTCATCCCCACGGGATACAGCTTCAACCTCACCGGCAGCTCGCTCTATCTATCGGTCGCTGCGATCTTCGTCGCGCAAGTTTCAGGAGTCCATCTCTCGTTTGGGCAGCAATTGCTCATCATGCTGACCCTGATGCTCACCAGCAAAGGCGTAGCCGGCGTTTCGCGAGCGGCGCTGGTGATCCTGCTAGCGACAGCGAGCTCCACGGGCCTGCCGACGGAGCCGGTGTTCCTGCTGCTCGGCGTGGATCAGCTGCTCGACATGGGCCGCACTGCCGTCAACGTTCTGGGCAATTGCCTGGCTGCGGTAGTGATGGCGAAGTGGGAGGGTGAGTTCGCCAGCGAAGCACCTTCACCGGTCGTGGTTGACGCGCTACAGTAGAGCGGGCCAGTCGAGTGGGCCGAGTAAAGTGTTCCCGGGCCGAACAAATTTATGTCTTCCAAATCCGCGTCACTAAAGACCGAAGAGCCCAAGTTTCGCCAGCGCAGCCACGAAGTTTCGCGCATCGAGGCGTTCAGCGATGTCGTATTCGGCTTCTCCCTGACCTTGCTGGTGGTCTCGCTGGAGGTGCCGCATACCTTCAACGAGTTGCTGGCCGACATGCGGGGATTCGTTCCCTTCGCCGTGTGCTTCGCCATCTTTGCACTGGTGTGGTGGCAGCATCACAATTTCTTTCGCCGCTACGGTCTGGACGACGGCGTCACCGCGACGCTCAACTTTGTCCTGCTGTTCGTCATGCTGTTCTACACCTATCCGCTGAAATTCCTGTTCACCGGCATGTTCAGCGGATTGATGGGCACCGATGCAGTGAGCGCCGGCGGCACACCGGTGCAATGGATCGGACCGCAGCAAGGCTCTGCATTGATGATCATCTATGGCCTGGGGTATGCGACGGTGTACCTGGTGTTCGTGCTGCTGTATGCGAACGCGCTGCGCCAGAAGCAGGAGCTGGATTTAAACCCGGTCGAAATCTTCGACACCTACACCAGCATGATTGAAAGCGGCCTGCAACTAGGCCTTGGCGTCCTGTGCGCGCTGCTGTCGGCCGTGCTACCCAACCGGAGCGCCGGAATGGCCGGGTTCGTTTTCTTCCTGATCCCGCCGGGAATGACCATCATCGGAATGCGCCGGGGTACAGGACGACGGAAGGTTATCGCGAATGGCAAACGGCTGAGTGCTTAAAGCCGGCTGGCGGGCAGCGGGATGGGCTCGTTCTTAGGCTGGCGGCTCTGCCGCAATTGCAGATGCTTCTGGCGGAAGTGTCCGATGGCGCGTTCGCCCCAGATCTTCACGAAGTAGTAGTTCAGCCCCGCGCCGATTACCGAACTAACGATGGGGATCAGGCGCGCTGTCCACTTCTCCACGATCTCCGCGCTGGCGCTGACGGCAATGCGTTGAATCACGCGCGGTATGAACTTCGAGACGAACTGCTTTTCTGCCAGCTCGCGGCCGATGTCCACTCCGGCTGCACTGGCTGCGGCAACCCACAACTCGGCTTCTTCTTCGGCGGTGTTGTACGAGAAGCCATAGATCAGGCTCAGCTTCTGGATCATGCGCAACGTGATGCCGGCCAGTATGCCGAGGTCGGGCAACATGGTCAGCAGACCGCCCATGCCCAGCCCTGCGCCTTCGGCGGCAGCCATGCGCATGTGTGCGCGAATGGTGTCTTCGGCAATGCGGTCGAGCACGTCGGGATCGACCGTGTAGACCCCGTCGTAGGTCAGTGCTGGAAGGTTGTAGGCCATCCGCAGATGCTCAAGGTAATTCTCGGGATTGACCTTGATGGTGTCGTAAGCCTTGGTGAAGCCGCGGCGAATCGCACTCTCCAGAGCGCGTCTCATCAGCGATTTGGGAACGTTGCCTGCCATACTTCGATCGACTCCTTACAGTATAGGCGCGAGCTGTGAGATGCGCTCCGCCTTCGCGCCGATACGTCGTGTGCTAGCATCGAGAATTGCAGATGCCAACAGGAAAACTCCAGGTCGTGCCCCTCGGTGGGCTCGGCGAATTCGGCATGAATTGCATGGCCATTCGCTGGGCAGACGACATTATCGTCATTGATGCGGGATTGATGTTTCCGGAAGCCGAGTTGCTCGGCGTGGACATCGTCGTTCCCGACCTCACCTACCTCACTGAAAACCGCGCGCACGTACGCGCCGTGGTGCTTACCCACGGCCACGAAGACCACATTGGCGCGCTGCCCTGGCTGCTGTCGGAGCTGAACGTGCCGGTCTATGGCACCGAGTTCACGCTGGCGTACGTGGAAGGCAAGTTGGAAGAGCATGGCTTGCTCGACGACGCCGTGCTCAATGAAATCAAGCCCGGCGAGCGCTTCAAGGTCGGGCCCTTCACCATTAATCCCATCCACGTGACGCACAGCCTAGTGGACTGCGTTGCGCTGGCGATTCACACTCCGTTGGGAGTGCTGATCCATACCGGCGATTTCAAGGTTGATCCCACGCCCACCGATAATCGCCTGTTCGATCTGCATTCGTTCGCCGAATACGGTAAGGAAGGCGTGCTGGCGCTGTTCCAGGATTCCACGAACGTCGAACGCAAGGGCTACACGCCGAGCGAACGAGCAGTGCGCGCGCGCTTTCAGGAGATTTTCGCCCGCGCCGATCGCCGCCTCTTCATTACGTGCTTTTCGTCTTCCATCCATCGCATCAAGCTGACCATGGAACAAGCCTTCGAGAATGGCCGCAAAGTCGCGCTGGTCGGACGCTCCATGACCGAGTCAGCCGAGATCGCGCAGGACCTGGGCTACATCGATGCCCCTGAGGGCTTGCTGATTCACCCGGCACAGATTCGCGATTTCCCGCCGGAAAAAGTTTGCGTGCTGATCAGCGGCACGCAGGGCGAGCCGATGTCGGCGCTATCGCGCGCGGCCGTCGATAACCACAAGCATGCCCGCATTCAGCCCGGCGATACCGTGGTGCTGTCGTCGCGCATCATTCCGGGGAATGAGAAGGCGATCTATCGGGTGATCGATCACCTGTTCCGCCGCGACGCGCATGTCATCTATGACGACGGTTCGTCGCCGCCGGTACACGTCAGCGGACACGCCAGCCAGGAAGAACTCAAGCTCATCATCAACCTGGTGAAGCCGCAGTACTTCATCCCCATCCACGGCGAGTATCGCCAGCTGAAGCTGCATGCCGAGATGGCCGGCGCCATGCACAGCTCGGTCGGCAACGTGTTGATGATTGAGAGTGGAGACATTCTCGAGTTCGACGAACTGGGCGCGCGTAAGACGGGAAAGATTCCCGTGGGCCGCGTCTGCATCGATTCCAACTCGATGGGCGAGATGGTGGAAGACCTTGTCATCCGCGACCGGCGGCACTTGAGCGAGGACGGCATTGTGCTGCCGATCATCGCCATCAACAAGCTCACCGGCAAAGTCGAGACGTCGCCTGAGATCGTGATGCGTGGCTTTGGCGCGAGCATGAGCGAGGAAGACGGCTTCGTCGACCAGGCGCGGCAAACCGTGATGCACACGCTCGAAGGCTCCAGCGACGAAGAGAAGGGTGACTACGGCATGATCAAAGAGAAAATCCGCCAGGACCTCAAGCGGTTCATCGTGAAGAACACGTCACGGCGTCCGCTGATTATGCCGGTGATTCTGGAGATCTAGACCGCGCTGGCGATGCCCCTGCCCCATTTCCTCATCCCGAACGACGAGCGCTTTTTTACTTTGTCATCCCGAGCGACGAGCGCAGTGAGGAGTCGAGGGACCGCTATCGCGTCGATAACTTTCGTTGGGGTAGAGGTCCTTCGACTTCGTTCGGCTGCGCCTCTCTCCGCTCAGGATGACAGAATTTATTTGGCTGCGCCTCTCTCCGCTCAGGATGACAGAATTTATTCGGCTGCGCCGCACTTCGGTAGGGAGACAGAATTTTTCGGCTGTGTCTCTCTGCGCTCAGGATGACAAGACTTGCGGAATGTACTTCGACGCGTGCAGCAATTTCGGCATCGCTACTTCCCAATCTTCACTTGCTTCGGCAGGTGCTTCGGGTCGTAGACGAAGTCCACCAACCCGTCGCGATAATCGATTTTGGTCTGCAATATTCGCAGCATGGCGAAGCCCAGTATGCCTGAAACTTCCGTCCCGGTTTGCTTGCAGGCAGCGGATAAATCGATAGTCACGATGTCCTGGTTTTGCTGCTCGTAGCGGCCGAACTGAAGAGTGGCCTTGTCGGCGCGATAAATCTTCGATACCGACCCGCTTATGCCCTTGATCTGCATCGAGGGGTCACTCCTGATTTGCGTGACCTCGCGCGCAGCCCGGGTTGACAGGATGTTGGTGAACGAGCCGGTATCGATCAGGAACAACATCGGTCCGGTGCGGTCAACCAGTGTCGGCACCAGCAGCATGTTGCGGAAGCGATAGGCCTTGGTCCAGTTCGCCATCTCCGGCGCGACATACGCGTCTTTGGGAAGATTGGCGCCAGCCGCAGCTTTCGCAGCATTCGAACGACCCGCTTCGCCTTCCGATTCGAGTTCCTGCTCGTCCTCAGAGGCAGTCTTGAGGCTGGCAGGAGCGGCAGCTTCGTCAGGACGCTTGGGCAGCGGCGACAGCCGCAGCTTCGCACCCGGAATATCGATATCGATCAGATACGAGCTGAAGACGTCAGCGCCGATCAGTCCATCCTGCCCCGCAACTGGCGTTGCAGTTTCGGTCACACGCACCACGCAGTCCTGGAATTCGAGATCGCCGACACGAATGCGATTGGCGAGGGCCGTGTATCCTCCTTGCCTGCCGGAATCGCCCACGCCAACCACGGGCTGATATCCCAGGCGCTCAAGCCCTGCCTTCTCCGCGGCGGCGCGGCCGAGCAGAATGCCTGTCGCACCGGTATCAAGCGCCAAGTGCAGCTCTTGCTTATCGATTTTCACTGCCAGCCCTGATGCACCCAGCTGCGTTCCCTGCCGCGGAACGGCCAACAGCTTGGTGTTCGTCTCCGTGACCTTGCTCACCAAGGTGCAAGGATGAACCGGCTCGGCAGCATTCTTCTTGAGAAAGGCCAGGTACTGCTGCAACTGACGCAGCCGCGGGCTCTCTCCCGCCGGAGTCGCGAGGTAAGCCTCCAGCGCGGGAATACGGTCGGCTTGCGGGAGCGAGTTAAACCACACCAGCTGGACCGCGATGTCATCAGGCGCAAGCTCATGCGCTCGCTTCAACTGATCGTAGGCGCGACGATACAACGAGTACGAACGATAGACGTGGGACAGCCCCAGATGCGGCGCTGCCTCGTGCGGCGCAAGGCTGGATGCTTTCAGGTATGTCTTTTCAGCCTCCGGGATCTTGCCTTCTCGAAATTCGAGATCGCCGACCGTGGTGAGCAGCAGCGCAGAGTTGGGCTGCAAAGCAAGAGCGGTCTTGGCGACGGCCTGGGCTTCGTCAATCTTTTGCAGCACAAGATAGCTGCGAAGAAGCCCAACCTGGGCCGGCACCGAACTGGGATCAGCATCGGCGATCGCCTTGTAGCGTGCCGCCGCGTCGGCATACTTCGATTGCACAAACAGCTGATCGGCCGCAGCCAGGGCTGACGTCTCGGCTTGCGAGCCAGCTGCCTGCGCCCACGCGAATTCCGTCGGCCACAGCGTAGAAACAATCAACAGGATTGGAAGCAGACGGCTGGTCATCGCGCCGGTTAACACTGCCTTGCAGGTTAGCACGGGCTGCGATCGAGCGGCTCCGTCGAGGTTACTTTGTGCCTTCCCCGAAGCGTTTGGTGTCGTACACGAAATCGACCAGGCCGTCGCGGTAGTCGATCTTGATCTGCAACAGGTGCAGTGTCTGGAATCCGAGAATGCCGGAAAGTTCGGTGCCGAGATGACGGCTCATATTCGACAGATCAAAGGTCACGATGTCCTGATTTTTTTGCCCAAGATGGCCGAACACGATCATGGCCTTATTGGCGCTGTAGACTTTCGAAACCTCACCACTCAGTCCCTTTACCCGCGAGTACGGATCCGAGCTGACCTTCGTGACCTGGCGTGCCTCCTTGGTGGAAAGCGTATTCATGTTGGCGCCAGTGTCGATCATGAACAGCATGGGCGGCGAGTCGTTGACGCGCGTACGAATCAGTAGCGCATGGCCGAAGCGGAAAACCGCGGTCCACTTTTCCATCTCCGGCGCTACGTAGCGGTCCTGCGGAAGGCGCACGACGGGCGCTGCCGGCCTGCTGGCGGTGCTGGCTGCTTCCGGCTTCTGATCGCTTGGGCCCTCACTCTCTTCCTCGGCTCCGGTCTGTGAGTCTTCCTCTGTCTTGAGCGAGGTAGGCGCGGTAGCCTGATCAGGCCGCTTGGGCAGCGGCGACAGTCTCAGCTTCAAGTCGGGAGTGTCGATGTCGATCAGGTAGGAGCTGAATACGTCAGCGCCTATGAGCCCGTCTTCGTTAGTGATGGAGGCGCGATCACTGACATGTACCAGGCAATTTTCGAATTCGAGATCGCCGACCTTGATGTGTGACGCCGCGGCTATGTATCCCGTCTGCGTTCCCTTGTCGCCGATGCCGACGTAGCTTTCCTCGGCGATGCGTTCCAGCCCGGCTTTCTCCGCCGACCTGCGGCCAACGACGATTCCGCTGGCACCCGTGTCCAGTTCCAGGCGGGTATCGTGGTTATTCAGCTTTACCACCAGGCCGACGCCAACCATGTGTTGTGGGTCACGTCGCAGTACTTCGAGTTTGGTATCGCTTTGTTCCACCTTGCTGACCAGTTTGCAAGCATGTGGCGGACGGTCAGCTGTCGCCTTCAGAAAGGCTAAGTACTGGCGCATCGACGTCAGCTGCTCGGGGTCTTCGGCGTGCGGGTCGGCGAGAAATGCTTCCAACGCGGCTATGCGGTCTCGCCGCGGTAGCTGGTTGTACCACAGCCGCTGCACCTCGGGGTCGTTCGGGGCGATCTCGTGGGCCTTCTTCAGTTCCAGGTAAGCGTGGCCATATAGCGAGTAGGCGCGATAGATGCGCATCAGGCCGAGATACGCCGGAACTTGGCGATCGTCGATCTTCACCGCCTTGAGATATGAAGTTTCCGCGTCAGCCATCTGACCCTGGCGGTACTGCACGGCACCCATGCCGGCCAGCAGGACGGATGAGTTCGGCTGCGCCGTCAAAAAGCGATTGGCCGCCGTGTAGGCCTCGTCGACTTTCTGCTGGCGCAACAACGCGCGAATCAATCCGTACTGCGCCCCTACGAGATTGGGTTGGGCGTTGATGAGGGCCTGGTACTTTTCCTCAGCTTCGGCAAACCTGCTCTCCTTGAAAAGCTGGTCGGCTGCCGCCAGGTCCGGATTCGGCGTTGCAGCTTTCGCGTCTTCGGCCACGCTATGAAGCGAGAAGGAGAGCGTCAGAACAAAAAGTAGAAGTAGAACGAAGCGTCGAGTCATCCCGGGTCCTGAGGGAGCGGAGAGAAGTGAGCGTTGGACTACTGGCGTGGCCAACCGGCAGTCACGATACGAAAAAGCGAACCAAAGATAGCAGAGCCGTTGCCGGATTGCAGCGATATTCGCTCCTTACTCCTTACGAAATTCTTACGAACGATTTATTCAGGCCTTACGGTCTCGACTGTCAAATGAATGTGTGGCAAGCGTGAAAGGCGCCCAAGGAGATTATGTCGACACAGGATGTTTTCGTTCAGCAATTTGCCCGGCTGTTCAACCATTACCAGGAAGCTCTGTCGTCCGAAGTGGAGCGGAGCGCGGAAACGCAGCCACTGGCCTGGAACTCAGTTCCCAGCGATCAGCGCAATCGTATGGTCGCGGCCGCACGGCTGGCAATTCTGGAGTTGGAAACTACTGGCCGTATGGAAGCTGATGCGCGGAAGTATTATGCCAGGCCCGGCGAGGCCGAGTGGGGCTGCTGAAAATTCTTGCTTCTGTTGTGTCCGGGGAGGGCTGGCCTTCAGGCCAGCGTCCCTGGCGTCAATTGATTTTGCAATACCCACGCCCAGCCTAAAGACTGTGCCGCAACCCGGTGCCGCCACTCCGCGGCTCTCCATTTGTCCCATGTGCTCCGCGGGCTCACGCCCGCGGCTAACACAAATGACGCTGCTGCGCGGCTAGTTCGGTGGCAAACCTGGCTGCCTGTTTCAGCATGAAACCCGTTGCCGGTTGCGACAGTCTCTAACGGCGCGTCTTTTCCAAGGCAAACTTTCTGAGTCTCCCTAAGGCCCAGCCCAGAGCCGCAATTCGAGCAGCAAAAAGGGCGTCCGCGCAAGGACGCCCTTTGTGTTCGTCTTGCAGTGTTACCGCACCGTTGCTCCGTGGCTCACGGTTCCACCTGTGGAAGCGTTGGTTGCATTGCCCTGCTGTTTCAACCAGGCCGACAGATTGCTCTGCTGCTGATTGCGCAGTTCGATGCAGCCGTCGATCGACTCGAGCGCTTCTTTCTGATTGCGCTCGGTGCCGGGGAACGGATGCTGCTGGAAGAACTGCTTCACCTCGGTCGCCTTCTGAGGGTCGCAGAAATTCCGCGTGCCATAGAGGAAAATCCCTACGCCACCCAGGCCGCCGCCCGTCTTGGCTCGCAGCTTGTCAAAGTTGCTGCGCATGAAGTCCCAGGTCGCGTCCTGACTCTTAGGATTCGCCAGCATCGGCAGGAGCATATACAGATCCTGTCCGCGCACCGCCGGAGTCAACGAAGAGGCCAGCGTTTCCTGAATCAGCTGTGGCTCGGGAAATTGGGTCAACGCCCGGGCAAACATGTAGTACTGCTCGGGACTCGACGCCTTCTGCAGCTGCGCCTTGTATTGGTTGTAAAGCTCGGCATCGCCATGCCTGGCGGCAACCGAAACCGCCGCGGGCGCCAGCGTGCCGTCCACGGAATTGGGATCCTTCAGATACTGCTGCACGATGTTGCGTGCCTGCTGGACAACTTCCGGATCGTTCCCCAGGTTTCCTAGTCCCTCAAACAGAATCGCTCGCTTCTGTTTCTGCTCGGGAGTGTCGGAAGGACGACCTGCGTAACCCAGCTGTTGCAGCACCGGCGAGAACTGCGTCCGCAGCCACGACTCGAATGCGGGCCGGTCGGCTTCAGTCAGCAGATACTTGTTGATGAAATCGAGGTGACGACCGAACGAAGCCATCAGCATCGCGCCCGGCGTGTTCTTCAGTTGCGCACCGAGGGCGAGATAGTCGCCTACACTGTGCTCGCCAATGTGCATCAACGCCCATTCATTGCCCAGCAGGGCGATGCGCTCTTCCGGGGTCAGCGTGGTTTCCACAGAATTGCCGAGCTGGCGCAGAGCCGCATTGTCATAGTTGAAACGGTAGTAACCCAGGGCGTTGGAGTCGGGGAATACGAACGTGGAACAGCCCTTCAACGTGAACTGCTGCTGGCGCTTGGTCAGCAGGAAGCATTCCTGCTTTCCGGCCGAGTTGCCATTGATGCCCTTGGCACACACTGGAACCTGCCAGATCTGATCGTTGGGCTGGTTGAACAGCTCCGGAGTATCGAAGTACCGCTTCTGCGAAAGGTCAAGAGTGGTGTTGCCGCCTTCGCATTTGGCTTTGACATCCACATAGGGTGCGCCCGCCTGCATCACGAAGGTCGGCATGATTTCATCGACCGGCTTCTTGGAAGCGTGCGCCATCGCCGTCCAGAAGTCCGCCGCAGTTGCATTGCCGTACGCATGCTCTTTCAGGTAGAGGTTCACGCCCGAGCGGAATGTTTCCGGTCCCAGGTACGACTCAAGCAGGTGCAGAACCGATGCAGCTTTGCCATAGGCGATGCCGTCGAACAACTGCTCGATCTGGGCGCGCGTTTCCGCTTCCTGGTGAATCGCACGCTGATTTTTGACCGAGTCCTCGGCCAGTGCGCGGTCCGTCTGGCCGACGACATCCTGACCTTCCATCCAGTCCGGCTGCCATGCTGCCACCGGGTGCGAGGTCATCCAGGTTGCGAAGCCCTCGTTGAGCCAGATATCGTCCCACCAGGCTGCGGTCACCAGGTCGCCAAACCACTGGTGCGCCATCTCATGCGCAATGGTGTCGGCCACTTCCTGTTTCGCGCCCACCGAGGCGTTCTTGTCATCGATCAGCAGAGCGGTTTCGCGATATATAATCGCGCCCCAGTTTTCCATGGCGCCGGCCTGGAAGTCAGGCACCGCGATGTTGTCGAGCTTGGGCAGCGGATACTTGATGCCGTAGTACTGGTCGTAGTAATGCAGGAACGCCTTCGAAGCAGCCAGCGGGAAGGCAGTCAGATTCTCTTTGCCGGGAACCGTGCAAACGCTAACCTTCACCCCGTCGGTGTGATCGGAGACGCACTTCCAGTCGCCAACCGTCAGGGCTACCAGGTAGCTCGACATCTTCGGCGAAGTGGAAAACTTGATGGTGTGCTTATCGCCGGCAGCAGGCGTATCGGAAACGATTTCGCCATTGGAGATAGCCGTGTCGCCTTTGTCGATGGTTGCTGTCAGATCGAATGTCGCTTTATAAGCCGGCTCATCGAAGCAGGGGAAGGCTACACGCGCGTCGGTCGATTCCATCTGCGACACCAGGTACTTCTTGCCCTTATAGGTGCTCAGATAGAAGCCGCGCAGCTTGTCGTTGAGATGACCGGTGTAGGTGATGTGTACCTTCGCCGGCCCCGCGGGTAGCGGTTTATCGACGGTGAAGGTTGCCATCTCGTTCTTCTCGTCGGTCGAGACCTTCGCGGTCTGGGTCTCGCCGCCGGCGGTGATGGTTACGGTGTGGAAGTCGATCTCGAGTGCGTTCAGCGTGATGGTGTTGCTGGGCTTGCTGAGCTTGAGATCGATGGTTTCATCGCCATCGAAGCTGTTGTTGGAGAAGTTGACGTTGACGGCAAGCGAATAGTGATCGGGAGTTGCTCCGCCGGGAAGGCGCTGCGCAAATGCTGTACCGCAGGCAAGCAATCCGGCCGCAAACACGAGCAGGGTTCGTTTCATAGCACACTCACAATTTCTAAAATTCTCAGCAGTAGTCCTGAGGAAGTACGCGAGGAACAGGCTTTGGGTTCCCGGGATATTACATACATGTTAGACGACTACCAACCATCCGTGTAAGCACGTGGGACGGTTGGCGCGAATGTCCATTTCCGCACAGTATCGTTCTATTTCCGCACAACCTTGGCGGAGCGGCGTCATGAGGCATTCTGGTTTACGCGTCGAAATCGCTGTAATCGCAGGGGATCCGCGGCTTTTATTGTGTTCCGCCTAGTCAGCCGCGGATACTTCTAACAACCTTGCTAGTGATATAGCACTTGAATTTCCATCGGGAGGCTTGAGGAGAGGCAGATGTTCTCACGCGGGCACTTTAGCCCCTGGATGTTTTCGCAGGGGCTAAAGCCCTAACTGTTACCGATCGACATTTGGCACGACTAAAAGTCGTGCCCTGATACAAAACAAATGCTTCGCGGACGCTCCGCTCAGGGCAATCGGATAGATGGT
Organism: uncultured Acidobacteriaceae bacterium; assembly: GCA_963796695.1. GTDB lineage: Bacteria > Acidobacteriota > Terriglobia > Terriglobales > Acidobacteriaceae > Bog-257. Next base: position 192,172 of record CAWCMU010000018.1, on the reverse strand, counting down.
AGGGTGGAATTATATGAATCCCGCAGGTGTCTGTGTCATAGCTGCAATTGGCGCGGAGCAGCGGGAGAAGCCATTACGCTGCAAGTCGCATCAGCCGCGCAGCGGCGACATTTGTCTTAGCCGTGGGCGTGAGCCCGCGGTGGAGTGGGAAAAAATCGTTGAGCCGCGGAGCGGCGACACAGATACCGTAGGCACGGCAGATGTTTCGCACGCGGACACTTTAGCCCCTGGATGTTTTCGCAGGGGCTAAACAGTTTGCCGAAAAAGTCGCGAAAGCAGATTCCTCGTGGGCTGAAGCCCACTCGGAATGACAAAAATAAAGGACTTATGCGGCGCACCTGAAGGTGCGCCCCTTCCAAGGCGGATCCAACTCGAGTTTTTCAGCAGTCTGTAAAGCCCGGACTTTTGCTGATCAAAACACGGCACGACTAAAAGTCGTGCCCTGATACAAAACGGAATCCGTCTTTACAAATACAACTAGTCGACGTGGCTTAAGTCGGAACTACTTCTACAAGTACCCGGCGTGACTCAAGTGCTGCCCAGATACAAACCAGCCTGAGCTCTAAGAGCAACCCACTCCGGTCTACAGGTTCTTCTTCGTCCACTGATCGATACGATCCAGAGCTTGCTCCAGGTTCTCGATCGAGTTGGCAATGCTGAACCGCAGATAGCCTTCGCCATAGCTGCCGAACGCAGTTCCCGAAAGGGCAGCCACGCCCGCCTGCTCCAGTAGCGCGTCCGCCAGTTTCTTCGACTCCCAACCTGTTTGCTTGATATTGGGAAAGGTATAAAACGCACCCTTGGGCAGCAGGCAGGAGAAGCCCTTGATCTGATTCAATCCCTTCACGAAAATGTCGCGGCGGCGATGAAATTCCTGCCGCATCTTTTCCGGCTCACTCTGGTCGCCACGCACCGCTTCGAGGCCGGCCATCTGCGTGAAGGTCGCGGTGCACGATGTCGAATTCGTTGCCAAGCGCGCGATCTGGACTGCCAAGTCCGGCCGCATTACGCCATAGCCAAGGCGCCAGCCGGTCATCGAATAGGTCTTGGAGAATCCATCCAGAATGATGGTGCGATCCTTGAATCCATTCACCGACGCGATGCTATACGGCTCGCCTTCAAACAGCAGGCGGCTGTAAATTTCATCGCTCATTACCATGATGTCGCGATCGCCGATGGCGGTGGCGATGTCATCTACGTCCTGCTTGGTGATGATGCCGCCCGTGGGGTTCTGCGGCGAGTTGATGATGATCAGCTTGGTGCGATCGGTGATGAGACCCGCCAGTTCATTGACGTCCAAGCGGAACTCACGCTCTTCGCGCAGCGGAATCGGGACCGCTTTGCCGCCCAGGAAGTTGATCATCGACTCATAGATGGGGAAGCCGGGATTAGGGTAGATGACCTCATCGCCTTCTTCGATCAGCGCCAGGGCGGTGAAGAAGATGATCGGCTTACCGCCGGGAACGACTACGACCTCCTCGGGACTTACCTTGATGCCGCGCGACTTGGCAACATCGTTGGCGATGGCCTCACGCAATTCGGGCAATCCCGCCGACGGTCCGTAATGGGTGAAGCCCTGGTGCAGCGCGTCGACTCCGGCCTCTACGACATTGGCCGGGGTAGGCATGTCGGGCTCGCCGATCTCGAGGTGAATGATGTTTTTTCCCTGCCGCTCCAGGGCGCGGGCGCGAACCAGCACCTCGAAGGCGGTTTCCGTTCCCAGCCGCGACATCCGCTTAGCCAGGCGCAATTGTGTCTGAGTAGTAGTCATAGGCAAACTCCTGATTATAACCATTTCCTGCCGAGCGTCAGCCGGGCGTTCACGGATTCTTAAGCCTTAGACAGCGGAAATCTGGTCCCTCGTTTCAGCAACAACTCTGGGCTCAGGGACCGCCGCAGCACTGATATATGGATGTCCTTCCAACCTTGCGGGCCAGGACATATCCGAAGCCGCGAAGCGCCGCTGCGCTGCCGACATAGTCCGGACCGCCGTTCCACGCACCCTGATTGCCTACGACCGCCAGGCGAGAACGGTGGCTCGCGAACATCCTGCTGATTTCGCTCGAATACACAACGTGATACTTCTGGCGTTTCTCCGGAGACAGGCCCTGGGCCGCAATCATGCCGAAGTTATCTTCGAATCCGGGAGCCGGATCAGCCCAGGAAGCGAAGATGTACCCCGGCCAGAAGCTGCCAACCTCTTCACCCGGCATCGCGAGCTGGTCGATCGCCGCTGAGACCGCACTCACTTGCGGCAAAGTCCAGTTCGGGGCGTCAGCCGCGTTCTCGAGTCCGGGGACTTCCGCTCCGGTGAACAGATACTCCTCGAAACTCAGCACGCCGAATCCCATGAAGCCAACCAGCAGCACGATGGCTGACGCTGCGGTGAAGCGGATCGCCCGTTGGGACTGAAGGCGGTGAAAGAATTCGCTGCTCCAGCAGACCACGGCCGCAATCAGGAAGGGCATGATCGCGGAAAAGTATTGCAGCGCAGAAGGATTCGGCAGGAGGCACACCAGTCCCAGCACAAACGCCAGCACCCACGCCAACAGCGGTGAATCAAGGCGCAGGCGGCGGCGATAGAGAACGTACATCAACGCGGCGCTGGCTAGCGCAAGAATGCTGAACTGGCCGCCCGTGTGCGTGCCGATGAAAAGCACTTTGATCATGCGAGCTTTGTTACGCCAGGCGCCGAGAAGCCCGCCATGATTAACTCTCACCGCATGAAATCCCAGGTTGTTGAAGAAGAATCGATCGGGGGACGCGAAGAACAGTATCGCCGACGGCACCAAGCCGACGACACCTCCGGCAACGAACCACAGCAGTAAGCGAATGCGCCGTTCAGCACCCCGGCGAAAGATCCAAAACAGCAGCACAGGTAGCAGGGCGATGAAGTACGAGCGGGTATCGACGCTAAGGCCGAACAGAACTCCCGCAGCCGCGAGCGGCCACCCGGAAGACGTCGGGCTCGTGCGGGCGAGCACAACGTATGCGGCGAACAAAAACAGCGCCGACAAAGAAAATGTCTTGACCGTCGGGAACCAGGCGAAAACCAGGCTGCTGCTGGCGAACAGAATCACCGCCGAGACGCCGGCAATCCACTTCTGCGTCTCATGGCAGACGTGAGTGTATAGCAGCGCGCCGACAATCACGGTCAGCAGCGCGGACAACGTCCGTGCCGAAAACCAGGAGACTCCGCATACCTTCAACCACAACGCGTAAACGTAAGGCAGCAACGGCGCCTGCGGGTAGAAAAAATCCAAGTAGGGAGTCTTGTGCTGCAGCACCAGCCGCGACGCCAGCGTGTAATAGCCCTCGTCGCCGTCGATCAGACGATGTTGAGAAACGAAGTAGAAGAATACGGCTTGAAGAAGAATGACCGGTACAAACAACACCTTACATGTTCGGGCCATTGCCCCTCCATGGAGTGTTGCTTAATCCACGTGTTCGATCACAAATTCAAGTTTGGCGGTCTTCTCCAGCATCGCCGATACGGAACAATATTTCTCTTTCGACAATCGCACCGCGTCTTCGATAGCTTTGTGATTGACCTTGCCGCCAACCCGATATACGAGTCGAATGGAAGTATAGACCTTCGGGAAGTCCTCCGCCCGCTCGCTGCTAGCGAGCACTTCAAGACTGGTAAACGGCTCGCGCTTCTTGCGCAAAATGCCGACCACATCGCTGGCGGTGCAGCCGCAGAGCGCGATCAGCACCAGTTCCATCGGGCTGCTGGCAGATTTCTCGCTGCCGGCATCGACCACCAGAGCATGGCCACTGCTCGCCTGTCCCACGAAACGGTCTTCGTCGGTCCACAACGCGCGGGCTTCGATCAAGGGAACTCCTTTGCGGAATGCCGCAGGCGGCTGGTGGCTATTCGCTAAATCGCGAAGGTACGACTTCAGGCATGAGCTGTCAGCCGTCAGCTATCAGCTGTCAGTTAAATCAAACGGAGCGTGCGAAGACTGTAGAGACAGAGCGAACAGCGAAGAGCGGCCTCTCTCACTTCGGCGGTGTGGTGCCGGAAGTGCCGCGCCCGCCACTATTGGTGTTGCCCCCTGAATTGCTGTTGTCGTTCGTTCCGTTCACACCGCTGCTTTCAGCCTTGCTCCCACCACTCGCGTGATTCTCGTATATCGAGTATTGACCCTGCGGACGCTTCAGCCGCACGGTGATTACCTGATCCGCCTGGTTGATTTCGTAATCGTTGCCGAAGGTCTGAAAGCCGGGCGCAATCACCTGGACGCGAATGGGCCCATAGGGAATGCCGTCAAAATGCGTCTTGCCTTCATTGTCGGTTTTCAGCTCGAAGCCGCCTTTGGCCTGCTTGCCGTGTTTTCCCACCGGATGCAGCACCACGGCAGCGTTGCGTATGGGCTTGCCGCTGTCATCCTTGAGCACCACAAACGCCAGCGAGGATTGCGGTCCTTCATCCTTGGTGACGGCAAACAATGGAAGCGAGACACACAGAGCGATCAGTGCGGCAGAAACCAGGCGCTGCAACTTCATTCGCATATTTTAGGCAGGGATGGGAACGGATGCAATTTTCCCGAAGGATTAGGCAAGTGGATTGAGGGGAGAGTTTTGGGAAACTCTGTTCAAGCCTGCGATTCGTTGTTCGGGCTAAAAAGCCGCTGGGGCTAAAAAGCTGAGTCATGCACAAAGCTCGCGTTGACTTGATTTGTATCAGGGCACGACCTTGGTCGTGCCGTAGAGGTGCAACAACCTACGGGCTTTCAGCCCCTGCGAGGTCGCGGCCTCATCTCAACGCTTCCTTGATCTTCGGTTTTGTGCCGCCGGCTGAAGCCGGCTCGGGGGGACAATATAAGGCTTTGACGCTGGCCTGAAGGCCAGCTCTACCCGAGCAAAATAGGTCGGAGGGTTTTCAGCACTTTGTAAAAATCTGAAATGTTGACCACGTTCTTGCCGCGGTGCTGAAGCGCCGCTCTACCGGCTTTTCGCTGGCCAGATAGCTTTTTTCTGCCGCAGCAAAACGAACACACGCACGCTGGCACCGATGGCGATTGCGGCAATCACAAGAAGCGATTTCATATCCATATCGAACTCCCAACCTTTAAAACGCAAAACCTGGAACACCAGCCGTCACGAAATCCGAAGTTTGCGGAGCGCGCTTCAGGGTTGGCCTGCCATCGTCTTTCGGATCCGGCGAATTGTTGCCGCTTGGCGTCGATGTACCCGATCCGCTGCTGGTGGAGGTCGAACTGGTTCGCTTCAACAGCACGGGCTTTCCCGAATCGCCCTTCGAGCTGCCCAATCTGCGGCCGTTCTCCAGCGAAGCCAGGCGGGCCTTCACGTTCTCGAACTCACTGGTGTCGAGGATGTACTCCGGGCGATCGGGCAAATATTTGCGGATCTCGTCCTGCGCAGCTTGAATGCGTTCGACATTCATGGGATGTGTGGCGAACGCCTTGGCGACGAGGTTCGGCTTCTTCTTCTCGACGTTCAGCTTTTCGAAGAACTCCACAAAGGCCTGGGGATCGTAACCCGTCGCGTAGTCATATTCCAAACCCAGCAGGTCGGCCTCGCGTTCGGCATCGCGCGAAAACTTGAGGAAACCCAGGGGAACCGCCAGCCCAGCAACCTCGCTCACCGCGAACGCGATAGGCCCGCCAATAAAGATAAGCGGCACCGAGGCCATGTTCCAGATCTGCGCCCGGGTCATGTTCTTGGTCGCATGACGCGCGGCAACGTGGGCAATCTCGTGCGCCATCACGCCGGCAAGTTCGGCTTCGTTGTCGGCCGCGAGAATCAGCCCGCTGTTCACGTAGAAGAAGCCGCCGGGCAACGCGAAGGCATTCACTTCTTCGGTGTCGAGAACCTTGATGGTGAAGGGCACACGCGCGTCGGAGTTACGCACCAGGTTCTGACCAATTCGATTAATGTACTCATTGATTACCGGGTCGGTGACCAGCCGCGCGCTGGACTCTACTTCCTGCGATAGCTGACGCCCTAACGCAACCTCGCGGTCGAGCGAATAGAAGTCCAGGCCAGCACCAATATTGCGTTGCCCAATCAGATTGACGTTGTACTTCGCGGGCAATGGATTTGCTGCGGTCGCGCTCCTCACTGCCACCGGAGCAGCATGCGCGGCTTCTTCCGCATCGGAAGCGTCGGGCTTACTATCCGGCGTGGCGGCCGCTTCTACTTGAGCCGCAGTTGGAATCTCAACTTGACGTGCTTCAGGATGCGCCGCAGGAGAAATACTGGTCGCGCTCGGGGAGGCGCTTTGTGCAGCAGTTGCCGTAGTGTCCGAAGACGCAGCCGTCGTCTGGGCGCGGCTCGCTCCGGCCAAACTCAACAAAATCAGCAGGGCAAACGCACAACGCCACACTAGCGTGGACTGTGAAGAGGCTCGAACGGCACAGGGGACTGGCAAGATGGCACCCGCGACTTTTCTGATTATGCTTCCAAATGCCTGACTATGGGAACTGTAATCTTTAGTTCGTGACCGAACTGTAATTTTCGTCGACCAAGAACCGATCACGCCGACATGCAATCCAACTGCTTGGCATAGATGCAGCGGCCTTCCTTCCGGATACCTTCCGCCGCCCCCGCCTGTAGCACCTGCCTACCGTTGGTCTGAGGGGCAAAACTTGCCTTAGCTGGCCGCAAAAGGCTTTTGCCGTAACGGCTTAGAATATGAGTGCCGAACGCTCATATTTCGCCATATTTGGCCTTGACATCGCACCTGAACTGACCTATTATTAGCACTCGTAAGGATTGAGTGCTAGCAGCTACCCTGCTGAATTCACCTGAGTTATCCCAACGATCATGGAAACACGCCGACTTCGCGCCACACAATCGATCTGGGTCGGCCAAAAGTAACGGAATCTAACCGAAATTTCAAAGCTCGAAAGGAGTTTGAAGAATGGCTACAAAGCTTACTCCCCTGCATGACCGCATCGTGATCCGCCGTGTTGAAGAGGCGGAAACCTCCCGTGGCGGAATCATTATCCCTGACAGCGCCAAAGACAAGCCGCAGGAAGGCGAAGTGATTTCCGTAGGCCGCGGCAAGACCAATGACAAAGGCGAGACCTTTCCCCTCGATGTGAAGGAAGGCGACCGCATCCTGTTCGGCAAGTATGCCGGCACCGAAATCAAGATTGACGGCGAAGACTTCCTGATCATGCGCGAAGAAGAAGTACTCGGCATCCTGGAAGGCGCCAGCAAGCCCAAAGAGCACGCCGCAAAAACGAAGTAACGAGCTCGAAGCTCCAGGCCACGCCTGTACTTCATAACGGTTTCGTCTCCCACCCTTTCGCAAAATCGGCGAAAGGATGGGGCACCCGCAAGTTTTAGCTGATAGCTGACGGCTGATAGCCAACGGCTGATTTCTACAAGGAGATTGAAACAAATGGCAAAGCAGATTCTGCATGGCGAGGAATCCCGCCAGTCGATTCTTCGTGGCGTGAATGTTCTGGCCGACGCCGTGAAGGTCACGCTCGGCCCCAAGGGCCGCAATGTCGTGATTGAAAAGAAATTTGGTTCACCGCTGATCACCAAAGACGGTGTGACCGTAGCCAAGGAAATCGAGCTGAAGGATTCGCTCGAAAACATGGGCGCGCAGATGGTGCGTGAAGTCGCTTCCAAGACTTCCGACGTTGCCGGCGACGGCACCACCACCGCAACCGTTCTGGCCCAGGCTATCTACCGCGAAGGCGTCAAGACTGTTGCCGCCGGCGCCAACCCGATGGCCCTGAAGCGTGGGATCGAGAAGGCTGTTACCGCTATCGTCGGCACGCAGGACGAGGACGGCAACCGCAAGGGCTCGGCCCTGGACAAGCTGTCCCAGAAGGTTTCCGGCGAGATGATCGCGCAGGTCGGCACCATCTCCGCCAACAATGATGAGACCATTGGCCGCATCATTGCCGAAGCCATGAAGAAGGTCGGCAAAGACGGCGTAATCACGGTGGAAGAAGCCAAGACGATGGAAACCCAGTTGGAAGTCGTCGAAGGCATGCAGTTCGATCGCGGCTATCTGTCACCCTACTTTGTGACGGATCCGGAGCGCATGGAAGCGGTTCTGGAGAACGCCTACATCCTGATCCACGAGAAGAAGATCTCTTCGATGAAGGACCTGCTCCCGCTGCTCGAGCAGATTGCCAAGGGCGGCCGTCCGCTGGTCATCATCGCGGAAGACGTCGACGGCGAAGCGCTGGCCACCCTGGTGGTCAACAAACTGCGCGGCACGCTGCAGGTTGCGGCCGTTAAGGCTCCGGGCTTCGGCGATCGCCGCAAGGCTATGCTGCAGGACATCGCTATCCTTACCGGTGGCAAGGCCATCACCGAAGACCTGGGAATCAAGCTGGAGAACGTCCAAATCCAGGATCTTGGCCAGGCCAAGAAGATCACCATCGACAAGGACAACACCACCATCGTCGAGGGCAAAGGCAAGCCGGGCGACATCGAAGGCCGGGTGAAGGAAATTCGTGGTCAGGTCGAGAAGACCACCAGCGACTACGACCGCGAGAAGTTGCAGGAGCGGTTGGCGAAGCTGGTTGGTGGCGTAGCCGTCATTAAAGTCGGCGCCGCGACCGAGACCGAAATGAAAGAGAAGAAGGCTCGCGTGGAAGATGCCATGCACGCTACCCGCGCTGCGGTGGAAGAAGGCATCGTCCCGGGCGGCGGTGTTGCGCTCTTGCGCTGCGCTGATGCCATCGACGCCTTGAAGCTCGAGGGTGACGAGAAGATCGGCGCCAACATCGTGCGTCGCGCTTTGGAAGAGCCTCTGCGTCAGATCGTCGCCAACGCCGGCGAAGAAGGCGCCATCGTTGTGGGCAAGATTCGCGACCACAAGGAAGGCAACTACGGCTACAACGCGCAGACGGGTAGCTTCGAAGACCTGGTGAAAGCCGGCGTCATCGATCCTACCAAGGTCACGCGCACGGCCCTGCAGAACGCAGGCTCGATCGCAGCCCTGATGCTCACCACCGAAGCCCTGGTCGCCGAGATTCCGGAAGAGAAGAAGGAATCGGCGATGCCTCACGGCGGCGGCGGCATGGGCGGCATGTACTAAGGCAGCAGTTAGCCATTAGCAGTTAGCTCTTAGCTAACGGCTGACAACCAAAGCAGTACGTCAGAGGCCTCGCAGAGATGCGGGGCCTTTGTTTTTTTAACCCGACGACCGACCACTGACCACCGACAACTGGTTTTCAAACCGACAACTGCTTCACAAGTTCGTGGAAACGGGCGCAGCATTGTGGAATCGCAAACGCTGGTTTGGGAATAAGGTTGGGCCATGTGAATGGCATCTTCGACCGACGCTTCACTCGTCCCCAACCGTTTTTCCCCGCAGCGGCCTAAAGTTGGCCTTAAAGAATAGAGATCAGTTCATGTCTTCGGTCATTACGTGTCTGGTAAGCATCCGTTATCAATGGGTAAAAATCTCTGGGCTGGATCGCTTGCTCGGGGGTCTTGCCGACAATAAAAACGCATCGCTCAGCGGGCTTCTGGTTCTTCCCGCGACCCGTTATGACACCTCGGATTCAGCTTTCGTCGAAGTCGCCTTTTCGTGCCCTGGCCTCGAGCTTGAAGGAGTCGTCTTCGTCCCCAAGTCTGAGGTGATTGCAATCGTGAAAACTTCCAATCCCGAGGACTTGTTCAAAGTGGGATACACCGGTCGCAGCGTGGGGGAGCGCCTGGACCCGATTCCCCTTCCCGACGCCCCCGAGTCTACCGTCGCAATCTGAAATCAGGCTGCGGCTTCTTCCCTGCTGCCGGACAGGAACTCCGATTGCGGGGGCTGCAATGCAGCCCGAAATCGGCGCGTCTCGGCCTAACATTGTGCTGAAAATGCGGGCAACGCCCCTGTCGCCGGCTGAAGTCGGCTATGAAACTACAAATAAAAGGCTTGTACGCTGGCCTGAAGGTGTTCAGTTTCATGACATCCTTTACAGTGCGTTCCGGGACATCCTTTACACTCCCTGGCGAGCGAAGCGAGCCTGGGAGGCGACACAAGGATGCCTTGGAAGACAATGGACCTACAGCAACAACGCGTGGAGTTCGTGGTAGCTGCTAGCCGAAAAGAAAAACCTTTCCTTGAATTGTGTAAGGAGTTTGCGATTTCGCGGCCCACGGGATATCTGTGGGTAGATCGCTATCGGGAGCAGGGTCTGGGCGGCATTGCCGAGCGCAGTCGGCGTCCGCGACAGAGTCCGCAACGCACCCAGGCCGAGCACGAACAGCAGGTGATCGAACTGCGCCGCCGCTATCCCGACTGGGGAGCTCGCAAACTGCAATGGCGACTGGCCCAGCAGGGCTGCAGGTTGGCGATCAGCACCGTACATCGAATTTTGTTGCGGCATGGACTGGTGCGCTGGCAAGACCGTCATGCCGCGGCCGTGCGCCGCTTTACCCGAGAGCGTCCCAACCAACTCTGGCAGATGGATTATAAGAGTCCGATCGGGTGGGACAGCCACGTCGGTCCGCTGGCGGTGCTCGACGACCACAGCCGCTATCTTACGGTGTTGGCGGCTACCGGCAGCACGCGAGCCGAACTGGTGCGCGAGCAGTTGGAAGACGCCTTTGGGCACTGTGGGGTGCCGGAAGAGATGCTGATGGACCATGGCACGCCATGGTGGAACACGCAATCGCCGGGCGGTATCACTAAGCTGGCGGTCTGGCTGATGAAGCAGGGGATCGGCTTGCGTTGGAGCGGGGTTCGCCATCCTCAAACTCAGGGCAAGGTGGAACGCTTCCACGGCTGCCTGGAACGGGCGATGCGCTTGCGCGGCTTGCCTGGCGAAGGCCGGCAGGCGTGGTTGGATGGGTATCGCCAGGAGTATAACCAGAGCCGTCCGCACGAAGCGCTGGGGATGAAAACCCCAGCCAGCGTGTGGACCCCGAGCCCGCGTAAGTACGATCCACAGCCTCCGCCCTGGCAGTATCCGGAGGGTGCCGAACTGGTACGAGTGCGAGCCAAAGGGCAGCTGTGGGTGCAGGGCAAGGTCTATTCGTTGCAGGCCCTGGCTGGAGAATGGGTACAGCTGTTGCGCATCGAAAAGCGAGTGCTGGTCTATTACTGCAATACGGTGGTGCGCGAAATCGATCTGGAAAGCCATCACTCCGTGATGGTGGAACATTGGCTTTCCAGTTAATCCCTACTGTAAAGAATGTCGCGGAACAATCTGTAAACTATGTCGCGGAACTTGACACCTGAAGGCCAGCTCTACCCGAGATACCACCACAGTCAGGTTTTTCAGCAAACTGCTAAGCCCACATCCGTCTCTCCTAACCTGTGATATAGTTTTTGACGGTTAGGAGGGAAAACATGTCCGACATCCAAAAGATTCGCGATCATTATGAGGCCGTGCTCAGCGGCTCCCCTTGGCACGGCGATCCGGTTTGGCAGGTTCTCGAGGGCATTTCGGCTGAGGAAGCCGCTGCTCGCCCGCTGGCGAACCGGCATGCGATCTGGGAGATCGTTATGCACATGATCTTCTGGGAAGGGGTGGTCACCAAGCGCCTCTCCGGTCAGCGCGCCGGGCTGGTTGAGGAACTGAACTTCCCTGCCATGCGATCCGCGACAGAAGAAAACTGGCAGAGAAGCTTGGCCGACCTTCGCACTTCCAATCAGGAATTCCGCGAAGCGCTAGGCAAGCTGGATCCGGCCAAACTGGACACGCTAAGCGCCGCCGGGAAACGCACCTACCGCGAGGAGGCCTACGGCATCATGGAGCACCACCTGTATCATTTGGGCCAGATCGCGTTGCTGAAGAAATAAACAAATCGCCTTCAGCAGCAATCACGCAAGCTATTTTGCGGCATCCAATTGGCCAGATTATCCATTTTCGCGAGTTTGTAATTCCGCAATACGGGTGCTAACATCCGGACTCGCGAGCTTTCTTAAGGAGGCAATTATGTCGGAGCGCGACGGTAGTGGCTTTCTGTGGTTTTTAGCGGGTTTGGGCATCGGCGCGGCAGTCGGGATTCTGTATGCACCGAAGGCTGGCGATGAAATCCGCCAGCAGTTGCGTGAGGTCGCAGAAGACAGCCGCGACTCGGTGAAAGAGCGGGCGCGGCAGGCACGCGATCAGGCGGGTACGTGGGCCGATAAGGGACGCGATTACCTGAATCAGCAAAAGGAGCAGATTCGCTCCGCCTATGAAGCTGGACGTCAGGCCTATCGCGAGGCGACCACCGAGGAAACTGGCGGTTCGGGCGTTTAGTCGCCCTCCACAGCGCTCGCTTCGCTGTGTACCAGAATCGCCGAGTGGTTAACGGCAACGCTTGTTTCAGTGAAGGACAGTCGATTCGGCTGTCCTGAACATTTTGAGCTGGCCTGAGCATTTGCGGGTTCGGCCACGGGTAGCGAAAGTCATGGACAATGTAACCATCTTCATCGCCGTTACGGCAGCCGCAGTCGTGCTGCAAATGCTGATCCTCCTGGGCATGTTGATTGCCGTGCTCAAAATGAAAGCCAAGATGGAAGCCCTGGCTTCAAAGGTAGAGGACACGACTTCCACGGTACAGGCCAAAGTACTGCCGATGCTGGACGAAGCCAAAATCATGCAGCAGAACGTGAAGAGTTTTATCGAAACGGCTCGCCCGAAAATCGAACTGGTGCTGGACAACGCAGCGCAGATTACCACCACCGCCAAGGATGGTGCGCAGCGGGTTGAAACCACGGTCAACGACGTGGTGGATCGCATTCGCCTTCAGGTCATTCGTGGCGATGAAATGCTGACCCGCACCATGGACCGCGTGGAAGAAACTTCCGAGAAGGTGCAGCACACGGTGATGTCGCCCGTGCGTCAGGTGTCAGGAATTGTGCAGGCCATCGGAGTAGGCGTGGGCAGCTTCTTCAATCAGCAGAGACGCCGGCGCAACGGCGGCCCCAGCGACGAGATGTTTATTTAATTCTGTCATCCTGAGCGAAGTGAGGCGCAGCCCCCAACAACTTCTGTCATCCTGAGCGGAGTGAGGCGAAGCCGAACGCAGTCGAAGGACCTCTACTCGACCCAGTTTTCAACCAGGAAGCGAAAACGAGGTTCCCGGTGGCTGAAGCCGAACTGATTTGCAATGCTTATGGACGGCCTGAAAGGCCGTCCCCTTCAAAACCCTGAACGGCCGTCGCCTGCAAAACAAAGCAGAGTTTCACTAGTAAATCCATCCTCCGCCGACCACCACATCACCATCATAGAAAACGACAGCCTGCCCCGGCGTGATAGCGCGTTGCGGCTCATCGAACGTGAGCAGCGCCTCGCCATCGCCAGATCTCTCCAGCAGCGCCGCGCCGGGTTCGTGACGATGGCGAATCTTGGCCTGCACTCGTAGCGGTTCGCGCAGAGTCTCGATCGCAATCCAGTTGAGACGATTAGCGCGCAGGGTTCGCGAGAACAGCTCTTCCCCGCCGCCAACCACCACTTGCCGCTGCTCGCCTCGAATCTGCAAAACGTACAGCGGTGATCCCGTAGCTACTCCCAGGCCCTTGCGCTGTCCGACGGTAAAGTTGTGGATGCCATGATGCGTCCCTACCACCTCGCCCGAGGTCGTAACCAGTTCGCCGGCAGTGTCGGGCAACTCTTCGCCCTGCTCCTCGAGGTAAGCATCCAGAAACTGCTTGTAGTCGCCGCCGGGGATGAAGCAGATCTCCTGCGAGTCAGGCTTCTCGAATAGCGTCAGGCCGGCGCGCTTGGCTTCCTCGCGGACGTCGGGCTTGCGCATCTCGCCCAGCGGGAACAGCGTCCGGCTAAGCTGTTCCTGGGTCAGGCCGAAGAGAAAGTATGTCTGGTCCTTGCTGCGATCGGCCGGCCGCTTCAGAATCCAGCGCCCGCTGCCCTCGTCGAACTGGTTGCGGGCGTAATGGCCGGTCGCCAACAGATCGGCGCCAATCTGGCGAGCCGTCAGCAGGAGCTGGTCGAACTTGAGATGGTTGTTGCACAGGCTGCAAGGAATGGGCGTGCGCCCGGAGAGATACTCCTTCACAAATGGGCGCACCACGTCGTTCTCGAAACGCTCTTCCTGATTGACTACGTAGTACGGAATGCCCAGGGTCTCGGCTACGCGTCGCGCATCATACACATCGTCAATGGAGCAGCAGCGCCCCTGCACCGTCTCCGGCATGCCTTCGTGTCCCGCCAGCCGCCGCTGATTCCAGAGCTGCAAGGTAAGTCCCACAACGTGGTACCCCTGCTCGCAGAGCAGCGCCGCCACGGCGGACGAGTCCACCCCGCCCGACATGGCTACAGCAACGGTCCGTAAGTTAGCAGTTGGCATTTGGCATTTGGCATTTAGCTATCAGCTATTGGATGAGCATATCTATGACAGTAGCCCTAGAATACCGCGTCTTGCGTGTTGACTGGTAAACCGCGACGAAGCGAGTTTAACTAACCGCTGAAAGCCGACCGCTGCCTCAGCTGACAGCTGAGAGCTGACGGCTAAGAGCTGAGAGCTGCCTTCTTATACACCGGGCTGATCTCGCGCAATCTCGCCACCACTTGCGGAACCAAGGCCGCAGCGAAGTCGATATCCTCGGCCGTGGTTTGCTTGCCCAGACTGAAGCGAATGCTGGCGCGCGCGCGGTCAGCCGACAGTCCCATTGCCGTCAGCACATGCGAAGGTTCAATCGCTCCCGACGAACAGGCCGCGCCGGTCGAAACCGATAGGCCTTTCAGATCGAGCGCAATCACCATCGCTTCGCCTTCGATGCAGTCGAAGTAAAGGTTCGTGGTGTTAGGCACTCGTGGAGCGCCATCACTGTTTACCCCAACCTGCTCCACGGCGCCGAGAATCGCGGTCTGCAAGCGGTCGCGCAGCTCGGCCATCCGCTGCACGCTGCCATCGTTGAAACCGCGCTGCGCAATTTCGGCCGCCTTGCCGAGTCCAACGATGCCCGGCAGATTTTCCGTGCCTGCTCGCCGCGAACGCTCATGGCGGCCGCCGTAGAGCAGCGGCTGTAGCAGCGTTCCCTTCCGTACGAAGAGCGCGCCAATTCCCTGCGGGCCGTGAATCTTGTGGGCCGAGATGGTCAGGAGGTCGCAAGCAATCTGCTTGACGTCCAAAGGAAGTTTTCCGGCGGCCTGCACTGCGTCGGTGTGAAAGTACACATCGGCTTCGGCGGCAATCTTTCCGATTTTCGCAATCGGCTGCACGACTCCGGTTTCGTTGTTGGCCAGCATGATGCTGATCAGCTTCGTCTCGGGGCGCAACGCCCGGCGCACGTCATCGGGATCGACCAGTGCTCGCCCGTCAACCGGCAGATACGTTACCGTGCAGCCGCTCTCTTCCAGTCGCTTGCAGGTGTTCAGAACCGCATGATGCTCGATGACCGAGGTGATGATGTGATCGCCCGGCTTTGCCATGCCGAACAGCGCCAGGTTATCGCTCTCCGTGCCGCCGCTGGTGAACACGATCTCCGCCGGACGGCAGTTCAACAACTCCCCGACACGCTCACGCGCCTGCTCCACGGCGGCGCGCGCCTGCTGGCCCTGCTGATGAATGGACGAGGCGTTGCCGAACTTCTCCAGGAAGTACGGCCGCATCGCTTCAAACACTTCAGGCAGAAGCGGCGTGGTCGCGTTGTTGTCGAGATACACCCGATGCATGCGTGTCCCTTATTCTAGCTGTTGGATTAGATTCCGTGCTGAGGCAGGGCGATTCGGCTCAGTTGTCGGATGTTAGTTGTCAGTTGTCGGTTGTCAGTTGTCAGCTGTCAGCTGTCAGCTTTCAATCGGCGATCACCCACTTCTAAGATTTGTGTAACCTCCTAGCCACAATTCGAGACAACAAAATGAACGCTGGAAGAGCGCACGGTTTTTAGCCGACAGCTGATGGCTGACAGCTGAAAACTGACAGCTTCATTGAAAGAATTCCGTCATCTGCGTAGCCGATCCTGCGCCGTTCGGGATCGTGCTGATACCCAAAGCTGTCATGCTGAGGCCCAGCAGGCTGCGATGGTCGTAGGTCGCGGCGCCCTGATAACCGGCTTTCACCCCTGTTCCGACCAGCACGGTCATTACCTTGCCGCCGCCATTAGTGTCGTCATTGCGCGATTCATCTGTGGTAAGGACAAGGATGCCGCTCTGCTGGAATTGCGCATTAGTGAGCAGCTGAGGCAGATTCGCCGACAACCACGTGTCCGCCGCAGCCAGCTTGGTGTTGACATCGCAGCCCGAGCCGCCGCCGGGACAATCATGCGCGTCGTGTTCGGCGTCCGGAACGATGAACGAGTAAGCCGGCAACTGGCTGGCCGATAGATCGGTAGCGAGGTGGGAAAAATCCACGATGTTCATATTCAGCTGCGAGGGAGGTTGAACATCGCTGAAATAGGAAACCGGATTGTGCCGGCGAAGATAGGGATAGACATCGCCACCCAGATATCCCTGCTGGGGCAGACTCTGCGCGTAAACCTTCCACGACTTCGAGGCGGCCGTGAAGTTCGCGCACCACGTTATCGATAGGCACGACGCCGTTAAAATTGTCGTCGGTACTGTACTCTTCGCCAGTGGTCATCGCGAAATAGTTTCCGATGGAGGGGTGCACGTTGGCGTAATAATTGGTGGCCAACCCGCCCTGGCTGATCAGGCTGTTGATGTACGGCGCGCTCGCGCTGCCCACGATGTCGCTGTAGTTGAGATTCTCCAGAACCACAATCGCGACGTGCTGCACCTGGGCGATGCCGCCCGAGCCCCCGCCGCCAGTTCCTCCCGTACCGCCGCCTCCGCCGGTTCCACCTGAGCCACCACTACCACCCGAACCGGTTCCGCCCGAGCCGCTGCCGCCCGAGGTGCCGCTTCCCGAAGCGGTGCTGCTGGAAGATCCGCAAGCGGTCAAGGCGAGAAGCACGCTCAGACTGCATAGCATCGC
The DNA here is from genome assembly GCA_963796695.1 of uncultured Acidobacteriaceae bacterium. Taxonomy (GTDB): domain Bacteria; phylum Acidobacteriota; class Terriglobia; order Terriglobales; family Acidobacteriaceae; genus Bog-257. Next base: position 175,345 of record CAWCMU010000018.1, on the reverse strand, counting down.
CAGGACCAGGAACTTTGAGCGACGTGGGCTGGTGAAAAAGGCCATGCTGCACCTCGACAAAAGTTGGGATGCAACGCCGTTGCAGGATGCTGTCGCGAAACCTCAACATGGATTGAATGTAATTTTGGCCGACAAAAAACGGGCAAGCAGCGCGTGGCTACTTGCCCGAAGCTATTTTGCTTTAGCTCAGTTGTCGTTCGACGGATTACTGCGGAGGCGCTGGCGGGGGTTCGCTCTGACCTTGGCCCTGCCCCATACCTTGTCCCATGCCACCCGGAGGCGGTCCGTGGCGCGCCGTCATCTCTTCGTATTTCTTCTGCTGGTCCGGCGTGAGGATGGGAGTGATCTGGGAGGTGGTGTTGTCGCGAATCGCCTTCATCTTGGGCCAGCGGTCCTGCTGAGCAATGGACGTATCCTGATGCAGAGCCTGTAACTGCTGAGTTTCATTTTCCAGAATCGGCTTGATCTTCGTCTGCTGATCTTCGGTGAGATTCAATGCTTTGGTCAGGTGCTGCAACCGCTGCTCGGTGGTCATTGGTCCGCGACGCGGTGCTCCGCCGCCCGGACCAGCGCCTTCCTGCATCTGGGCATACAAGGTGCTGCCGCAGGTGACTACAGCAACCGCCAGCAGCCCACACATCAAAGCTTTCTTCATATGGCAAAACTCCTTGGAGACTCTCCGCCACACGCCCGTGGCCACAAACATGGCAGCCGTCGAAAACGGCGAAGTCGATGTGGTCATCAGCACGACTACGGCATCGAGTTTACGAAACATCGGCGAAGGTTTCATCAGCTATTCATCGATTGCAGAATTTTGGTTCCGTGATCTGAAACCCAAAGAGGATAAGGAAGTTTTCGCTTTCCGCGCAAAAGAAAAATTGGAACTCTTGGCCGCGGTTGCGGAAGCGCCACGAAAAAAGGCGCGATCGCTCGCGCCCAGTGCAAGGCTCTCATGTTCTTACTGCGCTCGGCTGGCCGGAGGAATGATTCCGTTCATGCGCAGATATTCCACCATTTGCCCATAATGATCGAACGGATGGCTGAGAGCTATGGTCGCCAGTCCCAGCCGCGAGGCTTTGTTCGCTCCGAAGGGACTCTGCACTTGTCCCAGAACATTGCTCTCGTCGATGGAGCTCAGCGCCTTGTGCAGGTAAGAAAACGATTCCTTAAGAAACTTCACCACGTCAGCCTTGGAGGTGATGTTGTCGGGACCATTCTCGCCGCCTAACTCGACTGGCGGCTTTTCCGAGAGGATCGCCGCGCCCAGCATGTAGTTGACGGCAGCGATGTGCTTGATCTGCTGCGCGAAAGTCCGCACGCCTTTGAACTCGCCCTGGGTCGGCGCAAAATTAAACTTGTCGTCCGGCATTGCCTCGGCCGCAGGAACGACTTCGCGCTCGATCCCGCTGAGGGTCCGATCGTAGACCGCCGAGAACGTCGGCTTCTGGTCGGTCTTAGCCTGCGGAACCGCTGCTGCCGCGCTACCCACGGTGCCCAATGCCAACAGCGCAATTGCCAGTACCATTTCTTTCCTCATCGCAAAGCCTCCACTGAGAATGTTTGGTGTGATTCGGGCCGAGTTACGCGTGGGAGGATTCTAGTCCATTCCCACGGTGCTGGGTTGTAATTCACTGGACTGTAACTTAAACCATCCCGCCGCTGCCATGCCGATCAGCAGCCCCATCGCGGCATACGACAACGAGCGTACCATGCCGAGCTTTTCAGCGATCTCTCCCCACAAAGCTGCGCCCCCGGCCAGACCGCCTTGCAGCACGAGCAAGTACATCGAAATCGCGCGCGCCCGCATAGGCGCAGGACACATGGTTTGCGCCGATACATTCAGGCTCGCCAGAATCTGGATCCAGGCGAGGCCGGCTACAAACAGCGTGACCGCCAGCGGGATAAAGCCTTGCCACTTTCCCCCGGCGAACGTGGCGAAGGCGAACACGGCGGTCGCGATCGACACTAGCGCGTCGGAAGAAATCTTTCGCCGCAAGAACGGCATCCAGATCGCACCGGCTAGCGCGCCCAGCCCAAAGAATCCGAGCAGCAGGCCGTAACCCTGCGAACCGAACGGATGCGCCAGCAACGGCAACATCGCGGGCAACGCGCTGGCAGAAATGCTGAACACGGCGCTGCGCACCAGCACCGCTTTCACCGTCCCCGAGCCTCGCATGTGGCGGATGCCTTCCCACATCGCATGAGTCATGTGGGTGGCGCGGATGGTGGTCCGGCCTGGCCTGCGCTGCCACTGATACAGAAAGTAAATGACACCGAAAAACGAAACCGCGTTCAGCAGAAACGCAATGCCCGAGCCTGCCGCCGCGATCACCAGGCCACCGATGGCGGGGCCGATCGCGCGGGCCACATTGAATCCTGCTGAGTTCAGGGCCACGCCTGCCGCAAAATTTTTATGCGACACAGTTTCGGGCGTAATCGCCTGCCATGCCGGATCGTTCACCACCGCCCCGATGCCCATCAGCAGCGTGAACACCAGCAACAAAGCGGGCGTAACCTTCCCTGCGAGCGTCAACACGCCCAGTCCGGCGGCAGCCAGCACCATCCACGTCTGCGTGAACATCAGCAACTTGCGCCGATCCACTACATCGGCGATCGCGCCGGCGGGCAGTACCACCAGAAACACCGCAATGCTTCCCGCAGCCTGCACCAGTCCCACCATCAGCGGCGACATGGTGAGCGAGGTCATCAGCCAGGCCGCGCCGACATTCTGCATCCAGGTGCCGGTATAACTAACGACGGCGGCAATCCAGAGCGTCCGGAAGAGAGGTTCGTGCAGGGGACCGAGCACGCGGCCTCGCCGCGGTGGGACGATGGGCATCTCCGGCATCGAGCCGAGCTCCGGCATCGGCTCAGCTCTCTCGGCGGATTGCAAAGCAGCGGATCCGGCTGGAAATTTCACACCAAAGGGGAGGCTGCTTGAGGATTTCGGATTCCGCCATGCGCCACTCGTGGTCATCGCCCATCAGACTTGCTCCAACCGGAAAGGTAACCCTGAGCCAAGAGGATTTCACGGGCAGCGTTCCGAGCGGCTTTGAATTCGTGACCAGTAGCGCCCGATTTTCACCAATCATCCGGCCGGATCGAGACCTGATGTCTCGACCGCAAAGGGCCACTCTCGCCGCCGCCAGGAACGCACGAAGTAAATAACGAGGCCGACCACGACAATCACCAGCGCGTAGCGAATCTCGCGGAAGAAATTTCTTCGTGACAGCAGAATGAAAACGAAACCCGCAATCGCCAGCAAAGCAGGCAAGGGATAAAGCCACATGCGAAACGGACGCGGCATGTCAGGCCGGCGTTTGCGCAAAACCATCACCCCTACCGCCTGCACAATGAACTGCAACAGAATCCGGATCACTACCAGCGCGGCGATGATGTCAGCCAGTCGCAAAAAACAAAACAGCATGGCTACAAAGCCGAGGGCCAGCAGCGAGACCGTGGGCACACGATATTGCGGGTGCAGCCTGGCGAAGGCGCGGAAGTAATTACCGTCCAGCGCCGCCGCATAAGGTACACGCGAATAGCCGAGCAGCAAGGAGAAAACCGATGCGAACGCCGTCCACATAATCAGCCCGGCGGCGAGCCGGCCTGCCCAGCTGCCGTAAATCCGCTGCATGAAGACGGAGATGATGTAGTTGTTCTGCTCGCCGGAGTGCTGGGCCAGTTCCCGCCACGGCACCACGCCGAGCACGGCAATGTTCATCACGATATAAATCACAGCGACCACGACAATGGAGATGATGAGTGCTCGCGGAATCGTGCGGCCGGGATCCTTCACTTCCCCGCCGAGAAAGCAAACGTTGTAGTAGCCCCAGTAATCGTAGGTTGCGATGAGCATGGCCGCGCCCATGCCGGTGAAGAATGCGGGCGAGAGGGTGAACGCGCCCGGCGGAAAGTCGAAGGCGCGTGCTGCACTGAAATGTGTCAGGCCAGCGACGATCACCCATCCGACCGCCAGCGCTACTCCAACCCAAAGCAACTCGGCGAGTTTGCCGATCACGGTGATCCGCCGATAAAGCAGGAACATCACCAGAGCACAGGTCGCCATGGCAACGAATGTCGCTGGCATCACCAGCACACTCACGTCGAGCGCGCCGATCAGCGGAATGCCCAAGTGTAGGTTATGGGTGAGGAGATTGTGCTCGAGGCTGGGCCAGATGTATCCCGCGTAATGTGCGAGGCCGATGCAGCCCGAAGCAATGGACAGCGGCGCGCTGAACGATAGCTGCCAGATGAAGAGGAACGACAGCAGCCGTCCCAGCGACTTCGGTCCGTAGATTTCTTTCAGGTAGCGATAGGAACCGCCCGCCTCGGGCATGGCTGCGCCCAATTCAGCCCACACCAGCCCGTCGCAGAGTGCGAAAACGGCTCCTAGAATCCAGCCGAGCATCGCCTGCGGCCCACCCGCGGCGGCAATCATGAGCGGCAGGGTGATGAACGGACCCACGCCGATCATGTCGATCATGTTCAGCGTGGTCGCGCTGGCAAGACCGACTCCGCGGATCAGTTCCGGCCGCTCGGCCGAACTATTTTGGCTCATGTCCAACGCTCAGCAGATTCACATACAGGCGAATGGCCCCAGGAACGCCGAACGGCAGTTGTCGGAAGAAAGCATATCCGGTGTAGATGTAATAGCCCTTACCATACTGAGCCAGCAGCAAGCCGCCCTTTTGCGGCGGCTCGCCCGGATCATTCGACGCCAGCAGCGCCGTGAAATGCTGGTCCCACGAATCCATGAAGTACAGGCCGCGCTCCTGCACCCATCCGTCAAAATCCTTGGCTGTGATTGGATTGGGATAGTGAAAGACGGCATTTTGCGGATCGAGCACGGTCACCGGCGCCTGCTCAATGGTCACGCGCTCGCGGCTCAGGCTGGCGGGATAAGGAGTGTAATGCCCAGCATTGAAATCGGCCGGCGAGGTGTTGTACTGCACCAGCAGCGTTCCGCCGTTCTTGGCGTAATCCAGCAGCCGCTGGTTATTTTTGGCGACGTCTTCGCGCGTGTCATAAGCGCGAATGCCGAGCACGATAGTTCCGTAGCGGCTGAGATCACCATGCGCGACATCATCCGCGGACAGTACCGTGACGTCGAGCCCCAACTGTCGCAGCACCGTGGGAATGTCGTCGCCCGCTCCCATGATGTAGCCGATCTTGAGATCCGGCGGGACCTTCACCGAAACGATGCTGGCGCGCTGCAACGCAGGCTGGTAATAGAAGAAGCCGCCGAGATCGGGCCGCGCGACCAGGCTATAGCCTTCGCCATAATTGCGGCCACCCGCGTCCAGCACAGCCTTTACGCGGTAACGGTCTTCCTTCGCGCCATCCGGCATTTCCTTGAATTCTGCGGACTGCTGCCCCGACTCGGTGAAGCTGACCCGGGCCGACTCCGGCTCAACCTTCCACGGTTGAGGAACCTCGGGACGCACCGTGCCGTTTTCGCGGTCGGCGGTTGTCCGGACAACCACACTCAATTTCGCAGACGGATCAGGGCCCGCCGGAATGACCTGCGTGGTCGGCGACGTCTCCACCGAGAATGGAGGCACCACTGCCAGCGGCATCGACCACTGCTCGCCTTTCGCATCGTGCATCGGGGTGCGCGCCACGCTGCGGATTTCGCCTTCCTGGCCAGCGATGCTGTAAATCACATCCGCCGATACCGGTGGGGGCGGCAACGCCAGCGTCACGTACTGCGGATTGTCGATTTTGTAAATCGCGTCGGTTTCAGGATCGTCGCGATGGAAATAAGCCTTAGTGGGCTGCGCATCGATGGGCGGCGTCACGCGAAACGTCAGCGCGCAATCATCGCCGGGCGCCAGCGCCTTCGGCACCTTGTCCATGAACAGCTCAGACTTCCAGCCGGCGGGAACATCAAGCCGAAACTGTTTCAATTCCATCTGCGCCGCGCTGCCGTTATGGAGCTTCGCCATCAGCAGGAACGGCTTGCCTGCCGTGATTACCGCAGCCAGCACCTCGCCCTCGCCGGTCGAGAAGGTTGCGGCCAAAGGACGACCGTCAGGAGTACCCGGCCCCACGCCAAGATTGACGCCGAAAGCCAGGTTGGCAGCGGCCGCAAACTGCTCCTGCTTGGTGTGAAGGTCGGCCAGAAGGTCGGCCTTCTCGACACCGTTGAGACCGGATTGAACAATCTTACTGGTGAGATCATTCGTCAATTTCAGGCCTTGAAGAAGAAATTTGCCCGCGGCCTGGGGATCTTTGTCGGCCGCTGCTGTCGCCTCGTCCACCGTCTTGGCGATTGCCACAAGCTGCGAACGCAGGCCGGGAACCTTGGATTCATCGGCGCCTAACCGCGCAGCCAACCCGGGCAAAGACGTGTCGATGCCATCGAAGAAGTTGGTTTCATGCGCGCTGGCTGCGGGCGGGTTCGGCATAGCGGAATCGATCAGCTTGTAGTAACTGAAGCGCTGACCCTCCGGCGCGGTCCACGCGCCTGCGCCCTGCGAAAGCTGATGCCGCAATCCCTTCCAGCCAAACTGCACGTAGGTCTCGCCCAACAGCGGATCGAGTTGCGAGGTCTCCAGCTTTACCGTCCAATCCTCGGTGGCGCGGACGTTGTCCATGTACAACTTCTTCGCCTGCCACGGCTGCAAGCCTTCGCGGATCTGATCAGGAAAGCGCGTGGGATCAGCTGCTGCACGAAATGCTTCGCGGGTCAGAATCCCTGAGGCCTGATGATTTCCGTGGCCGTCACGAGGACTCCCTTGGAAGCGGGTGCAGATGACGTCCGGGCGAAACGTGCGAATGACCCGCACCATGTCGCCGAGCGCGATGTCGTGCCCGCCCCACTTTTGGAATGTCTCTTCCGCCGTCTTGGAGAAGCCGAAATCCGCCACGCGGGTGAATCGCTGCTCAACGCCGTAGTAGCGGTCGGCTGCCAGCAACTCCAGCGTGCGAATGATGCCTAGCTCGTCGAACAGATTGCTGCCGACCTTGTTTTGACCGCCTTCGCCGCGATTCAGCGTGAGTTGTAATACGCTCGCGCCCTGGCCGCGGGATTCCAGCGTCAGCATGCCACCGTCCTCATCGTCAGGGTGGGCCACCGTGTGCATCAGCCGCGCGGTGGTGTGCAGCCGGCGCAGCATCAGCTTGAGACCGGTGGTTCCGGTATCGACGGCAAGAGGCTTGGTGTCGACCCAGGGAGATGGAACTTGCGCCGGCGCTGTAACAGTAAGCAGCGCCACCAACAGGCACAGGCTGGCGGTGATGCCGGACCGCAAAGTCCGGGAGGGGGTGCGGTTAGAAAAGACCATTGGTTCTCAGGAACGAATTAAGCATCGCGATCAATCTTTACAGAGTACACGGAGAAGAAGCGATATCGCTATTCGCTATTCCTATTCGCTATTCGCTATTCGCTATTCGCTATTCGCTATTCGCTATTCGCTATTCGCTATTCGCTATTCGCTATTCGCTATTCGCTTCGAAAGCTACAGACAACTCAGTCGTCGTCAACAGAATATTTTTAGCCTCTGCACCAGATCAGTATTGCTGTCGTCTCCTTCGAATAGTTTTCCACCGCGCCTTAGCGAAAAGCGAACAGCGAACAGCGGCCTCCCTCACACGTACGTCTCGTGTTCGTAACACCACATCCAGCTGCCGGACTTGAACGCCTGCATCACCGGATGGCCGGTTTCCTTGAAGTGCTCATTGGCGTGTTGGCCGGGGGATGAATCGCAACATCCCACGTGGCCGCAAATCAGGCATTTGCGTAGCTGCACCCAGCGCTGGCCGGTTGCCAGACACTTGGTGCAGCCATCATCGCTGGGCAGGACATCGGGATTTGCCACTTTGACGTGTTCGCAACTCGGCATCGGACGCTCCCTTAGGAATAAATACGTTGGATGTCAGGCGTTGCGCGATGGATTCCGGCCAACCGACTGTGGTCATGGGTCACACCACCATCGTCAGCGCTTGTCTATAATGAGTTTTCGCGACGAGTCCAGCTTTCGGACGGCGTTTTCCGCCGCACAATCCACTCTCGCGACGGATTATTCATGATTCAAACCCTTTTCGGCAGTACTGAAGAAAAACCCAGTTTTCTGAAACGCATGAAGGAGGCGGTCACGCGCACGCGTGAGAGCCTCAGCGAGCGCATTGAAGAGGTTGTCGCTTTTCGCAAGGAAATCGACCGCCAAACGCTTGACGATCTTGAAGCTACGCTGATTTCCGCCGACCTTGGCACTGCCACCACCTCGACCATCTTGCAAGCCCTGCGCGAGAAGGTGGATCGCAAGCAGGTGGAGAACGTCGACGAACTCAAGCGCGTTCTGAAGGAAGAGCTGCTGTCGATTCTCAACGCCGCGGAGCAGCGGCCGCTACGGAAAGTGGATGGCGAACCCGAGGTCATCCTGGTGGTCGGCGTAAACGGCACCGGCAAAACTACCTCAATCGGCAAGCTGACGCACCTGTTGCGTGGACAAGGCAAAACCGTTCTGCTGGCCGCCGCCGATACGTTCCGCGCTGCCGCCATCGAGCAACTGGAAGTCTGGGGCGACCGCACCGGAACCGAGGTCATCAAGAACAAGCCGGGCGGTGATCCGGCTGCAGTTTTATTCGACGCATTGCAAGCAGCGAAAGCGCGCCGCACCGACTACGTCATCGTCGATACAGCGGGACGTCTGCATACCAAGACCAGCTTGATGGCTGAGTTGGAAAAAATGCGGCGCACCGCGCAGCGCTTCAGCGCTACTGCTCCGCACGAGACGCTTCTGGTGATGGACGCTACCACCGGCCAGAACGGATTGCAGCAGGCGCGCCTGTTCACGCAATCCGCGGGAGTGACAGGCATTGTGCTCACCAAACTGGACGGAACCGCCAAGGGCGGCGTCGTGGTCGCAATCTGCAAGGAATTAGGCTTGCCAGTGCGCTATGTGGGCGTCGGCGAAAAAATCGGCGACCTTCTGCCCTTCAATCCACAAGACTTTGTGAACTCGTTATTCGATTGATAATCACTTGACATTCACGTGACTTTAGAACTAGCATCCGGTGTGTGAGGTAAATATGCACGTCCACGAGCAAGTCTTGGCCGCAGCTAACCAGATCGCGCGCCAGCGGAAAGACTGGACTTTTACTCCCGACGAAGTGATAAAGGCGCTGCCTACGCTGAACGAAAGCTCCGTTCGGACTGACATCGTGAGCCGCTGCTGCGTCAATGCCCCGCAAAATCATCTCCGCAAATGGGACTACTTCGAGCGCGTTAACCGTGGCACGTACCAAGTACGGACCCGATACCGCGCCGCAGGGATGGCAAGCCCGGGAAGCCCTCGACGCTCTACACGCAGTGGAGAAGCGAGCGAGCCCGGCAATGGCATGAAACCCGAGGTAATCCATGCGGTTATCCATCGCGGACAGGATGCATTTACGGCGCAATGTCTGGAGATCGCGGCGGTCACGCAGGGAGGAACCCTGGATGAGACTTTGCACAATTTGAACGAGGTGGTCGCTCTTTACTTTGAAGGTGAGGACTTAGCTGCGATGGGCTTTTCGGAGCGTCTGCGATTACAGGTCATCTTTGAGACACCCCTGACGCTATGACCCGATTGCGGCAGATGTCTGCCCGAGAGGTTTTGAAGGCTCTCGGCAGTTTTGGCTTCCATGTCATCAGCACTCGCGGAAGCCACGCCAAGCTGCGGCGTGTTCTCCCCAGCGGAGAACGGCAGACGCTTGCCGTTCCTCTGCACAAGGACATTGCTACGGGCACTCTCTATGGCATATTCCAGCAAGCGTGTCGCTTCATTCCAGAAGCTGATTTGAAACCCTGGTTCTTCACGAATTAGAGAGTTGATTGAAACTCGTGCCTCTTCAAGAAACATCCCGCGACCAGCACTACATGCAGCAGGCGCTGGATCTCGCCCGGCAAGGCATCGCGCTGGCTTCTCCGAACCCGTGCGTCGGCGCTGTGCTGGTCTCACCCGACGGCACGGTTGTTGGCCGCGGTACGCATCTTTACGAAGACCGCAAACACGCTGAGATTGTAGCCATCGAGGAAGCCGGCTCACGCGCGCGAGGGACAACCCTTTATGTCACGCTCGAGCCTTGCTCCCACACCGGTCGCACCGGGCCATGCACGGATGCAGTGGTCGCTGCTGGAGTCAAGCGTGTGGTCGCCGCCATGCGCGATCCCAATCCGCGCGAGGGTGGCCGCGGACTGGCGAAGTTGCGGGAAGCCGGAATCGAAGTACAGGACGGCGTTCTCGAAGCGGATGCCAAGAAGCTGAACGAGGCCTTCGCGAAATACATCCGCTACCGGATTCCGTTTGTCACACTGAAGACGGCGATGACGCTGGATGGAAAAATTGCGCCGCCTCCCGACGACAGTCCGGTAGGCACTGGATTGGGCTCGCTGACCCCAAGCGGCGGCTGGATTACCAGCGAAGCCGCGCGCACCCACGTGCACGAGATGCGCCACGCCAACGATGCCATCATGGTCGGCGTGGGCACGGTCATCGCCGACGATCCGCTGCTGACCGATCGCACCGGGCTTCCCCGCCGCCGTCCGCTGCTGCGCGTGATTCTCGATTCGAGGCTGCGGCTGCCGCTGGAGTCGCGAGTGGTGAAGACCACGCACCAGGATCTCATCGTGTTCTGTTGCTTTGCGGAAGAAAATAAGCGGAGAGAGCTGGAGGCGAGGGGGGTTATTGTAGAACAGGTGCCGATGCGGCGTTCCGCGGAGGACGGTACGATCGTCTTTCCCAGCGGCGCTCCCACCTTGGATGGCCGCCCCGATCTTGACCGCGTGTTGGTCAAACTAGGCGAACGGCAGATCACCAGCCTCATCATCGAAGGCGGAGCCATGGTGAACTGGGCCGCGCTTTCGGAAGCCATTGTCGATAAGATTTTCTTTTATTACGCCCCCAAGATTCTGTCGGGACAAGGTTCGATTCCCTTCGCGCTGGGCGCCGGATATCGCCGCATCAGCGAAGCCGCCACGGTCCAGTCGCTCACGCTGCATCGCTTTGGCGAAGATTTCGCGGTGGAAGGCTACCTGCACGATCCGTATCAGGAAGAGATTCGGCTGGTATCGTGGCAGCCGGAGGGGGAAAAATAGTTGTCGGTTGTCGGTTATTGGTTGGCAGTTGTTGGTTGTCGGTTGTCGGTGTCGGGTGCCTTGGTAGAGCGGCGCTTCAGCGCCGCGTAGAAGCTGCCGTTCATGTAGAGGGCTTTAGCCCCTGAACCGAGGTTGCAGGCTGGTTTGGAGCTTCCTCAACTCTTGGCGCTTAGCTTTTAGTAATTGGGATTTTGAGCTCTGCTCCCAGCACCGCGGGTTCGATTGCTAAAGGCTAAAAGCTTAGAGCCCACGTGACTTAGCTGAAGACTGACAGCTGACAGCTGATAGCTCTCCGCCGACAGCTCGATTTTCTAACGCACTACCTGAGGTCATCATCATGTTTACTGGACTTGTTGAAGAAGTTGGAACCATTGCCAGCATCGTCGAACGGGGCGGCAATCATCGCATCACCATCAACGCTCCTAATACGGCAAAAGAGCTGAAGGAAGGCAACAGCATCGCAGTCAGCGGCGTTTGCCTCACGGCTCTCGACATTAAGCCGACGTCGTTCTGCGCCGACTTGGCCGCGGAAACCTGGTCACGCACATCGCTGTCGCGCATCACGGATGGCGCACAGGTCAATCTTGAGCTGCCGCTCAAGGCTGACGGGCGCATGGGCGGCCACATGGTGCAAGGACACGTGGACGGCGTCGCGCGCTTCGTCGCCCTCGAGCCTATCGCTAATGCCGACGACTTCTGGCTGGTTCTGGATATCCCGGAAGATCTGGAAAAGTATGTGGTGTTCAAGGGGTCGATCGCAATCGAGGGCATCAGCCTGACGGTGGCGAAGCTGGAAGGCTTGCGACTGACCATCGCCATCATCCCGCACACGGTGAAGATGACGAACCTGGCATCGCTGAAGCCCGGCGACCCGGTAAACATTGAGACCGACATTGTCGCCAAGTACCTGGAGAAGTGGATGAGTCGCGACCAGGGAACCGGCTCCCTTACGGTGGATCGGCTGGTCGCGCAAGGATTCTAGAGCTTGATCACCCGCCGGCTGAACGGCCGCTGAATAAGTCCGCAAGGCGGATTCGTCGTGGACTGAAGCCCTCTGCTATTTTCAGTAGCTCGGACGCGGCGCTAAAGCGCCGCTCTACCAGCCGTGCCCCTTCAACCCAGGGTTTCCTTGGAATTTCCCCAAAAGAAATTCTCCGTGCGCTCCGTGGCCTCCGTGGTGAACAGTCTTTACGGGGCGTCCGCCGCTTCGAAGAGTGGCCGGTGGCGTGGCCGCTGCGCGCCGAAGTAGTGCTCGAAGTCCATCGAGTCGAGTTCCAGAAACTCTTGCACGATAGGCTCTTTCGATTTCGCCATCTCCTCGAAGGTTCCGAAGAAGATGGCTTTCGCCTCGTGCAGGAAAAGCAGCCGATCGGCTAGCTTCTTGGCCAAAGCCATGTCGTGGGTGACCACGATGCTGGTCAGCTTTAACTGCTTCTTAAGTTTCTTGATCAGGTCGCCCAGCAGGTGAGCCATCAGGGGATCGACCATGGTCGTCGGCTCATCGTAGAGCACGGCGTCCGGCTGCGCCGCTAACGCGCGCGCGATGGCTACGGAGCGCTTCATGCCCGTCGACAGGTCTGACGGCAGCAGGTCGCGAAATTCTCGGACACCCACCATGTCCAGCAGCCCATCGATAATCTGGTAGATCTGCTCTTCCTGCAAGCCGCCACGCTCGCGTAGAGGAAAGGCCACGTTCTCGCCCACGGTCAGCGAATCAAACAGCGCGCCATTCTGAAACACCATGGTCACTTTCTTGCGAATGCGTTCCAGGTCTGCCTCGGCGTAGTCGGTGATGTCTTCATAGGCGACCCAAATCCGACCGCTATCCGGCTTCAGGAATCCCATGATCTCGTGCAGCGAAACCGACTTGCCAACACCGCTGCGCCCCAGGATGCAGACCGTCTCGCCGGGCATGACATCGAAGCTGACGCCATTCAGCACGACATTGCTGCCGAAGGCCTTATGAACATTCTGAAACTCGATGTACGGCTTGCGCTCATGCATAGGCTTTGTGTCGCTTGGCTCCATGACTATCACTTGCACACGCGCAAGCTCTTCGAACTCCTGTACGGTGTTGACGTTCTTAAAAACTTCAATCGACAATCCGGCCGCAACGATCTCCTGCTCGCTGACGTAGCGCGTGGAAACCTGGGTGAACAGGCGCCCAATCTTAAACTCACCGCTGCGTAGAGCCTGCTCTACCGCAGGAAGCACCGCCCGGCGATAGACGGCGCATAACGGCTGAGGGCCGCCCAGTGCATCCGGAACGACGATCAGCTCTTCGGCGGCACTCGCCTGTGCCACAAACCATTGCAGAAAAGCGGCCGTCATCAGCGGCATGTCAACCGACAGCATCAGGTTGATGTCGGTCTGGGTCGCGTTCAGTCCGGCGTGAATTCCGCCAAGCGGCCCGCACTCCGGATAGACATCTTCCACAACCTCACCAAAAGCGCCGTACTTCTCTTTCTGCCCGGCGATGATCGTGCGGCTTGCAACCGCGGCTGAAGTCTTTAGCGCGCGATTCAACAGCGTTTCACCGCCGTACGACAGGAGGGCCTTGTCGGAGCCCATCCGTGAGCTGCGGCCGCCCGCCAGCACGAAAGCAGTTACGCCTTCCACGCCCGACATCATAACGCAGAATCGGGAGTCGCTAATCGCTTTTCGCTTTTCGCTTTTGGCTTTTGGCTTTTGGCTTTTAGCTCTTAGGGAGACCTAGTCTGGCGCGGGATATTTTCCGCTGCGAATCTGCTCCTCAAGATCCGAATGCCAATGTCCACGACCGAAGAACGAGTGGTTAATGCGGCGACCCCTGTCCAGGGCTGAAGCCCCTCCCGTTTTGAACAGCTTGGACGCGGCGCTGAAGCGCCGCTCTACCGGGTACGGACTTGTGCAGATTTCCCTACGAGCTAAAGGCCGTAAGCGAACAGCGAAGAGCGAAACGCGGCCGTTCTACGCGTGGGCGGGCTTGAAGGTGCTCGTCTTCGGAATGCAGCCGTTGATCTCGATGGCGACGATGCGGCCGGCGTGGTCCAGCTCAAGCGTGGCAGGAGCATTGAATACGGCATCGCCGTTCAGGCCAGGCAATGCGATAAACACGCGATTCTCGACGCAGAGCGCGGTAGGATCGCGCTTCAGATAAGACATTGCGTGGTCGTTGCGGCACATCTTGGGAAGCATGAAGCTCAGGTCGGCGACATCGCCGGTCTCGGAGACGGAAACTGCCGCCTCGATCGAGATCCGCGATTTCACCTCGTCGCCTTCCACCTCGACTTCCGGCTTGAAGCAGATGTAGTACTCGAAACCGGACTCGGGGTCGAACGGGCTGCGATCTACCTGAAATGCCATGGGCGCACCTCCCAATGCGCTGCGGCTTGCTTGGCATGGATACTAAATCAACACCATTGCGCACGCAAAGCACCAAAGCGCCAGTGCTGCTGCTCCTGTCCCACACTGTACGAATCAGTTTACGGGCCAGCGGGTTTTCTCTCCAGCTTTATCGCAACTTTCGGCTCGAGAGTACCGCTCTGGTATATTGCGGAGATAGCTTTTTCACTAAGGCATGCCAATCTTCTCGCCCACGGAGTTTGCGAAAGAGCAGGTGCAGGCGGTGCAGGATTATGCCCTGCTGGCCGGCCGCTCGCTCAGCAACGTTTTATCCAAGCCCCGCTATTTTGCCGACACCATCATGCAGGCCGACCTGATTGGCGTGGGTTCGCTGCCGATCGTGGTGTTGACCGGCTTCTTCACCGGCGCGGTGCTCGCGCTCCAGACTTCCAGCACTTTGCAGCAATTCGGCTCCCTGTCGCTGACCGGCAAACTGGTATCGCTTTCCATGGTGCGTGAACTTGGGCCGGTGCTGACTGGACTGATGGTCGCCGGGCGTAATTCCAGCGGCATGGCCAGCGAACTCGGCTCCATGAAAGTGACCGAGCAGATCGACGCCATGCGCGCAATGGGCGTTGATCCCTCTAAAAAGCTGGTTACGCCGCGCGTCATCTCCAGCTCAGTCATGCTGTTCTTCCTGAGCATTATCTCGGACCTAGTAGGACTGACCGGCGGCTTCGTCATTTCCTACCTGCTGCTCGGTCTTGATCCCAATCAATATTGGACCACTGCTTACCAGGCATTACGTTTCGGCGATGTGCTGATGGGCTTGACTAAGCCGGTGCTGTTCGGCTTCATCATCGCCACCATCGGTTGTTACTACGGACTGTCGGCCAAGGGCGGCACACAGGGCGTGGGCCGCGCCACCACGCAGGCCGTGGTAGCTGCGTCCGTGCTCATCCTGGTCAGCGACTTCTTTGCTACCCGTCTGCTGATGGGCTTCTTCCAGTACTGACGATGACCATCCTCTCGCCACCAGTGCCGCAGCGCAAAGCTTCAACCTCCCAGGCTGGACAGCCGGTAATCCGCTTCGAGGACGTCTCCATTGCCTTCGATCATCCGGTACTGAATGGAATTTCCTTTCAGCTTCCCCGTGGCGAAACCAAAATTCTGATGGGCGTTGCTGGCACCGGCAAGACCCTCATCCTGAAACTGGCGCTCGGGCTTCTGCGCCCGGACTCTGGCCGCATCATCGTTCTGGACGAAGAGATTACCCAAATGCGCGAGCAGGAGCTATTCGCTTTGCGCCGCAAGATCGGTATGGTGTTCCAGGAAAGCGCGCTGTTCGACTCACTCACCGTGGAAGAGAACGTTGCTTATCGGCTGATCGAGGAGACCGGAGAAGTTACGGAAGAGATCCACAATCGCGTGCTGGAGGCGTTGCGCTTCGTGGAACTGGAGCACACGGTGAACCTGTTTCCCTCGGAGCTTTCAGGAGGCATGCGGCGCCGCGTTGCCATTGCCCGCGCCATCATCACCCAACCGGAGGTTCTGCTGTACGACTCGCCCACCGGCGGACTCGATCCGGTCACCTCGAACACCATCATCGAACTGGTGGTGAAGCAAAGGGACGTTTATCAGACGAGTTCGCTGCTGGTGACCCACCGCTTGCAGGACGCGTTCACCATGGCCAGCCACTACTTCGATCGCGAGCAGAACAAGATGGTGCCCGTGCACGACGGCAGCTCGCGCGACCTGCATACTACGTTCCTGATCCTGCGCGACGAAAAGATTATCTTTGAAGGGACCGCTGCCGAGCTCCTGCGCTGCAACGATCCCTATATCCGCGAATATTTGAGCTAGCTCTGTTTGGCTGCCGCGGCGCGCTGCTGCGCCATCGCCGCCCGGCGAGCCATTACGCTCTTCACCCGTTCTTTAGCCTCCGGGCTTGCCTCGACTACTTTCTGCACGTTCTTGAAGAAGTCAGGAATGTTCGCCTTCTTCCGGAAATCATCGAGGAAAGGATGAACGATGGAGTAAATGAAGTACATTTCGCCCAGCGTATCGAAGGCCAGCGATTCATTCAGCGTGCCGTGGACGATGAGGGACGCCACCATCTCCCAATAGCCAAATACCTGGCGAACGTAAGCGTTTTCCTTCGAGCCGAAGGCAAACAGTACCTCCATCAAATCGTCCGCTGAGTTTGGAGACAGCATCGCCACATAATTTCGTGCTTCACGCATAACGGATTCGCGACGAAGATCGTACAGTTTCAGAATAAGTTCGGCATCCTGTGCAGTAGCTTGTGAATTGCTCATAAATCCTCCGGGAAACTTCGAGAAGTGAGATTGAGAAAAGCCGCCATTATGACGGCTTTGTGGGATATGTCAGCGGAAGTCGAACCTTTGCCTCCGCCTGGATCGTGACTTTGCTAGCGTGCCGGAACCGCAACTTACTTAGTAGCTGGAGCCGGCATATTGGAAAAGGCTTCTTGGGCGCGGCGCTCCATTTCTTCGGGAGCAACGTCTTCGATGTGTTGCCCCAAGGCCCAGCGGAATCCGAAGGGATCGGTAATCTGGCCATAGCGATCGCCCCAGAACTGATCGGCCAAAGGCATGTTGACGGTTGCGCCAGCCTTCACTGCCTGGTTGAAGAGGCCATCGACATCTTCCGAGACGTAGAGATTCAGTACTACCGGGCTGCCGCCCAACGCCTTCGCCGATGGGCATCCCATGCCGGGAAATTCATCAGCCAACATCAACCGGGCGCCGCCAATATTCAGTTCGGCATGCATTACTTTGCCGTCTGGCGTTTTGTGTACTCCCAAAATCTCCGCGCTGAACGCGTTCTTGTAGAAGTCGAGGGCTTTGGCCGCGTCGCTCGCGACCAGATGGGCAATAATGGTCCCACCTTTCGGTTGTCCTGCCATATATTTCACTCCATTTCGTAGGAATGCCCGGCGGGTGGCCGGGCGATCTGGATTGACAATCCACCTATTATGCTACCGCCTCGGGCTTTATTTCGCGCGAGTAGTCACATTTAACCGTGCTTTCATCCGCGGTCTTCTTCTTGCCACGGCGCTTCGGTTCCTCGCTGCTGTCGGCCTCGACGCGCTTGTTGTTGGGACAAGTGAGGAAAGTACCTGACTTCAAGGTTTTCTCGATCAGGTAGGGGCTGCCGCACTCCGGACACGGCTCATCTACCGGCTTGTAAGCCGAGGTGAACTTGCACTTGGGATAATTTGAGCAACCATAAAACAGGTTGCCGCGGCGTGCCTTCTTCTCCGCTAAGTCCCCGGTCTTGCAGTCCGGACACTTGACGCCGATGTAGTTCTGTTTCACCCACTTGCATTCCGGGTAGCCGCTACAGGAGACGAACTCTCCGAAGCGTCCATGACGCAGCAGCAAGTTGCGGCCGCATTCCGGACACTTCTCGTCCAGCGGAATGTCTGGAACCTTCTTCGCCTGATCAAGCCGGCGCGTGGTCTTGCAGTCCGGATATCCGGTGCAGGCCATGAACTGGCCGAAGCGTCCCCGCTTCAGCACCATGGGACGACCGCAGTTCTCGCAATACTCTTCCTGCGTGGTCTCCTGTACGTCGGCCGAATCCAGATCGGGCAGGTCGATAGGATTTTCCTTGGTGAAGGTACAGCTCTCCGGATTGGTCTTATCGTACGAGCTGCAAGCGTAGAACGAACCGTGCTTACCCCACTTGATGACCAGCGGCGAGCCGCAGCGCTCGCACTTCTCATCGGTGGGCTTCTCCATCCGCTTCACATTTTCCATGTGCTTTTCGGCGTAATGGAGTTCCTTCTCGAACTTCTTGTAGAAGCCCTTCAGCGCGTCGGTCCAGGTCTCCTTGCCGTCTTCGATCTCGTCCAACTCCTCTTCCAGACGGGCGGTGTACTGGGGATCGAAGATGTCCTTGAAGTTCTCGACCAGCAGGTCCGTCACCACGAAGCCAATCTCCGTGGGGATGAACTTGCCGCCGATCTTCTGGACGTACTGCCGCTCCTGAATAGTGCTGATGATGGCAGAGTACGTCGACGGGCGCCCGATGCCCCGTTCTTCGAGCTCTTTCACCAATGATGCTTCGTTGAAGCGTGGCGGCGGCTCGGTGAAGTGCTGTTCCGGCTTGAGCTCCTTCAGCGTCAGCTTCTGCCCGGCGACCAACAGCGGGAGCTTGTGCTTGAGCGCCTCATCTTCCTCGTCCTTGGAATCCTTCGATTCCTCGTAGACCTTGAGGAAGCCTTCGAACTTGAGCACCGATCCGGTCACGCGCAAGCGATATGTGGTGCCACCGTTCGTCGCGTCAATGTCGACCGTGGTCTGGTCGAAGATTGCAGGGTTCATCTGCGAAGCGACAAACCGCTGCCAGATGAGCTTGTAAACCTTGAACTCGTCTTCCTGGAGAAATTGCTTAACCTCGTCCGGATGACGCGCCACCGACGTAGGACGAATCGCCTCGTGCGCTTCCTGCGCGGCCTTCTTCGATTTATAAGTGTTCGGCGACTCCGGAAGGAACTCTTTGCCGAAATCCTTCCCGATCAGCTCGCGCACTTCCACCAAAGCATCATTCGACACTTGTGGCGAGTCGGTACGCATATAAGTAATGAGTCCGACAGTTCCCTCTTCGCCGCCTAGATCGATGCCCTCATACAGGCGCTGGGCAATCATCATGGCGCGCTTCACGCTGAAGCGCAGCTTGCGCGAGGCATCCTGCTGGAATTTGCTGGTGGTGAACGGCGCGGCGGGACTGCGACGGCGCTCCTTAGTTTCGACTGAACGCACACTCCAAGCAGCTTGCTCCAGCGCGGCCCTGATCTTCTCGGCTTCTTCGGCGTTGGGGATGGCCGTCTTTTCGTCACCAATGCCTACGAACCGCGCGTCGAATGCCGGCGGCTTCTGGCCCTGAAGATGCGCGTCGATGGTCCAGTATTCGACCTTGTCGAACGCTTTGATCTCGCGTTCGCGCTCGACGATCAGCCGTAACGCGACCGTCTGCACGCGACCAGCGGAGAGACCGCGGCGAACCTTGTCCCAGAGCAGCGGAGAAATCTGATAGCCGACCAGCCGGTCAAGCACACGCCGAGTCTGCTGGGCATCCACCAGGTTGACGTTAATGTCGCGGGGATGCAGAAAGGCTTCCTGAACGGCGCGCTTGGTGATCTCGTTAAAGGTCACGCGGCGAATGATGACAGTGCTCTTCTTGCTGTTTTTCTTGCCATCGACCCGGTCGCCGCCGAGTTCTTCAGCCAGATGGGCCGCAATGGCTTCGCCTTCGCGGTCCGGATCGGGCGCCAGATAGATGGCGTTGGCCGACTTTGCCAGCTTCTTCAGCTTGGCGACAACCTTCTCTTTGCCTGGGATAACGACGTATTCGGTGGAGAAATCGTTGTCCAGATCGACGCCGAGAGACTTCTTCGGCAGGTCTTTAATATGTCCGAGCGAGGCTTCGACCTCGTATCCGGAACCTAGATATTTTTGGATCGTCTTCGCTTTTGCGGGCGATTCGACGATGACTAAACCTTTTGCCAATGTACCCTCAATTTTGCGGATTACGTTTATGAAGCTAGCACGGTTTCGCCGCAGGGCGAAACTGAGCTGTCAGCCGTCAGCTATCAGCTGTCAGCTAAATCATGCTCTGTAAGCTGTTTAGGCAGCTGCGATCGAGAAGATCCGCCAGTCCGAGTTCGCGCCGCAGCCGACTGTATCCTCTTCAGCAGAGCGTTTAACATGCACTTCACCTCCACCGCTGTCACGGTCAAGTGCTGATAATCTTCTATCGCAATGAAACCGAGGTCATGCGCAAGGAGTAAGTGATACTCAACCTCGCTTGCCGAGCCAAGTGAAATTTGGATAAACCTGGCAAACTCAAGCTGCGTTCGGCCACAACCTTCAGCGAGGTTAGCGGCTATCGAAGCCGATGCCCGGCGAAGCTGACTGGTCAGACCGAACATCTCTGTCCGCGGAAAATGCTCCGTGATGCGATAAACGTCCAAGGTCAGCCCATGCGCGTTGCCCCAAACATCGAGATTTCTGAAGTTCTGCATGCTTCACCTCCCTGCTTTAGCTGACAGCTGATGGCTGACGGCTGAAAGCCAGCCCCGCCTCACATCGCCTTCACGTAGTACTTCCCGGGCAGCTGCCGGATGCGGCCATTTAGCTCCAGCTCAAACAGGGCGGTAAAAATCTCAGAGGACGACAGGTGCGAGCCGAGCCGCTCCATGACCTGATCGATGTGGGTCGACTCGTCAGATCGCAACAGTGCCAACACCCTTTTTTCCTGGGGTGGGAGTTCCGCTCCCTGAAACAAGGATGCTGTAGCAGCCTCCTCCGATGCAGGCTGCTCGGGCGGGGTCAGCGCCAAACGGACGTCGGCAGGCAAAGCCTCCCACACGTCCTCCCAGGTCGCGACCAACGCAGCCCCCTGCTTTATCAACGTGTTAGGACCCCATGAGCCTTTGTTGGTCACGTTCCCGGGCACGGCGTAAACATCTCTTCCCTGCTCCAGGGCGCAGCGAGCGGTTACCCGAGTGCCGCTGTATTCCGCCGCCTCGATTACCAAAATGCCGATCGACATGCCGCTGATGATCCGATTGCGAATCGGAAAATTCTGCGGCGCCGGAAACGTGCCCAGGGGAAACTCGCTGAGAATTGCGCCGCCCGATGCCAGAATCTGCTCACTGAGCTTGCGATTCTCTTTCGGGTAAACCTCGTCGATGCCCGTTCCCCAGATCGCAACCGTAGGCCCATGTGCGTTCAGCGCTCCGCGATGGGCAGCGGTGTCCACGCCACGAGCCATCCCGCTGATGATCACGAGACCGTGCGCCGCCAGATCGCAGGCCAGCCGCTCGGCCATGCCAATTCCATAGGGTGTAGGGTGGCGGGTGCCCACAATTGCGACGCCGGGTCGGTCGATGACTTCGGCATTTCCCTTCAGGTAAAGCACCAGGGGCGGGTCGTAGATCTCAAGCAGCCGCCGGGGAAACTCAGCATCTCCAGGCACGATGACGCTCGCCCCCATTTCGCGAACGTGATCGTGTTCCGTTGCCGCCAATTCCAGCGACTTGCCCAGGGCAATGCTCTGGGCCGCCCCGGCGGGAAGGCCAGCCGCCTCCAGCTCCGTCAGAGACGCTGTAAAGAGCCGCTCTATGCCTCCCAGACGCTCCACCAGCTTGCGGCCACGACCGGTACCGACTCCGGGCGTCAGAGATAAGGCAAGCCACTGTAGCTTGCGTACAAGAGTGAAGTCGTCGGTTCGGATCGCCGCCTCAACGCTCATGGAAACCCCGCAGTCGTAATTCTGGGCACACGAAGCGGCAGGGTAACGCTGCCGTGTGGTTACCGTCAAGGACAGCGGTCACGCTGCGAAGTTAGACACGGCATTCACCACGGAGGCACGGAGGGCACGGAGACAAAGAATTCATAAATGCTGTTTTGCCTCGACCCGTGTCCTCAGCCAGCGAGTTTCTTGGCCGACAGAGGCAAGGCCGCCCAAAGCCTTGGCCAAGGATTGTCGCGGAGGAAATGGATCTTTATCAGTTTCTTATCTCCGTGCCCCTGTGGTGAATGCCGTTGGCCCTGCCCAGTCAGGGCCCCAAGATTTGTTAGACTCGACTGTTCATGTCCGGCCTACGTATTTCTGCGATCTCCTTTCTCAACACAGCGCCCCTGATGTGGGATTTCGAGCACGGAGATGCCGCGCGCGACTTCGAAATCGAGTACACCATTCCTTCGGCGTGCGCTGCGGCGCTGGCGGCCAATCGCGCCGATATCGGCATCATCCCGGCGTTCACCTACGCGCAAATACCTGATTTGGTCATCCTGCCGAAGATTGCCATTGCCGCGAAAGACGAAGTCCGCTCCATCCTGCTGGTCAGTAAAAAGTCGATTGAAGATATTCGGACGGTCGCCACCGACACTTCATCACGAACTTCCGTGGCTTTGCTACAGGTGCTGCTGACGAAGTTTTTCGGCGGCCCTCGCGAGTTTGCGGCGCATCCTCCGCACCTGGAAGAGATGCTGAAGGACCACGACGCTGCGCTGCTGATCGGCGATGCCGCGCTGATCGCACCCATCCGGGACGGCTTTCACGTGTACGATCTGGCTCACCTCTGGCGCGAGGCTACCGGTAAGCCTTTCGTGTTTGCATTCTGGGCAGTCAGGATGGACGCCCTCGGTCGCACCCCGGAAGGCCTCAACCTCGCAAAGGTTTTTCAGCAATCACGCGATCACGGGCTCGAACCGCAAAACCTTGAGGTCATCGCGAAAGAGTGGGCGCCGAAGCTTGGACTGAGTGAATCCGACATTCGCAGCTACCTGACCGACAACATCCATTACTACCTGGATCGGGAATGTCACGCTGGCTTCCGGCTGTTCCTGCAATATGCGCTGGAGATCGGCCTGCTGGCGGCCGTTCCCGAGTTGCGCTTCCTGGGACCGGTGGCGTTCGGAAGCGCCCGGCGATAAAAGAACGGTAGAGCGGCGCTTCAGCGCCGCGTTCGGGGCCTCCCAACGAAACAAAGCCGGACTTTAGTCCGGCGGCAGAGGCCGGCGCAGGTAAATAAATAAAAGCTGCGACCCTGGCCTGAAGAGACTGTGTCGCGAGTGCTGTCGCCGCTCCGCGGCTCCAGACTTCCTGAACTCCAAGCCCGGGGTTTGCACCCCGGGCTCACCCCATCCCGCCACTGCGCGGCTAGTTTGTTCGGCCATCGCACTTTTTTCCCGCTCGAAAATCCGATTGCCGGTTGGATCAGGTCTCCGAAGGCCAGCACTACCCGAACACAACAGCCAGCACTATCTGGGCAAAACAATCAGCTCCAGCCGAACATAACAAAGAGCGACGGCCTTCATCAGCCTGTAAAAGCCTCTCAACCGAACCGGTGTTGAGACATTCGAAGCCTCTCTCACACTAATTCCCTCGCGGATCTGCCCCACCGGGCTCTATTCTGCTTCTAATCAATTAAGAATTCTCCAAGCACCCCAGGAAGAGTGAATGTACCCGATCGCAGCCGCGGTACTGAAGAAGAGCATCTGGCATGTGGTGCAGCGGCTCGGCGGTCCCGGGCTCATCGGACTTGGCCTGCTCGACAACTCCGTGGTGCCACTGCCCGGCAGCATGGATGCCTGCACGATTTTGTTGGCTGCGGCCCATCGTGAGCCTTGGTGGTACTACACGATTATGGCCACCATCGGCAGTGTGCTGGGCGGATACCTCACCTACCGCCTGGGCGCGAAAGGTGGTAAGGAAACGCTGGAGAAAAGGCTCTCCAAGAAGCGTGCCGAAAAGGTATACCAAATCTTTGATCGCTACGGATTTTGGTCGGTCGCGGTAGGCTCGATTATCCCGCCGCCAATGCCGATTGTCCCGTTTCTGATTGCTCCCGGGGCCCTGCATTACTCGCCCAGAAAATTTCTGACGGCTCTCACCCTGGGGCGCGCCGTGCGCTACACCGTCATGGCGTACCTGGGGCACATTTACGGTCATCAGATTCTGCACTGGCTGGGCAAATACTACCAACCGCTGCTTTACATCCTGATCGGCATTGCGGTGGTCGGCGGACTCATTGCGTTGTACTACTGGCGGCGTTACAAGCGACGCAAGCCGGGGCAGCGCTCAGGACCCGTTCACAAAGTGGCATGACCGCGGCCCATAACACCTCACTCAATAAAACAGCGGCCCGAACGGCCGCTGTGCACGCATTCGCCGGCGATTAAAACTAAGCGCCGTTATGCTCGACATGACTTTTGGCAGCCTCTTCGGCGTGCTCGGTGGCGTGCGCGTGATGTCCCTGAGCCAGGTGCGCGTGATGTGCCGCTTGTTCGTGATCGCCGGCCTCGTGATGCTTGGCGGCTTCGCGGTGATGGTTGGCAGCATGGTCGTGATGCTCGGCGGCTTGCGAATGATGATGCGCGGCTTCCTTCGACATGATTGGCTCCTTATCGGTTTGCAGCGTCCAGGCCTTCAGCCGGAGTCCGCGAGATTATCGGAGTCATACTTTGCGGACTGATTGCGAGGCAATGAATTCGGCGTGAATTCCTACAAAAAAAGCGGGGCCAAGGAAAGCCCCGCTTGTCCACGCCGTCACTGTGCTGTCACTGCTCAGATGTCAGCGATGGAATCCACCACCGTGAAAGCCGCCCCCGCCGTGAAAGCCGCCACCCATCACTCCGAAGTGCGCGGTTCCAACTCCAGCGTTCGACGGTCCCCGGAATCCAGCCGAAGGGTGCACCACATATCCCGGCCGTCCGTAGCGTCCGGCAACATAAGGTCGGGCGCGTACTCCGCCGTAACCGTAGGGGTAATATCCGCGCCCGTAGTACGGTGCATAACCCACCCACAGCGGCGAATAAAATCCCCAGCCGAAGGGGCTGTAGAACATGCCGCCACCCGGAATCCAGGTATACGCCGTGAAGAACGGATCCCAGTACCATCCGGCGCCATACCAACCTGCGCCTCCGCCCACATAGATGCGCGCGGCATCCGTGTTGGCTTCGGCCAGGTACTCCGAGCGCAGATTGCTGAAGCGATACAGATCCGTCTGCTCGTATTGGTCTTTGTCGAACTTGGTGGTTTTCAGCTTGCCGCTGTTATTTAACGCGAGTTCATGACCGCCTTTGACCTTGATGTTCTGGTCGCCATCCTGCACCAGAGCTTCGCCGTTAAACACCTGAACATTTCCGTTCGTAGCATCGAAGCCATATACGCCAGTTTTCAGCAACTGAGTCGTCGCCCCGTTCTGCTGCACACGCAAAACGTTATCTTTATGGATCTCGGCCACCTCGACCATTGCCTGACCCTTATTCAGAGCGACTTCTGTGTTGGTCAGGCTCGGCGAAACCAGCGTGGCGGAACTGGCGTCCCCCAACCGGAAGAAAACGCCGGGAGTCAGCAAGAGTTCAGCTTTGCCGGTTTGGGTGCTGATGGTCTGCCCGGCCTGCAAATCTACCGATCCGATGGACTTCGCGCTCAGCGTTTCGGTGCCAATCGAAGCCTGTCCTTCTACATAATTAAGAGTGCCTGGTAGCGCTGGAGTTGCGCCCCACGCGGGCGCAGACAGAATCGCTGCCAGGAAGAAACTTCCAATCAGGTTCAACCTTGACAGCCTCATAATCCTTTTCCTTTGACCTCTAAGCGTTAGATGCGAATAAGCCCGTTTGGTCGCGCCGTGGCTTTCGCGGTTACACCATGTAAGCTGCTTGTTTTTAGGCTTTTAAAACGACGGGTAATGACGGATTGTTAACTATTGTTAAGTGGGCAGAATTGCTGATGCGCTTTGGTGCGGGTTCGGCTGCGGCGTTCGGTTGATGCGTCCGGCGGCGGCTTTGCGGGTGCGCCTGGAGTCTGCTCTCTCCTAATATGCGAAGTACGGGCCGGTGCCTCCGGGAGTGCTCTTGGTATCGATCGCCGTAAATAGGTTGCGGCCGAAGAAGAAGGGCAATCCCCAATCGAACGAACCGCTCTGCGGGCCGCCCAGTGTGCTGAACGCGGTGTTGTTCGTGCTAAACAGCGCGTCCGCATTCTCGATGCTGAAGTTCACCGTTATGGGCGAACTCATGTTCGTGCCCTGATTCCCTGCTGTCAGGTTGTCGGGTGACGGGTTCGGACAGTACCAGTCCGTCTGATCGGTGCAGGTGGGAGGCACTCCCGGAACACTGCTATCCAGGAAGAACAACCCGTTCGAGCCGCTGTCGATGAAGCTGTCAGGATACGACGTGCCGTTGAAGACAGTCGTGATGTTGCCGGCACTATTTCCGCTGTCCGCCACATCATAGATCTGCACGCTCCCCAGTCCGTTGTTCGATTGCGTGCCGATCCCAAAGATAAGTGACCCGGTTAGCGACAGCGAACCACCGTCCGGGACCGAGGGCAACTCAATCAGCACACCGTTGTTATCCACCGGGAAATCGATCACCGGATTCGGGATTTGCTGAGTCAGCGTTGCATACGTGGGATTGCAGCCCGAGGAAGTACACGCGTAGTAAAACGGCGGAGGCGACGGATTGGCAGTGGTGCATCCGAGGCCGCAATCCTGCTCGAACAGTCCAACCCCGATTAGGCCGTTGGCGCCGAAATCCGAAACACTGTTGCCGTCATCGCCGCCCGTAGTTTGACCGGAGCAACTACTCGGCACAGCGGGCGAGCCGGACGACGGAATCATGATCTGTGTGGGCACGTTCGACGCCTGCTCGCCGCCGACGGTCACATTCGCGGTCACAACGGGTCCCCAGACATAACCATCGAGAAACACCAGGCACTCGTCCAAAGGATTGCCGTTGGAATCGCTGGATTGCGGCAGCGAAATCGTCAGCACGCCCTGAAGGAGTCGCAGCCCCTCGGAGCCTGTATCCACCTGCACGTGGTCGATGGTCTGGCAGTTTGTCGTTCCCGGCACGCAGACGGTCACAGTCGTATAGGCAATATTGGTTGCGAGAAAATTAGACGGTTGCGGTCCGGCATCGACCACCAGCGGCGCAATGTTACTTCCAGTCGTGCCCGGATTTACGGTTACGGTAGCTGTGCCCGACTTCGAAGTGTCTTGGGTGGAGGTCGCAGTCACCGTAACCAGCAGTGTGCTGGTAACGATCGGCGCTGTGAACACTCCGGCGCTTGTGATCTGGCCGGCAGTCGCGCTGAAGGTTATTCCGGTACTGAAGTTTCCGGTTCCCTCAACTGCTGCCGAGCATTGGCTGGTGCCGCCGGGGTTGACTGTGCCCGGGGAGCAACTCACGGTCACAGAAGTGATGCTGGAGACGGGGTTGCTGCTGCCGCCGCCACCGCAAGCCGCCATCGTCATCACGCTAACCACTACGAGCAACAATCCAAGTTTGCGCACGGTGTGATCTCCTCTAGCGGATATCGCTGGCCTGGACGCCTTCGGGCATCAGTTGGGGGATGTAAGCCTGTCCATGGAAACTGCGCAGATGTCCGCTCTGGGTGAACACCAGCCCAGGCGTGTTGATCACTACCGGCGCACCGCGCGCCCGCCGCTTTTCGGCAGACTCCTTGGCGGACGCTTGCTGCGCCTGCGCGTAGTAGGGCCCGAGAAGCTGCTGCAAATTTGGAGGCAACTGACCTTCCCACGCCACACCAAAGATCACGCCTGCGGGCGAGGCGAACTCTCGCACCTTGGCGCCCGAGGGCATGGTGATTTCGTGCAGGACATAGGCGCTGTTATCGACGCTGCGTAAGGTCCCCTTCATGCGCGCCTGGTCAGAGAGCACGGAGGAAGCATTGTCGCCCAGGGCAGCCCAGGTAACGGACGGAAGCATCATCATAAAAATTGCAATCAGAACGAAACGCAAAGCGACGGCTGGTGCATACGAAGTGCGGAGATTCATGTCTTCCGGCCTCCTTCACCGCCGCCCTCCCACAATGTGACACTGGAGAACGAAGGCTCAATGGTCAATTATGCGCCCGAAACTTGGCCCACGGCGCCAGCGAATGCTCGCCGGAGTTACGGAAGTAATAAACGCGAAGCAGCACGCATTGTTGCGCCGACCCTTATCGAAATCAGGCTCTGGCAATACCTGCTGTCGGAAATCCGGCACCCGGCTTCCCTAGTCGGTGTCAGAACGCTAAAATAAAGGTTGAGGTTGTAATCCGCCCTCGCCACCATGTCCTTAAGCAAAGCTGAAGCGCTGGAACTGTATCGCTCCGATGACCTGATTGGTATCGGGATGGAAGCCGATGCCGTACGCCGCAAGCTGCATCCCGACGGCGTCGTCACCTACATCATCGACCGCAACATCAACTACACCAACTTCTGCACCGAGTACTGCACCTTCTGCGCCTTCTATCGGCCGCTAAAGGGAAAGCTGGCAAAAGAAGGCTACATCCTCGACCTGGACACGATTTACGACAAGGTTCGGGAGACGGTTGAGTTAGGCGGCACGGGTGTTCTGCTCCAGGGGGGACTGCATCCCGATCTCAAGATTGACTGGTACGAGGCGATGTTGAGCGGATTGAAGCAGCGTTTCCCGCAAGTGCACATGCACTGCTTCTCGGCGTCGGAGATCATCTGCATCGCCGAGGTCAGCGGCCTCTCCATTGAGGACACCATCCGCCGATTGCGCGATGCCGGATTGGATTCCATCCCCGGCGGAGGCGCAGAGATTCTCGACGACGAAGTGCGCTACAAGATCGCTCGCCTGAAGTGCCTCACCGAAGATTGGCTCAACGTGCATCGCACCGCTCACAAGCTGGGGATGAGGACGACGGCGACCATGATGTTCGGCGTCGGAGAAAATTACGAGAACCGCATCAACCATTTCCAGGCGATCTACGATCTACAGGAAGAGACGGGCGGCTTCACAGCGTTTATTCCCTGGTCATTTCAGCCTCAGAATACCGCGCTAGGCGGGCGCGGCTGGGAGGAAGCGACGGCAGTCGAGTACCTGAAGACGCTGGCCATCTCGCGTCTCTTCCTCAGCAACTTCGAGAATGTTCAGTCGAGTTGGGTGACCCAGGGATTGAAAGTTTGCCAGACCGGCTTGCGCTTCGGCGGCAACGATGTCGGCTCGGTCATGATCGAGGAGAATGTCGTTCGCGCTGCCGGCGTCCGCAATTGCACCACGGAGGAGGAGCTGCGCCGCATCATTCGCGACGCTGGTTTCCGTCCCGCGCAGCGCGACACGCTGTATACGAAGTTTTTCCTGAATTAGGAGCGTGTCGATCGTTTTTAAATTGCTCTTCCTCGAAGTCGTCACGCACTAAACAACCGCGTTACCGGTGGAGCAGCGCTTCTGCGCCACGACGAATGTGTGGCTTTGCCGTCCGGCCACTCCAGCGTTAGAAACTGTCATCCCGAGCAACGAGCGGAGCGAGGAGCCGAGGGACCGCTCTACCCACGACGCTTTTTCAGACGATAGGGCTCCTTCGACTGTGCTCGGCTGCGCCTCGCTCCGCTCAGGATGACAGATTCAAAAAATGTCGCGGGTCTGGGGGTTGCATGAGGCGAGCAGGCGCCTAGGACAAAAAGCTGAACACGAAAAGCCAAGAGCGAAGCGGTCTAAGCGAAGAGCGCAAGGCGAAGAGCGATCCGCGAAAAGCGGTCTCCCGCCTTACCGCAGCGTCCCCAGCTTTTCCACCGGCCAGTATCCAAAGACCGCTTTCCCGTAGATGAAGTCTTCATCCACCGGCCCGAAGTCGCGGCTATCGTTGGAGAGATTGCGGTGGTCGCCAAGCACAAAGTAAGCATGCGGCGGGACGACGCTCTCGGGATAAGAGCGGCCGTCTTCGTAC
This sequence comes from uncultured Acidobacteriaceae bacterium, assembly GCA_963796695.1. Lineage (GTDB taxonomy): Bacteria > Acidobacteriota > Terriglobia > Terriglobales > Acidobacteriaceae > Bog-257. The sequence goes on along the minus strand of CAWCMU010000018.1, from coordinate 145,692 downwards.
ATCTCAGGAACGTAGGATTCCCGCAAGCGCTGGCCATTGATGTAGACGGTGCCATCTTCAATTTTCACCCGGTCGCCGGCCACGGCAACCACCCGCTTGATATAGCTCTTGGCCGGATCGCGGGGATAGCGGAACACAATCACGTCGCCCCGCTCGATGGGCTCCAGCTTATAGACAAATTTGTTGATGAAGACGCGTTCCTGGTCCTGGAGCGTCGGCATCATGCTGGTGCCTTCCACCTTCACCGGTTGATAGAGAAAAATAATGAAAAACGCCGAAACCGCCAGCGAGATAACAATGTCGCGCAGCCAGCCGGACACCAGGGGAGACGATGGCTTCGGATCCGGCCCGCCGGATGGGTCGGTCGTAGGCGCCGATTGCGGAGCGCAACCAGCCAAACTCTCCGGCTTCGGAATGGGCTGGTTGTCTGGGGAATTCATTGCAATCAGTTAGACGACTACCCAGGATTATAGTTTCTGTTACAGCCGGAAGAATAGCAGCCTTCCGCAAAAGCACAAGCTATCAGTATTTGGCTGGCATCCGTGTGCCTCACGCGTTGGCCTCCGAATCACCCACCGGCCATGTTTGGGACTTGCCGCTGTTCTCCGCTACAATGCTCCGAGGATTCCCCCATGAAGAAATCTGCTCTGCTCCTGGTCGTCACTCTTCTGACGGTCGTCTGCTTCGCCCAGGGTGACCACGTGCCTGCCTACAACAAAACCCCGCTGAAGGCAGATGAGACAGCGCCTATCCTGCCCAAAGATCAGTTGTGGGGAGAATCTTTCCAGTATCCGTATCAGATTCGCGCGTACCAGCTGGCTGCGAAAATCCCTGACGTGCTTAACCAGATGCCGTGTTACTGCTACTGTGAACGGATCGGCCACAAAAGCCTGCATACTTGTTTTGAGGGCACTCACGGAGCGCATTGCGGCATCTGCATGAAGGAAATTTTCTATGCCTACGAGCAGACCAAGCTCAAGAAAACACCCGCCCAGATACGCGCGGGCATCATAAAGGGAGAGTGGCAGTCCATCGATCTGGAAACCGCCGCCAAGAACGACTAAGTACCGCATTATGTGCACTTCCGCCGGGACGGTTGACGAGTTCCCGAGTTGCGGGTATAACTCAGCGAAATAGAACACGCGTTTTGGGCTTTTCCACAGCCCGGATTCGTTCTGCGTCGCTCACGACCTGAGGGAAGCCACCGAATGAAGAAAAAAGCCGCAGAAAAGGTTAAGGAAATTGCTCCCAAGCGTAACAAAGGGAACAGCTTAAAGGAGTCTGCGGCGGCAGCCGACAGAGCGGCTCGAGGAAATCGATCAATGAAAGTTGCGGATGACCCGCGTTTTGCACAGGCTGTGCAAAACTATGAAGCCGGGCTCAAGGCTCTCCAAATCCACAAATACGATAAGGCCAAAACATACTTTGAAAAAGTGGTCGCCGGTCCCAGCCCGGAGCTGACCGATCGGGCCACCGTGCACCTGCATACCTGCGACCAGCAGATGAGCCGCGCCGCCACCAACTTCAAGACTCCCGAAGAGCATTTTGACTATGCCGTGTCACTCATGAACATGGGTGACTACGTGACCGCGCGCGAGAACTTCGATCTGCTCACCAAGCATTCGCCCAAGCTGGACTTCATCTGGTACGGCATGGCCGCTTTGAATTGTCTGACCGGCCGCTTTCCCGATGCAATTAACAGCCTGAGCGAGGCGATTCGGCTGAATCCGGCCAACCGTTATCAGGCTCGCAACGACTCCGATTTCAGAAACCTGGCTGACGATCCCAGATTCACCGAACTGCTCTATCCCGATACCAGCGCCGAAGCCCCATCTGAACCTGGAAAGTGGCATTATTAAGCTGGACTCAGCGCCCCGACGACGTATGCAGAGCTACTCCACTCCCGCCGGTATGCAGGCTGTGAGAGCCGTCGCTATGGGCGGAGGCACGGGGCTTTCCACGCTTCTGCGCGGCTTAAAGCGTTACGTGAGCTCTGCCGCTAAACCGGAAGATCAGCAGGAGCTTCCAGCGATCGCTGAGTTGTCGGCCATTGTCACTGTGAGCGACGACGGGGGCTCGAGCGGTCGGCTGCGGAAAGAACTGAACCTGCCCGCGCCGGGCGATGTGCGCAGTTGCATCGTCGCTCTCTCTGAAGAAGAGGCGTTGCTGTCGCGCCTGTTTCAATATCGCTTCCCGGCGGGCGAAGGCGTCGGCGGCCACAGCTTTGGAAATCTGTTTCTCTCGGCCATGTCGGCCGTCACCGGCGACTTCAGCCAGGCAGTGAAACATTCTTCCGCGATTCTGGCGACCCGCGGGCACATCTATCCGGCGACCACCAGCAACCCGCAACTGTATGCCATCATGGACGACGGCTCGTTTGTCCGCGGCGAGACCAACATCACGGCCAGTGACCGCCGCATTGTCGAGTTGCGCATGGCGCCGGCCAACGCCAAGCCATTGCCTATGGCGCTGGAGGCCATTGAGAGGGCCGACCTGATTACCATCGGGCCGGGCTCGCTGTTCACCAGCCTGGTGCCGAACCTGCTGGTGCGCGGAATTTCCCGGGCTATCGCCGACTCCAAAGCTGTAAAGGTTTTCGTGTGCAACCTGATGACGCAGGCCAACGAGAGCCTGGGACTGACGGCGTCGGACCACATCCGCGCGCTCTACAAACATGCTCGTCATGAGTTCTTCGATTACGCGCTAGTAAATCGCACCCCGGCATCTGCAGCGCTGGCGGCCAAGTATGCCGAGCAACAGCAATCGCAGATCGAGCCCGATGTACATCAGATCGAGGCGCTTGGGGTGAAGCCAGTTCTCGGCGAATACCTCATGGAGGAGATGCGTCCGGATGGATTGGTCGCCCGCCACGACACGCAGCGGGTTGCGCAAGACCTCTTACGCCTTATGATGGAAGTGCGCGAGTCGCCCATGCACGCGCTGCACCGGGAGCCGTAAGGCGCGCCCTCTCTAAACATGACAATGCCGAAGAATCCTGCCTCTGCCCAGTCCGCCAGCAAGTCCACCGTTCGCTTTGCCATCGCCATCCTGGCTGCGGGCAAAGGCACGCGCCTGAAGTCGAACCGTCCCAAGGTGCTGCACGAGATCGCGGGTAAACCGCTGCTGGCCCATGTTGTGGCTGCGGCAGCACGGATCGTTGCTCCTGGCAACGTCTTCGCCATCATCGGGCATGAAGCGGATACGGTGCGGGCTGCGCTGCAGTCCTCCGGCATTGGATTCGTGCTGCAAAGTGAACAGCGCGGTACTGGCCACGCCATGATGGAAGCGCAATCGGCGCTGGCAGATTTTGATCACGTGCTGGTTTTGTCGGGCGATGTTCCGCTCATAACGCCGGAAACGATCGCCCGGGTGCGCGACTTTCATCTGGCGAATGATGCGGCGATGACCATGCTTACCGCAGAACCGGCGGACCCAACGGGCTACGGCCGCGTCTTCCGCAAGAGCGTCGAAGGCATACAAGGCGACGAAGTCGATCGCATCGTTGAACAGAAAGATTTGCAAGGGGACGAGGCCGAGCAGCGCGAGATCAACTCCGGCATCTACGCCTTCGCGGTACAGCCTTTGTATGCGCAGATCGGCAAGCTAGGGACCGACAACGCTCATCACGAGTACTACCTCACCGATGTCGCGGTGCTGCTGCGCGAGGCGGGAGACAAAGTTCTGGCACTGCGCGCCGAGGATTCCAATGAAGTCCTGGGTGTCAACACGCGCATCGAGCTGGCCGATCTCGACGCCAAACTCCGCGCCAGGAAAACTCGCGAGTTGATGCTGGCGGGCACAACGATTTTTCGTCCGGAAACCTGCGATATCGATGCTGACGTGGAAATAGGTATCGATACGGTGATCGAGCCTTTTGTGCAGCTGATCGGGCAAACCAGGATCGGTTCCAACTGCCGGATTCGCTCTTACTCCGTCATCTCGAACTGCGTGCTCGGCGACAAAGTGATGATTCTTCCGGGCTGCATTCTGGAAGACTCGACCATACGCGATGGCGCGCAAATGGGCCCGTACTCGCATTTGCGGCCGGGCTGCGACATCGGCGAAGACGCGCACGTGGGCAACTTCGTCGAGATGAAGAAGACGCGCCTGGGGAAGAAATCAAAGTCGAATCACCTTACCTATCTTGGCGACGCCCAGGTCGGCGATGGCGTGAACGTCGGCGCCGGAACCATCACCTGCAATTACGACGGCGTGACCAAAAGCCCTACCATCATCGAAGACGGCGCGTTCATCGGCAGCGATACCACCCTGGTAGCGCCGATCCGCATCGGCCGCGGCGCATACATCGGCGCCGCTTCCTGCATCACGCAGGATGTCCCGGACGACGCGCTCGGTCTGGCACGCGCTCAACAGGTGATCAAGCCAGGATGGGCCACGGAGCGGCGAAAGAAAAACCCCAAGAAGTAGCCGGCGCCGTCGAAAGAAATGGTAGAGCGAACCTTCAGGTTCGCGTTAACTCACACAAATATCAACCAGCGAGCGGCAGCACGCACGCGTGCTGCTGCTCGGCGGGGTTAACGTATGTTCTCTTCGCGCAAACCTGAAGGTTTGCTCTACCGGAATTTTGCAAAGAGACATTTTAAGCTGAGGCACTGTACTGGATCTCGCATCTCATTGAATGACAAAAGGAGCGAATCCATGGCGAAAAATTCAGAGCAGCAGCAGACCCCCAGCGGACCCGGAACGAACCCTGACGTTTACCCGCAAGGCGGCGGAATCAATCCATCCGCGCCCAGCGTTGGAACCGAAGGCTGGGGCACGACCAGCGATGAGCGTCGAGTGCTTACACAATCCGATCCCGCACACACCCGCGCCGGCCAGCAGAAGGGTAATCCCGGAGACAAGCAGGCCGAAGGATCGCAGCGCGCCAGCAACAAGGCCAGCACAGCACAGCGGCCGGACAAGGACGATGAGAACAATGGCAACTAATGACAAAGACAATAATCAGGCTGACCTGTCGCGTCTAACCAGCGCCAGCGCTTACTCGATGAGCACCAGCCACGGCGGACAAGACCGTACGTTCCGTTGTGCCGACGTTGGCAATGCCGATTGTCGCTGGGAAACCAGCGGGCGCACCGACGACGAGATCGTCCAGCGCGCTGAAGAGCATGGCAAAAGAGATCACGGAATGAGCGACTGGACAGAGGCCATGCGCAGCAAGGTGCGCGACGCGATTCATCGTCGCGAAGCGGCGTAATCCTTCGAGGGTGCGCGGTTTGCGAAGAAGATGCAGGGCGAGTCATCCAAAGAAATCAGAAGCCCAGCGGATGAAGCGCCCAACAAAACAAGGGAGGCCGCAATGGCCTCCCTTATTGCTGCAAGTCGGTCAGCTACTGATTCGGGGCGGGCTGCTCTCCACCCTGCTCGTCGCCGCCGCCCTTCCTGCCTGAACGCTTTACGGTGATTGGATTCCCCAGCTTGAAAGTGACCACCGACTCAGCCGGAATCTGCAAGTCCTTGTTGCCGGTAAACGCAGCACCCGCGGTACCTGCGCCTGCGCCCACCAGTCCACCGATGAGAGCACCTTTACCGCCACCCGCCAGGCCACCGATCAACGCGCCGGCACCGGTTCCACCACCGGCCATCACGGCCGTCCGCTTACCTTTGCCTTTGACCGTCTGGGTATAGGTGGAGCTCCGGATGGAGGTGGGTACGCCGTGCACGTTAATCGAAGTCAACGCAACCGATAGAGTGCCTTCGCCCTTGAATCTTCCCGGCGACTTGGCATCGACAATGGTTCCGGCAACCCCGGCGCCGGCAGGAATGGCAACCACGCCATCAACCGCAACCGAATGCGCCAAGGTTCCGGTAAACGAGTCGCCCGCATTGGCGGTCTTGGTGTCGATGGTGTTGCCCATGCGGACCACCAGGCTCGTACCCGCCGGAACAACCAAGGGCGGAGGTGGTGGTGGCGGCGGAGGAGCCTGCGCCATCTGCTGCTGTGGAGGAGCCTGAGCCGGCGCCATCTGCTGTTGCTGTTGCGGAGGAGCCTGCATAGCTTGCTGGCCCTGGTTAGCCTGCGGCGTGGTGGTCGCCGGCTGATTGGCAGCCGAAGTGTCGTTCGTGGCCGGCGGGTTCTGGCTTTGCTCCTTCTTGCTACAGGCCATCAGGCCCAGGATCAGCACGAGACTAAGCATGAGCAGTGAAATTCGGGAACGCATAGATTTTCCTTTCGTGGTGGCGCCGGACGAGATTCCATCCAGCCAGCTACTGCACAGACGACTCAACTGCGCCGCCGGAAACATCAGCCTCCGGCGAGGAAAATACCGACCAACAACGAAGAAGCGGCGGACGATATGTTCAGCTTCAAAAGACCAATAAATTGTAGCGCGTTTGTGGGCCGGTGGACCCTCTTTTCATGCTACCTGGTTGATACCGCAGAATCGGTCGCCAGGGCCGAAGCCGGATCTCCGGATTGTTCCGAATGGCTGGCTTCGCGCAATGCCAGGTAGCCGATAACTCCTGCGACCACCGACGCCATCAGAACCGCGGTCTTGGCTTCCATCAAATGTAAGGGATCGCCGAATGCCAAGGAGCTGATAAAGATCGACACCGTGAAGCCGATCCCGGCCAGCACTCCCACGGCATTAATCTGCTTCCAGGAAACAGCCTCCGGCTTCTGCGCCAGGCCCGCAAGAGCGGTCAGGCGAGCAAAGCCGATGATCCCCAGCGGCTTTCCCACGACCAAGCCAAGAACGATACCCCAGGCAATCCGGCTGGTAGCCAGCTCGCGCCAGGCGTCGGAGGTGAACGTCACGCCGGCGTTGGCCAAGGCAAACAGCGGCAAGACCAGGAAAGAAACCCAGTCGTTCAGCAAACGGGTTAACCGTTCTGAGGCAGATTCTGTGTTCTTGAGCAGAGCGTCAAAGCTGCCCAGCAGGTTCTTTGCGCCCTGCACGTCGCCGTTAAGCATGGCATCACGAAAGCCGCGGGACATATCGGTGGCCAACTCCTGGAATTCCTGCAGCGACAAGGTTGCCGTGGTCGGCACCAGAAATCCCAGAATCACCCCGGCAATCGTGGCGTGAATGCCCGATCGCAGAATTGCCACCCAGAAGCCCACGCCCAGGATGAAGTACAAAACCGGCTGGGAGATTCCGAGCTTGAGAACTACGAAGATCAGCCCCAGGATGATCAGGCCGGCAAACAACGCGCCTCGATCGATCGAGTCGCTGTAGAAAACAGCGATCACCAGAATCGCGCCAATGTCGTCGGCGATGGCCAGCGACAGCAGAAAGATCTTCAACTCCGAGGGAACGCCTTTCACCATCCCCAGCACACCCAGCGAGAACGCGATGTCGGTGGCCATGGGAACGCCCCAGCCGTGCTGCCCGGGCTGATGAAAATTCATGCCGAAATAAAACAGAGCCGGGACAATCATGCCGCCCAGAGCGCCGAAGATAGGCAGCGCGGCCCGTCGCACATCGGAGAGTTCGCCGTGCACGATCTCATGCTTGATCTCCATGCCGACGAGAAAGAAGAAGATCGCCATCAAGGCGTCGTTGATCCACTCGTGCACCGGCAATTGAAGACGCGAGAGGGTCAGCTCCATCTCCCACACATGGTGATAGGACTCGTGCCAGGGAGAATTTGCCCAAGCTAGTGCTGCCACCGCTGCACCCAACAAAAACACGCTGCTGATGCCCTGAATGTGGATGAATCGCTGGATGGGCATGACCAGCGCCCGCGTGACCAGCGATTCGCGCAGCTTTACCTGTAGTGCTCCGTATGTACGAGGAGGAATTCCCATAACTCACGATCAGCTGGATCTCGCAACGCCAGCGCGTCCCTCCATTAACCTGCAAATCCTATTCTGCGTCAATGGCTGAGGACGAAAGATTGTACAGCTCAGAATCGCTTGTTCTATGCTGTGTCTCACATGTCTGCGGTCGTTCGAAATGTGCTGCTCATCTTCGCCGCGCTACTGCCTATTGTGAATCCCTTGGGCATGGCGCCCATCTTTGCCGAGATGACGTTGGGCTACCCGGAAAGCATTCGCCGCACGGTCGCCATGCGAGTGGCTGGCAACGGCGTTGCCTTGCTGGTGGCTTCCCTGTTTGCCGGTTCGTACATTCTGCAATTCTTTGGCATCAGCCTGGCAGCCGTGCAGCTGGGCGGCGGACTGGTGGTGACCGTCGCTGGCTGGCAGATCCTCAACAAAAAGAGCGATGTCAGCGAGCGGCAAGCCGAATCGGCGCCCAACAACCAGGAAATCCTTTCGCAGGCTTTCTATCCTCTGACCATGCCGCTGACGGTAGGGCCAGGCTCCATCGCCGTCGCCTTGACGCTGGGCAGCAACCTGCACGAGGAGACTCACCTCCAGCTCATCGTCAGCGCTCTCACCGCGGTCATCGGGATTCTTTTGATCGGCATATCCATTTTCCTGTGCTACTGGTTTTCCGAAGGACTGCAGCGCCTGCTAGGACCGTCGGGCACCAGCATCCTCATTCGGCTGTCGGCGTTCATTGTGGTGTGCATCGGAATCCAGATTATGTTCAACGGCTTGGCCGACTTCTACAAGGTATTGAAAGGTTTCCACGGAGCGGGGTGAGCGCCCCCGCTCTCGTACAATGAAACTCGTATGTTGATTCCAAGATCGCGCGCGCTTCTGGGCGGTTGGCTGATGGCTTTTTGTCTCGGTATTCTTCTCTTCTCTATTTCCTGTTCGCATGCTCCAGCCCCGAAAAAATACCAGTTAGAAGGCCGCGTGGTGGCCGTGGATCCAGCTAACCGGCAGCTTACGATTGCCCATCATGACGTCCCAGGGTTGATGAAAGGTATGACCATGCCCTTCACCGTGGCAAAAGACAGCGAATGGGTTTTCCGCGAGATCGCTCCGGGCGATCAGGTCCATGCCACGCTGGTGCTCAGCGATCACGCCGAGCTACAGGACATCAGCTTCACCAAGCACAGCGACACCGCTGGTGACGGGACGTCGCAACTGCACATACCGGAGCCGGGCGAAGCGGTGCCCGACTTTTCGCTGGTCAATCAAAGTGGTGCGAAGATTCACTTTGCGCAATTCCGCGGCAAGCCCCTCCTGCTGACCTTCATCTACACCCGCTGCCCCTTCCCGGATTTCTGTTTGCGCATGAGCAACAACTTCCAACAGGTCCTGGAGCAGTTACAGAAAGATCCCAAAGCGTTCGCCGAATCCCAGTTACTGAGCATCAGCATCGATCCGGAAAACGACAATCCGAAAACCCTGCGCAGCTACGGCGAACGCTATGTTGGAAACATTGATCCAAAGTTCAAACATTGGCAGTTTGCTTCGGGCTCGCCGGACCTGGTACGCAAAGCCGCCGACTTCTTCGGCCTCGCCTACAACCAGAAGGACGGACAGATTGTGCACGGCCTCAGCACCGTGCTCATCGGCAAAGACGGCAAGGTGCTCAAGGTATACTCGGGTAACGGTTGGAAGCCCAATGATGTGGCTGCCGATCTCGCCGCCGCTGCTACGGGCGAATGAGACTGCTCTCAGCTGCCTCCTGATGCTTCCGGCCCTGTCATTTAACAAATGAAAAGGTGAAGGAGTTGACATGGTGTCAACGTACGACCCGATTGCGAGCTTAAATGAACAGATTAAGGGAATGACGGTTGCCATGCTGACCACCGTCTACCCCGACAGCACGCTGCATAGCTGTCCCATGGTGGCCCAGTCCGTCGATGCCGATGGCGTGATCTGGTTTCTGAGCAGCAGCAAAACCGACAAGGTTGAGGCTTTACACACCAATCTGCGCATGAATCTTGCCTTCAGCGACCCGGTGGGGCAGCGCTACGTTTCCGTCAGCGGCTTCTGTGAACTGGTGCGCGACCACGGGAAATCCAAAGAACTGTGGAAGGCGGAATACAAGTCCTGGCTGCCGGGCGGCCTGGACGATCCCAACCTTATCCTGCTGAAGGTGAATGTGCAGCAGGCGGAATATTGGAACCCTTCTCATGGCGGCATGGTGGAATTGCGCGGCTTTCTGAACTCGGCCCTCGGTTAGCGGCGTCGACCTGCGCCGCCGGCCATATCGGCAAGTCAATCAGGAGAGGCAAATGAAGAAGCGTTGGCTCAATCCTTCGTACCTGGCCATTTGCTGCGCGCTGGCGATTCTGTGCGGACTCGCGTCAGCTCAGGAAAAACATCCCACCAGCGGAACAGCTGACATTCCCTTCGATTTCTATATCTCCGGCAGCAAACTTCCGGCAGGCCAATATGCGTTGGACATCATCGCACCGACCTACGTTCTGCTGCACAGCAGCGACGGCAAGGTTCGGCAAGACCTGTACTTTCTACAGACCGCTTCCCCGGCTCCCAATACGCCCGCCCAGATTGTGTTTGCGCTTCGCGACGGCAAATACTATTTCGCCGAAGTGTGGAGCTGGTTTGGCAAGGCGCAACTGACTTCGTTCAACGCCAAAGCGGGCGACCAGAGCAAAGATGTTCCTTTGAAGGCTAGCGCAGAAAAATAGGTGGCCAAACCCGCTCCGATTTGTAATGCTAGGGAGCCCCCTGTCGAGAGCTGCCGGACGGCGTTTACGTTTCTGCTAATACAGATTGGGGAGTTGCCTCGAATGAATACTGGAGACTTGCTATGAAAACGAAACGCACCTTGGTTGGATTAACGCTTCTCGCCATGTTTTCCTTGCCTGCAATCGCACAGATGGGCGGCGGCGGCGGAAACCCGGAACTGCAACAGAAACTGGCGGCCTTGAAGCAGGCGTCCGCGGAAAACAAACAGAAGTTACATCAGTACCAGTGGGTCGAGACCACGCAGATCACGCTGAAGGGTGAAGCCAAGCCGGAGCGGGTCTCGGAATGCCAGTATGGTCCTAACGGCCAGGTGGTGAAGACTCCCATGGGCGCGCCTCCGCAGAGCGATCAACGCCAGGGCGGCAGGCTGCGTCAGCGCGTCGTCGAGAAAAAGACCGACGAGATGAAAGCATACATGCAGCAGGTGCAGAGCCTGCTTTCGCTCTACGTTCCGCCGAATCCGCAGCTGATGCAGCAAGCCTTCCAGAAGAAGAACGTCAACCTGGAGAAGACCATGGGCGGCAACTCGGTCAAGCTGGTCTTCTCGAACTATGCCAAGGAGGGCGACCAAATGACAGTTGGATTCGACATGGGCACCAAGAAGGTGAGCACCATCAACGTGAATACCTACATGGACAATCCCAGCGACAAGGTTACGTTGGCGGTGCAAATGGCCAGCCTTCCGGACGGAACCAACTATCCGCAGCAAACCCTCCTGAATGCGACCGCCAAGCAGATCCAGGTGACGACTACCAACGCCAACTACGCCAAGCTTCAGTAGGCTCGCAGAAGCGCTGTATGGCGAAGAACATTCATAATCCCTCACCGGCTAATCCGGTGGGGGATTTGTATTTGGGGCTGTTTTTTACGGAATGATTGCCGCGGCGCCATCGATGGCATCCTTCTTTACCGCCAGCAACGCTTCGTTGGCTTGATCAAGCTTGAACGATGTCACCTGCGGCTTCAAGTCGATTTCGGCCGCCGTCTTCAGGAAATCACGAGCGTCCTCACGCGTCATGTTCGCGACACTGCGAATCTGGCGCTCGCCCCATAGCAGTCGGTCATAGTCGAATTGCGGAATCCGATCGAGGTGGATCGCGTTGATGGCGACCACTCCGCCCTTTCGCAGGCTCGACAACGCGGCGACCACCACATCTCCGCTGGGCGCAAACGTCACTGCGCGATCCAGTTCCACTGGCGGCTTCTCCACTTCGCTGCCCACCCACTTCGCTCCCAGTTTGGCGGCGAGCTTGCGATGCGACTCGCCGCGCGTCGACACGTAAACGTCGCACTTCCACGAGCGCAGGACTTCTATCGCCAAATGCGCCGAGGCTCCGAAACCGAACAGCCCAACACGTTCTCCCCGTTCAACCCCAGCCACCCGCAGGCTGCGAAAGCCAATGATGCCGGCACACAACAGCGGCGCGGCATGCAGGTCGTCAAGTTCCGCAGGCAATGGGAACACGAAATCGGCGCGCGCGACGGCGTACTCGGCGTATCCGCCATTCACCGTGTACCCCGTAAATGTCGGCGCGTCGCACAGATTCTCCATCTGATGCTTGCAATACCAGCAGCTTCCGTCGATCCCGCCGATCCAAGAGACACCTACGCGAGTTCCGACCGGCAGCTCGGGAGTTGCGCCCTCCACGATGTCGCCCACGATCTGATGGCCGGGAATAACCTGCTTGAGGCGCGGCGGCAATTCACCTTCAACGATGTGCAGGTCGGTACGGCACACACCGCAAGCGCGTACCTTCAACAACATCTGCCCCTCAGCCGGAGCGGGCTGCGGAACGTCTTCGATGCGGAGTGGGCGCGTTGTTATGTCAGCGGGAGAGACGAGAACTGCGGCTTTCATCGATCACCTGCCGATCATTTTAAAACAGGCGCTGCTCCGGTGCGCAGGGCCCGTTCTTCCGGCTAGTTGACATCCCGCGCTCCAGGTTTTTTCGATTCCGTCCTGAACCGCCGAGAAAACGGTATTAAGCAGAAAGCTCAAAAAAGATATATAGTTCTCGCCTCTTTTGGAGCTGAGAAAACGTTCGCATAAGCAGGCGAATTGCTCGCTCCAACCTTGAGCCACTACGTTCTGAAAGGACAATCGCATGAAGAAAACGCTGGTATGTTTCACCCTGGCGCTGCTGACGTTAGCTGCCCAGGCACAGATGAGCGATAAGCAGGGCGGTACAGCGAAGGCCATGGCAGGCCTGGAGCAACAGTGGGCGGACGGTGCAAAGGCGAGCAAGGCAGACATGGTTTCGCCGCTGCTGGCCGACAATTTCGTCAACCTGAACAGTGATGGAAGCACGGCGGACAAGGCGCAAACGTTGTCCAGGCTGGCAAAGAGCAAGTGGGAAATGAACCAGATCGGCGACGTTAAGGTGACCACGTTTGGCAACACCGCCATCGCGACCGGAACCTGGCAAGGAAAAGGCACGGACGCTGACGGAAAAGCGGTGGATGCGCACGAACGATGGGTTGACACCTGGATGAAAATGCCGACTGGCAAATGGCAATGCATCGCTAGTGCGAGCGCTCCCGAAAAGATGTAGCTCTAGTTGAAAATCGTGTGTGACTGCGAAGGAGATGGGTTCCTTCGCATTTTTATTTGCCTCGTCTGTCGCCGGCCGCTTCAGGCGTGCGGCTGATCGAAATGCAACTCGCGACCTGGTTGTGGGCGGCGATTACGACCTTGTGCCCCGGACAAGTTTGCTGATGCGATCTGCTATCGAGTTCAGGGGAAGCTCGGCGTCGACTAAACCTGCATCGATGGCAGCCTTGGGCATTCCAAACACGACACAACTGGCTTCGTCCTGCGCGATCGCCGTGCAGGAGCGACGCTTCAGTAGCTTTAGTCCTTGCGTGCCATCCTCGCCCATACCGGTCAAGATGACAGCCAGGGTTCTGCCGGAAAAGTTCTGCGCGACCGAACGAAAGAAATAATCAACCGACGGGCGACAGGAATTTTCCGGCGGATCGTCCGTGATTTGCAAGCGCATTCCACTGGTCAGAGCAGAAACTAGCCGCATCTGTTTTCCGCCCGGAGCCAAATAAGCCACGTTGGGCAGCACCTCGTCATTATTCGTCGCTTCGCGCACCGTGATCGCGCTTGCTGCCGAAAGGCTATTTGCCAGCAGCCCGGTGAAGATCGGCGGCATGTGTTGCACGATGAGGATAGGCACGCCCAGATTGCCGGGTAGCGCGGAGAGGATGGTTGTCAGGGCCTTGGGACCGCCGGTTGAGACGCCCACCACCACCAACTCTGGCTTACCCATCGCCGCCGGGTTTGTGGCAGTAGTGAGTCCTCGAGAACCGCTGGCCAAGCCGGAAGCAGTATGCGCCGGCGCCCCCGGGAGACCCGCTGTCGCCCCAGCCAACCGCGTCATATTCTGGATGGTTAGCCGCTGAGCGATGGCTCGAATTCGGGGATCCAGTTCTTCGCGAATCGCTCGCAGATTTGTTTCCAGACTACCGAGCGTGGGCTTGGTAATAAAGTCAAAGGCGCCCTTTTGCAGAGCCTGCAGCGTAAGTTCTCCCCCAGTGACCGTCACGCTGCTGACGACCAGCACTCTTACATCGGTTCGCGCCTGGTTCAGGGCATCCATCACCTCGATGCCTGTCATCCCCGGCATCTCGATATCCAGAGTCAGCAAATCGGGGCGCAACGCAGCCACCTTCGCCAAAACCTGCGCGCCGTTTGACGCCGTCCCCACTACCTCGACATTGGGCAGCAAGCGAAGCGCCTCGGTCAGCACGTGGCGATACGCCAGCGAATCGTCAACCACCAGTACCTTGACAGCCATGTCGCCTACCCTCGCCCCGGCAATTTGCCTGGAGGCTTTTCACCAAAACGCGAGCGGATGTTGTGATCGAGTAGCTTCATCAGTCCTGAACCGCGAGAGTCCGCTCAGCTGATATATCGGCAGGGGGAACAGGCCGCTTGAGAAGGCTGAACGGTCGTCGCGAAGCCGGACACGGGGAGGGCGCGGACGAACAGCAGCGTTCACTATTGCGTGCGCGGCAGCTGTCGCCGCGATAGAATCGCTCACAAATCCGCAGCAGATCTTCCAGAGGAATTCTTGGCTGGTGACCTTCTACTCCACTCGCTCACGGAGGTGCGCACAGGCGGTAGCCGCTGGCGATCGCCGGGATTGACTGACTTAGCATTTCGATGGTGCGGTCATTGCTTATTACGTTGGCGGTGCATGTCCATTAAAACCGCGGGGTTGCCGACGCTGTCGCCAGCTAACCCAGTTTCTTACCAGGCTGTCTTTCGGGAGGTCTTTTGAAACGAACTTTAACACTCATTCTCGCGACCGCGATTTTCGCGGTGCCGGCGTTCGCGCAAAAACAATTCAAGGTGACCAGCCAGGTCAAACTGGGCGGCGAGGGTGGCTGGGATTACCTCACGTACGACCAAGACAGCAAGCGGCTGTTCATCACACGCAGCAGCCACGTTATGGTGCTTGATACTGCAACGTTGAAGGTTACCGGCGACATTCCCGACCTTTCCGGAATTCACGGCGTGGCACTCGCCCCGGAGTTCAATCGCGGGTTCATCAGCAACGGCGGGAACAACACTGTCACCATCTTCGATTTCAAGACTCTGAAGAAGCTGGACAGCGTCAAAGTCGGCGAACGGCCCGACGCGATCCTCTACGAACCGTTTTCCAGGCACGTCTTCACCTTCAACGCGCGCGGCAAAGATTCCACCGCGGTGGACGCCGCCAGCGGCAAGGTGGTCGGCACCATTGCGTTCGGCGGAAGGCCTGAATTCCCTGCCAGCGACGCGAAAGGCAAGCTGTACGTGAGCATCGAGGACAAAAGTCAGATTGCGGAAGTGGACGTGGCGAAGATGACGGTGCTCAATACCTGGCCGGTCGCTCCCTGCCAGGAGCCGAGCGCGATGGCTCTCGATATTGAGCATCATCGACTCTTTGCCGGTTGCGATAACAAAATGATGGCAGTGGTCGATTCCGATTCCGGCAAAGTCGTAACCACCGTGCCCATCGGTGAAGGGGTCGACGCAGGCCGGTTCAATCCCAAGACACAGGAGATTTTCATGTCCTGCGGCGAGGGCGTGCTGACGGTGATTCATGAAGACTCGCCCGACAAGTACACGGTGAGGCAAAACCTTCCCACCGCGAAGGGCGCGCGTACCATGGCGCTCGACCAGGAGAACGACGTCGCCTACCTGGTGACTGCGCAACGCGAAGCGACTCAGCCGCCTCCGGGGCAAAGACCGGCGATGGTTCCGGGCAGCTTCGAGCTGATTGTGGTTAAACCGGAATAACCTCTTCGCCGGTAATCGGAGCGGGTGCAGAGCGATCATTCACCCGCTGCATGAGCGCGGCGGCAGCCACCAGGAACACGCCACCGGCAATGACCGCGGCTAAGCGATTATTGTGCAGCAGGTGGGACATCACCCAGCCGAAGCCGAGCGAGGCGATGATCTCCGGCAGCACGATGAAGAAGTTGAAGATGCCCATGTAGACGCCGATGCGGTTCTCGGGCAGCGAACCGGCCAGCACCGAATACGGCATCGACAGCGTGCTGGCCCACGCTATGCCGACACCGGTCATGGAAAGCAGCAAGTAGTTTTTGTCGTGGACGAGGGCGACGGACAGCAAGCCCGCGGCGCCGCACAGCAGGCACAAGCTGTGCGTCCATTTGCGGCCGATCCGGCCGGCGATGCCGGGGAGGAAGAACGAGAACACGAAGCACACCGCCGAATACATGCCGAAGCAGACACCGGCCCACTCGACTCCCGCAGTGTAGGACATGGCATTCTGGTCGGCTGCACCGAAGACGTTACGGGCGACGGCTACCGGAAAATACAGCCACATACAGAAAAGGCCCAACCAGGTGAGCAGCTGCACCGGAGCGAGCTGCCGCATTGTGGTTGGCATTTCTCGAATCGCAGTGAAGATTTCCGCAATGCTGTCCGCTACTCCCCGTTTGTGGGAGTTCTGCCGAATGTTCGGCAGTGCCGGATCAGGCGGATATTCGCGAGTAGTCACGATCGTCCACAGGACAGCCCCCAGAAACGCTGCGGCGCCTGCGTAAAACGAGACGCGAACGGTCTGCGGAATGGCGTTGCCTGATTGCTGCTGGGCGGCATGGAAGATGTTGGTCAACAGCCACGGCATGGCCGATGCCACCACCGCTCCCAATCCGATGAACAGGCTTTGCATGGCGAAGCCCTGCGTGCGCTGCTCTTCGGGCAACAGGTCGGCGACGAAGGCGCGAAAAGGTTCCATGCTGATGTTGATGGAGGTGTCGAGAATCCAGAGCAGCCCTGCCGCCATCCATAGGGCCGAACAGCGCGGCATCAGAATCAGCGCCATCGAGCTAAGAATCGCGCCTGCCAGAAAATACGGGCGGCGACGGCCGAGGCGAGTCCAGGTGTGATCGCTGGCATTGCCGATCAGCGGCTGCACGATGAGGCCGGTGAGCGGCGCGGCCAGCCACAGAATCGGAATCTGATCGGCGCGCGCTCCCAGATATTCGTAGATGGCGCTCATGTTGGCCATCTGCAGTCCCCAGCCGAACTGAATGCCGAGGAAGCCGAAACTCATGTTCCAGATTTGCCAGAAGCTTTGACGGGGCTTTTGCAGAGCGGGGGAAACGTGCGTCTGGCCGGTTTGAGCCGTTGCGGAACTCTGCGGAATCTTGGCCGTGGTTTTCAAGACGACACCCTGACTGGCTCCGCTCACGATACAGCAAGAGCGCCAAATGCGGTAGTCGCAGGGCCTTCGCTGCAACCTAGCTGCCGCTGTTTCAGCCGGTAGCGGAGAGAGTCAGAATCGGCGAAGCGTATGCGATCACGAGAGTGGCGACAGCGTCGGATTACTCGTGACGCAAGCACTCAACCGGATCGAGTTTGGCAGCGTTGCTGGCCGGCGTGATCCCAAAGGTGACGCCCACCATGCACGATACGAACAGGGCGACCACAGCCGAAAACACGGAAACAGACACGTGATGGTTGGTGAACAGATCAACCGCGATCGGAATGCCCAGCCCTACAATCGTGCCCACGGTCCCACCCAGTAGCGCGATCAACACCGCTTCAGAGAGGAATTGCAGCAGGATTTCGCGACGCCTGGCGCCTACGGCCATGCGCACGCCGATTTCGTGAATGCGCGAGTGCACGGTCGCCAGCATGATGTTCATGATGCCCACGCCGGCCGCAATCAAGGTGACCGCCGCGAACAGCAGCAGCACCGAGGTAAACGCAGTAGCTGTTTTATTCGCCAGCCTGAGCACCTCGGTCATATTGCTCACGTTGTACACGGACTCAGGCCGGTGGCGGCCGGCAAGCACGTTCTGTATATCTTGCGTGGCTGCCGGAATCTCGGCCGGGTCGTCCATCGAAATGTAAATTTGATTGACCGCCGTAGTTCCGGTCATGGACTGCGCGACACTGTAGGGAATCAGGACAGTATCGTCTTCGATTTCGGAGCGGCCTAGCGTGTCAACGCTCTCGCGAAAGGTCCCGATGATCACGAACGGGACTTCCTGAATACGCACCGTTTGACCGAGCGCCAGGTCCAGCGAGCCAAATTGCCGCCGAGCCATGCTCTCCGTAATCAAGGCGACCTTGTTGCCAAGCCGCGAATCTTCCTGGTCGAAAAACCTTCCGGCAGCGACAATGATGCGGCGCACCGGCTGATAGGAAGGGTCGACTCCGAGAACAAGAATCTCGCGCTCCTTGCCGGAACCCACGATCATGCGCTGGTGCATGTTCAGCACAGGAGTCGCCTCTTTGACGCCGGGAACCTGCTGCTGGATGGCCCGCATGTCTTTCACGGTGAGGTAATCCGCCACGGCAGAGTTCGCGCTCGCACTGGAGACTCCGGAATACTCCGCCCAGATGACGTTAGTCCCGACGTTCTCGATCTGCGCCAGGATGTAGCGCTTGCCGGTGAGTGCGATGGTCACCACCAGGATGAGGGCGGTCGTACCCACCGCCATGCCCAGAGCAGTCATCGCCGCGCGTACCTTGTCGGCGCGCAGGGAGTCGACACCCATCGCCAGGATCTCGCGAAAGACCAGGGCTTGCGAAAGATCGAAGCGCGTCGCGGTGGACGGCGGTGTTAAGGTCTGCGGCATATCGCCTACTTGGTAGCGATGACGACCAAGGTCACTCCGATGCAAACAAGCGCGATTCCGGCCCAGCGCTGTTTGCTGACACGTTCCCCAAGAAAGAAGGTCCCACCCACCGCTCCCACCAGGTAGCTGAGCGCGGTGACCGGCACCACGAAGCTGACTTCCTCGAACGACAGCAGCAGCAACAGGGAGAAGAATGCCACCGTCATCATGGCGACGCCAATCCAAATCCACTTCACGCGTAGCGCACGCCACAACAGGTTGGCGGCGTGTCCGGGATGCAGCCGCTCCAATTCGCCGGTCTGCTTCATCGCCCGGCCCAGGCAGAGTTCTCCGCCGGTCCCCACCACCGTGATCAGTGCAAATAGGACGACGGCCAGCATCAATTGGAAGTCTCGGTGGTACGGGGATTGGTGCCGCGTATGAACGATACACCCAGGCAGATGACGATGATCCCGGCCCAGTGCAGCGGCGAAACGTGCTCGTGAAGGACGACGACGCCGAGAACGGCGATCACCAGGTATCCAATAGCGGCAGCCGGTTGCACATAACTGTAGTCGGCCACCGACAGCGCCAGCATGAAAGCGACAATGAAAGCGATCAGCGAAGCGATTCCCATCCAGATGGTCGGCGAGCCAAATACCTTCAGGAAGACCGGCAACAGCTCCGAAGGCGGCCAGTACCGGATTTCCCCGACGTTCTTCATCGCCTTTGCAATTAAAAGGTTACCGATTGGTCCGGCAACCACCATCACGGCAATCAGGATGTAAGCTTTGAAATGAGGGCGATTGTGCATTCGTGCGATCAGTCGTCAGATTCTGGGGCTGTAACTATCGTACACGAAGCAGAAACCTTGACGGTTTCCGCCACCCGGCGTCAGTAACCGATTGAAATGGCCGCGACGGGCTCGACGCGGTCCCACTCATTCGAAAAACGCGAATGAGTTGGGGCACCCGGATGGTAACCAATTGAAACAACGGCCAAAGCTCCACGGCGGATCGTCCTAGAGCAAGGCGCGTGCCAATCCCGAGCTCCCGCTATGATAATTTAGTTAATAGGGAGAGGCAGGCCCCAAGCTAAAACATCGTGTGCGGTATTGTCGGTTTCACCCATAAGAATGGAGTGCCGCGTCCGGAACGGATAGCGGACGCAACAGCGACTCTGGTCCACCGCGGACCCGACCAGCAAGGGGTGTACCAGTCCGCCACTTGTTCGTTGGGCGCTACTCGACTGAAAATCCTGGACCTTGAGTCCGGAGACCAGCCCATCCGCTCCGATGACGGCGACAGCGTCATCGTCTTCAACGGCGAGATTTACAACCATCTCGAAATCCGCGCTGAGCTGGAAAAAACCGGCCACAAATTTCACACCCACTGCGACACGGAAACCGTTCTCCACGCCTTCCTTGAATGGGATATCGCCTGCTTCGAACGGCTGCGCGGCATGTTTGCGATCGCCATCTGGACCAACTCCTCGAAGCGGCTGGTTCTGGCCCGCGATCGCGTCGGCATCAAGCCGCTGTACATCTACCGCGAGGGAGAGGAGCTGTATTTCGGCTCTGAGCTCAAGGCGATCCTGATTCATCCCGAGATCGAGCGCTGCCTCAGCCTGTCAGCGTTGGATTGCTATCTCTCGCTGAACTATATTCCGGCGCCCTGGACCATGGTTGAGGGGATCTTCAAGGTCATCCCGGGAACCTGGGTCGAGTGGAAAAATGGCTCGGTGCGTTCGGAGACGTATTGGCGAGTTCCTGACCCGCACCCCGCCAACCTGACCCTCGACGCTGCCAGCGAGGAATTGGACGACTTGCTGCAGAAGTCCGTCCGGGAACACCTGATCTCCGACGTTCCCTTGAGCGTCTGGCTCAGCGGCGGCCTCGATTCCTCCACGATTCTGCATTACGCCTCGCGCGCGTCGTCGGCCAAGATCAGAACGTTCTCCATTTCGTTCCACGGCCGCAGCTTCGACGAGAGCAGCTATATCCGACAGATGGTCGAGGAGTATGGCACCGAGCACGAAGAAGTGGACCTTAATCCGGAGCAGGATCTGGAAGGCGCGATCCGGGAATTCGCCTACTACTCGGACGAACCCAGCGCCGATGCCGGCGCGTTGCCTCTTTGGTTTCTGGCGAAGCTGAGCCGCACTCGCACCGAAGTCGCGCTCAGCGGCGAAGGCGCTGACGAACTATTTGGCGGATATCTCACCTACCGCGCCAGCCGGGTAGCTTCGAATCTGCGCTATGTTCCTCCGGCAATACTGCGTCTGACGCAGCGACTGGCTGACGCATGGCCGGTCTCCGACGACAAGATTGGATTGGAGTACAAGGTCAAGCGACTGCTCGCAGGAACGCTGATGTCGGCCGAGCGCGGCCACGTCTTCTGGAACGGCACGTTCGCCGATGCCGAAAAACAGCAGGTCGTCGCCGACAAGCTTCCCAACGCGCTGGACAAGGTTCTGGGAGAGTTACGGGACAAGCTGGCAGAAAGCGCAGGTTTGAATTCGTATCTTTGGTTCGACCAGAAATACTACCTGCCGGATGATATTCTAGTTAAGTCGGACCGCATCAGTATGGCCCACTCGGTTGAGGTAAGACCACCCTTCCTCGACCACCGCATTGTTGAGTTTGCCAGCAGAATTCCGGCCGGATTGAAGATTGCAGGCTCCCGTCAGAAGGTATTGCTTCAGCATCTGATGAAGGACAAGTTGCCGCAATCTGTCCTGCGCAGGCCCAAGATTGGTTTTGACATTCCGGCGCATGACTGGCTGCGAGGGCCCCTGCGCTCCCTGCTGGTAGAAACGTTGCGCTCCGGAGCTGCCGATTACCCGGAAATTTTCCGCGCGGAGACCATTGAGGCCCATCTACAGGAGCATTTGGAAAGGCGTATCAATATTGGCTATCACCTATGGGGATTAATGATTCTGCTGTTGTGGATGAAAAAGTGGAGCATTCAGGCGCCCAGACCCACCACGGCAGCCCGCTTAGCAACAACTCCCGGCGTTGGAGCATATATCTAGGGCTGCTGCTGGTTGCAGGCGTGGTTTTCCTGAGCGGGATCATCTCTCCCCCCTCGCTGTCCGACGACGTAGACTCCGTCCAGGCTCAAATCGCCCGGAACATGCTGACTACCGGAGACTGGGTTACCGCCCGGCTCGACGGTATCGCTTATCTGGAAAAGCCGCCTCTCGTCTACTGGATGATGCTGGCCTCCTATAAGGTCTTCGGCGTTCACGATTGGGCAGCGCGTGTTCCGATCGCTGTCTTCTGCGTTGGACTATGCCTGCTCACCGCGGCCTTCGGCATCTGGGCCTTCGGCAGGCGTGCCGGCTTCTATGCCGGATTATGTACGGCCACGTGTATTGGTCTGTGGCTGTTTACCCGCGTCCTGATTCCCGACGTTATCCTGACCTTTACCATCACGCTGGCGATGTGGGCGCTCCTGCGGATTACGGACGAATCCGAAACGCATCCGCGAGCGTGGGCGGTTGTTCTGGCCGCCAGCCTGGGCACCGGCCTGCTGTTGAAGAGTTTGATTGGCGTGCTCTTCCCCGTCGCAGCCGGCCTTATCTATTTATTCCTGACCAAGCAATTGTTCTCGGCGAAGACGTGGAAGCGCCTGCATCCGTTCAGCGGTCTCGCCATCATTCTGCTGATCGCCGTTCCCTGGCATGTTCTGGCGACGCTGCGCAATCCGCCGTACTTCTCGCTGTCCATGCACAGCGGGCCGGGCGAGTATCACGGCTTCCTGTGGTTCTTCTTCATCAACGAACAGCTTCTGCGCTTCCTGAACCTACGCTACCCGCGCGACTACAACACCGTGCCGCGGATTTATTTCTGGCTGTTCCACCTGATATGGCTGTTTCCCTGGAGCGTCTACTTCCCTGCCATCGCCAAGCTGTCGTTTAAGCCGCTGGATCGCGCCGGGCGCACCCGCTTGCTGGCCCTGTGCTGGATCGGCTTCATCCTGGTGTTCTTCACCTTCTCCACCACCCAGGAGTATTACTCGATGCCGGCCTATCCGGCGATGGCGTTGCTGCTGGGCTCGGCCATGATGTTGGACAGCAAGTGGATCAAGTGGGGCACGCGCGTTCTGACCGTGGTAACGGCCCTTTGCGCTGCGGCGGTGATCACGATTCTGGTTCTGGATCGCCATGTGCCCACGCCGGGCGACATCTTCAACGCGCTGACCTCGCATCCGGGGGCCTACACGCTGTCGCTCGGTCACATGGAAGACCTGACGCTGCAGTCGTTCGCTTACCTGCGGCTGCCGTTGGTGCTGGCGGCGATTGCGTTTGTTATTGGGGCGATTGGAACGTTTCGCGCCAGTCCCAAACGCGCCTATTTTGCTGCGGCGGTGATGATGGTGGTGTTCTTCCAGGCCGCGCAGCAAGCGCTGGTCATCTTCGATCCGTATTTGTCGTCGCGGCCGCTGGCCGAGGCCATTCTGCATGAGCCTGACGGCAAGCTGATCATCGATCGCTTCTACTACACGTATTCCTCGGTCGCTTTCTACACGGATCGCCCGTTGCTCATGTTGAATGGCAATGTCCTGAACTTGTCGTATGGAGCTTCGGCGCCGGATGCGCCTCATGTCTTCATCGATGACGCCAAACTAAAGGAACTCTGGGCCAAGCCGGACCGATATTACCTGGTGACTAGCCACACGCAGTTGCCGCGATTGGAGAACGCCTTGGGCCGCGAGCATCTCAACGTGGTCGCATTCAGCGGCGGCAAGTACGTTTTCACCAACTTGCCGCTTCCCGGAGCAACGCTGCCGCAGCAAGTTTCCGAAACCAGCGGGATAAGAATCTCGCCGGAGGAAGCCGCCAGAAAGGCTTCTTCGCTCAGCCAGTTAGGGCGAACGACAGAGCATGGTATTCAGCTCGACACGCGCCGCCGAGGCTGGAATGAGCGGAAATTCAGCATCAAACCCGGTATGATGGAAAGGACTAGCTTTAAATGGAACGCGTAGAGCTGCAGCCGTCCAGTCACTTAATTTATGGGTTGAACGGATAGAGCTGGCCTTTAGCGTCTGCGTGACAACTAAGGTGCGCATTGGCGGTTGGGCATAACGGGCAAGAAGCCAGCGCCGTAGGCGCGGAACAGCTTAGCCCAGCACGCAGCCGAACCGGGGTCCCCGATTCGCGCCGTATTTGCGCGAATTGGGGTGGGACGGCGGAGTGCTGGGTAGAGTGGAAAATTATATGAGTCCCTTAGGGACGGCAGAGATTCTCACGCGAAGCCGTCCAGTCAGTTTATTTATCGAGTGAGTCGGCTTCAGCCGACGCAGAGCAGTAGTAAGGGCATTTTGCGGATGCTTGCGCGCCGCAACGATCGTCATAGAAGGGCTCAGCTTTACAGATTGCTGAATCCATCACGCGAGGCCAATGCCGTCGGCCGAAGCCGACTCTAAGAAAGAAATGATCGGCATAGACGTTGGCTGAAGGCCAGCTCTACCTGAACAGTTTGGTTCGCACGCGTTTTTGGCATCCTGTTCAGCCGTGTCGCGAGCGTCATAAATTTATTGGGCTTCAGCCCCAGCAATACATTTCAGGGCCCGGATCTAAACCTGAGGCAATCCAACCAACGCCTCGCTTCTATACGCCCTGTGGAGGATTCATGAAGATTGCAGTGCTCGGTGGTGATGGTTATTGCGGCTGGGCAACCGCGTTGTATTTGTCCAAGCAAGGCCACGACGTCGCCATCGTCGACAACTACATTCGCAGAAAGTGGGACATCGATCTTGGTGTCTCCACGCTGACCCCGATCCTGGCTCTGCGCCATCGTGTCGAGCTTTGGAAAGAGCTCACCGGCAAAGTCATCGAGATCTTTGAAGGCGATATGCGCGACTACAGCTTCCTGGCCGCGCACCTGCGCGACTTCCGTCCGGATGCCGTGGTCCACTTCGCCGAGCAGCGCTCCGCGCCCTACTCGATGATCGACCGCGAGCACGCGGCCTTCACCCAGGTCAACAACATCGTCGGCACGCTGAACCTGCTGTTCGCCCTGCGCGAGATCAATCCCGACTGCCACCTGGTGAAGCTGGGCACCATGGGCGAGTATGGCACGCCCAACATCGACATCGAAGAAGGCTACATCAAGATCGAGCACAACGGCCGCAGCGATGTGCTTCCCTACCCCAAGCAGCCCGGCTCGTTCTATCACCTGTCGAAGGTGCACGACTCGCACAACATCATGTTCTGCTGCCGCATTTGGGGACTGCGCGCCACCGACCTGAATCAGGGTGTGGTCTACGGCACTCACACCGACGAGACCGCGCTGGACGAAGGCCTGATCAATCGCTTCGACTACGACGAGGTTTTCGGCACCGCGCTCAACCGCTTCTGCATCGAAGCAGCCGTCGGACATCCCATCACGGTTTACGGTAAGGGTGGACAGACGCGCGGCTTCCTCGACATTCGCGACACCATCCGCTGCATAGAGATCGCCTGCAATCATCCGGCGAACAAGGGCGAGTTCCGCGTGTTCAATCAGTTCACCGAGCAGTTTTCGGTGCTGGAACTGGCGAACATGGTGAAGGCCGCGGGCACCAAGTTCGATCTGAAGGTGGAAATCGATCACTTGCCTGATCCGCGTGTGGAAGCCGAGGCGCATTATTACAACGCCAAGAACTCCAACCTGCTCGACCTTGGACTGGAGCCGCACAAGCTCAGCGACTCGCTTATCGACTCGATGATCAACGTGGCCCTGAAGTACAAGGACCGCATCGACCAATCGGTGTTCCTGCCGCAAGTTAACTGGAGAAATCCCAGCAACAGCCGCAATCACGCGGTACGCACGCCGACAGGGGTGTCGCTGGAACCTACCGAAGTATAGGAAGAGCTCAACCGTAATACCGAGACGCGGGCCTGTCGAAGGTCCGCGTTTTTGTTTTCGAAGCGCAAGCTACGGGCCGGTGCAATCGAGCCGAACCTCTGGGACGAACAGCAGCGCAGCGCCGTGTTCTGTAACTCGCGCGAATCGGAATGGCTCTTCGCCCACTCCAATCTCTATGCCAACTCAAGCTGAGAAAGGTCTCGCCTTCCGCGCGCTCCACGAGCGTGACGGCGCATTCATCATTCCTAATCCCTGGGACATTGGCTCGGCGCGCATGCTGGCGTCGCTTGGATTCGAAGCACTCGCCTCCACCAGCATGGGCTATGCGTTTTCTATCGGGCAACGCGACAACACGGTGGGACGCGACGGCATCCTGAAACACATTGCCGACCTGGCCAAAGCCACGGACCTGCCCGTCAACGCCGATCTCGAGAACGGCTTTGGCGACGATCCTAAAGTCGCTGCCGAAACGATTCGGCTGGCTGCGGCTGCCGGAGTTGTTGGCGGATCGATTGAAGACGCGACCGGCCGCGCAGAAGGCCCGATCTATTGCCTGGACCATGCCGTCGCGCGGGTCGAGGCCGCCGCCGAGGCAGCGCATGCGCTCCCGTTTGCGTTCACCCTGACGGCTCGCGCCGAGAACTACCTGCACGGCAATCCTGATCTGAAGGATACGATCAAGCGTCTACAAGCCTATCAAGAGGCGGGCGCCGATGTGCTCTATGCGCCCGGACTGCGCACGAAAGACGACATCGCGTCCGTGGTCAGCAGCGTCGATCGTCCGGTGAATGCGCTGATGGGATTGCAGGGCGTTCAGCTCAGCCAGGCCGAGCTTGCGAAAATCGGCGTCAAACGAATCAGCGTTGGCAGCGCCCTCGCCCGCACGGCGATGGGAGCGTTCCTGCGCGCGGCGAAAGAAATGCGCGAGCACGGTACATTCGACTTCGTCAAGGATGCGGCCAGTCCTAAAGAGATAGGCTCGTTACTCGATTAACGAGCCCGTCTCGATCGTAGGAATGACGGTCACTGGCAGAAGCCGCGCCCGCTATTCAGTTGTTTCAGCCACCATCGCGCTGCCGTCCGATTTGCTTAGCCGGCAATCACACCGCTTGCTTGCGCAATCTTCTCGCTCACCAGCCGAGCCGCTTTAACCGCGCTCACCACTTTGCCGGAGAAGATGTGTATCTCTCCCGGCGTCGTTTCCTGCACGTACAGCGTGCGGCGATCCTGAGGGTTGTTCTCCACCACGCGAATCGTAAAGCGCGACCCTAGATACTCCGCCTCGGCCGATGCCGGAACACCCAGCATCGCGTCCTTGCGCATGGCCTCATGACGAGTCCACGAGATAGGCGCGAAGCCCGGCCCGTTGAGCAGCGAGCGGTACTGCTCGGGAATCGGTTCGTCGGGATCGGTCGTGGTCCAGTGATTCGAGTGCTTGGCTGAACCCCACATCGACCGCTCCGAACTGCCGTAAGGATCGAACGCCGTGAACGGCCCGTCCACGATCACCAGCGACACGCCTTGCAACTGCTTGGGCAGGCGAATCAGGATCTTCTCCGCCACCTGGTACTTCACCGACTTAAACAGGCCGCGCGAAGGACCAAGCCCGTAGGTCGCCCAGACAATGTAGTCGTAGTCGCCGCGCATGTGACCGGCGAACGATTGCTGTTTGAAGGTGATTCCGTGCGCGCGAATTTCCTTCGTCAGCAAATCGCGCAAAACTTCGGGATCGTAGATCTGCTCTTCGACCTCATAACATTTATCGATAAAGTCGAAATTCATCCACTCCGGACGGCATGGTTTCAGGCTGATCTTATGCTCGGCCATCACCTTTTCGAACAGCTCGGGCGGGGTCTGCGAGCCCTCATGAGGAATTGCGTAGTAAGGATGGCTGTTGCGCACGATGGCCGGCGCGAAGGTCTCGAGGAACTCCGCCCGCGCGCCCATGGTTTCCTCGATGGTCTCAGGACTGCGGGGATAGTGATAACCGGAATGAATGCGGAACTGGTTAATGCCAGAGGCTGCGTTAAGAATGCCGATCGGGTCGAAGAGATGAACCTCGTGGCCCTGTTCGGCAAGGCGGATTGCCGTGGTCGCGCCATAAATTCCGGCGCCCGCAATGGCTATTTTAGATTTATGCATGATGAGTACGTCCTTATGAAACTTGTCACCGAGTCAGGCCGGCGCCGCGAGGTACGCATCGCACGTAACGCCGCTGCTCGAAACTTGAAACCTCACTGCCCATGAGGCGTCTTGGCAGGATTGACGGGCACCAGAATTCCGTCGCGAATGGTGTAGTCGAAACCGCGCCAGCGAATCGTGTTCCTGCCAAAGCTGGCCACCCAGATCATGAACGCCACCAGGTCCCACAGCGGGATCAGAAGCATCTTCGGCCACAGGCCTTTCTGTCCCATGATGCGGATGCCGATCAGCCACGTCATAATCACGCGCAGCACGATGTACGTGCCGAGATATCCAACGGCCACCTGCCAAGTGGGATGAACGGCGACCGCAATCAGCGCCCAGATTAGACCCCAGGTAAAGATGAGTCCGCGATGCCCCTGGCGCCGCACCAGGCGCATCACCGTCATCCAGCGCACGCGTTTGTAGAACAAATCCTTCAGCGACTGAAAATCCGCCACGCTCTTGACGATGTAGGGCAGCAGCTTCACTTCTGCCTGCTCCGCCACCAGTCTGCCGACATTCAGATCGTCGGCCGGACGGTTCTCGATGGACTCGTAGCCGCCAAAGCCGGCGATCTTCTGCTTGGTGGTCACAATGGATTGCCCAAACATGAATTTCACGCCATCCAGTTGCCAGGCCGTCATGATGCCGGCAAAGAAATCGGAGATCATGCCAATTGACTGCAGTTCCTGCACAAAACTTGTTTCTTCGGTCGAAACATAGAGCGTCGTTGCGCCGCCGACTTTGGGATCGCGAAAGGGATGCGCGATGGCGCGCAGATAATCCGGCCCTACGCGAATGTCGCCGTCAGTAATGTCGAGCAGATCGTATTGCGCTTCGGCTACCAGGCGCGTCAGTCGCCCGATTTTGTCGTTGATGGCGTTGCGGCCGGAGCCAAACAGCAGGCGAATCTGGCGCTCGGGAAAATCGCGGACCAGTTGCTCCAGCACCGGCAATGCCGGATCGTCAGGATCGACGCAAAAAACAATTTCGTATTCGGGATAATCCTGGCGGCAGAAGCTGGCGTAATTTTCGTACGCGTCTTCATCCAACCCGCGGATCGGCTTCAGGCAGCTGATGGGCGGAAAGAAGTCGGTGTTCGGCGGATTCTCGCGCCGCGATACTTCGAGATAATGGATAGAACTGTAAATCGCCAGCAGGTAGTAAATGCCCGGAATGGCGGCAATCATCAGGACAATGTAGCCCGCGATCGTCAATTGTTCTTCTCTCGGGGTATGAGCGCAGCTTGCTTCACGGGTAAGACTTCATCGATGGCCCGAACGAAACAGGGAGAAATTCCAGCGCCACAAATTTGATTGGAAAACAAAAGTGTAATCTAACATACGGACAAAAGCGCGGTCGAGGACATGCGCCACAGACGTGCTGTGCTTTTATCGGCCTTCCATTTCTATGCAGGTATGCGTAACCGGTGGTACAGGCTTTCTGGGCGCGCCTCTGGTGCGCGACTTACTTGCCAAAGGCGCTGCCGTGCGGGTCTTGGCACGACCGTCTCCGCGTTCCGAGCGGCTGGCGAAGTCTGGCGTCGAAATCGTTCACGGTGATTTGAACGATGCCGGATCGATTGCGTCCGCGGTGAAAACTTGCGACGTCGTCTATCACCTGGCCGCCAAGCTCGACACCGGTTCGCTACAGCAATACACCGAAGCCAACATCGGCGGCACCGGCCGAATTCTTACTGCCTGTGCGGAGAATGGTGTCGGCCAGTTTGTCTATGCCAGCTCCCTCGCGGTCTATGGGCCGGTGAAGCAAGGCGAGCGCATCGACGAATACACTCCCTTCGACGACAAGGCTGAGTTGCGCGACCCCTATACGCAATCGAAGATCGCCGCCGATCGCATGGTCAGTTCCTTCTCCAGAAAACAAGGACTGCCCGCGGTGATCATTCGGCCGGGATTGGTCTACGGACCGGGCAGGCCGCTGCCCCTCGGCATCTTTGCGTTTCGCCTGGGAAATACCAACGTCGTATTCGGCGCAACCGCGCAATCGCATTCCGCTGAATTACGTCGACAACCTTGTGGACGCCATGCAGATGGCTGCCGCCACCGGCGATGGGCTGCGTGAATTCAATGTTGTGGATGACGATGATCTGACCTTGGCGGCGTACCACAAAATAAAGAGTGCAGCGGATCACACGACCACGCTTTACTGGGTGGGCTGGCAACTCTATGTCGCATCGCCCTTCGCCGAAGCGCTGCGGTCCCTCATTCCCATGGGCGACGTGCGCCTTTCGCCGCATCAATTGCGGCGCTCCCTGCAAGATCGCTGGTACGATACTCGTCGCATCCGCCACGAAACCGGCTGGACGCCGCGAGTGCCGCTCGCGGAAGCGGTGGAGCGTACGCTGGATGACGTCATGGCTGTGTGAGGCTTCGATCAAGTTGCGGTTTTGAAGGGGCATGGCATCAGCCGTGCCGTAAGTCTCTCAAAATCGTTGGGGCTTTACAGTTTGCTGAAAAACTCGATTGTGGCCGCATCTCGGGTAGAGTTGGCCTTCAGGCCAGCGTTTAAGTCGTTTATTTATTGTTTTCATAGCCGGCTTGAGCCGGCGACACAAGCGTTGTCCGAGTTTTTCAGCACTCTGTTTAGCCGCTGAGGAAAACAGCAACGTCTTGATCAGTGATTCCTCGATGATCGGATTTTGCCCACGCGAATTCGGTCGTTGCAAAAGTGAGACAGGAATGCCTGAAACCGACACATACAATCTTGATCGCTTCGTCGCCGCGCAAGCCTCTATTTACGACGAAGTGTTGACCGAGCTGCGCAATGGCTGCAAGACCAGTCACTGGATGTGGTTCATCTTCCCGCAAATCAAAGGCCTTGGGCAAAGCTCCATTGCGCAGGAGTTTGCCATCTCATCCCGCGCCGAGGCCGAGGCCTACCTGACGCATCCGGCCCTCGGCCCAAGGCTGCGGGAGTGCACGCAGTTGGTTAACCAGGTCGAAGGGCGATCGATCGAGCAGATCCTCGGCGGAATCGACGCCATAAAGTTTCGCTCATCGATGACATTGTTCGCGCACTCTACAACCGACAACCAGATTTTCCTCGACACCCTCAGAAAGTATTACTCTGGAGAGTTCGATCAGCTCACGCTTCAGAGACTCTGAGTTGATCGCTTCACGCGTACGGGAGTTATGACGCTTTGACGGACCGTCTTTATTACACCGACTCGTTTCTCAACGACTTTGAAGCCCGGGTAACGTCTGTGGCTGATGACGCCGGTCGGACCGCGATCACACTCGACCGCTCGGCGTTTTATCCCAGCAGCGGCGGCCAGATCTTCGACACCGGCTGGCTGGAGGTTGCGAACGGAGCCGAGGCCGGGCGCCTGCGTGTGCTGGAAGTCGTCGAGAATGAGCAGACCGGCGAAGTGCTGCACCTCGTCGAAGACAAGTCTGTAGCGCTTCAGTCCGGCGCCGCCGTTCGTGGAATGATCGATGCCGAGCGGCGTCGCGATCACATGCAGCAGCACTCCGGCCAGCACGTGCTGTCAGCAGCGTTCGAGAAGCTTTACGATTTCGCCACCGTATCGTTTCATATGGGCGACGAGAGTTGCACCATCGACTTGGCGAAAGATTCCCTTAGCCCGAAGCAGTTGCAAGCCGCCGAGAAACTGGCCAACGAGGTGATAGCAGAGGACCGTCCAGTCGCGATTCGCTTTGCCTCTCCGGAGGAAGCTCGCAGCATGGGCGTGCGCAAGATTCCTGCCGCCGAACGCGAGAAGCTGCGCCTCATCGACATTCAGGATTTCGATTTGAATGCCTGCGGTGGCACGCATGTGCGCAGCACCGGCCAGATCGGCTCCATTCTTTTGCGTAAGACCGAGAAAGTGAAGCAGGGCGTGCGGATTGAGTTTGTCTGCGGGCTCCGGGCCGTCGCCACCGCGCGACGTGATTTTGAGACGCTGACGGAAGCGGCTTCCCTGTTTTCGACGCACATCTGGGAAGTTCCCCAGCAGATTCGCAAGTCGCAGGACGAAAGCAAAGCCGCGCAGAAGACGCAGCATCGCCTGCTGGAGGAAGTTGCGGAGTTGCAGGCTGCGCAAATGCTGCAATCGGCCGAGCAGCTCGGATCTCTGAAACTGGTGGTGCAATATTTTGCCGAGCGCGATCTCGGGTTCATCAAGATGCTGGCGCAGAAGCTTACCAAGGCGCAAAAAGCGGTTGCGCTGCTGAGTTGTGGAGGCTCGCAGCCGTCCCTGGTTTTCGCTCAGACGCCCGGGCTGACCCACGACATGGGAGCGCTGATGAAGCAGGCGGTACAGGCGCTGGGCACCCGCGGAGGCGGGAATCGCGATATGGCACAAGGCGGCGCGCCGGACGCGCCCGGCGCCGAATCGGCCATACACGATGCAGCCAACGCCGTAATGGGCGCTTCGCGTGATTGATCGAGATCAAGGAATAGGGTTGAGTCGAGGAGGCTCAATGGTTCCAGGAAAGTAGTCTTACTAGTAAGATCGTGTAAGAATCTTACCAGTAAGATCATTGATTCGAGCTCTCCTTCCGGGTGTCCGGGACTTGGGGAGAGTCTGATTACAGTGTCGATCGTTCCTTAGCGGCTGAAGGGATTGCTGAAAGCCAGGATTTTGCAAGTTTCGGTAGAGCTAGCCTTTAGGCTAGCGTCTAAGCCTTTATATCCGCTGGGAGTCGGGCTTCAGCCGACGGCACGAACCGTCTACGCGAACGTTTTGAGCAGCCTATAAAGCGAAATTGGTTTTTTGTTTAACCGTCGGAAGAGGTCAGCTAAGAGGCTTATGCCGCCGGCTGAAGCCGGCTCGGGTGATGAATTAAGAGTCTGGACGCTAGCCTGAAGGCTAGCTCTACCGGACCAAACAACGAACAACCAACAACGGGTAACCAACAACGGACAACTGGCTACTGACAACCGCCCGCTGACAACTGACTCTCATGGACCAGAAACTCATTCTCGTAACTTTACTGATCCGCCTCGGCGTGGCCGCGGCGATCAGCAGCGTGCTGGTTCGGGCGCGACGTTTTCGCGTGCTGCTGTTCCGCGAGGAGCGCACGCTGGGCGAGAAAATCGAGATCGTCTTCATCGTCGGCACTCCCATCGCGCTGGGCGTCCTGGTGCGCGGATGGGTACACAACTTCCTGGCCGCTGACATCGCCCTGGTCGGCGCGATCCTGCTGGGCGTCATCGGCGGTCGCCTGGTCGGCACCGCAGGCGGCATCCTGGTCGGGCTGCCGTCGCTGCTGCTGGGCGAGTGGCTTGCCTTGCCGATGTGCGTTCTCGCCGGCGCGTCCGCAGGCTTCCTGCGCCACATCGCTCCCGAGCGCGAAGCCATCTGGTCGTTCTCGCCGCTCTTCGACCTCAGCATCTATCACTGGATCCGGCGCAGCATTCGCAAGTCATTCATCGACTGGCAAACCTCATTCTTCTTCCTCATCATCGTTCTGGAATTCATCCACATTCAGCTGCACCGCGCCTTCCCGCGCCGCATCTTTGCGCTCACCTCGCCAAACCTCTGGATCACGCTGGCCATCTACGCCGGGACGGTGATGGCAGTCGCGATCGCGCTCAAGGTGCTGAACAACGTGCGCATCGAGATGAAGCTGGAGCAGCAAGAACGCCTGCTGTTGCAGGCCCGCATGGAAGCGTTGCAAAGCCAGATCAATCCGCATTTCCTCTTCAACACGCTGAACTCGATTTCCTCGCTGGTGCGGCGCGATCCGGACTCAGCCCGCGAGATGATTGTGAAGCTGGGAAACATTTTGCGGCGGCTGTTGCGGAAAGGTGATTCCTTCGTACCGTTGCGCGAGGAGTTCGAGTTTCTCGACGATTACCTGGATATCGAAGTGGCCCGGTTTGGCCGCGACAAACTGAAGGTTGTGAAGGAACTGGAGGTCGCGTCGCTGGATCACCTGGTTCCCAGCATGATTCTGCAACCGCTGGTGGAAAACGCGGTCAAACACGGATTCGCTTCCAAGGTAGAGGGCGGAAGCATTTACTTGCGCAGCCGCAATGCCGATCATCGCCTGGTGATTGAAGTGGAAGATGATGGGGTCGGCATGTCGCCGGACGGCACCAGCGAATCCTCGGGCACGGGTATCGGCATGGTGAATGTCACCGAGCGCCTGCAAGTTGTGTACGGCGACGCCGCCGAGATCACGTTCGAAAGCCAGCCCAGGCCGCGGCACCATGGTTCGACTGGTGCTGCCCGTGCTTCAGGCCGAAGAGATGGGCGGCTCCGTGGTGGGCGCCATCTACGAAGAGCGCTCTAAAACGGCGCGATAGTGCTTCTCGTACATGGGAATGATTTTGCTGGCACAGAACCGGGCCTGTGCACTGGCGCGTGCCTGCTCTCCCATCCGTTTCAGCTCGGCATCGTCGGAAAGAATCTCGATGGCATGAGCAGCCATCGCGTCCACATCGCCCACGTTCGCCAGGAAGCCGGTTTTGCCGTGATCGATCACTTCGGGCACGCCGCCTTCGTTGGTGGCGATTGGAACCACCTCGCACGCCATGGCTTCCAGCGCCGCCAACCCGAAGGACTCCAACTGGCTGGGGAGCAGCATCACGTCGGCAACCCCCAGCTTTTCGTGAATGCGGTCCTGCTTGCCGAGAAAGTCCACCTTGTTGTGAATCCCCTTGTTCACCGCCAGCCACTCGGCGCGCGAACGCTCCGGGCCGTCGCCAATCATCAACAGCCGCGCCGGGAGCTTTCTCTGCACCCGATCGAAAATCTCGATGACATCCGGAATGCGTTTCACCGGCCGGAAATTCGACAGGTGTACCAGAATCTTTTCGTCCGGCTTAGCGTAATCGACGCGATGCTTCATGACCTCGGGCGTGCGCTCGTAGAGATCGCAGTTCACGAAGTTCGGGATGACCTGGATCGGAGTCTTCACCTCGAAGACTTCGAGCGTGCGCTGCTTCAGGTAATCCGAAATTGAGGTCACGCCGTCGCTCTGGTCGATGGAGAAGCGCGTGATCGGCAGGTATGACGGGATCCGCGCCCACCAGCGTGATGTCGGTGCCGTGCAGCGTGGTGACGTAGGGCAGGCGCCGCGTATTGCGCGCGTGATCACAACAGAGCATCTGCCGCGCCAACATGGCGCTCACCGAATGTGGAATAGCGTAATGCACGTGCAGCAGGTCGAGCTCGTAGATTTCGGCAACCTCGGCCATGCGTGTCGCCAACGCCAAGTCGTACGGCGGATACTCGAACAGCGGATACCGCGAAACTTCGACCTCGTGATAGTGAATGTTGGGCTGCGGCTCAGTCAGCCGGATGGGCTGCGAGTACGAAATGAAGTGGACTTCATGGCCGCGTTGCGCCAGTTCGAGTCCGAGCTCCGTGGCGACCACACCGCTGCCGCCGTAAGTGGGATAACACGTTATACCGATTCGCATGGTTTTAATGTCGAAGCCGATTGCAAGGAATAGTGTACGCAGCCGGCAGGCTCTACCGGTGCCTTCCCAGGGATTGGATGGAATTGCTGGGAATGCGATTCAGCAGCTCGTCTCAGGTTTGGCAGGCCGTCTCCGATTGGCCATGCTTACCCACACGGCGATTCAGCAGCTCACCTCACGCCTGGCCCAATCGAAACAACCTTTCAGACCGCCGGAGGATTTTCGCGGTTTAGCGGACGCCCGCGCGCTCATCATCAACCGCGCCCGGTTGAATGGCGTTCATCGGCCGCAGGATCAGCACCTTCGACTTGCCTTCGCGGCCTCCCGGCAGAAGCACCAGTCGCTTTGCCGCATCGTAGGCCACGGTATGTCCTTTCACGTCGGTAGGAATCTCGTCGCTGGCGACCAGGCGTCCTTTGGCCTGCATCATCAGCAGCGAGCCATCGCTGGCGGCATACAGCGTGTGCGAGTCAGGATCGAGCCATAGCGCATCCACGCCGCTGGGAGCGGGCACACGATCGATCTCAGCTCCGGTATCGGCGCTGATCGCCACTACGGCGTAACGCACGGAGACGTAAAGTTCGTGATACTGGGGATCGTAAACCAGTCCGGTCGGCTGCGAAGCATTCAGATTGAAGCGTTTCACAATCTTGAGCTGCGGATCGAGCGCCATGACCTGATGCAGGTCCTGCACGGTCACGAATACCGTATTGCCGTCTGCGGCAAGCGCCATGGTACGGGGTGTGCCGCCAATATCGACGCTGGCGACGTTCTGCTTGGTCTTTACATCCATCACCGAAACGGTGCCCTTATCGGCGTCGGCCCAATACAGTTTGCCGTTCTTGCGGTCGAGCAAAAGCGCGTCCGGCGCGCCTGGTAGCGGAATCGAGTCGATCACCTTCCAGCCGTCAATGGCAACCACCGCGATCGACATGCTGCCGTGGTCGGCGACGTAGACTTTGCCGTTCGGCTCATCCACGGCGAGGGCGCGCGGTGACTGCAAGCCGGTAACCTGCGCTACCACGCGACGGCGCACCGGATCGAAGACGTCGAGGGTCGCCGCGCCGGTATGCGTCATCAGCAGCATGCCGTTGGCAAACGCCAGTTCGCCAAAGCCGGGCACACCGGGAACATTCACCATGCCGATTTGGCGCAGGTTGGACGTAGTGGCTGCCAGCGTGGCTGACAGCAGAACTGCCGAGAGGATGAATCGATAAAGGCGCATGCCGGGTTACTTCATCAATTTCGGTAGGATGCGCAGGAGAGCTGCTGAGGCTGCCTCAAGGTTCTACTCTCGCGGAAAGTCGTCCATCCAAGCACGCGTGCCTAGATAACGGCAGGAAAAGGCGGCTACCCGCCCGGCCGCAGCCAGTGCCTCTGGGAAGCTGAGATCGCCGTGGCAGGCGTAATGGCAGAACGCTCCGTGAAAAATATCGCCCGCGCCCAGAGTATCGAGCGAACGAACCTTCCTGATCGCAATCTCGGCTCTCGTTGCGCCGTCTAGAAACTCAATCGGAGCTGCGCCTCGGGTGATTGCGACCTGGCGAATACCTTTGGCGGCGAGGAACTCGAAGACGTCCTTGCGGTTCTGACAGCGCGGAGGCCGAAAATCGTCAGAACAAATCACAATGTCGATGAAGCGGAGAAGGCCGGCCATGCCCGGCTTCCAGCTTCCGCTGTCGAGCACGACGGGAATTTCACGGGCCTGAGCCAGACGAGCGGCCTTAAGGCACAACGGCATGTAATGCCCATCCACTTGCGCGATCGACACGCCGGTGAGCCATGTCGGATTGAACTCTGCCGCGTTCGGCGAGAAGATCGCGGCGTTGGCCGACACCACCGCGCGCTCGCCCGTGTCGCGAGTTACCAGGATCGAAGAGATTGGCGGAGGTTCCGTCCGTCGGCGCTCCAGATCGTGCAGCGTCACGGAAGAACGGGCCACGTCCCGGCGAACAATGGCGGCTAGGGGATGTTTGCCGACCGCGGTAACCAGCGTCGCCGCTCCGCCCAGGAAGCCAAACGTGATGGCGGCGTTGGTGGCTGGGCCTCCGGCAGCGATGTGCTGGCTTGGCACGGAAATCTTCTGATTACGTCGCGGGATTGCTTCGACAGAATACGTCAAATCGACGGTCGCCAATCCGACGAACAGGCCCTTCGACCGGCGATGAGCGTGGGCAGGCATTTGTTGGCCGCGGAAACCGCCGAAGCAGATTTCCGCAAGACGAATTTTCAGTCCGCCGGCGAGAAGCTGTAGAGGTTGGTCTCCAACTCCTCTTCCGGCACAGCGTGCAGGTCGATCCAGCCTTCCAGTGGCAGAGAGTCAACGGGAAGGTGCTCGCGCCAGATAGCAAAGCGCAGCCGAACCCGGCTTCCCTCTTCTGCGGCGATCAGGTCGAGGGGCACGCGCATTTCGAAGATCTGATCCAGCGCCACCTCGACCCCGTTGCTTTCGGAGTTGCCGTTGTCTGCCGCGAAGCTGGCCAGCTTGTGCCGCTCCTCACCGTTGGTCAGCGACCACTTCTGCAACTCGTGCCCCTGCGCATCTACGATAAGGCGATACGAACTCGGCGGAGTCTTGCTGCTCGCCTGATCGCGCCACACCTCGAAATTCACTACTAGCCGATACGCTCCTTCAGGAATGGCATGATGGAAATCAAGCCGCCCGGAAACTGAATCGGCGTTCAAGCCCGCATATACGGCGTCCAGCAGAAACTGCTTACCATGCATGGCGCTGGTGCGCTGATCGGAGGTATAGCTGGCCGCGCCCATCCACTCAAAATATCCGCTGACTCGCCCGTCCACTCGCGCTTTGACATAAGCTGTCTGCGGAATGTAGCTGGGCCGAACCACGCCGCTGATGATAGGAGTGCTGAGTTCTTCCGGAGGAATTCCTTCCAGCGCGTGATACACGTTCGACAGATGCTTGCGGTACAACTCGTCGAAATCGCGATCGTTCGCCGAGTGATGCTCCGGACCGTACCACCAGTTCCAGTCGCTGCCCTCGGCGATCAACAACTCTTCCCACGCAATCTTGCGCTGCGCTTCGGAAACCCGGTTCGCGTGCCGGTCGTAGTAATCACGCGCTTCGGCCAGCAGGTCCCACGCGTGGTTATCTTCGGGAGCGCCAATCCACACGTTGAAGTTTGCGTCGATCCACGAGCCCGGAACCAGGCGGTGAAGCGGAGCGAAATCCGATTCCTGGTGACGGCTGATCGCCTCGCTTATCGTCACCGGCTCGATCTGATCATCCTGCTGCAAGGCGTCGTAGAAGCGGCGCAGGAATTCGCGTCCTGACTGCGGGTAATATTCCCACGCGTTTTCGCCGTCGAGAATGATCGAGACCACCGCATCCTTGCCGCGATCCAGCACCGGCTTGGCCGAGTCCTTGATGTTCTTGATGAGATGGCGGGCGGCATCCTGCGCCGGCATTCCGGAATACACGAAGCCGATCAGGTCCGACAGGCGATGATCGCGGAACACCAGGTGCATCCGCGTATCGTCTTTCTCGTAGCGATAGATGTTGTACAACCGCTCGGCGCCGTCGGCCTGCAAATGATCGCTGTCGTAGCGGGCGAAGTTGTAATCGAGCGACCGCCCCAGCACGCCCTCGTCCGTCGCCATCCACTCGATACCCTGGCGCGCCGCCAGCTTCAGCGCTTCCTCGGAAACACTTCCCTCCGACGGCCACAAACCCTTGGGCCGAACGCCGAAAAGCGTTTCATGTGAACTCAGCGCCCGCTCAATTTGCAGCGTGGCATCGTCAGGATGACGGAAGCGCCGCGTTGGCAGGCTCAGCCCAGGCGAAGATTCCGCGCCGGCATTGGTATCGCAAAGCAGCGGCAGAATGGGATGGTAGAACGGCGTCGCGGAAAGCTCGATGGAACCGCGCTGCGCGGCATCGGCATACGCTGGCAGCACCTTGGCCAGGATCTCGCCTTGCTTTGCCATCACGAGCTTCTGGTCGTCGGCGGAAAAGTCTTCGCCTCTCTGCACCAGGGAGGACACGTCCGGGTCGGTCAGAAAAAACTCGTCGAACCAGGCAAGCTGCGAGAGCACTTGCAAATCAGCGTAATCGCGTGAGACGAAATACGACTCCGGCCCCTCGGGCCGCTCAATCGTCGTGCGATACCGCTCCCACAATTCGCGATAACGGGGATACCGGCCGATCATGTTCACCGGGTTCGCCTGGAACAGATAACGCAAGGCGAACTTGCGATCAGCCGCCGTCAAATCGGCCGCCGGCTTGGCGACGAGATTGAAGAAAGGATCGTGCGCCTGCCCGGAAGCGTAATCCTGGATCTGCGCTACCAGCGAGGGGACGAGATTGAAGTTCTGGTGGACCTCGGGAAACTCGTCGAGCAGCTTGACCATCCCGTAGTAGTCCTTGAGGGCGTGCAAGCGAACCCAGGGAAGGCGATACTCGCCGGTCACCATGTCTTTGTAAAACGGCTGATGCATGTGCCACAGCAATACCAGCCGAATCTTCGGGGAAGTCGAGGGGGAACCTGATCTGCTCATGCGAGGGTTTTGGGCACAGCAAGTCTAACAGGCCGGATGGAGTTGGGAAACTGTTCGACCAACCGTTTGGCTAGAAGCCATTTTCGGTTTTGAAAAGGCAGAGCAATCGGTGTTGAAGGGGCACAGCAATCGGTTTCGAAAAGGCACAGTAATCGGTGTTGAAAGACACAGCAATCGGT
This sequence comes from uncultured Acidobacteriaceae bacterium, assembly GCA_963796695.1. Taxonomy (GTDB): domain Bacteria; phylum Acidobacteriota; class Terriglobia; order Terriglobales; family Acidobacteriaceae; genus Bog-257. The sequence goes on along the minus strand of CAWCMU010000018.1, from coordinate 105,935 downwards.
TTTGAAAGGCACGGCTTTAGCTGTGCCGTACCGTGCCGTTAAAAACTTGGGCTTTAGCCCCGGATCGCGCTTTTCATCGCTGCCGACTTCATGAGATAGGTTTTGTTATTCGACACCAGCAGATTTTCCGACACGCGGCGGCTTATTCCGCCGGCTCTTCAACCGCGGCTTCTCTCCCCATGCGATGCTGCACGTGCGACCAGATAAAATACGCAACCGCGATCAGGATGACGCCGAGTATGACCGCATCCAGCCGGTGAAACCACATCTTCAGGCGCGGATCGGTGTCCCAGCGCTCGCCCAGCCGCATTCCGATATAGGCCAGCATCAGGCACCACGGCCACGAACCAATGAACGTGTAGACATGAAACTTCAGGCGAGGCATGCGGGCGATGCCGGCGGGCAGCGCGATGAAGGTGCGGATCACCGGCAGCAGGCGCGCAAGCAAAACCGCCATGGAGCCGCGGCGCTCAAAGAACCGGTCGGCCACGTTGAGCTCGCGCTGGCTGAGGAAAATGTAGCGGCCGTAGCGTTCCACCAGCGGACGGCCACCGAAGTAGCCGATCTCGTACGCCACAATCGATCCCAGATTGCAGCCCAGCGCTCCGAAGGTCGCGACCGCCAGCAGCGAGAATCGGCCGGTATACACCAGGTAGCCGGAGAACGGCATGATGACTTCCGACGGCAGCGGAATGCAGGCCGACTCGATGGCCATCAGTGCCATTACGCCCAGATAGCCGGACGCTGAGATGACGCTGACAATCCACGCGCCGACGATTTCCAGTAAGTGAGCAATCATGTGGTTGAGTAATAACTCCGGTGTAATGCGTTAGGAAAACTCAGGTGGAGCTGGCCTTCAGTGTGTGCGTGAAAACCTCCGTCGTCCCTACGGGACTCGCATCAATTTTCCAGTTACCCAGCACTCCGCCTGCGGCTGCGTGCTGGGCTAAGCTGTTTCGCGCCTACGGCGCTGGGTTCTTCACCGTTGTGCTCCACTACCAATTCGAAACCTTAGTTCTCACGCAGACCCGTCAGGCCAGCGCCAAGCCTTTTCAGTTCGGGTAGTGCTGGCCTTTAGGCCAGCGTCCAAGCCCTTTATGATCGATCCGAGCCGGCTTCAGCCGGCGGCATAAACGACAGCCGCTAAATTCCGAGCCACTTCCCCAATTCCGCTGTCGGCAAGCGCAGTCCGATGAAGAACTGCCCAAAGGCAGCATACACTGCGCTGACCTGATCGAAGCGCATCTCGTAGATAAGCTTCTTGAACACCATCGGCTCGGGCGCAAACAAGTCGACGCCCCACTCCCAATCATCGAAGCCAATCGAACCGGTGATGATCTGCTGCACCTTACCGGCGTAACGGCGGCCCACCATGCCATGCTCTTCCATTTGCCGCTGGCGTTCCTCGATGGGCAGCATGTACCAGTTCTTGTTCTCGCCGCGCTTGCGGTCCATGGGATAAAAACACAGGTATCGGCTGTCGGGAATCTTGGGATACAACCGCGGGCGCATAGCCTGCCGCTGCCGCTCCATCGTCTCTTCCACTTCCCGGTTCCACTCCTCCGTCAGCGGAGCAATACCGCGCTCGGTCAGCTGCCGATACAGCTTCACGCTGGAATCGTAGAGCCCCAACTCGATGACCGACACATACGAGTGCATGGGCTCCAGAAACTCCTGTAGCGCGGTGCGATTCAACTCGAGCTCGGCGGCGTTGATCTCCTCGAACGAATCGCGGAAGTGCACCAGCATCAGGTCGCCCTTGTGCCCGAGCATGGAATACACGGCGCTCTGTCCTGCCTCTTCCGGCTTCGCGAGCACCGCAACAGCCTCCTGTACGATCTCCTGCTGGCGCGCCGGGCTCAGCTTGCGCCACTCCGGCCAGCGGAAGCGAAACATCTGATGCAGCACGCTGAGGCCTTCCAGGGTTAACGGAACCGCGGGCAGCTCGGCGAACACAGTCTGTACTTCGGGCTTCGAGGCCATGATGGGAAACTCCAGGATGTCGGGAATGAGGGCGCTCGTCTCATTGTAATCGTTGAGACCAGCCCCCTCCGCCGGCGCTCCCGTTATAATCTCCTCGCGTTCTAATCGGGAGTTAACCATGCCACGCGGCATTACCCCTCGCCAGCCTTCGCGCAGCGGTCGTCAGGATAGAGCCACAAGATCGCCATCGGCGAAAAAGCTAAAGCCTGCCACGCCTGTTCTGAAGAAAATCGCAAAGGGGACGGTACCGCTCGTGGCGAAGCCCGCGGCAAAGAGCGCGTCCGCGAAAAAAGTGGCAAAGCCGGCGCCGCCGGATCGACAGGCGGCAGCACGCGCTTCGAGCAAACCCGCTAACGCCCCCAAGAACTACAATCCGCTGGCGCCGCACCGGGTCAACGATATTCTTGCCCGGCTCGACCAGCGTTATCCCGCCGCCAGCTGTGCTCTGCATCACAACAGTGCCTGGGAGTTGCTGGTAGCGACCATTCTTTCCGCGCAATGCACCGACGTGCGCGTGAACCTGGTGACGCCGACACTGTTCGAAAAATATCCCACGCCAGAAGCTTTCGCATCGCTTCAGCCCGAAGACCTCGAAGACGACATCCGCACCACCGGCTTCTTCCGCAACAAATCGAAGTCGCTGGTGGGCGCAGCCCGCAAGGTCATCAGCGATTTCGGTGGCGATGTTCCTCGCACCATGGATGAACTGCTACAGATTCCGGGCGTGGCTCGCAAGACGGCGAATGTTGTTCTGGGCTCGTGGTACCGGATCGCTGACGGTGTCGTGGTCGACACCCATGTGCAACGCATCTCGCGCCGCCTGGAGCTTACGAAGAACGAAGACCCGCGGAAGATCGAGCAGGACCTGATGAAGGTCATCCCGCGCGACAAGTGGATCCTGTTCTCACACCAGATCATCCTGCACGGACGCGCCATCTGCATGGCACGCCGTCCCAAATGCGTCGATTGCCCGCTGGAAAATCTATGCCACGCCGCCGACAAGACCTGGAGCACGGTCGACATTCACAAGACGGCCAAGCCCTGATCACCGCGAGGCGCGATCGGTGGCGGCTACACGTCTCTCAGTTGCTCCTCGGTCATTCCGAAGTAATGTCCGAACTCGTGGATCAGGGTCTGCCGGATTTGCTGCCGCACCTCAGCCTCGCTGCGACAGATGGCCTCGATATTCTTTTGGTAAAGGACGACGTAGTCAGGACCGCTCGGTAATTGGAAAACACTCTTTTGGGTCATTGGCACTCCGTGAAATAGCCCGAGCCGCAACAACTGCGGGCCGCCGGATTGAAATGGCTGCTGATCGGCAGGAAAATCTTCCACCAGAACCGCGACATTCTGGATGCGTTCCCGGAACTCGGCGGGCAGAGTGTCCATCGCTTCCTCGACCGCTTTCGTGAAATCCTCGCGAGTCATGTTGCCATCGTCTCACGAAACCAAAACTCCCTGGCATCCAGGTCCGACCGTCTTCATTTTCTACGGATGGAACGTGCTCCCGACCACGTCTGCAGTTCGAGAGACACAGAGAAGCAGCAGCCACGACTGAGTTTTGCTATCCTCAAACCACATTCCATGCGCATCATTTCTACGGCAATCGTACTTCTTATGACCACGACAGCATTCGCCCAGCAATCGCTCGCCGCCCTGAAGATCATCACCGATCCCACCCAACTTGCGAGCAAGACCGTCGAAGACATGCAGACTTTCTCCATCGAGAAGCTCTATACGACGCGGCAAATCGGCGACTCTACCTGGTCGCCGGACGGCAAGCAGATCGCCTTCATCACCAATATCAGCGGCCGCAGCAATCTCTGGCTGGTACCGGCCGCGGGCGGCTGGCCCACGCAGCTGACCATCAGCGACCAGCGGCAGTCGTCGCCGGTATGGTCGCCGGACGGCACCTGGATCGCCTACACCTCCGATCACGATGGCGACGAGCAGTGGGACATCTTTCTGGTGTCGCCCAAGAGCGGCGATGTAGTGAATGTCACCATGTCGCCGGATTCGGCCGACGTCGAACCTGCGTGGTCGCCCGACGGCCGGCAACTCGCCTACGCCACCAAGCCCAAGACCGGATCGAGTTATGAGATCGGGCTGATGGACGTAGCCACTCGGCACATCCGCCACCTGACCAGGAACACGGCCAAGGAACTCAGCAACGAAGGCCCTATCTTCTCGCACGACGGCAAGTTCATCGTTTACACCCAGTCGCATGCCACCGGCAAAGATGCCAACGTGTTTCTCGTTGATCTCGCCAGCGGGCAGAGCACCGACCTAACACCCCATGAGGGCCAGAACAATTACCTGGCGTCTGATATTTCGCCGGACGGCAAGACGGTGCTCATCACCTCGGACGCGCACAACGGGTACGACAATGTGGGACTGCTGGATATTGCGACGAAAAAGATCGAGTGGCTGACCAGCGAAAAATGGGAGTTGTACGCGAGTTCCTTCTCGCCCGACGGCAAGTCACTTCTGTGGACAGCGAACGTCGATGGCAACACCAACATTTACTCCTACGATCTTGCCACCCGTCGCGCTGAAGCTTTGCCCATCGCCGCCGGAGTTAACACGCCTGGCGGCAATCCCATAGCGTTTACGCGCGATGGATCACGGCTGCTCTACTACCACAACGGCGCCAACGCCCCTACCGACTTGTGGAGCTACGACATCGCGACCAGGCAGTCGCAGCAGATTACGCACGCCCTGGTGGGCGGCCTGCGCAGCTCCGACATGGTGCAGCCTTACCTGGTGCACTACCCCAGCCGCGACGGCAAGTGGACCCTGTCAGCGTTTGCCTACGTTCCCAACAATATTCAGCGCAACGGAAAATTCCCGGCCATCGTTTACATTCACGGCGGGCCAGCTTCGCAATCGGTCGACTCCTTCAACCGCTTCATCCAATACATCGTGAACCAGGGCTACCTGGTAATCGCGCCCAACTATCGCGGCTCAACCGGCTACGGCAAGCAGTTCACCGACGCCAATCTTGGCGACTCCGGCGGTGGCGATTTGAACGATGTAATCGATGCTGCCGACTGGATCAAGAAGAGCGGCTTCGTCGATCCCAAAAAGCTGATCGTGATGGGCGGCAGCTACGGCGGCTATCTCAGCATGATGGCCGTTACCAAGGCTCCGGACATGTGGGCCGCGGGCGTGCCAATCGTGCCGTTCGTCAACTGGTTTACCGAAATTGCCAACGAAGATCCCGGCCTGCGCGAGTACGACCTGGCGACCATGGGCGATCCGGTGAAGAACAAAGCACTGTACGAAGACCGTTCGCCGATCAACTTTGTCGACCAAATCAAGGCTCCGCTGTTGTTGCTGGCGGGGGGAAACGATCCCCGCTGTCCGGCGAACGAAGCGCAGCAGGTGGCTGACGCCGTGAAGAAACATGGCGGAACGGTGCAGTTGAAGATCTACAAAGACGAAGGCCACGGCTTCTCGCGAGTCGAGAACCAGATCGACGCCTATCAGCGCGTTTCCGACTTCCTGAAAGTACACGTGCCGTCGCCGGGCTGTGGCTGCTCGATTTACGAGTGAGTGAGGCCGCTATTCGCTCCTCGCTTGTCGCATTGCTGCGCTTAATTCCGCAAACCTGCTCGCCTTAGTACCACACTCAGGGGAATGCCGGAGTGGGTTCCGTAAGTAATTTCCCGGAGCCTAGGTGCTTAGGCCTATCGTGCCCATTCCCACCGCCCCGGATAATCGAGGTGCGCCTCTCGAGAACGCAAATTCATGATCGCGAGAATCCGTGAAGAGCACTTTTATTCTTTTAGCAGCAAGCGCCTGCCTGCTCCTCAGCGGGCTGGGATGTGGAGGGGCAGGAAACGCGCCCGTCCTTAATGGCGGCAGCCCCGCGCTGCCGGCGCTGGGAACTGGAAACACCACGACATCCGGAACCAGCGGAACCGGCAGCACCCAAACGGGCACTGGAAGCGGCGCCTCCGGCACCGGATCTGGAAACGGCGGCTCCGGCAGCGGCAGCGGGACCTTCTCACCGCCGCCCACCAACAACAGTCCAGTACCGATACCTTCAAACGCCACCATCTTCGACAGCCTGCAAAACGCCAGCAACTGGCAGTCTTGCGATTCGCCCGGCTGCGCCGGTGGGAGCGGCGCCGGTAATTACTGGCTGGCGCAGAATCAGTCCACCCCCTCGCTCAGCGGAGGCAGCATGCAGGTCTACAACTCCGGTACCTGGGCGAACGCGCTGTGGTGGCAGAAGGTCGGTTCGAATCCCAGCGCCAGCAACTTTGTTTGGGATTTCGATGTGCAGCTGGATGACGCTTCCCAAACTGCCGGGCAAGCGCTGGAGTTCGACGTCTTCCAGTTCCTCGACGGCTACAACTACATGATGGGAACCGAGTGTAACTACTCCACCGGAGTGTGGGACCTGTGGGACGAAGCCGCCGGTCACTGGCGTCCGACTTCCAGTCCCTGTGCGAAGTTTCAGCCGGGAGTGTGGCATCACGTGCAGTGGTACATGCAGCGAACTCCGGGCAGCGCGGCACTATACGTTTGTCACAGTCGCCGTCGATGGTGTCAGTTATCCCATGAACAAGACTTACTCAGCCAAGAACCTGGGCTGGGAAGCGAATACCGGTGTGCAATTTCAGCTCGACGTGAACGCTAGCGGGCGGGGATATAACGAGTGGGTCGATAACGTGCAGCTGGCGGTGTGGTGAGCGCGTGAGTAAATCCTTTGCGCAGTACCTGGCTTAATCGCCGGACGTATTGCCTGGGGCGGACTTCTGCGCCATGGTTGACTTCTCGGCTGACGCACGGTGAGCCTTGGCTTTGGCCTGGGCCTGCGCTAGCTGTTTACGCTCGGCCAGCTTCTTGCGGTTGTAATCCTTAATGATGCGAGCGACGTAAACGTGCGTCTCGCGATACGGCGGAACGCCTTTGTACTGCTGCACTCGCTGCGGGCCAGCGTTGTACGCGGCCAGAGCCTTGGCCATGTCGCCGTTGTAGAGCAGCAACAGTTCGCGCAGGTAGCGCACTCCGCCATCGACATTTTCTGCCGGATCGAAACTGTCCTTCACGCCCAGCTTGCTGGCAGTGCCGGGCATCAGCTGCATCAATCCTTGCGCGCCCTTGGGCGATATCGCCCGCGGATTATTGGCGCTTTCGGCATGAATCACGCTGGCGATAAAGTCGGCATCAATCTGATGCTGCGTGCTGGCCGCGTTGACGATCGCGTTCAGGTCCATCGCTTTCGCCGGCGCTGCTGCCGCGTTGTCTTGCGGTTCGGGAGGCGCGGGTTCGAAACTCTCAATCTGCGCCGTGGGCACATCGACATAGCCGCCCGCCGGATCGGCGCTCATGTACAGGCGGGTGGTGTTGCCGACAACCTCATGATGCTCGTGACGCAGGCTGAATCCATTGCGCAGGTTTGCCAGCTCGGCTGCGTGCAGCTGCGCGACTGCAAACAGCCCGAACAATCCGATCGCAATGAATTGAACTCTACGCATTCACGCTCGCCGTGTTAGCGTCCGACATCCGGGGATGGAGCACCTGTTCGATGGCAGCGGCCACTCCGCTTTCATCGTTATGCAGAGTCACAGTCCAGCCACTCTGCTTCAGATCCTCAGACGCATTCCCCATAATCACCGGATGTCCGGCAAAGGTCAACATCCCGATATCGTTGTAGTTATCCCCAATCGCCATCACCTGGGAGCGGTCGATGCCGCGATGGGCGGCCCAACGTTCCAGCGCATGGCCCTTCGAGCAACCCGCGTTCAAAATGTCGACAATCGACAGGTCGCGATGGTCGTACTGCGTTCTGTGGACCGTGATCTCGCCCGCCACACCAGCGCTTGCCAACTGGCGCTGCGCCTTCTCCATCAACTCCACCGGCCCGCAAAACATCGCCTGAATCGGATCTTCGGTTAGCGCCTTCTCGATCGGGCTGACATATTCAATGAACGGCGCGTTCTTTTCCATCCAGCGCTGGATCACTCCGTAGAGATGCTTAGGGTCTTCGCAAACCAGCGCGCCCATGCCCGGCCGGTCGAAGGTGATAACCATGAAGTTGCGGAACTCGTGCATCTCGCGGCAAAGCTGGATGGCAGTAGCTTTCGGTAGCAGGTCCTGATGAAACAATTCCCCGGTGGTCGAGCGGGTGACGGCGCCATTTGAGCTGATGATGGAGACAGGAAAGCCGAGCGACTCGGCAATCGGCAGGGCAAATTGGTGACGCCGCCCGGTGCCCAGGACGATCTCAATGCCCGTCTGATGGGCGCGGCTCAATGCGTCCAGATTGGCTTGGGAGACCTGGAACTTGGAGTCGAGCAGGGTGCCATCAATGTCGATGGCGATAAGGCGGACGGCGCGGGTCAACATGAGCTATTTTAGCAGCCGGGAAGGGATTCAGCCGTCAGCTGGCAGCTCTCAGCTCTCAGCCGTCAGCTGGCAGCTCTCAGCTCTCAGCCGTCAGCTCTCAGCCGTCAGCTATCGGCCATCGACTGTCGGCCATCGGCGTTTCGCTTTTCGCTCTTAGCTTTTCGCTTTTGGCCATGGCCATTGGCTTTAATGGTAGAGCGGCGCTTCAGCGCCGCGTCCAGGCGAACCGAAAATCGGGAGTCCCTTCAGGGACGGCACAACAATGGCCATCGAACCGCAGAACCGCTCCGGCTGAACAGAGTGCCGAAAAACTCGGACAACGCTCGTGTCGCCGCCTGAAGCCGGCTGCGAAAACGGATAAATAAACGACTTAGACGCTGGCCTGAAGGCCAGATCTACCCGAGATGCCAGTCCAGTTTTTCAGCAACCTGTTTAGCCGCTGAGGGAGGTCGCTTTTCACTGGTTCAGAGTTTCCTAATCGCTGATGCTGGATGGCGAAAACCTGCGGAAACCTCGCCGCTTTTCGGGACAAACAAATTCATCGAAAAACAAAATATTGACCTGCACCAATCCCTGAATAAACCGCGCGCCCGGATCGGAACATCGTCCCCGCTTGTCACCACGCGCCGTGACAAGCCCCTTCCCACCACAGCGCCTTCCGACGTAGAGTAAAAGTGATGGAACTGCGCAAAGATCCCATCACGCGTTCGTGGGTGATCTGCGGCGACGATCCGGAAGCCGGCGCGTCACCCGATTCGTTCTGCCCATTTTGTCCCGAGTCCGGCTTGCCGCTACAGGTGGTTGCCACCTCACCCACGGTCAACGGCAGTCCGTGGTCGGCGCGCGCGGTGGTACATCCGCGGCCGCTCTATGGCATTGATGGCGAGCCTGCGCGCTCCGGCAACGGTCTGTACGACACCATGCGGCCAGTGGGAGCGCACGAGGTCATCGTGGAGAACGCCCGCCACGACCGCCATCTGTGGAACGCCGACGATCGCGAGATCGAAGAGTATCTGGCGCTGTGCGGCCAGCGCATCCAGGACCTGAAGGGCGACACCCGCTTCAAATACATCAGCGTCTTCAAGAATTACGGCAGCATGTCGGGCCAGGAGTTTGACCATCCGACGTCGGAGATCGTGGCCACCACGTTCGTCCCGCGGCGCGTGCTGTACGAGTTGCGCGCGGCCAAGCAGCACTACCAGGTAAAAGAGCGCTGCGTTTTTTGCGACATCCTGCGCCAGGAGCAGGAACAGAAGCAGCGCGTAATCGAGGTGCGCGGCGAGTACATTGCCAGCTGTCCTTACGCCCCGCGCGTTCCCTACGAAACCTGGATCGCGCCGCGCAATCACGAAGCTTACTTCGAGCGCAGCGCCGTCAAATCGGGTGCGATGCGCGACTTTGCCGCGCTGCTGCGGCGCACGCTCTTTCGCATCCGCACTATTGCCGACGGCTTCCACATGGTGCTGCACACCTCGCCCAACACCGTGCACCGCTCCGAGACGCTGGGCTTCTGGAAGACGATTGAGGACGACTACCACTGGCACCTGGAGATTCTGCCCATCCTCGGCGCTAAGGCGAAGTCTTACACCTTCAAGGAGGTGTACTATTCGCCGGTAAGCTCGGAGACCTCAGCGGCAATCCTGCGCGAGCGGCCAACGGAGTAGGAAGGCGGCTTTTGGCTTTAAGCTCCTAGCTATCAGCTCTTAGCTCTTAGCCAACGGCTTTTCGCTTTTCGCTTTTCGCTTTTGGCTCTGCGCTTTGGGCTTTTGGCTCTTGGCTTTTGGCTTTTGGGTAGAGCGGCGCTTTAGCGCGCGTCACGCTGCTTTAAATGTAAGGGGCTTCAGCCCCGGGAGAAAATCGCACTTTGACCGGGGCCTAATCCCTAAACCCGATTCCCTGATCTCCCCATGACCGTTCCTCTCAAAACCTATTCCGCGCAAACCGGCTTTGTTTACCAGTATTACTTTGTGGGACAACGATGCGCCCTTCCCGAAGATCCCGAATCTCCGGCGACCGAATACATCTTCGACATCAGCAAGGACCGCAAAACCACTTTCGCTGTCAGCATCTTCCTCGCGCCGCAGGCGCTCGAAGCCTGGGCCTCGGCCCGCGGCCGCGAACTCACCGAACCGGAGCAGTATGCCGGCGCCAAACTCTGCCTGCTGCAAGCTCTAGACGAAGTGCCCGACATGCTGAATCAAGGACGCCGCCTGCGTCTGGACGCCGCTCTACTACTCGAACTCCTCGACTCCATCGGCGTCGACTGATCGCGGCGTCCGGCAATCACCAGCGCCCAGCATTTTCCAAAAGCGGCTCTGCCACCCCGGCTAACCCAGCCGCATTCCCGGCGTCATACTCATGGCGGCCCGCCGGCAACGCGGGACGAGCAGCCGGATATTCACTGTACATTCCCGGCGTTTTCGGCCCATAATCAAGCACCTGAGCTGGTGAGATGGCGTTGTTCGAAGAATTACCGCAGACCGGTGGCAAGCGATGGAGTCGTTCCATGATTGCCTCGATCGGCGCGCATCTGTCCTTGCTGGCACTGCTGCTCTACCCCAAGGCCGCCCTTTTTGTTACTCCCTCAGACGTGGATCTCGGTATCCCGAAATCTTCCGGATCGCTCTCCATCGTTTATCTTGCGCCGGTTGGTCCGGAGCAGACACAAGCTGCGCCAGAGCAACCCAAACTGGCCTTGCGCGCCGCCTTGACGCCCAAGCCCAAACCGAAGCCGCCTAAGCCGGAAACCAAGCCTCACCAGATCGAACAGGCAACGCTCGACAACGCGCCTGACCAGACCGCGCGCGGTGGTTCGCCTTTCGGCCGCGTACCCGGCTCGCCGCTCACGGGCGATGAAGTTGTCCCGGCGTTTCCGGACGTCTTTCCCGACCCTCCCGATTTCACGCGCCGATCTGCCCGCGGGCGTTCAGGGAGACGTGATTGTCGAAGTCACCATCGACCCGGAAGGCAACGTAGTGGAGACCAAGCTGATTCAAGGCATCGGTTACGGCATCGAGCAGAAGGTGCTCACCGTGTTGCAGCGCTGGCACTTCCGCCCCGCTATGCGCGACGGCGTGACCATCGCCTCGCAACACATCGTGCACTTTCACTATCCCAGCTGAGATCCGAGTTTGTGCATTTGAACCCTACCGCCATTTCGTGTCAAAAAGCGGCCGCACTAAGGTCTTGTGACGCAAATCACAAGGTGGCGTGACGTCTATACTCGGCCCTACAAGGCCTCCCGCTATACTGGTTCTATAAAGACGGACGAAAGTTAACCGTCGCCGTTCATGGGGTTTATGCCGTTAATTTGGCTTCGAGTCGCGGTCGTTTGCTATGGCGTGGGCTTGCTCTATTCCCTGCTGCTGCTCAGTAAAAGGGGCAATGTGCTGGCCAAGGTCGTGGAGCCGGCGGTCGGCCTCGGCCTGATCTTCCATTTCGTTTCGCTGGTCGAATCCACCGTCCTCATCGGACACATATCCCTGGCCTCGATCCACTACTCGGAATCGCTGCTGGCGTTTCTGGCTATGGTGGTTTTCTTTGTCTTCTTTGTCAGGTATCGCACCACCACGCTCGGCATTGTCATTTTCCCCATCGTCTTTGTGCTGACGTTCTTTTCGGCAATCGGCCAGAATCCGGTAATCATAACTTCGCCGGTATTGCGGAACCGCTGGATCTTCGTTCACATCGTTCTCATCTTCACCGGCTATGCCGGCTTGTTTCTCAGCTTCGGCGCCAGCCTGCTGTACCTGGTGCAGGAGCACGCGCTCAAATCCAAGCGCCCAACGCCTTTGTTGACTTGGCTACCACCGCTGCAAACCATCGACGACATCTGTTATCACGCGCTGCTCTTCGGCTTTCCGTTCATGACCTTCGGCATTGTTACCGGCTCGGTTCTGCTGGTGGAAAAATACGGGCCGATGTTCTTCGTCGATCCGAAGATCGTTCTGTCCTTGCTGATGTGGGCCGTGTACCTGCTCCTGCTGTACACCCGCTGGAGTTCGGGATGGCGCGGCCGGCGCGCCGCGTTTCTGGCAACCTTCGCTTTCGTGATCGCGATTTGCGCCTGGGTAGCCAACAATTTCAGCCGGGTCCACAGGTTTATTCCGTCATGAACTTCGTGCTCATCGGCGTGAATCACCAGACCGCTCCGGTGGAAGTGCGCGAGCAGTTCGCTATCTCCGAGGCGCGCCTGCCGGAAGCGGTCAAGGCGCTGGCGACGTATCCCGGTGTCGAGGAGGCGATGATCGTCTCCACCTGCAACCGGGTGGAGTTGCTGGCCCGCACGGTGAACGGCGCCACCGATTTGCAGGGATTCGTTCGCGACTATTACGGCTTCGATCCGGAACCCTATCGCCAGCACCTGTACGAGTATCACGAGCGCGAAGCGGTTCGGCATATCTTCCGCGTGGCCGCCAGCCTGGACTCGATGGTGGTGGGCGAGCCGCAGATCCTGGGCCAGGTCAAAGAAGCCTATGCGACCGCACGGGCTGTGGGAGCTGTCAATTCGCAACTCGACGCGCTGCTGACTCGCGCCTTCGCCGTCGCCAAGAGAGTTCGCAACGAAACCGCCGTAGCTACCTCGGCCGTGTCTATCGCATCCGTCGCCGTCGATCTGGCAAAGAAAATTTTCGGCAATCTCGAAGGCAAGAGCGTTTACCTGGTCGGCGCCGGCAAGATGTGCGAACTCGCCGCTCGTCATCTGCTGGCGCACGGAGCCAAACAAATCTTCGTCGCCAACCGCACGTACGACCGCGCAGTGGCGTTGGCGAAAAAGTTTAACGGCGAAGCTATTCCCTTCGACCAGCTCTACGAGACGGTTCCCCGCGCCGACATTGTCATCAGCTCGACCGGCGCGCCCCACGCTATTTTCCGCAAGGAAGACGGCGAGAAGTTCCTCAGCCGCCGCCGCAATCGTCCCATGTTCTTTATCGACATCGCTGTCCCGCGCGACGTCGATCCGGAGATGAACAAGCTGGACGGGGTCTTCGTTTACGACATCGACGATTTGCAGCAGGTAGTGTCGTCGCACGTCGCCGATCGCCGCGTGGAAGCCGATCGCGCCGAAGCCATCGTGCAACTCGAAGTCGACAAGTTTCAGGCTCGATTGCAGACGCTCGACGTGGTGCCCACCATCGTCTCGCTCCAGGAACATCTCGAAACCGTTCGCCAGGCTGAGATCGATCGCGTGCGCGGCCGCCTGGGAACGCTCAGCCCCGAGCAGGAATTGGCCGTCGAAGCGCTGACCCGCGGCATCGTCAACAAGATCATGCATACACCCATCACCACGCTGAAGAGCGCGGCACGTGAATCATCGGAAGCCACCACCGTAATCGATCTGGTGCGCAAGTTGTTTGGCCTGCGCGACGCGAACGCCGCGGCCGCCCACGACGAAGCCAACACCGTGGGCAGCGGCAAACCGGGAGCGAGACACTGATGGCAAAACTAAGAATCGGCTCTCGCGGATCGCAACTGGCTCTCTGGCAGGCGAATCACATCTCGGCTCTATTGCGCGAGCAAGGGCACGACGTCGAGCTTGAGATCATCAAGACCACCGGCGACAAGATCACCGATGTTGCGCTGGCTCAGGTCGGCACCAAGGGCATGTTCACCAAGGAGATTGAAGACGCGCTGGCAGAAGGCCGCGTCGACCTGGCCGTGCATAGCCTGAAAGATCTGCCGACGGAGCTGCCGCCGGGTTTCGAACTCGTCGCCATCACCACGCGGGTTAATCCGCGCGACGTGTTTCTCTCCGTCAACTACGACAGCGTGAAGTCGCTGCCCACTGGCGCTCGGATAGGCACCAGCAGCTTGCGGCGACAGGCGCAGTTGAAAGTCGCGCGCCCTGATTTGGATGTTCATCCCTTGCGCGGCAACGTCGATACGCGCGTGCGCAAGCTGGAAGAGGGCGAGTACGACGCCATCATTCTGGCGGCTGCCGGACTCACGCGACTGGGCAAAACTCAGCTGGTGAAAGAGACTTTGTCGGAAGAGTTCATGTGCCCGGCGGCCGGACAGGGTGCGCTGGGAATCGAGATTCGCCTTGGCGATCTGGAAATGCGCAAGCATCTGGCGTTCCTGAACGACGCGGACGCTAGGGCGGCGACCACGTGCGAGCGCGCGCTGCTGAACAAACTTGGCGGCGGCTGCCAGGTTCCAATTGGAGCATTCGCCGAAGTGAAGAATGGAATGCTGCATTTGTCGGCGATTGTCGCGCAGCCCGATGGATCGGTGATCCTGCGCGAACAGCAAAGCGGCAGCGATCCGGTCGCACTGGGCGAGCAGGTAGGCGACACGCTTTTGAAGCGCGGAGCTACCCGAATCCTGGAAGATGTTTACGGTGCCAGCGCCGCAGCGCCGCAACAACCGTGAAGAGCAGTTGTCAGTTGTCAGTTGTCGGTTGCGGGTTGCCAGTTGTCCGATGTCGGGCGGTTCTCAACAAAACGCGTTGCCGTCGTGCGGACTCGGCGTCGCGCTTCGGCGTGACCGGTAGAGCGACGCTTTAGCATCGCGTCCAAGGCATCTATAAATGGATAGGGGGCTTCAGCCCCGCTGTCGAATCGCAGACGTGATGAGTGTTTCGTTAGCGGCTGGAATCGTAAGAGCTTGAGTTATCGGTAGCGGTGCAGCACCACTACCGTTTTATCAGCGACGTTGCAGCCTGGAGGAGAACTCGGATTCGGAAGGCTTATGGCGTCGGCTGAACAGTTTGCTGAAAAAGTCGCGAGAGCAGATTCCTCGTGGTGCTGAAGCCCACTCGGAATCACAAAAATAAAGGACTTGTACGGCGCACCTGAAGGTGCGCCCCTTCAAAGACGGATCAAACTCGAGTTTTTCAGCAGTCTGTGAAGCCGGCTCGGGTCGATAGTAGAAACCTTGAACGCTGGCCTAAATACCAGCTCTACCAGACTTCGTGGGTAATCGCCGGGTCAACACCGACTCCTTCAAGGAAGATAGATTTACTTTGACGAAGACTTCACCCAAGAACCCGTCGAACCCGCTCACAGGCTGCCGCGTCCTCGTCTCCCGCGCCAAGAAGCAGGCCGGCGCGCTGTCGTCCGCCCTCCGCGAACTCGGCTGCAATGTCGTCGAAATTCCGTTCATCGAGATTCGGAAGCCCGCATCGTTCAAGCCGCTCGACACCGCTCTGCGAAACCTCGCTACCTACGACTGGCTGATTCTCACCAGCGTGAACGGCGTGGAAGCGCTGTTCGAGCGCATGGCTAAGAAGCGCATCGAGGCGGCCGCGCTAAACCATCTCAAGCTGGCAGCGATCGGTCCGGCAACCAGGAAAGCGATCGAAACGCACAGACTTGAAGTGACCGTTACACCCAAGGAATACATCGCCGAATCCGTCGTCGCCGCACTTCATCGTCGCGTGAAAGGCAAGCGGGTGCTGCTGGTGCGCGCCAAAGTTGCGCGCGACGTCATCCCTCGCGAACTGCGCAAAGCTGGCGCCGAAGTCGATGTCGTTGAAGCCTACGAAACGGTCGCTCCAAAATCTTCCGAGAAGCGGCTGCGCGCGCTCCTCGGCGGCGCACGCAAGCCGCACGCCATCACCTTTACCAGCTCGTCGACGGTCAAGAACTTCGTCGGCTTGCTTGGATTGCGCGACGCTCGTGCGGCACTCAAGAAGCCGGCCCGCCATCACGGTGTACACAGCGCGTCGATCGGCCCGGTGACGTCGGCCACGTTGCGCGAATTCGGATTGCCGGTGGACATCGAAGCTCGCGAGTACACGGTGTCGGGATTAGTCGCGGGGATTGTCGCGGCCAGCAAAGCAATGCAGCGCCAGCGATGACAGCCCGCTCCAGATTTGTTTCGCGGTAGAGGTCCTTCGACTGCGGTTCGCAACACCAGCGAACCTTCGCTCAGGATGACAGACGAATCTCGTTATCGCATACGCACTTCCTTGACGCGCAATGCCGCGAGGTGTTTTGCGCAACCCGCGGCTTTTGCAACCGGCTTTCACGGTTTGACCCTGCTCTCCCGCTCATTTACCTTGAGCATTAGGCTTCGATACAAGTCCGTCCCAACTCTTTCCATGAACAAGAAACGCATTCTGGCCTTCGGCATTGTTCTAATCGCGCTCTGCCTGCTGATTTACCTGCAGATCCGCGCGTGGAAGACCTTCGACTGGGCGATGTTCTGGAGTCGCACCGAGCATGTGAACTGGCTGTACCTGTTTTACGGCCTGCTGCTCACCTACCTGGCTTACATGCTGCGCGCGGTGCGCTGGCGCATCTTCCTGAAGCCGGTGCACGCGACCACCACGGCTCGCTTGCTGGCGCCGCAGTTCGTTGGCTTCGCCGCGCTGGCGCTACTGGGCCGCGCCGGCGAGATGATCCGCCCGTACATCATCGCCAAGAAAGAGCGGTTGACCTTCACCTCGCAGGTTGCGGTGTGGGGCGTGGAGCGCATCTTCGATATGGGCGCGTTCGCGGTGATGCTGGCCATCAGCTTCCTCTCGCCGGACCTGCGCGCGCTGGCGTTCTACCACCAGCTGCGCGAGTTCTCGTTCCTGCTGATGGGCCTGATCGTCGTGCTGATTGTCGTCATCGTGGTCGTGCGCCGGTCGGGCGAGCGCGTAGCGCAATTCCTGCACGACCGCGTTGTCGGCTTCGCGCCCAAGCTGGCGCATCATCTTCAGGAGAAAGTGCTGTCGTTCAGCCACGGGCTGGAAACCATCCAGGACCTAAGCTCGGCGCTGCAACTAGTCGCGGTCTCGCTGTTCATGTGGGTGCTGATCGCCTTCGCCTATTACGCCATCACCCATGCGTATCCCGGCGAACTGCAAGCGCTGACGCTACCTCACGAGGTCGTGCTCATGGGCTCCAGCATGGTGGGCTCGATGCTGCAGTTGCCGGCGGTGGGCGGCGGCTCGCAGCTGGCGACCATCAGCATGTTGAGCTCGGGCTTCCACATCGAGCACGAACTGGCCGTGAGTTGCGGCATGATGCTGTGGGCGATCACCTTCATGTCGGTCATCCCAACCGGACTGGCGATTGCCCGCCACGAGCACGTTTCAATTCGCGCCGTCGCCGAAGCCGAGGAGAAAGCTGCCGCGCTGGCGGAATAACGATCGCCCTCGCACGCCACTCGACTAACCTGGATTGCGCCGTCGGAGTTTTCGACTGGGCTCTCGAAAGTCGGTGCGCAGGAACGACCGCGCGAACCCCAACCCCAAATCCCTAGTAAGTTTCTTATTTTCTCCGTGCCTCCGTGTCTCTGTGGTGAACGAATTCGCTGTTACAATCGAGGAGCAGGCTAATCGCCCGCTCTCTCTTCCATGAAGTGCCCGTTTTGCGGCTTTGAAAACGACAAAGTAGTCGATTCGCGCGAAAGCAAAGAAGGCGAATCCATTCGCCGCCGCCGCGAGTGCCTGAAGTGCGAGAAGCGCTTCACCACCTACGAACGTATCGACGAAATTCCTTACATGGTGGTGAAGAAGGACGGCCGCCGCGAAAAATTCGAACGGCAAAAAGTTCTGAGCGGCCTGCTGCGGGCCTGCGAAAAGCGGCCGGTCTCCATGAGCAAGCTGGAGCAGATCGTCAATGACGCCGAAGGCTTCGTGGTCGACTCCGCCGAGCGCGAACGCAAGACCAGCGAGATCGGCGAGCTGATCATGAACCGGCTGAAGCGCATCGACAAAGTCGCGTACGTGCGATTCGCCTCGGTTTATCTGGACTTCAAGGACGTGCGCGAGTTCATGGCGGAGCTGAAAGAGTTGCTCGACACCAAGGAAAGCTCGACCGCCAAAGCGAAGTCGGGCGACTGATTGAGCCAAAGAATCTGAATCGCGACCAACTCGCGAACGAGACAGCAAGCATCAAAGATAGGATCCATGTCACATAAAGTTACGTTGATTCCCGGCGACGGGATCGGCCCTGAAGTCGTCAACGCATCGGTTCGCATCCTGGAAGCCACCGGCGTCAAGTTCGAGTGGGAAAGTTTTGCCGCCGGCGCCGAGGCCTACGAGAAGTATCACGAGTACATCCCGAAAGAGCTCACCGCATCCATCGAGCGCACGCGCGTCGGGCTGAAAGGCCCGGTCACCACGCCGATCGGCGGCGGATTCTCCAGCATCAACGTCGCGCTGCGCAAGCAGTTCGAGCTGTTCGCCAACTTCCGGCCCATCCGCAACCTGCCCGCTGTGGCCACGCGCTATCCCGACGTCGATCTGATCATCGTCCGCGAGAACACCGAGGGCCTTTACTCCGGCATCGAGCATGAAGTGGTGCCCGGCGTGGTGGAGAGCCTGAAGATCATCACCGAAAAGGCCTCGACGCGCATCGCCAAGTTTGCCTTCGATTACGCGCGCAAGCACAAGCGCAAGAAGATTCACGCCATCCACAAAGCCAACATCATGAAGCTGTCGGATGGCCTGTTCATGCGCTGCTCGCGCAACGTGTCCAAGGATTATCCCGAGATCACCTACGGCGAGCACATCGTCGACAACACCTGCATGCAGCTGGTGATGAACCCCTACCAGTACGACATGCTGCTGCTGGAGAACCTCTACGGCGACATCATCTCCGACCTGTGCGCGGCGTTTGTCGGCGGACTGGGCTTGGTGCCGGGCGCAAACTTCGGTCACGAGTGCGCCATCTTCGAAGCGGTGCACGGCTCGGCGCCCGACATTGCGGGAAAGACATCGCCAACCCCACGGCGGTGTTGCGCTCCGGCATTCTGATGCTGCGGCATCTTGGCGAAGAGAACGCCGCCAATCACATCCGACTGGCGCTGGAAAAGGTTTACGCCGAGAAGAAGCATCTGACGCGCGACGTGGGCGGCAACGCCGGCACCAGCGAATTCGCCGACGCCATGGTAGAAGCGCTGCACGTCATCCCGCCTCCGCAGCCCGAACTGCAGGAAGTGGAAATGTAAGCAAGGAGGTAGAGAAACCTCCTCTCGCCTGCGTTTTCCTATCCTCTCCTCCCCCTATCTCCGCCACACCCCGATGCGGGTGGAGTGGCGCGCCGTAACCAACCTTAACTTTTTGGCGGACCCCCGGAAAATTTTTTTTTAGGTTTTAAAAAAACGTTAGGGGCGGGGCTATCAGCCAGAGCTTCCCATTTTCTTTTTCTTTCGGGCCAGTGCGGAATGCAAAGTGTTACATTTATCGCTCGAACAATTGCACGAACGAATGGACGGAAAAAGAGAAAAGCCAGGCCCGGGCAAAGAGCGCCGGGAACCTGGCTCACACTGGATATGAAAAAGGGGGCGCATGTCAAGGACATAGGCGAAGATTTTGTGGAGCGGGTTCCGAATCGGGAAGGCGTTGGCCTTGAAAAGTCGGGCCGCAGCGTCTGCCTCAGTACATCTGCCTTCCCTGCCAAACTTTACGTCTACCGCAACAGCGCCGCCATGTGTTGCGAGCCCGCCGCGATTCCCAGCGACCAGTTGACCGCTTGGATGAAGAAGTTGGGGAAGATCCCGATGCCCACGGTGGCTATGCCGGTAATGGCGAGCGCAAACTGCATTCCCGGACCGATGCGAACCGGTTCGGCATCGACCGCCTGCCGCATGAACATGGCGTTGGCAATGCGCATGTAGTAGTACAGGCCGAACACGGCGTAGAGCACCGCGACCGCAGCCAGCGTGTAGTGCCCGGTCTCGATCAGGCTGAGGAAGATGAAGTACTTGCCGTAGAAGCCGGCCAGCGGCGGAATCCCCGCCAGCGAGAGCAGGAAGATCAGCATCAGCATGGCTTCGGTCGGGGCCTTGAAGAAGAGGCCGGCGATGTCGTCGATTTCGTCGCCGATGATGTTGCGGCGGCGCAGCGAGGTGATCACGGCGAACGCTCCCAGGTTCATGAAGGTGTACACCAGCAGGTAGATCATAATGCCCTTGATGCCGGTGCGAGTTCGTGTAGTCACGTCGCTGGCGACCAGGCCGAGCAGCATGTAGCCGACGTGGGCGATGGAGGAGTAGGCCAGCAGCCGCTTCAGATTGGTCTGCGTGATCGCCGCCAGGTTGCCGCCGGTCATGGTCGCGATCGCAACGAAGATCAGCAGCGGAACGTACACGGAGCGCAGCGGATAAAGCCCGAAAGAAAGATGCGCAGCAGCATCGCCCAGGCCGGCGGCCTTTACCGCGACCGACATGAATCCGGTGACGCTGGTCGGCGCGCCTTCGTAGGCGTCCGGCGCCCACTGATGGAACGGCACGGCGGCGATCTTGAAGAGCAGTCCGGTCGCGGTGGTGAGCAGAGCGAGGATGACGATCGGATCATGCGGATTGCGTAGCCATGCAGACGCTGCAGCGCCTGCGCCGATCTCCACCAGGTTGGTGGTGCCGGACAGCCGTAGAACAGCGAGAAACCATAGGCGAAGATGCCGGAGGAAAACGCGCCCAGCAACAGATACTTCAGCGCGGCTTCGTTCGAGCGCCGGTCGCGGCGCAGGAATCCGACCAGCACGTAGGTCGAGATGCGCCATCAGCTCCAGGCCGATGAAGATCAGCACCATATCGAAGCCGGCAGGCCATGCACATCATGCCAATCACGGAGAACAGGATCAGCGCGTAGAACTCGCCGTGGTTTTCGCGCTCGATCTCCAGGTAGCGCACCGACATCAGAATGGCGATCGCCGCGCCCGCCAGGAACAGGTAGAAGAAATAAATGGCGAAGCGGTCGACCACCAGCGATTCCAGAAGCCGGTATCGACGAAGGCCAATCCCTGCCGCTGGGCGACGTGAAAGGCGAACTGGATCTTGACGACGGCGGCGGCGGAGAAAGCCAATGCCCACCAGGGCGGTCACGGCGTTCATCCGCTTCCACTGCGGGGCAGCATCAGATCGATCAGCAGTATGCCCAGCGCGAACAGTGTCAGCAGCATGATGGGCAGCGCCAGCAGGTAGTCGGTGCCGGTAAAACGAAGGTAAAATCATGTGTGAGCGATGTTTTCACCAAGACTCCTCACTTGTGAGTGGCGGCAACGCATGGCCGGCAAGTTCGCTTGGCTATATTCACCGGAGCCGGTTTCAGGCTCTTGGCCGCGATCATCCGGTTTCTGGCCGTGCATGCGACCGGCCTGGTGCATCGGGCGACGTTGCGGCGCTTCCGGCAACGCTGCCGGCGCTTTGGAGCCGGCACGGGCTGCACTGCGAGCACCGGCTTGGTCAGTCCGCGGATAATCCGGTCGCACGCGTGCGACAGATCTGTTCACCGGCTGATCGAGAATCCGGAAGAACGGCTTCGGATACAGGCCGATCCAGAACGCCAGGACCACCAGCGGAACAAAGGTCGCCATCTCGCGCGGCGTCAGGTCGAGCAGCTTTTCGTTCTTCGGATTGTTCGACCGTGCCGAAGAACACCCGCTGGTAGAGCCAGAGCAGGTAAGCCGCGGCCAGAACCACTCCCGGAACCGCCCAGGCCGCCCAGGCCTTGTTCTCCATGAACGTGCCCTGCAGGATGGTGAACTCGCCGACGAACCCGTTCAGCAGCGGCAGGCCCATCGACGACATGAACATGATCAGCGTGATGGTGGCGTACACCGGCATCACGTTGGAGATGCCGCCGTACTCGGAGATCTCGCGCGTGTGGCGCCGCTCGTAAAGAATGCCGACGATCAAGAAGAGCGCGCCGGTCGAGATGCCGTGGTTGATCTGCTGCATGACCGATCCGCTCAGGCCGGCCTGGTTCAGCGCGAAGATGCCGAGGGTGCAGAAGCCCAGGTGGCTGACCGACGAGTACGCCACCAGCTTCTTCATGTCCTTCTGCATCAGGGAAACCAGCGCGCCGTAGATGATGCCGATGAGCGACAGCGCGATCATGCCAGCCGCGCACCTTCGGGTCATGACCACCGCCGGGAAGAACGGCAGCGAGAAGCGGATCAAGCCGTACGTTCCCATCTTCAGCAGAACGCCGGCCAGAATCACGGAGCCGGCGGTCGGCGCTTCGACGTGCGCGTCCGGCAGCCAGGTGTGGAACGGGAACATCGGCACCTTGATCGCGAAGCCGAGGAAGAAAGCGAGGAACAGCACAGACAGCCGCGTGGCCGTACGCCGAGATCTGCGGAGCCGTCGCGTACAGAGCATGCAGGTTGAAGGTGTACACGCCGGTCATGGTGGTTGATAGAAGTACAGGAACAGGATGCCCAGCAGCATCAGCACCGAGCCGAACAGGGTATAGAGGAAGAACTTGATGGCCGCATAAAGCTTGCGCGGGCCGCCCCAGATGCCGATCAGCAGGTACATCGGGACCAGCATGGCTTCCCAGAAGACGAAGAACAGGAAGAAATCGAGCGACATGAAGACGCCCAGCATGCCGGTCTGCAGCATCAGGAACCAGATGTAGTATTCCTTCACGCGGTTCTGGATCGCCTTCCACGAGGAGAGGATCGAGATCGCTCCCAGCAGCGTGGTCAGCATGATCAGCAGGAACGAAATGCCGTCGATGCCGAGCACGTAGCCGGCGCCGATCGACGGAATCCAGTTGTTGGGCGCGCCTTCCATGAACTTGAAGCCCGGCTCGATCCTTCAGCGCCCAGAACCAGGGCACCAGCGGCAACGAAACCGCGAAGCCGAGCAAGGCGAAGATGTTCGCCATCCAGCGGATCGCGTTCGTGTTCTCCTTGGGAACGAACAGGAGAATGAGGGCCCCGACCAGCGGCGTGAACAGAATGATCGAGAGAATGTGGTTATACATTTCTAAAGTCCGTCCGTGATGTTCCCCGCCATGCAACCGGCATCCGCCGGGACCTTAACGCGAGCTATTCCCGCTCGCGCACCCCAGCCGCCTGATCGCGCCACCGTGACGCCGTCCACTGCGCATTACGTAATACCAAACGAAACCCGACCACGCCGATCACCATGACCAGCGCGTACCACTGCACCAGGCCCCACTCCAGCAGGCGCACCGGATAGGACAAAGCCGCGCCACAATCGCCGGACCGTTGACGAACAGCCGTCGATGATCCACTTGTCCCACCAACTGGAAATCGTGCCGCTCATTCGCGTCATCCAGCCGGCGCCGTTCACGCCGCCGTCGATTACGTTGGCGTCAAACTTCCACAAGGCTTCGCCCAGCCCCATCACGCCCAGCCGCACCGGTCCCATTTTCTTGCGTCCGGTGAACAGCTAGTCGTAGAGCTTCGTCGACGTAATACTTGTTGAGCAGCGTGTGTAGAGCGGCGGAGCGACGGCGTTGATCGGCTCGACGTAGCCCTTGTCGGCCTTGGCGTAGGCCTTCCGCCAGCCACCAGCCCACGACGCGGCGCCGACCGAGAGCAACATCAGGATGTATTCCAGCGGATTGGTGTGCTCCTCCTGCTTCTCGCCGGCAGCGACCTGCGCGCGCCTTCGCCTTCGCTGCTGCAGCACCGACAGCTTCCTTGGCGAACACCGGCTCCAGGAACTTCTCGAAGCGGTTCGATCCGCCCAGGCTATGCGGCACGCCCAGCCAACCGGCGCTGATCGCGCAGATCGCCAGGATGACCAGCGGCACCGTCATCGACTTCGGCGATTCGTGGATGTGATGCTCGACTTCGTGGTTCATGCGCGGCTTGCTGAAGAAAGTCAGGCACATCAGCCGGAACATGTAGAACGCGGTCATGAGCGCCGTGACGTAAGCCGATGTACCACAGCAAGCGGAACGCGCCGCCTTCGCTCGACCAGGTCTGCCACAGAATTTCGTCCTTCGAGAAGAAGCCGGCGAAGGGCGGGAATGCCGGCGATGGCGATG
Source organism: uncultured Acidobacteriaceae bacterium (assembly GCA_963796695.1). GTDB lineage: Bacteria > Acidobacteriota > Terriglobia > Terriglobales > Acidobacteriaceae > Bog-257. The sequence goes on along the minus strand of CAWCMU010000018.1, from coordinate 81,907 downwards.
GTGCCGATCAGCATGGTCCGAAGGTGATCGGGATCTTCTTCGCGCAGCCCGCCCATGTTGCGCATGTCCTGCTCGCCGCTCATGGCGTGGATCACCGAGCCGGAGCCGAGGAACAACAGCGCCTTGAAGAAAGCGTGGGTGAAGACGTGGAAAACGCCGGCGGCGAATGCGCCGACGCCGAGCGCCAGGAACATGTAGCCCAACTGCGAAACCGTCGAGTAGGCCAGCACGCGCTTGATGTCGTTCTGCACCAGGCCGATGGAGGCCGCGAAGATCGCCGTCAGCGCGCCGACGATGGCGACCATCTTCATCGCCTCGGGCGCCAGCACGAACAGCGCGTTCGAGCGCGCCACCATGTAAACGCCGGCGGTGACCATGGTGGCCGCGTGGATCAGAGCGGAGACCGGCGTCGGACCTTCCATCGCGTCCGGCAGCCAGACATAGAGCGGAAGCTGCGCCGACTTGCCGCAGCGCCGACGAACAGCAGCAGGCAGGCGGCGGTGATCACCGGATCGCCGATGGCGAACTGGCCGCTGCGCGCGCAGGTGGTTGACGGCGGTAACTGCACCGTTCCGAAGTACCAGACGATGGTAAACATGCCCAGAGAAACGCCGGCGTCGCCGATGCGGTTGACGATGAATGCCTTGTTGGCGGCCGTCGAGGCCGAGTGGCGCAGGAAATAGAAGCCGATCAGCAGATACGAGCACAGACCCACGCCTTCCCAGCCGACGAACATCAGGATGTAATTGTTCGCCAGGATCAGGGTCAGCATGGAGAACATGAACAGGTTCAGGTAGCCGAAGAAGCGGTAGTATCCGCCTTCGTGCGCCATGTAGCCCGTGGAGTAAATGTGGATCAGCATGCCCACGCCGGTTACGAACAGCAGCCAGATGCTCGACAGCGGATCGAGCAGGAAGCCGGCTTCGGCCTGGAACTGCGCGATGTGCCCGCCGTGCTTCAGGTAGCCATTGAGGTATTCAGCGCATCTGGCCGGTGTAGGTCCGGTGCCCAGCCAGGTGTAGACGATCTTCTCGAAAGGCTTGCCGGGATTCGCGGCGGAGTATCCGGTGTACTGCCAGACCGCAAAGCAGGTCCACAGAAACGCCAGCACCACCGCGCCGACGCAGACGCCGTTCACCGCCGACTTCGACAGCTTGCGGCCGAAAAAGAACATGATAGCCGCGCCGAAGGCGGGAAACAGCGGAATGAGCCAGATGTGGTCGAGAAAGAACATTATTAGCTCGGGTAGTGCGGGCCTTCAGGCCCGCGTCAAAATCGACTAATGTGGTGCCGGGCTTTAGCCCGTCAGGTACTTCATCCATACGAAACCCGGTTGCTGCTGACGAATAGAGATAGTCGATTGCCACAGAAACCAAGCCGCGTCGCACAGGATTGGAATGAATGTAGTTCCGAATGCGATGGTACTCATTCAGATTACGTACGCGATGCTCGTAGTAGCTCGGCTGCCAAACTGCGGGACGCTTAGGGCCATTCTGTTGCAGCGCGTGGAGAAGCCTCCCTTGACCATCTGCATCGCCCGACTGATGGTGTGCTCGTCATCGAGGACAGCAAAAGATGGATGTGATTTGGCATAACCACGAACTCGTGCAGCTTAAATTCACCGGCGTCCCCAAACCGAGGAGCGTTGCCCACAGCAATCAGCAAACTAGTTCCTCTGAAAGAGGTTTTCGTGCATGTAAGCCGAAGCTGTTACCAAGTACGTTTTGATCGCAACCGCCCACTTCTCTGTCGCCGGCTGAAGCCGGCTGTTATTTGTTTCGGGTGGCGCTACGCTGGCCTAAAGGCCAGCACTACCAAAACCCCTTAAACCAACAACGGACGACCGACCACTGGCCACTGAGATCTGCCTTTTCACCACTTCAATAGATCGACTTCGTCCACGTTCACCGTCTCTTTGTTACGGAAGAAGGCGATGATGATGCCCAGGCCGACGGCGGCTTCGGCCGCGGCATCGGTGATGACGAAGATGGAGAACACCTGTCCATGCAATCCGTAGAGCCGCGAGAACGCCACCAGGTTCAGGTTGACGGCGTTCAGTATTAGTTCAATCGACATGAGGATGATGATCACGTTGCGCCGCGTCAGCACCCCGATGGTGCCGATGATGAACAGCGAGGCCGCAACGACCAGGTAATGCAGTGTCGTGATTTCAGTCATAAATAGCTCTTAGCTCTTAGTTCCATTAGCTCTTAGCCGAAAATCAGTCAAAACCGTTCAGCCCTCAGTACAGTCTAAAGCCCGGCTTAATCACCTTGCGCACGTCCGAAGTCTAGCCCTGATACAATCCGAAGCTGACCCCTTCCGTATCCACAAGTCCCAAGGTTCTTTCTTTCATGCCACTCAGCTAAACCGTTCCGTCCCACTGCGTGTGACTGTGCGTTCCGTGGTCGGCATCCTACTCAAACAACCGACAAGGCACATCGATCAACCAATTGCCAATCCAGAGCCCCTAAACTCTTCTTCTATCCCTACACAGGCCACTAACCACTGGCCACTGCCTTTCAAATCCTCTTCTTCGCCATGACTACCGCGCCGACGATGGCGACCAGCAGCAGCAGCGAAGCGACCTCGAAAGGCAGCATGTACGGTCCATACAGTGCCAGACCGATCTGCTGGGTGTTGTCGCCTTCCAGCCCGCGGAAGCCCTGAAAAACGACGGGAATCCGCCCGGCCGGATGACACGAAGGCCAAGAGTCCGCCTAGTGCCAGCGCGGCGATGGTTCCTACCAGCCACTGCTTGTTGAACTGAAATTCGCGGATGTTCTGTTCCAGGTTGATTAGCATGATCACGAAGAGGAACAGCACCATGATTCCGCCGGCGTAGAGCACGATCTGCACGCCGGCGACGAACGGGGCGTACAGCATCAGGTAGAAGCCGGCCAGCGAGAGCAGCGTGACGATCAGCGACAACGCCGCGTGCACCGGATTGCGGCGGGTAATCACCGCGATCGCCGAGGCAATGGTCATCACCGCGAGAAAGTAGAAGAAGAATGTTGTGGCAACTGGAGTCATAAAATCAGCAATTAGCAATTAGCCTTTAGCAATTAGCTCTTGGCAATCGGTGAAGAGCTCTTCACTGTTCGCGTTTCGCTCTTCGCCGAAAAAACTTCTTCTTTCCGTGTCATCCTGAGCGGAGGATCGCCGTTTTTGCGATCCGGAGTCGAAGGACCCCTCTTGCCGCCTCGCCCTGCCGTCGGCTAAAGCCGACTCCCGACGTCGAAAACCTTGTTACGGCTCGGCTGAAGCCGTGCCCTTTCAAAACTTCCTGCTACCGCTGAAGCCGCACCCTTTCAGACTCCTTGCTGCCGCCAGCCTAAGTACCAGCACTGCCCGACCCAAAGTTCTCGCCAAGAAGGTCCGCGTCTCACCCGTCTCTTGGCCCCTGATCCCTGGCCACTGACCACTACTTTTCGTACTTCACCGGCTTCGGACCATCTTCCAGCGCCTTCTGGTCCAGCACCATGCCGTCGCGGGTATAGAGCGCCATCTCGAAATCCGGCGTCAGCTCCAGCGCGTCGGTGGAGCAGGCCTCGGCGCACAGGCCGCAGAACATGCAACGGCTCAAATCGTAGGTCCAGGTCACAGGAAACTTGCGCTTGGTCACCGGGTCGCGGTCGCCCTTGATGACGATCAACTGTTCCGGGCACGCCAGCGCGCACAGATTGCACACAATGCACTTCGAGTGGGTTGAGGTCTCATCCATTCGCAGCCGCGGCTGCCCGCGGAACCGCTCCGCCACATGCGGCCGCTCCAGCGGATACTGTTCGGTAACAGCTTCACTCGGCGCCTGGTAGTTGAAGGTGACCTTCAGTCCCTTCACCAGGTCGACAAGCAACAATTTGCGAAGCAGTGGCGGCAGACTCATCGCAACACCCCCAGAATGGCCGATGACATTTCCGGCAGCAGCCCCCAGAGCGCGGTGGCGATCAGCACGCCCAGCCCGGTCGGCAGCAGCACCTTCCAGCCCACGTTCATGAGCTGATCGAAGCGGTAGCGCGGAAAGGTTCCGCGATACCAGATGTACAGGTACATGAAGAACGCAACTTTAAGGACGAACCAGAAGATGTCCTGCACCCGCTCGCGTACGCCGGGAACCAGCAGCACCAGCCCGACGAAGCCGAGAAGGAATCCGAAGATGGCCAGGCCAGTGGTTTGAATCTTCATCTGCGGAATCTTCGGCATGCGCACTGCGCCTAGCAGGCAGAGGCCCGCAAGTCCGAACAACGCCAGCGCCGGAATGAACGAGAATGCCGTGTCCCATGCCGATCCGCTCAGCCAGTTCGGGAAGGGCCGCATCCAACCACCCAGCCACAACGTGACCGCGATCGATGAGACGGCCAGCATGGCAGCGTATTCGGCGAGGAAGAAGAGCGACCAGCGGAAGCCGCTGTATTCGGTATGGAAGCCGGCGACCAGTTCCGACTCCGCTTCCGGCAAATCGAAGGGCGCGCGATTGGTTTCCGCGACCATCGCGATGGCGAAGACCATAAAGGCGATGAAGCCCAGCGGGAAGAATTTGAAGATGAACCAGGTATGCTGCGACGCCTGCGCTTCGACGATGCCGATCATGCTCAGGGTGCCGGTTCCGGTCTGCATGCTGGTCATCATGACCGCGCAGACAATGGCCAGGCCCATGGCGATTTCGTAGGAAACCATTTGCGCGCTCGAGCGCAGCGAGCCCATCAGCGGGTAATGTGAATTCGACGACCAGCCCGCCATGATGATGCCCAGCACGCCCAGCGAAGAAACGCCGAGCATGAAGAGAATGCCGATGTTCATGTCGGTGACGGCGTGGGTGCGTCCGAACGGCACCACCAGGAACGTAGTGAAGGCGGTCATCGTCACGACAACGGGTGCGCTCCAGAACACCAGCTTGTCGGCGTCCCGCGGGATGATGTCTTCCTTGATGAGCAGCTTCAGCGCATCGGCGAAGGGCTGCAGCAGGCCGTGCGGGCCTACGCGCATGGGGCCCAGGCGGATCTGCATGTGCGCCAGGATTTTGCGCTCCAGCCAGTTCATCGCGATCACCGACAGCGAAATGCCGACGGTGATCAGCAGGATGTAAATCGTTGCCCAGAACATGCTGCCGGCTTCGCCGGGGGTGGCGCTTGAATGCAAGTAATTTGTGATCGCCTCAATCATTGCTTTGCATCACTCCTTGCATGGCTTCGTCGTTAAGCGGTGCTTGTTTTCCTTGAGAGCACACTGCCTCGTCTAGCGAGAGCGACTTCCCGTTTCGAAAGGGCACGGCTTCAGCCGTGCCGCCCGCGTCGCCTCCGAATGGCTTTAGCCACGGAGGTACGTCGTCTTTTTCACGACCCGGGAAAGCTGAGCAATATGGGTAATTCGCAGCTCGCTCGACGAATCTTTTTCCCACGGGATTCCGGTGGATGTAATTCACGTGGATCTCGTAGTCCACCCGATCGCGGACGCGATGCTCGGAGAACCCGCGCTGCCAGACTTCAGTTGCGTTGCCAAGTTCCTTCTTCACTCGAAATGAAAAACCGCCCTTGATGAACTGAACTGCGCGCTCGAGAGTGGCTTCGGGCGTAATCAGAACGTGAAAGTGATCAGGCATGAGCACGTACTCATGCAGCAGGTAGCCTTTGCCGCGATAAGAGTGGAGAGTGTTGAGGAAGAGCTCTGCCCACGCAGCGTTATTGAAAAGGGCGCGACGCTGCCAGGTCGACGCAGTGACGAAATACGTCTGGCCGTAGTTGGTTGCGTGCTCACGCGTAGGCTTCACGTCTCGTTTCCCTCAGGGGCTAAAGCCCCGTTTTCTCTCTCGGCTACGGCACGCCTAAAGGCGTGCCCTTTCAAATCTCTATCGCCGTGCAGCGGGCCCTTTCATTTCCCCCCCTCCTCAATCTCCCGCGCTCACGGCTTCCCCCTCCCCTCTCTCATCGATCCACCTCGCCCAACACGATGTCGAGGGTGCCGATGACGGCGACCACATCGGCGACCAGCAGGCCGCGCACCATCTTGTCGAGGGCTTGCAGGTTCACGAACGATGGCGGCCGCACGCGTACCCGATAGGGCTGCGTCGATCCATCGCTCACGATGAAATATCCCAGCTCGCCCTTGGGCGCTTCGATGGAGTGATACACCTCGCCGGCCGGGGGCTTGAGGATCTTCGGTACCTTCGCCATGATCGGGCCTTGCGGCAGTCCATCGACCGCCTGGCGGATGATGCGGACCGACTGGCGCATCTCTTCGATGCGAACCAGGTACCGGTCATAGGTGTCGCCGTGCAGCCCGGTCGGAATGTCGAAGTCAAAGTTCTTGTAGGCTTCGTAGGGCTGCGCCTTGCGCAGGTCCCACTTCACTCCGCTGGCCCGGAGCACCGGCCCGGTGACCCCCAGCGCGATGCAATCTTCCGCGTTCAGAATGCCCACGCCCTTGGTGCGTTCGACCCAGATGCGGTTCGTGGTCAGCAGCTCTTCGTACTCGTCGAGCTTAGGAAGGAATTCGTCGCAGAACTTCGAGGCATTCCTTCTCGAAGCCGTCGTAGGCTTCGTAGATGCAGCCACCGATGCGGAACGCGTGCGTTGTCAGGCGCGCGCCACAATATTTTTCGAAGATCTTCAGAATTGCTTCGCGATCGCGGAAGCAGTAGAACAGCGGCGTCAGCGCGCCTATGTCGAGCGCATGCGTGCCCAGCCAAACCTGGTGGCTGGCGATGCGGCAAAGCTCCGTGAGGATGACACGGAGGTACTGCGCCCGCGCCGGCACTTCGGCGCTGATCAGCTTCTCCACAGTCTCGCAGTAGCCCAAGCCGTTCGAGACCGCGGCAACGTAGTCCATGCGGTCGACGTAGGGATTGAACATCGCATAGGTCCGGTTCTCGGCAATCTTCTCGACGCCACGATGCAGGTAGCCGATGACGCACTCGGTGCCCAGAACTTTTTCGCCATCGAGCTTCAGGATCACGCGCAACACGCCATGGGTTGACGGGTGCTGCGGGCCCATGTTGAGGACAAGTTCGGTTGCGTCAAGGAACGTTTCGTCCTTGGTATCGAGGTCGAGGTAATCGACGACTCCGGGGCCGCTCTCGCCCTTGTCCGCGTGCCGGTAATCGCTCTGGATTAAATCTTTCATTGCGCGCTCTCGATGCCGATGTTGGCCTTCACCCACTCCTGGTCCTGCTGCAGGATGCCGTAATCCTTGCGCAGGGGATGACCCTTCCAGTCGTCGGGCATCAGGATGCGTTTGAGTTCGGGATGCCCGTCGAACTCGATGCCGAACATGTCGAACACTTCGCGCTCCAGCCAGTTGGCCGTCGGCCACAGACCGGTTGCGCTGCGAAGGTGTTCGCCGTCCTTGATCTGCGTCTTGATGCGGAGGCGTTCATTGTTGTGAAACGAGTACAGGATGTAAACGATGTCGAACTGCGCTTCGCGCTTGGGATAGTGCACGGCGGTGATGTCGACGCAATAGTCGAACAGTTCGTCATCGCGCATGCGAACCAGGATGTCGTAGATCAGCGTGCTGTCGACCACCAGGTATTTCTGCCCGGCGTAGATGCTGGCTTCGCGGATCCCCGAGCCGTACTGCGATTTCAAGCTGCGCACCAGTTCCGAATCCCACGGCTCCGGTTTGGGAGCAGCGGGTTTGGGAGCGGGAGGCGCCGCAGGCTTGGCCGCAACTGCCGGCTTGGCAGCCGCGGTGGCAGCCGGAGCAGCCACAACGGCCTTCGCAACCGCGGGAGCGACTGGGGAGAGGGCGGCCGCGACCGGTTTATCGCCGGTCAAAGGAGGTCGGCCGCCGGAACGGGTTCTACATCGACGGCCGGCGCCGCGGATTTGACAGTATCCACGTTCGCCGGTTCGGACGCCTTGGCGGCAGAAGTTTCATTCGCCGAGGCGGGTCCGTCAACCGATGTCGGAATGGTTTCTTTGCTTTCCTCAGACATGTGCGCTGCTCTTTACTGGAAACTGCTTCCCCGATTGGAAGTTCAGTTTTAGCAGCGCAGGGGGGTCTGTTACTTGTACAGGAGTCACTTCACCGTGTGACGTCAGTCACATTAGCACCCGGAAGTGCAACATTCGTGTGATTTAAGCGGGGTGCGGGCGTGTCGAGGGTGTGAGCAATGGTCACGCGCACTGTGATCAGCCATCCCCCGGCGGAGACCGCCCAGTTGGGAAAGACATACTCCTACCGGACTGGGGATGGGGCCTGCGGAATTGCGTTTACGGCTGCCAACGAACGCCGCTGAAGTCCTCTTCCCTCCCTGCCGATAGAACCCACGACGCATCGAGCGAAGGAGAACCTGTGGCTCACCCCGGCAATCGACTCAACCTGACCAGAAGAGATTTCGTGAAAACCGTAGGCATCGGCATTGGCGCGCTGCAAGGCGCCGCGGCCGGCGCCGGCATACTCGGGCTCAGCAGTTGCGGCAGCAACCCGGTTGACCCGCCCGCCCCGCAAGTTGTTCGCTGGCCCATTGCCAGGCAGGTTTACACCACGGCACAGCAGCAGGTCTGCCCGGTGGCGCTGGCTCCGGCGGTTCGCCAGTTGCATCCCGGGGACGTGCCGCTGTACGCGCAGTACAAATACAGCGCGTGGACGCTGGGCGGTCCGCTGCAGCACATCGTACGCAAGGATCTGGCGCCCGCTTATGCCGGAGCTCCCGGCGTGGCGCGGCTGCTGCGTTACTTCTCCATCTCCGACATTCACATCGCCGACAAGGAATCTCCGGCGCAGCCGCTCTACATCGGGTGGAGCGCGCCGTATGGTCCCGCGTCGAGCGGACAATCTTCGGCCTACTCGCCAATCCTGTTATCGACGCAGCAGGTGCTGGACGCGGCCGTCCAGACCATTAACGCGTTGCATGAAGCAATGCCCTTCGACTTCGGCATGTCGCTGGGGGATGCCTGCAACAACACCCAGTACAACGAGCTGCGCTGGTTCCTCGACACCATCGACGGCCGGGTCATCACGCCCAGTTCGGGCGCGCACCTGGGCGCCTCCAGCATCGACTACCAGAAGCCGTTCCAGGCTGCCGGCCTGAATCCTCAGCTCCGCTGGTACCAGGTCATGGGCAACCACGATCAATTCTGGATGGGCTGCGCCTTTGAAGACACGAAGCTGCGCAACGCGCACGTGGGCGATACCATCCTCAACATTTCTGACGACGGTGAGCCGCCGCCCGAGGCAATCCAGCAGAAGGGCGCCTACATGGGCGTACTGGACGGAAGCACGGCGTATGGGGATATCTGGGGCGCCGGACCCGAGGCCGACTTCGATACTCCGCCGAAGGTTGTCGCCGATGCCAGCCGGCATTCGTTGTCGACGCCCGCATCGACCACACTGAACTGGATGAAGGAGTTCTTCAACACCACGACCAGCCCGGTCGGGCACGGCTTCACGCAGAGCAACCTCGACCAGGATTTCGCTTGCTACAGCTTTGTGCCCAAGTCCGATATTCCCATCAAGATCATCGTGCTGGACGACACGGTGAAGGGACCGGGCCAGGCCGATCTATGCCGCCGGCGCGCTTGACGATCGCCGCTACCAGTGGCTGGTCGATGAGCTGAATGCCGGACAGTCGGCAAACCAGTTGATGGTTATCGCGGCGCATGTGCCCATCCTGCCGCAGAACGGCCTCACCGATACCACGCCGTTTCCCATGTGGCCGGGGCCGGACTATACCGAGGCCTACATGCTGAACATGCTGCACACCTATCCCAACCTCATTTTGTGGATGGCGGGACATCGGCATGTCAATGTGGTGACGCCGCAACCGAGCCCGCACAGCGATCCCACGCTGGGATTCTGGGAGGTCGAGACCTGTTCGCTGCGCGACCACCCGCAACAGTTCCGGACCTTCGACATCCGCCGCAACAGCGACAACACGGTGTCGATCATCATCACCAATGTCGATCCCGCGGTCCAGCCTGGTTCGCCGGCCTATAATTCGCGAGGCTATGCCTGGGGGCGTTCCGCATTTTCGGCGCGACTCCAGCCATCATCAGCGACACCACGTCGCACTCTTACAACGCCGAGTTGGTGGTACAGTTGACGCCGGTGATGCAATCGGTGATTTCGCAGGCGGGCATGGCGCTGTAGGAGATAGCCGGCGGATGTCACAGTGCCACCACCGTGCGTGTGCCATGGTAGCGGGAGAGAAAGCCTGGTTCGTATGAATTGCCGTACGGTTGGATTCTTCTGTTGTTGAACCTGGCTCTGATGGCGCTCGCAGGATGCGGCGGCTCAGCGCAGCCGGCTCCCGCTCCGTTGAGCTCCAGCAACCTCAATCTGATTTTCGTTGTAAGTGAGGATTTGGCTTACCAGGCTCCCGGGGACATCAATCCCGCACGGCAAACCTCACCAATCAGGGATTGCAGCGGTCGCTTCTCATGGCCACGTTTCTGCAGCAGCAGGTACTGGGGAAGCAGAATGTGACGCATCTACGCTCTCGAACCGATGACCCATTTGCAGACCGCCAACATTACCCCGACATGGTGGGACTTGAGACCATTCAGCAGTTCGCCCTGCTCAACCAGGTCACCCTGTCCGAGAGCAATTGGGGCGGAACGCCACTTACCGCCAAAGCTACCCGATCAATGCATCGTATGCGGCAGAGCCCTGCCCGAGGGAGTTGTAACGCCGCAGGCATACTGCCCAATTGCCAGGGTCTCGACTTCCGCGACCAGGCGGCGACAACGAAGCTCTGGTGACCGGCATCATGACAAGGCCAAGTCCGGTTTCTATGTCTTCTCGGCGCCTTGGGAGACCATCAGCGCCCTGATGGCAAACATCAACCAGCTCCAAGGTTATAACTTGGCTCCCGGCGAGCTATTGCGGCCCAAACTGTCTATGCGATCTCGGTTACGCCGTCAGGAAGCGCCAGCCTGGTTACCTACAACAGCAATCTGAACCCGCCTTCGACCTATCCTGCGCTGCCTCCGGCGCCGGCCAGCGACTCATGCACGGCGCAAACCCATTTCAGCATCACAGTGACCGGCGGTAGATGGCGCGGTTATTCCGGCGGGAACCAACACCAACGAAACCCTTTATATCATTCGGCACGCCGAGGCGCATCCAACGGCTTACTGGGATGACAGCAACTACGTTGCTGCGGGGCAATGGCGCGCGCTGGATCTTCCCAACGCGCTGCGCGGCAAAATCACCCCTAACCAGGTCTATTCGATCGATCCTGCTCAGTTTGGCCCGGGTTCCATCAGCGCCTCGGGAGATTCCACCTGGTCGTCGGTTGCGCCTCCGTTGACTGCCGAACCCTATGCCATCGCCAACAACCTGCCCTACAATCTGGTCACCGGCTTCGAGCTCTCCGATCCGCAGGTCGCCCAGCAAGACCAGCACTTTCTTCTTCAACGGCGGCCAATTCTCCAATCAGAGTGTGCTGCTGGCGTGGTCGTTCCAGTTCATACAGCCGACGATCGCTGCGCTGCTCACCAGCTATAACGCCGGCCAACAGGCCCCGCCTGCGGATGTGTGGCCGCCCACCGACTACGACACCATCTGGACGGTGAAGCTCGACGCGCTGGGCAATTTGACGGTAAGCAACGGGACGTGCGAAGGCATCAACTCCGCGGCGCTGCCAGCCACGCCGCCGCAATTCTGATAGTCACGCACCGGGGGCACAAGGTACCGGGGGCTGAAGCCCAGGTTTGAGGAGGGTCAACTTTTACGCGAACCTGAAGGCCCGCACTACCCGAGCGGCATATACGTTGACAGGAAGCTGTTGTCCGCCACCCGCGTCAAGTGCCGATTATCATGCGGTAGGGCTCCTTCGACTCCGGCGCGCAACAACGGCGCGCCTCCGCTCAGGATGACACTCATTCTTTGGGGTCGCACCGAACACGATGCGAACATCGGCTTCTAGCGAAGAGCGAGAAGCGAAAGGCGAACAGCCGCCCTTCCTACACCCACTCCAGAGCGCCCTTTTTCCAGATCCAGATGTATCCCACGATCAGGATGCTGAGGAAGATCATCATCTCTACCAGTCCGAACAGGCCAAGCAGCTTGAACTGCACCGCCCAGGGAAACAGGAAGACGGTTTCCACGTCGAAGACGACGAACAGGATGGCCACGATATAAAAGCGCACCGTGTAGCGGCCGCGTGCGTTGTCGAAGGGGGTGATGCCGCATTCGTAGGGCATCAGCTTGGTGGAGCTGGGGTTTTTGGGGCGGATCAGAGTGCAGAGGGCGACCGTCCCTCCAGCAACAAGAAAAGCGACAAACGCGAAGATGAAAATTGGTACGTAATTCTGCGGCATAAGTAGTCTTTCAGGTCGCAGGCCAGTGCGACACTTTGGGATAACGCGCCACTATAGCGCCGGGAGCAAACCGACGCTATGACGTGCGTCACAATATTGGCAGTTCGCGATTCGCTATCGCTCTAAGCCGAACGGCTTGCGAACCGCTGACGATGCGGCACTTGGCATTTGGCACTTAGGAAGGTCAGCACTGATGCATGGCACTTCTGCCGACTTCCGCTAAATGCGATTTACCAAAGGCTAGTTGCTAAATGCTAAGTGCTGTTCCGGTAGAGCTGGCCTTCAGGCCAGCGTCAAAGCGTTTCATTTATCGACCCGAGCCACCTTCAGCCGTCAGGATAAGACCGCACCCGTCAACCATCCTCCCCGAAAATGATAGGCTGTCTGCGGCGGAAACCACTCCCACGCAAAGCATGAACGCTCGGGTAAAGCAGACAATTCGTGAACCACGCTGGCCGGCATTTGTGGCGATGGTGGCTGATGGGCTTATTCATTATGCGCTGCCCCAAGGCTCTCCGTCGGACCGCGCTGGCTGGTGTTCGCCGTGATCTTCGTCCTGCTGATTCCCTATCATCTTCAGCTACCGGCGCGAGCGCTACGACGTCACCAGAATCCTCACCTTCACGGCCATCGGCGTCATTACCCTGGCTCTCATCGGCTCGCTTGGCCTGTTGATTCAAGGCTTGCCCAGCCACAAAGATCCGCCTAGAACGCTTACTGATTTCCGCGGCCCTACTTTGGCTTACCAATGTGCTGGTGTTTTCCTTGTGGTATTGGAAGCTCGATGCCGGCGGACCGTTGGGACGAGAGAAGATGGGCGGCGCAGCCAACAGTTCGTTTCTTATTTCCCCAGATGACGCGGCAGGATGAGGTCAGCCGCGCCTGGTCGCCCGTTTTTCTTGACTATCTGTTTCTCGCGTTCAACACCAGCACGGCGTTCTCGCCTACCGATACGTCGGTGCTATCACGCTGGGCCAAGGTGCTGATGATGCTGCAATCGCTGATTTCGCTATCGATCATCGCGCTGCTGGCGGCGCGGGCGGTCAACGTGCTGTGAGACATGTCAACGAACCTCAGTTTGTTTGTCGGTGTTCCCCTCGGCGGCCAAAGCCCCAATAGTTCTGCGATATTTTCGGCACGGATGAAGCCGTGCCCTTTCAAAGCAAACCCCATTGGCGTTGCCCTGGCTTCGGCGTAAGATTTTCGCCAAAAGGGTATTGCCCGTGAAAATACTGAGTCGAATCGCGTTGTTTGTTGTTGGAGCCGCCCTGTTGTTCTTCGGCTGGCACAGGTCGCACACCGAAATGATCACTCTGCAGAATCCTCACAACGGCACGCCCGGCAATGCGGGAGCGGTTCTGGTTGTGATCGGAGCATTTCTTCTGCTGGCGGCGTTCATTCCTTCGCAGCAAACGCTAGGCCGATGGATGTCGCTGAAGCATCCCAAACGGGCACAGCCGGCCCACTTTCGTAGACGGCGAAAAGCCTAAAGCACCGTAAACCTCTGAGCGTCACATCAGTCTGCCCGGAGCGCCTGCATGGGATCGAGCCGCGAAGCTCGCCGTGCCGGAACGTAGCAAGCTGCCAGCGCGACCACAGACAGCAGCACCGCGACCGAGGCAAAAGTCACTACGTCGGTCGGCGTCACCCCGAAGAGGATCGCGGACATCAGCCGCGTCATCGCCAGCGCGACCACCAGTCCAATCAAAATGCCGGGCAGGGTCATGCGCGCACCATCGCGCAGCACGGCCCGCACCACGTCATTCTTCTGCGCGCCCATGGCCATGCGAATACCGATCTCCCGGGTGCGTTGTCCCACAACGTAAGACAGCACGCCGTAGATGCCGATACTGGCCAGCAGCAGCGCTCCGGCGGCGAAGATTGAGAACAACGTCATGGCAAATCGCTGCTGCGCAATGGAGTCAGCCACGACGCGTTCCATCGGCTGCATTTGGTCCACAACTACCTGGCTGTCGACCTGCAACATGGCGCGGCGAATCACCGGAAACACCGACTCCGCTTCTCCTCCATCCCGCACCCGGACAAATGCGTCGGTTCCCTCAGCCACGCGACGCATAATCCCGTCGGGAATCTGCGCGAAGGGCTCGTAGTATTGAATATCGACTACGTTGCTCTTGTCGGGCTGCAAGCCAAACTGCTTGATGTGGCCAACCACGCCAACGATTTCGTCGGTGCGTGGCCCGCCGGAACTCTGCTGGGTAAAGTGCACTCGTTTCCCGATAGGATCCTGGCCGGGAAAGTAGCGGTCAGCAAAGGCGTCGTCGACAACCATCACGCGAGAAGAGTGCTCGTTGTCGGCATTGCTGAAGAAGCGGCCGCGCAGCAGCGGAATCTGCATCAGCTTCAGGTAGTCAGGCGAAACGCCATAGCGCAGCGCCAGGGGCAGGTCGGCTTCGTGCTCGGCATGCGGCTGGCCTTCAATCCAGAAAGTCTCCTCCCAATCGCCCAGCATGGGCGTGGCGCCCCAGTCGAACGACACCGCTTCCACACCCGGCACCGCTTGCATGGTTGAGGCCATCTGGCGATAGGCGGCCCGGATGGCATCGGGAGACTGGCTGGACAGCGACTTCGAGGGCGTAACCGCAAACGTGATCACGTTCTTGGGATTGAATCCGGGGCTGACATTCCACAATTGCGCCAGGGTGCGAATCATCAACCCGGCGCCGACCAGCAGCACCAGCGCCATCGCCATCTCGGCGGTCACGAAGATAGCTTGCGCGCGGTGATGCGAACCCACCAGCGAGCGGCCGCTCTGGTTGAGCGTGTTGCTGACGTTGGTGCGCGAGGTCCGCAAAGCCGGCGCGAGTCCGAAGATGACTCCCGCTAACAGAGACACCACCACTGAGAACAGCAGCACCCGACCGTCGATGCCGATGTTTTCGGCACGCGGCAGCATGTTCGGAATAGCGGCGACCGCAGCCTTCGCACCCCAATAGGAGAGCAGGACGCCCAAGGCTCCGCCGAGAATCGCCATCGCGATGCTTTCCGTCAGCACCTGGCGGATGAGCCGCGACTGCTTGGCTCCCAGGGCCACGCGCACCGCGAATTCACGTTCGCGAGCGGTGGAGCGAGCCAGTTGCAGATTGGCGACGTTCACGCAGGCAATCAGCAACACGAAGAGCACGGCGCCCATCAGCACCAGCAAGACCGGTTGCACATTGCCGACGATCTGCTCCTTCAGGGGAACGATCGTGGTCGCGATACCAGCGTCCACGTCGGGGTAGGTCGCCTCCAGTCCGCGATTCACACGCTGCATATCCTGCGCGGCTGCGGCCAGTGTCACCCCAGGTGTCAAGCGCGCGATGGCGTCCGTGCCCCAGGCTGCGGTGCGATCACGGAACTGCGGCTCTTTATATTCCCCGATCGCGGTGTAAGCCTCGGCCGGATGGAAGTTCCACGTGTCAAATCGAAAGCTGGCCGGCACGATTCCGATGATGGTGCGCGGCTGCCCGTTCAACGTAATTACTTGTCCCACAATGTGGGGGTTGGAAGCAAACTTTCGCTTCCACAAGCCTTCCGAAATCATGACCACCGGCTCAGCCCCGAGACGGTCTTCGTCCGCGGTGAAGGCGCGACCTGCAACCAGCTTCACGCCCATTAACTCGAAGAAGCCGGCCGACACCATTTCACTCTTGACCTTCTCTGGCTCGCCAGAGCCCGTGAGGGTCATGCCATTGGAATTGCGATAGGCGACCATGGCGTCGAAGCTGTGATTGTCGCGCTGCCAGTCCAGAAAGTTCAGGTAGGAGATGGAGCCTTTCGAGAAGTTCGCCTTGTGATGGAAGAGCGTGACTAGTCGATTCGAGTCGGGGTAAGGCAGAGGATTGAGCAACACTCCATTAACCACCGAGAAGATGGTGGTGTTGGCCCCAATGCCGAGAGCGAGCGTGAGGATGGCAATAAAAGCGAAGCCCGGCGACTTCATCATCTGCCGCCCGGCGTACTGCAAATCATGGAAAAAGCTGCGCATCGATGGCCCTCAAGGGGATGAATATTGCAATTGCGACGCCGCCGGCTGGGCGTCCTAAGCTGTTGAGGCCGCACTGGTTATTAGAGTTCCTGGAGCTATCCGGCGTTGTCCCGTGTTCGAGGGCGGACGGCGGCGTTCGAAAGCGAACAGCTGCGGCAAACCCAATTTTGCAGCCGCCGGACCGAGTTTCGTATCGGAACTCAGCCCGGGATTGTGGCGCGAGGGGCGGTTGCGATCAACGCTGCCAAGTTAAGATTTAAGAAGCCTTGGACCAAGGAAAGAGTCTAGATAATAGCTATGAATCTCGACGAACTGATAGAAACCATCCCTTCTTACGCCAAAGATCTCAAACTGAATTTTTCCAGCGTAGTTCGCCAGCAGACCGACCTCTCTGAGCAGCAGGCCTGGGGCACGGTAGTCGCCTCAGCGATCGCTTCCCGCAACGAGAGTCTCACGCGGGCGGCGCTGGAAGAAGCTGCGACCCATCTGAGCCCGGAAGCGCTGGAGGCAGCCAAAGGCGCGGCGGCGATCATGGGCATGAACAACATCTACTACCGTTTTCTGCACCTGACGTCGAACCAGAAATACGGCACCATGCGGGCCGGCCTTCGCATGAATGTGATGCGCACTCATGGCATCGATCTGCTGGATTTCGAGCTGTGGTCGATTGCAGTTTCGGCGATCAACGGCTGCGGCGCCTGTGTGGATTCGCACGAGAAGACGTTGCGCGAAAAAGGCATCAGCGAAGAAAAAATTCTCGCAGCCATACGCATCGCCTCGGTCGCACACGCCATCGCCGCCGTGCTGGACGCGGAGAAGGTCTGCGCCCCGCAGCTGGTGGCTCAGTAAGTCTGGACGCACTTTGCAGCGGCTGGCGCTCCCTTCAACCTACTTTGTGCATTCCATAATCAGGTGGGTGTAGGGGATGCGCAATACATCTTCGCGTATGTTCGACTTGACATTCTGGAACCAGGAGTGAGCGAGCGCCTCGTACTCGGCCTGCGTGCGAACGAACTCTCCCCGATCGCGTGACAGTAGATATCGCTTGGCGGCGGATTGGTTTGGCAGGTAGCAGCCATCGTTCGTGATCATGCGCCCTCCCGGCTTGAGCGCGGTATATCCTAGACGGAACAGGTCCTTCGCTTCGTCATCTTCCAGATGATGGACGAGCCCCAGCGCGAGGACGATGTCGAATGCGCCAAACTGTTGCACGGAGTGATGGCTGACGCGTTCGCAAACGAACTTGCCGCGATTGCCATAGCGCTCCCGCGCCGAAGTGATGTAGGAGTCGTTGGCGTCGACGCCCAGATACTCCCCTTGCGGCAGAAACGGAACCATGTTGCCGGGACCGCATCCGATATCCAGGATGCGATCGCCCGGCTTGGGGCGGATGTAATCACTCACCAGCACGCGGCTGCGATAATTGGCGCCGATAAGCTGGTGGTAGAACTCGTAGAAGAAAGGCCGATTCAGAATCGGGCGAATCAGTTCAATCATGCCGGAGCATCCGTTTTGTCCTTCGTAGCAAATACCGCATACTGTCCGCCGAGGGGCAGGCGGCGGAGCGCGCCTTCCAGCAGTCGGCCGCCGCGGCGGTAAAGCGGTTCGGGAAAGTACAAGAAATATTGCAAAGATTGCAGGGTGAATCGCGCCTTCTGTAACCAATCGCAAGTTTCGACAGACTTCAGCAGAATTGCGTCCGCGTCGACTGGAGTTCGGCCGACGATCGACCGTGTCACCGGATTGTAAGGATTGTGCTCGATGATCGCGAACGTGCCTCCTGGCCTGAGGACCCGAGATATTTCTCTGGTGAGAGCCAGCCGTGCGGGCGGCGGGACGTGATGATAGACGCAAACCGCCGTGACGAAGTCGAACTCTTCGGCATCGAAAGGCATCTTCGCCGGATCATCCTGCACCCGGGTTTCGATTCCCTGCACAAAGCTAAGCATGCCGGCCGAAGGATCGCATCCCGCAACCTGACCGAAATCGTCGCGCAACAGCGAAACCAGCTCGCCTTTGCCGCAGCCGACATCGAGATAGCGCAGCTTGTGCGTGTCGACGGCTGCGCGGCGGAAGTGTTCGCGAATGAGATCCCGCTTGCGCTCGTGGAAGAAGCCAGACTCCTGCCCCATGAAGCGATCACGAACCGGATCCTTCAGCAGCTCTTCATACGACGGGGAATAGCGATCGAATTCGGGCTGAGTCATCGGCTCTCGTTTCGCGCGCGTGGTTCAGCTGCCTGCTCGAACTTGGGCAGATCGATATTCAGGGTACGGGAGACCAGGTAGATAGGCCGATTCTTGGACTGCTCGTAAATCTTGCCGATGTAGTCGCCGAGAATTCCGATACTGATCAGAGTGGCGCCCCCGAGGAAACTGACCAGCACGGTGAGCGATGCCCAGCCGGGGACGGCATACCAATGGAAGATGCGCGCCAGCGTAGCGCGAACGGCCTCTTCAAATCCGATGATGGTCGCGATCACTCCCAGCCAGATGGCGGCCTTCAGGGGCAAAGCTGAGAACGAGGTGGCCGCGGTCCAGGCAAACTTCAGCATTTTGCGCAGAGGATATTTTGTCTCGCCCGCCACTCGCGACGCCCGCTCGTATGGCACTCCGATCTGCGCATATCCAACCCAAGCCACCATGCCGCGCAGGAAACGATGAGTCTCGCGCAATTGCTGCAGTCCGTTGAGGCAATCGCACGAGATCAAACGGAAATCACCGGCATCGACCGGTAAATCTCGATACACGAAGTTGCTCATCAGGCGATAGAACATCCAGGCAGTTAAACGCTTGAAGCCGCTCTCACCCTGTCGTGCGACTCGCTGTCCATAGACAACATCGTAGCCCTCGCAGTAGCGCGCGATCATCTGGTGAATGACTGCGAGCGGATCCTGCAAGTCCGCATCCAGCAGCACCACGGCATCACCCGACGCATAATCCAACCCTGCCGTAGACGCGCTCTGATGACCGAAGTTTCGCGACAGATTGACCAGCTTGATTCGCGGATCTTGGTAAGCCCACGACGCGATCTGAGCGAAGGTGGAGTCGGTGCTCCCATCATTCACCAGGATGACTTCCGTTTCACTCTGCACCTCGGCCATGAATTCTTCGAGTCCGCGACGCAAATGCGGAATCACTGAAGTCTCGTTGTACATGGGTATGACGAGGGAGACGAGGCCCGGATAAGGCCTCTTTTGCAGTATTGGATAGCTTTGCGTCAGCTTGTCCATCCTCTGAGCGGAAGCGCGAAAACGTTTCTAAAGTGTAGCATCGCTGCACCCGGGAAGCTTGCTTCTCGACAGCCTGAGAGCGGCCCGCGCCTCATGTATAATCCCACCTTTCACACTCGCTCAAGTGGGGGAACGATTTGGATTTGGGGCGTTCTATTCTGCGCCGAATTTCGATTCCCTATCTCACGGCATTCCTGATTCTGATCGTAGTCGGCGTGGTCAGCGCCCGCACCGGATATGTTCCCGACATTCAATCGGGGGACGGCAAAGACTTCTACATGGCAGGGCGAGCGTTCTCTGCTACCCTCCTGCGTTCCGGTTCCCTTCCCGAGTGGAATCCCTACATCTACACTGGCTATCCGCACATTGGCGACATTCAGAACGGGTTCTTCTATCCGCCAAACTTAATCCTGTATCAATTGTTCAGCGCAGCGACAGCCTTCAACCTGTCCATCGCATTCAATGTTTTTCTGCTTGCCTTCTTGACCAGCCGTTTTCTTCGGCTATTCGTTCGCTCCACTTTCGGAGTGTGGATAGGTTCGGCCACCTTCGCTCTCGCAGGATTCCTGTGCTGCAACGCGGTAACTGTCACCATTCCGAATTCGGCTGCATGGGTTCCGGCCGTCTTCTGGTGCCTCGAGAAGTGGATTCGCACGCGCAACTGGAAGTTTTGCGCTTGGGGCGGTGTGTGCCTCGCTATGCAGTTGTTCGCGGGCTGGCCCCAGATGGTCCTGCTGACGGCCATCTACGGGGGCATCTACCTGCTGGTCGCCATGCGTCGCGAAGCGAAGCCAGTACGCCTGCTTGCAGGACTGGTCGTAATGGGCGTCCTGGCTGCCGGGCTCGGTCTGCCGCAACTGCTGTCGACACTGACGTTGAAGAATCAGTCGATCATCGAGCACCTCAGCTATCCGGAATATGTTTTCGCTTCCGTCGCGCCGCAGTTGATGATCCTGCTGTTTTTTCCATTTTTGGTTGGCGCGCAGAACACCGATTTTCTCTGGCACAAGATTCCGTACTACGCGCCTATTTCGTGGCAAGTGAACGCGTACTATGTCGGAATTCTGCCGATCATGCTGGCTATCGCTGCCGTCCTTCTCTGGCGGCGCTCGCGATATGTCCAGTTCGGAGCGATCGCGGGAGCGCTATCTCTGCTTCTGGCCTGGGGTGGGTACACGCCCCTGGCACGAGTGTTGTACCGGCTGCCGGTTTACAACTTCTTTCACGATCACCGGATCAATCTCGTTTTCTTTGACTTTGCAGTTGCGGTATTGGCGGCTTGCGCTGTCGACGGATTTGCCTTCCCCGACCTGAGTACCGTCGCGCGTCGCCGTCTGGCTTGGCTACTGCCGACAGCCGTCATAGCCTCGGCTGCGCTGATGCTGATTTACGTGCGTGGGCTGATGCGGTCCATGGATCCCGACGTTGGAGCGATGCAGGATGGCTGGCTGCTCAAACTGCACCAGACCATGCGCTTCGGCAATCCCGACATACTGCTGCCCATCTTCACCCTGTTCGCTTCAGGCATCATTTTCTATGTCTGGCTACGACGGCCGGAGAGCCGCCACATCGGAGTGCTCGCCGTGGTCCTGGTTTTACTGGACCTGGCGAACTTCGGAATCGGAGGCTCCTGGTTTGCCACCTCCGGAAGACCAAGTGCGGAGGAGCAGGCGGCTTTGCGGATGATGCAAAGTCGTTCAAGCGGCCAGCAGTTTCGCTCCCTATCTCTGGTGAAGTGGTTCTATCCCTTCGTCAGTCCCAACCTCAACAGTGAATATGAACATGCCGGCCTCCTCGGCCTGGGTCCGTTTCTGCCCTGGCGGCACTCACTTCTGCTGAACTCGATGAATGTTGGTGGCATCCGCCACTGGCCCGAGTTGATGATCAACAACACCGTTCTGTCGCTGCTGAACACCCGCTACATCGAGGTGGAATCGCTCGGGCTGCAAGAGCTCACTCACATCTACGGACCGTTGCAGACTGCTGATCACATCGGCTCTGGCGCAACTAGGACCGTGACGGGATCGCCTGTAAATCTGTTTCAGGGCAGACCGTGGTCTCGGGGCTCGCAGCAGTCAGCCTCCGGACCTCCGGCTTTGATACCGGCGTGTTCACGAAAAGATTGCCAGGCCTCACAGGTGGATTTGCCGCTGGAGCCGGACAGCGCCTACGAATTGAGTCTGGAGGCGAAGCTCAGCGACGCTGCCGCTTCTCCGGACCGGGATGCCGATCACACCGGTTTCGGCGGCGGCTTCCAGAAGCCAGGGGGAGGCGATTACTTTTCCGTCACCCGGCGTTCGCTGAATGACAGCCCTGACTTCAATCTTTTCACCCAGATTTATCTGACCGACGCGAAGCCACAGGGCACCTCACTTTACCTGACGAACTTTAGCCGCTCGCCGCTCGAGTTGCGCAACGTGTCGTTGCAGAAGATTGATACGTTCCCTCTCGCGAGCAATCCGTATCGGCTGGCAGGACAATTCGGCGGCCTCTACGTTATCGAGAACACGGCGGCCTATCCTCGCGCTTTCTTCGTATCCAGTGTGCAGCCGGTCTCTTCGTTTGAGGAGGCTCGCAGCCAACTCTGGCGGACAGTCGAACCTTTCGATGCGCGTCACCGCGCCCTGGTTGAGGCAAAACCAGAGCAGTTACCCGCGAAGATCACCGAGGGTAGGGTGGAAAGTTTGAACTACAGGGCCAACCGTGCCGAGTTGGAAGTCAGCTGCCCTGTCAGCTGTTATTTGGTTCTGTCGGACATGTACTATCCGGACTGGTCGGCATCGGTGGATTCTCAACCTACAACGATCTACCTGACCGACGCGATGGTGCGCGGCATCGCAGTGCCTGCCGGCCAGCATAAGATCGAATTCGCCTATCATCCGCGCTCGCTCAGGATCGGAGTATTGTTCTCATTTGCCACTCTCGGACTAGTTCTGCTTATAACTGCACGCTCCGGAAGACGTCTTTAAGAATTGGCATGGCAGAGACTCGCCAAAGCACCGATCACGGCAGAAACAGCGTGTTGAGTTCGCGTCCTGTTTCCAGCGCTGTCGATCTCCGCTCGGACAGCTTAGCCCTGTGCGCGGTTGGCGGCTTGATTATTCTGACCGCGATATGGATGAGCCTGTCCCGCTTCGAACGTGGGCAGAACGCCGATTCTGTCGTACCTGTGCTGGTCAGTTTGCAGCACTGGACGCCGTTTTTCTGGGGGACGAATCGCTATGGGATGCTCATCCCTCTGCTGGCTATGCCGTTCAGGAACCCGCTGACGAATCTCATTTTGCAAACGGCTCTTGGGATCGCGTCCGGCCTCGCAGCCAGTTTTCTGCTGGTTCGATACTTCTTCGAGGACTCACCGTACTGGCTGACAGCTGCCGCTTTGCAGAATGTCTGGCTGTTTCTGCTGGTCCCCCGCTACACCCAGTTCGACTGGTTCGTCGTGCAGTGTTACGGACTCTCATTCACGCTGGCATTCTCTGCCTTGATCTTGCTCCGAACAAACAGAAATCGTTCTCGCCCTGATATTGATGTTTTTGAGTCACTGGGTGAACTTAGCCGCCTTTGTGTTACTGGTGCCGCTGATTGTCCAGCGCCATTGGATCGACCGCCAGAAGCGAGGGCTGTTGCCGGCGCTGGCCGTTGTAATGGCAGGGGCGGCTGGTGGCTTCGCGCTCATGCTCCTGTTTCCCTCTAATGACAAAACCCTGGGGTTCGCCCCATCTTCTACCTGGCTGCATGGTCTATCGGAAACCATCCGCCTCAGTCGCGGGGGCACACTCACGCATACGCTCTCCGGTTTATGGATACTCGTACCAGCGGGAGTGGGTTTCGTCGGCCTAGTTCTGAGCCAATGTCAAAAGCGCGTGCTTTTGATGTGCGTAGCCTTGACCAATACCGCAATCGTTTATTGGCTTTTCACTGACACCCTGGAGTGGGTGCGTGAAAGTTTACATGGGCTGCGATATGTCTACCCCTCGATCCTGCTTGTCATGGTTGTGATGGCGCTGCTGGCTGTGGCCCCGTTTGAGAGAATGCTCTCTGCGAAACCCTGGGCCGCCGTCTACGCGACCTGCGTCATGTTCCTGGCTGCGGTGATCGGGTTCGGGTGGCCATCCATCTCCCGAATCCCGCGAGACTTCCATAACCATTTTGGCTTTATGACAGCCGACATCCTTGCCAGTCAAGCGCCGGTCGTTGCCGGCAATTACTGGAACGTCTGGCCGGCGGTGTTCGACGCCAACTCAGCGTTATATCAACGGGGCCAACAGCGCAGGGTTTACGGGCTCACCTATCGCAGTGAGAGAACATTGGACTTGTTGCCGCAACGTCAGGGCATTTGCGTTGACGCCATTCGCAACGACGATTCTGCGCCAAACTATCTGCGGGGGACGGGACGGAATTTCCAACTTACGAGCGAATTCAACTCGCTGTTGATGTATTGCCAGAAGTAAGCTCCTGCACCGCACTGGCGCTCCTGGCCACATGGTTTATTCCTCAGGTGAAAAGTATTTTTCCTCGCCGCTGAACGGTCAAGTCACAACCCGTTGTGACGCGTGCACTTGTTGAATGTGCGGTTTGAATGTTCCGCTGAGGTGTATCGGGAGTAAAAGCCCGGAATGCCCACGGTAGCCTCCGCAAGCGCAACGCCTTGATTTACGGGCCGACTGGCGGATTTGACGGATCACCACGACCGGTGACCTACGGCACTTGGCAAGGTTCGCAACCCAACAGCGGTGCGACACCCATGTTCCAGGCCCCTCGGAGCGGCTCGCCTACACTCCGGCCGTACAACACGGCGATACCATGAGAAGCATAGGGGGTCGTCGTGCTTACACCATACGGGTTGGATATCATCGAAAGCTGCCTGGCTTGCAAGATGCGCGCAGAACATATCTTCTGCGATCTTCCGCCGGCCGCCCTGCAATATTTCGAAACCATTAAATACGCTACCGCCTATCCCAAGGGCGCGGTGCTCTTCGTGGAAGGTCAAACCCCGCGAGGCATCTTTGTACTGTGCAAAGGCCGGGTCAAACTGTCGATCTGCTCGACCGACGGCAAAACGTTGATCCTGAAAATTGCCGAACCGGGCGAAGTGCTGGGGCTCAGCGCTACGGTTAGCGGCAAGCCTTACGAACTGACTGCCGAGACCGTGGATCCGTGCCAGGTGAACTTCGTGAAGCGCGAAGATTTCCTGCGCTTCCTGAAAGAACATAGCGAGGCTTGCCTGCGGGTCGCCGAACAGCTCAGCGACAAATACAACTCCGCCTGCCGCGAAATCCGTTCGCTTGGACTGTCGCACTCGGCCGGCGAGAAGCTGGCAAAGCTTCTGCTGGAGTGGAGCGCGCGCAATGGCGAAGCTGCCAAGGTTGAACCGCGGGTGAAGCTGGCGCTGACCCACGAAGAGATCGCGCAGATGATCGGCACGTCACGGGAGACCGTTACCCGCCTTTTCGCCGACCTCAAGAAGCGGCAGATCGTGCAGGCCAAAGGCTCAACTCTTCTGATCCGCAATAAAGCCGCATTGAAAGCGATGGCCATCACGCAATAGCGGCAGTCGAGGTCACAAACCTACACGCAAGCAGAGCCGCGTCCTGTTTTATCCACGAACGTGGTCTCGCTCCCGACGATCCCATCTACGGTTTATGTTGCTCTCACAATTGCCTTTCGGCTTTTCGTGTGAATGAGGTCACGAAAACCGGTGACTGTAGTCACTGCGGCCCTGCGGGTACGCGCAGTATTACCAGCATATGGAGAGCACGAATCAGTCGACTTGCTTGACTTGCGATTTCCGACCCGATCGCCTTTTTTGCGACATGCCTGCGGAGTCGTTGAAGGCTTTCGACGAAATCAAGTCGCTCACCTTCTATCCCCGCAGCACGGTTCTGTTTGCGGAGGGCCGCCCGGTTCGCGGCATCTACATCCTGTGCGATGGCCGGGCCAAGCTCTCGATCTGCTCCGATACCGGCAAGCGTTTAACCTTGCGGGTTGCGGGCCCCGGCGAAGTGCTGGGCCTGGGAGCCGCTCTGTCCAATAGCCCTTATGAAGTCACTGCCGAGTTGCTCGACAATTCCCAGGTCGTGTTCGTCCGCAAGAAGGAATTAGCGAAATTCCTGCGAGAGCATCGCACAGTGTGCCTGGAAATTGTCCGCATGCTGAGCCAGGACCTGCACGTTGCCTACGAGCGCGTCCGTTCCATCGGAATGGTGCGCACCCGTCGCCCGCGCCTCACTTTCCGGCCGCGCGCCCTGCTGGTCTGAATCAGTCTTTCTTTCGTTGTTGAAGCACTCTTCGGCGCAGGTCGACATCGGTTCGTCCCTGCGCCGTTTCGTTCTTCACTCATGGCTAATCGCCTAATTCCGGAGCGATGGATCACAAGCAACTGGATAGCCGCATTTGTGCTGACACCGTGTTATCACAACGGTGAGTGATTTTCTTGACTTCTAACAAGCGTTCGAAGTCACAGCCAATTTCTATGCGATTCGTCGCTGCCCCGCCCGAAATTACACGCTTTTCCCCTCGACAAACTCCCCTGAGGACCGCATGGATACAGCCCTCGGACTCATTGGCAGGACGAACCAATCCGGCGTGACTGCGGTCACGCCGCCGGGTGAGAACCGGTTGCTGTGTGATTTCAGTCACATGCCCACGTGAGTACACTCACTGCTGCGCAGGAGCTCTCTCAGCGATGTTTAAGTGTTGTCCGGTGCCTCGTCGTCTGGAGCACTGAGGAAAGTGAGGGTTCCGTGAAGCGCTGTGGTTGGGTTTTTCTGGCCGTCTGGTTGCTCTCTGGATGGATGTTGGGCCAAGCAGCCCCGAAGAAACATGGGGGAGGAGCCAAGGCCGTCTCCAAGATGAGCAACGACGAGTGCCTGGCCTGCCATAACGATCCTACCCTCACCAAGGACGAAAACGGCAAGCAGATCAGCCTGCATGTTGACGATGCCAAGTTCAAAGGCTCTATCCACAGCGTCTACGGTTGCGTCGATTGCCACACCGACGTCAAAGGCTATCCTCACGATCCCGCTCCGGTGAAGCCGGTATGCGCCACCTGCCACGCCGACCAGCAAACCGCTTACGACCATGGGGTTCACGCCAAGGCCGCAGCCGCCGGCAACATGAACGTCGCCAAGTGCCAGGATTGTCATGGCAGCGTGCACGAGATTCTGCCCGCAAGCGATCCAAAGTCGAAGGTCGCGCGCACCAACATCCCGCAAACCTGCGGCGCCTGCCACGGACAAAAATTCGTTATGGCTTCCGGCGGTATGACTTCGGCACCGTTTACCTCTTACCAGGAAAGCGTTCACGGCAAGGCCGTCGCCGCCGGTTCCGATAAGGCCGCGGTGTGTACTGACTGCCATGGCGAGCACGACATCCTGGGAGCGAACGATCCGAAGTCGCCGATCAACAAGTTCAACGTTCCTAACACCTGCGCTAAGTGCCACAACGACATCAAGCAGCAATACGTTCAGAGCATTCACGGAACGGCGATCGCGCGCGGCAACTGGCAAGCTCCGGTGTGCACCGACTGTCACGGCATCCACACCATCAAGGCGCCGCAGGATCCCAACTCATCCGTGGCGGCAGCGAATGTGCAGAACACTTGCGCGGGCTGCCATGGCAGCGTACGTCTATCGCGCGAATTTGGGATGCCTGCCGGACAGGTGAAGTCGTATCTGGCGAGCTATCACGGTATGGCGGAAAAGGTGGGTTCGACCACGGTGGCGAACTGCGCCAGCTGTCACGGCGTGCACAACATCCTGCCTTCTTCCAATCCGCACTCCACCATCAACCACGCCAACCTGGCAAAGACTTGCGGGCAATGCCATCCTGGCGCGAACGACAAGTTTATTACCAGCAAGGTCCACCTCGACAACACGTCGAAGGCGGATGTGGGCAGCAAGGTCATCGGCTTCATCAGCAGGTTTTATGTGTGGATGATCATCGGCGTGATCGGCGGCATGGTGCTGCATAACCTAATCATCCTGCGCAAGAAGCTGATCCTGCACCGCATTGGTCAGCCGCGGATTATGTTCCGCATGACCCTGGGACAGCGCGTTCAGCACCTGACGCTACTCATCAGCTTCTTCACCCTGGTGTTTACCGGATTTGCGCTACGCTATCCATCGTCCTGGCTGGCAGCCATCTTCATCCACGAACTGGTGCGCAGCTACGTCCACCGCATCGCCGGCGTAACCCTGATTTCCGTCAGCCTGTTTCACCTCTGGTATGTCATCAAGACAGCAGACGGGCGGCGGCTGATCAAAGACATGCTGCCCGACTGGAAGGATGTCACCGACGCGCGTGACGCCTTCCGCTTCTACCTGGGCTACAGCGAAAGCCGGCCCATGTTCGGGCGCTTCACCTACGCCGAGAAGATGGAGTACTGGGCACTGGTTTGGGGCATGTTCGTCATGGCCGCTACCGGCTTGATGGTTTGGTTCAAGGGGCCGGTCGGCGAGCGTGTTCCGGGCTGGTGGATTGACGCAGCGATTACTATTCACTGGTACGAAGCAATCCTGGCGACGTTGGCGATTATCGTGTGGCACCTGTACGGTGTCATCTTCGATCCCGACGCTTACCCCATGAACTGGGCATGGTACGACGGCAAGATGTCCGTCGAGCAATATGAGCACGAGCATCCTCTCGACCTGCTCGCGATCGAGCAAGCGCACAACCCTGACGATGAAGCTGAAGCGGCAGAAGGTGAAGCGGCGGAGCAGTCGGAAACTGCCGGCACACACAAGTAGAACAGCGCGGCGAGCGGGACGGTAAGGATGATCGCTAAGCCTTCCGGATGCCGCCGGCTTTAATCAGGGCAATCGAGTTGCAACACTGGTTATAACTGCGCACTATCAAGGTGAAGAAGGGATACACGAAAATAATGACTGAGGACACGAACGATCCTCTCGGCAATCAGCCTGCGATTTCGCGACATCTCATCCGCAATCCGATCAGTTTGATTGGCATGGCATTGGCTGCCGTTGCCTTTGCCAACATCGTACTTCTGGTTCTCATCGATCTTCTGGCGAATACGCCCTCGCCTTACATTGGCATCCTGGCCTATATGGTGGCTCCGGCGTTCCTGGTTGCCGGCCTGGTGCTGATTCCCATTGGAATGGCGGTCGAGCGGCGGCGGCGAATTCGCGAGGCCGGGGCTCCGCCTCGCCTTCCACGCTTGGATCTTAATAATCCCGCGCAACGCAGCACCCTGGCATTCGTCCTCAGCTTCGTAGTGATTTTCTCGCTGGTGAGTGCGGTGGGCAGCTATAAAGCGTATGAGTTTACGGACTCGGTACAGTTCTGCGGCCAGCTTTGCCACACCGTGATGCACCCGGAGTTCACCGCCTATCAGGCATCGCCGCATGCCCGCGTTGCCTGCGTCGAGTGCCACGTAGGTTCCGGCGCAAGCTGGTATGTGAAGTCGAAGCTGTCGGGTGCGCGCCAGGTGTATTACACCGCGCTGGGCACGTATCCGCGCCCCATCCCTACTCCGGTGCACAACCTGCGCCCCGCGCCTGATACCTGCGAGCAGTGCCATTGGCCAAAGAAGTTCTGGGGAGCACAGCTGAAAACCTTCACGCACTTCGGCACGGATGAGCAAAACACGCCCCGTGTCATTCGCTTGCTCATCAAGACAGGCGGCGGAGATCCATCTCTGGGCCAGGCTGGTGAGGGAATTCACTGGCACATGAACATTGCCAACAAGATTACGTACTTCGCCACCGACGAGCAGCGGCAGGTGATTCCCTGGGTGCGCATGGAAGATGCGCAAGGACATGTAACGGAATATGCCACCAAAGACAGCCCACCGACGCAAGAGCAGATCGATAAGGCGAGTAAGCGCCGCATGGATTGCATCGACTGCCACAACCGGCCGTCTCACGTGTACACGCCACCGGATCTATCGGTGGATCGCGGCATCACCGGCCGCAGCATCGATGCCTCGCTGCCTTACATCAAGCAACAGGGCGTGCAGGTGCTGACCGCCGATTACAAGACCTCGGACGAAGCGCAGAAAGCCATCGAGCAGAACATCAACAAGTTCTATCAGGACAAATATCCCCAAATCGCCTCCAGCAAAGGGGACAGTATCAAGGGCTCGATCGCCGAGTTACAGCGCATCTATCGCACCACATTCTTCCCGGACATGAAGGTGAACTGGAAGACCCATCCCAACAACATCGGACACTTCTATTTCCAGGGCTGCTTCCGCTGCCATGATGGCAACCACGTCAGCAAGGAGGGCAAGGTCATCAGCAAGGATTGCAACTCCTGCCACACGGTGATCGAGCAGGTGGAAGGGACGACGCAGGTGGCGCAGATTCCTTCGCAGACCTTCAAGCATCCTGTCGACCTGGGCGACCTGACCGCGGTGAACTGCTCGGATTGTCACACCGGAGGCGTTGGGCCGTAAGGCGGTTGTCAGTTGTCGGTTGTCAGTTGTCGGTTCGCGTTTATCGGTGGGGGAAGCGGTTGGCCGCTAGCACTTGGCAGTTGGCAGTTGGCAGTTGGCCTTTGGCGATTGGCATTTGGCATTTGGCATTTGGCATTTAGCATTTAGCGATTAGCAAAACTCTGATCAAGTCTGGTTTTTGAGGGGCTCGGCTTTAGAGCCGGTTGAGAAACATCCCCGTAGGGTTCGGGTAGAGCTGGCCTTCAGGCCAGCGTCTCGGCCTTTCACTTATGGATCGAGCCGGCTTTCAGCCGGCGGCACAAGCATTTCTACTAAGTCTTCATCAGCTGGGAAGCCGCGCCCGCCAGACCCTACCCACTCCCCCGAGTGACGAACATCACAGCCCCACGTGATAACACTCACGGCCCTTTGGGTCGTCGAAATCCTATTGTGGAGGCATAAGAAAGAGCCGTTACAGACGCATTAGCAAAGAGGAGAGCGATCATGACCGAGGTGAGTGGCAGCAGCCATCCGGCAAGCAAAAAACAATACACGCCGCGACTGATTTTCTGGGAAGTGACCAAGGGCTGCAACCTGCGCTGCATCCACTGCCGGGCCACCGCAACCGAGTTGATGTCGCCCGCCGACCTGCCGACCGGAAAAGCGCTGAACATCATTTCGCAGATCGCCGACTTCGGAAGTCCCATCCTGGTGCTTAGCGGCGGCGAACCGCTTTATCGTCAGGACATTTTTCAGCTGGCGGAATACGCCACCGGCCGCGGATTGCGCACTGCGCTGGCGACCAACGGAACCCTGGTGACCAAGGATGTTGCCGAGAAGATCAAGAACGCCGGCATCAAGCGGGTCTCGATCTCGCTGGATGGAGCCGACGCCACCACGCACGACACTTTCCGCGGCATTCCGGGCGCATTCGAAGCCGCGATTTACGGCATGCGTAACCTGCAACAGTTCGGGGTGTCGGTGCAGATCAACACCACCATCGCTCGTCACAACGCTCATCAACTGCCCGAGGTGCTTGCCTTGGCGCGCCGCCTCGGCGCCGATGCGCTGCATACGTTCCTGCTGGTGCCGGTGGGCTGCGGTGTCGACATCGCGACTGAGCAGATGGTTCCTCCCGACGAGTACGAGCGCATGTTGAACTGGTTTTACGATCAGTCGCTGGAGGGCGGCATCGAGTTGAAAGCCACTTGCGCCCCCCACTACTTCCGCGTGATGCGTCAGCGCAAAGCGGCTGACCGCATCGCGGGCCGCGAACACGCGGCACCTGCGCCTTCTCATCCGCACGAGATCGGCCCGACGGATATGACCATGCCGGGCTCGACCGGAATCTCTCTACGCCCGAGCGGCGGCCCGCCCGTCGGCCATAGTGGGCATCCGGGCGGACATCCCGGGGACATGAATGCCATGACCAAGGGCTGTCTGGCCGGAACTGGCGTGTGCTTCATTTCCCACGAAGGAGAAGTTTTCCCCTGCGGTTATCTGCCTGCCATTGCGGGCGACTTGCGCAAGCAGAGCTTCGCCGAAATCTGGAACGACTCGGAGGTCTTCGGCCAACTCCGCGACGACGATAATCTCAAAGGCAAGTGCGGATGCTGCGAATTTCGGCACGTCTGCATGGGATGCCGCGCTCGCGCCTATGCGGCTACCGGCGACTTCCTGGCGGAAGAGCCTTTCTGCGTTTACCAGCCCGGAACTTCTAATCAAATGGTCCGCGCCGCTGCCATTACGAAAACGCAGGTTGAGACTTAAGTCATATTCCAGCCCAGGGGACACGGCTACGATCGCGACATGGCAGCTCACATCAGCACAGTACAGGATTCACGATTCTGCAAATGATTGCCGGGATCGGTGCGCTGACGGTTCTGTTCGGGTAGAGCTGGCCTTCAGGCCAGCGTCTAAGCCGTGATTTATGGACCCGAGCCGGCTTCACAGAGTGCTGAAAAACTCGGACAACGCTTGCGTCGCCGGCTCAAGCCGGCTATGAAAACAATAAATAAACGACTTAAACGCTGGCCTGAAGGCCAGCTCTACCCGAGATGCGGCCACAATCGAGTTTTTCAGCAAACTGTTCGGCCGGCGGCATAAGCCTAGCTATCCGGACTTCTTCCGTATCCCGTTCAGCCGTACTCCTTCAAGCCGCCTCTGCAATTTCGAATCCGGGGCTAAAGCCCCCCATTGTTTAGGCAGCTTGGACGCGGCGCTAAAGCGCCGCTCTACCCGGCAATGCACACGCTTGACCCTCCGCTATTTAAATCGTCTTCTGACGCGGCGCTGAAGCGCCGCACTACCCGCGATCGTTCGAGAGCTACGTCGACCTGAACCGATTTCAGAATCGCGAGGGCCTGTTCGTCGCGGCACTGAAGACCTGTTCTACCTGTGACGCAGTTGTTCAGACGGCCCTGTTTACACCTTCTTCGACACGGCGTTGCAACGCGGTCCTCCCTGTGAGCGCATCGCAACGCCCCACGTATTCCGGCAACACCTCGCCGGCTTGACCTCATCCCGTAGAATGTGCGGATAACACCAGGGGTCAACTTCGCATGCGCCCAATCACCTCGCTGGTATTTTCTCTGGCCCTGCTTGCGGCTACAACCGTGGCGCAGCAGGCTGATTCGAGTACGAGCCACAAGCGCAAAACAAAGTTCATTTTGACCAGCACAGCCTTCGCGCCAGGAGCAGAGATTCCCCCTGAGTTCACCTGCAAAGGTTCCGACGCTTCTCCGGACCTGGAATGGCAAGGGGCTCCGGCGCACGTCGCCGTATTCGCCCTCATCACGGACGACCCTGACGCTCCGGACGGAACCTGGGTGCATTGGGTGGTGTGGAACCTGCCGCCATCCGCGCACAGGCTGCCTGCAGGCGTCCCAAAGCAGCCTGAACTGAACGATGGCACGCGCCAGGGACGCAACGATTTTAAGCGGGTCGGGTACAACGGCCCCTGCCCGCCTCCGGGAAAAACGCATCGCTACTTTTTCCGCTTGTATGCTCTCGATCACAAGATCGATCTTGCGCCCGGCGCAACCCGCGCTGAACTCGATGCCGCCATCAAGAACTACATCGTCGCCGAGACCGAGTACATGGGTACATTCCATCGCTAGGCCATCACGCAACCGCATTTGAGTAGAATGGCTACTCGGAACCCGCATGCCCTCGCATTGGATCTTTTGGGTCACATTTAATTTGTTTGTGCTGGCGATGCTGGCGCTCGATTTGGGCGTCTTTCATCGCCAGAAACATGAAGTCGGGTTTCGCGAGGCCATTGGCTGGACCTTGGTCTGGATCAGTCTGGCAGCGGCGTTCGCTGTCCTCATCTATTTCTTCGGCCACACCATCGTCGGCGGCACTGAACGCAACGCGCAGCTCTCACTCGAGTTCGTCACCGGCTATTTGATCGAGCAATCGCTAAGCGTCGACAATCTCTTCGTCTTCCTGCTCATCTTTCGCTACTTCCATGTGCCTCGCAAATTTCAGCACGACGTTCTTTTCTGGGGAGTGCTCGGCGCGCTGGTGATGCGGGCGATCTTCATCGCGACCGGGGTTACGCTGCTGAATCGCTTTCACTGGATCACGTATATCTTCGGCGCGATTCTGATCTACAGCGGCTTTAAGTTGCTCCGTCAGCACGGCGCCGAGATCCATCCTGAATCAAACCCGCTGCTGCGCGGATTTCGCAAGTTCTTTCGCGTCACTAAAGATTTTGAAGGCAGCAAGTTCTTCGTGAAGCGGGGTGCGATGACTTATGCGACGCCTCTGGCGCTGGTGCTGATCGTGGTGGAAACCACCGACCTGCTGTTCGCGGTCGATTCCATACCCGCGGTGCTGGCGGTCACGCGCGAGCCGTTCATTGTTTTCACCTCGAATGTTTTCGCCATCATGGGGCTGCGGTCTCTTTATTTCGCGCTGGCGGGAATGATCGAGGCGTTCCACTTTTTGCACTATGGGCTGTCAGTCATCCTGATATTTATCGGCTTGAAGATGCTGGCCTCGCACTACGTTCAGATACCAACTGCGGTGGCACTGGCCGCAGTGGCCGGAACGCTCTTGATCTCGATTGTGCTGTCGCTGCTATTCCCGAAGAAGAGGATAGCCAAGGCGGGATAGCGCTACTGGAAGCGAATGGTGTCGCCGGTGACGATGGAGTGCTTGCGATACTTGACGTCGTTCTTCAGCGGATGATCGAGCCGGTAATGCGCGCCGCGGCTCTCTTCGCGCGCCAGCGCTGAGCGGGCAATCAGCAAGCCAGCCTGCGCAATATTATTGGCCTCGTGCGCCCGACGATCGTTGGATGCAGGCGCTTGCGAGGCCAGTGCTCGCAGCTCCGGCACCACCTGTTGCAGAGCCTTGCCATCACGCACCACGCCGACATGCTGCCACATCAGCGTCTGCACTTTCTTGATGAACTTCTCAGTCTCACCAGGCTGCCCGTCGCTGGAGCTCCCTGCCAGAGCGACGGTTGTCTTTGGCTTCGCATGGTGGGCTTTCAGGTGTTCGCGCATGTCGTCGGCGGCGCGTGCTCCGTACACCAAGCCTTCGAGCAACGAGTTGCTGGCCAGGCGATTCGCTCCGTGAACACCGGTACACGCCACCTCACCCGCGGCATAGAGCCCACGCAGCGAGGTATGCCCGTAGAGGTCGGTCCGAACTCCGCCCATGGCGTAATGCGCCGCCGGTCGGATCGGCACCAGTTCGGTCGCGATGTCGATGTTGTAGCGCATGCAGGTGGCGTAAATCATGGGGAAACGTTTGCGCACGCGTTCGGCGTTGAGGTGCGTCAGGTCCAGATAAACCGCGGCGTCCGGCCGCTTCACCAACTCCAACTCGTGCGCGATAGCGCGAGCCACAACGTCACGCGGAGCAAGCTCGGCCAATTCGTGATACTTCGGCATAAAGCGCTTCAGCTCGATGTTGCGAAGATACGCACCCTCGCCGCGCAGCGCTTCGGACAGGAGAAACCGCGGGGCGCCCTTCAGAAAAAGGGCGGTGGGATGGAATTGCACAAACTCCATGTCGCTGATTTCGGCGCCAGCACGGTGGGCCATGGCCACGCCGTCTCCGGTGGCGACTTCGGGATTCGTGCTGTCGCTGTAAACGTGCCCCAGTCCCCCAGTCGCCAGCAGCACCGAACTGGCATAAACATCGTGCGTCTGGCCCGACTGGTCGAGAACGCGAACGCCGATGACGCGACCGCCATCCACCAGGAGATCAGTGGTGAACTCAAACTCACAAAACGTGATGGCAGGGATGGCCTGGGCTTTGAGATAGAGCGCGCGGCCAATCTCGCGGCCAGTGGAGTCTCCGTGCGCGTGCAGCACGCGATTACGGCTGTGCGCGCCTTCGCGGGTGAAGGCAATTTTTGCGCCCGCACGATCGAACTCCGTGCCCCAGTCAATGAGTTCTTCGATGCGCGGCGGACCTTCTTCCACCAGAATACGCGCGGCTTCTTCGTTCACCAGACCATCGCCGGCCTTCAGCGTGTCTTCCAAATGCAGACTGACTTCATCGTCATCGCTGAGCGCGGCCGCGATACCGCCTTGCGCATATTGCGTGTTCGACTCGGTAACTTCGCGCTTTGCCAGGCAAAGCACCCGTCCTGCGGACGCCAGTTCGACCGAAGCGCGCAAGCCGGCGATGCCTGCGCCCACCACGATGAAATCTGTTTCGGAAGGAAGTGCCATTTCAGATTTCATGGTAGCACGCAGTAGACATGCCGCAATGCCAGGTTGTGCACGGCGTCCAAATGAGGAAGCGGCCGGAAGTTTCTTCCATATTGTTCTTGAATTTTCCTGCCAGATCCGACAAAGATTCAGCGGTTGGAGAGCCAGGAAATCTCCGATTACGTCAGCGATCTTTCCCTCAGCGGCTGAAAGCGGGCTCGCGTCAATAAATAAATGGCTTAGACGCTGGCCTGAAGGCCAGCTCTACCCGAGATACCACCACGGTCGAGTTGTCAGCAAACTGAGAAGCCGTCGTGATTTTGCGATTCGTATGGCACGGCTGAAGCCGTTCCCTTTCAAAACCAGGACTCGATCAAAGCTCCCTCGGCGGGTCGGCAGAGCCGGTGGTGTCGATGGCGCCGCACATTCCGTTACACTAGAAGTTTGACTCGCATCCCTGTACACACTCCGTCGCGGTCCTATGAAGTGCTGGTTGAACGCGGCTTGCTGCGTTCGGCAGGCACGCTTCTGCACGATTTCATTCCCGAAGATACTCGCGTGTTTGCGCTTTCGGCGCCACCGATCGCCAAGCACTGGGCCGGCAAACTGCGCAAAAGTTTTAGGCAGGCCGGCCGCAAGGTCGAACTCATCCTGATGCCCGATGGCGAACGTACCAAGACGCTTTCGCAACTGGAAAAACTCGCTGCCGAATTAATGAGCCACGGCGCGGACCGGCATTCGGTTCTCCTGGCCTTGGGCGGAGGAGTGGTCGGCGATGTCGGAGCATTTCTCGCATCCATCTTCATGCGCGGAATTCCAGTGGTGCAGATTCCCACGACGCTTCTCGCCCAGGTGGATTCGGCGATCGGCGGTAAGACTGGCGTAAACCTGAAGGCGGGCAAGAATCTGCTGGGAACGTTTCATCAGCCGCTGGCTGTGCTGGCTGATCCTGACGTTTTGTCGACATTGCCGGAACGCGAATATCGTTCCGGTTTGTTTGAGGCGATGAAGTATGGCGTGATTCGCAATCCGGCGATCTTCGACTTGATGGAATCGCAACGCGAGGCGTTGCTGCGGCGCGATGGCGCGCTGCTGGAAAAGCTCATCACCGATTGTATTCAGGTAAAAGCTGATGTGGTGAGCGCGGATGAGCGCGAGAACGGCGAGCGGCGCATCCTGAACTTCGGACATACCATCGGACACGCACTCGAAGCTGAGACAAATTACAGCCGCTTCCTGCACGGCGAAGCCGTCGGCTGGGGAATGATCGCCGCCAGCCGCATTTCGCTCGATATGGGACTGAGCGATCGGGCGGCTACGCAACGCATCGAAGATCTGGTGCATGCATACGGGCCGCTGCCCAAGGTGAAGGTCGACGGCCGGCGAATTCTGAATCGCCTGCTCTCGGATAAGAAGACGGTCGGCGGTGTTCCGCATTTTGTTCTGCAAACGAGTATCGGCACGGTGGAGGTGGCAAACAACGTTTACCAGCGCGCCATTCTTCAAGCGGTGAAAGATATTCAGAGCCTGTCGAGAGCTTAGCGTGACGACCAAGCAAAATCCGCAGCTCAAAGTTGCCGACGACGCAGCGGCCCAGCGTGTCGTGGGCGCGGCTCCCGCCGGCGCAGGCGATGAAGCCTCGGCTGCGAACGCCGTGCGCGACATGTTTACCTCGATCGCGCCGCGCTACGATCTGCTAAATCACGTGCTCTCGATGAACATCGACCGCGTGTGGTGGAACCGCACTGCGCGCATGTTCACAGATGTGTTGCGTCGCCCTGATGCGCAAGTCCTCGATCTCTGCTGCGGCACCGGAGACATGACCTTCGCCCTCTATCGGCGGCTGAAGGGCGCATCGACGAAGATCATCGGTGCAGACTTCTCGCACGCCATGTTGGTGCGTGCAGGGGAGAAGACCGGTAAAAGGCCGATTCGCTGGGTCGAGGCGGACGCGCTGAATCTGCCGTTTGCTTCCGGCCAGTTTCAGTTGGTGACCTCGGCCTTCGGCTTTCGCAACCTCGCGAATTACAATCGCGGCCTGGAAGAAATCTACCGCGTGCTGGGGCCGGGCGGCGAGGTCGGCATCCTCGACTTCGGCGAGCCCAAAGGCTTGATCGGCAAACTCTATCGCGTATATTTCCGCCGCGTGCTGCCCGCCATCGGAACTCTGATTTCCGGGGTGAGCGGTCCGTATGCGTATTTGCCGGCTTCGGTATCGCGATTCCCCTCGCCCGAGGAGATGCTTGAACGCATGCGCGCGGCCGGCTTCCGCGAGGTTTCCTGGACGCCTTACACGTTTGGGATCGCGGGACTGTATCGCGGGAAGAAATAGTTTTTCACCACAGAGACACAGAAAAATGCACACGGAATTATTTGTTGATTTTTCTGTCGTGCCCGGGGCACTCGGGACCTTAGGTCATCGCACCCACCGCTGAAGCGGTGGGCTATCATCTTTCGCGCCCGAGGCGCTGGACCCACTATCCACTGTTTTTAAAGCTGTCCTTCAGCGCGTCCTCGACGGTGTACTGAATCACCTGGGAATATTGCGGTCCGAGGAATTGTTGCAGGCGAGCAGTATCCATGGTGTACGAGCCGATCATGTAGGGCAGGGCGTCGGGAGGAATCGAAGAGATCCCCAGCCGCCACAACACTCGCAGAATTGTGCGAAAGGCAGCGCGCGAAGGGACCCGCTTGATGGTCGCCTGCGCGATCTCGGCGCAACGCTGCAAGGTAATGGACTCACCCCGCCCAGCGACATTCATGATGGTCAGCGGCGGATCGGCATCAGACCGGTCGAGGAGCAAACCAAGCAGGCGCGCGACGTCATCGACGTGCACAAACTGCACGCGCTTCTCGAGATACTTGGGGCCGCGAGGGAGCATAAGTGGAAGGCGTTTCCCTTCGGCCCTCATGCGAGCGGCACGCTTGCTATTGCCCAGCGGAGTTCCGCGCAGCGCACCCACCATGTAGTTGTTCATGGAGGCGCCGGTAAAGATATGCGGCCGCAAGAATATAAATCCGGCAGTCGCCGAGGCTCTCAGCGCGATAGCGAACTACCTCGTCGCTCTCGCGTTTGTGGATTGCATAGGGCAACGTGTGGGCACGCAGAGGAGCATCTTCCTTGACCGGACCTGGAGTTTCCGGTCCGTAAGCCGAGACACTGCTGGGAAAGATGAATTGACGAACGCTGCCGCCGGTGCGATTCACGACGCTGATGGCTTCCATCACCCGCGCCGTGCCGGCCACGTTGATTTG
Source organism: uncultured Acidobacteriaceae bacterium (assembly GCA_963796695.1). Classification (GTDB taxonomy): domain Bacteria; phylum Acidobacteriota; class Terriglobia; order Terriglobales; family Acidobacteriaceae; genus Bog-257. The sequence goes on along the minus strand of CAWCMU010000018.1, from coordinate 43,098 downwards.
CCACATCTGTTCGACGTCGAGTACACCCGCGCGTTGCGGGTCGAGAATAAAGGCGAGATGAACCACGGATTCCGCGCCGGTTTCGCGGAGCAAATCAATCAGCTGGCGGCAACAGGCTTCGCGGCCTAAATCCATTTCCACAAAGCTGGCCAGCGAGGAGGATTGGGGCGGGCGTACGTCGACGCCCACCACGCGCAAGTGAGAGAGCAACGGAAGCAGTCTGGTTCCCAGGTCGCCCGACACTCCAGTAACCAGAACAGTCCTTTGCGAGGGCATGATTACTTTGGCGGTCCTCCCGGATTCGGCGCGGGTGCGTTGCTGCCGGGCGGAGGTGGAGGCGGAGCACCGCCCGGTCGCACGGGTCCTCCGGGACCCATAATCATGTGATTCCCAGACGGCTGAGTCTCGGGACCGAAGTAGGCGTCGTTGAGTACCGGTGTTACGTCGCTCTGCACCTGTTGAATCTTCTCGTTGAACTGCTGCCGTTGCAGGGTCTGCGAGATGTTGCCTTTCACGTCGGCCAAGGGAACCTGGCGGACCGTGAGCACCTTGTAAAAGTAAAACGCCGCGGGATCCGAGAATAACTGTGAAATCTCGCCCGGCTTCAGATCGAAGACCGTTTCATGTGCTTCCGGCAAGGTTCCGGGCCGCCGAGCTCCGACGTTTACGTCGGGAGGCGCGGTCGAGACTCCGGAGTGCTCCATGGCTTCCTTCTCCAGCTTGGCGGCATCCTCGCCGGCAACCCAACGCGCGCGAATTTTCTCCGCGTACGCCTTCTCTTCGGCGGCATCGGGCTTAGGCTTCTCCGCGCTGCCCTGGTTTATAGGAATGATAATTCGCTGCAGAGTGGCTTCGACGTACTTCTTCTTGTTCTGATCGTAATAGTCCTGAATCTGCTGGTCCGTGGGATGGGAATATTCCTCTACATAGTGCTGATTGAGCGTCTCGGCCAAGATCTGGTTCTTGGCAAAGGTGAAAATCTGCTGAACTTTGGGATCGTTCTCCAGACCGAGCTCGCGGGCGGCATCGGCGAAGGTCAACAACTTGGCATACTGGGTCGCAAACTTACGGCGCACATCAGGAGGCACTGGGCCTTTCTCGGGTGGCTGTAGCGCATTCGTGAGCTTCTCAAATTGCTCGCGCGTTAAGCTGCTGACGCAGCCTGCAGACGGCGCACCCGACTTGGGCTGGCAGGCACCCTTTAAGGTGATGACCGGCTCGTCCATGGGGACAGTGCTGACCGGGGGCGCAGGCGCGGCAGCCGGTGCGGCATTCTGGCCGGGAGCGGGGGCCTTTGCATTCTGGCCCGTAGCAGGAGCAGTGGGCGCCGTTCCAACTTGGCCGGAAACAGGCGGCGCCGAGGTCGGCTGTTGAGCATAGGTAGTGCAAGTGATGGCACACGAAATCGCGAGTACCAATAATGTGGGACGTAGCATGAAGTGGTGTTCCTCCGGAATAGTACCGCTCAAAGCGGAGCAGGTAGACGCCAAAAATCGTACCACATTGCGAGGGCTGGAAGGTCGGAGGACATCCGCGGTTGGCGGATTGTAGGCAGAACGTGAATAATCAGGTGGTATGCCTGACTCGGCGGCCACAGCCAACATGCACCGCGAGAAGAAGGCCGTCGCCCTGAACTCCATCTTTGCGGCGGTCGCCATCACGGCAATGAAAGTCGTGGTTGGCTTGGCCACGGGCAGTCTGGGCATCCTCTCTGAAGCGGCGCACTCCGGACTCGACCTGGTGGCTGCCGCCATTACCTATCTTTCCGTTCGTGTCTCTGACAAGCCGGCTGATGCCGATCATCAGTACGGGCACGGCAAGGTGGAAAGCTTTTCCGCCTTCCTTGAAACCGGCCTGCTGCTGCTGACCTGCGTGTGGATTGTGTATGAGGCGGGAAAACGGCTGTTCTTCCACTCAATCGATATCGAGCCGTCAATCTGGGCGTTCCTGGTGATGGGCATCTCCATGCTGGTCGATTTGTGGCGGTCGCGACGATTGCGCCGCATCGCCAACAAGTACGACAGCCAGGCCTTGCAGGCTGACGCGCTGCACTTCAGCACCGACATCTGGTCCAGCGGGGTGGTGATTCTTGGGCTCGGGCTCGTGCTTGTGGGTCGCAGGTATTCGGTGCCGTGGCTGGCAAAAGCCGATCCGCTTGCGGCGCTGTTTGTGGCATGCATCGTGGTGTACGTCAGCTCGCGTCTGGCACGCCAGACCGTTGATACGCTGCTTGACGCTGCACCCGCGGGCATTCGCGGCCGCATCATTCAGGAAGTCTATCGGGTCGACGGCGTGCTGGAAGTCGATCGCGTCCGCATTCGACGCTCCGGCAATCGATATTTTGCTGACGTTTCGGTAGCGATGTCGCGCAATGTAACTTTCCAGAAAGCGGAGCAGGTGTCCAACGAGGTGGCATCGCGCATACGCGCCTTGCTGCCCAATGCCGATGTGGTGGTAAACGCGCTTGCGCGGGCCAGCCGACAGGAGAGCCTGTTCGACCGCATTCGTGCTGTGGCCACGCGCAACAATCTCAATGTGCATGACATTAGCGTCCAGGATCTCGGCGGCCAGTTGCATGTGGAGCAGCACGTCGAACTGGACGAGCGTCTGAGCCTGAAAGAGGCGCACGACCGCGTCACCCGCCTGGAAGCGGAGATGAAGCGGGACGTCAGCGAAATTTCCAGCATCCTGACGCACATTGAAAGCGAGCCCGCGACCATCCAGACCAGCGATGGTCCGGTGCGCGACCCCAGCTTCGAAAAACGCTTACAAGAGGTTACACAGGGCTTTCCCGAGGTGGTCGACATGCACGACCTCATGTTCCAGCGTGTGGACGGCCGACTCTACGTCTCGCTCCACATCACCATGCAGGATGACTTACCGCTCTCCCGCGTGCACGACATCCAGACTGCCGTCGAAGGCCGCTTCCGGCAGGAAGTTCCCGAACTGTTCCGGGTGCTGATCCATCCCGAACCGCAGACCGATAACCGGCGGTAAAGGGCAGGATTCGCGACGAAAGTCTGATTAAGTTTGCTGTGAAGGGGACGGCCTTCCAGTGTGTGCGTGAGAACTAGAGTTTCGCATTGGCGGTGGAGTACAACGGCCAAGAACCCAGCGCCATAGGCGCGAAACAACTTAGCCCAGCACGCAGCCGAACCGGAGTCCTCGATTCGCGCTGCTTTTGCGCGAATTGGGTGGGATGGCGGAGTGCTGGGTAAGTGGGGAATTTATATGAGTCCCGTAGGGACGGCAGAGGTTCTCACGCAGACACTTCCAGGCCGTCCGTAAGGGCTACGTCGATTTGATTTGTATCAGGGCACGACCTTGGTGTGCCGTAGGGAATCAACAAAAATTCGGCTTCAGCCTCTGCAGAGTCGCAGCCTCATCCCAGCGAGTGCCGCTGGCTGAACAGTTTGCTGAAAAACTCGATTGTGGCCGCATCTCGGGTAGAGCTGGCCTTCAGGCCAGCGTTTAAGTCGTTTATTTATTGTTTTCATAGCCGGCTTGAGCCGGCGACACCAGCGTTGTCCGAGTTTTTCAGCACTCTGTGAAGCCGGCTCGGGTCCAGAAATAAAGGCTTAGACGCTGGCCTGAAGTCCGGCTCTACCCAATCAAAACAGAAGCCTGAATTTTCAGCAGCCTGTGAAGCCTCTGAGGACTCTCGGTTTCACTTATGCAGAGATCCTTATCGGCTTATGAAAGCCCAGGCGCGCGGTGAAATTCGGGAAGGGCGCAAAATGATCTTACTGGTAAGATTGCTATCTATTCTTACTGGTAAGACTATTCTTTCGTTTTTTTGGGGATCCAAGGAACCTCGGATTGAGTTGCCGATCTTCCCCTCAGCGGCTTAAAACCGCAATGATTTTGCAATCTCTACGACACGGCTGAAGCCGTGCCCTTTCAAAACCAACCTCGATCAGAGTTTCCCTAATGTTGATACTGCGGTGCAATCCGTCTCACACCATTGAGGAACGTATCGCTGCAGCGGTTCACGCCAAACCAGTAGGCCAGTTCGCGGTAATCCTCCACTTCGAAGACGGCGATATCGGCGTCTTTGCCGGCCTCGAGGCTTCCTTTGCGACGTTGCAACCGTAGAGCGCAAGCGCCATTAAACGTAGACGCAGTGATCACCTCCGCTGGCGACATCTTCATATGGGTGCAGGCGACGGACAGCACAAACAGCATGGACGGCGTGGGCGCTGTGCCAGGATTGTAGTCGGTCGCCAACGCGACGGCGACCCCGGAGTCGATCAGCTTTCGCGCAGGCGGGAAGCTGGCGGTGTTCAGAAAGTAGTTGGCGGCAGGAAGCAGCGTCGCGACGGTGTCGCTTTCAGCCAGGAGGACGATGTCCGCGTCGCTGACATGGTCCATGTGATCGAAGGATGCGGGGTGAAACGCCAGCAGGGGCTCCAGTCGTGCGGCAGTGAGTTGGCAGACATGAGCGCGCACGCCCAGGCCGTGCTCGACGGCCGCGCGCAGGATGCGTTGCGACTGCTCCATGCTGAACGCGCCGCGCTCGCAGAACACATCCACGAACTCGGCAAGCCTGGTGGAGATTTCGCGTCGTGTGCTCGCGGACTCTGGCGTAGATGTCCTCTCGCCAGATGCTTGGTTTGCGTTTTGAAGGGACGCACCTTCAGATGCGTCGTTAAGGCTTCCTTTATTCTTTTCAGCGGGCTTTGGCCCGCGGCCGGCGGCCGCCGGAATCATCTCTTCGCAGACGATGCGAACGTACTCCTCTGAATCCTGACGATGCTCCGGCGCGACGACGTGCGCCCCCATCAGCGTCGGCACAACGGTTCCCGGCCATCGCTGCGCGGCTTCGCGAATCGCCTCCAGTGACTTCATCTCAGCCTCAAAGCTCAGACCGTAACCCGACTTCGCTTCGACTGTTGTCGTCCCTTGCACAGCCATGTCATCCAGAGCCCGCACTACATGTGCAGCCAATGTCTGCCGGGAGGACTCGCGGACGCCGCGCAGGCTGGCGCGAATTCCGCCGCCGGCCGCGGCAATCTCTTCGTAGCTGGCGCCCGCGATCCGCTTCTCGAAATCGACGAGCCGGGGGGCAGTAAAGACTGGATGGGTGTGCGAGTCGACCAGGCCGGGGAGTACCACTCTGTGGGAGCAGTCGATGACGTCGGCTTGACTTGCCAGCGCGTGCTTGGAAACTTCATCGGTCGCGCCAACGGCGACGATCTTGCCGTCGGCGATTAGTACGGCGCCGTCTTCAATAATGCCCAGTTCGCGCATGGATGCGCCGCGGCGTGGGCTATCCGATCCGCGCAACGTCAACAATTGTTGAGCGTGGGGGAGGAGGGTTGCGCGAGAAGCGTCGGGGTTCAAGAGATTTCGTTCCTCATGGAGAAACTGCAGTTCCCTCGACTCGGACTCAACCATCCCAACGTACGCAAAATCGGCGTCCGCTGGGGACTCCGGTGAAGTCCTCGCTCGGGATGACAAGTTTATAAGTAGCTTCGACGCGGCGCTGAAGCGTCGCTCTACCAGCAACGCATACCCGGGTTTTTCCGGGCGCTGGTTGCGAAAAGCTAAGAGCTAACGGCTAAGAGCTGAACACTACTGCCCCATCGGCACTTTAATTCCCTTGGCCTGCGCGAAGGTTTTTGCCTCGTCGTAGCCTGCGTCCACATGGCGCGCGACGCCGATTCCCGGGTCGTTGGTAAGCACGCGCTCAATGCGTTTCGCCATGGCGTCGGTTCCGTCGGCAACCGTCACTTGTCCGGCGTGCTGTGAGTAGCCGATGCCTACGCCGCCGCCGTTATGAATGGACACCCACGACGCGCCACTCGCGGTATTCAGCAGTGCGTTCAGCAGCGGCCAGTCGGCGATGGCGTCGCTGCCATCCTTCATCGACTCGGTCTCGCGGAAGGGTGATGCCACCGAGCCGCAATCCAGATGGTCACGGCCCATCACGATTGGCGCCTTGAGCTGGCCCTTCTTCACCATATCGTTCATCGCCAGCCCGAACTCGGCGCGCTCGCCATAGCCTAGCCAGCAGATGCGGCACGGTAGTCCCTGGAACTTGATACGCTTGCGCGCCAGATCAATCCACCGGCTGAGAATCTTGTTCCCCGGAAACATTTGAAGCACTAGATCGTCGGTCGCGTGAATGTCAGCCGGATCGCCGGAGAGCGCGGCCCAGCGGAACGGCCCGCGGCCCTCACAAAACAGTGGACGAATGTAGGCCGGCACAAAACCGGGGAAATCGTATGCGTTCTTCACGCCATGCTCGAAGGCGAAGGTACGAATGTTGTTGCCGTAGTCGAACGTAACGGAGCCCATCTTCTGCAGCTTCAACATGCCTTCCACGTGGCGCGACATGGTGTCGAGTGAGCGCTCGACGTAGGCCTTGGGATCGCGCTTGCGCAGCTCGAGCGCGTCTTGCAGCGTCATGCCGCTGGGCACATAGCCGTTCAACGGATCGTGCGCCGAAGTCTGATCGGTAAGAATGTCGGGGACGATGCCGCGCTCAGCCAGCTCGGGAATGATGTCGCCGCAATTGCCGACCAGCCCGACCGAAAGATTTTGCTTCTTCTTTTGCGCGTCCTTCAGCAGGCGCAGAGCCTCGTCGAGCGAGTTGACCATGCGGTCGCAATAGCCGGTACGCAGGCGCTTCTTGATGCGCTCGGGATCGACTTCAATGCCGAGATAGCTGGCTCCGGTCATGGTGGCGGCCAGAGGCTGCGCGCCACTCATGCCTCCCATGCCGCCGGAGACGATCAGCTTGCCTTCGAGATCGCCGCTGCCAAAATGCTTTTCCCCGGCCGCCGCGAATGTCTCAAACGTTCCCTGAATGATTCCCTGGGTGCCGATGTAGATCCAGGAGCCGGCGGTCATCTGGCCGTACATGATGAGGCCCAGCTTTTCCAGCTCGTTGAACTTCTCCCAGTTCGACCAGTGCCCGACCAGATTCGAGTTGCAGATCAGCACCCGCGGCGCGTACTCATGCGTCTGAAAGACGCCGACCGGCTTACCCGACTGCACCAGCAGCGTCTCGTCGTTCTCCAGTGCTTTCAGTGACTTAACGATGGCGTGGTAGCACTCCCAGTTGCGCGCGGCACGGCCAGTGCCACCGTAGACCACCAGGTCCTGCGGGCGCTCGGCGACATCTGGATCGAGATTATTCATGAGCATCCGCATGGCGGCTTCCTGGGCCCAACCTTTGCAGGACAACTCGGTACCGCGTGGAGCCTTGACGGGGATATAGCTGGCGCTGGATGTATCTGATAGGACTGGCATAACACTCGATGGTAGTGCGGCGGGCGGGAGAGTGCAAGAAAGCAGTTGTCAGCTGTCAGTAGTCGGTTGTCAGTTTAAGTACGCGGTGTGTACGCCGATTAGCAGATCATTTTGATGGCCTGGCGGTTCAGGCCGGAGTGTCAGGATCAGGTTTGGCTGACAGCTGACAGCTGACAGCTACAAAGAAAACGGGGAGCGGCTGTTTGGCCTTCTCCCCTCTCTCTCCGATCAGGTTTGCAATTGAAGGTAGATTATCCGACGAGGCGGCGTCCCACATCAGAGGAGCATGAATAGATTGTAAAAAAATTGTGACGAGGCAGATTTCTCGGGGACTATTGCGACGTACCCCATTGTGGGATGTACACAGTGAAAGCCGCGAGCTACCGAGCTTAATCAATCCCACGTTGTGGGATGGATGTCGTCTCTACGGGACTCGGGGTCTTTCGCGCCTTACCCAGGACTCCGCCTGCGGCTCCGTCCTGGGCTATCTTATGCCGCCCTTCGGGCTGGCGCATCGGCAGAGGAATTTGTGCGACCGTCGGAAAAACCCGGCATTAATGAGCCCCGGGTTCCTCAGCGGCTAGAGCGAGTCGCTGAAAAACTCCCGCGGCTTGTTCGGGTAGAGTTGGCCTGAAGTGTCTGCGTGAGAACCTCTGCCGTCAGCGCCGCTCTACAGTTACGCGGTCGTGCAGGCTTTTCCCTAAGAGCCGCCGGTGGCGAAGTCGCGAGCGAACTCTACCAGCGAGCGCACCGGAACGCCGGACGGCCCTTTGGCGATCCAGGGCTTGTTGTCTTCCATCCAGGCAACGCCCGCGATGTCGAGGTGCAGCCACGGAGTGTCGCCCACGAACTCTTTCAGGAACATCGCCGCAGTTGTGGCTCCGGCCCAGCGGCCGCCAGTGTTCTTGATGTCGGCAATATCGGACTTAATCATGTCGCGATATTCGTCGTCGGCCGGCAAGCGCCACATCTTCTCGCCCGACTTTTTCAGCGAGTTGTTGAAACGGTTGTAGAAGTCGTCATTGTTGCCGAAGACGCCGACGTTGATCATGCCCAGCGCAACCACGCAGGCGCCGGTAAGGGTCGCCGCGTCGATCAAGTGGGTGCAGCCCAGTTGCCGCGCGTAGTGCAATCCATCGGCGAGAACCAGGCGGCCTTCGGCGTCAGTGTTGATGATCTCAATCGACTTGCCCGACATGGCAATTTGCACGTCCCCCGGCTTTTGCGCTTTGCCCGACGGCATGTTTTCGCTGGCGCATACAATGCCGATCACCTTGAGATTCGGCTTGAGCTGCGCGATGGCGCGCATGGCGCCGATCATAGCTGCGCCGCCGGCCATGTCATACTTCATCTTCTCCATGCCTTCACCGGGCTTGAGGGAGATGCCGCCGCTGTCGAACGTAATTCCCTTCCCTACCAGCCCGAGCACGCGCTTCTTCGGCGCCTTCGGCGGGTCGTAACGCATCACGATCAGGCGGGGCTCTTCGTCTGAGCCTTGCGACACGCTCCAGAACGCACCCATCTTCATTTCTCTGATTTTGTCGGGACCATAGATTTCGCATTCCAGTCCGGTCTCTTCGCACATCGCGCGGGCGCGCTCGGCCATGATGGTCGGGGTCATGCGATTGCCCGGCTCGTTCACCAGGTCGCGAGTAAAGTTCTGCGCCTCGCCGATGATGCGTCCCTGCTCGACCGCGGTGGTCAACGATCTCTGGTTCGAGCCTTTGGGAGTGACGATGATGAGCTCCTCGATCTTCTGGTCCTTGCGGTCGCTCCGGTAGTAATCGGCATCGAAGTTGCCGACATACGCGCCTTCGACGATCGACTTGGCGCCGTCGTCCACGCGCGGCAGCACGATGGCAAAGCTCTTCAGGTCCTTGGCTTTCAGGGAGCGGACGGCCGCGCCCGCGACTTTCCGCATTTCCGCCGACGAGAAACTTTGCGCCTTGCCCGCTCCGATCAGCAGCAGACGCTTGGCCTTCAGACCTTGCGGCTTGTGGAGGAGCGTGGCGTCCAGCATTTTGCCGGTCACCTCGCCGGAAGCGACCAGGTCGGCAGCGGCATCGAGGATGGCTTTGTCGTCGGTCTGGATCTGCGGGTTGTGTTTCTCCGACTTATCGCCGTTCTGGTTTTCAGCCGCATCGGTCACAGCCACGACGAGGCATTCAGTTTCAATCTGCGAAGGGCTTGCGGTGTTCAAAGTTGTTTTCATAATGAGTCCGTTCTTTTCTCGTTTACCAGCTTGTCGGCGCGGCAGCAGCCGTCGTGTTTCTTCCTTTTACCAATTTGTCATCCCGTTCTTACTAATCATCGCGTTCTTACCAATTTGTCGTCCTGAGCGGAGCCGAGGGATCTGCGGTTCGCTCCGCAGCCACGAGTCTCACAGTTACGCTATCCGCAGCGGCAGAAGCCGTCTTCTTTGAGGGCCGCTTGCGGCACGACTAAAAGTCGTGCCCTGATACAAAGCAAATCATACTCAGCGGCTAAACAGAGTGCTGCAAAACTCGGACAACGCTGGTGTCGCCGGCCCAAGCCGGCTATGAAAACAATAAATAAACGACTTAGACGCTGGCCTGAAGGCCAGCTCTACCCGAGATGCGGCCACAATCGAGTTTTTCAGCAAACTGTAAAGCCGAATAGATTTGCACTCTTTGCGGACGGCCTAAAGGCCGTCCCCTTCAGAGCGACATTTCCGAGCAAACTTTTCCGAGCAAACTTGGTCCCAGTTTTCCTAAGTCTTGCGGCTCCGGGCAATCGCCTCGCGCGCTTCCTTGTCCGCGGTCTTGCGGCGCTCGGTCTCGCGTTTGTCCCAGTTTTGTTTGCCCTTGGCCACCGCGATCTCGACCTTCACGCGTCCGTTGCGGAAATAAAGACGAGTCGGGATCAAGGTCAGGCCTTTCTGCTGTGATTTTCCCAGCAGCTTGTGCAACTCGTTTTTGTGCACCAGCAACTTGCGCGTCCGCAGCGGCTCATGATTAAAGATGTTGCCGTGCTCGTAAGGGCCAATGTGAGCGTTGATCAGCCAGAGTTCGCCATCCTTCACCAGGCCGTAAGCATCTTTCAGGTTCGCCAAGCCGCCGCGCACGGACTTGACTTCGGTGCCTCGCAGAGCGACGCCAGCCTCGAATTTTTCCAGCAGGAAGTAGTTGTGCGACGCGGCTCGATTGACCGAGGCGTCCCGGTCTCCGCTGGCGATGGGATCCCGCCGCTTGTTCTTTTCCTTTTCCGGACGGGTTGGAGTCTGAGCTTGACGAGGCATACATTGCGTCCATTTGACCTCCGTTTCCAACGCCGTGAGACGAGCGCTGGAATGCGAGAAGATCAACGATTACGCTGGGCGGGAATAACTAAAGCGAACCACGCATAACACTGGAATTTTCATGCTAACACACGATGAATGCCGCAGTTTCGAGGTAGTCAGAATGTTATAATCACGCCGTCAGCACCTTCTCCGCTCCTGCTGTGGAGATGAGGTGGGTTCGAGCCCAAACTATGCTCACGTTTGGCGTGGGTCCAAGTCTTACATCCGGAACCTGGTTTCTCTGGTGGTACGGAGGCGAAAGGTCCGGTTCAAACTCCCTGGGATTTAAGGAACGTAATGAAACGGTTCACCGGTGTTCTGGCGCTGCTGCTGATAGTTGCAGTGTCAGCACTTGCCTCCACCGACAAGGCCGCCAAGGCTCTCTATGAAAAAGGTAAAGCCGCCGAGATTCGGCAGGATTATATTGCTGCCTATAATTTTTATCATCAAGCCTACGAACTGAAACCCTCGGACCTGACCTACCGTTCCTCGTTTGAATACGTACGCTTTCTGGCCGCCGCGTCGTATGTGCATCAGGGTGAAATCCTGATGAATGCGGGCAAATTGCAGGAGGCGCTGACCGACTTCGAGCAGGCGATCGCCATCGACCCGTCGAGCTTCATCGCGCAGCAGCAGGCCAACAAAGTCCGACAGTTGATTCAGAAAAGCCTGAATCCTAACCCTCCGCCGGCGCCAAATACCGAATCCGGGCTGAACAAGCGTATGGAAGAGGCGACTGGCCCGGTCGACCTGGCCCCTATTTCGCAAACTCCGATCACGCTGAAGCTTACCGAAGACGCGAAGACGGTTTATGAAACCATTGGCCGGCTGGCCGGCATTAACGTTTTGTTCGATCCTGATTACACTTCGCGCCGAGTGCGGGTTGACCTGAACGGCGTCACCTTACAAGAGGCGTTGGAAATTACCGCCCTGGAATCGAAGACCTTCTGGCGTCCGGTAACTCCCAATACCATCTTTGTTGCGACCGACAGTCCCGCCAAGCGCAAGGAACTGGAACAGAGTGTCATCCGCACGTTTTATCTAACCAATCTTTCGCAGCCTAACGAGTTGCAGGATCTGGTGAACATTCTGCGCACGCTGCTCGACACCCAGCGCCTGCAGCAGTTCCCTTCGCAACAGGCTATCGTGGTGCGCGGCACGCCGGATCAGATCGCGATGGCGGGCAAGCTGATCGAAGACCTGGATAAGTCGAAGCCCGAAGTGGTGGTTGAAGTTGCCATCATGCAGGTCACGCGCGACAAGTTGCGGAATCTGGGCATTAACCCGCCGACCAGCGTCTCCGTCGCGGTTCAAGACAACGCCAGCACCACGACCTCGACCTCGGGTTCAAACGTAGGCACCGGAAACGGATCGGTAACCACAACCAGCGGCGCCACCACCGGCAGCATCAACCTGAACAGTCTTGCACACATTAACGCCACCAACTTTGAGGTGACGATTCCGCAGGCGACCGCGAACTTCCTGATGAGCGATAGCAGCAGCAAGCTCATTCAGCAGCCGCAGATCCGCGCCTCGGATGGCCAGAAAGCTTCGTTGAAAATTGGTGAGCGGGTTCCGGTGGCCACCGGATCGTTCCAACCCGGCATCGGCGGCGTGGGCATCAACCCGCTGGTCAACACGCAGTTCAACTACATCGACGTTGGTGTGAACATTGACATCACGCCCCACGTCCATGGCCTTGACGAGGTTACGCTGAAGCTGGCGATGGACATTTCGGCAGTCGACTCCTATCAAAACATTGGAGGCATTCAACAGCCAGTCATCGGACAGCGCAAAATCGAAAACGAGATACGCATGAAGGAAGGTGAGGTCAACATTCTCGGCGGCATCCTGGAAAACACCCAGACGAAATCTCTATCGGGCATTCCGGGGCTGGCGTCGATCCCGCTCTTCAAGTATCTGTTCGCCGAAGAACAAAAGGAAGTCAAAGACAACGAGATCGTTTTCATTCTGATACCGCACATCGTCAGAGCCCAGGACCTGAGCCCGAGCAATACCAGAGCCATCGATGTGGGCACGGCTAACACCATCTCGCTGCACCGCGAGAACGTGCAACCGGTCGCGACGCAGCCAACACCAGGCCAGCCGGGCGCGCCGCAAGGTGCGATGAACCCGATGCAGCCGCGGCCAACCCCAGGGCAGCCGCAAGGCGCCTCGGTAGCGCCGACAAGTGCGTCCCCCACTGCTGCCAGTGCTCCGGTAGGTAGTGCGATCGTCAGCTTCGAGCCGGCAACTCTCGATCAGCCAGTCGGTTCAACCTTCACGGTCAATGTGAACCTTGCGGGCGGACAGAACGTCTTCTCTGTTCCGATTCAAGTGCAATACAATCCACGCGTCCTGCAACTGCTCAACGTTTCGAATGGAACTCTGCTGTCGCAGGACGGACAAACGGTTGCGCTGGTGAATCGTGACGACAGCATGGTCGGTCTGTTGCAACTCACTGCCTCGCGGCCGCCGGGGGCGAGCGGGATCTCGGGTGACGGCTCGGTGTTCACGCTGACTTTCCAGGCGAGAGCTCCCGGACAGTCAACTCTCAGCATCAACCGCGCGGTACTGAAGAACGCCAGCATGCAGAGTACGCCCGCCAGCGGCTCGCAAGCGATTGTGACCGTTCACTAGGACTTCCGTCTAACTCTAGGGACTGCCGATGATGTGATCCCGGTCATTCCTGGTGTTTGCAGATTGAGGTGTTTTTCGTCGCGACGTAGCCCCAACCTGCTGGAACTCACGGAAGGACATAGAATAGAAGCAGTGCTTTTTCGTAACTCCAATCGCGCGACCGTCAGCTCAGGTGCAGGTGTGCGTGGGACGATTCTCGACTCCGTGCGGCCGCGCGGAATGCGCGCTCGCGGCTTCACCATGGTCGAGCTGCTGGTCGCGATGACCATCCTGATGATCCTGACTGCGGTGGCCGCACCCGTGGTCCGCGTCAGTATTCAACGCAATAAGGAGCGCGAGCTGCGGCGCGATCTGTGGGAAATGCGCGACGCTATCGATCGTTATAAGGACGCTGCCGACCGGGGAGCGTTCCAGACGAAACTCGACAGCCAAGGCTATCCTCCAGACTTGGATACCTTGGTGAAGGGTGTCGATGCCAACGGCAAGAAGCTGCGTTTCCTGCGGCGAATTCCGGTGGATCCTATGACCGGAAAAGATGAGTGGGGTCTGCGCTCGATGCAGGACGATCCTGATTCGGACTCCTGGGGCGGACAAGGCGTATTCGATGTTTATACCAAGTCGGATGGTACCGGCTTGGACGGGACGAAGTACAAAACGTGGTAGCTCACATGAAACGGCGAAACTGGCAGCGCGGCTTTACTCTGATCGAATTGATGGTGGTGATCAGCATCATCGTCATTCTGCTGTCGCTCGCTATCCCGAATTACTCATCCTCGATTCTTCATGCTAAAGAGACTGCCCTGCGCGACGATTTGTACACCATGCGCTCGCTGATCGATCAATACACGCTCGACAAACAAAAAGCTCCGCAGTCGCTGGACGATCTGGTCCAGGCCGGTTATCTGAAGCAACTACCCAAAGACCCGTTTACTAACACTCGCGACTCGTGGGTGCCGGTCACGGATGAGAGCATCATGTCTCCCGATCAAACCGAGCCCGGCATCATCGACGTACATAGCGGTAGCGACCAGAGCTCCAGCGAAGGTACCGCCTACAACACGTGGTGACGTGTCAGTGAGAGCTCAGTGAGAACGATGAGCGATCCATCACTTCCGTACCAACAAACCGCGCTTTGAGAGCCGCTGAAGTGTGTCCGGAACCCCGATGAATGCTGGCGGTTTGTTATAATGCAGAGGTCTTCCCGGCGTGGCGCTATCGTCTAGGGGTTAGGACGGAAGATTCTCAATCTTCAAACCCGGGTTCGATTCCCGGTAGCGCTACCAATTCATTCCATTGCACTTAGCACCCATTCTTCCAACACCTGTTTTGACCGATTGTGGCAATTTTGTGGCAATTCACTGCACGGCCTCGTTGCGCTGATTCATCGCTTCCCTGATCTGCTGCAACCCAGGATGATTGTAGATGCGCGTGGTGTCGACTTTTTCATGACCCATCACATCCATAACCGCCATGAGATTGCCCGTGGCCTGCATGGCATCGGTGGCGAAGCGGTGCCGAGCACAGTACATATCCACGGATTCAGGAATTGCCGCTAGCCGCTTGGCTTCCAACCACTGCTTGGAAACTTCACGGTCGGTGATGTGGCCGGATGCTGACTTTTTCGAAGGAAATACCCAGCCTTGTTGGGCGTTTCCCTTGCGCGCCGGCAGGACTCCCTCCATCCGCTCGGTCAGAGGCACATAGCGTTTCGACTTGCGGCTCTTACTCCGCGGATTGAAGATCACTTTTTGCTCCCAGTGAATATTTTCCCAGCGCATGCCGAAGATCTCTGCCGGACGCAACCCGCTGTCCAGCATGATCAGCAGCACTGTACGAAACGGCTCCCAGCCAACGCGCGACACACGCTTCTTCGGGGTAAGCCGCTCGCCAGCTGTCACGTTCAGTAGCGCCTGCTCCATCCAAGGTTCAATGAGTTGCTCCCGGCCGCATTCGTCCACTAACTTAATGACCGGGACGTTACCGATCAGGCTCCAATCTTGCGCCTTCTTCAGCATCCGCCGCAGAGTGCGCAGGGCGTTATTTGTGTTGGCCGGTGAGCTGCCGACCTTGGTGGCCAGCACATCGTCCGACGTAATTCGATCGAGTCGCATTGAAACCAGCTTGGTTGATTCGAGCAGGCGCCACCCTACCCGGTAGTACTTTCTGGTTGGCGGCTTCGGCGTACGTTCCGTCGGCAGCGCCTCCAACCAGGACAAGAAACGTTCAGAGAAGTCGCCGAGCGTCGGGACCTTTAGCCGACCCGGCAGCTTTCCGTCTTCCATGACACGCGTGAGCATGGTCGCTTCCAGCTTCTCGGCCACACGCTGATTGGAGGTCTTGCAAGACCCCCGATAGCGCCGACCGTCGTGCATGAAAGCGAAATGCCATGTATTTCCTCGTTTAATGAGCGACACGGTGAAAAACCTCCTCCGCCGTCGCTCTCGTCGCAGACTCGCAGGTATGCCGCCGGACATAACGCTCCAGGGCGGCCACATTGTATCGCACGGATCGCCCGATCTTGACGTATGGCGGGCCTTCGCCTACGGAGCGCCAATAACGCAAAGTGTTCAGGCTAAAATTCCAACGCTCGCTGACCTGTCGCTCAGTGACAAGCTCCGATAATGAGCCGACCGGGTGATCTGAGAATTCGGCT
Source organism: uncultured Acidobacteriaceae bacterium (assembly GCA_963796695.1). Taxonomy (GTDB): domain Bacteria; phylum Acidobacteriota; class Terriglobia; order Terriglobales; family Acidobacteriaceae; genus Bog-257. Next base: position 27,247 of record CAWCMU010000018.1, on the reverse strand, counting down.
TGGGATCTGCCTCGCCCCGACTCAGTCACTGGTGGACTCCAAGGAGCCTGACCTGAGGGAGTAATCGCCGCACCGGCAACGCTGCTCAACGGTGTTGCGGCCTCCCGGTCATCGCCGAAATGTCGCTGCGCGATCAAAATCTCTCCTACTTCCGTGATATCACGCGATATGGCTCGTGCAGAAATCAGCCGTTTCTGCGTCCTCGCTTCTCGGAGAAAGCCCTTTTCTGGAGTTCGGCGGGCCGCTGGGGATGGAGAGGTGTACCGTCGGTGTGCAAAGCTGCCTAAGGCCTTTTGGAACAGCCCGGCACTAGCGCGTGAGCTTGATTGACTTTCCTAAGAAGGTGTTCTTAGCAGATCGAACTTTCCCGAATTGGGAAACCAGTGAGCGCAGACTGGCCGCCTGGGCGTGGAGGCGGTCAGCCTCGCACTCAGCAATGCAAGACAAATACAAGACTGCCGGCCCGGACCCCTGTAAAGAACTCGATACTCGACTCTGCGCATTCTTGGCTCTTCGGTCATACTCGGCGGCAGCATCCCTTAACAAGCTAATGCGATGTCCCGTCTACCGGACTGAACGGCAAGGTAAAACAGTCTCGGCACAGACTCCAGGTCGCCGATTGGATCAAGCATGGCGGCCTCAAGATATCGATCGACTTTCCTGAGTTCGCTTCGGCCATTACGGGTAATCGTGAATTCGCGGCGTCCTCGCGGTCCGGCGGCAGCTTCGCTGAGCAGGTTTTGGGCGAGCAGCCGTCGGACTGCCGGCAAGGTGGCTCCTAGCGACAGTCCGGCCTGGACCTGCCAAGTGTAGGGGGTGTTAACCCCGGCATCGACGAGGCCCAAGATGAGCATGTCCAGCGAAGCCATCATCACCGTTAAGCTATCAGCGATCGTCTGTTACCGGGCAGCAAATTCTGCTCGGTGAGCCTCTGACTTATCAACTCCGCGAAACCCTGTGGAGTCATGTGCTTGGCCTTCCGCATGAGCTTTTCATCCGGGTCGAAAGTCAGGCGTTGAAACACTTGTTGCGCCTTTACCAGCGCCTCTTCCTGAATATAGATCTGGAGTTCTTGGCGCGAGACGAACAGGAGAAGAGCGTGAATTAACTCTTCCAGTCCGGAGGTTTCCGGGTTATGGACCGGCCGGCACTCGTGGGACAAGTGGACAATGCCAGAGCTGCAATTCATCGCAAGTAATTCAGGTTTTAACCAGTTATCCAGAGGCCATAGAGGTGAGTAAATTTTCCGACCGATAATGAGAATTCTGAAACAAACCTCGTCAAGAATTTCTTTTATATTTCCCATAAAGAGACACTGGTCGGGAGCGTGGACGCCTAGAAACCAAAGAATATTATTGCTGAGCTCGGTGCTCACACTTCCGTCCAAGGACTCCCGAACCAATCTCACGATCTCGTCAACGTCGTTTTCCCAGTTCCTCTGATCTCGCAAGTAGTGATCGGGATTAGCTCCGGATTCGATCGCGGCCCGGTCCTTTTCTGAGAGATCCGCAATCTTCAGGTCGCGTCGTATAGTTCCTTCATCAACTCCCAAATCCGAGGCAAGACCTCGCTTTGTGCAGCCAGCCAGGAGAAGAGATTTCAGGGCGTCCCCACGCTGCACATGGTCGAGCAGGACCCACTCTTTTTTAAGTTTGGTTAACGCCTCGCGCACTTGGATATTTTCCAGCGCCTGTGGATGTTGTTTCCGATGCGACTTGGAATGATGTCTCCTCATTAGATGCCACCTTGATTTTGAAGATATGAGATTGGCTTTCCGTCCTTACGCCAGCTCGCAAGGATTAGGGCGGTTATGTGATGCCGCGAAAAATCTTCATTTCTGAGCAATTCCGGTACGCTGAGATATTCCCTTCCGCGGCGGCTGTAATGAAGGCGCTTTCGGACCTCCCTTCTCACGTCCTCAACCGGGATGTCCAGAACGCCAGCCTCACTTAGACCCTGAAGCGCGACGGCGGTGCACGTGTCAAGGACGGCGATTCTGCGACGCTGAATGCGCTCCGTCGGCTTTAATGGTGGACAGAGCAGTGACAAACGTAGTTCGCGCTTGTAGTCGCTCATGTGACGGCAAAAATCTTTTGCAGCGGACTTTCCCACGTCGCTTTCGAGTTTTCTGACTGCTCGACGCCGATGATTTTCGAGGCGACGGATGAGCCTATTTCGGATCGTGGTGTTCTCCTGGGTCTTGGGCATTGAGGAAGATGGGTAGGAAGGTTTCGATCGAGCGGCAACGCGCAATCCGAAACAAATTAAGCTGGCCTCTAGTGCGTTGGGGTTGAAACGGTAACGTGGTTGTTTCAGGTCACCCGTGATTTCGGTAATCCAATGCCAGAACGCAAGCAATCGGTCGTGGAACTCTTCAAACTCAAAAGAGCGGCGCGCCTCCTGCGGATAGAGTGGCTCCCCTTTATGGAAACAAATGGTCAAGGACGTCCAGACGACCGGCTTGAGATCGGACATCAAAACGCCCAGTTGGCGTCGGCTGAGGCGAATGTCTAGACGTTGCAAAGAATCGAAGGTAGATTTCATCGAAATAGAACCTTTCGGAGGAGGGCCTGGAAGAAACGACTTGTACGTGTCGACCCTGTAGAGATGGCGGGAAGGGCCCGCGCCGGGCGGGGCAAGCTCTTGCCCCTACTAGATAGTATGGGTCATTCGAAAGTCGGCGATTTTAATCGCAAATCGAATTGCGTCTTACCTAGCCGATTTCAGGCGGTCAGAAAGGCGCTGGTAAAGGCTGTTTTTCACATAATGGGAAGGGGGACGCCGGCCGGTCGGTGGGCGCTGTTCAAATGCTTGAACTTAAAGGGCAATTCTCTAGTGGAATTTCTCGTTGCTGACTCAAGAAAATGAGACTCCAGCCCTACCAACCCCTCATAAGAATCTTGTCACTGGCTTGTTGGGCAGTGAAAAGAGCGGGCTCGGTCTCGTCCGAACTTTCTTCCAATTTTGAACATCATACGGATCGCAACGTGCCACTTCCTGGACGCCGGTTGCTGCCTAGTGTGACGAGCGAATGCTTCTCTGACCGAATTCCAATAGGCTACGAGATTTCCTGATCACGAAGGGTATCCGCGAAGATCAGGTGCTGCTCCATCCCTTTTACGCTGGGCAGATAATATGACTGCGGTCGACTCCTTCATGGCCCTCTGGGTTACGCATTCACTGCCGCCGCTGACAGGATGCCCTGCACAGCAATTCTAGCCAGCGGCCGAGATATGGGGGTCCAAATCACTGAGACTAAGGCAGGGTCGGTGCGGAGATCTTGGTGCGTAATGATCTTGATGGAGGCGGCATTCCGGGATGGCACTCCCTCGCCCTCGTTGGCTTTAGCGCTGCAAATACCCAAGCAAAACGTACAATGTCGGCGGGTCTCGCTAAGGGATTGCGAATGACAGATATTTCTACACCCAAAATTCGCGATTCTCAAAGGAAGGTAGCTGTTGTAACCAGGCCATGTCGTAAAAAACGCCCCGCCAGCGGTCAATGAGTGTAATGGCGATTTCTCGCCAACGATTCCTTTGAGCCATAGCCAACTCTCAAGCTTTCATTGACTTGCCTGTTTAGCACACGTTAAGATTCGCGCCAGTGATCGGCCGTACCATCTCGCACTATTTTGTCGTAGAGAAACTGGGTGGCGGCGGGATGGGTGTGGTTTACAAAGCTGAGGACACCGACCTTGGCCGCTTCGTAGCTCTAAAGTTCCTGCCTCCAGATGTAGTCGGAGATCCTCAGGCTCTGGAACGCTTCCGCCGGGAAGCCCGCGCCGCTTCGGCTTTGAATCATCCCAACATTTGCACCATCTACGAGATTGGCAAGGACGGCGATCGCACATTCATCGCCATGGAGTTCCTGGACGGTGTGACCTTGGCTGACCGCATCGCGGGCAAGCCCATCGAGGCCGCAGCCCTGTTGCAGCTGGCAATCGAGATGTCCGACGCGCTGGTGGCCGCCCACGGCAAAGGCATTGTCCATCGCGACATCAAGCCGGCCAACATCTTTGTCACCGCGCAAGGACATGCCAAGGTTCTGGATTTCGGCCTGGCTAAAATTGCACCCGCCGTCGCCGGAGCCAATGCCTCCGCAACCGCCACCATTGCCGAGTTCGAAGCACTGACCCGCCGCGGAACTGCGATTGGCACTGTTCCCTACATGTCGCCGGAGCAGGTGCGCGGCGAAGAGTTGGACGCGCGCACGGATTTGTTTTCATTCGGGGCAGTGCTTTACGAGATGGCCACCGGAGTTCAGCCCTTTCGCGGGGATGCCTCCGCCGTGATTGCAGAAGCGGTCCTGAACCGCGCGCCGGTCGCGCCGGTGCGGCTGAATCCTGACGTGTCCCCCAAGCTGGAAGAAATCATCACGAAGGCGCTGGAGAAAGATAGGAACCTGCGCTACCAGTCGGCCGCCGAAACCCGCACCGACTTACAGCGCTTGAAGCGCGACTCGGACTCGGGCCACTCCGTGATCCCCGTCGAAGGCGCCTCCCGGCCGGACGCACTGGAAAAACGATGGTGGGCTGTGGCCTTCGTGGTAATGCTCGCACTGGTTGCCGGAGTGTTGTTTCTGCACAACCGAAAAGCCCACGCCCTCACCGAGACGGATACCATTGTGCTGGCCGACTTCGCCAACTCCACCGGCAATCCAGTCTTCGATGACACCTTGAAGCAGGCGCTCGCTGTCGCGTTGCGTCAATCACCATTTCTGAAGATCCTGTCGGACGAACAGGTCGGCTCGACCCTGCGGCTGATGACGCTGTCGGCAAACACGCCGCTCACGCCCCAAGTTGCCAGCGAAATCTGCCAGCGTGCCGGAAGCAAGGCCTACATCGCGGGCTCGGTCGCAAGTATCGGCAACGAATATGTGGTCGGCCTGAAGGCTGTGAACTGCCGGAGCGGCGATACCCTCGCGCTCGAACAGGCACACGCCGACGGTAAGGAAAAAGTTCTGGATGCGATTGGTGCGGCCGCCGCAAAACTGCGCGGCGAACTGGGCGAATCGCTTAGCTCGGTGCAGAAGTTCGATACGCCCATCGAACAGGCCACAACCTCTTCGCTGGAAGCGCTGAAGACGTACAGCCTGGGATCGAAAGTCTGGAACGAGCAGGGCGAAAGTCAGGCGATTCCGTTCTTCAAGCGCGCGGTCGAACTGGATCCGAACTTTGCCATGGCCTACGCACGCCTGGGATTGGTCTATGGGATTCTTGACGAGCGCACCAAGTCGGGCGAATACATGGAAAAGGCCTTCCAGTTGCGCGACCGCGTCACCGAGCCGGAAAAGTACAACATCTCGACCCAGTACTACAACGGCGTCACCGGAGAGATCGAGAAGGGTAACCAGGTCAGCCAGTTGTGGGCTCAATCCTACCCGAGAGACGCCGAACCTCACCTGAACTTGGGGTATACCTACGCTGTGTTTGGAGAGTATGAGAAAGCACAGGAAGAAACTAGAGAAGGTCTCCGGCTTGATCCTGATAACACCACTGCTTACGCCAATCTGATACAGGGGTATGCCGTGCTCAATCAGTTGGACGAGGCAAAGGCGACGTACCAGGAGGCGATCAGACGCAAGCCCGACAACGGGGCCCCTCACGAGATGATGTACGGAGTGGCTTTCCTCGAGCGCGACACGAAAGAAATGGAGCGCCAGGTGAACTGGGCAACGAACAAGCCCGGGATGGAGGACGCCGCGCTTTCTTATGAGTCCGACACCGAGTCGTTCTTCGGCCATCTCAGCAAGGCGCGGGAGTTGTCGCAGCGTGCTGTGCAATCCGCCAATCGGAATGATCAGAAAGAGACAGCGGCCGAGATGCAGCTCAACTCAGCCCTCCGCGAAGCGGAGTTCGGCAACGCAGCGCGCGCAAAACAACAGGCGGCTTCCGCGCTGGCAGCGGCTCCCAGTTTCCAGTTCCTGGCGGCCTTGGCCTTCGCACGCGCTGGCGATCCTGAACGGGCACAGAAATTGGCTGACGAGTCGCAACGCGAGGCTCCTTTAGATACCGTTGTTATTAACTATTGGCTCCCAACTGTCCGGGCGGCCATCGAAATCGATCGCAATAATCCTTCCAAGGCTATCGAGTTTCTGGACGCCGCAGCTGCTCTGGAGACGGGCCAAGTGACGGAAATGGAGCTTGGCGCCCTGCTTTATCCCGTGTACGTGCGTGGGCAGGCCTACTTGATGCTCCACCAAGGGGCCGAAGCGGCAACAGAGTTCGACAAGCTTGTTGATCACCCCAGCATGCTGGCCAACAACCCGCTCTTCGTGCTCGCCCATCTCGGTCTCGCCCGCGCGTACGCCTTGGAAGGCCAGAGCGAAAAATCTCGTGCCGCCTATCAGCAGTTCTTTACCCTGTGGAAGGGCGCTGACCCTGACATCCCCATCCTGAAAGCCGCCAAGGCGGAGTACGCGAAGCTGCAATAGTCAACTGACGCTATCAGGCCATAGCGCTCATTGACCATCGCCGGAACGTCTTCCAGCAATCGTCATTTTGATAGGTTCATCCGCCGTGCGCAAGAAGTCGGCGTAAGAGCGGAACTCCTTCAGTTTATCTTCGCCCAGGCCGCGCAGGTGCTCCTCAGTGAGGCGTCCTTCGTGCAGCAGCGTCCCGAACACGAACCTAAGTTTCGCACCCCGGTACTCGTATTTGCTGTTGATCTCTTTCCGGCGTTGCGTCAGATATTTTTCCAGCTCCCACAATTCGGAGGATTCCTTGATCTCGGCGGCCATCTCCTTCACTTTCTGCATTACCTCCTGCAGCTCCTGGTTGAGGGCATGCTCGAAAGCTCGCCGGGCAATCTTCCGTTCCGCCTGGGACCACCTCAGTTCGCCTTCTCTGTGAAGCCTGCCCGGGATTGGAGAACGGGGTGGGGTCACCATGTTGAGATCCTCCGTGCGGGCATTCTAGCTCTTGCCTGGGCGTTGCTTCCAGTGGAGATGCGGCAGGCTGAGCGCCCAGCCCATGCGGAGTGTAGCTGGTGCCCAGGTTGAACAGATCATTCACCGGGTGACCCAGATTCTGTTTGCACCCGAGGTAGCGCTCCGTTGTCTGGACCGATGCGTGGCCGAGCAGAAACTGGATCTGCTCCAACTCACTCCCGCTGGTGTGGCATAGCTTGGCGCAGGTCCTGCGCAGGTCGTGCGGAGCGATGTGCTGCAGTCCAGCTTTTTCGCAGCATGTCTTGACCACGTACCAGACGACATTTTGCGAGATCCCTTCGCCCCAGACTTTGCCGGTGCGAGCAACGGCACGGAAGATTCTTCCTCTGGTGATACCGGCTGCCACAGTCCAGTGGTCGAGGGCGACCTTCACCCACCCCGGCACGGGAACCGTACGGATGTGACCGCCCTTGCCGACCATATCCACAACCGCCCAGTGCCCCTGCCGCATTTGCAGGTCATCCAAGCGTAACCCGGCTAGTTCCGAGCGACGGAAGCCGCACCCGAACAGCATGGCCAGCATGGCGTAATCTCGTTGAGCACGTAGGCTGTTCCCATTTGCTTGCTTCAGCACGTTAGAGCTTTGTTCCGCAGTCAACCAATTGCCGGAGCGAAAGCCCAGCTGCTTGACACCCTTCACGCGGCTGATCCCGGCAGCCAGCTCCGGACTCAGTAAACCTGAATCGGCAGCCTCGTGCGCTAACCGGCGTACGGCGGCGAGATGCTGGTTGATGGTATTGGCAGCCAGACTACGAGATTCCAGGTGCATTCGATAACGCACCACCACGATGCGGTTAAAAGCCAATCGAGGTTCCGAACAGTACCAGGCGGTGAACTGCTCGATGGCGTACTCGTACACCCGTCGCGAGGCAGGCGAACTGAGACTGTTGAGGACCGCCAGCTTGCAATGGTCCAGGTCTGGTATCCGGAGGACCCGGCGATGGTAATTTCGCTTGGTTCGCTTTTTGCCCATGACGACGGCCTCCACGTGCCGTAGCATTGGAGGTACGGCAGGCCGCCTGGAATGCGCAAGAGGTTTGCTCTTCCCGGTGTAGTTTACGGGTTTTGAGTGCTATGGCCTGTGGCTGTTGAAAAAGTCCCTTCGACAGACATGAGACTGGCCCACTTGTGTTCGGCCTTGGGTTTTATTTGTTTCCACTCAATCGATTAAGCAGTTGCGGCAACGGTGGGGTTCGGCGCTTGGCTGAGGAAGCGAACTAGCCGTTTGATGTTTTGGGCAGCCGCCGCTAGGAAGAACTGCTCACGAACGAACTTCATTCTGCGTAAGCGCAACCGACGTAGGCCGACCTGATTCTTGAGTTCCGCGAAGAGAGCTTCCACTTTCTTTCTTTGGCGTTGTGCGGCAGCGAACTCTGGCGTGTTGACTAACTCGCGGGCACGTTGCCGGGCGGGCTCGTGGATGTGGATGGCAAGATACTTGTACTGGCCTGTGGTGCATTGTGCCTTTTGCGAACACGCACCGCAACGCTTGCGGTTTCCGATGTAGGCGTGGGTTCGATTCCTGACATTCAAACCGACGAAGTTGAGAGGTTGGCCAGCGGGACAGAGGTAGCTGTCACTTTCGGGAAGATAAGTAAAACGGTCGGGACCATAGAGCGGACTGTTCTTGCGTAGAGCACTGTCCCGCGTGCGCATGTACGGGGTGATATCCCGCTCCATTAACCACTGCAGGAACTCGCCGTTGCCGTAGGTGGCATCGGCGGCCACCGCCGCAGGTTCGCGCCCTTGCCAGGCAGCGAAGCGAGCGATCATGTCTTGAGCGGCTACTGTCTCCTGGCTCATGCGGGCCGCAGTCCCTTGTACCCCCACGATCACACAGCTGGCATTGTCCACCAGATAGTTGTCGTAGTATCCCAGCCGGGCCGGGGTTCCGCCCTTGGTAGCGTAGGTCGAGTCCGGATCGGTGGTCGACACCTGCTCTTGCTGGTGTACCGCTTCCTCCACTGGGTTCTGTTCTTCTAGTTCAGACAGATACTGGCGCAACGTTTGCTTGACTTGGGCTGCTTCAGCCAACCGTTCGCGGGGGATCCTGCTCTCCTTAGACGCATTGGCCTCGACAAAACTTCCGTCCACCGAGAGGTTGTCCCCGCGCACCAGTCCCACCTCCAGGCACTGCTTCACGATCTGTTCAAACAACTCTTCGAACAGCTGCGACTCCTGAAACCGTCCGTGCCGGTTCTTGGAGAAGGTGGAGTGATGCGGAATCTCCTGATCGAATCCCAGCCCGGTGAACCAGCGCCAAGCCAAGTGCATGCGTAGCTCTTCCACCAACTTGCGCTCGCTGGTGATGCCGTACAGGTAGCCGATCAGCAGGATACGCAGCAGCAGTTCGGGATCGATGGACGGTCGCCCCATGTCGCTGTAGCTGTCCTTCAGTTGCTCCCGTACAAACTCAAAACTGATGTGTTTGTCGATCAGCCGTAGCAGATGGTTTTCAGGAACTTGATCTTCCACACGGAAGTAGTAGAACAATGCTTCAGAGCGGGAGTGGTGCCCCATCATGATCAGCAGGCCTCCGAGCGTGGCAACTAACAGCAGCATCACGAACTCTGGCCTGCTTATAACGTGACCGTTGTTTAGAAACAAGCATCAAGTCAGGTACTTTTTCAACAGCCACGCCTGTTTACGAAAGGTCGAACGCGTTCGATGAATTGGGAGCGTATCGCATACGGCCAGGAAACCGGGCTCATTCCCTCTGATTACGCCGGCGACAATTCCAATCATCCTTCGGCTCAAGTGTAGTGTTATCACTTGCTTGCTTAGCCGTAATCTCTGACGAAACGCCTCCTTTCCTTTCGGCTTCGATACCCATAAAATTTAGCTTGACTCAAGAGTGCTTTGTAATACAAAGTACTTCGCATGAAAATGTCGCGTAACGTTTCGATACGTGTCGGAATCGGGTTGTTTGCGGGCGCTGGAATCGCTGCTGTAGATAACTTCGCGTTCGGCGGAGAGGTCAGCCCGATTGTGATTGTCGGAATGCTCCTCGTTTTTGGCGCTGCTGTCGGAATGATCTGGGGAGGTCGCGCAGCCGTTGCCGCTGCAATCGCTTGGGTCTGGTTGCCAATAGCGCACGTGCTGAAACACCTGATGCGTCTGCCAGACACGATCCATCCGAACACTTATGCTTCGCTACTGAAGCTCGCGGCCTTCACCTTTGTGGTTACAGCAATCGGTCTAGGATTCGGACTGGCGTTTCGCCAACTTTCTCGGCGGGCACCCATCTAAGAATGTGTGAGAGCGGACCGATTCCCCGAAGGTTGTCGATATATCGCCTTATCGCAAGTTACGGAGTCGGGCGTATCGTTCCGATGTAACTTGCGCTATCGCCTGTGGGTGTTGAAAAAGTCACTCTGCTAAGCAGGTAAAGCGCGGTATAAGGAAGCATAAGTTCCATGTACTGCGTGATCTTCACTCGCGGAGGCCTGCTGATCATGATGGGGCAACACGCCCGTTCCGAATCGCTGTTCTATTACTTCAAACTCGACGATTACATTCCTAAGAACCACCTGCTGCGGCTCATCGATGAGCACGTCAGCTTCGCCTTCGTCCGCGAGCAACTGAAGGACAGCTACAGCGACATGGGGCGACCGTCCATCGATCCCGAACTGCTGCTGCGTATCCTGCTGATCGGCTACCTGTACGGCATCACCAGCGAGCGCAAGTTGGTGGAAGAGCTACGCATGCACTTGGCTTGGCGCTGGTTCACCGGGCTGGGATTCGATCAGGAGATTCCGCATCACTCCACCTTCTCCAAGAACCGGCACGGACGGTTTCAGGAGTCGCAGCTGTTCGAAGAGTTGTTTGAACAGATCGTGAAGCAGTGCCTGGAGGTGGGACTGGTGCGCGGGGACAACCTCTCGGTGGACGGAAGTTTTGTCGAGGCCAATGCGTCTAAGGAGAGCAGGATCCCCCGCGAACGGTTGGCTGAAGCAGCCCAAGTCAAGCAAACGTTGCGCCAGTATCTGTCTGAACTAGAAGAACAGAACCCAGTGGAAGAGCCGGTGCATGAACAAGAACAAGTATCCACCACCGATCCGGACTCGACCTACGCTACCAAGGGCGGCACTCCGGCCCGGCTGGGTTATTACGACAACTATCTGGTGGACAATGCCAGCTGCGTGATCGTAGGGGTGCAAGGGACTGCGGCCCGGATGAGCCAAGAGACAGTAGCCGCTCAAGACATGATCGCTCGCTTCGCTGAATGGCAAGGGCGCGAACCTACAACGGTGGCCGCCGATGCCACCTACGGCAACGGCGAGTTCCTGCAGTGGTTAATGGAGCGGGACATCACACCGTACATGCGCACGCGGGACAGTGCTCTTCGCAAGAACAGTCCGCTCTATGGTCCCGACCGTTTTACTTATCGTCCCGAAAGCAACAGCTATCTCTGTCCAGCTGGCCAACAACTCAACTTCGTCGGTTTGAATGTCAGGAATCGAACCCACGCCTACATCGGAAACCGCAAGCGTTGCGGTGCGTGTTCGCAAAAGGCGCAATGCACCACGGGCCAGTACAAGTATCTGGCCATCCACATCCACGAGCCCGCCCGGCAACGCGCCCGCGAGTTAGTCAACACGCCAGAGTTCGCTACCGCACAACGCCAGAGAAAGAAAGTGGAAGCCCTCTTCGCGGAACTCAAGAATCAGGTCGGACTGCGTCGCTTGCGGCTACGCCGGATGAAGTTTGTTCGTGAGCAGTTCTTCCTGGCGGCGGCTGCCCAGAACATCAAACGACTGGTGCGCTTCCTCAGCCAAGCTCCAAATCCGGCTCTCCCTGCAGCCGCCTAAGCAAAAACCAACCACAAACAAAACAAGAACCCCAGCGCCCAATCACACCGGGGAATATCATCTCTGCGGAAGTGACTTTTTCAACAGCCACGCCTGATTGCGAAAGTTATGTTGGATCGTCCTCTTGATCGAGAGCAACTGACTACCGCCGTCAAGATTCGCTTCGTCTTCCGCTCAAGTTTTTGCTGACATCACCTCGCCATGTGGCACAGATCACTGACGAGTGTTCAATGAAGATTGTGTAATGCTACGAGTGTCTTGGGAGACTATTCCCGGCCTTATTCCCACCCGGTCTGACCGCGAGGAACAGGACCTCCGAAGCTGACCCTCTCCCCGGCCCCTGCGCGCGCCTCTTTCTCTCCGGGCCCCATATTGTTGGAGAGCTCTATGGCAGGAGGACAAGCCAATGCACAGCAACACACAATCTCGTAATTCAATCTTCGGAGTGAGTTGGAATCTAGGAAATACGTTGGCTGTCATGCTGACGTTGCCGTTCGTCATCCTGATCTTTTTTATAACGCTCACGACGCAATCGGCGCAGGGGCAAACCTACAATGTCATTCACAATTTCACCGGAGGCCAGGATGGTGGCGACCCGTGGGCCGGTCCCACGTTGGACAGAGCCGGGAACCTCTACGGAACGGCCTTCGGGGGAGGCATTCATGGCTACGGAGTCGTTTACAAACTCGCGCGCCACGGCTCCTCATGGTTGCTTACCCCGCTGTACAGCTTCACCGCCGGTGCTGACGGGGGATATCCTGTAGGAGCTGTCACCTTCGGCCCTGACGGGACACTATTCGGCACGACTACCGGTTTTGGAACCTACGGCGCAGGAACTGTGTTCGACCTAAGGCCGCAGCCGAAGGCCTGCTCCACCGTGCTATGTTCCTGGAACGTTACCAGCCTCTACCAGTTTTCTATTGACCAGTGGGGTAACCCGGATTGGCCCGCCGGAAACATCATCTTCGATTCCGCGGGTAATCTCGACGGCACGACGACCAACGGAGGCACGAATGGATTTGGCTCGGTTTATGAGCTAACGCCCTCCGGAGGCGGCTGGACGGAAAGCGACATCTACAGCTTTGATGGAGACCCACGTGGCAGTGGCGTCTATCCCGGTGTGGGGATAGCTTTGGACAGCGCCGGCGACCTTTACGGTACAAGCTACTCTGGCGGCGCCTATGGCTTGGGCACCGTGTTCGAGTTGACCCGTTCGGGCTCCAATTGGACGGAAACAATTCTCTATAGCTTTAATGGAATTGACGGGAGTGGCGCTGACGGCGGGGTGGTCTTCGATCGGGCCGGCAATCTCTACGGCGGCACGCTTGTGGGCGGAGTCCCCGGAAGAGGCGGCGTGGTCTACGAACTGTCGCCCTCAAACCAAGGTTGGACGTTGACGATTCTCCACACCTTCACCTTCAGCGGCAATGGAGGCATCCGAGGCAATCTGACCGTCGACAGCTCCGGCAATATCTACGGCGCAACGGTGGGTGACGGCGCTTATGGACAGGGTTCTGTTTTCAAACTGACCCCATCCGGCAGCGGTTGGAGCTTTACCGATCTCTACGAGTTTACAGGGGGTAGCGATGGAGGCTCGCCACTTGGCGGTGTGGCCGTCGATGCCAGGGGCAACCTCTACGGCACCGCAAGTCAGGGAGGAGCGTACGGCTGGGGCGTTGTCTGGGAGATCACGCCGTAAACGTGATCCACGATTCGCCCGAGACAATGTGATTGCTGGCGTAACATCGCCATTGCACAAGTTACAGCCCATGGCGATGCCGGTTCGGGATGATGAGTGACCTCGCTGTTCTCGCCAATGGTCACAGACTTCCGGGCCGGGAATGCGTTATCTTGCTCCAACTGTGCTCCTTTTTGCCAAGGTATGTCCATGGTCGCTCGCGTGCTGTTGAACGTTCTAGTCCTTGTTGGTATCGGGTCAATCCCGGCGTTTACTGCGACGGCTAAATGCAAGGGGAACTCTAAGGTAGTCGGCGCTTGCTACACAGTTCATGGAAGGCTCTCGCAGGGAGCAGACACGTGACTGTACGGCTTTGGCCCCTGGGAACAAAACGGATGCTGGGCGTTACCGGAGGGCCAACCCTCGACGACGCAAGCTTCCCCATTTGGCCGCAAAGCCTAGGATTTGTACACGGTGACGAGGACATCTATGGCGACTTTTGAGGTATGCCCATTCACGCAACAGCAGAAATGCGCGATGCAATTTGTCTGCATTGAGCCCGCCTCTCACGTTGTCGTAAAGCGCCCACCGTCATCGAAATAACGTTTCACGGGCTTTGTCGCTGTCTGACTCGGGGTGCAGCGCCCAAGCGGCTTGAGGCATCTGTCCAGTTCCCGATTGCTGCTAATAACCCGTTGACAAGGTCCCACACTGGTACCACAATTGCGCACTGCACCGGCCCAGATCGTCCCGTTCCAAATCTCACCCCAAAAAAGGAGAGGCCATGCGTATGATCAGGATCGCTTCCGTCGTGACAATTCTTGCTTGCGTTCCTATCGCAATCGCACAGCAACCCGCCAACAGCCCATCCAGTAATTCACGACAGAGCGACTCGCCTGCCTCGGTGCCTGGGCCTATCATCGGTGGCGATGGCACAACAAATTACATCCCCATTTGGGCAAAGCCCAATTACTTACTGAGTTCGATCATCTACCAGTCAAACGCAGGAAATGTGGGAGCGGGAACGACAACGCCGGAGGCGAAGATTGACGTTAACGGCAGCGCTAACGTAGCGACGATGTACCAGATTGGTGGCACAACCGTACTGAGCACTCCCGGAGTCGCAAATACCTTCGTAGGGCAGGGCGCTGGCTTCCAAAGCACTTCTGGCGACGAGAACACCTTCACCGGCGCATCTGCTGGGGCTAGCAATGCCCTCGGATTTGGCAACACCTTCACAGGCGGGAGTGCAGGGGAGAGGACCAATCAAGGTTCTGAGAACACATTCGATGGTGTTGAGGCGGGAGCAGACAACGTCGACGGCTACAGCAACGTCTTCGTCGGTGTTTCGGCTGGGATTAGAAGCAACGGATCAGCGAATACTTTCGTTGGTCCGAACGCCGGAGCTTTGAACGTCACCGGTGATCAAAACACATTTCTGGGTAATTTCGCCGGCTACTACGATATGAGCGGCAGCAATGACATTTACATTGGGAGCTTTGGCGCTACCTCTCAAACCGAATCAAACGCTATACGCATCGGCGGTGACACAGGCTTAGGGCCTCAGACTGCCGCTTACATCGCAGGCATTTACAGTTCAACTTCGTCTTCGGGCATCCCCGTGTACATCAATTCTAATGGACAACTTGGAACTCAGACATCGTCGCAGCGCTTCAAGGAGCAAATCCGCGACATGGGCGATAGCACCAGCGCACTTATGAAGCTGCGCCCTGTAACCTTTGTCTACAAACCCGAATATGCTAAGGACGAACAAACCTTGCGATACGGCTTAATCGCGGAAGAAGTTGCCAAAGTCTATCCCGAATTGGTGGCTTATGACCAAGATGCCCAACCTTACTCTGTGCGCTATCAATATCTCAGCACGATGCTTCTCAATGAGATGCAAAAACAATACCGCCGAGCCGAATCGGAAGCCGAGGTCGTAAAAATGCAGGAGCGAAAGATCAGCAATTTGGAACAGCGCCTGTCGCGGCTGGAGAAGCTGGTAGGGAGTCAGGATCAAACCCTCGCGCAAAGGTAGCCAGCAGCGCAGATCAAGATGGCTGTGGCCGGCGAGGAGGCTGGATGGATGGCATCTCCTACTTTTCAACCAGCGACGGCGGCGTTTTTGATTTCACATACTATTGACTGGCGGTATTCTCCATATTACAAGTTACTCTTCCGGACTGTAACCCGCCGTGATGCAAATGGCCAAAGTTACACAATCACTCCTTTTGCCGACGATGCTGCTGCCCTGCCTGACCCAAAACCCGAAAACTAAGCCAGTTTGAAGTTGAGAGATCGTGGCCTGTCGTGGTTCTCTGGAACAAGGAGAGGAGAACCAGGAATGGCCAAGCGGGGACACACGGAAGAAGAGATTTTGCGGGTACTGCGGGAGGCTGAATCGGGGACGACGGTGGTGGAGATCTGCCGTAAACATGGCATCAGCCAGCAGTCGTTCTATTTGTGGAAGAAGAAGTACGCCGGCCTAGGGCTGAGCGAGCTGCGCGAGTTGCGGCAGCTGCGGGATGAAAATGGCAAGCTGAAACGGCTGGTGGCTGACCTTTCGCTGGACCGCCACATCCTGCAGGAGATCGTCGCAAAAAAGCTGTGAGGCCTCGCCAGCGGCGGGCATTGGCGAAGTGGGCGCAAGCCGTCCATGGGCTCAGTGAACGTCATGCAGCGAGGCTGATTGCCATGTCTCGAATGACCTTGCGTTACCAGCAGCACCGTGATCCACAGGAGGGCCTGCGGGTACGGCTACGCGAGTTGGCGGCTAGCCGAGTGCGTTACGGGTACCGACGCTTGACCGTGCTGTTGAAGCGGGAGGGCTGGGCGGTGAATGCTAAGCGTATCTACCGGCTGTACAGCGAAGAAGGGCTGATCGTGCGCACCACGCAACGGAAGAAACGAGCACAGCGCCAGCGAGTACCCCAAGGATCAGCCATACGACGCAACCAGAAGTGGAGCATGGATTTTGTTGCCCAGCGCCTGGCGGACGGCCGCTGGATACGGATACTGACAGTAGTGGATCAGTTCACGCGAGAGTGCTTGGCGTTGTTCGCGGATGCTTCCTTAAGCGGGGAAAAAGTCACGGTCGTATTGGCCAGGATCGTTGCCGAGCGCGGTACGCCGCAATCGATCACTGTGGACAACGGCAGTGAGTTCGCCAGCAAGGCGGTGGATCTGTGGGCTTACGGGAACGCAGTGTACTTGGACTTCATCCGGCCAGGACGACCGGTGGAGAATGGCTATATCGAGAGCTTCAATGGCCGACTACGTGACGAGTGCCTGAACGTGGAGGTCTTCTTCAGTCTGGCCGACGCTCGCCACAAGTTGGCTTTGTGGCGCCATGACTACAACCACCATCGGCCGCACTCGTCGCTAGCGGATCGAACCCCTGCTGAGTTTGCAGCAACGACGAGCGGTGGAAATGACGCGGACTGCGTCCGCTTGGAAAACGCTTCGCGTTTCCCACATTCCCACCGCACGACTACGACGGATAAAGAGGTAAGAACGAACAAGTCTTCAAACCTGTTGCTGGAGACCGTCACTTGAATTACATTAGGTCGAATCATGCCGGTAAATCCGGCACAAACCGAGCTACGCAGGCCGAAATCTCCAACCTCCTGCGGCATAGTTTCCCGGGGCGGGTCATGCCGGAACTTGTGGTCGTGCTGTGTGGACAGGAAACGGGGAGCAACAGCTAGGGTCGACCTTTGGAATACCGGCCAGTCCCCACCCGACCGGCCAGCATCCGATCCGCATTGGCATCGCCACATGGACGTAAAACGCCCAAACCGTAGAAGTGGGAAACCCAAATTCTCAGGAAGCCCGGTTGTGTTAGATGTGGCGCGGTATTTCGCAGGTGAGCGTAGTTTGTGCGGGAAGACAGGCTGGATTGAAAGGGTTGGGGCGGCAGGACAGGCTATAGTGCCCTAACACTTGGACACTACTGGACAGGCCGCTGATGGTGGTTGAGATTCCGCACATTTGGGAAAGGCCGATTTGGGTCGATTTAGCGATTCCGCACATTTATTTTGCAGGATTGAGGAGAGGTTTCCGGCAGCAATGATGCATGTGGGAAAGAGGGAGAGCAGATTTTGGGCTGGTTTAGCTGATCCGGTATTCTGGCAGAGCTTTCTCGCCTGAGCAGCCGGGTGCTCTGGGTTGTTTGCGTAGAGATCAGGGGCGCCGGCAGGCGCGCTCCTGAACTGGCCGCCGCTATTGCTATCTTGTGGCTAGCCTTAAACTTACGGCGAAGCTCTGCGGCTGGTTCGCCAGTCTGACGAGTTAATTTCCGCTTGAGAGCCGGCGGGCAGGAAGGGGCGGCCCCAAACAATCAACCCTACCCGTGAGCTTTGAAGTCAGCCCTTACCCGTCCTGCTAATTATCCTTTATGTATTTCGTCTGCAGGATCTGTTCGCTTCTGTGGCCCCGTCTGACGATCTTCTATCTGCATCCCCCACGGTTACTTATCGCCTAAAGACAGCTGTTCCATGACGACATTCCTCTCCAGGGTGGCAGTGCAGAACGAGCAATGAGGGGCCGCCTGGCATCCAGTGGCTGCTGCCGTGAGCCATCGGCCCAGACCATGTGCAGCGCTATCTGTAACAGTTGCTGGGAGTTGTTTCCGGTGAGCGGGCGGTAGATGGCGAAAAAGTCGCGAGGGTGGCACATCGGCCATAGAGAGAGAAAAACCTGGGGTAGACAGGTATCACCCGGCACTTACCGCACACGTCAGCAAGGCGGCGATGAGGTACCCGGGGGAAACGAAGTTGATCCCCAGCTGACCCTGAATCAGGCTCTTGCCGTTGGCCACGTCGTCGAACTTCGAGGAACAGTAGCCGTACTTGGGGATCAGGTTGTAGAGCAGCTCCCACTGGATGTGGTGGAACTCGTCGATGAAGATGCTGTTGATGTACAGCCGGGGGTTGGCCCGGGTGAAGTAACGCTGGAAACCATAGTCGAAAGGGATGTATTCGGGGTCGACATTTTCGGGCTGCAGGGTAGGTGGGGCGGCCTTTCAGGGATGTGATTTTGAAGCGTACGTAGCTGAGTGATATAACTAAGCTATGTCGAGGCATTTAGGAAGCGGGGCGCGAGTTTCGTTTCCAGAAAGGCATCCCATCATGAAAGCTCGTAGAACCATCACCTCTGGCCTGCATTTGGTGTCTGCAGCCGCCACCCCTCCACCTTCCGATCCGGGGATCGATCAAGAAATCGCCGAGGGCGTGAAGGCCTTCCAGGCCGTACAGCAGCAGTTTGATAAAGAGCTGTTCTCTGGCTCCCCGGACCCGGAAGAGTTGGGACGACTGTTACTTCAACGGGATCTGTTGCGTGACCGGCTCGCCGCCCACGGAATCCGGGTACGGGCGTGAAACGCGCGGCCCTGTATCTGAGGGTTTCTACCGTCGATCAACATCCGGAAAGCCAGCTTCACGACCTGGAGCAACTGGCCCAGCAACGCGGCTATGCAATCGTCGAGCGTTACACCGACCGCATTACCGGAACCAAGGCGCGCCGGCCTGGCCTGGATCAGATGCTGGCCGATGCGCGCCGCGGACGCTTCGACATCGTGTTGGTATGGGCCTGCGACCGGCTGGCCCGCAGCGTTCGCCACTTCCTGGAAGTGCTCGACGAGCTGAATCACCTGAACGTTGAGTTTGTGAGCTTCCGGGAACAGCTCGACACGGGCGGCCCGCTGGGCAGGGCCGTGGTGGTGATCATCGGCGCCATCGCTGAGTTGGAAAGAAGCTTAATCGTCGAACGGGTGCGCTGCGGCATGCGGCGCGCCCGGCTGGATGGCCAGCGCATCGGCCGGCCAGCGCTATCCATCGATCGCGAGGCGCTAGTGCGCGATCGGGCTCAAGGTTATAGCTTGCGTCAACTGGCGAAACTGCACGCCATCTCCCGTACTTCGGTCATTCGGGCCTTGCGGCAGCAAACAGGGAGGGGAGCTTGAACCAAATCGACGGAGCATTCCTGGTAATCGCGCTGGCCTCGGTCTCCGCGATCCTTTACATCCTGTGGGACCATCGTCATTATCGCGAACAGCACGACCTGCAAGGGGCGATCTCTGCTCTAAAGCAGCACATCGACAGGTTAGAGCTCGATCACTTCAACCGTCATCATGAACTGTTGACCCTGTTGCGCCAGCTGCGTTCCAACCCACCCACCAAATCCTGACTAAAGCCCCTGTTCCCAAAGGGTGCATTCCAGCGGCTCTGCAAACCACAGAAAACAGTCGGCTGTTATCAGCCGACTGTGGTGGTCCAAAACCTATGGATTAAGGAACAGAGCCTCAAAACCGACATAGATCGATTGGACGTCTTCCGACACCTTAGAGGGCGGTAATCAGATCACATCATTATGCTCGACAAAGCCCGCTCAGGGCGCGCTTGAACGGGTTGCCCATCTTGTCCATTCGGGTTAAGGAAGCGCGTCTCGGACTACTTCGCGTGCAGGAGTTCCGTCAACTCGGTCTCGGCCTGGCTCCAGTCCTGATCGGCATGGTTGCCGTTGCGGTCGCGAGACTCGTAGATCTCATAGGCGCGAGCTCGTATCTCCTCGTCAGAGAAAGTACGGGGCGGATCGTTCTTGAATGTTCCTGGCTGCCGGAAAACGTCGACTCTGGGATTAACTTGATCTTTTGAATTAGACATTGCAACTCCTATAGCGTTCACCATGAACAATAGCAAGAAATCCTCCACGTAACCCCGCAAACTTCCAGGTAGAACGGGGGACGCCTAGGTTCTTGTTAATGCGAAGGCAAGTTGAGGCCTTATTATGCGGCCGCCGGCACTGCGGGGGCGATGATTGGTGCGTACATAATGTATCGCATGTCTGAAAAGGCGGGTGAGCACTGCCGCGGGCGTCTTATCGAGCTTTCATCTCTGACAGTTTTCCTTTTAGTTTCGCGACGGCGTCTTTAGCGTGGCCAATCTGCTGTCGGACTCTGCCCGCATTCTTTTCGGCTTTACCTTCGGCTTTCAACTCGCGGTCATTTGCAGCTTTTCCCAACCCCTCTTTGATCGTTCCTTTTACTTGGTGGAAGCTACCCTTGATCTTGTCTTTCGTGCTCGTGTTCATAAGTCTCCCTTGGGTCTTGATGAGGAGTACGGTTCTGACACGGATTGGAGAGAATACCGCGCCCTCGGTTCTGCTGTTGGTGGGTATGTTGTATATACGAGGATGCTGACGACTGCCATTGTTGTAATCCCATGGCGTCCGCCAGTCTGAGCAGAATTGACCAGTACGGGCGAGGCTCAGACCTGCCCTCTCACCGGGTGCGTGGCCGGTATGTTGGGTGAACCTCGAGCCTTCACGTGGCCGAATCTAGAAAGCTCCGGGATGCGTCACCAGTGAGGGCGACGATTCGGACGACCTAGTCCGGGCCACGCGCTCCCGCTTAAGGAAAAAACGGCTGACTCATCGAGCTCCCTCTCTTGCGCAGACTTTGCAATGCGAGGCTTCGCCATCTCTTTCTTGACGCTGGACAGGAGTGCTCTCGCTAATATGCCCCTCGAAGTCTTATTACTCATGATCGATGATTGCACGTTGTCAATCTTAATAACGGTCAATTAAGAACACTACGTTGGTGGCGGACCTTACTCACCTGGGTAGCTGTATTAAGAGACCCAGGCCGCCGATGATCCCTGTGACGAGAATCAGCGATATCCACATACCGCGACCGTTCCGGATCGGGAGTCCGTGTAAATCTGCGTTGTTGCTGATGAACGACCTTCTGAAATTCACGTTCTTACCGTGTGGTTCCTTACTCCGCCGGGCAGGAGCCTTGTCGACATCGCCTGACATATAGGTAGCGAGCGACTTATCCGTGGCTCTAACTGGCCAAGAAATAAGCTACGGTATCGAGCAGGACCTGGGGTGACTCCCCTTTCGCCAGGAAACCATCGGCAAACTCGAGGCCATCAGGCTTCTCCATCGCCGCCGAGATTATGAGGATGGGAACCGTCGGCTTCTGCTTCTTCATTTCGCGGGCGATCTCTGTTCCTGTTTTCCCGCTTAGAAAGTGGTCGGCGACGACCAACTGAATCGGGTTTTGTTTGAAAAGCTCCAAGCCTTCTTCAGCACTCGTGGCCGTAAGTACGGCGTAACCTTCGTGGCCGAGCAGAAGTTTCCTCACACGCAACGCGATCTCGGCATCATCGATGCACAATATGAGCGGGAGGTGATCAGGAGAAGGGAATGCGGCCGGGTTCATGTAACTTCCTTATCTGCGGCTTAAGCACGCCCGGGCGTTCAGAATTATTGGTCTAAGCGCCGGCAAGTTTGTGAATGGCGGCCATGTTTTGGATTAACAAGGTAGAAGCGTTAAGTTTGGCGATATTCTGCTTCCGAAAACTGGCTAGAGTACGGGTGACCGTCTCACGCGACATGGCGATGACCTGTGCAATCTCTTCGTGAGTCAATGCCACCTTAATCCCGCCCGTCGTCGCCATTGCCGCGTCGTCTTGCGCCCATTCCAGCATCAAGCGGGCCAATCGCTGAGACGCTGAACTCATGGTCAGCGAGCGCAGCTGCTGGTAGGCTTGTTGACACTCGCGACTCATGTGGATCGCGGCGTTCATGCAGGCATCACCGTGTTCGCTCAGGAACCTTTGGAAGTCGCTTCCTTTTACAAAATTAAGTTGGCACGGTTGGGTGGTTTCCGCGGTAGTTTCGTGAGGGATTCCGGAAAGGGTCGCATTCAACCCTAGGACCTCACCGGGCTGCGCTAGCTTTAGAATGAGAGTTTGACCGTCTTTCGAACCGGTTGATAACTTCACCCGTCCTTTGCAAAGAATGTAGATGCCGCCGCACGCTTGCCCTTCCACAAACAGAGTCGCGCCAGCAGGATGCGCGAGGGTAAATTTCAGGCGTTGGAAGACTTCCCTTACCGGTGTCGGCAGGTGGCAGAAAAACCCCTCTAAGCACAGATTACAAGTGAGGCAGTCTTCAACCAGTTCCGTGCCGTATGGTGAGTGCATTGTCAACCCACATCTCTAAGTCATCCGTGCAGAGCCACTGGTAGTGGATGGAGGGTTGGACAAACCCGTTCTACAGGGCCGACTACCAATGGCTCTGCCGTTACGATTGTGGGACGATATAATTTTCGGCCGGCCTAGTCTGTTCAAAATTGCTCATTCAACGAATTTATTAGGCAAAGCCATTGCTCGAAGCAAGGATATACGAAAACTCTACTCATCTCGCTATCTTGAAAAGATGCCTGGGACATGGTTAATGTCGAGAGAGTTTCTTCGGGTGATCGATTCACCTTCTTATCCCAAGTACCCGTCAAAGAAGACATAGCTTCCACCGCCTTTTTTCTTGGCCTCGTACATGGCGAAGTCAGCGCGGTGCAGCAGAGCTGAGGGAGAATGACCGTGATCAGGATAGAGGCTGATACCAATACTGGCAGCAATGTGCAGTTCGTTATCCTCAACCATGTACGGCGCCGCCAGCTTGTCTATGATCTTTTTCGCAACCAGTGCGACATGGCCTGCCCCATCGACTTCCGGTAACAAGATTACAAACTCGTCTCCTCCATGACGGCTGACCGTATCTTCATCGCGCAGGCACTCGCGCAATCGCTTCGCCACGGCCTGGAGCAGCAAGTCTCCCATGGCATGCCCCAACGAATCGTTGGCCGTTTTGAATTGGTCGAGGTCAACGAAGAGTACCGCCAGCCTGTGATGATGCCGCTCGTTCGTCCTTATCGCCTGGCTGAGCCTGTCATTCAGCAGAACCCGGTTCGGCAATCCCGTGAGAGGATCGTGTTGCGCCAAATGGGACATCTTATGTGCCAGGCTGTAGGCGTGTCCTACGTCCCGAAAAACCAGGACGGCTCCCACTACGTGGTCTTTAACGTCTCGAATGGGAGCGGCAGAATCCTCGATAGCGGTTTCGAAGCCGTCGCGGCGGATCAGCACGCTCTGTGCCGCAAGGCTCACAGCATGATCCTGATAAATCGCGTCCTCCAGTGGGTTACGCGCAGGCTCGCGACTTTCCCGGTCCACAATCCGAAACACTTCGACAAGCGGCCTGCCTAAGGCTTCCTCCAGCTTCCAGCCGGTCATTTTTTCGGCCACGATATTGAGGTAGACGATTCTGCCTTCCAGGTCAGTGCTGAGCACCGCATCGCCGATTGAGTTGAGTGTGTCCGCAGACAAGCCTCCGTCGCTGGACAGAGCTCCAGATGCCGTCTTCAGGGCAATCACAGTGCGAACCGCGCGGGGAACCGAATAACGGTCCAGATGGTCGCGAGGAATAAAGTCCTGGGCGCCCTTCTTCACTGCCTGTCGGGCCACTTCGTCTTCTTCGGACTCACTTAATATAAGTATGGGAATTCCGGGGACGCACTTGAAAAGTTTTTCGAGGGTCTCCAGGCCTTGGCTATCGGGAAGGTCGAGATTGAGAAGCACGGCTTGGACGCTGGCTCGCTTTAGTTGCTCAATGGCATCGGAGAGGCTACTAGCCGATTCGACCTCCAATGGTTCATATCCCGAATTCTCCAGGGAATCCCGAATTACTCGTACATCGCGAACGTATTTGCTGATGACGAGGATGTGGCTAACGGAATCCCGCCTGGGCTTTTCCATACCGGCTTTCTCTGCGAACCGCTCACGGAAGTTGTGGTTACGCAATGGAAAAGAACTGATCAACCTCAGCGGAGACTCCCCTAACTCAGCGATTCACCGTTGGCCTCAGAGAACTTCCGTTTGGGAAGCATCGGGCTGACTAGCTGAAGGTCCACTGGACGACGGCAACTGCTATTTGTCCGATACCAGACATTGTACCCCGTGGCAGCGAGAGATCACAGGTACTTTTCAGACAGTTGGTGGCCCCCTTCCGGATGGCTTGCACAGCGTCGGTGAAGGCCACGACGATCGTAGCCAGCCAGCCGTAAGCAACGTAGATTCCCCAGTGCTGCACTTTGTACTATCCTCATTTACTTCATAAAAGTTAACCACCGAGTACACCGTCGGGCGCCGGCTAGCAATGCTTCCGACTCATGGCATCACCGAACGTCTGTCGACTCCGCAATTTCAGCAGTCGGTGCTTACGCCACTCTTTGGTCACCAACCGCTCGCGCCCGCATCAGTTCATCGAACAGCGAGCGATAGTGGATCATGGCGGTGCGGAGGTCTTCCGTACTAGCTTCGCCTCTGCCAAGGCTTAATGCGATCTTATGTGCGGACCGGTAGTTCTCTACCACCAGCGGATGGTCCACAGAAATGTCCGCGGCGCGTTGATCGAAGTCGGTAACGGGGTAGCCGCGAGTTCGCATTAGAGCGCACACCAACTCGTCAGCCTCTGTGACCGCTCCTTTTGGATAGTCGACAAAGCGCGATTGCACCGCCTGCCATTCTCCCAGGTAACGCTCACGTTCGATTAGATCGAGTTCGCGGATGTTGAGCATTTCCACTCGCGTTTCACGGTCCACCAGCTTCGCTTCAGCTTTACGCTCGGAGCCATGTTGCTGAATCGCACGGTCATATTCCGGGCCGAAGCGGCCGCGCAGTTCTGCCGTGTTTTTCTTGCGCTTGCGCACATACAACACGATAGCGACGACAATCGCCAGAACCACCACGACAGCGGCAGCGATTAATTTGGGGTCAACAAGATTGAGGTTCATCGAGCACTCCTTAGCACCTGAGTAGGCGAGGACGTCTCATTTTCACGACGCCATACCTCGTAAAGTATCCAAGAAACATGAGGATAAAGACTGGTCAATATTGCTCGTTCGGTTCCAAACGAAGTGGATTACCGCCCCCACATGTGTGCAAAAGGGAACATGCGGGGTCCTTCAAATAGCGATACGGTCCTCCCATCGACCGCGCCATTGCGATAGACACCTTTGGTCGTTGCGGGTAGGAGAGTGGGCCCAGGCGAAGGCGGCATAGTTTGTCAGGCGCGTGGCCCCTTTGCTAGCTTTGAAGTTGACCTTCATGTGGAGGTAACTCGCGCACGACTTGCAACGAGTGTGGGATGCATCAAAGCCGAGGTTCGTATGCGCTTCTGGCTTCCTGATACGGTATCCGACTAACCATTTCGGTAATAATGCGGACGGCTGCTTATTCCTGCGAGTACCGTTTTTTCGTCTCCGAGTCGTTTGCTGCTCACGCTCTGTTCCTTAAGCCATGGGTTAAGGAACCCTAGAGTGGACTGAACATACATGTCGAAAAAGGACGAACGGCGCAAACGAGCACATGAAGGTAAACGATCGTTCCCAACTCAAGCCGCCGCCGCCGCGGCGATTGTTGGCTGGGGAACGCCACGGGCTGCACGGACTTCAAAGCTACCTTTGTCCCTGCGGGGACCATTGGCACGCAGGCCACCAAAAGAAGAGCAGAAATACCAACGGCAATTTCAGCGACAGCTCATCGCCCGAGTGACTTCCGTACTTACGAGTGGTCCGCCAACTGAGAGCTATTTCAAGGATATTACAAGCGCGTTTTTCATTACTTATCAGTTGAACCTTCCCAGAACCAGACTTCTGGGCGTTTAGGGCGGCGGTCCTGGCATATACATTCGGGTTCGTCCAAGACTCGAAAACAACTCTTGCAGCACCTCAAATCCCTTCTGCCGGCGACTCGTCTGAATCAGTCCGTTTCACGAGAAGCCGATTTTTTCGTCAACGGAGGTAGCAGATCGGTCAAACATCGGTTCCGGAACTGTCGCACCGTGTGCTGGTCCCCTCTCCTGCTGTGCGACCGTTGCCGTTGGAAGCAGAGGAAGAGAAGGCGACCAGAGGTGGAAAGGCATTGTAGACGACCTTGTCACTTTTCCATGAGAAAAGTGAGTAGTGATCGATTGACCCGAAGGGTGCCGTTGTAGTTGATAAGTCCGAGCTTCCGGAACCGATTCATGAAGGCGCTTACCCTAGAGCGGGTGGTGCCGACCATTTCGGCTAAGGTTTGCTGACTGATCCTTATGAGCACGGGCCCCCGTTTGGATTGCGATCCGAAATTTGCCAGGAGCAATAGAAGCCTTGCCAGTCGTTTTTCGCTAGAACTAAAAATCTGGTCCACTACGTCGCATTCGATGCGGCCGATGCGCGCTATCAGGTACGCAATGAAGAACTTCGCAAAAGCTGGCTCTTGCTGAATGGTCCGAACGATTGTAGCCTTTCTCACTCGGGCGAGGGTAGAAGGCGGGATGGCTATCGCGCTGAACATCCGTAGCGATTCTCTTTCGAGACAGCCTTCACCAAAGAGATCGCCCTTCCGCAAGATGGCTAGCACAGCTTTTTTCCCGCTTTTCGACTCCGCCACTAACTTCACATTGCCACTTTGCAGGTAGAACATCGCATCGGCCTTGGTTCCCTGTTCGAAGACTACTTCGTTATGTTTGTAGTCTCGAGTAGCCCCCTGTTGGACAATCTTCTTGAATAGCGAGGGAGGGCCGAAAGGATAGACATTTTTGTAGGACATGCGGGCATTCGAAGCGGTAACGTAGCCGACAACAAGTCGAGACTACTTATCCAGCGGACGGCTTTGCTGAGCAATAATGCTCACCGCGAACCGGGTGGAACAAGTGAAGCGACGCGATCAAGGGCGAATGCTAACCAGTGAATCCCCAGGCTGCTTTCCCTCTTTCTGCCGCCAGGCTTGGTATTAGGAGTTGGTTCTTGGCATCACCAGTTGCGGCGTTGGCCGCCCTGCGAACAGCTTTCGACAAGGCTTCGCGAGCCAACGTGCCCAGCGGGTGGACCATGAGCCGCGCGCGCTGTCAGCGGCAATACCCGTATCCGCGTACATCTGCCGGTAAATCTTGGAAATCAAGACAAACGTCAAGCGGCCTT
>CAWCMU010000017.1:0-48707 GCA_963796695.1 uncultured Acidobacteriaceae bacterium | reverse complement strand
TTTGCGCGAATCGGGGTGGGATGGCGGAGTGCTGGGTAGGTGAGAATTCATATTGAGTCCCGTAGGGACGGCAGAGGTTCTCACGCACACGCTTCAGCCCCGGCTCGAAGTCTTAGGTTTGATCAAGTTTTGATTTGGCTCTTAGCCTTTAGCTCTTGGCTCTTAGCCGGAAGATGACGGTAACAACGAGATTGGTGGCCCGTGAAAGTTCTAAAGGCGATCACTCACGGAGGGGCCGATTGCTAAAAGCTAAAAGCTAATGGCTAAATGCTAATTGCTTCTTTTATGTCCGACTTTCGTTACGCGCTACGACAGCTTCGCAAGTCACCTGGCTTCGCCCTGGTTGCGATCCTTACGCTCGCGCTTGGAATAGGCGCGAACACAGCCGTGTTCAGCGTGGTGGACACCGTCCTGCTACGGCCTTTGCCTTACCATCAGCCTGATCGCTTGATGCTCGTGTCTGAGACGGAAACCGTCGCGCCCGGCGATGAGTTAGGTGTCGCCGCGCAGGAGTATCTCGATTACCGCGACCAGAACCAGTCGTTTTCCAGCGTTGCAGCATTTGAAAGTGCCGGCTTCAACCTGACCGGCGAAGGCCAGCCGCTGCGCATTCACGCGGCCCGAATGTCTGGTTCAGCCTTTTCCACGCTCGGCGTTTCGCCCATGATGGGCCGCGCCTTCACCCCCGACGAAGACCGCACCGGCTCTGACAATGTGGTACAGCTGTCGTACTCGCTCTGGCAGCATCAGTATCAGGCCGATCCCAACATTGTTGGGCGCACTATTAAGCTCGATGAAAAGCCGTACAGCGTAATTGGCGTTATGCCGCCTTCGTTTCATTTTCCCTTTGACGGCCGTCCCTTCTCCGAGATGGCGGATTTGTGGCTGCCCATCGGCTTCTCTCACGATGTATTGGCTCCGCAGAATCGTCTGATGGAATTCGGGGTAGGGATGATTGGACGTTTGAAGCCTGGCGTCAGCCGCGAGCAGGCGCAGCAGGACATTCAACACGTCGCCGACAACTTCCAGCAGGCGCACCCCGACGTTTATTCCGATACTCTGCGGGTCATGCCGCACGTTCACACTTTCTCGACCTATACGGTCGAGAGAGCGCGCCCTCTCTTGCTGCTGCTATCGGCTGCCGTGATTTGCGTACTGCTGATCTCCTGCGCCAACGTTGCCAATCTGTTGCTCGCCCGCGCCACTGCCCGCGGCCGCGAGATGGCGATTCGCAATGCCGTCGGTGCCCGGCGCGCGGCTCTCATTCGCCAGTGTCTGGTGGAAAGTTTTCTGCTTTCTCTGCTAGGTGGTTGTGCGGGGATCGCGCTGGCCGTGCTCTCGGTTGCCGGGTTGCGCAACTTTGGGCCGGCCAGCGTCCCTCGCCTCCACGAAATCGCGCTACATCCCCCTGCGTTGCTGTTCACGCTGGGATTGTCGGTCGTAACCACGGTGCTATTCGGATTTGTGCCCGCGTGGCGGATGTCGCAGGCGTCGCCGCAAACCTTCTTGAAAGATTCTGCGCAGAGCGGCAGTTCACGCAGCAGCTTGCGTCTCCAAAATGCCGTTGTCGTCGGCGAGATCGCACTGGCGCTGGTGTTGCTGATTGGCGGCAGCCTGCTCATCCGCAGTTTCCTGCGGGTCCTCGACACGCCGCTGGGGTTTGATCCCAACAACGCATTCGTGGTGCGCACCATCTTCGACACCGAGCGTTATCCCGATCCCGCAATGCGCATTGCCGTCCAAAAGGAATTGCTGACTAGGCTCGCGCGCCTGCCGGGAGTGACGACCGTGGCCGCTGCTAGCCATCTGCCGCTTAGCGACGATCGCGGCATTGGCTTCCGTCTTGAACATGCCGCGCCAGCCGACTTCCACTTCGCGCAGAACTCGCTGGTAACGCCGGGCTATTTTCGCGCCATGGGCATCGGTCTTCGCCAAGGCCGCACCTTCAGCGAGCAGGACGCCCCGCAGTCGCCTCCGGTGGCCATCATCAGTGCCGCTATGGCGCGTCAGTACTTTCACGGCACCGATCCTGTCGGGCAGCGATTCTTCTGGGGAGATCGCGGATTGTTTACGATTATCGGAGTGGTCGACGACGTCCACGTCTTCTCGCTCGACGCCGATCCACCAGCCATGATTTATCAGTCGATGTTCCAGATGCAGACCTGGACCGCCGGCCACACCGCGTTCGTCCTGCGCAGCAGCCGCGCCAGTCAAGACCTGTTCAGCGAAGTGCAGCAGCAGATATGGTCCATCGACAAAGACCTCCCGCTGTATGACAGCACAACCTTGGCGACCCTGGTTTCCGACTCGCTGGCGCAAAGACGTTTCACCATGTTGTTGCTAGCGGCTTTCTCAGGGATTGCGTTGTTACTCGCGGCTATCGGCCTGTTCGGCGTCATCTCGTACCTGGTCTCGCAGCATCAGCGCGAGATGGCGCTGCGCATGGCGCTGGGCGCAGACCGGGGCGCCATTCATCGCATGGTACTGCTGCGCGGAGCCACGCTCGGTGGCATCGGTTGCGCGGTCGGGTTGGTGCTTTCGTTCGCTGGCTCGCGTCTGCTGGTCACGAGTTTGTATCACGTAAGCCGGTTTGATCCCGCGACGCTGTGCGGGGTTCCGCTGCTGCTGCTGGGGGTGGTTTTGTTGGCGGTGTATCTACCGGCACGGCGCGCCTCCGCGCTCGATCCGATGCAGGTGCTGCGGGCGGAGTAAGAAGAGTTGTTCGGTTGGCAGTTGGCGCTTGGCAGTTGGCTTTTAGCAGTTAGCTTTTAGCAGTCGGCTTTTAGGCTCAAGCGCGTCGTTTCAGGGCACGACTTTAGTCGCCGATCCAGATGCAGTTAAGGTCGCGGCTTTAGCCCCTGCGGGGTGCACGTTAAGGACTAACATTCAGCCTCTTGTAGGACGTGATTCGCTGCTGAAACAGGCTGCGGAAAACCGGATAGTAAACCTTATGCCGCCGGCTTAAAGCCGGCTCGGTTCGTAAATATAAGGCTTGGACGCTGGCCTGAAGGCCAGCACTACCCGAACAGAACCCGGAGGTTTTCGGTAGCCTGGAAAGCCGTCACTCTGATTCAAAGCTGTCCATGAGACGTGTTCTGAAAGCTGATGGCTGATGGCTGATGGCTGATGGCTGAAAGCTGACAACTGATGGCTGATGGCTGAAAGCTGACAGCTGATGGCTGACTACTGGCTACTGGCTACTGGCTACTGATTCGAGAATCACACCATGCACACACTCTTACACGAATTTCGCTACGCGTTTCGCCAGCTTCGCAAGTCGCCCGGCTTCGCGCTGATCTCGCTGTTCACCCTGGCACTGGGCATCGGAGCCAACATTGCGGTCTTCTCGGTTACGAACGCGGTGCTCCTGAATCCCAGCGGCATTCCTCATGCGCAAGGACTGGTTGCGCTGCGCGTGCGTTACCGCGCCATCCCGGACTTGAGTAACATCTCAATTTCTCCGCCCGACTTCGCCGATGCTGCCGCAGGCAAAGACCTCTTCTCATCGGCGGCCGTGATGCAAGGCACGAGCTTCAATTTCAGCCGCGAGAATGCCACTCCGGAATTGCTTCACGGGGCCCAAGTCTCGGCCGGATACTTCGACGTGTTTCAGGCCAAGCCGCGTCTGGGTAGAACCTTTGTTCCTGAAGAAGATCAGCCCGGCGCCGAGCACGAGGTTGTTCTATCGCAGCGTGCGTGGACGAAAAACTTTGGCTCCGATCCCAGCATTCTTGGCCGCTCCCTGCTGCTGAATCAGCAATCGTATCGCGTCGTCGGCGTGATGGCTGCCGATTTCGACTGGCCCAACCAGGTTGATGTTTGGGTCCCGATCGCTCTGCCGGCGGCCCGCTATCATGACCCGAAATACCGCTACAACGAGAGTCTGTTCGGCGTGGCGAGGCTTCGTCCCGGCGTCAGCTTGGAGCAAGTCAATGCCTATCTCGAGCGCCAGGGGCAAGCGAACATCGCGTCCGAGGGCGGCAAGAGCTTCGGCCGCGTCAGTGGCTGGGGCATGTTTGCTTTGCCGCTGAATGAGATGACCGGCGGCAGCCTGCGCAAGCCGCTCAGCCTGCTGTTGATCGCGGTCGGCATGGTGCTGCTGATTGCCTGTGCCAACATTGCGGGATTGCAGATGGCCCGGGCATCGGGACGCGAGCGCGAGTCGGCCGTCCGGGTCGCGCTCGGGGCTACCCGTGGCAAGCTGGTGCGGCTGGCCTTGCTGGAGAGCATTGTCCTGACGGCGGGAGGCGTAGCGCTGGGCTTTGCCGTAGCATCACTGACCGCGCCTTTGCTGGTGCGTGGACTGCCTTCGGTGCTGGGCTCGCAAATTCAGGCAACGTTTGATCGCCCGGTGCTGCTCTTCGTCACTACCGTCGCAGTCTTGTGTTCTCTGCTGTGCGGCGTGGTTCCTGCCTGGCATCGCACCCGGCCAGGATGGTTCAACGCGCTCCAGGAGAGCGGTCGCTCTGGGACGTCGGGCATAACCGGACAGCGTGCGCGCTCGGCCCTGGTAGTCGCACAGGTGGCGCTGTCCCTGCTTCTGCTGGCTGGCGCGGGACTGCTGTTGAGTAGCCTGCGAGCCCTGGAACGAGTGCAGAGCGGATTCGAGCCGGAGGGGTTGCTGTCTGCCCGTCTGTCGCTGCCCGAAAAAATTTACGACAAGGACGAGAAGCAGGCTGCCTTTTATCACGCCTTGCAGGAGCGCCTGCAGGCTGTGCCTGGCGTCAAAGACGCGGCAATCATCGACGCGCTGCCTTTCAGCGACAACGGCGGAACTGCCAGCTTCTTCATTCAAGGCCGCCCAACCGCTCCCAACGATCCGGGCCCGCATGCCAATATTCGCGTCGTTTCGCCGAACTATTTTGAAACCTTGAAAATTCCTGTCTTGATGGGCCGCGATTTTACTGAGCAGGATCGTGCCGGTTCGGAACGTGTTGCCTTAGTCGATTCCGTGCTCGCCCACCAGTTGTGGCCGGGTAAAAGCCCAATCGGCGAACACATCACCAACGACGATCGCGTGACCGGCCCCTGGTACACGATTGTCGGAATTGTGGCGCACGCCCGCGCGTCCTCTCTGGAGTCGGACACGAATGAAGGCTTCTATTATTTTCCCCTGGCGCAAGTGCCGATAACGTCGGCGGACATTGTGGTGCGTAGTTCGCGCTCGCCGCAGGACTTGGCGGGTGATCTCGGCGCCGCAGTGCGCTCGGTTGATTCCGGCATTCCGCTTTACGACGTAAAGACGATGGAGGAGCGCGTCAACGAATCGCTGATTGGGCGCCGGTTCGTGGTTTTGTTGCTGACGACTTTCGCCGGCCTGGCTCTGCTGCTGGCCGCGCTGGGTTTGTATGGCGTGATCAGCTACTCGGTGCGGCTGCGAACCCGCGAGTTGGGAGTTCGCATGGCATTGGGCGCACAACGCAGCAATGTGCTGCAGTTGGTGTTGTTGCAGGGTGCGCGTCTGGCGGTGATTGGGGTGATCTGCGGGGTGATCGGCGCAACGGCGGTTGGCCGCATCTTCTCCAGCCTCCTGTTTCAGGTGGGAGTCTTGAGCGCGCTGCCCTGGATTCTGGCAATTGGTGTTTTGCTGGCCGTGGTGCTGCTGGCGACTTATCTGCCGGCCCGGCGCGCGGCGTCGATTGAGCCCATGGAAGCGCTGCGCACGGAGTAGGAACGGTTGTCAGTTGTCGGTTGGCGATTAGCAGTCTCAGCTTTCAGCTCTCAGCCGTCAGCTTTCAGCTCTCAGCTTTCAGCTCAGCACTCAGCCGCCGGGTCTCAGCAATCAGCGGGCTGAGCAACTGCATTACTGTAGCGGCGCATCAGCGCCACTGAAGCTGCAATAAATTCGAAGGGGCTTTAGTGTCTGCGTGAGAACCTCTGCCGTCCCTACGGGACTCGCATCAATTCCCCACTTACCCAGCACTCCGCCCTACCACCCCAATTCGCGCAAAAGCAGCGCGAATCGGGGACCCCGGTTCGGCTGCGTGCTGGGCTATGCTGTTTCGCGCCTACGGCGCTGGGTTTTTGGTCGTTGTACACCAACGTCAATGCGAGTCTCTAGTTGTCACGCAGACACTTCAGCCCCACGATCTCAATTGCAGCTTCGGGAGGAGTTCTCTTGGCCGTCAATAGGCGGCGGCGAGCCGGGGGACCGTCGGCTCTCAGCGATCAACCGTCGGCCGTCAGCCGTCAGCCATCCGCCATCCGCGGTCAGCTTTCAGCAGCCGAACGCTACATTGGGCACGTTGCTTGCGCCAAATGGCCTGCAGCTGATTGCTCACAGCTAAGAGCTAAAAGCTAACCGCTAAATGCCAATTGCTAAATGCTGACTACGAGATGCTCAAATGCGAGCGCATCTTTTCCGCCAGCGCCCGTACCGATTGGATCTTGGCTGCCACTTCTGGAGCCAGCGGTGTCTGACGCAAGGCCAGCTCGGAGTTCAGCAGGATCCCGGTCACCTCATCCCGCAACTGATTTCGCAGCACTTGCTCCACGCTGCGCATGGCCAGTTGCTTCTCTTTCTCACTGCGACGCAGCGCCACCTGGACTTCACGAACGACTCGGTCCGTGCTGTGCAGCGCCAGGTTAACGTACAGCGGCACGGCGATACCGCAGCGATTCAGCAGCGTATCCAGGGCACGGAAATCCGATTCCAGCAACGACTGATCGATGGCCAGCGCTTCGTACTCTGCCGCTTCCATTTTACTTACGGCCTGCGGTACCGATGCCGCCAGATGAGTTTTGTGTCCGGTCCCGCGCTCCAGCGCGGCGGCACATTCTTTTCCTCGAGACGATGTGGTTACCAGCAGAATCATGATTTCCCTTTCTTGCCGCGCCTTTTTACCAGCAGGCAGGCGCAGCTTGCCTGTCCGGCTCGCGTACGGCGTTGGCCGGTGTCGATCGATCCTGACCCAATTTTTGCTTAAGCGAATACGCTCAGCGTAGACAACATCAGAGCGCCGTGCCGTACTCTTTCAATTTGCGATACAGCGTGGTTTTGCCGATGCCCAGCCGGCGTGCCGCTTCCAGCTTGTCGCCCGCGAGCACTTCGATGGCATGCAGGATGGCTTGCTTCTCCATGACATCCAGCGGGGTGATGAGGGAAGTATCCGGCGGGGCAGCCGCCCGCGTCGTTTGCTCCTGGAATTGCTGCAACTGCGTGGGCATGTCGCTGACGTGGAGGGTGGGCAAGGATGAAGTCGTGCACGCGCGCTCGATACAATTTTCCAGCTCGCGCACATTGCCTGGCCAGTTGTAATTCAGCATGAGGCGTAACGCATCTTCGCCGATGCTGTGCTGCGCCTGCTGCGCCTGGTTGATCCGATCGAGAACGTTTCCGATCAGCAGCGGGATGTCTTGCTTGCGTTCGCGCAGCGGCGGAATCCGCAGGGTGAGCACGTTAAGCCGGAAGTAAAGATCGCGACGGAAGGTTCCCTGGCTCACTGCGGTATCCAGATCGCGATTGGTAGCGGCCAGGATGCGCACATTGATGGGGACCGCCCGCGTGCCTCCCACCGGACGAATTTCCTTTTCCTGGATCGCCCGCAGTAGCTTGGCTTGCAAGTCGACCGGCAACTCGCCGATCTCGTCCAGGAAAATGGTTCCACCCTCGGCGGTCGCCAGCAGCCCATCCTTGGACCTCACCGCGCCGGTAAACGCTCCCCGCACATAGCCGAACAACTCGCTCTCGATCAGGGTCGGAACCAGCGAGCCGCAATCGACCGGAATAAATGGCTTGTCCTTGAAGGGGCCGGAGTAGTGAATCGAGCGGGCGACGAGTTCCTTGCCGGTGCCACTTTCTCCCAGGATAAGCACCGGGTGCGTGCTATGCGCGGCCTTGGCGATGATGCGATACAGCTTCTCCATCTCCGGAGAGTGGCCAACCATCTGCCCAAAACCCTGCTTCGACTTCAATTGCTCGCGCAACACGCGATTCTCGGCCGTAAGCTTCAGATGTGAGACCACGCGTTCCAGCTCGAGCCGAAGTTCGTCGAGATTAAAGGGCTTGGTGATGTAGTCGTATGCTCCCAGCTTCATGGCCTGCACCGCCGACTGCACGGTGGCGAAGCCGGTCATGACGATCACCACGGCTTCTTCGCGACGTCGTTTCACCTCTCGCAAAACTTCCAGCCCGTTGCTGCCCGACAGCCGCAAGTCCAGCAGTACTACATCGGGAGCAGCCTGCTGCAGAATGCGGTAGGCCTCCTCGCGGGATTCGGCTACCTGTACGCTAAAGCCAAGAGAGCGAGCGACTTCCCGGCAGCATTCCCGCACCGACCTCTCGTCTTCCACGATCAGCAGGTTCAGGAGATTGGTTTCAAAAGTCTGTTCGCTCACCGGAAGTGCTTCTGCCGTAATCACGTCACTCGTCCTTTTTCCAGCGGCCATGTCCACCGCTGGTTTCGCCTGTTCTTTCAGCGTCCACTACCATCATCCCTTTTTGGGAAAAAGCTGCTAGTGCAAGGGTCACACTCAGTTGTGAGGTGGCGTAGCCGATGGACGAAAAAACCAGGAGCCGGGCCGGACGCGATGCCAGTCAGCCGAGTATCCGCCTCGACCGCTCCTCCGCCCGACTCCTGCATCGCCACCACCGTCGGCACCATAACTTGTGAACCAGCAATACTTATGCACGCCGGATCGGATGGGCCTTCTCCAACTCGCCGCAGGAACTGCTTCACCAGCTCCCCGCCGCGTTGTGCATTGCGTTCCAGCTCGCGCAGGGGACGTTTTAGATGGCTGTATGCAGGCAGCTTCCACTCCAGCATCTGGGCGCTCATGATGACGCTGGTGAGGACATTCGACAGTTGGTGCAGCAGGTCATCGCATTCATCGGCAGAGAACCGTGAACCGAGATTAGCGGCCCGATCATATTCCTGGCAGGATGTGTCTTGCTGGTTGAACGCGTCCGCCGCTGCAGAAATGGCGGGTCCGCAAGAACCTGCCAGGCAGCCGTCCGGCAAGCAGGGATGATTCGACGATGCCTGCGATTTCGGCACACCGTCTGGCCGCGAATGTCTCGGCGTCACCCGGCTGGTTCGTTGTGCCTGTCCTTCTACGCCCTGCCGCTTGTGCCTGGGCATGACTTCGAGCCCTCCTTCGTTCCGCCGCACCCATACCAAAGCACGGCGAACGCCAAACAGAGCGTCTCGGCGAAACAACGGATTTCATTACTTTTGGTGTACAAACGGAGAGCGCGCCCGGCATGCCTGCCTTCACTTGCGGTTTCGTTTTGGCACCGAAATTCGTGGGCTAGGACGAAAACGGAATCAACGCAGCAACTTACGCTCGTTCCGGCTTGGGAAGGAGTGCTTTGGAAATTACCAGAAGGGGAAAGTTTCGGTTCCTCGGGACTCGCCGCTGGAGAGCGTCTTAATGGAAAGCGCCACGGCAAACCTTGAAAAATAAAAAGGGGGGAAGCTTCCCCCCTTTCACATTTGTTGCTGACCAAGACCTTACTGGCTGGCAGCTGCGGAGTTGACAGCGCCGCCGGCGTTGGCGGTTTCCGGGGTTGTCGCTCCGGTCCCCGTCTGCTCCAGCAGCAGCCCGTTGTAAGACGAAGCCGCCAACAGGCGTCCCTGATAATCCAGGACGGCACGCAGGTTAACTCCCGCTTGCGGTGACTGGCGCCAGGTCTGGCCGCCGTCCTTGCTCTCGAACACACCATGCGAGTGCATGGCCGTCGCCAGCAGCCGTTGCGAGGCGGAATCGTAGCGCACCACGAACACGTTCCGCGCCGGCAAACCGCCAAGCGTGTGCTCCCAGGTCTTACCGCCGTCGGTCGAGCGCAGAGCGCCCTCCCGCGTGGCCAGCCACAGCGAGCCATCGGGAGCGCCGGTCAGGTTGTAGATTCCGGTTACGTACTGGGGATAGCTGGTCTCGCTCCAGGTCTTGCCGTGATCATGCGAGAGGAAAATATGCTTCGGGCTGACCAGGCTCACCGTCCCATCGGGCAGACTGTTCACGGCGATCAGATCGCTTTCTCCCTCGACCGGCTGGCCATACCACTTCTTGCCGTGATCTACGCTGATGAACAGGCCTTCATTCGTTGCCGCGTACCAGGCGTAGTCGGTCATCTCCATGGCGCGGACACGCGGAGCCTTTTCCAGGGCGATTGGGTGTTCCGGCGGAGTTTTATGAGCCGCAGCCGCTCGCCTTGCTCGTGCCGCCGCAGCCGCCTTGCTCGACTTGGACACCGGCTTGGGTTCTTCTACCGGAGCAGGCTTCTCCTGCCACTGCGGCACCGGTCCGGTCAGCATTGGCTCCGGCTGCCATTCTCCGTTCAGCGAAGCCAGGGTGAAGATGCCATGATTGGTGCCGGCAAGCATGGCGCCGTTGTCGGCCTGTTGCAGGCTCAGGATGTCGCGTTCATCAAGACCGCGATTCGACTGCCTCCAGCTCGCGCCTGAGTCGTCGGAGACAAAGAAGCCGCCGCGGTCCTTATCGTTAACCACGCCAACGTAAATTCGGTTGGGGTCCTTGTTGTCGACCACCACACCGCCGATGACGCGATGGGCGAAGCCGCGGTTTGAAGTGGTGTAGTGCTCGAAGCCATCATTGCTGGCCAGCACGCCACCACGATCGGTGGCCACCAGCACGTGCTCGGGGTTCGTCGGATCTACCAGCACATCATTAACGATCACATCCGGATCCGTAACCAGCTTCCAATGATCACCGCCATCCAGCGTCTTCCACAGTCCGGCAACCGTGCCCCCATAGACAATATTCGAGCGTTGCGGATCCTGCTTCATGACCCGAGTGCGGTGCGCCGCTTCCGGCAACGAAAGATAAATACGATGGAAGTACTCGGCCTTGTTCAAGCTCTTGTACATACCCGAGCAGGCGCTGGCGTACACCACGTCCGGGTGTCGGGGATCGACGATGATGCTAAACATGTCGGAGTCGAAAGCAATGCCCTTGCTGATGCTGTGCCAGCTGGCGCCGCCATTGTCCGTCTTCCAGGGAAGATGCCAGGTCCCGGCATAGAGAATGTCGGGGTTCTGCGGATCGATGGCCAGCGACTCGATGTCCTTTATCTCGGCGTTATTCTCCGGCGAAATGCGCTCCCAGGTTTGGCCGCCGTCCTTGGAACGGAAGACACCGTCGAGGGCGCCGATCACCAGCAGGTTCGGATCGCTGGGAGCCATGGCCATGGCGCGAATTGACTTGCCATGCACGGCTTGCAGGATCCGCCAGGTATGGCCGCTGTCGTCGGAGCGAAACACGTCGCCCTCATCGGCGTTGTACAGGCTCCAGCCCGCTACGTAAATGGTCGACGGGTGCGCGGGATCGAAGATGATGTGGTCCAACACGTAATCGTCGCCCGGCCCCAGGTGAGCGAACAGCTTCCAGGAATTGCCGCTGTCCTCGGAGATAAACATCTGTCCGGCGCTGGTGCCCAACAAAACCCGGCTGGGATTCGAAGGATCGTAGGCGAGGCTGCGCACGTCGCCACCTTCAGGACCGATCAGGCGCCAGTCCGCGGCAAAAGCCGTCAGGGTGAAAAGCAATGCGGAACAGAGAACGAGCTTTAGGGCAGACAGAATGGTCTTATACATAAACTTGGTAGTAAACAATTGGACAATCAACTCCCGCTGGTTTCTTACAGTGATAATAAACCCGAGTTACCCAACTCGGAAGCCACGAAAAGTACCAAGTACCTCACGCGTAAAGTGCTAGTCCCATAAAGGACCTCGTCGCAGGAAAAGGCACTTCATACCCATTCAGCAGCGCTATTCATCAGGGATGCGACAGGCTTCTGCTGCCGTTGTCCGTCTGGCGTACGCGGGGTAAAACCGCCACGCAACGGGCAAGAAAAAACCGGTGGGAGCATTTGCTCCCACCGGGAATGGAGTTCCAGTTCAGGAACCGGTTATTGCTGCGGTGCGCCGGTTGCGCCTGCGGCCGCGGCCTTGTGGTGGTGGTGGGCCGGAGCTGCCGCCCGCGGTTTCGGGTAGGCATTCTCGCTCGGCTTCACAACCGACTCGTCGACCGGGGTCGTGTTCTGCAGATCAGTGCACGCGTTCTCGTCGGCTCCCTGCGGTACCCAGACGATATCGGCAACCTTCTGCTGGCCGGTGCCCTGACGGACCTCGACGCGGCTTGGGTCGATACCCTGCTGCTGTACCAGATAAGCCTTGGCGTTCACTGCGCGCTGCGCTGCCAGGTTCATCGGATGACGTTTCTTGCCGGTTCCGACCATCGGCGCCTTCTCGCCATCGGCGTAACCGATGATGACGATCTTGGCGTTGGGATCGGC
Organism: uncultured Acidobacteriaceae bacterium; assembly: GCA_963796695.1. Lineage (GTDB taxonomy): Bacteria > Acidobacteriota > Terriglobia > Terriglobales > Acidobacteriaceae > Bog-257. The sequence continues at coordinate 36,451 of CAWCMU010000017.1, read as the reverse complement.
CTTCAGGCGGCTGGCAACGTCGTCCAGGATGGCCTTAGCGGTGTTATCCACGCGCCACGGTCTCTTCAGATCCGGGAACTGGATAGAGTTGATCTTGCTGCAAGTCGGCGGTGGCGGCGGTACTTCGACGCCTACCGAGCAGGTGCCGCTACCCGACAGGTTGCGTGCATCCGTCGCGGTGACGGTTACGCTGATCGGGCCAGACGGCGCTCCGGTCGTGTCGAGGGTGGCAGTGGTGCCCGTGCCGCTAACCTTGCCGGCGGAAGAGGTGTAGCTGTAGCCAGTGATCTGCGCGCCATCCGGGCTGGTCGCGGTCGCGGTAATCGTAGAAGGATCACCCGACTTGACAGTCGACGGATTGACCGAGCAGCTCACCTGCGGCGGATTCATCGGCTTCGCCTTGACCGTGAAGTTGGCCACGCAAGATGCCGAGCCGTTCTTCTTTTCCTTGGGATCGCTGATGGTCGCGTTGGCGGTGTGAGGTCCCGCGCTGGCCCCGGTGGTGTCAATTCTGGCCGACTGCTTATCCGTCGAGTCCAGCTTGCCACCGTTGGTGGTCCAGGCGTAGGTCACGGTGTGCTTCGGGTTAAAGTTCGTGCCCGTCGCGGTTACCGTCACCGGATCGCCTTCCGTGACTTCTGTCGGCTGAGCCGTACAAGCCGCGGTCAACGGAGGAGTGTAGTAGTTGCCCAGGTTCACCACAACGCCGGCCGCCAGGCGGACATTATTCCACTGCGAAGAGTGGCCGCTGGGGATATAGGCGTTGTAATTGGTGTAGATGTAATCCGCCTGGGCTACGCGAATGGCAAATCTGTGGCCAACGGCGTAATCAAAACCGCCGCCAACAGCCAGAGCCGGATTCCACTGATTACCAAAGTTCGGCGGAGTCGGCGGGAAGGCCGGAGACAGATTGGCCGCTCCTGCCATGGCGCGAACGAATGGCTGGAAGGAATCCGTGTGGTACTTGTACTGCAAACCGGCAAAGGCAAAACCAATACCGGTGTACCCTGGGGCGCCGGTGTTGAAGTGGCCGCTGCCATCCAGGATGAATCCCAGGTTATGGGCCTTGGGAAGGTAATAGGTGTTCGACGCATCAAAGCCTTTGGTGATGTCAGCGACTTTGATGCCGAAGTCGGCATATCCACTGACACCTAACCATGAATAGCCGCCAAAGACTTCATCCTTCGGCTGAATTGCAACTTGCGCCGTGGCGTATGTCCCTAGCAGACACAGCGCAAACACTAGTGCGACCGACGTCGCAATAAGGCGTCTCGGGACTACTCCAATACGAGAAGACATTCTTGATCCTCCGGAACTCAGCAGTACCGTAAGCAAAGTGGCCCAGCTCGGGTTCAAAATCTAAATTTCTTGGTACAAGTGCAGGGAATACGTCCTGCTCGCAACAGCACAAAATTGTACAGCAACAACGAAGATTAACAAAACTTTCATTGTCAATCTCTTAGTATGTTTCCACTACTGTTTACTGATGTTGTACAGGCAGGATCCAGACATCCCCGGGCTCGGGTGTCCTTTTGCCTCTCGGGAGGCAGCCGATCCTGCATCGGCTGTGGAACACATAATCCTATCATCTCAACGTGCAGTACTGGTAGCAGCAAATTTGTAACCACGATTTTTCTGTCCACTCCAAAGTGCTATTACGACGTTGGGTTCGTTCAGGGAAAACCCTGCCTCCCCGGAAGTGATACCTTAAAGGCAGCCTCGCGGCCTGCCGTCCGCCCCGCTAATCACGGAATGATCATCAAATTTCGCTCCAGAGTCACTGGCCTGCATCTAATTCCCGTGGCCCGGCGGATCACAACTCAAGTGCAGACAATGAAGTGTCAGCGATCATAAGAGGCTCGGTTCCCCATGACGCAAGAAAAAGTTTTGATCGTAGAGGATGAAGAGAACGAACGGACCGGCATGGCCGAGCTCATTCGTGCCTGGGGTTATGACACCGAAACCGCCAGTGACGGGGTGCAGGGACTGGAAAAAGTCGAGGTCTGGAATCCCGGAATCGTCATCACCGATCTACGCATGCCGCGTATGGATGGCATGCAATTGCTGGAGCGGATTGCCGCCCAACCGCAGCAGGTCGCGGTCATTCTGCTTACCGCCCAGGGCAGCGTCGATGCCGCAGTCAGCGCCATGAAAACCGGCGCCTTCGATTTCATTGAGAAGCCGGTCAATCCTACAAGGCTGCGCAACATTCTTCAGAATGCATCTCGTTTACGCGGCGCTGAGCGCGAGCTGGAAGCCAGCCGCCGCAAGCTGCGCGATGTTGGCGTGCTGGGCTCGCTGGTCGGTCCCTCGAAACGCATGCAGGAAGTTTTTCGGCTCATCGAGATGGTCGCCCCCAGTACAGCGTCTGTGTTAATCACCGGTGAGAGCGGTACCGGCAAAGAGCTCGTCGCCCGCACCGTTCACTCGCTGAGCAATCGCAAGCCGAAGCCGTTTGTCGCCATCAACTGCGCTGCCATTCCTGAGACCCTGATTGAAAGCGAAATCTTCGGCCATGAGAAGGGAGCGTTTACTGGCGCGCTGGAGCGTCGCACTGGCTGCTTCGAGTTGGCCGAGGGTGGAACGCTGCTGCTCGACGAGATCGGCGAAATGCCCATCGGTACGCAGGCCAAACTGCTGCGCGTGCTCGAAGACCGCAAGCTGCGCCGCCTGGGCAGCAAGAGTGAAACCTCCGTCGATGTGCGGGTACTGGCAGCTACCAACAAAGTTCCTGAAGAAGCGGTCGCCAAGGGACAGCTGCGCAACGACCTCTTCTACCGCCTGAACGTCTTCAACATCCAGTTGCCCCCGCTGCGCGATCACAAAGAAGATCTTGCCGCCCTGGTGCTGGCGCTGCTGGAAGACATGAATCAGAAGCACAGCCGCACCGTAGCCGGCATCAGCGATACGGTGGCAGGAGCGTTTCAGGCGTACGCCTGGCCGGGCAATGTTCGCGAATTGCGCAACACGCTGGAGCGCGCGGTCATCGTTTGCGACGGTCTGTTGATCGAGATGAAACACCTGCCTCCCGGATTTGGACAAGTCATTCCCCGCGCTCCGGTGCAGGAAGCCAACGCTGTGCGCCTGGGAGTTGGCACCACGGTTGACGAAGCCGAGCGCCTGCTCATCCTCAAGACGCTGGAAGCCACGAACAATAATAAGACGCGCGCAGCGGAGATTCTCGGCATCAGCCTGAAGACGCTGCACAACAAGCTGAAGGAATACGGAGCCCAGAGCGAGGCCGCTGAAGCCGCCAGCTAACCGGCGCAACCATGAACGTTTCGATGTGATCTGCATCCTAGCGCCGCTTCCGAATCACCCGTACACTGCAATCGAAATCTCAACTTGGCTTCGGGTTGTCCCCCAAGGACAACAGGGAATCCGGTGCGAAACCGGAGCGGTCCCGCCGCTGTAAGTGAGCAGGCAGCTTCCGAATACCACTCGTCAGAAAATGCCGGGGAAGGTGGGAGTCGCCGTCGAAGGGTTATTCCTTCTGAACTCACCAGCCAGAACACCTGACTGAAGCCGCGACTCAATCTCTCCGCGTGGAACCGGGGATCTGGGCCTTTTGTTTTCTGGGCAGCGGAACCCGCACCAGCCATCAAGACCCGCAACCACAAAGAATCGTCTCTCGTATTCCCCTGCGCAGCGGCTGCAAAGCCGTCGCCAGGCAAGCGGCCGTCGTCCGCCTGAAAGTGCTCACCACACTTGTATTCGACTGCGCAACGAAAGGAGGTGAACCCGCATGAAGACAAAGAAGAACACCACCCCGCGTCCCATCATCGCCACTCGCAAGAGCTGCAATGCTACCGGCACCGGTCTGTCTCATTACGTCATGATGGATAGCAAGAAGTAAGCGCCGTCGCCAACGGCAATACCCCGCGGCACCGGCTCAGGCCTCTGCCGCGGGCATAACGATCAACAGAGAGGACGATTATGACCATCGCAGCAGAGCAGCGGAGCATGGCCTCGCGCGGCTTACATTTCAATACCGGCAACGGCGGCACCCTTCAACCGCTCGACATCGGACACGACAGCTATCTCGGCCTGGTCGATCCCGACACCGCTTTCTGGGCGCTGGTGCAGAAAGACAAACTGGGGGAAGCCATCAGTCCCGGCCCCTTTCTTGACGAATACCGGCGCAAGGCGGCCGACTTCGCCGCCGAGATGCAGCACTTCCGCTTCGGCCTCACGCCTTCCGCCGTGTACTTCAATCCCACCGAGCGCTGCAACCTGAATTGCTCGTACTGTTACCTGCCGGAAGACATGCGGCAGAACGGGCAGCACATGTCGACCGAGAAGGTGTTGCAGTCGCTGGAAATCTTGAAGCACTACTTCCAGGCGAATCTGCCCGCAGGCTTTCGGCCGCAGGTTGTGTTTCACGGCGCCGAGCCGACCTTGAACTTTGAAGCATTACTGGCGGCGTTCGAGCGCTATGGCGAAGACTATCGCTTCGGCATTCAGACCAACGGCACAGTGTTGACCGACGCCGAGTATGACCTGCTGATGAAGCACGGCGTTGCCGTGGGCCTCTCGCTCGACAGCTCCATCGACGAAATCGTGACCCGCACCCGCAAGACCTGGGACGGACATAGCGTCTATGACAAAGTCCTGGCGGCCATGGACAAGCTGCGCGGCTATCCCAACTACAGCGTTATTTGCACCATCACGCGCGAAAACATGGACCAGCTGATCCCGACTGTCGACTTCTTTCACGAGCGCGGAGTCGCCACCTGCATGCTGAACCCGGTGCGCTGCACTCGCCAAGGCGCGCGCGACATCAAGCCGAAAGACGAGGACATCAGTCGCTATTACATTGCCGCCCTCGAGCGGACCGAAGAATTGTTCCGCCAGACCGGACGCCGGCTCGTAGTAGCGAACTTCGCCAACATCCTCATCGCGATTCAGGCGCCCCAAGCACGCCGCCTGATGTGCGACATCTCGCCTTGCGGCGGCGGGCGCAGCTTCTTCGCTCTCTCGGCCAACGGCGACGTGTTCCCCTGTAGCGAATTCATCGGCTTGCCGAATTTCAATGGCGGCAATCTGTTTCGCGACAAGATTGATGACATCCTGGCGACCGCGCCGTTCAAGCTGGTCACCGGACGCAAAGTGGAAGACATCGATCCCTGCTCGCGTTGCGCAGTGCGCCATTTCTGCGGCTCGCCCTGCCCCGCTGAAGCCTACGAGATGAATGGCGGCATGGATAAAATCGGCGCCTTCTGCGAGCTGTACGAAGATCAAGTTCGCTTCGCGCTGCGGCTGATCGCCGATGATCGTCAGGGCGCATACCTGTGGGAGAGCTGGGACAACGACACCACGACCTCGTTCGAGTGGAACGCGATGTAGTTGTCGAAGCGAGTGGTGGACGGGAAGGCCGGATCGACGATATCCTCCCACCCTAGGCCAAAAACGGCCTAGGATGGGGCACCCTGGCTCATACTGAACCTGCTGCGGCCAGCAATTGTGGCTGCGGAACATTGCGGATATCGCGAGTGCACCTGTAGAATGAATTCTCTGCTACAGCGAGATCATCTGCACTCGCTTCCACCCGTGCCGAAGTGGCGGAATTGGCAGACGCGCATGGTTCAGGTCCATGTACCCGCAAGGGTGTGGGGGTTCGAGTCCCTTCTTCGGCACCAATAATTTCAGGCTTTTGGCACCTATAATTCCGGTAGCCTCAATCCGGTCGACTGCTGCCTATCTGCGCCTGAACCATAAGTTGGCTTCCGTCCTCCAACTTCACCGACTTCTGATCGGAGCTGAGCACGCCATCCTCGAGCTGCAAATTCTTCAGCCCGAGAACTCCGCCTGACTGCTCGTTCAAGAGCGGCACTGGCTTGGGGTCCATGTGAGGTGTCGGCGGTCTCTCAACCGATTGGTCGATCGATCCGTATCCAATACCTGCCCAAGGATTGTCAGCTGGTGGCAACGGGGGCGCCACGGCGCCAATGAAACCACTCAGTTCCACCTCATGGCCGCCAGGGACCTCGATTTTGTCGAAAACAATTTTCAGAGAAGATTCCGTATCCCCTCTCGCCCGCGCCTTGGCTTGAACGACATGACCGACCGCCTTCGAGCCGCGAGCAATAAGCGTTCCATCCTTCAAATGCGAAACCAGAGCGGTTTTGCCCTTCACCACATCGCCAGCCTTCACCTTCCGGGAATCGACGGTGCCAACCAAAAGGACCAGGATCTTACTGTCCGCCACCGTGGCCGTACTCTGCTGGCCGGGCGACGCGGAGGCTGAGGGCTGTTGTGCGTAGCTGATTTTTCCAACCGACATGGCAAACATCAGCAGCAGCGATAATGCAGCGTACCCTCTCCCCATGAAAGCACTTTCCCTGACTTGAAGTTTTCCCTCGTAACTACCTGCACGCGAGCAATTCATACCTTGCTCTGTCACCGCTTCCTCCTTGGGAGCGCTCTGTAATCCGCAACTATGTTCTATAACTACCTCGCCCGCAAGCCCCTTCTGACGACTGACAAATTTGTTCCCGCCCCGCAGGTCTCCCGACTTTTCGTTTGTGCCACTCTCGTCGCGCAACTTATGATGTTTCCGCATGCAAGCTTCGGGACCTGGGACATCGCGCCTTTCTTCTATTTTGTCGTTTGTAATCCTGTTGGGCGGACTCATCACCATTTTTGTCGCTCTGCACATGGTGGTGGCCAGCTATTCGCCGCTTCCTTACTGGGACGGCTGGATGGAGGCGCAGGTCGCCGCAGGTGGAGGCAATCTGCTCGCACCCTCATGGCTGTGGGAACGCGACAATGAACATCGCCTGGTGATCCCCAAGCTGTTTCTCGCCGCCGATTTCGACTTCTTTCATGCTCGACAGAAATTTCTGCTGGCCAGCATCTTCATCATCCAGCTGTTGCACCTCGTCTTGTTGAGCTGGAGCATGCGGGCGCTGGGCGGCTGGCGCGGGCCCTTGTGGCTCGCCGGAACCGGGTTGGCAGCGGCTTGCCTCTTCTATCCTTCGCAATACGCGAACTTCGTTGTCGGCTTTCAGGTTTGCTTCGTCCTGCCGCAGTTGCTGGCAACGCTGTCGTTTGTGACTTTGCTGCTCTACTGGCGTAGCACACAGGATCATCCCGATAAGCCGGCCACGAAGTTTCTCGTCATCTCGATTCTGGCAACGCTGGCTGCCAGTTATTCTCTGGCCAGCGGCAACCTTCTGTGGCCTCTGCTCATTTTGGCGGCAATCTACCTTCGTCTGGGCCGCAAGGTCATCCTCAGCTACATCATTACGGCGATTGTTTGCGTCGGGGCGTTCTTCTATCACTACGTTCGTCCGGGACATCACCACACCAACGCGATCGCCTCCAACCTGGGTTCACCTGCTGCAATGCTCAAGTATGGGCTGGAGTACTTCTTCGGATCGCTGTCGCACCACGGCGTCGCTGCCATCGGTGGGGCACTCGTGGTGCTGATCCTGGCAGCACTCTTTTTTGCTCCCACACTGTCGTACATCCGTAGCTTTCGCGTTTTTGGCATTCAACTGGTGCTCATGATCCTGTTCTGGGGCGCGACCGGCATGATCACAGCAGCGGGCAGGGCCCATCTGGGCACCGGACAGGCTGGCACCTCGCGCTACCAGACAGTCACGCTGCTGTTCTGGTGCTCCGTCGGATTGCTGCTGCTGGGCTGCACGTATTTCGCGCAGGAACGTAAACCGTATCGCTTCCTGGTAGTTCAGCTTTGTCTGCTGGCAGTTTTCGCCGGAGGAGCGGTTGCGGCCCAGGCGCCCATTCGCGAGGCTCGACGGCACGGCTTCTTGCAGGATGCCGCCAGCGTATCGCTTATCACCGGAGTCTACGATCCCGACGCACTGCAACATACCTTCCCATTTCTCGATCTTCTACTCTGGACCAGCCACTATCTTGAGGCGAATCAGCTCTCCGTTTTCGCAAGTACCACACCGTCAGAGTTGGGCAAGCCCCTAGCCGACGTCTTTCATGAGTCGGTCGGCGAATGCAGCGGGGCCCTCGAATCGGTTACTCCCATCACGGAGCCGAGTGGGCCGGGGCTGCGCCTTTCCGGCTGGGCGTGGGACGCTAAACACAAGCGACCGGCCTCGTCGATCGTGATCACCACCAACGGCATCATTCGCGGCTTGGGCGCCGTTGGCCAGTGGCGGCCGGATGCAACCGGGACCGCCGCTTCCTCAGGCTATGTTGGATTTGTAGGATACGTGCCGCAGCCCGCACCTGGAGCGATGGTGAACGTTTATGCCGTCCTTGACGGCGGTCCCGCTACCGCCTGTTACCTCGCAACCCGATAAGGCCGGCGGTGCAAAAGTTCGGCTTTCATCCGAGCACACAATCCATCGTCGGCGTATGGAGTGCGCGAACTCGTGTGATATCTTCGACGCTCGTCGCCAGCCCCTGACGGGCGCGGATGGCGCGAATGGGATCACATGGGAAAGCTGACCATCGCCAACTTACCGTGGACGCAACCGGCGTTCGCTCCGCTGTATTCTGCCGCCGCGTTTCCCGTCATCACGCGCGAGCGCTGGCAAGTGATGGTTGTCTTTAAAACCGACTCAGACTTTGTAGACTCGGTGCTGCCCGAAGGCGTCGACATTGACGGAGACACGGCTGTCGCCTCCGTGTGGTGCGCCACTCACAAACACTCAACCATGGGCGGACCGTATCGCGAATGTGGCGCCGGCGTGGTCGTGCGCTTCGAAGGCCGGCGCTACTTCTATCCCCTGGTGGTTTATTTAGGCTACGAGTGCGAGGAGTGGTTCGCCGCCGGCCGCGAGGTCTGGGGACATCAGAAAAAGTTGGGCTTTTCGGAAATTCGCGAACCGGAAGGTTGCGGCATTGTGACCGGCATCCTGGAACGTCCTCGCGGTAGCCGCCGCATGGAAATTTCCGTCGGGCCGCTGGAACGCGAGGCCAAGCCGGAGGAGATCGGCTTTCTTCAGGTGCTCAGCCTGCGCATCATTCCGCATCCCGAAAAGCCTGAACCGCAGGCAGCTGAGTTGATCGTCACCGAGGCGGAACTCGCACCACGTCGCGGCTCCGACGGGCGCATCGAGTTCTGGGCTGGACCCGGCGAAGTCTGCTTCCCTGCTCCTTCCGACCGCGATCCTCTGTACCGCCTCAAGCCGTCACGCGTTGCTAGGCGGATATTACGGCTGCTTCGAAGGTATCGTCACCCCATTCGGCAAAATCGCCAAGAAGCTGATCTAACTCAATCGACATAGTCCATCGCAACCTTTTAGCGAAAATTCACACTCGCGTCTACACATCAATTTGTGTAGAATCTTGCACAGAGGAATCGATGTCGACAAACCTTGCACTTGATGATCGCCTGATTGAAGAAGCCCGCGCTGTGGGCGGACACAAAACCAAGCGGGATGCGGTGAACGCCGCTCTTGCCGAATATGTTCAGCGGCGAAAACAGATGCGCATCACGGGCCTGTTCGGAAAAATCGATTACGATCCCGCCTACGATTACAAAGCCGAACGGCAACAAACGAGGATGATGGTCGTCGTTGACACCTCCATCTGGTCGCTAGCCCTGCGCCGCGTTTCGGGAGCCCTTTCCACTCAGCAGCAGAAACAAGTGCACGCTTTGCGCGAACTGCTTTCAGAAGGACGAGTGCAACTGCTCGGAGCGGTGCGGCAGGAGTTGTTGTCTGGCATCCGGCACAAAGAACAATTCGTGCGTTTGCGAGACTACTTGCGTTTCTTTCCAGACCTTGTGCTGGGTAGCGAGGACTACGAAACGGCAGCGGCCATGAGCAACACATGTCGCATTCTGGGCGTCGCCGGCAGTCCTACCGATCTTCTGATCTGCTCGGCGGCATCGCGTCGAGGCTCGGCGATCTTTACTTCGGACCGCGACTTTGAGACCTATGCTAAGCATCTCTCGGTGAAGCTTTATTCCTGAACGCTCACTCCTCGCCGCATCCCCTTCACGCGATCGCAGATTGTGAGCTCTGAAACTGGCCGGCCCCGGGCATGTATTGCATCGCCAGCAGCGTTTCATCGTCGAAACGTTCGCGCCTTCCGCGGAACAGATCAAGCTGCTGCTTGCAGGCGCCCACCAGCTTGTCCGGACACTGCAGCCAGTACTGCTCGATCACCCGTTGCAATCGTTCCACTCCGTACTGGTCGCCGCCGTCGTTCTCCGCCTCGGAAACTCCATCGGTGTAAAGCACCAGGGTGTCTCCCGCTTTCAGCTGCAACTTCTCGACGGTGAATTCGTGATCATCCAGCATGCCCAGCGGCCGGCCCGTGCTTTCGAAGACACGCAGCCCGGACGCGCTGGCCAGCAATGCCGGCAGATGTCCGGCGTTCACAATTTCAACCTCACCGCCCGGCGTCGTCTTGCCGAATACCAGCGTGGCGTACTGCGCGGGTAACGCGCTCTGACGAAACAGCCGGCTGGCGCGCTGCAGTATCTCTCCCGTCGACAAACCCATCGGCGCCAGCGAACGAAAAACAGCTCGCAGGTTCGACGACAACATCGCCGCAGCTACGCCCTTGCCTGACACATCGGCCATCACGAAATGCAGATCGCCATTGGGACCCGCAATGAGGTCACAATAATCGCCGCTCACCACTCCGGCGGGCTGATAGTGATAACAGGTTTCCCAACCGGCGAGAACAACATTGCACGGTGGCAGCAAGCCCTTCTGAATTTCGCCGGCAAGTTCCAGGTCGTACTCGAGGGCACGCTGCTGCTTGGGCGTCAGGCAGTCGAGGCACACGCGCGCCAGCGGGTTCTCGCTGATCACCTCTTCGTCCACGGTGCCCTGGCACACCTCGCAGACGCCGTAGGCCCCGCGATCAATGCGGTCCAGCGCGCTGTCTACTTCCTCCAGCAGGCGCAGCATGTGCTCGCTCTCGTTCTCGCCCAGAACATCGCTCAGTCGCGAACGGCCCGCCAGCAACTGCTCGCGGACAACGTTGACGTAGGCCGTATCTCCAATCGCCATGGCTAACCACCTTATATACGTTAGAGGGTTATAGAGGATAGCAGGATGCAGTCTTTTTCCGAAACCGGCGGCTGCAAATTGCTGTGATTAATGAGATCGAATAGGATGACTTTACGCGGCATTCGGAAGCAAGTCCTCCCGGCAATTGCGGGCAAACAAAAACTGCTGCGAAGGGCGTTGCTACCACAGAGACACGGAGGCACAGAGGCTCTCCTGTGTCACCTCCCGACCGGAGCGTAGAACGCGAGCAGACGTCCGTCAGTCGCTTATAAAGCGCCTATTTCACAATTTGTCATCCGGACCGCAGCCTAAACGGGGTCCCCGACGAGCGCCGCCTTTGCGCTTGGTGGGGTGTTGGAGCGCAGCGGAGGGAGCTGCTGTTTTCGCACCAGAGGAAGGGCAGCCTGATCATTTGTGATCGCTAGCGCAGCGGCCTGCGGTCCAACAGAAAAAGGCGGCGCCGCAGCACCGCCAACCCTGCGAGCACAGGCCGTCGTCTACTTTGCCGGCTTGGTACAGGTCTCTGCAATGTGCTTGATGCTCTCCACCTTGAATACCGGCGTCTGATGCGCGGACGAGGCCATGCCATCGCTGGTCGTTCCGGTGGTGTGCACGCCTTCGGTGCCGGTGATCGCGACCTCATGGCCGACATGGGCCTTCAGCTTGTTGGCGTAACCCGAAAGCTGATGCTGGGTGCCAGTGCTGTCGGTGAGGAAGTAATGATGCTTCGTGTACTGCAAGCATCCTTGAATGGTTTTGCTGCCCGCAGTCCTGGGCGTGCATGCAAATGGCGCCCAGCACCAGTAAAGCCAAGGTCAAAACTTTGCGCATAAACTCTCCCTTTCGCTGCAAAATTGACGACGCCGCTCCGGGCCAGAGGTCCGCATCGCGCACCGCTGAACTCGCACACTATAAACGAAACTCGCCGGGAAAGCTGTGACGTGCTACTTTAGCAAGCCTTCCACCACGCTGTAGCTCTCTGCCAGCGCGGCATCCAGTGCCGCTGGATCCTTGCCGCCCGCTTCGGCCATGTCGGGACGTCCGCCGCCCGAGCCGCCAACCTTCTTTGCGACCTCGGCGATAATCTTGCCCGCCTGTACGCGCGACGTCAGGTCCTTGGTGACCCCGACGATCAGCGCCACCTTGCCATCGCTGACCGAGCCCATCACCACTACGCCCGAGCCCAGCTTGTTGCGCAGGTTGTCGACCAGCGTGCGCAGCTGCGTGCGCTCAAGATTGTCGGCGCGCGTGGCCAGCACCTTCACACCGTTGACCTCGCGCACGTTCTCCGTCGCCGACGATACCGACGACGACGCCGACTTCATGCGCACCTGCTCGAGCTCCTTGCGCAGCTTCTTGACTTCTTCTTCGCGGCGCCCCAGTTCGCGCTTCAAAGCCTCGGCTAAAGACTCGTCATGAGCTTTTACTTCGGGCCCCTCGGCGGCGCCGCTTTTGCGCTGCTGAGGGTTGACCAGGGTCGAAACAACGTTCTCCAGCTGATGATCTTTGCTGGAAGTGGCGCAGCGAACCTTCGCCGGTGACGGCTTCCAGACGCCGCACGCCGCTGGAGACGCTTCCTTCTTTCAAAACTTTGATCAGCCCGATCTCGCCGGTCGCGCCCGTGTGCGTGCCGCCGCACAGCTCGGTCGAAAAGTCGCCGATGCGAATCACGCGCACGCGGTCGCCGTACTTCTCGCCGAAGAGTGCCATCGCCTTGTACTCGTTGACGGCAACGTCGATGGGCACGTCCTCGATGACCTCGACCTTGTCGTTGCGCAGCACTTCCTTGTTGGCCAGATCTTCGATGTCCTGCAACTGCTCGTCGTCGACGCCGGCGAAGTGCGAGAAGTCGAAGCGCAGGTGGCCGGGGTCGACCAGCGAGCCTGCCTGCTTCACATGCGTGCCCAACACATTGCGCAGCGCGGCGTGCAGCAGGTGCGTGCCGGTATGGTTGCGCATGGTAGCGCGACGAACTTCGTCGTTAACCATGGCATCGACCTTGTCGCCGACGTGAATCGGTTGCTTGGCGATGACGCGATGCGCGCGCACGCCCTGCACGGGATAGGTCGCGCCCTCGACCTCGGCGACGATGGTGTTGTGGTCGTCGGAGTAGAGCCAGCCGACATCGCCGACCTGTCCGCCGGCATCGGCATAGAAGGAAGTGTGGTCGAGCACGATGTCGCCGCGCTCGCCGGGCTTCAGCTCCAGCAGCGCCGAGGTTCATGGGCCGATGCGAGTCGCGACCAGTTCCATGTGGGGCAGCTGAGCCGCCACCGGCCTTCATAATGGCTAGAACTTCGGTGCCCGTTGTAAGTGTCTTGCGATAGCCTTCGAAGTCCGTCTTCGGCAGCGACTGGTAGACGGGATTCGCGGTGGCTTTCGAACCGCCCTTCCAGGAAGCCTGCGCGCGGTGACGCTGCTCGTCCATGGCGGCATCGAAGTCCTCCTGATCGAAGCTGATGCCAACGTCCCTCGCAGCATCTTCATGAAGTCCAGCGGCAGGCCGAATGTATCATATAGCTTAAAAGCCTCGCGGCCAGGGTAGTAAACTTTGCAAACCGTTCACCCCATGTAGCTCTCGCAAGCGTGGTTAATGCGAGCACTTCTTGGAGCGTAGCTTCGCCAGCTTTCAGGGCCGGCAATCCATCGTCGGATTTTTCCGCGATCTCCTACCCTTTCCGCACCGAATCCGTGTTGCCCGATCTCATATTTTTGAAAGTTTTCTTCCGCGCTCGGCTGGTTGGCCAACCAATCACTTAATTGCTGGGACAGCGAAGAGAGCAGTACCGCGTCAAATCGCCTCAATCCCATATCCAGGGTGTTCGCGAACCGGCGCTCCTCCTCGTAAAGCACCTCTTCAACTCGTTCGGCGCTTTCGAGCAATTCCGGGTACGGCACCGCCTGAATAGGCTGAGTCATAACCTTTACCACTTCTGGCACCATCATGTAGAAGAAAGGTTTTTCCTGTTCCAATAGCCTTCCATGTCGAATCGCACGTCGGATAATCTTTCGCAAGACATATTCGCGACGACCATTGCCCGGCACGACGCCGTCACATATGAGAAACGTCGCCGCTCGTGCGTGGTCGGCGATGATCCTCAACGAAGGGCTTGCAAGCATCTCCCGCATCTCCGCTTCTGCATGACTCCTACCTATATCTTCCTTCAGCTGCGCGGTGGGCGGCCCGGCCACGACAGTCGACTGTTCTGAGGGCTGCCAACCCGTCAACTCGGCCGCGCGCTTGATTAGCGGCACAAACAGGTCCGTGTCGTAGTTCGAAATCACGCCCTGCAAAACCGCGGTGACACGCTCCAGCCCGGCACCGGTGTCGATCGACGGCTTGGGCAGGAGGTCGAATCGAAACTGTCCGTTTGGGACAGCTTTCTTAATTCCTGATTCGTGCGCTAAGGGGACCTCACAATCAAACTCGTGATCCTCGACTCGCGCTGGGTGATCAGGGCAGGCATATAGCCTTTTACGGTCGAACTGCATAAAGACCAGGTTCCAGATCTCGACGTAGCGGCCGCACTCGCAGCCGAACTCGCAGTCGGTGTGCCCGGCATCGCTGGCCGCGACCCCCATGTCGTAGTGCAATTCGCTGCATGGGCCGCAGGGGCCGGTATCGCCCATCTGCCAGAAGTTGTCCTTCATCCCCATTTCGTAAATGTGCTTGACCGGCACGCCGTCCTTTTCAAAAAGCGCGCGCCAGTGGTCGTAAGCCTCGTCGTCGCGCGCGATGCCCTGCTCGCCCTTGAAGATAGTTGCGTAGAGCTTGTCTTTGTCGAGGCCAAACCACTCGGGCGAGGTCACCAAATCCCAGGCGTAGGCGATGGCGTCTTTCTTGAAGTAGTCGCCGAAGCTGAAATTGCCCAGCATCTCGAAAAACGTGTGGTGGCGATTGGTAAAGCCCACGTTTTCCAGGTCGTTGTGCTTGCCGCCGGCGCGCACGCACTTCTGCGACGAGGTGGCGCGGTTGTAATCGCGCTTCTCGATGCCGAGGAAGACATCCTTGAACTGATTCATGCCGGCGTTGGTGAACAGCAGCGTCGGATCGTTCTGCGGAACCAGCGACGAGGAGTGGACTTCCTTGTGTCCCTTGGAGACGAAATAGTCCAGAAACATGCGGCGAACTTCAGAACCAGTGAGCTTGCGTGAAGGCATAGGGATAAGAAAAGTTTATCAGGAAGAGACGGGGGGAGCGGCTGTCAGGCGTGAGCACTCAGCCAATCAACCGGTGCGTCTGGTTCAGTGATGCCAGAGGGGTCCTTCGACTCCGGCGTGCAAAAACGGCACGCCTGCGCTCAGGATGACAGAGCATTGGGTTTCAGCGGTGAGGTCTGACTGCCGACAACTGACTGCTGACTGCCGACAACCGACAACCGACAACTGTCCCCAGCACCCTCCTCGCCAATTGACCGCGGCCGCCGGCCATCTCATAATCTTTGTGCCTGACGATTTTCCGCTACTCACCAAGGTGGCTGGCTGTGACCGAACCAAACAAGAACGACCGCCGTCCTTTCCAGACGGCTGGGCAGCGGCTCGACGACGTGCTGGGCGATGCCTCGCAACGCATCGAGCAGGAAACCCAGATGCTGATCAAGTACATCAACGACGAGCTGGTGCCGGCCATTCGCGAGCACTCCAGCAACGCCCTGCGCATTGCCAGCGAGAAGCTGACGCAGGCCGCCGACGTGATGGACTCGCACAAGCAGAAAAAGGGCTGACCACGCGAGTTGCGCTGCTCACCTCCGTCGCTGCTGCCCTGCTGCTGTTGTCGGCCTGCGGCGGACATAAAACCGCGCGCAGCCATCCCGTGCCGCCTCCGCCCACTATCACGCCGCAGCCGACTCCCCCGGCAACTGCCACGACCCAGGCTGCGCCACAGCCCCCAGCGCACAACGCCAAACCCATTTACGTCGAGACCGGACTGGCCAGCTGGTATGGGCCGCCGTATCACCACCATCGCGGAGCCAATGGCGAGATCTACGACCAGAACGGCATGACCGCCGCGCATCGCACCTTGCCGCTGAATTCGCTGGTGCGGGTGACCAACCTCACCACCGGCGCTCGGTGCTGGTGCGCATCACCGATCGCGGGCCGTTCATCGAAGACCGCATCGTTGACCTGTCGCTGGCGGCGGCCAAGGCGGTCGACGTGTGGCAGCCGGGCACAGCCGAAGTCCGGCTGGAAGTGCTGTCGGCGCCCGCGCCCATCGCGCAAGGCGGCCGCTGGTGCGTGCAGATCGGCGCCTTCCACAGCGAAAGCGAAGCGCGCAAGCTGAAAGAAAAACTCCAGGACCGCTACGAGTCGGCGAACGTCATCCAGTTCACCGGCCCGACGGGCGAGTGGGTCCGCATCCGCCCCGAAGGCGACAACAAGCAAATGGCCGAAGAAGTCGCCAGCAAGACGCACGTGAAAGAAGGCGGAGTATTTCTGGTCAGGCTGGATTGAAAGAACAGTTGTCAGTTGTCAGTTGTCGGTTGTCAGCTCTTGGCTCTTAGCTTTAGCTCTTAGCCTTCAGGTCCCACACGATCTGCGTCCCACGATTTGCAATTCACGAGCGCGACCCACATCCTGCTGACAACTGACAACAGACAACAGACAACAGACAACTGCCACCGACCACCGATTCTCGCAAAATAATCTTACTGGTAAGATTCCCCCCCCGTCTTACCAGTAAGATCATTATTTGCTTCTATACTGATCCTGGCCGATCCTGCCATGAAGCTGACAGTCCTGCATCCCGTCACCTTGGTCACTCCAAACCGCGAGGCCATCATCGCTAGCGGACGCCGGCTCGAATACCTGACCATCGCCTGGAACAGCTTTGAAGCTGCCGTCGCGCTTGCCTCCGGGGTGCTGGCCGGCAGCATTGCCCTGGTGGGCTTCGGTCTCGACTCGGTCATCGAGACTATGTCGGCAGCCATTCTGCTTTGGCGATTCCGCAACGACCAGGACCCGGTCGCCCGCGAACGCGCCGAACGTACCGCCCGTCGCCTGGTCGGAATTTGTTTCCTGCTGCTGGCCGTGTACGTCGCAGTCGAATCGATTCGCGCGCTTTGGCTGAAAGCGCAACCCGAGCGTAGCTTGCCCGGCATTCTAATCGCAATGGCGGCGGTGATTGTGATGCCGCTGTTGGGACGCGCCAAGCGGCGGGTTGCCGCCCAACTCAGCAGCCGAGCGCTGCACGCCGACTCGCGCCAGGCCGACTTCTGCGCCTACCTGTCGGCCATATTGCTGGCAGGACTGTTGCTGCATTCGCTGCTGGGCTGGTGGTGGGCCGACCCCGCCGCCGCGCTGATCATGGTGCCAATCATTGCTCGCGAGGGGATGCAGGGGTTGCGCGGGAAAGGCTGCGACGATTGTTGTGGATGATTCACCACAGAGACACGGAGACACAGAGCAATTTGGATTTGTCGTACTACACGTGCTACCGCTGCATGCCTCGCTTCCATGGCCGGTGAACCGCAGATCCCTCCGCTCCGCTGCAGTCGGGATGACAATATAAGTGGTTGTCGGTTGTCGGTGCGCAGTTGTCAGATACCGTGGCTTGGGAGCTGATGGCTGATAGCTGATAGCTGACGGCTGACAGCTAAGTGCTAATTGCTACAGCGCTGCCCTTAATGCTAACTGCTGCTTCCTCTTTTCCGTTATCCTGTTTCGAGTACAACTTCCCGCGCTGATATGACAACCAGGCAAAGTCGCTCGTCCGATCGCAAGTTCATTCCGCTGTCCACGCGCTTCGATCATGCGCTGCTGTTCGCGGCGCAGGTGCATCGCGATCAGGACCGCAAGAAGAGCGGCATCCCGTACCTGTCGCATCTGCTGGGCGTGGCCTCCATCGTGCTCGACTATGGTGGCGATGAGGAGATGGCCATCGCGGCGCTGCTGCACGACGCGGTCGAGGACCACGGCGGCCGCCCGATGCTCAAGATCATTCAGCAGATTTTTGGGCCGCGGGTGGCGAAAATTGTGGACGGCTGCACCGACTCCTACGTCGAGGATCCGCAGAAGAAGGAAAACTGGGAGCGCCGCAAGATTCGCTACCTGCACCGCGTCCGCCACGAGGACGCCGAAACCCGCTTCGTCTCCGCTGCTGACAAGCTGTACAACGTGCGCGCCGTGCTCCGCGACCTGCGCTACGATGGCGAGATTGCCTTCGCCCGCTTCTCCGCGCCTAAAGCGAAGACGCTGTGGTATTACCGTTCGCTGGTGCGCGAGTACCGGGTGGGCGGTGTCACTCATCGCCTGAAGCCGCTGCTCGACGATCTCGACCGCGTGGTGACCGAGGTCGAACATCTCTCGGGCGTGTTAGCGGCTCCCATCCGTCCGCCGCGCCGCATTACCAACAAGCTGAAGGCCAAGCGGTAAGGATCCGGCGGGACTAGCTCGGCATCTGATACGCAGCTGTTTCGAGGAGCCCACTTGTCCACCACCGAAGCCGAAGGTATTGCTGAGTTGCTGAAGACGGCGAAGACCATCGCCGTAGTCGGGCTCACCGACTCGCCCATGCGGGCCAGCTACAGCGTCTCGCTCTACATGCAGTCGCAGGGATACCGCATCATCCCGGTCAATCCCAACATCACGGAGTGGATGGGCGAGAAGGCCTACGCTTCGTTGCTGGATGTGCCGGAGAAGATCGATATTGTCGATGTCTTTCGCCGCTCCGATGCCGTGCCCGAGGTTGTGGAGCAGGCGATCCAGATCAAGGCTCCGGCGATTTGGCTGCAAGAAGGCGTGATCCACGAGGAAGCAGCCGAAAAGGCGCGCCAGGCCGGGATATTCGTGGTCATGGACAAGTGCATCCTGAAAGAGCATCGGCGGTATAGGTGAAGGCTTTCACCACAGAGGCACGGAGACACGGAGAAAAATCCTTTTAGCTTTTTTTTGGAAACTGGCGGGAATGAGCCTGTTTAGATAAAGGGGCCGATTAAGTCCGGCTGCAACTTAGCCTCTGGAATGGACGGCCATCACAAGAGCAATCTTCCGCCCTTGTATTTTCTAACTACTGTTTTCTTCCTCTGTGCCTCCGTGTCTCTGTGGTGAACCTGCCTTCGCCTTTTTCAACTCTTCCAGCCGCGCCTTGATGCGCTTCTCTATGCCCTCCTCGGTCGGATGGTAGTACACGCGGTCTTGGAGATTGTCGGGCAGGCACTGCATGTCGGCGACCTTCGCCTCCAGGTTGTGCGCGTACTGATACCCCTCGCCGTAGCCGATGGCCTTCATCAGTCCAGTCGACGCGTTGCGCAGATGCAGCGGCACCGGATCTTGCGCGGTTCGCTCCACATCTTCCTGCACCGCCGCGTACGCGATATAAACCGCGTTGGACTTGGGCGCGGCGCACAGGTAAACCACCGCCTGCGCCAGAGCCAGGTCGCCTTCCGGCATGCCCAGAAAATCGAACGCATCGCGAGCCGCCAATGTGATGCCGAGCGCATTCGGATCGGCCAGCCCGATATCCTCCACTGCCATGCGCACCACGCGGCGCGCAACGTACAGGCGATCCTCGCCGGCTTCCAGCATGCGCGCCAGCCAGTAAAGAGCGGCGTCGGGATCGCTGTTGCGCACGCTTTTGTGCAGCGCGGAGATGAGGTTGTAATGCTCTTCGCCAGCCTTGTCGTATCGCAGGACGCGCTTTTGCAGCGCGTCGGTCACGATGGCGTCGGTGATACGACGTTCAGCGCCCGAGTGCTCGCGGGCCAGCGTGGCCGCGACTTCAAGGGCGTTATAGCCGCTGCGGGCGTCACCGCTGGAGTAAGCCGCAATCTTGCGCAGGGCAGCGTCGTCGGCTTCGAGATGCAAGTCGCCGAGACCGCGAGCGTCATCCTTGAGCGCGCGCTCCAGCAGGCCAACAATCTGCTCCTCGGTCAGCGGCTTCAAGACGTAAACCCGCGAGCGCGACAGCAGCGCCGAGATGATCTCGAACGAAGGATTCTCGGTAGTCGCGCCGATCAGGCGAATGCTGCCCTTCTCGACGTACGGCAGAAACGCGTCCTGCTGGGCCTTGTTGAAGCGATGCACTTCGTCAACGAAGACCATGCGTGCGCGTGCCGTACTGGCGAGCCCGCTCGGCGTCGGCCATCACCTGCTTGATCTCTTTGATTCCGGCGAGCACGGCTGAAAACTCGATGAAGTCGGCGTGCGTCATGCGCGCGATGATCTTGGCCAGCGTGGTTTTGCCGACGCCGGGAGGCCCCCAGAAGATGAGCGAGCCAGTATCGTCGCGCTCGATCTGCACTCGCAACGACTTGCCCGGGCCGAGGATGTGCTCCTGCCCGACAAACTCGTCGAGTGTCCGCGGACGCATGCGATCGGCCAGCGGCCGCGACTTATCAACGGCATCGTCGGGCGACGTGTTGTTCTGAAAAAGGCTCAAAGGCTATTCACCACAGAGGCACAGAGTCACGGAGCAACCTTTAGTTAAAGAACGCGTCGCCGAATTCCGGCCTTTAATACCGCCTCTTTGAAGTTGATCAGCAGGCCGATGCGCAAACCTGCCAGCCGCAAGTACGTGAGCAGCTGTGCTTCATGGACTGGCAGGATGTGCTCGACCGATTTCAGCTCTAAGACAATCTTGTTTTGAACCACCAAGTCGATTCGATATCCACAATCGAGTTGGATGCCCTTGTAGGCGACAGGAAGGTCGACTTGCTGCCGAAATTCAATGCCGCGAAGGCTCAGTTCACGACACAGGCAGGCCTGGTAGGCCGATTCCAGCAGCCCGGGGCCAAGTGCTCGATGGACTTCGATTGCAGCGGCTATGATCTCCCCCGTGAGTGACCGCTCGGCATCACACGGCAATGGGGATTCGCTCGTCCTACGAAAATCGGCCGGAGGTGCTCCGAAAGGCGTTCGCAATTCACCACCTCTTCCCCCATCCACTAGAACCTGCGAATTGCCTTCTAGAATTCTAAACCTCTGTGTCTCCGTGTCTCTGTGGTGAACTCGCAATTCCTCTTTGCCGCGCGGCCTCGTATAACACAATTGACGCGGCGATGCCTGCGTTGAGCGATTCCACTTTCGATGATTGCGGGATGACCACTACCTCGTCGG
This sequence comes from uncultured Acidobacteriaceae bacterium, assembly GCA_963796695.1. GTDB lineage: Bacteria > Acidobacteriota > Terriglobia > Terriglobales > Acidobacteriaceae > Bog-257. The sequence goes on along the minus strand of CAWCMU010000017.1, from coordinate 15,446 downwards.
CCTGGGCCAGCACGTCCTTGGGGATGCCGGCGCCTTCGCTGCCTACGATAAACGCTAGCGGGCCGCGTAGATCGGCGTCTGAGATCGACGTGCCCTTGTGCGACGAAGTTGCCAGCACGCGAATTCCCCGCGCCTTGATGTCCTTCAGCGCCCCCGCGAGTTCCACCTTCGCTGCTGGCAGACGAAACAGCGAGCCCGCCGAAGCGCGCACGGCTTTCCAGTTCCACGGACTCACGGTTCGCTCGCCGAGCAGCAATCCGGTCACTCCGAACGCCTCAGCCGAGCGCGCGATCGTCCCCAGATTTCCCGGATCCTGCAACCCGGCCGTTATCACCAGCAGCGGAATCTGTGCGGCTAAGACATCGTCCAGAGTGAAAGCTTTTACTTTTACCAGCGCCGCTACGCCTTGCGGCGTTTCGCTGGGCACGGCGCTGGAGAAGATGTCGTCGGGCAACAGCAAGGCTTCCGTCTGCGCCGGCAACTGGGGCAGCAGCTTGTGTACCCGCTCGCGTGCCGACTCGCTGAAGAACGCCGTCGCGATTCGCAAGCCGCTGCGAATGGCTTCTTCCACCAGGTGCATGCCTTCGACAGCCACCTCGCCGTTCGAGTTGGGCGCAGCTTCCGCGAAGGCGCGACGCAATTCCTTGATCCGCGTGTTCTGGCGGCTGGTAATCCGGCGCAGCCGATCTTCCGATTGAGATTGGGATTGGGCTGATTGACTCATTCCGCAAATGAAACCGGCGTCTATCGTACACCGCCACATCGTGCTAACTCGGGCGCACGTCCGGGCTGCGGCGTGATAATCTGCTGTGTTGCCGTTGTACGGAGCTCTGTGTTAGTTTTCGCTCCGCAGCACCTCGCTAAACAGAAGAGGCACGGTTGCGTCCCGAAATTATCAAAATTAATGGCCAGGAGCCCGAGCCTTCCCTGGTGACTTACGCCGCGGAGAAGATTCGCGCCGGTGAAGTGTTGGGCATGCCGACCGACACGTTTTACGGGCTGGCGGTGGACCCGTTTAATCTGCACGCTGTCGATCGCGTGTACGAGATCAAGACTCGCCTGCGCCACAAGCCGCTGTCGCTGCTGATCGAGTCGGTGGACCAGGCGGCGGAGCTGGCGTGGCCGGTGCCGGAAATTTTCTACCTGCTGGCCCGCCGCTTCTGGCCGGGGCCGCTCACCATCATCGTGAAGGCCGATCCGAAGTTGCCGCTCAAGGTCACCGCCAACACGGGCAACGTTGCGTTGCGCGTACCCGCTGCGCCGGTGCCCCTGGCGATCATCCGCTCCGCTGGATTGCCGATCACCGCGACTTCGGCCAATCTGCACGGCGAAGCCGAGTGCGCGACTGCGATGCAGGTGCGCGATCAGCTGGGCGATTGCCTTTCCCTCATCGTGGACGGAGGCCAGTCGCCGGGCGTCATGCCGTCGACCATCATCGATCTCACGGGCGAAGACGGCGGCTGGCGCTTGCTGCGCCACGGGACAATTCCTGAGGAACAGATCGTCGAGCTCTTAGGTCGGGAGTAATTGTCACGGCGCCGCCGAGAGTGAAATCTCATCCCATTCTTTGGATCGTAGCCGCAGCCGCGATTTGCGTAGCTGGATTCCTGCTCTATTCCAGCCGGCAGATCATGCGTGAAGCAGGCGTGGACGAAGAGCGTCCCGCTGACGCTATCGTTGTCTTCGGCGCTGCGGAGTATAGCGGGCGACCCTCGCCGGTGTACCGCGCGCGTCTCGATCATGCCTACAATTTGTTTGAGCGCGGTCTGGCGGCGGTGGTCATCACCACCGGAGGAGCAGGGAAAGATCCGCACTTCAGCGAAGGTCAGGTGGGTCGCGACTACCTCGAGTCGCGCGGCATCGCCGACGGCAACCTCATCGCCGAGACCCAGGGCGGCGATACCGACGAGTCAGCGCAACGTGTGGCCGTCATCCTGCGCGCCAACGATATGCACAGCTGCATCCTAGTGAGCGATGCCTATCACATGTTCCGCGCCAAGAAGATGATGAAGGCGCAAGGCATCGCCGTGTACATCTCACCGCGCCCCGGCTCGATTCCGAAGACAATTACGGGGCGCTACATGGCCGCCCTTCGCGAGAGTGTCAGCTATCTGCTGTACCGAGCGCATGTGCGGTGAGGCCGCGGTTCGCTGACAGCTGTCAGCTGTCGAGCTTTCAGAATCCGCCATCAAGACTTGCCTGTTTGCCACTCAATACCGTTAGACAAAATAGCAGGGTATCGTCGGTGAACTTTCTCATTTCGATTTGGTCACCTTTTGACAGCCTGCCGAAAAAGCCCTAATTAGAACAATTGGTGTCGCCGGCTGAAAGCCGGCTCAGGAAGGGAAACAAGTCGCTTCGACGCTGGCCTGAAGGCCAGCTCTACCCGAATCTCTTTGCGGCAAGGCTTTTTTCGCAACCGGTTCAGCTGAGAGCTGACAGCTGAGAGCCGAAAGCTGATAGCTACCTCACCAACGCCAACACCCTCGCAGGTCCCCCGGAACCATTCTCCAGCTTGATGGGTGCGACCACCACGGTCGCCCCGGAGGGCGGAACCAGCGCCAGGTTGGCGACGTTCTCCAGGTGATACACGCTTTCCTTGGAAGTAAATAGGTGGACCGGGAATGTGGTAGTGTCGCCCTTGTCGACGCTCATGGTGTCGATCCCGAGTCCCACAACGTCGCGAGCCTTCACCAGAAACTTGGCGGCCTCAAGCGAGAATCCGGGATAGTGCGTCTGATGATCGCTCAGCTCGTTGCGAAAAGCTTTCTGCGAATGCCAGCGATCTTCCCATCCGGTGTAAGCCATCACCACCGCGCCTAGGGGAATCTGCCCGTGGGCGTCCTCCCATGCGGCGATGTCCTGCATGCTGACTTCGTAGTCAGGATTGTTCTTCACCTCGTTACGCACATCGAGAACTGCCAGCGGCCGAACCAGGCGCTCGGCGGGAATCTGATCGATAGTCCACATGCCGCCGGCAAAATGTGCCGGAGCGTCCAGGTGCGTTCCGTAATGTTCCTGCGTGGTGAAGATGCGGGAATAGTAGCCGTCGCGCTCGAGGTTGCCGAGTTCACGCGACTGGTAGGGCGAGTTATCCGTGCCTTCCCAGTTGGGCGAACGATCGTCAAGCGTGTGCGTGAGATCGATGACGGTGCGGGTTGGGTCCTGACTGGGCATTGAAGGTTTGTGCTGAGCGAACAGCAAAAGCGCTAGCGCCAGACTACAACCTATCGTAAATGCCTTCCAGTTCAACATGCCAAAAACGCCGGAGCCTGTCCGCAATGACTGCCTCTTGAAGGGATGCTCCTGCCGGCTAGACGGTTCGGCGAAAAAGGGTCACAAAATGAGAACACGGATGAAGGCAGAAAAATGCGGGACGCACTGCATTTTCTCTACGTTGAAACGGTTGCAGAAATTGGCGACTAGACAGCCTTAGGCACGCCGTGCGCAGCCATTCGCGCGTGCTTCAGCTTCATACCCCGAAGCGTTGCATCACCATCACGGCGATGAGCGCGACGTCGGCGGCAAAGACCGTGCTGACGAAGTTGACTGCGTTGTTGCCCAGCCGGCCGGAGTTCTCCCAGGTCGCGCCCATGACGCTGTCGAGGAACATGCCGCCGATGCCGGCGAAGGCGATTACCGGCGTCCAATGCCAACCCACCAGACCGGACGCCGCGCTGACCCAGGAGACGATGCAGGCCGCGACCGACCCGCTGATTGTGCCTTCCACGCTGATGGCGCCGTTGGTGCCGATAGGCACATCGCGAAAATCGGTGATCATGTAAGCGCTGCGCGCGGTCGCCTGTCCCATCTCGCTGGAGACGGTATCGGCTGCCGCCTCGGCGAGAGCAGCCATCGCTCCTACCAGCAGCAATTCACTCAGTTCGGGAAACCAGATAAGCGGGGCAGCGCACAGGGTCGCGGCGCCGAGATTCGCCCACACCTGTGCCCCGGTTCGTCCTCGCTTGCGCTCGGCAACGCCCAAGCGGAGCTTGCGAGCATATCCCCAGCGGGTCGACAACACGGTCAGCAGAAAGACCACAGCCAGGGGAACGAAACCCGCGAAGCCGGCGGCGGACATCAGCACGAAGGCCACCAGCACGCCGACCAGGGCTCCGCCGTCGGTCACCGAGCCCATGGCGCGGGCCAGTACGGCGAAGCCGATCGCCACCACGGCCGCTGGCAAACCCCTTGCATGGATGAGACTTGTCACGGTATTGGGTCAGTATCGCACGACCGCTGCGCCCACCGCAGCCAACCGGGACGAGCGGCCATACGGCTTCCTATTCCTCTCCCAGCATCCCAAGTACGTTGAGGGTAACTAGTCCGGCACTTTCTGCGACTCGGCGAATTGGCCTTGACGAGGAAGGATTTCGCGCCGGATGATATTGTGCCCCGGTTTTCCACAGGGCGCTCTTTCCAGAAAAAGGATGGTTTATGGCATCTTCCGTGTGGTCTGGATATTTGACGTTTGGCTTAATCTCGATGCCGGTACGGTTGTTCTCCGGCGCGCGCGGCAATCACATCTCGTTTCACATGCTGCACCGTGACGACAACACCCGCATCAAGCAGCAGCTCTGGTGTCCGCACGACGAGCGCGTGGTGGAGCGTAGCGAGATCGTGAAGGGCTTCGAGTACCGCAAGGGCGAGTACGTCATCATCGAGCCGGAAGAGATCAAGAAGATCGAGCCCAAAACCGCCAAGGCCATGGAGATCCTCGAGTTCGTCAAGAGCTCCGACGTCGATCCCATCTACTTCGAGTCGTCCTACTTCCTGGTGCCGGAAGATGCAGGCAAGCGCCCCTACGCCCTGTTATCGAAAGCTATGGAAGAGACCGAATACGTCGCCATCGCCAAGCTCACTATGCATAACCGCGAGTACACGGTCTTTCTGCGCCCCTACAAGGGCGGCATGATGCTGCACACCATGTACTACAAGAACGAAGTGAAAGACCTAGACAACTTCGGCGCACCCGACGTCGAGTTGAAAGACGCCGAAGTGAAGGTGGCACATCAACTCATCGAAGCGCTGTCCGGCGACTTCGAGCCCGAGAAATATCACGACACCTTCGAAGAGAACCTCAAGACGCTGATCAAAGCCCGGCTGGAAGGCGAAGAGGTCACGCCAGTGGAGAAGCCGAAGAAGATGGCGCCCGTGGTCGACCTGATGGCCGCCCTGAAAGAAAGCCTGGCGCAGATGCCTAAGAAGCCACCGCAACGCGTCGAAGACGCACAGCGTGCTTCGGAGGTGAAAGTGGCTGGGAAGAAAGCCAAGGCTTCACGCCGGAAGCCCGCCGCCTAGCGTCTCGCGCGCGGGTGTGTAACGCTGAAGAAATTTTATCTCTTGCACAGTTCGGCGTGTCGAGGAGTGCAGCCCTGCGCTCCCGGCCGCTTCCTATACCAAATACTCACCCACCTACGTGGATGGGTATTTCTTCGGGAACGCTACTGCGCTCCATTCATCATAGCCCTCAGACCCCGATAAACAAAGGCTCCGAACGCGATATGTATCTGCGAAACCCACCCCACACACTGTCACGGTTCTCGCGCCTAATTTCTGTACTACCACCATTGCGCTAGAGATAATCCATGCCAAAGTGTTGTAGCGTAGGGAGTGCAACATGGTCTGGCCGACTATGGATCCCTCGACGACTAAAACTATCCGCATCTCGGTTGTGGAAAGTGATCCGGTTCGACTGTTGGGATTGCGCTCCATCTTCTCCTCTGAGCGTGACATGGAGGTCCGTGCAGCGAGTGTGTCGGGCATCCTGCAAAACGGAGGCGACGATGTTGTGCTCATGACCGAAAGCCAGGGCACCGACTTGTATGCGACCATGTCGACGCTGAAAACTGTTCATCCTGCGTTGCGCATCATTGTGACCGGACCCGGCAGCAGCGATGAGGACGCGTTGCGCGCCGTCATGGGCGGAGCCAAGGGCTACCTTTCCGAAGATGCTTCGCCGGACGAATACAAACGCGCCATTCGTGAAGTCTATGCCGGCTCAGTCTGGGCGCCCGGCCGAGTACTGGCCACATTCATCGAACGCAACACGGCGGCTACACGCAAACAGCAGCCATCCAACGAAGGCAAAATCAGCGACCGTGAACGCGAAGTGCTGCGCCTGCTGGTGGCGGGTTGCTCGAATGGCGAAATTGCCGATGAACTGGGCATCGGCGAGCGCACCGTCAAAGCGCACATTGCGCAGTTGCTACGCAAGGTGGGAGTTCAGAATCGCATCGCGCTCTCCGTGCACGCCGTCACCCATTCCCTGCTTTCCGCACCTCACTAAAACATTCTGAACGGGTAGATCTGGCCTGCCGTGTCGACATGGGCTACATGTTAGAAAAAAATCGCCGGGGAAACCCAGAAGCGAGCGCTGAGCTTGCGAATATGATCTTTAGTTAGGTCGCGCTTTCCGTTCAAAACATCGGACACGATGCTTTCGGTGCCAAAGACATCTACTAGATCTTTTTGGCGGAGATGGTTCTCTTCCATCAAGTGCCTAATAATATCTAGCGGACCGGAGGCCGGAACAGGGTAATGCTTGCCCTCAAAGTGCTTGATTAACACAAGCAGGAGTTCGATTAATTTCGTCTCTGCTGGCGTAGCGGATTCTTTGGATGTTAACGCTTCAATTTGAGCAATATATGCGTCGTTCTGCGCTTCGTCGTGAACCACTTCGGGTTTGGTTTCCAAGAGAAGATTTCCGTAATCAATTGCCACTGCGCTCATTGTTTCCACCCGTTTCGATCGTACTCAGCGTGCGTCAGTAAATGTTTAACAAATATCATTTGCCAGCGATATTCGATTTTCACGATCAGGCGGTAATTGTCGCCCTTGATATTGAAGACCGTATACGGATCGACAAAGTCGGCATGGCTGTATGTCTTGCGGACATCCATCAAATTTTGCCACTCTGCCGCGCTGGCCACCTTGTACCAGGCGGACATTGGTTCCTCAAGAGAGGCGTCCGCAGCTACAGCACTTCTCCACGCCTTTTTGCTGATCACGTGCATTCATTTAGATCACTTCGCATATCGCGAAGTTGCATCTTACTTCGCGTTTTGCGAAGAAGCAATGGGTAAAACGTAAACATTGTAAACAAAAGGCTTATGTGCGATTCTTTGGGGCCGCGCTTCCCGCGATGAGGCTTCAGCCGGCGGCATATGCGTTTCTGTCCGCTATTTGCGCAGCCTGTTCAACGGTCCTGCAAATCGCAAAATCACACAGGCAGTCGTCTTGTTATGAACTGCCAGGCGGAAGTCCTCTCGCAATCGGCTTACCATTACCGGCTATTCACTTGTTACGAAAGTACAGTTACTCGGCATTGTACTTTCGTTATCTTGCGCGAAGTACTACGGCACTGCATACTGCATTCACCTACCACAGAACCTGGGAGACGGGGTTGGGAGAGGTTACGAGGGTCTCCTCTTCCAACCCTATTGTTTTGCGGTGACGAGCAAAGGCCCGGGCCATCTTTGGCTGGTTCGCTCCACTCTCCTCTCCCTTCTCCAGAGGTCACTAGAGAGTAACCAGCCAAACACTTTCTTCCCGCTCGATATCCCATCAAACACTCTAAGATGATCTCGATTGGCCACACCGGCCACGGGGGCATCGTCCCCTCATCGGAGTCGAGCAATGAAGAAAACTGTAATCACACTGCTGACGCTTTTTTCGATGGCCAGCTGGGCCGCCGCATCAGAGAGACGGGACGCCGATCTGGAACGCATCCAGACCGCCAGCACCGTCCTGAGCCAGATTATGTCCGCGCCCGATCGCGCCATCCCCGACAGCATCATGGATGGGGCAAAGTGCATTGCGATTATGCCCTCGATGCTGAAGGCCAGCTTCGTGTTCGGCGCAAATTATGGCAAAGGCGTCGCTACCTGTCGCACCGCGACCGGATGGAGCGCGCCGGCGTTCTTCAAGCTCACGGGCGGAAGCTTTGGATTCCAGGCCGGCGGCCAGGCCTCCGACCTGGTGCTGATTATCCGCACCGATGAAGGCATGCAGCACATGCTCCAGAGCAAATTTAAGTTGGGAGCGGACGCCTCCGCCTCGGCCGGTCCGGTGGGCCGCGATGCCCAGGCGATGACCGACCTCACCCTGCGTGCCCAGGTGCTGACCTACTCGCGCTCGCGCGGATTGTTCCTCGGCGTTTCGCTGAGTGGCGGCGTGATCAAGCAGGACCAGGCGGACACGCAAGCCTTCTATGGAAAGGATTGGACATTTTATTCGGTGCTGAATGGCAAGGTTCCGCCTCCGGCAGATTCGGAAGTGCTGCTGAACATGGTTGAGAAGTATGCGCCCACTCCGAAGGCGAGGGTTCCGCTTGCCGCATCGGCACCGATGCCCGCAACCGCCGCGGCCCCCATGACGGCTGAAGCGGCAGGGCCGACAACGAGCGGCGACTCTGAGCCTGCGATGGATATGCCGGCGACGCAGACCATGCCGGCAACGGCGGCAACACCGGTGACTAGCCAGGCAGCCACCACGGGCGTGTCGACACCCGCAGCAACAGCTCCGGCTATGGCTCCGGCGCCGACGGCCTACGCGACTCCTGCATCAACCCCTGTGACGACGCCGGCTGCGGCTCCCGTTCCTGCGGCGACCGCGCCAATCCCTGCATCAGGTGCAACCGGCGGACGCTAGATCAAGTAGTTTCAAAATAGCGGCGGCTTCGGCTGCCGCTTTTCTTTTTTGGCTCAGCGCGGTTTGACCTCGATTTTTTCGAGTGCTACCGTCAAGCCAGATACCCTGCATGTCCGACAAGTTGCAATACTGGCCCGTCGCGCTCCTGGTGGGCTTTATCGGCGTTCTCCCCCGTCCCCTCGCCCGGGGAGTGGGCATCCTGATCGGCGGCCTGGTTTACTGGCTGCATCCTCGCTTGCGGCGAGTCGGACTACGCAATCTGCAACTTGCCTTCCCGGAAAAATCCCTGGCTGAGCGGCGCAGAATTCTTCGCGGCGTCTACGTTTCGCTGGGTCGTCTGTTGGGCGAAGCCTGCCTGTTTCCCACTTACACGGCGAAGAACGTGAACCAGGTCGCCGTCTATCAAGGTTTCGAAAACTTTGAGGCGGCTGAGCAGCGCGGCAAAGGCGTTCTGCTGCTGACCGGACATTTCGGCGGGTGGGAGATTGGCTCCTTCTTCCACTCCATGCAGGGTCATCCCATGCAGATTGTGGTGCGCCCGCTGGACAATCCTTACGTCGACGCGCTGGTCACGCGATATCGCGGGCTGCACGGTAACACGATGATCGGCAAGCAGGAGTTTGCGCGAGGCTTGATCGCCGCCATGCGCAAGAATGCTACCGTCGGCATCCTGATGGACACCAACATGACGCCGCCGCAGGGCGCCTTCGTCAACTTCTTCGGCATACCGGCGTGCACTGCCAGCGGACTGGCGCGCGTCGCCCTGCACACTGATGCCGCGGTGGTGCCGGCCTTCACCATCTGGGACCCGGTGCTGCGCAAGTATCGCGTGGAGTTCGATCGCCCGGTCAACTTGATACGCACCGGCGACAACGAAGCCGACACGCTCGCCAATACCGCGCTGTTCACCAAGGTCATCGAGGAATACGTGCGGCGATATCCCGATCAGTGGTTGTGGGTGCATCGCCGCTGGAAAACGCGTCCGCCGGGAGAGCCACCGTTGTACTGAAGCCGCGGTTCGCTCTTCGCTCTTGGCCTAATACCAGCGGTCCCCACTATCCACTAATCACCATTCACGATCCACTGCTCTGTACTATCCACTAACCACAATCCACCATCCACTGCTATAAGAAGTCATGCCTCAAACTTTGCAAGCATTGGCGGAGCACATCCCCGCTCGCCTTCTTGGCGACGCGGGCATTGAGATCGTGAAAGTTGCCAGCGTTGCGCAAGCGCAGCCCGGTGACCTGGTATTCGTGCAGACGGAAGACGAAAAAGATCTGGCCGCGGCGTTGGCTTCACATGCCAGCGCAGTGATCGCCGGAGAGTTTGCGGCGGCGGCCGGCGGCAAGAAGCCGTTGCTGATCGCAGCCCAACCACGCCTGGCGTTCGCGCGCGCCGGCGCGTTGCTGCATCCGCCAAGGACGTATCCGGCGGGGGTGCATCCCGCGGCCATGGTTCATCCCTCGGCGAACCTTGCGCCTACTGCCAGCGTGGACGCGCACGCCGTCATCGAAGCCAATGTCGTCATCGGCGAGCGCTCGCACATCGGAGCAGGCTGTAGCATCGGCGAAGGCGTGGTGATCGGGGACGATTGCGACCTCTACCCGCGCGTGGTCATCTATGCAGGCACAACGCTGGGCCGCCGGGTGGTAGTGCATGCAGGATCGGTGCTGGGCTCCGACGGCTTCGGCTATGTGCGGGATGAAGTGTACGGCCGATATCACAAATTCCCGCAGATTGGTGAGCTGGTAATTGGCGAGTATGTCGAGATCGGCGCCAACTGCACCATCGACCGCGGCGCCCTCGACCAGACGGTCATCGGCCCGGGCACCAAGCTGGATAACCTGGTGCACATCGGCCACAACGACATTGTGGGAGCCAACGTGGTCATCGCGGCGCAGACCGGTGTGTCGGGCAGCTCGGAGATCGGTGACGGCTGCGTGATTGGCGGGCAGGTCGGCATTGGCGATCACGTCAAAGTAGAAGCAGGCACCCTGCTGGGCGGACAGTCCGGCATCTTGCCGCAAAAGAATTTTCGCGGCAAAGGCCAAGTATCTTTCGGCACTCCGGCGCGGCCGGCCAAGCGGTATTTTGAGGAGCTGGCAGCCTTGTCGCGCCTGGCGCGGAAGAAAAATTCGAGCTCTTAGCTTTTAGCTCTTAGCTTTTAGCCGTTAGCTCTTGGCTCTTAGCTCTTGGCTCTTAGCTCTTGGCTCTTAGCTCTTGGCTTTTAGCGCTCTGCTTTTTTCGCTTTTGGCTTTTCGCTAAATGCCAATTGCTAACTGCTAACGGCGGTTTTCCCATGTCCATCATCGTGGTTGGCGGACACTCTCGAAGCGTAGGCAAGACCAGCGTGGTGGCTGGGCTGATCGCCGCTCTGCCTGAATTTCATTGGACAGCCATGAAGATCACGCAGTATGGCCACGGCATCTGCTCGGCTGACGGCAAGCCCTGCGACTGCGTCACCGACGATCACACGCTGGCGGTCACCGAGGAGCACAACCGCAGCGGCGAGACCGACACCTCGCGATTCCTTGTCTCTGGGGCGGCCCGTTCGTTGTGGGTGCGGACCCGGCAGGGCATGCTGGCTGAAGCCATGCCGCGGGTGCGTAAAGAATTGGCAGCGGCGGAAAACGCCATCCTCGAATCGAACAGTGTAATGCGTTTCCTGCGGCCCGATCTCTACCTCACGGTGCTCGACGGGGCTACCGCCGACTTCAAACTTTCCGCGCAACAATTTCTCGATCGAGCCGACGCCGTCATCCTGCATGAAGAAAGCGATGAGGTGGCGTGGAATAATGTTTCGCTAAAACCGGTGGCCCGCAGACCGATGTTCCACATTCGCCCGCCGCAGTACGTCACGCCGGAAATCGTGGAATTTGTGAGGAAGCGGTTGGCAGCAGTAGCCAGTAGCCAGTAGGCAGTTGTCGGTTGTCGGTTGTCGGTTGTCGGTTGTCGGTTGTCGGCGATGAATGTTGGGGCGCTTGGCGCGTTTACGTCAAAATACTTTTCAACATTCGCCAGCGCTGTCCCTTTGCTGCAGGTTCTGCCCTTGCCGAGTCTTAACTCTCAAGTCTCGTCCTTATTCCCTGGCCCCTAGTCCCGAATCCCTGCCTTACGCCGCGCGCGTAGGCGACCCGCTCCGTTTCGTGCTGGGTTCGACAGGCAGTTTCTGGGGGCGGTCTTCCACCGCACTTTCTACGGCCTGACGACGCGTCCCGCCCTCGCATCCGATGCGAGCGAAGGTGATGTCGAGCAGCAGCGCGCTCAAAGCCTGCGCGCAGAATTGATTGACGCGCCTGATCGACGCCAATTCCTCCTCGTCCATTCCCCCGTCGAGCAACTGCGAAACGCTGGTTTCCACCTTGGTTGGCAACTCGCGTACCAGGTTCCACGCGCTCTCCAGCATGCGATGCTGGCAGTCCGCATAAAGCGGCGATTGCAACAGCGGCTGCAAACTGAGCCAATATTCCTGATAAAGGCCCGGCCACACCGCCAGCGCACGATGCTCCTCGGAAACGAACGCCAGGTCGAGCGTTCTTCGCCGCTCGTCCCACACGCGCTGGACTGCGGCCGGCGCGTCGGTACCATTGAGCAGGCAGGGCGAAACCGGAAATACAGGATGACTCGCCGGCTCGGCGGCGATCTGCGACTGACCCACCGGCCCATCGAACGCTTGCATCTGAGCAACTGAGATCAGCAACAGCAGCGGATCCAGATACTGGTAGTAATCGAGTACCTGCGCGAGCGGCAACGGCGCGGCTGTATCGGATATCTCGCGCGCTGACAGGCCACGCATCTCAAAATAGTTATGTGCCCGGGTGTAGGACTCGGCAGCCAGACGGGCGCCCAGCAGAAAAAACTGGCGCGATTCAAGAGTCGGACGGAACGCCTGCCAATGCGTCTTCAGAAACTCCGGATGCGCTGCGTACGCCTGGTACAGCGTGGGAACGGCGGGCACGCCGAGCGAGTGACGCAGCTCATCAAAAATTTCCCGCGTCGGGGACGGAGCTTCCGCTTCGCTGACCAGCTTTAACCGATTTCCCCTCTTCCAACCCATGATGATTCGATGTTCGCGGCTGCCCGTCTGATGTAAGGTGAATACCATAGACGGGACGGGTTACTCTGCTTTTTTTGTTCTGAGCGAGGACTCTCCGAATGTTTGCCCGTCCCGAGCGAGAGTATTCCTTGTGCTTGTCATCTCGAGCGAGGACCGTCTTTTTGGTCATCCCGAGCGCAGTCGAGTACCTGCTGTTCCTTCGCGCCGCCTGAATCCCGCACCGGCACGATACAATCTTCGCCATCATGCCCGACCAATCCAAAACCAGCCGATTCGAAGTCCTCTTCGACCAGGCTGAGCCCAGTCCCATCGACGACGCGGCTTATGTCCCCTACGGAAATCTTGGCTTCCCGAGGGCCCCCGCAGATCGCCCGTGGATTTACAGCAACTTCGTGCAGTCGCTCGACGGCATCACGACGTTTCTGGGCAAGAATGCTTCCGGCGGCGAGATCTCTCAGTCGAGCGACGACCGCTGGCTGATGGACTTGCTGCGCGCCAATGCAGATGGATTGCTGATGGGCATGAACACCCTGCGCGAAGAGCAGCGCCTGCGCGGCCCGGAAAGCCGTGGCATCGTCTTTCAGGTCGCGGATGCAGCCTTGCGCGAGCTGCGTAAAAAGCTAGGCAAGAATCGCGAACGCAACATTTTCGTGACCCAGGCCGCCGATTTCGATTTATCACGCTTCAAGGTGTTTGACGGCGATGTGGTGGACGCGGCCATTCTCACCTCGCCTGCTGGAGCGCAACGGCTGCGGGCCCAGGGCGAGCATCCGAATGTCGCCATTCTTGCCGCTGGCGATGGCAACCACTTCGACCTGCCTCAGGCGATTTCGAGACTACGCGAGGAGCTGGGAGTGCGACTCTTACTCTGTGAGGGTGGTCCCACATTGTATGGCACGCTGGCGCGCGCCGATCTGGTGGACGAAAAGTTTATGACGGTTTCGCCCATCGAGGTAGGCCAGCTGGTACCGCCGGAACAGGAGCGTCTGCCCACCGAACAAACCATGCCGGTACTTCTGCGTCCGACGGTATTTGGGGGAGTGGGCCTCACCCGAGAGCAGGCCACCCACTGGACCTGGATGAGTTCGCGTAAAGCAGGCGATCATCAATTCAACCGGTACCGGAGAAGAGGTCGGTTCGGGAATGTGACGCAGAAGCCTCACATGGAATAGGAAAAGCCAATCTTCCAACGCCAGGGAACCGCTGATGCTTCGACTGCGCTCAGGATGACAGGTAATCAACGTTGGTCATCCTGAGGGGATTGAGGGCGCGCCTGCGAGGGAATGCTGTCGAAGATACGGAGTTGCTGCACGCCGCCGGAATGTCACACCGGCGCGATACAATCCTCAGCGATCCTTCCTGACGAATACAATTCCTGCCGATTCGAAATTTTTGACGGCAAGTATTATTTTCCTGATCGACGGGCCCCGCAATTCTTCGAAAGGAAACCTCCATGACAGATCAGAGAACAATTCGGCGGGTTCGCTGCACCGGGTTCCTTGCGTTCGGTCTCAATCTGGCGTTGGTGGCGGGAATAGCGTGTGTCGCACCTCCGCTGGCGGCGCAGTCCTTCCAGACCCTGCACACGTTTACCGGCGGCCCTGATGGTGGAACGCCGTTCGACACGTTAACCTTCGATCGAGCTGGGAACTTGTATGGGACTGCCTCGGCCGGGGGGAATGCCGGTCCGCTTTGTCATGCCGGATGCGGTGTCGTCTTTCGCATGTCGCACCGCGGTGCCGGATGGATCTTCACGCCCCTGCACAGCTTCCCGGGCGACGGCAGCGGAGCCACGCCAGCTACACCTTACTCCGGCGTAACTATCGGCCCCAACGGCACTCTCTACGGAACCACGCTGTTCGGAGGGAACGGCTTTGGAACGGTATACAACCTGCAGCCACCGGCGCGGGCGACGGGTAACGTCCTGGGCGGATGGAGCGATACGGTGCTCTATCGCTTCCAAGGCGGGGTTGACGGCGCTTATCCGGCATACGGCAGTCCGATCTTCGATCCCGCCGGAAATATTTACGGCACCACGTCCGACGGCGGCCAGTTGTGTGACGATGGTGGCTACTGCGGCACGATGTTCAAATTGACGCCTGCCGGGGGGAGTTGGACAAAGGTCAGCTTCGACTTCCCTGGAGGCGCAGGCGGCTCAAATCCGTTGAGCGGCGTGATCCGGGATACCTCCGGGAATCTCTTTGGCACAACCGACATCGGTAACTACGACCCGGTGGTTTACGAGTTGATTCCTTCCGGGTTGGGATGGTCAGAGGTACCGCTGCATACCTTCGATTTCGCGACCAGTCCTCGCGGAGGCGTCATCTTTGATGGATCAGGCGGGCTCTTCGGCACCACGGTGGATGGCACCGTCTACGAGCTGACACCATCCGGTGGCCAGTGGAACTACAACCTGCTTGCTGCCTTCTCCGGCAGCAGCGGCTCGTGGAGTGGCGTGACCCGCGACGCCAGCGGCAATCTCTACGGCACAACTTGCGGAGATGGCGCCTTCCAGCTGGGATCTGTCTTCAAACTTACCCACACGCAGAGCGGCTGGGTTGCGACCGACCTGCATGACTTTGCCGGAGGCACTGACGGATCGTGTCCGACAGGTGGGGTGACGCTCGACGCCGTCGGCAATCTTTACGGCACCTCTGCTTACGGCGCAGGACGAGGCTGCGGCGGTTCGGGATGCGGCGTGGTCTGGGAGGTCACGCCGTAAGGACATCCGCTT
>CAWCMU010000016.1:0-69031 GCA_963796695.1 uncultured Acidobacteriaceae bacterium | reverse complement strand
TGTTCACCGATCCGCCGCAGCGGCACAGCGAGAAAGCGGGCTTCCCGGTCAGGTCATAGGCATTGCCGTCGGCGTCCACCAGTTCGACTGAGCCCTCTGGGGCTTCCACACGAAACGGTCCATTCCTGCGGACCGTTATTTTCACTTGCGCCATGTATCCTCCACTCGTACTCGGCCACGATGTGCGCCGTCCATCCATTGTAGCGGAGTGTTCGCCGTCGCCAGTCGCCGTTCCCCGAAAAGCCAACCTTGCACCAGCGCGGTCAATTCGTGGCTGGGCCACCCGGTTGTAGAAGAGGCGAGACTAAGTGACGGTTGAGAACGCGCTGTCAGGTTGCGAGCGCACCCTCAAGGGTTGAGGGCTGATGGCTAATTGCTAACGGCTAATTGCTAAATGCTAACAGCTACTTCTTAAACGCCACATTCACCAGCAGCTTCTCGCCTTCGACGTCCACCACATTACAGAACGTTCGATCGCCGCGCCGGCTGAAGTCGAGCCCAACCCGGCTGCGTCCAATGCGCAGATTTCGGATGTACAAATGATCGAGCCAATCCGGCAGCTGAGGATTGACGATGTTCAGTTCCTTGCGTGGCGCGATGGGATGCAAGCCGAGGACCGATGACAGAATGAGAAACATTGCGCCCGATGCCCAGGCCTGCGGCGAACACGATACCGGGTAGTGCACCGGCTCATCGTACTCGCGCCGCTGCACGCCACAAAACAGTTCCGGCAGGCGATAATCGCGGAAGTTCGATGCAGCCTGGTACAGCGAAGTGAGAATGCTGAGCGCCCCATCGCGCATGTCATTCAATGCCATGCCGTGCGCGATGATGGAATTATCGTGCGGCCACACCGAGCCGCGATGGTAGCTGAGCGGATTGAAGATGCGCTCTTCCTGCGACATAGTGCGCAAGCCCCAGCCGCTGAACATGTCATCGCGCATCAGCCGATTGGAGACCAGGCGAGCGCGCTCTTTGTTGATGATGCGGGTAAAGAGCAGATGCCCTGGATTGGAAGAGATGACCTCCAGCGGCCTTTTGTCCGCGTCCAGCGCCATGGCATAGAAAGCCCGACTGGGAACCCAGAAAGCGCGGTCGAAGCGTTTTGCTAACTCAGCCGCTTCGCGACGAAGCCGGTCAGCCGTCTTGATATCGCCGAAGTTCCGCAGCAGCGAGGACATGCGGTACTTGGCGTCGTACACGTACCCCTGCACCTCGCTGAGGGCGATGGGCGGCTTGGCCACGGTGCCGTCCCGATGCATGTTGGCATCCCATGAATCCTTCCAACCCTGATTCACCAAGCCTTTGGGCGAGCGGCGCAAGTATTCGACAAACCCGTCGCCGTCCAGATCGCCGTACTTGTCAATCCACTCCAACGCAGCGTAAGCGTTGGGCAACAGTTCCTCGACCAGTTGTTCATCGTCGGTCCAGTTGAAAGTTTCGCTCAGCAAAATAAGGAATAAGGGCGTGGCGTCGACCGAGCCGTAGTAAGGGCTGAACGGCATTTCGCCGTCGCGGGTCATTTCACCCGCGCGATACTCGTGCAAAATCTTGCCCGGTTCCTCGTCCCGCCAATCGTTCTTTTCTTTGCCCTGGTAACGCGCCAGAACACGCAAGGTATCGACGGCCAGTTGCGAATTCAGCATCAGCGATTGATAAGCCGCGATAATGGAGTCCCGACCAAACGCCGTGGCGAACCATGGAATTCCAGCGGCGATGATGTGCTGCTCTCCTTCGGGAATTTGCAAAGCATGGAAGTCGCCAATGCTGGTCTTCAGTTGTGAATCGAACAGATCATTGTCAGTTTGAAAGCTGGTGGAGCTACCTTCCCAGCGCGCAAAGTTCGCGCGCCGCTGGCGCAGGTGATAATCGTATTCGTAGACTTGCGCTCGCGACTTCTGGCCTTCGACGTAGGGTGTGACTGACACTTCGAATTCCACCTGTTTGAGCGGTTCGAGGCGCACCTCCCAGCGCGCTACTCGTTCCTGGATTTCGTTGGGCGGCGGAGATAGCTTGACCAGCGTCTCTCGCATTACGTTATCCAGACCGCGATAGTAGAAGGCGATACTCTGCTTGCGCACCACCGGCTTGTAGTACTGACCATGCTTCTGGCGAGCTACGCCGCGCACCTGGAATACGTCGACGAAATCGGCATCGAATAGGATCTCCACCGTGAAATCGACAGGAGTAAGGTTGAAATTTTCGAAGGTGAGCCGATCGAAGAAGATTTCGGACGCCAGCAACTGTTCGCGGCGAACGTGGATGGTGTTCTCGGGCAAGTCGAACGAATCGCGCAAACGGATGTTGCCGGTTGTCAATTCCACGCGCGCGGAAAATGTCTTTTCCGTTCCAGACGAAAGCACCACGGCGCGATGTCCACCGATGCGCAACTCCAAATGGCTGAGGAATCGCGTGTCGTCGTGGAAAAAGCCGACGTCCGGCGATCCGGACGGATAAACGTCTCCAGATACACTGGTGGCGCTGAAAGTCTTTCCGTCAATCAGCGTCAGATTGTCGACCTTACGAGGTTCCAGCACCTGGAACGCGAGCCGAGGCTCCAAGTGAGGTGACGGTATTTCGATCAGTTCCTGGTAAGGAATTGTCAGGTTCGTGCTCATGCTAGCTGGCGACGTTCCTCCTCAGGCAACCACCGGCATTGCCGATTCCCCTACGTCCAACAGACTATCCTCGGCGACCAGCTCCTGATACAGCGCCACGTAGTCCGCCACCATCCGTTCGACCGAGAAGTATTGCTGGCAATATTGGCGCACAGCCGCAGGATTAAAGGCTCCGGGCAATTGTCGGGCCTGCAGTGCCATCTCGTCGGCGGACGCACAAACGAATCCCGAAACTCCGTTGCGAACAACTTCGCCCACGGCGCCGCCAGGCGATGCCAGGACCGGTGTGCCGCAGGCCATGGCCTCGATCATCACCAGACCGAAAGGCTCGTTCCACTGAATCGGAAAGAGCATGGCCACGCTGTTTCCAAGAAGCTCGTTTTTTGCCGCAAGATCCGCTTCCCCAACGTATTCGATAAACTTGCCATCAATATGCGGCTTGATCTCAGAATCGAAATAATCTTTGAAGATAGGCTGCACTTCGCCGGCGATCTTCAGTGGAATACCAGACTTCTTCGCGACCTCGATCGCAACATGCGTGCCTTTGATTGGTGCAATCCTGCCCAAAAAACTCAAGTAGCTTTGCTTCCGCGGTTGCAGACGATATGCATTCAGATCGATGCCATGCGGGATGGTACGCATGCGGGACATCTTTTCACGTTGCCGCTGGAATTCGCTGATGGTGACAAATTCTACCGCAGGAAAGAATTTATAAAGATCGCTGAGGCCCTCTTCGTGAACATGATGCACGGTGTACACGAACTTGGCATCGCTGTAACGAGTGAACATCAGGGCAGGAACGCTGTGCAGATGGATGATGTCGCAGTCATGCCGGGCGTCAGAAATCGCCCAGGAAGCGTGATTGAAATCTTTGAGGTTATCGAAAACCTCGCCGGATATGGGCCATTGCGGGCTCTTATACAGCCAACGTTTTTCTACCTCAACGGTGGATTCGCCGTTGGTATACACCACAACATCGATGCCGGAGCTCTTCAGCCCTTCCGCTAACTGCGCGATGAACAACTCGGTTCCGCCATATTTCTTCGGAGGAACCGGGAGGAAAGGGGGTGAAATCAGAGCAACTCTCATTGGACGTCCTTCCTGGGGTCAGTGAGTCTTTGAGTACAAATTTTCTCGGGCGAACTGGAGAGCTAACTCGTTCAATCACATAGATGGCGAATTTGCGTGCGGAGGTGCCTCATGGAATCTGCAAGTCAGGATGGCGCGACGAAGGATCGAACGAAGTTTGGGGTGAAAATTTGCTTGCGCTACAGGTCCGCTAGGCTACCGGATTGGCTGCCACTTGTTTACGGGCCAGCGCGGTTTCAGCTTCGCGTTCGAATTCCACAGCGCGGCGCGCGCTGGTGTGCTCCGCCAAGACGCGCGCTTGTGCAGCTTCTCCGATGCTGTGAATTTCGGCTTCCGTGAGCTGCGTTAGATAGTGCACGACATCCTGGTAGCTGTTCGATAACAGAATCTCTTGCCCAGGCAAAAAGAAACTGTCCAACCCGGCCCAGTTGTCTGAGATGATGGCCGCGCCGCAGGCAGCAGCTTCGAATAGGCGGACCGAGGGAGAATGTCCAGCCATCATCATGTCTCGCCGCGTGACGTTCAGAGTGAATCTCGATGACGAATAAAACTCCGCGTGCAGCTGTGGGCGAAGATGCTGGATACGCCGCACATTTGCAGGCCAGCAAATGTGTTTCGGGTATTGTGGTCCAGCCAGAATAAATTTCCGATCGGTAAGCCGGCGAGCCGGTTCGGACAATAATTCGTCAACTTTCGGCTGACGATCGGGAGCATAGGTTCCCATATAGCTCAGGTCGCAGAGAAGCTGCTGGTTACGAGGAAACCGGCGATACTCATGCGGATCGAATGAGCAATAGAGCGGCGCAGCCCGGCCCACGCCAAAATCTTGTTCGATGTCACGCAGCATCGGACCACCGGTGAAGCTGAAATAGAGGTCGAGTGCCACGATTTGCCGCGAGTGGAGATACTCGGCGCTTCCCTCTTCACGCAGTTTCTTCATGGTGATCGGCGTATCGATATCGTAAAACGCTTTGATGGCAATGTCGGCGTCCAGCATCTCGTCGATGGCACGAATGCCATCAGGAAAATACGAGCCTACAACTGCGATGTCAGCATAGTCGATCTCGCGCCTAACCTTCGGCAAAACATCCTTCCACTCGTCGTACAGAATCACTCGGCAAAAATCGGGATTCGGCAGATCGCGGTTTGAGGCGTACCACTCCACGTCCTTCTCGAAAAAGGTGATGTCGTGACCCCGTTCGTACAGCGAGCGGAGCAGTGCGCGGTAAGTGGTGCCGTGCCCATTGCCCCAAGTTGAGGTCACCGATAATCCGAAGACAACAATTTTCATGGTGTAATTAGCCGAACTTCTAGCTCAACGAGGAACACTCACGGCTACGCCGGCAACTGTACTGCTCGATTGCGCCAGGCCAGCACCTCCGGCGTTGATTGCAGAAGGATCTCGCGCACCTGCCGCGCCCGCAACGTATAGGTGTGCTCTCCGATGGCACGCCGCCGCATAGCGTCGCCAATCTCGCGCGCGAGTTTCGCATCTACGGTTCGCAACAAATCCACAATCTCTCCCGCATTGCGAGCTACCAGGATTTCGCACCCGGGCTCGAAGAACATTTCGATGCCTTCCCAGTAATCCGTGATCAGGCATGCGCCCGCTCCGGCGGCTTCGAAGATCCGGGTTGGCGGTGAAAACCCAACCTTCGCCATCGATTCGCGATTGAGATTCAGAACCATGCGAGCCGAGCAGTTCAGGATATTGTGGTCACCGGTGCCGACATGCCCTAGCCAACGGACATTGTCCGGCAGATGCTTGCCGCCCCAACCTTCGCCGCCCAGGGCAAAACGAAGCTCGGACGCCTGTTCGGCTGCTGCGAGGAAAAACTCCTCCACCCTGCGTTCACGGTCAGGCAAGCGATTGCCGACGAACAGCAGATCGCAGGCCCGCTGCTCTCTGGGCGGAACCGGGTAGTGCGTTTTGGGATCGAGCGCGTTGTAAATCGGATGACAGGCTCGCGCTCCCAGGCGCTCGTAGTGGTCCACCACCTGCGGACCGCCGCCATAGGTGAAGATGTAATCGTATTCCGGAATCAGCGCACGGAAGGGATGCAGGGCGTTGGCTTCGACGCCGGCCAGAGTGGCAGGCGCATCTACGTCCCAGAAAGCCACTTGCGTGTTGGCCGACTTACACTCCAATACCAACTTCTCCAGCAGCGCGTCGTCGACACCGACTCCGCTGTGCTTGATGACAAGATCCGCTTCACACGCCTTGTCGATTAGTCTCGGAAGGTCGCGGGCCGAATCGTAAACGACGACCTCGGCGTAGCTGAAATCTTCTTCGTCGCGATGCTGCTGCCGGCCATATGCGTCGGGCTCGGCAAAAGTGATTTCCGATCCCATCTCTGCCAGGTTTTTATAAATCCCTCGATAATAGGTGGCCGCGCCGTTCCAATACGATGACGTCAAGCTGGAGCCGAACACAAACAGTTTCATCTCTCAAGGTCCCCGCAGATTTCAACCAATTGCTGCGCCCGATGCGCACAGGTATGGCGTTGCAGAATGGTTTGTCTGCCGTTAGCGCCGATTTGCCGGCGTGCAGTTTCATCGCGTAGCAGGCGCTGAATCTTGGTTTTCATCTCAGCACCTGAATTCACAATCACGTAGTCTTCTCCCGGGCGAAACAACTGCTCCACATCGTTCCAGGGAGCGCAGATAAGAGTTGCTCCACACGACAATGCTTCGAAAATTCGAATGGTAGGAATGCCGCTCAGCCCGTTACTGTATTGACGTCGCGGCACGTGCAAAGAAAGCGCGCTGGCAGCGTAAGCCTGCGGCGCCATCAAGCTCGGCAGATACCCGCGATAGTCAATACCTGCTTCTGCCAGCGACTGACGTCCTTGCTCCGGGTAACGTACGCCATAAGCCACAGCTTTACAGTTGCGTAACTCCGCAACTGGGTCGATGAGGTACTCCATGAGCTCGCGAGTGCGTTCCTCATCTCCCCAATTGCCGATCCACAGCACGTCGATCTCTCGCGCCGAGTCGAGTGGTCGAAAGTGGCTGATATCTGCGGCTTCGTGGAAGGTCCATGCGCGAGGAACGCCAAAGCCATCCAGATAGATTCGCCGAATCGGTTCGCCGAATGCCAAAACTCCGTCAAAAAGATGAAGATGAAATCGCAGAATTTCGCCGGCATTGCTGTAGGCGCGGTGATGGGTGTCGTGAAACAGCGCTCGAAATCCGAACTTCTGCTTGAACCACAGGATGGCATTCGCCACCGCCGGATCAGTCCATTCGTGGATCAGGACAACGTCGGCGTCGCGTAGCTCATGCGCGAGATCGTCGTGCAACGTTTCACCTTGCTGATAAAAACGAACATCAAGTTCGGGAAACTCCTGGCGAAATTGCTCAATCGTGCGGGTAGCAATCGCACCTTCCTTCATCAGATTGGTGAGCGACCACGAGCCTAACTCTTCGTGGCAGCGAACTTCATGGCCCAAGGCCACCAACTCGCGGGCAAGGCCCGCGCAAAAAATGTGCGTTCCCATGGTTCCAGTCGGAAATCCAGGAGTGCGCGAAGATGCGAAAGCAAATCCTCCCGCTCATGCCGCCGCCCTCTTCTTTGCGGTCAACCTCTCATACACGTCGAGATACTCTTCCACCATGCGATCAACCGTGAAACGGCGACGGGCGCGCTGATACGCCAGTTCCGCCTGGTAGCGCCTGAGTTCGTTGTCGCCGTGAAGTCTTGCAACCGTCTCACGCAAGCTGTCAGGATCATTAGTATCGAAGTAGCAGGCCGTCTCGCCCCACAGCTCTCTGAAACTCGGGATGTCGTTCGCCACAATCGCACAACGCGAGAAAGCCGCTTCCACCAGCGCTAACCCGAATGGTTCGTAACGCGAAGTGGCTGCATAAATCGAGGCTCGCGACAGCAACGACTGCACCTGCTCCGGCGTTTGATTGCCCTTCAGCTCCAGCGTTCCCTGGCACAGAATCTGTCCACTCTCAGCGCGGTAGGCCTCGTCAGGATGTTCGGTTGAGCCGGCGATGATCACGGGCAATCCGCAGTCACACTCCGTCAGCAGCGAGACTTGTTTCGCCGCATCCCACAGACGTCCAACCGTCAGCACGAGGTTTTCTTTCTCGCCATGCGCGTTGAAAAACTGCGGGTTGCGTCCGTTGTAGATCACTCCACTGCGCTTTTGCTGGCCGTAGTGCCTCTCGATCTGCGCCAGCATCCAGCGCGACGGCGCCACCACGGTTGTCGCCCCTCGCAGTCCTTGCTGCACGGTCTCGCGATACCAGCGAATCCACTTCGAAGCTGGCGGCTCGGCTCCATGTACTGCTACCCACCAGCTCACAACGTCGCTGTGAGCCACCACGATCTTCGGTAAATCAACCTTCAGCGCTCCATAGCAGAACTGGCTGAGGTGCAGAATGTCGGGATTGGTCTCACGGATAATGCTCAGCAAATAATCCGAGGAGGCGGCGATGTCCTCGGCTGAATCCTGCATCCACTCCAGGCGAAACGCTGTCGGGCGAAAGTCCAGGTTGCGCAGGCCTTCCGTCCATGCCATCTGCCGCGGCTCAGGCATGTGTCCAAAGCTCACCAGGATCACCTGCACCCCGCGCCGTGCCAAGCCGGTCGCCAGCTCGCGCGCGTAGGTCCAGACGCCACCCACCGTATCTGCCGTGAGTAAGACCCGCATTACTCCAATCCCTGCATTAAGCCGTCAAACCGTATGTCGTGAGCTGGTGAACCATATCGGCCGCCTTGTCAGTAGCTCGCTGCGATCGCAACCACTCGACCAGTTCCGCAATGCCATCCGCAAAGCGATGCGTGGGTTCATAACCCAGCACGTGCCGCGCTGCCGAAATATCTCCAAAGCAGTGCCGAATATCGCCCGCGCGATACTTGCCCGTGATCTCCGCAGGCGTAGACCTGCCCAGATGATGGATCAACGTGTCCGCCACCTGCGCAATTGAGATCGGAGAGCCTGATCCAATATTCAGCGCCATGCCATCAGCTTCGCATCGCTCCATGGCAAGCACATTCGCCTGCACCACATCATGGACGCTGACGAAATCGCGCATCTGGCGGCCATCTTCGAAGACCATCGGAGCACGACGATTCAACAGCCGCGAGGCGAAAATTGCCGCCACCCCGGTATAAGGATTCGACAGCGCCTGCCGGGTTCCGTAAATGTTAAAGAAACGCAAAGCAACTACCGGAATCTGATAGGTCCGGCCAAACAGCAGGGTCATCTCTTCCTGATCTTTTTTGCTTAGCGCATAGATTGAAGTACATTGCAGCGGCTTCGACTCATCGGTAGCCACCGGCGACAGCACCCGCCTGCACACCGGGCACAACATTTCCCAGCGCTTGGACTTCAGTTGATCAATATTTCTCGGAGCAGGCGCAACCTCACCGCATTTGCTGCACCGATACTTGCCTTCGCCGTAAATCGACATCGACGAGGCCGTGATAATTTTCTCGACGCTACATTTCGTGTCGAGCACCGCCTGTAACAAATTTGCGGTGCCCTGGGTGTTGGTTCCCATGTAGTGGGAGATCTCGTACATGGACTGACCGACGCCGACCGCTGCGGCAAAATGAAAGACCACATCCACGTCCATCACCGCCCGCTTCAAGGCAGCGATGTCGCGAACGTCGCCCCCTATTACTTCCACATCGCGGGAAAGGTAGTCGGGCAATCCATCAGGATGCACCTGGGGCGTCAAATTGTCGAAGACAACAACGTCGTGCCCCGCTTCCAGTAGCGCATCAGCCAGATGCGATCCCACAAAGCCTGCGCCGCCCGTGATTAAGACCCTTTTTGCCACCTTCATTGCGCTCCCACGCCCAAATTCGTCAGGGTTGCATTCAAATTGGACGACTGAATTTCTCCGGCACATTCCACAAGAAGTTCCCGTCGAGCCGGTGCGTACCGTTGCACGGCCCAAGCTACAAAGTCGGCGAAGTCCAGCGGATTTCGGGGCGGACTGGTGTAGTGCGCTTCGATTCCCAGGTGCTCCGGCGTAAAGCAAAGCGTCATGGTTACGGCGAACTCATCCAACGCGCTCATTTGTCGATCGAACCAGTGCTCAGCATCAGCGCGAAACCAATCGGCCCAGCTCACGCCCGTACGCAAATGCCGCACGCCCAATCGACGCAGCCATTCCACCGACTCGTCCAGGCGGTGATCCTGAAAGTGGAACCACTGACAGACGCCCAATCCCTGCGGAAAGCATTCCGCGGCCGGCTTCGGCGAACCGTCCTCGCGCAAAAGCCCCATATAGTAATGACGGTAATACGCGCTGCCTTCGGCCTCCTTGTGCCGCGTGGTTGCCGACCACGACGACGGCAAATCGTGCAGGCTGTACCAATGCACCCGCTCCACTTCGCCCAGCAGGAGTTCGGCCGTGCGCTTCATGCCGAAGACCTGTACCTCGTCGGCTCCGAAAGACGACGCCCCAGCTTCGGACACCCATACCGGCTTGCGAGTCACGGCCCGCACTTCGGCGATCTTCTTTGGCCACTCCTCAATCTTCCAGTGGTTCCAGTCGAGAGGAAACCCGTGAACGGCGACGATGTCGACTTCATCGATGACGCCATAAGAAGTCAGCAGCTCGATAAAATTGGGATCGATAGGGGAGATCCCGCCCAACACGATCTTCAGCTCCGGATTAACCGCCCGAATGGCACGCGCACCAGCCTTCGCCATCTCCGCGAACAGCTTCCACTCCGGGTCGATCTTGAAATCCCAATGTGAAAGATTGTTAGGCTCGTTCCAAAGCATTACGGCTTCAATCATGAATCGTTCTTCCTTGCTCTGACGCTACAGTCTGCCCGCTAACTCCAAATCCAGGATGTACTCGCCGCCTCGCGCCGAGTCACGTGGCGTGCAAATCCAGGTTTCAGCTTCGGGGTGTTCGAGAATCTCAAGTCCCGAGCTGCGCAGCACCGCCTCGGCCGCCGCGCGATTCGGAATCCACCAGTTCGTCTGGTCATTCGCGTAGCTGTGCTCCACGAAGTACACCGCTGGGTATGCGGGATCGTGGAACATCTCGGTTCGAAAGAAGTCGTAGTTTTCTTCCCAACTCTTCAGCGCATTCGACCCGCGAAGCATAGTCTGAAACACTAATCGGCCTTGCTCGCGAACCTTCTTGACCACCATGTCGAGGGCAAACAACGGATACCGCAGGTGGTAAAAAATGCCCATCATCAGCACGTAGTCGAATTGCCCTTCAACCTTACCGACCTCATAGATCGAGCGCTTCTCGAATTCAATTTCCAGTCCCAAGGTCTCGGCGGCAAAGCGCGCCTGGTTCAGATAGCGATCATCCACGTCGATCCCGAGAACACGCTCAGCACCGCGGCGCTTCAGCTGAATGGAATAAAAGCCGCCGTTGCAGCCGATATCCAGAACCGATTTGCCCGTCAAATCCTCCGGAATCGCTGCCGCAATGTGCTTCCATTTCAGGCTGGGAAAATCGCCCAGAAAATGATGCGGCGCCGTGGGCACACCGAACAGGTCGATATTGTGAAACCACTCCCCGAGTTGATGAACCTTTTGCTCGAGAAGGGCTGCCTGCGCTGCCGTAATTGCTTGAGCCGAAACAACTTGGGAATTGGCTTCGGATGTATGCATTAGGGACGAAGTTGGACCGTGACTCACCTTGGCCATCGCTGGGTTAGAGGAAGCAGGTCCTACTTACGTTGCCTGTAGATGCTTGGTGTGGCGCAACTTGACGGAAAAGCTGGACACCGAGGCTGCGGTATCTCTGTCCAGAAGCGGACGTGAAGTTCTGTTCGCGGACAACAGGTCGATGGCGAACCCGCTAAGTTGCTGACAAATCAGCTTGCAAACATGGCTGGCTCTTTGCAGCTGTCCCTATGGACTGGTTCGCGAGATATCCGATTTTTGCCTCCACGGGACAACGATGCTGCAGGATCTTCGTTACGCGTTACGTCAATTTCGCAAAGCGCCGGCCTATGCTGCGATCGCTGTGTTTACTCTGGCCCTCGGCATCGGCGCCAACACCGCCATCTTTACCCTGTTGGATCAGGCGCTGCTTCGCACCCTGCCGGTTAGCCATCCCGAGCAATTAGTTCGCCTACGCTATGTCGGCTCCAACAGCGGGAGCATGAGCGCATTCGGCGGCGATGACCAAGATTACTTCTCCTACCCGATGTACCGCGACCTGCGCGACAAGAATCAGGTCTTCTCGGGCATGCTCGCCAATGACGAACTGGGATCGATTGGGGTGCAGTGGAAGGGTCACTCCGGCCCTGGTCCAGGGAGAGCTCGTCAGCGGCAACTACTTCGACTTGCTTAGGCGTTCGTCCTGCACTCGGCCGCTCTGCTGATGCCGGCAGACGATGCTGCCCAGAACGGCAATCCTGTCGTGGTGCTGAGCTTCAATTATTGGAAGACGGCGCTGGGCTCCGATCCCCGCGTTCTCGATCAGCCGCTCTACATCAACGGACATCCTTTCACGATTGTGGGGGTCGCCGATCCCAACTTCCACAGCGCCATCGCCGGCTACACGCCCATGGTGTTCGTCCCCATGGTGACGAAGTCGATCGTGATGCCCGGGTTTAACGATCTCGAAGACCGCCGTTCGTCGTGGGCCAATATTGTCGCCCGCCTGAAGCCGGGGGTCAGTCGGCGACAGGCCGAAGCGGCAATGACACCGCTTTGGCGATCGATTCGGGCCAGCGAGCTTCCCCAGATCAAGAACACCACCGATCAGTTCCGCAAACGTTTCGTGGAGCAATCGGAGTTGCAGTTGGTGGATAACAGCCGCGGCTTCTCGCCACTGCGCAATCAGATCGAAGCCCCTTTGCTGGTGGTGATGGGGATGGTCGGCCTGGTTCTTCTGATGGCCTGCGTCAACGTTTCCAGCCTGCTGCTGGTGCGTGCCGCATCGCGCGTCAAAGAGATGTCGGTGCGCTACGCCTTGGGCGCATCCAGCTGGCAGATCATTCGACAGTTGCTGATGGAGGGCCTGCTCCTCGGAATCGTGGGCGGCTCCGTCGGGCTATTGTTCGCGCCAGCGGTCGCGGCGTTCCTGGCCCGCCAGATTGCCGGTGATACCGCGACCGAACTTCCGCTCTCTCCGCATCCCGACCTTCGCATCTTGCTCTTCAACTTCGGCCTGGCCTTCCTGGTCAGTGTACTGTTCAGCCTCGCGCCGGCGTTACGCTTCCTTCATCCCGACCTGGTGAATTCGTTGAAGCAGCAGAGCACAACCGGCTCAAGTGGTCACCAGCGCTTCCGGCGTGTCTCTGTTGGTGTGCAGATCGGGCTGAGCCTGCTGCTGATCATCGGCGCAGGCCTGTTCGTACAAACTCTGCGCAACTTGAAATCACTGAACGTGGGCTTCACCACCGATCATCTTGTGACATTCGGCATCGACCCCACGCTGGCCGGCTACGACTCCAAGCAGGCGTTGCCGTTGCAAAAACATTTGCTTGAAGTTCTGGCGGCTCAGCCGGGTGTTCGCGCCGTCGGCGGCACCGACAATCCGGAATTGGCGAACAACGGCGAGCGCAGCGACTTCTCCATCGCGGGACAGACTTTGAAGCCGGATGATCACATCCATGTCGAGGTATCAGGGATCACTTCGCAATATTTCACCACGCTGAATATACCGTTATTGGCGGGACGCATCTTCACTGACCAGGACCTGGGGAGTAAAGCGAAAGTAGCGATCGTGAATGCCAGCTTTGCCAACACCTATTTCGGCAGTCCCAAGAACGCAATTGGGCATAGGATCGGCGCCGGGCCGCCTCCGTCCAGTCCCACCGACATCGAAATTGTGGGAGTGGTAGCCGATGCCAGGCATCGCGACATGCGGACTGCGCCCCAAGCCACCGTCTACAGCCCATACTTCAATGGGAAAGACGAATTCGGATTTATGCAGTACTACGTGCGGACCTGGCAGCCGCCCGACGCGGCAGAACTTGAGTTGCGGCGGGCCGTACAGCAGGTCGACTCCAAACTGGTCATCGACACCATGCGCACCATGGACGAGCAGATCGCCGACAACATCTCGAACGACCGGCTGGTGGCGATGCTGGCGGTCAGCTTCGGAGTGCTGGCGACGCTGCTGGCGGCGATTGGCTTGTATGGGGTGCTCGCCTACACCACCGCGCAGCGCACCCGCGAGATCGGAATTCGTATGGCGATGGGCGCGCGCCGTGCCGCAGTCGTTCGACTGGTTTTCGCCGATGTTGTCTGGCTCGCGGGAATCAGCGTTGCCGTTACCTTGCCGCTGGCCATCTTGCTTTCGCGCCTTCTTCGCAGCCAGTTGTACAACGTCAGCCCGGCGGACCCATGGGTGATCGCAGCAGGGGTTTTGCTGGTCGCGCTCGTGGTCGTGTTGTCAGCGCTGCTGCCGGCCCGACGCGCGGCGTCGGTCGAGCCGATGAAGGCGCTGCGGTCGGAGTGAAACAGTTGTCGGTTGTCGGTTGTCGTCGGTTGTCGGTTATCGGTTGGCAGTTGTCGGTCGCCGATTGTCCGTAGAATGGCGCTTCAGCGCTGCGTCAGAGATTCCGTAAATTTAACGGGCTTCATTGTGTGCGTGAGAACTGGAGTTTCGCATTGGTGGTGGAGTACAACGGTCAAAAATCCAGCGCCGTACGCGGAACAGCTTAGCCCAGCACGCAGCCGTCCCGAGGTCCCCAAGTCGCGCTGCTAGTTGTCGGTTGCTTTTAGCGTTTAGCCGTCAGCGTTTAGCTATCAGCTATCAGCTATCAGCTATCGGCTATCGGCTATCAGCTAAACCATAATTGGTTACGGACACTAAACGTTGTCAGGAATGTAATGAGGCCCGGATTGCTTTCTCAGGAATAGGAGCGCTTATGCCGCCGGCTTAAAGCCGGCTCGGTTTGTAAATATAAGGCTTGGACGCTGGCCTGAAGGCCAGCACTACCCGAAACCCGGAGGTTTTCGGTAGCCTGGAAAGCCGTCACTCTGATTCAGCGCTGTCCATGAGACGCGTTCTGAAAGCTGATCGCTGCAAGCTGATCGCTGACTGCTGATGGCTGGCTACTGACTACTGAGATCACACCATGCACACACTCTTACACGAATTTCGCTACGCGTTTCGCCAGCTTCGCAAGTCGCCCGGCTTTGCGCTGATCTCGCTGATCACCCTGGCTCTCGGCATCGGCGCCAACATTGCGGTTTTCTCGGTTACGAATGCGGTACTCCTGAATCCCAGTGGCATTCCTCACGCGCAAGGACTGGTTGCGCTGCGCGTGCGTTACCGCGCCATCCCGGACTTAAGTAACATCTCAATTTCTCCGCCCGACTTCGCCGATGCTGCCGCAGGCAAAGACCTCTTCTCATCGGCGGCCGTGATGCAAGGCACGAGCTTCAATTTCAGCCGTGAGAATGCCACTCCGGAATTGCTTCACGGGGCCCAAGTCTCGGCTGGATACTTCGACGTGTTTCAGGCCAAGCCCCGTCTGGGTAGAACTTTTGTCCCTGAGGAAGATCAGCCCGGCGCCGAGCACGAGGTTGTTCTATCGCAGCGTGCGTGGTCGCAAAACTTTGGCTCCGATCCCGATATCGTTGGCCGCTCCCTGCTGCTGAACCAGCAATCGTATCGCGTTGTCGGCGTGATGGCTGCCGATTTCGACTGGCCAAACCAGGTTGATGTTTGGGTCCCGATCGCTCTGCCGGCGGCCCGCTATCATGACCCGAAATACCGCTACAACGAGAGTCTGTTCGGCGTGGCGCGGCTTCGTCCCGGCGTCAGCTTGCAGCAAGTCAATGCCTATCTCGACCGCCAGGGGCAAGCCAACATCGCTTCAGAGGGCAGCAAGAGTTTCGGCCGCGTCAGTGGCTGGGGCATGTTTGCTCTTCCGCTGAATGAGATGACTGGCGGCAGCCTGCGTAAGCCGCTCAGCCTTCTGTTGATCGCGGTCGGCATGGTGCTGCTGATTGCCTGTGCCAATATCGCCGGGCTACAGATGGCCCGGGCATCGGGACGGGAACGAGAGTTAGCCGTCCGGGTCGCGCTCGGCGCTACGCGTGGCAAGCTGGTGCGGCTGGCGTTGCTGGAGAGCATTGTCCTGACGGTGGGAGGCGTAGCGCTGGGCTTTGCCGTCGCATCACTGACCGCGCCTTTGCTGGTGCGAGGACTGCCTTCAGTGCTCGGCTCGCAAATTCAAGCCACGTTTGATCGGCCGGTGTTGCTCTTCGTCACCACCGTGGCGGTTTTGTGTTCTCTGCTGTGTGGGGTCGTTCCTGCCTGGCATCGCACGCAGCCGGGATGGTTCAACGCGCTGCAGGAGAGCGGACGTTCTGGGACCTCGGGCACGACCGGCCAGCGCGCACGCTCCGCGTTGGTCGTCGCGCAGGTGGCGCTGTCCCTGCTTCTGCTGGCTGGCGCGGGACTGCTGTTGAGCAGCTTGCGAGCCCTGGAACGAGTGCAGAGCGGATTCGAGCCGGAAGGTTTGCTGTCCGCCCGTCTGTCGCTGCCCGAAAAAATTTACGACAAGGACGAAAAGCAGGCGGCCTTTTATCACGCCTTGCAGGAGCGCCTGCAGGCTGTGCCTGGCGTCAAAGACGCGGCAATCATCGACGCGCTGCCTTTCAGCGACAATGGCGGGACCGCCAGCTTCTTCATACAGGGGCGGCCAACTGCACCCAATGATCCAGGACCCCATGCCAATATTCGCGTAGTTTCACCGAACTATTTCGAGACGCTAAAAATCCCGGTGTTGATGGGCCGCGATTTTACCGAGCAGGATCGTGCCGGTTCGGAACGTGTTGCCTTAGTCGATTCCGTTCTTGCCCACCAGTTGTGGCCGGACAAGAGTCCGATTGGCGAGCACATCACCAACGATGACCGCGTGACTGGCCCTTGGTACACGATTGTCGGAATTGTGGGACACGCTCGCGCGTCCTCTCTGGAGTCGGACACCAACGAAGGCTTCTACTACTTTCCCCTCGCCCAAGTGCCGATAGGCTCGGCGGACATCGTGGTGCGCAGTTCGCGCTCCCCGCAGGATTTGACCGGCGACCTCGGCGCCGCAGTGCGTTCGGTTGATTCCGGCATTCCGCTTTACGACGTAAAGACGATGGAGGAGCGCGTCAACGAATCGCTGATTGGGCGCCGATTCGTGGTTTTGTTGCTGACGACTTTCGCCGGCCTGGCTCTCCTGCTGGCCGCGCTGGGTTTGTATGGCGTGATCAGCTACTCGGTGCGGCTGCGAACCCGCGAGTTGGGAGTTCGCATGGCATTGGGCGCACAACGCAGCAACGTGCTGCAGCTCGTGCTGCTCCAGGGAGCGAGGCTGGCCGTGATTGGCGTGGCCTGCGGCGTGATCGGCGCAACGGCGGTTGGCCGCATCTTCTCCAGCCTCCTGTTTCAGGTGGGAGTACTGAGCGCGCTGCCCTGGCTCCTGGCAAGCGGCCTTTTGCTGGCCGTGGTGCTGCTGGCAACTTATCTGCCGGCCCGACGTGCGGCGTCGATTGAGCCCATGGAAGCGCTGCGCACGGAGTAGGAACGGTTGACGGTTGTCGGTTGTCGGTTGTCGGTTGTCAGTTGCCGTCAGCTCTCAGCCGTCAGCTGTCAGCAGCCGAACGCTACATTGGGCACGTTGCTGACGCCAAATGGCCGGGAGATGATTGCTCAGAGCTAAAAGCTAAGAGCTAACTGCTAAATGCCAATCGCTAATTGCTGCTCACGAGATGCTCAGGTGTGAGCGCATCTTTTCTGCCAGCTCTCGCACTGACTGAATCTTGACGGCGACTTCAGGAGCCAGAGGCGTCTGACGCAGGGCCAGTTCCGAATTCAGCAGGATGCCGGTCACTTCATCCCGCAGCTGATTGCGCAGCACCTGCTCCACGCTACGCATGGCCAGCTGCTTTTCCTTCTCGCTGCGGCGCAGCGCCACCTGAACTTCGCGAACCACCCGGTCGGTGCTGTGCAGCGCCAGGTTGATGTACAGTGGAACGGCGATACCGCAGCGATTGAGCAGAGTATCCAGGGCACGGAAGTCGGATTCCAGCAACGACTGATCGATGACCAGCGCTTCGTACTCTGCCGCCTGCATCTTGCTTACGGCCTGCGGTACCGATGCAGCCAAATGTGTTTTGTGTCCGGTCCCGCGCTCCATCGCGGCAGCGCATTCTCTTCCCCGAGACGATGTCGTTACTAACAGAATCATGGCTTCCCTTTCTTGTGGCGACTTTTCACCAGCAGGCAGACGCAGCTTGCCTGCCCGGCTCCCGTAGGGCGTTGGCCGGTGTCAATCGATCCTGACGGAATTGTTGTTTAGGCGAATGCGCTCAGCGCAGACCGCATCAGAGCGCCGTGCCGTACTCTTTCAATTTGCGATACAGCGTCGTTTTGCCTATGCCCAGCCGGCGTGCCGCTTCCAGTTTGTCGCCGTCGAGCACATCAATGGCATGCAGGATGGCCTGTTTCTCCATCACATCCAGGGGCGTGATGAGGGAGGAATCCGGCGGGGCGGCCGCCCGCGTGGTCTGCTCCTGGAAATGCTGCAATTGCGTGGGCATGTCGCTGACGTGAATGGTGGGCAAGGACGAAATGGTACACGCGCGTTCGATGCAATTTTCCAATTCGCGCACGTTGCCCGGCCAGTTGTAGTTCAACATCAGGCGCAATGCGTCTTCGCCGATGCTGTGCTGCGCCTCATGCGCCTGGTTAATGCGATCGAGAACATTTCCGATCAGCAGCGGGATGTCTTGCTTGCGTTCGCGGAGTGGCGGTATCCGTAGAGTGAGCACGTTGAGCCGGAAGTAAAGATCGCGACGGAAGGTTCCCTGGCTCACTGCGGTATCAAGATCGCGATTGGTAGCGGCCAGGATGCGCACATTGATGGGCACCGCCCGCGTGCCGCCCACCGGACGAATTTCCTTTTCCTGGATCGCCCGCAGTAGCTTGGCTTGCAGGTCGACCGGCAATTCACCGATCTCGTCCAGGAAGATGGTTCCACCCTCGGCGGTCGCCAGCAGCCCATCCTTGGCGCGAACCGCACCGGTAAACGCTCCGCGCACATAGCCGAACAGCTCGCTCTCGATCAGGGTCGGAACCAGCGAGCCGCAATCCACCGGAATAAACGGCTTATCTTTGAATGGACCAGAGTAGTGAATCGAGCGAGCAACCAGTTCCTTGCCGGTGCCGCTTTCTCCCAGGATGAGCACCGGGTGCGTGCTGTGCGCGGCCTTGGCGATGATGCGGTACAGCTTCTCCATCTCCGGGGAGTGACCGACCATCTGCCCAAAGCCCTGCTTCGACTTCAACTGCTCGCGCAACACGCGGTTCTCGGCGCTGAGCTTCAGATGTGAGACAACTCGCTCCAGCTCCAGCCGCAGTTCGTCGAGATTAAAGGGCTTGGTGATGTAGTCGTACGCCCCCAGCTTCATCGCCTGTACGGCCGATTGCACGGTGGCGAAGCCGGTCATCACGATCACCACGGCTTCTTCGCGGCGTCGTTTGATCTCGCGCAATACTTCCAGGCCGTTGCTGCCTGACAGCCGCAAATCCAGGAGAACCACATCGGGAGCCGCGTGTTGCAGAATCCGATAAGCCTCTTCCCGGGATTCGGCTACTTGTACGCTAAAGCCAAGGGATCGAGCGACTTCCCGGCAGCATTCCCGCACCGACCTCTCGTCTTCCACGATCAGCAAGTTCAGGAGATTGGTTTCAAACGTTGGTTCACCCACCGGAAGTGCTTCTGCCGTAATCACGTGACTCGTCCTTTTTCCAGCGGCCATGTCCACCGCTGGTTTCGCCTGTTCTTTCAGCGTCTACTACCATCATCCCTTTTCGGGAAAAAGCTGCTAGTGCAAGGGTCACACTCGGTTGTGAGGTGGCGCAGCAGACTCACAAAAAACCAGGAGCCGGGACAGAAGCTATGCCTGGCAGCCGATTGCCTGCCTGTACGCTTGCCCCGCCCGGCCCCTGTATCGCCACCGCCGTCGGCACCATAACTTGTGAATCAGCAATGCTCATGCACGCCCGACCGGATGGGCCTTCGCCAACTCGCCGCAGGAGCTGCTTTACCAGCTCCCCGCCGCGTTGCGCATTGCGCTCCAGTTCGCGCAGGGGACGTTTCAGACGGCTGTAGGCAGGCAACTTCCACTCCAGCATCTGCGCGTTCAGGATGACACTGGTAAGGACACTCGATAATTGGTGAAGCACGTCGTCGCCTTCATCGGCAGCGAACCGTGAACCGAGACCCGCTATCCGGTCATATTCCTGGCAGGCTGATTCCTGCTGCTTAAAGGCCTCTGCCACTGCGGAAATGGCGACGTCGCAAGAACCGGGTGCGGCGTCATCGGACGGCAAGCAGAGATTCGACGATGGCTGCAATTCCGGCGCACCGTCTGGCTCCGAGTTTCTTGGCGTCACCCGGCTGCTTGCTTGCGCCTGTCCTTCTACACTCTGCCGTTTGTTCCTGCGCATGATTTCGAGCCCTCCTTCGTTCCGCCGCACCTATACCAAAGCACGGCGAACGCCAAACAGAGTGTCTCGGCGAAACGACTGATTTCATTACTGTTGGCGTACGAGCAAAGAGCGCGCCAGGCATGCCAGCCTTCGCTTGCGGTGTCGTTTTGGTACCGAAATTTGGCAGCTAGGACGAAAACGGAATCAACGCAACGACTTACGCTTGTTCCGGCATGGGAAGGGATGATGCGGAAATTGCCAGAAGGGGAAGGCTTCGGTTCCTCGAGACTCCCGACTTGAAGACTCTTCTAAATGGGGAGCTTCACGGAAACTCTTGAACAATAAAAGGGGGGGCGAAGAAGCGTTCCCCCCATTCACATTTGCCGCTGACCAAGACCTTACTGGCTAGCAGCTGCGGAGTTGACAGAGCGGCCGGCGTTGGCGGTCTCCGGCGCCGGCGCCCCAGTTCCCTGCTCCAGCACTAGACCGTTGTAGGACGAGGCCGCGAGCAAGCGGCCCTGATAGCTCAGCACGGCACGCAGGTTAACTCCCGCTTGCGGTGACTGGCGCCAGGTCTGGCCGCCGTCCTTGCTCTCGAAGACACCATGCGAGTGCATGGCCGTCGCCAACAGCCGTTGCGAGGCGGGATCGTAGCGCACCACGAACACGTTCCGCGCCGGCAGACCGCCAAGCGTGTGCTCCCAGGTTTTGCCGCCGTCGGTCGAGCGCAGAGCGCCCTCCCGCGTGGCCAGCCACAGCGAGCCATCGGGAGCGCCGGTCAGGTTGTAGATTCCCGTTACATACTGCGGGTAGCTGCCCTCGCTCCAAGTCTTACCGTGATCATGCGAGAGGAAAATATGCTTCGGGCCGACCAGGCTCACCGTCCCGTCGGGCAGGCTGTTCACGGCGATCAGGTCGCTTTCTCCCTCGACCGGCTGGCCATACCACTTCTTGCCGTGATCTACGCTGATGAACAGACCTTCATTCGTTGCCGCGTACCAGGCGTAGTCGGTCATCTCCATGGCGCGGACACGCGGAGCCTTCTCCAGGGCGATCGGATGTTCCGGCGGAGTTTTATGAGCCGCTGCCGCTCGCCTTGCTCGAGCCGCCGCTGCCGCCCTGCTCGACTTGGACACCGGCTTGGGCTCTTCCACCGGGGCAGGCTTCTCCTGCCACTGCGGTACCGGTCCGGTCAGCATTGGCTCCGGCTGCCATTCTCCATTCAGCGAAGCCAGCGTGAAGATGCCATGATTGGTACCGGCAAGCATGGCGCCGTTGTCGGCCTGTTGCAGGCTCAGGATGTCACGCTCATCAAGGCCGCGATTCGACTGCCTCCAACTCGCGCCTGAGTCGTCGGAGACAAAGAAGCCGCCGCGGTCCTTATCGTTCACCACGCCAACGTAAATTCGGTTGGGGTCCTTGTTGTCGACCACCACACCGCCGATGACGCGATGGGCGAAGCCGCGGTTCGATGTCTCATAATGCGCAAAACCATCATTGCTGGCCAGCACGCCACCACGATCGGTGGCCACCAGCACGTGCTCGGGGTTCGTCGGATCTACCAGCACGTCATTAACGATCACATCCGGATCCGTAACCAGCTTCCAATGATCACCGCCATCCAGCGTCTTCCACAGTCCGGCAACCGTGCCCCCGTAAACAATATTCGAGCGTTGCGGATCCTGCTTCATGACGCGAGTGCGGTGTGCCGCTTCCGGCAACGAAAGATAAATACGATGGAAGTACTCGGCCTTGTTCAAGCTCTTGTACATACCTGAGCACGCGCTGGCGTACACGACGTCGGGGTGCCGGGGGTCGACAATGATGCTGAACATATCGGAGTCGAAGGCAATGCCCTTGCTGATGCTGTGCCAGCTGGCGCCGCCATTGTCCGTCTTCCAGGGAAGATGCCAGGTCCCGGCATAGATAATGTCGGGATTCTGCGGATCGATGGCCAGCGACTCGATGTCTTTTATTTCGGCGTTATTGTCCGGCGAAATGCGCTCCCACGTCTGGCCGCCGTCCTTGGAGCGGAAAACGCCGTCCAAAGCGCCGATCACCAGCAGGTTCGGATCACTCGGCGCCATGGCCAACGCGCGAATTGACTTACCATGCACCGCTTGCAGGATGCGCCAGGTGTGGCCGCCGTCGTCGGAGCGAAATACGTCGCCCTCATCGGCGTTGTACAAGCTCCATCCCGCTACGTAGATGGTCGAAGGATGCGAGGGATCAAAAATGATGTGGTCCAACACGTAATCGTCGCCCGGCCCCAGGTGAGCGAACAGCTTCCAGGAATTACCGCTGTCCTCGGAGATAAACATCTGCCCGGCGCTGGTGCCCAGCAAAACCCGGCTGGGATTCGAAGGATCGTAGGCGAGACTGCGCACGTCGCCACCCTCGGGACCGATCAGGCGCCAGTCCGCGGCGAAAGCCGTCAGGGTGAAAAGCAGTGCGGAACAGAGGAGAAGCTTTAGAGCAGACACAATGGTCTTGTACATAAACTTGGTATTGAACAATTGGACAATCAACTCCCGCTGGTTTCTTACTGTGATGATAAACCCGAGTGACCGAACCCGGTAGCCACGAAAAGTACGATGTACCTCCCGCGTAAAGTGCTAGTCCCATAAAAGACATCGCCCGACGAAAAGGCACTCCAGACCCATCCAGCAGCGCTATTCGTCAGGGATGCCACAGGCTTCTGCTGCCGTTGTCCGTCTGGCGTAAGCGGCCGTAAAACTGCCGCGCGACGGGCAAGAAAAACCGGTGGGAGCGCTTGCTCCCACCGGGGATAGAGTTCCAGTTCAGGAACCGGTTATTGCTGCGGTGCGCCGGTTGCGCCTGCGGCCGCGGCCTTGTGGTGGTGGTGAGCCGGAGCTGCCGCCCGTGGTTTCGGGTAGGCGTTCTCGCTCGGCTTCACAACCGACTCATCGACCGGAGTCGTGTTCTGCAGATCAGTGCACGCGTTCTCGTCGGCTCCCTGCGGTACCCAGACGATATCCGCAACCTTCTGCTGGCCGGTGCCCTGACGGACCTCGACGCGGCTCGGGTCGATACCCTGCTGCTGTACCAGATAAGCCTTGGCGTTCACTGCGCGCTGCGCTGCCAGGTTCATCGGATGACGTTTCTTGCCGGTTCCGACCATCGGCGCCTTCTCGCCATCGGCATAACCGATGATGACGATCTTGGCGTTCGGATCGGCCTTCAGGCGGCTGGCTACGTCGTCCAGGATGGCCTTAGCCGTGTTATCCACGCGCCACGGTCTCTTCAGATCCGGGAACTGGATAGAGTTGATCTTGCTGCAAGTCGGCGGTGGCGGCGGTACTTCGACGCCTACCGAGCAGGTGCCGCTACCCGACAGGTTGCGTGCATCCGTCGCGGTGACGGTTACGCTGATCGGGCCAGACGGCGCTCCGGTCGTGTCGAGGGTGGCAGTGGTGCCCGTGCCGCTGATCTTGCCGGCGGAAGCGGTGTAGCTGTAGCCAGTGATTTGCGCGCCATCCGGACTGGTCGCAGCCGCGGTAATCGTGGAAGGATCACCCGACTTGACAGTCGACGGATTGACCGAGCAGCTCACCTGGGGCGGATTCATCGGCTTCGGCTTGACCGTGAAGTTGGCCACGCAAGATGCCGACCCGTTCTTCTTTTCCTTGGGGTCGCTGATGGTCGCATTGGCGGTGTGCGGTCCCGCGCTGGCGCCGGTGGTGTCAATTCTGGCCGACTGCTTATCCGTCGAGTCCAGCTTGCCACCGTTGGTGGTCCAGGCGTAGGTCACGGTGTGCTTCGGGTTAAAGTTCGTGCCCGTCGCGGTTACCGTCACCGGATCGCCTTCCGTAACTTCTGTCGGCTGGGCCGTACAAGCCGCGGTCAGCGGAGGAGTGTAGTAGTTGCCCAGGTTCACCACAACGCCGGCCGCCAGGCGGACATTGTTCCACTGCGAAGAGTGGCCGCTGGGGATATAGGCGTTGTAATTGGTGTAGATGTAATCCGCCTGCGCTACGCGAATGGCAAATCTGTGGCCAACGGCGTAGTCAAAACCGCCGCCAACCGCCAGTGCCGGATTCCACTGATTACCAAAGTTCGGCGGAGTCGGCGGGAAGGCCGGCGACAAATTGGCCGCTCCTGCCATGGCGCGGACGAACGGCTGGAAGGAATCCGTGTGGTACTTGTACTGTAAACCGGCAAAGGCAAAACCAACACCGGTGTACCCAGGGCGGCCGGTATTGAAGTGACCGCTGCCATCCAGGATGAATCCCAGGTTATGCGCCTTGGGAAGGTAGTAGGTGTTCGACGCGTCAAAGCCAGTGGTGATATCGCTGACCTTGATGCCGAAGTCGGCATAGCCAGAAACACCTAGCCATGAATAGCCGCCAAAGATTTCATCCTTCGGCTGAATTGCAACTTGCGCCGTGGCGTATGTCCCTAGCAGACACAGCGCAAACACTAGTGCGACCGACGTCGCAATAAGGCGTCTCGGGACTACTCCAATACGAGAAGACATTCTTGATCCTCCGGAACTCAGCAGTACCGTAAGCAAAGTGGCCCAGCTCGGGTTCAAAATCTAAATTTCTTGGTACAAGTGCAGGGAATACGTCCTGCTCGCAACAGCACAAAATTGTACAGCAACAACGAAGATTAACAAAACTTTCATTGTCAATCTCTTAGTATGTTTCCACTACTGTTTACTGATGTTGTACAGGCAGGATCCGGACATCCCGGGCTGGGGTGTCCTTTTGCCCCTTCGGGAGGCAGCCGATCCTGCATCGGCTGTGGAACACATAATCCTATCATCTGGACGTCCAGAATTGTTAGCAGCAAATTTACAACCACGATTTTTCTATCCACTCCAAAGTGCCATTACCAGGTCGGCGTCATGCGCGCCCCACCTGGCGTCC
This sequence comes from uncultured Acidobacteriaceae bacterium, assembly GCA_963796695.1. Taxonomy (GTDB): domain Bacteria; phylum Acidobacteriota; class Terriglobia; order Terriglobales; family Acidobacteriaceae; genus Bog-257. The sequence goes on along the minus strand of CAWCMU010000016.1, from coordinate 44,040 downwards.
TCGGAAGTGGTACCTTAAGGACAGCCTCGCGGCGTGCCGCCGCCCTGCTGATCACGGAATCATTATCAAATTTCGCTCCAGAGTCACTGGCCTGCATCTAATTCCCGTGGCGCAGCGGATCACAACCTGCAATGCCGACAAAAAGTGTCAGCGATCGTAAGAGGCTCGGTTCCCCATGACGCAAGAAAAAGTTTTGATCGTAGAGGATGAAGAGAACGAACGCACCGGCATGGCCGAGCTGATTCGTGCCTGGGGTTATGACACCGAAACCGCCAGTGACGGTGTGCAGGGACTGGAAAAAGTTGAGGTTTGGAACCCCGGAATCGTCATCACCGATCTACGCATGCCGCGCATGGATGGCATGCAATTGCTGGAGCGGATTGCCGCCCAGCCGCAGCAGGTCGCGGTCATTCTGCTCACCGCTCAGGGTAGCGTCGATGCTGCAGTCAGCGCCATGAAAACCGGCGCCTTCGATTTCATTGAAAAGCCCGTCAATCCTACAAGGCTGCGCAACATTCTTCAGAATGCGTCTCGTCTGCGCGGCGCCGAGCGCGAACTGGAAGCCAACCGCCGCAAATTGCGCGACGTCGGTGTCCTCGGCTCGCTGGTCGGCCCTTCGAAACGCATGCAGGAAGTTTTTCGACTTATCGAGATGGTCGCCCCCAGCACGGCTTCCGTGCTGATCACTGGTGAAAGCGGTACGGGCAAAGAGCTCGTCGCTCGCACCGTTCACTCGCTGAGCAATCGCAAGCCTAAGCCATTTGTCGCGATCAACTGCGCTGCCATTCCTGAGACCCTGATCGAAAGCGAAATCTTCGGCCACGAAAAGGGAGCGTTTACCGGGGCGCTGGAGCGCCGCACCGGCTGCTTCGAGTTGGCTGAAGGCGGAACGCTGCTGCTCGATGAGATTGGCGAAATGCCCATCGGTACGCAGGCCAAACTGCTGCGCGTACTCGAAGACCGCAAGCTGCGCCGCCTGGGCAGCAAGAGTGAAACCTCCGTCGACGTGCGGGTGCTGGCAGCTACCAACAAGGTTCCCGAGGAAGCGGTCGCCAAGGGACAACTGCGCAATGATCTCTTTTATCGCCTGAATGTCTTCAACATTCAGTTGCCACCGCTGCGCGATCACAAGGAAGATCTTGCTGCTCTGGTGCTGGCGCTGCTGGAAGACATGAATCAGAAGCACAGCCGCACCGTAGCCGGCATCAGCGATACGGTGGCAGGAGCGTTTCAGGCGTACGCGTGGCCGGGCAATGTTCGCGAATTGCGCAACACGCTGGAACGCGCGGTCATCGTCTGCGACGGTGCATTAATCGAGATGAAGCATCTGCCTCCGGGATTCGGACAAGTCATTCCACGCGCCCCGGTGCAGGAAGCCAACGCTGTGCGCCTGGGAGTTGGCACCACGGTTGACGAAGCCGAGCGCCTGCTCATCCTCAAGACCCTGGAAGCCACGAACAACAACAAGACGCGCGCAGCGGAGATTCTCGGCATCAGCCTGAAGACGCTGCACAATAAGCTAAAGGAATACGGAGCCCAGAGCGAGGCCGCTGAAGCCGCCAGCTAACCGACGCAGCCATGAACGTTGCGATGTGATCTGCATCCTAGCGCCGCTTCCGAATCACCCGTACACTGCAATCGAAATCTCAACTTGGCTTCGGGTTGTCTCCAAGGACAACAGGGAATCCGGTGCAAAACCGGAGCGGTCCCGCCGCTGTAAGTGAGCAGGTAGCTTCCGAATACCACTCGTCAGAAAATGCCGGGGAAGGTGGAAGCCGCCGTTGAAGGGTTATTCCTTCTGAACTCACCAGCCAGAACACCTGACTGAAGCCCTGACTCAATCTCTCCGCGTGGAACCGGGGATCTGGGCCTTTTGTTTTCTGGGCAGCGGAACCCGCACCAGCCATCAAGACCCGCAACCACAAAGAATCGTCTCTCGTATTCCCCTGCGCAGCGGCTGCAAAGCCGTCGCCAGGCAAGCGGCTGTTGTCCGCCTGAAAGTGCTCACCACACTTGTATTCGACTGCGCAACGAAAGGAGGTGAACCCGCATGAAGACAAAGAAGAACACAACCCCGCGTCCCATCATCGCCACTCGCAAGAGCTGCAATGCTACCGGCACCGGTCTGTCTCATTACGTCATGATGGATAGCAAGAAGTAAGCGCCGTCGCCAACGGCAATACTCCCGCGGCGGCGGCTCAGGTCTCTGCCGCGGGCATAACGATCACCAGAGAGGACGATTATGACCATCGCAGCAGAGCAGCGGAGCACGGCCTCGCGCGGCTTACATTTTAATACCGGCAACGGCAGCACCCTTCAACCGCTCGACATCGGACACGACAGCTATCTCGGCCTGGTCGATCCCGACACCGCCTTCTGGGCGCTGGTGCAGAAAGACAAGCTGGGCGAAGCCATCAGTCCCGGCCCCTTTCTTGACGAATACCGGCGCAAGGCGGCCGACTTCGCCGCCGAAATGCAGCACTTCCGCTTCGGCCTCACGCCTTCCGCCGTGTACTTCAATCCCACCGAGCGCTGCAACCTGAATTGCTCGTACTGTTACCTGCCAGAAGACATGCGGCAGAACGGGCAGCACATGTCGACCGAGAAGGTGTTGGAGTCGCTGGAAATCTTGAAGCACTACTTCCAGGCGAATCTGCCAGCCGGCTTTCGGCCGCAGGTTGTGTTTCACGGCGCCGAGCCAACCTTGAACTTCGAAGTGTTGCTGGCGGCCTTCGAGCGCTATGGCGAAGACTATCGCTTCGGTATCCAGACTAACGGCACGGTGCTGACGGATGCCGAATATGACCTGCTGATGAAGCACGGCGTTGCCGTGGGCCTGTCTCTCGACAGCTCCATCGACGAGATCGTCACCCGCACCCGCAAGACCTGGGACGGACATAGCGTCTATGACAAAGTCCTGGCGGCCATGGACAAGCTGCGCGGCTATCCGAACTACAGCGTTATTTGCACCATCACGCGCGAGAACATGGATCAGTTGATCCCGACCGTCGACTTCTTCCACGAGCGCGGAGTCGCCACCTGCATGCTGAACCCGGTGCGCTGCACTCGCCAGGGAGCGCGCGACATCAAGCCGAAAGACGAGGACATCAGCCGCTATTACATTGCCGCGCTCGAGCGGACCGAAGAATTGTTCCGCCAGACCGGACGCCGCTTGGTAGTAGCAAACTTCGCCAACATACTCATCGCGATTCAGGCGCCCCAAGCGCGCCGCCTGATGTGCGACATCTCGCCCTGCGGCGGCGGACGCAGCTTCTTCGCTCTGTCAGCCAACGGCGACGTTTTCCCGTGCAGCGAATTCATCGGCCTGCCGAATTTCAATGGCGGCAATCTGTTTCGCGACAAGATTGATGACATCCTGGCGACCGCGCCGTTCAAGCTGGTCACCGGACGCAAGGTGGAAGACATCGATCCCTGCTCGCGTTGTGCGGTGCGCCATTTCTGCGGCTCGCCCTGCCCAGCCGAAGCTTACGAGATGAATGGTGGCATGGATAAAATCGGCGCATTCTGCGAGTTGTACGAAGATCAGGTTCGCTTCGCGCTGCGACTGATCGCCGACGATCGTCAGGACGCCTACCTGTGGGAGAACTGGGACAACGACACCACGACCTCGTTCGAATGGAACGCGATGTAAGTGGTCGAAGCGAGTGGTGGACGGGGAAGGCCGGATCGACGATATCCTCCCACCCCAGGCCAAAAAACGGCCTGGGATGGGGCACCTGTGATCCACGCCTCGCCCCGGGCGCAAGCTTCGTATGATCTCCGCATACGGAGATCGCGGCCAAGGCACGTGACTCGCAACTCCGCCTGCTGAACGCTCTGCGATCACGAATTGTGGCCGCGGAACATTGCGGATATCGCGAGTGCACCTGTAGAATGAATTCTCTGCTACAGCGAGATCATCTGCACTCGCTTCCACCCGTGCCGAAGTGGCGGAATTGGCAGACGCGCATGGTTCAGGTCCATGTACCCGCAAGGGTGTGGGGGTTCGAGTCCCTTCTTCGGCACCAATAATTTTAAAGGTCGCTTAAATCGCGCTAGGCCGCGCGCTTTTTCCCGCAAGCCTCATCAATCCTCGACCGCTCCCGACTTTTCGTTTGTGCCACCTTCGTTACGCAACTATGATGTTTTCCGCATGCAAGCTTCGGGACCTGGGACATCGCGCCTTTCTTCTATTTTGTCGTTTGTAATCCTGTTGGGCGGACTCATCACCATTTTTGTAGCTCTGCACATGGTGGTGGCCAGCTATTCACCGCTTCCCTACTGGGATGGCTGGATGGAGGTGCAAGTCGCCGCAGGTGGAGGCAATCTGCTCGCGCCCTCATGGCTGTGGGAGCGGGACAACGAACATCGCCTGGTGATCCCCAAACTGTTTCTTGCCGCCGATTTCGACTTCTTTCACGCGCGACAGAAATTTCTGCTGACCAGCATCTTCATCATCCAGCTGTTGCACCTCGTCTTGTTGAGCTGGAGCATGCGGGCGCTGGGCGGCTGGCGAGGATCTCTGTGGCTCGCCGGTACCGGGTTGGCGGCGGCTGGTCTTTTCTATCCTTCGCAATATGCGAACTTCATTGTCGGCTTTCAGGTTTGCTTCGTTCTGCCGCAGTTACTGGCAACCCTATCCTTTGTGACTTTGCTGCTTTACTGGCGCAGCACGCAGGAACATCCCGGTAGACCAGCGACGAAGTTTCTCGTCATCTCGATTCTGGCAACCCTGGCAGCCAGTTATTCTCTGGCCAGCGGCAACATTCTGTGGCCTCTGCTCATTTTGGCGGCAATCTACCTTCGTCTGGACCGCAAGGTCATCCTCACCTACGTCATCACGGCGATTCTTTGCGTCGCCGCATTCTTCTATCACTACGTTCGTCCAGGACACCACCACACCAACGCGATCGCCTCCAATCTGGGTTCACCTGCTGCAATCCTGCGCTACGTTCTGGAGTACTTCCTGGGCTCGCTGGCCCGCCACGGTGGCATTGCCATTGTTGCAATCCTGATGGTCGTAATCGTGGTGGGGGTCGGGATTGGTCCCACATTGAGGTACATGCGAGAGTTTCGCCTGTTCAGCATTCAACTCGTGCTCATGATCCTGTTCTGGGGCGCGACCGGCATGATCACGGCTGCGGGCAGGGCCCACCTGGGCACTGGACAGGCCGGTACCTCGCGCTATCAGACGGTCACACTTCTATTCTGGTGCTCCATCGGATTGCTGCTGCTGGGCTGCACCTATTTCGCGGAGGAACGTAAGCCCTATCGGTACCTTGTGGTTCAGCTTTGCCTGCTTGCGGTGTTTGCGGGCGGAGCGGTTGCGGCCCAGGCGCCGATTCGCGAGGCTCGACGTCACGGCTTTTTGCAGGATGCCGCCAGCGTATCGCTTATCACCGGCGTGTACGATCCCGACGCACTGCAACATACCTTCCCATTTCTCGATCTTCTACTCTGGACAAGCCACTATCTTGAGGCGAATCAGCTCTCCGTTTTCGCAAGTACCACACCGTCAGAGTTGGGCAGGCCTCTGACCGACGTCTTTCATGAGTCGGTGGAGAATGTAGTGGAGCCCTCGAATCGGTAACTCCCATCACGGAGCCGAGTGGACCGGGGCTGCGCCTTTCCGGCTGGGCGTGGGACGCGAAGCACAAGAGGCCAGCTTCCTCGATCGTCATCACAACCAACGGCATCATCCGCGGCCTGGGCGCGGTTGGCCAGTGGCGACCAGATGCAGCCGGCGCCGCCCTTTCCTCAGGCTATGTTGGATTTGTGGGATACGTGCCGCAGCCCGCGCCGGGAGCGATGGTGAACGTCTACGCGGTCCTTGACGGCAGCCCCGCGACCGCCTGCTATCTCGCAACCCGATAAGGCGCACGAGGCGTTGGACCTGACGATCGTTCTTACTTACACGTATAGAGTGTCGCAGAGGATGTGGATGTCAAGGAACATTGCACTTTATGATCGTCTGAACGCCGCTTTGACCCAGTATGTTCAGCGACGAAAGCAGAGGCGCATCCCTGCCCTGTTCGGCAAGATCGATTACGATCCCGACTATGACTACAAGACCGAACGCCGTCGCAACCACAAACGATGGTGGCCGCAAATCTATCCGCATAAGTCTCACACCGCAGCAGACTGCGAGCTCTGAGACGGGGCCGCACTGGGCATGTACTGCATCGCCAGCAGCGTCTCATCGTCGAAGCGCTCGCGCCCTCCGCGGAACAGATCGAGTTGCTGCTTGCAGGCGCCTACCAACTTGTCCGGACACGTGAGCCAGTACTGCTCGATCACACGCTGTACTCTCTCCACCCCGTATTCGTCGCCGCCGTCGTTCTCCGCCTCGGAAACTCCGTCCGTATAAAGCACCAGGGTGTCTCCGGGTTTGAACCGCAATTTCTCGACGGTGAATTCGTGATCATCCAGCATGCCCAACGGACGGCCCGTGCTTTCGAAAATACCCAAACCGGCAATGCGCTTGCCAGCAGTGCGGGCAGATGTCCGGCGTTCACGATTTCACAATCACCGTCCGGCGTCGTCTTGCCGAACACCAGCGTGGCGTACTGCGTGGGCAATGCACTCTGGCGAAACAGTCGACTGGCCCGCTGGAGTATCTGTTCCGTGGACCAGCCCATCGGCACCAGCGAACGAAACACATGCTCGCAGGTTCGACTGACAACATCGCCGCGGCTACGCCCTTGCCCGACACATCCGCCATCACAAAATGCAGTTCGCCATTGACGCCAGGAATGAGATCGCAATAGTCGCCGCTCACTACTCCGGCAGCCTGATAGTGATAACAAGTTTCCCAACCGGCAAAAGCAACGTCGCTGTGCGGCAGGAGGCCCTTCTCTATTTCCCCGGCGAGTTCCAGGTCGTACTCCAGAGCGCGCTGCTGCTTGGGCGTCAGGCACTCGAGGCACACCCGCGCCAACGGGTTCTCGCTGATCACCTCTTCGTCGACGGTGCCCTGGCACACCTCGCAGACCCCGTAAGCTCCGCGATCAATGCGGTCCAGCGCGCTGTCTACTTCCTCCAGCAGGCGCAGCATGTGCTCGCTCGCTCTCATTCTCGGCGCGTAAGCCGCTTAATTGCGAACAGTCCCGCCAGCAACTGCTCGCGGACAACGTTGACGTAGGCCGTATCTCCAATCGCCATGGCTAACCACCTTGTAAGAGTTAGAGGGTTACAGAGGGCGGCAAGATGCAGTCTTTTTTCCAAAAGCGGTAACTGCAAATTGCTGTGATTACTACTCTTGATAGGAGGAATGAGCCAAGATGGTTTTCGGAACAACAAAGCTCTCCCGCCGCTTGTTTGCAAACAAAAACTGCTGCGAAAGGCATTGCAACCGCAGAGGCACGGAGGCACAGGGACTCAGAGACTTTGCAGGGAATCTCACGATTTGTCATCCCGACCGCAGGGGAGGGACCTGCTGTTTTCGCATCGGCGGCGGAATGGCAGCCTTATCGCTTGCCATCGCTAGCGCAGCGGCCTGCGGTTTAAATAAAACGGCGGCGCTGCCGCACCGCCGCCGAAACTGCCAGCACAAGCCGCCGTCGATTTGCTCGGCTTCGTACAGGTCTCTGCAATGTGCTTGATGCTCTCCACCTTGAGCACCGGCGCCGGATGTGCCGACGAAGCCATGCCATCGGTAGTCGTTCCCGTGGTGTGCACGCCTTCGGTGCCGGTGATCTCGCAACCTCGTGGCCGACATGGTCCTTCAGCTTGTTGGCGTAACCCGAAAGCTGATGCTGGGTGCCGCTGCTGTCGGTGAGGAAGTAATGATGCTTCGTGTACTGTAGGCATCCTTGAATGGTTTTGCTGCCCGAGTCCTGGGCCTGCATGCAAATTGCGCCCAGCACCAGTAAAGCCAAGGTCAAAACTTTACGCATATACCCTCCCTTTTCGCTGCAAATTGACAACGGCGTTCGGGTCGGAGACTCCAGCACCGCCGTCACCGCTGAACTCCGCTCACTATAAACGAACCTTCGGGCGAAAGCAGTGAACTCGTTATTTCAGCAACGCCTCCACGACACCGTACTCTCGCCAGCGCCGCATCCAGCGCAGCCGGATCTTTCCCGCCGGCCTCGGCCATGTCGGGACGCCCGCCGCCCGAGCCGCCGACCTTCTTTGCGACCTCGGCAATGATCTTCCCCGCCTGCACGCGCGACGTGAGGTCCTTGGTCACGCCCACGATCAGTGCGACCTTGCCCTCGGTCACCGATCCCAGCACCACCACGCCCGAACCCAGCTTGTTGCGCAGGTTGTCGATCAGCACCCGCAACTGCGCCCGCTCCAGGTTATCGGCGCGCGTGGCCAGCACTTTCACGCCTTTCACCTCGCGCACATTCTCCGTCGCCGACTGGACCGAAGTCGAGGCGGACTTCATCCGCAGTTGCTCCAGTTCCTTGCGCAGCTTCTTCAGCTTCATCTTGGGCGCTCCAGCTCATGCTTCAGCGCCTCGGCGCCGGAGTAGTCCTGATATTTATCGAATAGGTCGTCTACGCCACCCCAGCACTTTTTTTTTTTCAGCGTCGCCACCACGTTCTCCAGCTGATGATCTTTGCGGAAGTGCCGCAGCGAGCCTTCGCCGGTCACCGCCTCCAGTCGACGCACGCCGCTGGAGACGCTGCCCTCTTTCAGCACTTTGATCAGCCCAATCTCGCCGGTCGCGCCGGTGTGCGTGCCGCCGCACAGCTCGGTCGAGAAATCGCCAATGCGTATGACGCGCACCCGGTCGCCATACTTCTCGCCGAACAGCGCCATGGCGTGATACTCGTTGACCGCAACGTCGATGGGCACGTCCTCGATGACCTCAACCTTGTCGTTGCGCAGCACCTCCGGTTGGCCAGGTCTTCAATGTCCTGCAGCTCCTCGTCGGCGAAGCGAGGCAAAGTGCGAGAAGTCGAAGCGCAGGTGCCCGGGATCGACCAGCGAGCCTGCCTGCTTCACGTGCTTGCCCAGCACCTCACGCAACGCGGCGTGCAGCAGGTGCGTGCCGGTATGATTGCGCATGGTCGAGCGGCGCACTTCGTCGTTGACCATGGCGTCGAGCTTGTCGCCCACGTGAATCGTCTGCTTGGCGACGACGCGATGCGCGCGCACGCCCTGCACCGGATAGGTCGCGCCTTCGACCTCGGCGACGATGGTGTTGTGATCTTTTGACGATGAGCGAAGACCACGTCGCCGACCTGTCCACCGGCATCGGCGTAGAAGGGCGTTTGATCGAGAACGATCTCGCCACGCTCGCCGGGCTTCAACTCCTGCGCGCCAATGCCGGGTGCCATCGTGCGGACTTGATGATGGCGAGCACTTCAGCAGCCGGTAGTGAGCGTCTTGTGATAACCCTCGAAGACCGTCGGAGGCAGCGACTGATAGGCAGGGCTGGCCGAGAGAGCTTTCGAGCCACCCTTCCAGGAAGCCTCGAGCACGCTTGCGCTGCTCTGGGTCCATGGCGGCGGTCAAAGCCCGCAGCATCAAAACAGGATTCCCTGATCACGAGCAAGCATCTTCAATGAAATCGCGAGGTAAGCCCGAAGTGTCGTAAAGGCCCCTCTGTATGAACTTTTCACCCAGGAATACGATGCTGTCTGGCAGTTGCTCGATTAGTCTCTTCCTTCAAGCAGACGCCTCCGTAGCTCGGGTCACCAAAGTATTGAGACTCGCCAAACAATCATCCGCTCAGTTTTCCTTTAGTTTCCGCGTATCAAGTGGTGCCAGATCATCCTCCAACCGCTCCAGTCCGATATCAAGCGTGTGCGCGAAACGTGTCTCCTCGCCTTTGATCGTCTCCGGCTACTCGATTCGCAACTTTCGTGAAGCTCGGGATACGCGTCTCCCATCAGATCGCGGACGGCAAATACCATCTCAAATAGAAACGGTTTCTCTTGTCCCAATAGACGGCCGTGTCGGATCGCGCGGCGATGATCTTGCGCAGCACGTAGCTGCGTCCCTCGTTCGAGGGGATTACGCCATCGGTAATCAGGAATGTTGAGGCTCGCGCATGGTCGGCGATGATTCGGAGGGGAAAGTCGGTTTGTGGTCTGCTCGGCGTCATTTCGGATTCTGGTAGGGGGCATTTGGGGCGTCCAGTTGGCGGCGCAAAACTGCTCGATCAACGGCCCGAACAAGTCGGTCTCGTAGTTCGAGATCACGCCTTGCAACACGCTTGCCAGCGCTCAAGGCCCGCGCCGGTGTCGACCGACGGCTTGGGCGGGGCAGGGTCGAGTCTGAAGCCCTGGACGAGTCCATTTGTCGCCCTGATCCTTTCGCGATTGTACTGCATGAATACCAAGTTCCAGATCTCTACGTAGCGTCCGCATTCACAGGGAATTTGCAATCGGTGTGCCTGCGTCGCTCGCCTCCGGGCCCATGTCGTAGTGAATTCCGAGCACGGCCCGCAAGGCCCCGTATCACCCATCTGCCAGAAGTTGTCTTGCTCCCCATCCCGAAAATGCGCTTGGGCACCCCACCTTTAGCGCCGCCCCAGTTCTCCTCGGCCTCGTCGTCGCGGGGAATCTCTAATCATCCCTCGAAAATAGTGACGTAGAGTTTCTCTCTGGGGATGTCGAACCCCTGGGGCGAAGTCACCAGTCCCATGCCTAGGGAATGGCCTCCTTCTTGAAGTAGTCGCCGAAGGAGAAATTGCCGAGCATCTCGAAGAAGGTGTGGTGGCGATTGGTGAAGCCCACCTTCTCCAGGTCGTTGTGCTTGCCGCCCGCGCGCACGCACTTCTGCGACGAGGTGGCGCGCGAGTAGTCGCGCTGCTCGCGGCCGAGGAAGACGTCCTTGAACTGGTTCATCCCGGCGTTGGTGAACAGCAGCGTCGGATCGTTCGCCGGAACCAGCGACGAGGAGTGCACGATCTTGTGTCCGTGCTGCTCAATAAATAGCGCAAAAACATGCTGCGAACATCAGAACCGGAAAGCTTACGAAAATGGGCATAGGAGTAGGAAAATTCTAACAGGAAGAGACGGTGGGAAGCGGTCGGCTGCCATCTCCGGCGCAGGAACCTGGCTGCTATGCGCCGCAGGCTAACCGCAGTGGAAGAGCCTTTCCCATTCTCCCAAGTGCGAGGGAACTACCGGTCTTTTATTCAGAGTTACACCCCCGAAACTTGGCCGCGGCCTTTTTTCCGATACCGATTGAACTGGTGATCGCCGTGCTTTACGCGCAACTCATCCACCTCCAGTGAGTGGCCTGGTCTCGCGGGTGAAGCCCGCACCTCCGAATACCGTGGGACGCAGGAGCACCGGCAAGCTCTGCTCCGTCAGGCAGACGTTCCTGTTCGGGGGGAACGAGCTGTCCCACCTCGACGGGCGAAACGGTCATGAACTTTTCGTCCACCAGATCGGCGCGCGCCAGCGTGCCATACAATGTGGGACCGCCCTCACAGAGTAGGAGTTGCACCCCCAGCTCTTCTCGCAGTTTCGAAATCGCCCGCGGCAAATCGAAGTGATTGCCGTCGCCCGCGGCCAGAACTGGAGACATTCGGATGCTCGCCTTGGGCCCGCAACCGTTCCGCTCCGGCAGGTGAGGTGAGGATGGCCGCGTCCACCACATCGCCGTCAAACACCTTGAAGCGCGACAAATCGAGATCGGCAGCCTGAGTGACGAAGATGTTCCGCTCGCGGCCCTTGCCGAGCTTCTTGCGCAGCTCGCGCAGCGCCGGATCCGCGACCCGAAAGACGATGCCGCGGCTTTCCGGCCCGCGCAGCCGCTGCTCTTCGCGCAGCGTGTTCATGCCCATCAGAAGGCCGTCGGCATTGGCGCGCAGCAGGTCCATCAGCCAGCGATCGTCGCTCGACTGAGAGATCTCGCCGCCGGAAGCATGCTGCGCCCAGCAAGGCTGGTGATGCCATCGAGCGATTGCACGAAGTTGGTGTAAATCCATGGCCGATCTGCGGGGGCCGCCGGGAAGCCGAGATTACCGTACGGCGCATAGGCCGCGTCGGTGATGGGGCTGGACTCAGCCTGGTCGAAGAGGACTTCGAATCGGCTGACTTGGGATTCGTCGGGCATGATGGCGACGATTGTATCGTGCCGGCCGAGAGTTCAGGCGGCACGAAGGAACAGCAGGTCCTTCGACTCGGACTAAAGCCCTCCCTCAGGATGACAAAAAAAAGGGGTGACAAGAACAGGATGACAAGAAAAAGGAAGTCTTTGCTCAGGATTGCCAGGAGGCTCAGGATTGCAAGGAAATGGGTGACGCGAAAAATGAAAGCGCTATTCAGCATACAAACTCACGAATAGTCCGCCCGGAAATCGTACTTCCCCATTTTCCCTAAGTAGAAATTTAATTCAGCAGCAGCAAACCTCAGGCCGCCAGTCTCAATTCCAAGCAGGAAGGAGTTGTGACCCCATGCGTCCCCTCGGTGTTGTAAGGTTCCTGCCTATTTCCCAGCGCACAATTTTCACATTTGCCATTTGCCTGGCTCTTGCCGGCGTATGCTTTGCTGCCTCTGCTGCATCCGGCGGCAACGAAGCAAACAGTTCCGGCCCGTCGGCTTACTCTTATGTCGGTTCGTATAACCCTCAAACCGCAGGCTCGTTGGTCTACGGATTCGCGGTGGCAAGCGACGGCAGCGCGCAAGCCATCGCGGGCTCACCGTTCTCCGGGGCGGCCAGCTCCGACATGGTAGTGACGCCGTCGAATTTGTTCGCCGGCCAAGGTAGCAACATTGCCACCTACACCATTGCGCCCGATGGCGCGTTACAGCAGACCTCCGTCATGGATGGAGTGGTGGGAAATCCGAGTTCGGGTGGCATGACGGTCGGGACCTTGAGCCTCAACCCGAACGACCAGACGCTTTACGCCAGCATCGTTTGCGGCTCCTGCAACAATTACTACGCGCAATGGGCTATCGGCTCGGGTGGGCAGCTAATGTATGTCAGCGATTCTTCCCCGTTCGCCACGCTGTCCGGCGCATGGGGATGGCAGCCGCTTACCTTCTCATTGGACGACCGCTATGCTTACACGGCGACGGTTTGCCGGTTCGACGGAGAGGTTGCAGGATTCGCGCGCCATCCCGATGGGTCGCTGAGCTACTTTCAGCCGAATGCCCAGCCACCGTCGTTGAACGGCGCGGGGGGCGGAGTCGGGTGCTCGGAAAACATGGCCGCGTCCAATGCCGGCTACATGGCCATCGCCTGGACGGGTTCGTATTGCTGCAACTATCCCGGCACGGTCGTAGGGAGCTATCGGTTTAACAGCGATGGAACGCTGGCGCTGGTACAAGGACCGCCCATCATCCCGTCGGTCACGAATGAGTACAGCATGGCTTTCGACCCCACGGGCACCTACCTGGCGGTAGCCGGATCGACCGGGTCGCAGAATAATCTTCAGGCAGCCATCCAGATTTATAAGTTGGGAGCAGACGGCAAGCTGACCGTTGCGGGACCGCTGCTGCAAGTGCCGGGCGTCGCCGGCTTCCAAATCGTTTCGTGGGACAAACAAAATCACGTGTACGCTCTCCCCCCGCCGACCCAGACGTGCAGCGACAACACCTGCGCTGTCTACATCTTCAACGCAAATTCCGGCGTGCTGACGGCAGCTCCCGGATCGCCTCATCCTGTGCCCGACCCGGTAAGCCTGGCGGTGCTGCCGATTTCGTAGCTGAGAGGGCTTGGGGAAACTCTGATTAAGGTAGGCCTTGAAGGGGCACGGCTTCAGCCGTGTCATAAAGATCGCAAAATCACTGTGGCTTTAGCCTCTGAGGGAAAAGTTGGCAGCTTAATCAGAGATCCCTTAGGGCTTGGGGGCGGAGAAGGTTTCGTGCTCTCCGGTCCAGGCGCCAAGGCCGTTACGCTTCCAAGCACGGCCGAAAGACCGTAAGGCTAATTCTTTCGGCGCTTGCGTGCCGGTAACCGGCCCCGTCTATGGTGTTCACCTTACATCAGACGGACTGCGGCGAACATCGAATCATCATGGGTTGGAAGAGGGGAAATCGGTTAAAGCTGGTCAGCGAAGCGGAGGCTCCGCCCCCGACGCGGGAAATCTTTGATGAGCTGCGTCACTCGCTCGGCGTGCCCGCCGTTCCCACGCTGTACCAGGCGTACGCAGCGCATCCGGAGTTTCTGAAGACGCATTGGCAGGCGTTCCGTCCGACTCTTGAATCGCGCCAGTTTTTTCTGCTGGGCGCCCGTCTGGCTGCCGAGTCCTACACCCGGGCACATAACTATTTTGAGATGCGTGGCCTGTCAGCGCGCGAGATATCCGATACAGCCGCGCCGTTGCCCCTCGCGCAGGTACTCGATTACTACCAGTATCTGGATCCGCTGCTGTTGCTGATCTCAGTTGCTCAGATGCAAGCGTTCGATGGGCCGGTGGGTCAGTCGCAGATCGCCGCCGAGCCGGCGAGTCATCCTGTATTTCCGGTTTCGCCCTGCCTGCTCAATGGTGCCGACGCGCCTGCCGCAGTCCAGCGCGTGTGGGACGAGCGGCGAAGAACGCTCGACCTGGCGTTCGTTTCCGAGGAGCATCGTGCGCTGGCGGTGTGGCCGGGCTTTTATCAGGAATATTGGCTCAGTTTGCAGCCGCTGTTGCAATCGCCGCTTTATGCGGACTGCCAGCACCGCATGCTGGAGAGCGCATGGAACGCTGGTGCGCGAGCTGCCGACGCGAGGTGGAAACCAGCGTCTCCCAGTTGCTCGATGCGGGAATCGGACGAAGACGAACTGGCGGGGATAACGCGCGTCAATCAATTCTGCGCGCAGGCTTTGAGCGCGCTGCTGCTCGACATCACCTTCGCTCGCATCGGATGTGAAGGCGGAACGCGTCATCAGGCAGCAGAAAATGCCGCGGAAGACCGGCCGGAGAAACTGCCTGTCGAACCCAGCACGAAACGGAGCGGGTCGTCTACGCGCGCGGCATAAGGGCAGGGATTCGAAATTAAAGAATCTCTGATCAGGCTGCTGGTCTTTCCCTCAGCGGCTGAACAGTTTGCTGAAAAACTCAACTGTGGTGGTATCTCGGGTAGAGCTGGCCTTCAGGCCAGCGTCTAAGTCGTTAATTTATCGTTTTCATAGCCGGCTTCAGCCGGCGACACGGCGTTGCCAGAGTTTTTCAGCACACTGTGAAGCCGTGACCCTTTAATCAGGACTTGATCAGAGTTCCCTAAGGGGTTCGAGGAGTAGAGATTCGGAACGAGTCGAATGCGTCAGGAAAGGGCCGGCGCTGGCGAGTGTTGAAAAGTATCATGACGAAACGCGCTGCAGCGCCCCAACACTCATCGCCGACTACCGACAACTGACAACTGACAACCGACCGCCTACTGGCTGCTGGGTACTGCTGCCAACCGCTTCCTCACGAACTCCACCAGCTCCGCCGTGACATATTGGGGCGGAGGGATGCGGAACGTTGGTTTGCCCGCGACCGGCTTCAACGAAACATTCTTCCAGCCACCGATCGCCTCCGTCATGCAGGATCACCGCGTCCGCGCGATCGAGAAACTCCTGCGCCGATACCTTGAAATCGGCCGTTGCCGCGTCAAGCACGGTGAGATACAGTCCGGCCGCAGGAAACGCATGACGCTATTGGATTCCAGGATGGCGTTTTCGGCCGAAGCCAGTTCCTTGCGCACCCGCGGCATAGCTTCGGCCAGCATTCCCTGACGCGTTCGCACCCACAGCGATCGCGCCGCGCCTGACACCAGGAAGCGCGAGGTGTCGCTCTCGCCGCTGCGATCGCGCTCTTCGCTGACCGCCAGGTGTGATCGTCGGTGGCGCAGTCGCATGCTTCGCCGTTGGCGAGCAGATACCGTGGCCGTACTGCGTGATCTTCATCGCGGTCCAGTGAAACTCCGGCAGCGCCGCGATAAGGCCAGCGACTACGCTGGTCTTGCCCACGCTACGGGAATGTCCGCCGACAACAATGATGGCCATAAGAAAATGTAGTAGCATTAGCAATTAGCTTTCACCCGTCAGCCGAATTGCAATCGGACCTTACGTTCCTAGTCTGACGCCTTTAGGCCCTTCTTTCGCGCCAGCCGCGCCAACGCCGCCAACTCCTTCAAATACTCGCGCCGGACGCGCCGGCGTGCCCCAGTATACTCCCTTGCCGCGCAGATTCTTATGCGGCAGGATGCCGCTCTGTCCGCCCAGCATCGTTCCCGCCCCGACCCTGGCGTGATCGCCGATCCCCACCTGTCCGCCGATGACGCAGCCATCGCCAATCTCCGAGCTGCCCGATACTCCCGTCTGCGCGGCAATCACCACGTTGGCTCCCACCACATCGTTGTGCCCGATGTGCACCAGGTTGTCCAGTTTGGTGCCCGGCCCATCACCGTCTTGTCGAGCGCTCCCCGATCGATGGTGCAGTTGGCGCCGATCTCAACGTAGTCGCCGATCACCAGCTCTCCCATCTGAGGAAACTTCTGGTATCGCCCATACGCTTCATCGCGCACATACCGAAGCCATCGGAGCCCAGTACCGTCCCACTTGAACGATCACGCGCCGCCCCAGCGTTGTCCCTGATAGATGACCACGCAAGGGTACAGGTCGCAGTCGTCGCCCATGACGACCCCCTCGCCGATGCAGCAGTTCGCGCCCACATGGGCGCGCTCGCCAATCACGACGTTGGCTTCGATCACCGCCTGAGCGTCAACGGAGGCGGTGGCGCGAGCTTCGCCGTGGCATGAACCACGGCAGTGGGATGCACCCCGGCCGGATAGGTTTTTGGGGATGCAGCAGCGCCCCCGCACGGGCAAATGCCAGGCGCGGATTGGATGGATCAGCAGCGGCTTCTTGCCGACCGGAAGCAGCAGCGAAGTGTCCAGCGATGACGGCGGTTGCGGCCGAAGCCAACGCGGCCCCAGTCTTTTTCATCTTCTGGACGAAAACCAGGTCGCCGGGCTGGGCTTGCGCGATGCTGGCAACTTTCATGAGTTCAATATACCGTCGCCGATGAGGCGAGCCGGGAAAGTCCGCCAGCGCTTGCAAGGTGTGGGACATGCAGTTGTTATAGCAGTGGATGGTGGATGCGATTCGCTGCACGCTCCGCGACCCGCCTGGGAATGGCGGAACCGCCTGGAGCGTCGGTAACGGTGGATCGTCAAGGCAATGAGTTCGATCGCTTCCGCTGGCTGTCGTTGTAAGCGCAAACTTTAGTCAGACAAGCGCATAGCGAAGCGCGGTTTTCAGTACACGGCCGCTCACCCGGCGGACGGGTCTTCCACCGCCGATGCACCCACAGCCACTGGTCGGGATAGCGGCGCACGTACGCCTCAATTACCTTGGTGAACAGCGCGGTATTGGCGACGGCGTCAGCCTCGTCGTCGCCGGTGCGCACCAGGTTCACGGGCGTCGAACTCCACCCGGTACCGCCGTATCACCGGATCCCAGATGGTGAACGCCGGAACCACCGTCGCTCCGGTATGCAACGCGACG
Source organism: uncultured Acidobacteriaceae bacterium (assembly GCA_963796695.1). Lineage (GTDB taxonomy): Bacteria > Acidobacteriota > Terriglobia > Terriglobales > Acidobacteriaceae > Bog-257. The sequence continues at coordinate 26,652 of CAWCMU010000016.1, read as the reverse complement.
CGCGCCACCCCGCTGGCGGTGCAGGCGGGAATGCCGAAGAAGTCCACGAACACGCCTTGCGGCGGAGTCATGTTGGTGTCCATCAGGATGCCGACGGTTTGGTTCTTGCGCATGGCGGCGATCAGCCCCCGCGCGAATTCCTGTTTGCCGATCATGGTGTTACCGTGCAGCCCGCGATAACGCATGACCAGCGCGTCGACGTATGGATTGTCCAGCGGACGCACCACGATCTGCATAGGATGGCCCTGCAGCGAGTGAAAGAACGAGCCCACTTCCCATCCGCCAAAGTGCCCGGTGAGCAGCAACACGCCTTTGCCACGCTTCTCGGCTGCTTCAAAATTCTCAATTCCCTGATACACCGCGATCTGGAACATTCTGCCGTGTACTTGGGAAAGAGACACGCCTCGCCCAGCAGTCGCCCCAGCGAGACGTACACGCCACGCAGAATTTTGCGTCGTTCGGTGATCGATTTTTCCGGGAAGGCCAGCTCCAAGTTGCGCATGCCCACCCGCCGCAGCCGGGGGTGCAGGTGATACACCAGCCCGCCCATCATGATCCGAGACCGTGGGCCAGGGGACGCGGCAGTGCGCCGATGAAGCGCACGATCAGCGCAACCGGCCAGTATTGCAACTTGTGAACATTCAGGGTTCTCGCTCGACGGTAGCACCCGCAAAATCAAGGTCAAACCGCCGATGGATGGCGCAAGAGAAAAGCGGTGGCCGAAGCCACCGCCAGTGGAAGAGAGTGCAATCGCGTTTAACGTCCGGTCGAGCCGGCTGCGTGAGCCGGGGTAGTTACGGGCGTCGCTGTTGGAGCGGGCGTGGCCGCAGAAGCAGGCGTCCCTGCGGTTGACGTTGGCACGGTTGTCGCATGCCGCCCGCGCCGCAGTCACGGCGGCAGCCTGCGTGGTTGCCGTAGACGCGGTTGTCGCCACGGCGGTTTCCGTCGCTGCCATGGTGCTGGTCGCGGCCCCGATTCAGTTGTGGAGATCGCCGTCTGCACCGGCGCCGCAGCGGAGGTCGCAGTCGCAGCGGTCACGGGCGCCGCTGAGGATGAGGTGGGCTGGGCCAGATCAACCGGCCTGAGCCCCCGCCAGTCGCCGGGATGGCTGCCCCTGCCGCCGGGGCAACTCTCGGCCTCGGCGTGGGAGCATACCTCTCCACCGTGCGCAGAAGCGCCTCGGGTTCTTCCTTTGGAGGCGGCACCTCGCCATTCAGCAGCGAGTAGAAAGTCCAATCCTTGCCGTAGAAGGCTTGCGTGTCCGCCTGGTCCTGCTTGATCACGCCGCCACTCAGCGAAACGCCGAGGAACAATCCGCGCGAGCGCGAGTAGGTCAGCACCTGGGCACGCAGGGTGAGGTCGGTCATCGCCTGGGCATCGCGGCCCACCGGACCGGCCGAGGCGGAGGCGTCCGCTCCCAACTTAAATTTGCTCTGGAGCATGTGCTGCATGCCTTCATCGGTGCGGATAATGAGCACCACTCGGAGGCCTGGCCACCGGCCTGGAATGGAAAGCTTCCGCCCGTGAGCTTGAAGAACGCCGGCGCGCTCCATCCGGTCGCGGTGCGACAAGTAGCGACGCCTTTGCCATAATTTGCGCCGAACACGAAGCTGGCCTTCAGCATCGAGGGCATAATCGCAATGCACTTTGCCCCATCCATGATGCTGTCGGGAATGGCGCGATCGGGCGCAGACATAATCTGGCTCAGGACGGTGCTGGCGGTCTGGATGCGATCCAGATCGGCGGCCCGTCTCTCTGATGCGGCGGCCGAGCTGGCCATCGAAAAAAGCGTCAGCAGTGTGATTACAGTTTTCTTCATTGCTCGACTCCGATGAGGGGACGATGCCCCCGTGGCCGGTGTGGCCAATCGAGATCATCTTAGAGTGTTTGATGGGATATCGAGCGGGAAGAAAGTGTTTGGCTGGTTACTCTCTAGTGACCTCTGGAGAAGGGAGAGGAGAGTGGAGCGAACCAGCCAAAGATGGCCCGGGCCTTTGCTCGTCACCGCAAAACAATAGGGTTGGAAGAGGAGACCCTCGTAACCTCTCCCAACCCCGTCTCCCAGGTTCTGTGGTAGGTGAATGCAGTATGCAGTGCCGTAGTACTTCGCGCAAGATAACGAAAGTACAATGCCGAGTAACTGTACTTTCGTAACAAGTGAATAGTGAGTAATGGCAATGAGATTGCTTAAGATCAGAGCATAGAGTTAGAAGCAAGCGATGAAGTTTGGATGCTGCAGGGCACGACTCTAAAGGATGTCCATCGCTTCCAGCAATGATTTCGCGACCACTACAGCGCGTCCGAACAGGGCGGAGAAATGCGTGTGTCGCCGGCTGAACAGACTACTGAAAAACGCGAGTTTGATCACGGTCTTTGAAGTGGCGCACCTTCAGGTGCGCCGTACAAGTCCTTTATTTTCGTGATTCCGAGTGGGCTTCAGCCCACGGAGAATCGTGCTCTCGCGACTTTTTCAGCAAACTGTGAAGCCGGCTCGGATCGATAAGCAAGAGGGCTTGGACGCCGGCCTGAAGTGTTCCGCGTGAGAACCTCTGGCGTCCCTACGGTTGCTGTGTCGCAGCTGTGCCGCCGCTCCGCGGCTCAACTATTTTTGCCACGCCACCGTCGGGCTCACGCCCACGGCTAATTAGCAAATGTCAGCCGCTTCGCGGCAGATTCGATCTACAGCGTGATGGCTTCATGCCACTGCTTCGCGCGAATTGCAGCTAGGAAACAGTCACCACTCCAGATTCTCGCAAATATGTAGCAAATCGCGGTGGTCAGGGCAGTTTAGTGAGGTGCGGAAAGCAGGGCGTGCGTTACCGCGTGTACCGACAGCGCAATGCGGTTTTGTACTCCTACCTTGCGCAGGAGTTGAGCCACGTGGGCTTTCACCGTGCGCTCCCTCGACGCCGAGTGGTCGGCGATCTCTTTGTTGGAGCAGCCGGAGACCAGCAGACGCAGAACTTCCAACTCGCGCTCGCTGATCCGCTCTTCCGGTTCAGAATGAAACTCCCTGCGCGCCGAAGTCGTGGCCAAGTCGATAAACGTTGCCAGGACATTACCCGGCGCCCACACCGAGCCGGCATATACCTCGCGAATAGCGCGTTTTAGTTCCCCCGGCAGTGGCTTCCTCGGGAATGTATCCCTTGGCTCCGCACAGATCGCCCGCAGAATGTCGCCTTGTCGCCATTCCGGGCCCGGTGACGATGACGGGCAAACCCGGACGCACGGCTTTTAGCGCCGCCCATCGCCGCGTGCAGAGTCGGCACCTTTGCTCCGAGGTGATGAGAACGACATCTTCATTGGGATTGTGCAGGATGGTCGACAAGCGTTACAGCGCGAACCTGCATGTCGGCTTCGGAAGCGAAGATTGCGTGCAAGCCCAAGAAAACGCAACGGATCGCTTTCCACGACGGAAATACGGATAGGGTTCTCTTCTTCGAAGGCTTCATCAGTTCGGCCAGTTGTGAGCGCTAACGTGTAACCGCTTGCCTCTAGTCGATAACAACTCGTGGGGGAATAAAATAGCTCTAAAGTGGTAACCGGTTAGATTTGTGGCACTTAAGACGGTGAGTGACGGGGATTTGACGCACCCGCAAGAACGTTTACAGCAGGCCATTTAGCGAATTTGTAACCGGCCGATGTCTGAGCCTCGTTCCCCGAATCCGGCGAACCGGCGACAAGTCCGTGGCGGGATGCTGGGCATCCCGCGATCCTGCAAGACCGGCCGTGACGGATTTTGCCCCTTAGGCTGCCGGCTTGCGGCGTTTGGACTTCTCGCCCTTTGTTACCACCCTGATCTCCGACTCGCGCTGAGCGGCTTCGACGCGTTGCGGTGGCTTCTTCGGCATCTGCGCCAGGCTCTCTTTCAGCGCCGCCATCAGGTCGACCACGGGAGCCATCTTCTTCGGCTTCTCCACCGGCGGTGACTTCTTCGCCTTCCAGACGCGCCTTGATCAGCGTCTTCAGGTTCTCCTCGAAGGTGTCGTGATATTTCTCCGGCTCGAAGTCGCCGGCCAGCGCCTCGATCAACTGGTGCGCCACTTTGATTTCGGCGTCCCGCAGTTCGACGTCGGGCCTGCCGAAATTTTCCAGCTCGCGCACCTCTTCCTTGTAGTACATGGTGTGCAGCATCATGCCGCCCTTGTAGGGACGCAGGAACACCGTGTACTCGCGGTTATGCATGGTCAGCTTGGCGATGGCGACGTACTCGGTCTCTTCCAGCGCCTTGGACAGCAACGCGTAGGGACGCTCGGCCGGCTTCCTCCGGCATCAGGTAATAGGACGATTCGAAGTAGATTGGATCCACTTCGCTGGCCTTGACGAATTCGAGGATCTCCATGGCCTTGGCGGTCTTCGGCTCGATCTTCTTGATCTCTTCCGGCTCGATGATGACGTACTCGCCCTTGCGATATTCGTAGCCCTTCACGATCTCGCCGCGCTCGACCACGCTCTCGTCATGCGGACACCAGAGCTGCTGCTTGACGCGGGCGTTGTCGTCGCGGTGGAGCATGTGGAAGGAGATGTGGTTGCCGCGCGCGCCGGAGAACAGCCGTACCGGCATCGAGATTAAACCAAACGTCAAATATCCAGACCAAACGGAAGAAGCCATATTTTCATCCTTTTCCGAAAGAAACGCCCTGTGGAAAACTGGGCACAATATCATCCGGTGATGCCCGAGGTTCGTCAAGCGTTATTCGACGAGTGCCGTATTGCCGAGCCGGATGCCTTAGGTAATTGGGATGCAGCACTGGCGCGAATTGGCTGTATTGCCAGCGTCCCTGGCGGGCGAAGACCCGGCCTGGATGCGATACTGGCCGGTACCGTGACAAGTCTCTTCCATTACAGGGGTTTACCGGCTGCCGTGGTGGCCATCGGCTTCGCCTTGATGGCCCGGGCCATGGGCTCGGTGACCGACGGCGGCGCCCTGGTCGGGGTCCTCGTTGCCTTCGTCCTGATGCTGGCCGGCGGCTTTGCCGGATTTGTTCCTCTGGCTGCGGTTTTCCTCCTGACCTATTGTCAGCACCCGCTGGGGTATGCCCGCAAGCAGACGACTGGGCGTGGCGGAGCGCGTGCGAGGCCGCAACGCGGCGCAGGTAATCGCCAATCTGGGCGCGGCGACGGCTTGTGCCCTGCCCGCTGATCTGGTTTCCGGAACTCAGCGAGATTGCTGCTGGTTGCCGCGATGGCGGGGCTCGCCGAGGCAGCAGCCGATACCGTTTCCAGTGAGTTGGGCCAGGCGACCGCCCGTTCCGCCTACATGATCACCGATTTTCGCGAAGCGCCGATCGGCACCAATGGCGCTATCAGCGTGGAGGGAACGATCAGCGGGATGTGTTGCGGCCTGCATCGTTTCCTGGGTAAGCGCAGCCTCCGGGATGGTCGATTGGCGCTGGACTCCGGTGGTCGCCTTTGCCGCATTCGGCGGCATGTTCCTTGACAGCGTTCTTGGGCGCGGTGTGGGAGAATGCGGGGAGATGGGCAACAACTCCGTAACTTTGTGAGCACGGTATTCGCGGCTGACGTTGCGATTATCGCGGCAATTGTTTTGCAACGCTTCGGCCGTATAGCTGAGCGCGAGGAAGGCTTCGCACGTCTCGTCGGAGGCTGTCTAGTCGCCGATTTCTTCGACCGTTTCCACGCTAGAAGCGCGTCCCGCATTTTTCTGCCTTCGCCCTGTTCTCGCTGTTACCCCTTTTTCGCGTAACCGTCCAACCTGTAGGGCATTCCTTGAAGAGCAGACACTGATCGTTGGCTGCCGCGATTCGCATGTTGAACTGGAAGGCATTTGCGATAGGCTGTACTCTGGCGGTAACGCTATTGTTGTTCGCGAAGCACCGACCTCTCATGCGTGATCAGACTCAACCAGCGCTCTGTTATCGACCTGACGCACACTCTCGACAGCCGCTCGCCCAACTGGGAAGGCAGCGACGACTCGCCGTATCAGCGCGCGCGAGCTCGGCAACATCGATCGAGACGGCTATTACTCGCGGATTTTTTCCACCCAGGAGCATTACGGAACGCACCTCGACGCGCCGGCCCACTTTGCCGCCGGTATGTGGACCGTCGATCAGATTCCCGCCGAGCGACTGGTTCGCCCGCTGGTGGTGATCGACGTTCGAAGGCAGTGAAGAACAATGCCGACTATGAAGTCAGCGTGCAGGACATCGCCGCATGGGAAGACGCGCACGGGCAAATTCCCGATAGGCGCCGTGGTGATGGCCTATACGGGTGGGACGAACGCTGGCACTCGCAGAAAGATTTTCGCAACCAGCAGAGCGATCATTAACGCACTATCCCGGCTACTCCCTGGAAGCCGCGGAGTTCCTGGTGAAATCGCGCGATGTCGTGGGGCTCGGCATCGACACCATGAGCGTCGACGTCGGCACACCACACCTTTCCGGTACACCTCTTCACCTCCAAGGAAAGCGTCTACCATCTGGAGAACGTCGCCAACCTGGCGCTGGTTCCTCCATCCGGGGCGACCGTCGTGGTCGCGCCCATCAAGCTGGAGAACGGCTCCGGCGGACCGGCGCGGGTGTTGGCGCTGGTGAAGTGATGTGCTTGTCGTCAGCGAATTCAAAAGCGATCGCCCAAGGACGAGACCAAGGCGCCCTTGAAGTCACCTGACTTGGCGGCCTGTTTTGTGGGGTTGATGGAGTGATACGACCCTGCGATTTTCTCAAAGATGGGCAATGAGTCGTTGAATAGTGGTTCCAGAGTAAGAAACGAGAGCCGCACCATTCGACCGTCGTAAGGAATGAAGTAAACGATTGCTTTTATTGGGGCGTCATTTGCCGCGGGATTTTTGGCGTGCCACACCATCCGTGCTCCCGGCCTACCATCCAACTGGATGTCCGATTCTGATAATTTCTCGTAGTCCTTAAACTTCATCTGGTATTGCGTCTCCGCCAAAACTCGGTAGGTACTTAAATTTCCAGCAAATTTTTCGGGAGTGACAAAGAAGAAGAGGGTACCATCCTCCGATTGCAACGCAGCAATTATGTCGGAAGTCTGTTTTCGCAGTTCTGTTGCCAATTTCCAGCCTTGTGGCACAGTCACCTGAAAGCCCGCAGTTCGGTTGGTGTACGTGGTGCCCTGCAGAGACTCTTCAACCTCAGGTGCCGACTGACTTGACTCCGCGCCGCCGGCTGTCTTGCTTTCGTTCTCGGGAAAGGTGACAGAAACCAATTGCGATCGTGGTATTTAATCTCGCCGTAGGCGGTTTTCACCCGGAAGATATCGCCTGAAACGCTAATCAATTTGCCTGAAACTTTCGTTCCGTCCTTAAGCTGAAGCTCTTCGCCATAAACCACTGAGGACAACATAGCCGCGCTGAATATAAAGGCAAATAAAATGGATTTCACAGGTCCCCCTTGGTGTTTACTTACTTCTATTGTTACCATTCTTGGTCGTTATAAGTAATAGCGAAAAGCGAACCGCGGCCTCACCGCACATGGGCGCGGTACAGCAAATAGCTCACACTCTCGCGCAGCGCGGCCATGTAGCGTCCCGTGAAGGTTTTCGGAATCGAGCCGGGGCGCGGCGAGATGTACACGGCGATGCCTTGCGCCTTCATCATCTGCTTGGCGCGGAACATGTGATACGCGTCGCTGACCAGGATGCAGCTGTGCATGTCGTTGGCGCGCAGGATGACGGCCACACGTTGAGCCGATTCGTCTGTGTCGCCGCCCTGGGTCTCGGCGATGAGGTTGCCGTCGGCGATGCCGCGCGACTCCAGGTAGTCGCGACCCACCTGACCTTCGCTGAAGTGCGGATCTTTCCCGCTCCTCCGGTGGTGATGACCACCGACGCCAGGCCGCGCTCAAATAAGTTGTAAGCATGATCGAGACGTGCGCGATACACCGGCGAGGGCCTGCCGCTATACTCAGCCGCGCCGAAGACGACGATGGCGTCGGCCGGACGTTCTTCGTCCACGCCCGCTTCACGCATGATTTGCCGGCTGGTATAGAGCAGGAAACCAGCTACGCAAATCGCGGCTGCGGCTACGATCCAAAGTATGGGATGAGATTTCACTCTCGGCGGCGCCGTGACAATTACTCCCGACCTAAGAGCTCGACGATCTGTTCCTCAGGAATGGTCCCGTGGCGCAACAGGCGCCAGCTGCCGTCTTCGCCCGTGAGATCGATGATGGTCGACGGCATCACGCCCGGCGACTGGCCTCCGTCCACGATGAGGGAAAGGCAATCGCCCAGCTGATCGCGCACCTGCATGGCAGTCGCGCATTCGGCTTCGCCGTGCAGGTTGGCCGAAGTCGCGGTGATCGGCAGTCCAGCGGACGCGAATGATTGCCAGGGGTACCGGCGCAGCGGGTACGCGCAACGCAACGTTGCCGGTGTTGGCGGTCACCTTGAGCGGCAACTTCGGATCGGCCTTCACGATGATGGTGAGCGGTCCCGGCCAGAAGCGGCGGGCCAACAGGTAGAAAATTTCCGGCACCGGCCACGCCAGCTCCGCTGCCTGGTCCACCGACTCGATCAGCAACGACAGCGGCTTGTGGCGCGAGGCGAGTCTTGATCTCGTACACGCGATCGACGGCGTGCAGATTGAACGGGTCGACCGCCAGCCCATAGAACGTGTCGGTCGGCATGCCCAACACTTCACCGGCGCGAATCTTCTCCGCGGCGTAGGTTACCAGGGAAGCCTCCGGCTCCTGGCCGTTAATTTTGATGATTTCGGGACGCAACCGTGCCTCTTCTGTTTAGCGAGGTGCTGCGGAGCGAAAACTAACACAGCGCTCCGTACAACGGCAACACAGCAGATTATCACGCCGCAGCCCGGACGTGCGCCCGAGTTAGCGATGTGGCGGTGTACGATAGACGCCGGTTTCATTTGCGGAATGAGTCAATCAGCCCAATCCCAGTCTCAATCCGACGATCGCCTGCGCCGCATGACGAGCCGCCAGAACGCGCGGGTCAAGGAATTGCGCCGCGCCTTTGCGGAAGCCGCACCTAATGCGGACGGCGAAGTGGCGGTCGAAGGCATGCATCTGGTGGAAGAAGCTATTCGCAGCGGATTGCGAATCACGACGGCGTTCTTCAGCGAGTCGGCGCGCGAGCGAGTACACAAGCTGCTGCCCCAGTTGTCGGCGCAGACGGAAGCTTTGCTGCTGCCCGACGACATCTTCTCCAGCGCGGTGCCCAGCGAGACGCCGCAAGGCGTGGCCGCGCTGGTAAAAGTAAAGGCGTTCACTTTGGACGATGTTTTGGCCGCACAATTCCGCTGCTGGTGGTTACGGCGGGCTTGCAGGATCCGGGAAATCTGGGCACGATCGCGCGCTCGGCTGAGGCCTTCGGCGTGACCGGACTGCTCCTCGGCGAGCGAACCGTGAGCCCGTGGAACTGGAAAGCGGTGCGCGCCTCGGCGGGCTCGCTGTTTCGTCTGCCGGCAGTGAAGGTGGAACTCGCGGGGGCGCTGAAGGACGTCAAGGCGCGAGGCATTCGCGTGCTGGCGACTTCTTCGCACAAAGGCACGTCGATCTCCGACGCCGATCTACGCGGCCCGCTAGCGTTCATCGTAGGCAGCGAAGGCGCCGGCATCCCCAAGGACGTGCTGGCCCAGGCCGACGAGATAGTGGTCATCCCGCAATCATCGAAAGTGGAATCGCTCAACGCAGGCATCGCCGCGTCAATTGTGTTATACGAGGCCGCGCGGCAAAGAGGAATTGCGAGTTCACCACAGAGACACGGAGGCACAGAGGTTTAGAATTCTAGGAGGCAATTCGCAGGTTCTAGTGGATGGGGGAAGAGGTGGTGAATTGCGAACGCCTTCGGAGCACCTCCGGCCGATTTTCGTAGGACGAGCGAATCCCCATTGCCGTGTGATGCCGAGCGGTCACTCACGGGGGAGATCATAGCCGCTGCAATCGAAGTCCATCGAGCACTTGGCCCCGGGCTGCTGGAATCGGCCTACCAGGCCTGCCTGTGTCGTGAACTGAGCCTTCGCGGCATTGAATTTCGGCAGCAAGTCGACCTTGCTGTCGCCTACAAGGGCATCCAACTCGATTGTGGATATCGAATCGACTTGGTGGTTCAAAACAAGATTGTCTTAGAGCTGAAATCGGTCGAGCACATTCTGCCAGTCCATGAAGCACAGCTGCTCACGTACTTGCGGCTGGCAGGTTTGCGCATCGGCCTGCTGATCAACTTCAAAGAGGCGGTATTAAAGGACGGAATCCGGCGACGCGTTCTTTAACTAAAGGTTGCTCCGTGACTCTGTGCCTCTGTGGTGAATAGCCTTTGAGTCTTTTTCAGAACAACACGTCCCCCGACGATGCCGTTGACAAGTCGCGGCCGCTGGCCGATCGCATGCGCCCGCGGACACTCGACGAGTTTGTCGGCCAGGAGCACATCCTCGGCCCGGGCAAGTCGCTGCGGGTGCAAATCGAGCGCGACGATACCGGCTCGCTCATCTTCTGGGGGCCGCCCGGCGTCGGCAAGACCACGTTAGCCAAGATCATTGCGCGCATGACCCACGCCGACTTCATCGAATTCTCGGCCGTGCTCGCCGGAATCAAAGAGATCAAGCAGGTGATGGCCGACGCCGAGCGGGCTCGGCAGTACGGCACGCGCACCATCGTCTTCGTCGACGAAGTCCATCGTTTCAACAAGGCCCAGCAGGACGCGTTTCTGCCGTACGTCGAGAAGGGCAGCATCCGCCTGATCGGCGCGACCACCGAGAATCCTTCGTTCGAGATCATTTCGGCGCTGCTGTCGCGCTCACGCGTTTACGTCCTGAAGCCGTTGACCGAGGAGCAGATTGTTGGCCTGCTAGAGCGCGCGCTCAAGGATGACGCTCGCGGTCTCGGCGACTTGCATCTCGAAGCCGACGACGCTGCCCTACGCAAGATCGCGTCCTACTCCAGCGGCGACGCCCGCAGCGCCTACAACGCGCTCGAAGTTGCAGCCACACTTGCCCGCGAGCAGCAGGGCGCTGAACGTCGTATCACCGACGCTATCGTGACCGACGCGCTGCAAAAGCGTGTCCTGAGATACGACAAGGCTGGCGAAGAGCATTACAACCTCATCTCCGCGTTACACAAGAGCGTGCGTAACAGCGATCCTGACGCGGCGCTGTATTGGCTGGCCCGCATGCTGGAAGCGGGCGAGGACCGGCTCTATGTTGCGCGCCGCGTAGTGCGCATGGCGGTGGAAGACATCGGCCTGGCTGATCCTAATGCGCTTGGCGTCACACTGGCGGCTCGCGATGCGTTCGATTTTCTCGGCATGCCGGAAGGCGACCTCGCTCTGGCGCAGGCGGTGGTGTACCTGTGCGCGGCGCCCAAGTCCAACGCGGTTTATACCGCGTACGCAGCGGTGCAGGACGATGTGGAGCGAACCGCGCAAGATCCGGTGCCGCTGCATCTGCGCAACGCGTCCACTGGACTGATGAAGGCCATCGGCTACGGCGAGGGGTATCAGTACGCGCACAATCTGGAGGCGAAGGTCGCCGACATGCAGTGCCTGCCCGACAATCTCAAAGACCGCGTGTACTACCATCCGACCGAGGAAGGCATAGAGAAGCGCATCAAGGCGCGGCTGGAAGAACTGAAGAAAGCGAAAACGGGTTCACCACAGAGACACGGAGGCACAGAGGAAGAGAACAAAATTTGAAGAACACAAGAAAAACGAATTTCGGTTGAGGAATCGATCATTCCCGTGACTGGAGTGACTGGAGATTGCAGCCATCACCCGGCCGTTCTAGATCCGCTCCGTTTTATCTAAACACACCCACTCCCGCCGATTTCAAATTCAAAAGGATTTTCTCCGTGTCTCCGTGCCTCTGTGGTGAAAGCCTTCACCTATACCGCCGATGCTCTTTCAGGATGCATTTATCCATCACCACGAAAATCCCGGCCTGGAGCGCCTTTTCGGCTGCTTCCTCGTGGATCACGCCTTCTTGCAGCCAGATCGCCGGAGCCTTGATCTGGATCGCCTGCTCCACAACCTCGGGCACGGCATCGGAGCGGCGAAAGACGTCGACGATATCGATCTTCTCCGGCACATCCAGCAACGAAGCGTAGGCCTTCTCGCCCATCCACTCCGTGATGTTGGGATTGACCGGAATGATGCGGTATCCCTGCGACTGCATGTAGAGCGAGACGCTGTAGCTGGCCCGCATGGGCGAGTCGGTGAGCCCGACTACGGCGATGGTCTTCGCCGTCTTTAGCAGCTCAGCAATACGTTCAGCTTCGGTTGTGGGCAAGTGGGCTCCTCGAAACAGCTGCTGATCAGATGCCGAGCTAGTTCCGCCGGATCTTTACCGCTTGGCCTTCAGCTTGTTGGTGATGCGGCGAGGCGGTCGGATAGGAGCAGCCAGCACGCCCGAGAGATGCTCGACCTCGGTCACCACGCGGTCAAGATCGTCGAGCAGCGGCTTCAGGCGATGGGTGACGCCGCCCACCCGGTACTCGCGCACCAGCGAGCGGTAATACCACAGCGTCTTGGCCTTCGGCGCGGAGAAGCGGGCGAAGGCGATCTCGCCATCGTAGCGCAGGTCGCGCAGCACAGCGCGCACGTTGTACAGCTTGTCAGCAGCGGAGACGAAGCGGGTTTCGGCGTCTTCGTGGCGCACGCGATGCAGGTAGCGGATCTTGCGGCGCTCCCAGTTTTCCTTCTTCTGGGGATCTTCAACGTAGGAATCGGTGCAGCCGTCCACGATCTTCGCCACCCGCGGTCCGAAAATCTGCTGAATGATCTTGAGCATCGGCCGCCCACCGTGGTCCTCGACCGCGTCGTGCAGCAGCGCGGCGATGGCCATCTCCTCATCGCCACCATAGTCGAGCACGATGGAGGCCACGCCCAGCAGATGCGACAGGTACGGAATGCCGCTCTTCTTGCGGTCCTGATCGCGATGCACCTGCGCCGCGAACAGCAGCGCGTGATCGAAGCGCGTGGACAGCGGAATAAACTTGCGATCGGACGAGCGACTTTGCCTGGTTGTCATATCAGCGAGGGAAGTTGTACTCGAAACAGGATAACGGAAAAGAGGAAGCAGCAGTTAGCATTAAGGGCAGCCTTTAGCAATTAGCACTTAGCTGTCAGCCGTCAGCTATCAGCCATCAGCTCCCAAGCCACGGTATCTGACAACTGCGCACCGACAACCGACAACCACTTATATTGTCATCCCGACTGCAGCGGAGAGGAGGGATCTGCGGTTCGCCGGGCTCACGATAATTTGGCTTTGCGGCAACCCTCCATGATCGTAAGATTCTGACTCTGACGAGCGTCATGAGGGTCTCACATGTGGAGAGTCACGTTTCGATTTTGGCTGGCACTGCTCCTTGCTCTTTCGTCATTGAGTAGCGCGCAGACCAAATCCGCTGCTGCCGTGCCGGCCTACGACAATGCGGAAGCTTACAAAGTCTATGACGCCCTGTTTCGCTATATGGGTGAAAATCAACATCTCCATGGCGATAAGATCGCCATCCAAGCGGATACGATGCGCGTGGAAGACATTCCGCTAGACGTTTGCGGGGCGAAAATGGCAGAGCTGCCGGCGGAGCCTTTCTCTGACCTGAAGGAACAGAATGCCCACACATGGCGGCTACAGCCACGTATTCCCGTGGGACGTAACTACGAACTGATCCAATTCCCCTTCGATTCCAGGGTAGAACTGGAGGGCTTGGTTTCGAATGCCTCTCCCGAAGATCAAGCACGGGCGCCAAAACCGGAGTTTCAGGGTTACTGGCAGTTGTCAGCGGTCGGATTTAACCAGGCACGGGATCGCGCAGTCGTTCTGACGTTCTACACCTGTGGAATCACGTGTGGCTTCGGCGGACCCTTCGTTTTGAGCAAACATGGCGAGGCTTGGCAAGTCGACCAATGGGTTTGCCAGGTCGTCAGCTGACAAGGCGCGTTAATCGACGCAGCCGCAATCGTCGCAGCTTTTGCCGCGCAACCCTTGCCATCCTTCGCGAACGATGATGGGCACCATAATCAGCGCGGCGGCGGGATCGGCCCACCACCAGCCCAGCAGCGCGTGCAGCAACAATCCCGCTAGCAGGATGGCCGACAGGTAGGCGCAGAAGTCGGCCTGACGCGAGTCGGCGTGTAAAGCCCGGCTGCTGAGTTGGGCGGCAACCCGCCGCTTGGCGCGTCCCAACAGCGGCATCACGATGACCGCTGCAATCGCGATCAGAATGCCGGGCAGGCTACGCTCGGGTTGTGCTTTCAGCCAAAGCGCGCGAATCGATTCGACGGCGACGTAAGCTGCCAGCAATAGGAAACAGATACCCACCAGGCGACGGGCAGTACCTTCGGCGCGTTCCCGGGCAACCGGGTCCTGGTCGTTGCGGAATCGCCACAGCAGAATGGCCGCCGACATGGTCTCGATGACCGAGTCGAGCCCGAAGCCCACCAAGGCAATGCTGCCCGCCAGCACCCCTGACATAAGCGCGACGGCAGCTTCAAAGCTGTTCCAGGCGATGGTCAGGTATTCCAGCCGGCGTCCACGGGCGACGATGGCCTCGCGGTTTGGAGTGACCAAGGTGACGGGATGCAGGACTGTCAGCTTCATGGCAGGATCAGCCATGATCAGTATAGAAGCAAATAATGATCTTACTGGTAAGACTTAGCAGAAATCTTACCAGTAAGATTATTTTGCGAGAATCGATTGGCGGTTGGCAGTTGTCAGGAAGACCTCATCGTGTTTCGTCACAGGGACTAGTGTCCGGCGTGAATTGTGATTCGTCCGCAACCATCAGGAAGTGTGAGTAGCTAATTCGAAGGCCGAAAAGTCGGCATTAAATGTGGTAACGCCGTCGGTAAGCGAAGGTCCGGCCGGGGAGTTGAAGGGTAAGAACTCTAATTGCTAAGGAAGACCTGAATGAGTGAAACCGAGGTTCCTCAGTGGCTGAAGCCGGATTGATTTTGCATTAGTTACGGAGGGCCTAAAAGGCCGTCCCCTTCAAAAGCAAACTGCATCAGGGTTTCCGTAAAGGCTACGAGGCTGCAGCTGACAACCGACAACTGACAACTGCCAACCGACAACTGTTCTTTCAATCCAGCCTGACCAGAAACACGCCGCCTTCTTTCACGTGCGTCTTGCTGGCGACCTCTTCGGCCATTTGCTTGTTGTCGCCTTCGGGGCGGATGCGCACCCATTCGCCGGTCGGCCCGGTGAACTGGATCACGTTTGCCGACTCGTAGCGGTCCTGGAGCTTCTCTTTCAGCTTGCGGGCTTCGCTCTCGCTGTGGAAGGCGCCAATCTGCACGCACCAGCGGCCGCCCTGCGCGATGGGCGCGGGCGCCGACAGCACTTCCAGCCGGACTTCGGCGGTGCCCGGCTGCCACACGTCGACCGCCTTGGCCGCGGCCAGCGACAGGTCGACGATGCGGTCTTCGATGAACGGCCCGCGGTCAGTGATGCGCACCAGCACTGAGCGGCCGGTGGTGAGGTTGGTGACGCGCACCAGCGAATTCAGCGGCAAAGTGCGATGCGCGGCGGTCATGCCGTTCTGGTCGTAGATCTCGCCATTGGCTCCGCGATGGTGGTGATACGGCGGCCCATACCAGCTCGCCAGTCCAGTTTCGACGTAGATTGGCTTGGCGTTGTGCGCCGGTGGCTGTGGCGCAGGCTGCGTCGTGGCAGTTGCCGGGGGAGTCGGTTGCGGCGTGATGGTAGGCGGTGGCGGCACAGGATGGCTGCGCGCGGTTTTATGTCCGCCGCAGGCCGAGAGCAGCAGCAGAGCAGCGGCGACGGAGGTGAGCAGCGCAACTCGCGTGGTCAGCCCTTTTTCTGCTTGTGCGAGTCCATCACGTCGGCGGCCTGCGTCAGCTTCTCGCTGGCAATGCGCAGGGCGTTGCTGGAGTGCTCGCGAATGGCCGGCACCAGCTCGTCGTTGATGTACTTGATCAGCATCTGGGTTTCCTGCTCGATGCGTTGCGAGGCATCGCCCAGCACGTCGTCGAGCCGCTGCCCAGCCGTCTGAAATGGACGGCGGTCGTTCTTGTTTGGTTCGGTCACAGCCAGCCACCTTGGTGAGTAGCGGAAAATCGTCAGGCACAAAGATTATGAGATGGCCGGCGGCCGGGGTCAATTGGCGAGGAGGATGCCGGGGAGACATAGCCGTCAGCTCTCAGCTCTCAGCTCTCAGCTAAGGCAATATGTGGTGCGACCAGCGGCCGTCGCTGGAGACAAGCGCTAATACCGAAACAACGATTGGAATGAAGGCCCCGCTTACTTGGCCGCTTCCAGGACTCCGGCTGCACGGTTCAGCGCTGCGGTCAAAATCTGTAGCTGCTGCTGAGTGAGGGTGAGGTTCTTGTTCTCGATGGCCTCATTCACGCCGGGGATGACGACGGCAGAGTAGCCGGTATGCTCGCCCGGCGCGTAGATGACGTGCTTGAACCAGGGACGATCGGGCAAGCCGTCAACCAGAAATGCCCGCTCGGTGTTGCGCAGGATCAGGTTCAAAACTCCAGCGTCGCCGATCTGATTGTTCTGTAGTCTCCAGACTTGGGCGCCGGCTTTTTCCAGACGCGCAGCCGCAGCCTCAGCATCGGCGAACGACGGACTCTGCTCGCCGAACGCGGTCTTGGCGTTCTTGTCGGCGGCCTTCACGTAGCCGCTGATCTCTTTGCCGTACTGCTCGTAGTTCAGCGGCAACACGTCGATCGAGGCCATGCGAATGGCTTCTAGCCCGTAAACGCGAGCCATCTCCTGCTCGTAAACGAAAGTTGGATCGCCAAACTTGGTGAACCAGGCGAAATTGTCGAACACCGAGTGATAGACGCCGTAAGGTCCGTTCGAACCGATGTCCGCCGAAGGAACGCCCAGGTGTTGCAGGAAGGCAGTGTAATCGGAACCGCTGCCCAGATCGCCAACCTTAACGTCCGGAGTCGCGACAGCGGGCTCGCGGTTCGACGGCGTCACCGTGGAATCAGAGTGGTCCTTGCGTTCTTTCTGGTGCTGTTCGGCCGTGGCTTTCCACTGGTCGTAAACGCTGCCGCCTTTCGGACTGGGAACGGACTTGGCAACGTCGCGCAAATATTGCTTCAGGCTGGGCACCGAGGACGCTCCGAAGTCGGGACCGGCAACCGCAACGTCCATGTTGAAGTAAGCGATGGCGCGCGAAAGATCTTTGGCGTGTTGCTCAGCGAATTCGGTTGAGCCGATGAGGCCTTCTTCTTCCGCATCCCAGCTGGCGAAGACCAACGTGCGTTTGGGCTTCCATCCTGTCCTCAGCAACTCGCCAACGCCGTGAACCGCTTCCAGTTGCGCCGCTGTTCCGCTGTTAGGATCCACCGCACCGTAAACCCAGGCATCGCGATGGTTGCCGGTAATCACCCACTCGTTGGGCAGCTCCGACCCCTTCACCATGCCGATGACGTCCCAGATGGTCATGTACTGATAGTTAAGCTTCACCGCCAGATGTACCTTCGCCGGACCGGGACCAACGTGATAGGTGAACGGCAACGCTCCCTGCCAGCTGCGCGGCGACTCCGGACCGCCGAGATGGGACATAATCGGTGTCGCATCTGCATAGGACAGCGGCGTCACCGGAATGGTCGGCAGATCGGTGGCTTTGTCGGGCGGAGTGCGCTGGCTTTCGGGCAACGTGGGAACGGAGGCGATGCCGGGCGTTGTGGGATCGCCGGGATAGCGGAACAGATACTGCACCGAGCCCCGCTGCACGCCCGTGTCCGGCCGCCAAGGACCTTTGGGATACTTGTCGCCCTTGAAGTAGCCGTCATCCCAGGGATCGGAGTAGATGAGGACGCCGGCGGCTCCATATTGTGCTGCCAGGAACGGCTTCACGCCGCGAAAGTTTTCTCCATAGCGGACGATGACGATTTTGCCCTTGAGATCGATGCCCATTTCCTGAAGCTTCTTGAAGTCTTCAGGCCGGCCATAGTTGGCGTAAACGACATCGGCCGTGACTTCGCCCGAAGGCGAGTACTCATTGAAGGCCGGAAGGATTCGGGGATCGTTCTGGAATGGGTCGTCGCTCACGTGCTCCGGCGACGGGCCGTGCATCACGACGCCCGCAGGCGCAACCACATCGACGCGGATGTCGAGTGGCAACGCCATCCACACTTTGTATTCCTGGATGTAGGCATCGAGTCCCGCCGCCTTGTACTTCGCCAAGACGTATTCGGCGGTGCGATGGTCTTCGGGCGAGCCGGCCACATGCGGCGCAGCCGTAAGAATCTGGAGATGCTGCTTGGCCAGTTGCGGATCAGGCACGGCGAGAAACGTCTTCTCCGTCTGCAACTCGGCGGCCGGATTGCGATAGCCGAAGATTTTGTCCGGCGGAGTAAACGGCGCAGGGCTAGAAGCCTGATCGGCAGAAGCCTTTGAAGCCGGCTCGACTGCGTTGCTGGTTTTGCCCGCGGAGTTTGCACGTGGCACGGCCGGAGCTTTGGCTTGCTGGGCGGGTGCGACGGTGGAAATCGTGAGAAGGATGGCGAGAGCAGCGCTTAACGGACGGGTCAAATCCGGAATCTCCTCAGGGCCCGCACATGGCTCCGACGAACCAAGGCAGGACTTAAGAGATTACAACATTCCGCTGAAGTGAGTTACTGGGCGAACGAATGTCGCGCCTCAGGCGGACGCCAGACGCCTGAGTTTCAGCCTATCTGTGCGAACGTTGGCCAGATCGTACTGCGCCTGCTGGATAAGCCAGCTCTCAGCGCTGCCGCCAAAGACTTTGGACAATCGCACAGCCATTTCGGGCGACAAGCCACGCTTACCGTTGACCAGTTCAGAAAGAGTGGTGCGCGTCACTCCCAGAGCGGCAGCTGCCTCCGTTACAGTCAGCCCCAATGGTTGAATGCACTGGCGCAGCACCAAGCCGCCCGGATGAGGAGGGTTTTTCATCGGCATTTTTCGCCACCGTAATGTGTAACGTAACGCATGTCAATCATCCCACTGTAACAAGAAACGTAAGTATGAGATGAAATCGGAGAACGAGCGAATCATGACCGCGCATCTTTGGCCGGTTGTCACCTTGGCTCGAGTCTGCCAAACTAACCAGTTCCCGGAGTGGCCCATGGTGCGTGAGATCTCGGCTGGAGGTGTAGTGCTTCGCAAAATGCGAGGCCGCTGGTTTCTGGCCATTATCGAGCCGCACATGGAACGCCCCGCGAAGCCAGCCAAGAAGGCCACGCGGCCGGGCAAAAGCGCGCCGCCGCCCATTCGAGCGCTGCCCAAAGGCGCCATCGACGAAGGTGAGACGCCGGAACAGACCGCGCTCCGCGAGGTCCACGAGGAGACCGGCCTGCGAGCGGACCTGGTCACGAAGCTTGTCGACATCAAGTACGTTTACGTCCGCAACTGGGGCGATCACGCCCGGGTCTTCAAGATTGTCAGCTTCTACCTGCTGCTCTACCGCTCGGGTCGGCTGGGCAATATTTCTCCAGAAATGCGCGTCGAGGTACAGAAGGCATTCTGGCTGCCTCTGGAGAGCGCGCCCACCGTTCTCAGCTACAAAGGAGAGCGCGATGCAGTCAAGCAAGCGATCGATTATGTCAGCTCGCATCCTGAACTAGGAACTCATGCCCCAGACACCTCACGTTGAGCGCCATTTCACGGCGGGCGAAGTGGTCCGCGATGTGGTCATCGGGATGTCGGATGGCCTGACCGTACCGTTTGCCCTGGCTGCCGGCTTGTCAGGCGCGGTCGATAACAGCCGCATCGTGGTCATCGCAGGCCTGGCGGAAATTGCGGCGGGCTCCATCGCGATGGGCTTAGGCGGATATCTGGCAGCCAAGAGCGACGCTGAACATTACCAGAGCGAGCGCCAGCGCGAAGCCCGCGAAGTGCAGGAGATTCCTGAAGAAGAGGCGCGCGAGTCCAGAAGGTATTTGCCGATTATGGGTTGTCACACGAAGACAGTGTGCCGGTAGTGGAGGCGCTCACGCGCAAGCCCAAGGAGTGGGTTGATTTCATGATGCGTTTCGAGTTGGGGTTGGAGGAGCCCGATCCCAGGCGCGCGGTGCAGAGCGCGTTGACCATCGCCGCTTCTTACGTTGGCGGAGGCATCATCCCACTCGCTCCCTACATGCTGCTGCACAGCGCGCGGCTGGCTCTGGGCTGGTCGGTGGTAGTTACGCTGATCGCGCTCGGAGTCTTCGGATATATCAAGGGCCGTTTTACCGGAGCCCGCGCCCTACGGTCAGCTACGCAAACTGTTGTTATTGGGGGACTTGCAGCCGGAGCGGCCTTCCTGCTGGCAAAACTGATCTCCTAGGTTTGCTTATCAGAAAAGAAATATTAACAGAATTTTGTTGACTGAATGAGCATTCATTCAGTACGATCAGTTCAACTTAATAAAGCGCGCGTCGTTGCCATCCTCACCCCACATCTTACGGCGCGCGCTGCTTCTATTTAGGCCCCTTTTATATCCGGGGAATTTGTGGGCTGTGTGGGCAGGAAAACTCAGCAGCAATTCTCTGCTGACCTCAATCAAACGATCTAGAGACGCTCAAGCGTGAAGCCGCAACCGGAAACGAACCGTTAAGAACAGTTGGCCCTCCTCTGGGTTCAAGCCATCAAGGTAACGCATGCAACGACGGATTGAGAAAGTAGCCGTTCTGGGCGCGGGCACCATGGGAGCCCGCATCTCCGCGCACCTGGCCAACGCCGGTGTGCCTTCTTACCTCCTCGACATTGTGCCTCCGGATGCTGATGGGCCGGCGCGCAACCGCTTTGCCGCCGCCGGACTAGATGCGGCGTTGAAGGCGAAGCCCGCTGCCTTCTTCAAACCCTCGCTGGCGCGACTGGTGACAATCGGCAACTTCGAAGACGATTTGCCGAAGCTGGCCGATGCTGACTGGATCATCGAGGCCGTAGTCGAAGACCTGGAGATCAAGCGCAACCTCCTGCGCAAGATTGAGGCGATTCGCAAGCCCGGCACCATCATCACCACCAACACCAGCGGCCTGCCCGTCGCCAAGATCGTCGAAGGCTTTCCTGACGATTTCCGGCGCTACTGGTTTGGCACGCATTTTTTCAATCCACCGCGTTACATGCGCTTGCTGGAGCTGATTCCCACTCCTGACGCGGATCCGGCTGCGATGGACACCATCGCCCGCTTCTGCGACCTGTATCTGGGCAAGGGTGTCGTCCATGCCAAGGACACTCCGAACTTTATCGCCAATCGCATCGGCACGTTCTCGGCGCTCAACGTCATGCGCCTGATGCAGGAGATGGATTTCAGCATCGAGGACGTCGACGCTCTGACCGGGACGGCCGTCGGCTGGCCTAAGACTGCGACCTTCCGCCTCACCGACATGGTTGGACTCGATGTGCTGGGACACGTTGTGCGCAACGCCATGACCAACATCCGCGACGAGCGCAGCGATCTCCAGCTGCCTACATTCTTCCTGCAGATGCTGGAGCGGAAGTGGCTCGGCGACAAGACTAAGGGCGGCTTTTACAAGAAGAGCAGGAAGCCGGACGGTCAGAGCGAATATCTGGCGCTGGATTGGAAGACGCTCGAGTATCGGCCCTCCAAGCGGCCAAAGTTCCCGTCGCTGGAGATGGCGAAGACGGTCGAGAACCTGCCGGAACGTTTGAACATGTTGCTGGCCCCGTCGAAAGACAAGGCGAATATCTTTCTGTGGTCGGCACTTTCGGACTTGTGGACGTACGCGGCGAATCGCGTTGGCGAAATTGCCGACTCTGTCGTCGAAATCGATCGCGCCCTCAAGCTGGGCTTTAACTGGGAGATGGGGCCGTTCGAACTTTGGGACGCCGCCGGCGTTGCCAAGACCGTCAAACGCATGCAGGTGGAAGGAAAACCTGTTTCGCCCAATGTGGAGAAGCTGCTGGCTTCAGGCCAAAGCAGTTGGTATGCCGACGACCTTAAGTCGCCCAGCGGACGCGCTTATTTCGATCTGCGCAGCGGCCATTACCAGCCGGAGAAAGTTCCTGCCGGTGTGTGGTCGGTTGCAGTCGCAAAGAAGTCCGGGCTGGTGGTCAAGAAGAATGCCGGCGCGTCGCTGGTTGATCTTGGCGATGGCGTCGCGTGCATCGAGTTCCACTCCAAGATGAATTCGCTGGGCGGCGACATCGTGCAGATGATTACCCAGTCGCTGAAGCCGGGTGGAGCGGGCGACAACTTTGACGCCTTCGTTATCACAAATGACGCAGCAAACTTCTCAGTCGGCGCCAATATCATGATGCTGCTGATGGCGGTGCAGGAAGAAGAGTGGGACGAAGTCGATCTCGCCATCCGCCAGTTCCAGGGCATGACCCAGGCCATCAAGTTCTCACCCAAGCCGGTGGTGGTGGCGCCGTTCGGCATGTCGCTGGGCGGAGGCTGCGAGATCACGCTGCATGGAGCCGCACGTCAACCGCACGCCGAGCTTTACACCGGACTAGTCGAAGTCGGCGTCGGCTTGCTGCCCGGCGGCGGTGGCTGTAAAGAAATGACGCTGCGCGCGCTGGACAAGGCGTATCACGTGCGCCCGGCCGGCCGCGGCGAGAGCGTCGAATTGATGGAAGCCATGAAGCAGGCGTTTGAGACGGTCGCGATGGCGAAGGTCTCGATGTCGGCGGCCGAGGCGAAGACCCTGGGATTCATTTCCAGCGGCGACGATATCACCATGAATCGGGAGCGCGTGCTGACCGACGCCAAGCAGCGGGCGCTGGAATTGGTGAAAGAAGGCTATCGCGCACCTGTGCCGCGGACCGACATCCTTGCGCCGGGTGAAAGCATCCTGGCGACTTTGAAGCTGGGCGTGCACATCATGCACGAAGGCGAGTACATCACCGATCACGAAGTGAAGATCGCCAACAAAGTGGCTGAGGTGTTGTGTGGCGGCGCACTGAATCCCGGCACTCCGGTAAGCGAACAGTATCTGCTGGATCTGGAGCGCGAGGCCTTCAAATCTCTGTGTGGCGAAAAGAAGACGCAAGAGCGGATACAGTACACGCTGAAGACCGGCAAGACGCTGCGGAATTAGAAGCTGTTGTCGGTTGGCGGTGGGCGGTTGTCGGTTGTCAGTTGTCAGCTGTCGGTGGGCAGTTGTCGGTGGGCGGTTGTCGGTTGTCAGTGATCCGTTAGCTTAAGCATGAACGGTGGTGCAGCGAGACAACGCATCCGACACTGCAGTCCGAGTCCCGCGAACGCGGGACGAAATAGTCTAGCCCAGCACGCAGCCGCAGGCGGAGTGCTGGGTTGGTAGAGAAATGGAGCCGAGTCCCGTAGGGACGGCAGAGGGTAGCCGGCAGTTACGCGAAGCGGCGGACAGCAGATCCCTCGGCTACGGTGCGCAGACGACGCGCACCTTCGCTCGGGATGACAAGTTGGATTTGGGGAACGAATCTGGTTGGAACTGAGAGCTGACGGCCGACGGCTAAGAGCCAAGAGCTAATTGCTAAACGCTAACTGCTAACTGCTAACTGCTGGGGTTAATCATGCGTGACGTTGTAATTGTGAGTTCGGTGCGGACACCGGTTGGGCGGGCCTACAAAGGAACATTGCGGGCAACGCGGCCCGACGATCTGGCCGCCGTGGCCATCAAAGGCGCGCTCGGGCGCGTACCGCAGGTCGATCCGAAAGAGATTGAGGACGTGATCCTGGGCTGCGCCATGCCGGAAGCCGAGCAGGGCATGAACGTTGCGCGCATTGCGTCGCTGCGCGCCGGTCTGCCCGTCGAGGTCTCGGCCATGACCATCAATCGCTTCTGCTCCTCGGGCCTGCAGGCGATTGCCATGGCCGCCGAGCGCATCATGGCTGGTGGCGCGGAGACGATCGTGGCGGGTGGCGTCGAGTCCATGACCATGATTCCCATGGGCGGCAACAAAGTTTCCGCCAATCCCTGGCTGGTATCGAACTATCCTGACGCGTATCTGTCGATGGGCCTCACCGCCGAGCGTCTGGCCAAGCGTTTCAACATCACGCGCGAGCAGTCCGACGAATTTTCCGTCGAGAGCCACAAGAAAGCTATTGCCGCGATCGAAGCCGGCAAGTTCGATGAGGAACTTGTGCCTGTGCCAGTCAGCTTCACCACGCCAAATGGCAGCAAACCTAAACGCACCGACATCGTCTTTAAAATAGATGAAGGTCCGCGTGCCGATACCTCACTGGAAGCGTTGCTGGCGCTGAAGCCGGCCTTCCACGTGAAAGGCACGGTGACGGCCGGCAACTCTTCGCAGATGTCGGATGGCGCAGCCGCCGCCGTCGTCATGTCGGCTGAACGTGCGAAAGCGCTGGGCCTGAAGCCGCTGGCCCGCTACGTGGGATATGCCACAGCGGGGTACAAGCCGGAAGAGATGGGGCTGGGGCCGGTGTTCGCGATTCCGAAAGTGCTGAAGATGGCTGGTCTGACGTTGTCAGACATCGACGTGATCGAGTTAAATGAGGCTTTTGCCGCGCAGTCACTGGCGGTGATCCAGGAAGCGGAGCTCGATCCGGCGCGCATCAATGTAAACGGCGGAGCGATCGCACTTGGCCATCCCCTGGGATGCACCGGCGCCAAGCTGACGGCCACGATCCTTCGCGAACTCAAACGTCGCAACGGCCGCTACGGCATGGTGACCATGTGCGTCGGCGGCGGCATGGGCGCGGCAGGGATTTTCGAGAATTTGCAGTAAAGGCGATTCACCACAGAGGCACGGAGGCACAGAGAAAAAGAAAACATTCACCACGGAGTTCACGGAGCGCACGGAGTCGAGCAGGAAGAATATAAAGTCAGACGCGATGATCGGCAATGCCGAGCCGCGCAAGTGAGATCAACAGCTGGAATGATCAAACTGAAAGATTGACGTTCTCCGTGCGCTCTGTGTACTCCGTGGTGAAAGAGTTTCTGTGCCTCTGTGACTCTGTGGTGAACAAGTTTTTCGAGAGAAGGAAGGATTTATGGCGACCACGACGGCAGCTCCCAAGACGAAAACCACGGGCGGAAGCTTTCTGCTCGAAGATCACAACCTCAACAACGTTTTTACTCCGGAAGACTTTAACGAAGATCACCAGATGACCGCCAAGCTGGCGGAGGAGTTTGCGGTCAACGAAGTTCTGCCTGCCGTCGAAAAAATCGAGCACAAAGACTGGTCCGTTACCCGTGAGCTGCTGAAGAAGGCCAGCGAGATGGGACTGACCAACGCCGATGTGCCCGCCGAGTACGGTGGCGCGGAGATGGACAAAGTTTCCTCGGCGATCATTGCAGACCGCATGGCGAAGTGCGGCAGCTTCGTGGTTTCCATGGGCGGGCACGCCGGCATTGGCACGCTGCCCATCGTGTTCTTCGGCACCGAAGAGCAGAAGAAGAAATATCTCCCCAAGCTGGCTTCGGCCGAGATGATCGGCGCCTACGCGCTTTCGGAAGGCACCAGCGGGTCTGATGCGATGAACAGCCGCACCCGCGCCGTGTTGTCGTCTGATGGCAAACATTACATCCTGAACGGCGAGAAGATGTGGATCACCAACGCCCACTTCGCCGACCTGTTCACCGTCTTCGCGAAAGTTGACGGCGAGAAGTTTACGGCTTTCCTGATCGAGAAGGATTTTCCCGGCTTCTCGGTCGGAGCGGAAGAAAAGAAGATGGGCATTCGGGGCTCGTCGACCGCGCCGCTCATTCTGAACGACTGCAAGGTGCCGGTGGAGAACGTGCTCGGCGAGATCGGCAAGGGGCACATCATCGCGTTCAACATCCTGAACGTGGGCCGCTTCAAGCTGGGTGCGGGCTGCGTCGGCGGTGCACGCACCTCACTGCAGAATGCGATTGCCTATGCTAAAGAACGCAAGGCTTTCAACAAGAGCATCTCGGACTTCGGTTTGATTCGCGAGAAGCTGGCCCAGATGGCGGTCGGCATCTACACGGGCGAGTCGATGGTGTACCGCACGGTCGGCATGATGGACACGG
The DNA here is from genome assembly GCA_963796695.1 of uncultured Acidobacteriaceae bacterium. Classification (GTDB taxonomy): domain Bacteria; phylum Acidobacteriota; class Terriglobia; order Terriglobales; family Acidobacteriaceae; genus Bog-257. The sequence continues at coordinate 817 of CAWCMU010000016.1, read as the reverse complement.
CGCTGGACGGCATCGACAAGAATCCCGAGAGCATTCGCAAGTCGATTGAGGAGTATGCGGTCGAGTGCTCGATCATCAAGGTTTGGGGCTCGGAGATGCTGGACAAGGTAGTCGACGAGACGGTGCAGGTTTACGGCGGCTATGGCTTCGTGGAGGAGTATCCGGCAGAGCGCGCCTATCGCGATTCACGCGTGAATCGCATCTTCGAAGGGACCAACGAGATCAACCGGCTCATCATCACTGGCTGGCTGCTGAAGCGCGCCATGAGCGGACAGCTTGCGCTGCTGCCGGCCATCAAGAAGACGATGGACGAAGTGATGGCTGGGCCGTCGGGCGAAGAACTCGAGGGAGCATTGGCTGCCGAGCGCAAGCTGGTCGACAACGCCAAGAAGCTGGCCATGCTGGTGGCCGGCGCGGCTTCGCAGAAGTATATGCAGAAGCTGGCGGACCAGCAGGAGATCATGGGCGGCATCGCGGATATGGTGATCGAGGCGTTCGCCATGGACTCCGCGCTGTTGCGTGCGCGCAAGAGCGTTGCGGCTCAGGGCGAGGAGAAGGCGGACCTGATCGTTGCGATGACGCAGGTCTACCTGGAAGGCGCGTTTGCGCGGTTGGAAGCGGCGGCCAAGAAAGTAATCGCGGCCGTGGCCGAGGGCGACATGCTGCGCACCCAGATGGCGATTGTTCGTCGCCTGGCGAAGCACGAGCCGGTAAACGTGATCGCACTCCAGGAAAAGGTTGCGGTACGCATCCTGGAAACCGGCAAGTACGTAACGGCGTAAAGGAATTCACCACGGAGAACACGGAGGGCACGGAG
>CAWCMU010000015.1:0-254168 GCA_963796695.1 uncultured Acidobacteriaceae bacterium | reverse complement strand
AAAACTCATTTTTAACCACAGAGGCACGGAGACACAGAAGAACGAAGAAAGAAAGAAAGAAAGAAAGAAACAGCAGCCTCGCCTTCGCCGTGCGGGACGGATCTGCCGTTACCTTCTAACTTTTGTGTTCTAATTCTCCGTGCTCTCAGTGTCCTCCGTGGTAAAAAAGTTTTATAAACTCTGTGCCTCAGTGTCTCTGTGGTGAAACGGGCTTGCTTTCCCGCGGGAACTAGCTTCCAGAATGCTCATCCCGCTCCTTGTGCTACAAACGCGTATCTCGGTTGACCGCTACCCGCGCCAGCCGTCTCAGATTGTATAGCCGCCTTCCGAAGTGAATAATGGACCGGCAACCTGAAGATCGAAGGAGAGTGCAATGCCCAAGGCCCGTTTGCCGCTGCTTACCCTGACGTTGCTCACCGTTTTCGCCACCATGCTTCTCGCCCAGGGCAAGAAGCCACTTGCCAGCCCTCCCGGCGAAGCGACGATGACCTTCGCCGACGGCCATACCGTTACCATCAGCTACAGTCGACCGTCCATGCGTAACCGGAAGATTTTTGGCGGCCTGGTTCCCTATGACCAGGTGTGGCGTACCGGGGCGAATGCGGCCACCAGCCTGAAAACCGATGTAGACCTCGACATTGGCGGCGCGACGGTCCCTAAGCGCAGCTATACGCTTTACACGCTGCCTGGAATGAACAGTTGGAAGCTGATCATCAACAAGCAGACCGGCCAGTGGGGCACGGAATATAACAAGGGGCAGGACCTGGCTCGAGTGGATATGAAGGTGACGCAGCGGCCGTCGGGGCTTGAGCTCTTCACTATCTCCCTCGATAAAACGGGTCCCGACGCCGGCGTCCTCAAACTAGAGTGGGAAAACACCATCGCCAGCGTGAACGTGCGCGAAAAGGAGTAGATTCGCGCAAATGCCAAGGCTCAGCGGGCCGGTTCGCCGGTCCGTTGCTGTTTGTGAAAGATTCTGCAAGCTCATGTTTTTTCGTGGAATACTGCCGCCTGCCGCCTAGCTAGTCTCGATGCTGTGCGTTCAGCGTAAGCAGCCGATTCTGCCCAAATTGGCTGGTGCTGGGCCTGGTTCAGCAGGGAGAAACGGCAAATGAGCGGTGAAAATGGCAATTCTCAGGTCGCGGCTTACGGCAGCGTCCACATAGTCACAATCTGCGCGGAAATCGAAACCATCACCTGCGTATCGCGGGCTGCCGGCCAGTTGTTCACCAACCCAACGGTCTCGACCATGGCGCGATACCTTCCACAGAATCAGGACCTTAGCGCGCTGAATGAAATGAAGAATGCCGATACCTGCATCTGCGTTATCGACTTCGATCTGGATCGCGACCTGGCGATTGAAACCGTGAATGGCTTGCAACAAATATTGGGCTCCAAGGTGATCCCGATCGCCATCTCGAAGAAGTCAAGCGCCGGGCAAGTGATCGATGCTATGCGGTCCGGATGTGTGGAATATCTCAACAAACCCCTGGAAACCGAGCAGCTATGTCAGGCGTTCGTCCGTTTGCGGTCGCGTTTGACGCCAGTTCGGCAGAGCGGGCCGGCGGGGCGAGTGCTGGCGTTTCTGGGCGCCAGAGGAGGAGCCGGAACCACGACGGTTGCCATCCACCTTGCGTCTTTCCTGGTGCAGCTGTGCGGCAAGAAGACGCTGCTCATTGACCAGCAGCGGCAACTGGGACACGTGGCCTTGTACATGGGCCTGCCGACCCCGAAATATCACTTCTACGATCTGGTGCGGAACGTTGAACGGCTCGATCAGGACTTGCTTCGCGGCTTCATCCTTCAGCCAACGAATGGCGTGGACGTAATTGCTGCGCCCGATGAACTCTTTGCCCTCACCGAAGCCACGGTGGATGAAGTGCATAAGACGTTACAGTTTCTGCGTGGGGTATACGAGTTTATCCTCATCGACTGCCCGCACGGGCTGGGGCGAATGAACGTCGCCACCATCGACGATTGTGATCAGCTATATCTGGTAGCCACTCCCGATGTTCCCGCCTTGCGCGACCTGTCGCGTTACTGCAATCGGCTTGCGCAGTACAACTTCCCCCCGGGCAAGATTAATGTGGCGATCAACCGCTTCCGTTCCAAGGGCGAGGTCGATCTGGATGAAATCGCGAAAGCGATTCGCCAGCCGGTGGCAATCACCATTCCCAACAGCTCCCCTGAAGTCATCGAAGCCATGAATTCGGGTAAGCCGATTAATGCGGGTGGAAAGTCAGAGTTTTGCCGGCAGATGCGGAAGTGGGCTACCAGCATGATGCAGCCGGGATCTCCCATGCCGGCGGATGTACCGGCAAAGGCGAAACGCGCGCTGGCGTTTTGGGCTAAATAACCGTTGCATCGCTGGCTAAACAGTTTGCTGAAAAAGTCGCGAAAGCAGATTCCTCGTGGGCTGAAGCCCACTCGGAATCACAAAAATAAAGGACTTGTACGGCGCACCTGAAGGTGCGCCCCTTCAAAGACGGATCAAACTCGAGTTTTTCAGCAGTCTGTAAAGGCGGCGGACGTTGGATGTTCGCCGTCGCCGCAATTTCAGTACATTCGCGATGACTTGCTGAGCATGCGCGGCCATCGAGACGACGTCAGCGAAGGCTCACTGCGGACTCGGGCTTACCAGCCTGGCCAGCGGCACGCTATCGTCGAGTTCCACTGCCAGGAACTCGCGCAAACAGCGGCGCACATCGCCTTCCGTGCTGAGATCGATTTCCTCGCGATCTGCTCCACGGGTAACAATCAGGCGCATGTTAGCCAGCGTGATCCGGCCGTCCGGCGTTGCCCGGCTACAGATCCAGCTCTTGGTAAAGTGCGATTCAGGAGAAGTCTGATGGAAGGTACACATGTCCTGAAAATCACTGAGCGGATGTGGCAGGTTGCGGAACATGTAGAGCGGAACCTGCCCGTTTTTATCCTCGCGTAGCAACTGCCACTCGTCGCCAACCGGCAATACCACGTATCTGTGACCGTTCACCTGATCGGCTCCGCCGGCGCGAAACACAATAGGGTCGACAAATGAATCGCCGAAGCCAACGTCGACCAGCCAGGAATCTTCCAGTTGAACTTGCAGGAGCATGTGATCGAACTCCGGGCCAAAGCCGCCGTCTTCGCGCCGCACCCGCGCCGATAGTGTCTGCACCTGGAAGCCCAGGGTCGCCAGTAACTCCCCGAACAATCCGTTCAGCTCATAGCAAAAACCGCCGCGCCGACGCGTCACGATCTTCTGGTAGATATTCTCGAGTTCAAGGCTGATCCGGATGCCCAGAGGAATATCAAGATTTTCGAAGGGTACGGTAAACAGATGTTGGCGATGAAGTTGACGCAGCGTCTCCGCGGATGGCTGGCGAGGCCCGGTGTAAGCAATCCGTCGCAGGTACGACTCTACATCCGTATTCACACCGGCAATTCGTCCTGCATCCAACCCGCTTCCTGCAGCTTTGGTTCCACGGTCAAATCGAGCACGAGATTCTCCAGGATGAGCCGCTTACTAGGAGGATTGGAACGCAGTGCGAGGTCGGCCCTGGCGACTCGGCGGATGGCGCTGGTCAGTTCGCGGCGCGACTTGTAGCGTCGCGCCTGCCGAATGATGTCTTCGGCAGCGAATGGCGGAATGCGGAATCCCTGCCAGAGTGCCTGCCACAATGCTCGCGAATCACGCACATTGCGCTCCAGAATGACCAGCATCTGGCGGAAGGTGCGCGACAGCATGTACAGATGTCCAATGGCCGCGTCGTCACCGTCTCCGGTGTTGAGAATAGCGTCGAGCACGGCCAAGGCTTTACCGCGGTCACGCGCCGAAATCGCGTCCGTCAATTCGTAGAATGATCTCTGCTTGGCCGCCAGCACAAGTGTCTCGACGTCGCCTAACGTAATGCGTTTCTTCTCGCCCACGAACAGTACCAGCTTCTCCAGTTCGTTGACGATCATCATCATGTCGCCGCCGAGGGAGTCGACCAGTTCGCGAGCAGCATCGTTGTCCAGCTTCACGTCTTCCACGCCGGCGGTTTCGATGGCCCACTTCACCGCGTCGCTTTCGTCCACCCGGGCGAATTCCAGCACCGGACAATACTCGCCCAAGGTTTCCCGAATGCGTTCGTAGCGATCTTTGTCGGTCAGATCCATGCGCCGTACGTCGGCGGGAATGTTGATATGGTCGGCTACAAACACCAGCAGCGCGTCGGGATTCGGATTCTTGAAATAATCTTCGATAGCGCCGAACTCGTGGTCGTGTTTGCCCCGGCCGTACAGGTTCTTGATGCCGCGAATGAAGAAAACCTGGAAGGGCGACATCAGCGAAGGGGTTCGAGCCTGATCCAGAATCTGTTGCAACTCGACGTCCGCCAAATCCATGTCATACAGACTCAGTTCGCGAACGTCGGCAGGCACCAGATGTTGCAAGATTGCGTCGCGGCAGCGCTTGCGAAAGAATGCTTCATCCCCAATGAAGACGTATCCCGGAGCCAGCTTGCGCGCTTTCACGTCGGCCACGAATCGGTCGGAAGCGGCGAAGCTGCGCATCTAGTATGCCTCCAGAATGTTGCTGACCAGGGTCTTGGCAAAGCTGGTGGCTATGCGTTGCAGCGCCGGCTCTTCTTCCTCGAAGAAGCTGGCCGCATCACGCGATTCCTGGTACTGCTCGCGATACAAGAAACTGGGATTGCTCCAAAGGACTTTGCCTTCCTTGCCGGTCAGGGTGGCATTGCAAGCGACCACCAGGACAGAAGTTGAAATGCGGCCCGTCACCGGATCGTAGGTTAGCGGCGCGATGAACACGCTGGTAATTGTCCCTGACAATGTCGCGTCTACATCGCCGTCGTTCTTGGTGACGATCCGATAGTTGGTGCGGGTACGCAACTCGCGAATAACTGCCTCGTTAAAAGTTTGCCCGATGTGGTAGGTCTGGGACGCGTTGAGAAATCCGGGCACATAAATCGTATGCACGTCGGAAGGCAGCAGGACGGCGTGACCGCTGGTGTGATATCCGCAAGCAGTGGTAAGCAGGAGAGTCATGACACCCGCCAACAGCAGCCCAAGCCGCAAGCGACTCAATTTCACTGTACGGTCCCTCGCGGGCGTGAAGCGATCATGTTCTCGGCGCAATCCACCGCGTTGAGCGCCGTGATCCGGAGGTTATCCGAGGCAGCCCAAAGCCAAAAACCTTTTTCGTTCTGGGCGTCCGGACGCACCACAACCTGGATCGTCTCCTGTCCGGCAGCGTTCACGTTGCTTGGAGCCTCCGTAATGCCCTGCAAGACATCAACATGATCACCTGAGATTGCAGCCGTCACCTCCGCCAGAGGAGCCGCAGTATCCAGTTCAATGTAAAGCGAGAACGCATGACCATGGAAGATCGGCGCCTGCAAGAGCATCAGCGAAGGTACCTTCAGCTTGCCACCAACAATGCTCTCGAAATGCCGCTGAATGCGGGCTTCGACGGAGGCCAAGGTGGGTAGCGACTTCTCGCCATAGCGATCCAGCAAGTTGAACGCGACTTGCGTGTCGAATACTCCTTTGGGCAATTGCTGAAACGAAAGCAGGTTCACGGTCTGCTCGTGCAGTTCGTCCATGCCTCTGCGGCCATGTTCCGAAGCCGGCTCCAGAACGGTGGCGATGGAGTGGACAACTTTGCCAATTTTTTGCGCCCGGAAGATCAGCAAGGCGAGCGCGATGGCTGCGGGATGCGCGACCACTACCGGTGCCTGAACAAAATCAACGCGCGGAGCAATGCCCATCTCACGCTCCAGCCAGGGAGCACGCAGGGACGCACCGTCCTGGCCCTCCAGCCCGTAGGAGAGGTCGATGATGTCGCTGCCAGCCTTGCGTGCCATCGGCCAGGAATTACGGGTAAAGGTTTCGTCTGCGGCGAAGAAGGTGAAGTCTACATTCTCCAGGTGTTCGGGAAGTACGCTCTGGATGAAGGTCGGCTCTTCGCCTACGGCTTCGAGTTGCCCCAGGGACTCTTCGTCATCCAGCAGACGTATATCTTGCGCCGGGAAGTTGCGGTCGGTGAGGACATCTTTCAACTCCCGTCCTTTGAGGGTGGCTGCGCCTATGATGGCGACGCGAAACAGGCCGCCCCAATGTCCTGCGTCGGTTCGCGCCGGCGAGGTGTTATTCGGTTCATTTTTCATCAAGCGTGCGAGGCCTCATCCTGATGCGGTGGAGGCGGCACCGTTGGCCGACGGAATACAAACGAGAGCCGCGCCAATACACCCGAGAGGATGTAGATGAGCGCGATCACAAAAAGGACATATTGGGAAGAAAACCAGATAAGCGCGATCACCAGGCCGATCACGATCAGCCAGCGAAAGTTCTGCGGCTGGCGGAAGTTGATGCCTTTCAGGCTGGGGAATCGCCAGGTGCTCACCATGAGAAAAGCGATGGCGAATACGAAAACTCCCCACCCAATCGAGAGCCACCATATCTGCAACGGATTTCCCTGCACCAGGTGAACTACCGCCGCAACCGCTCCGGCGCCGGCGGGAATCGGCATGCCGACAAAATACTTCCGCCCGGGACGTCCGGGATTAGAGGGTTGAGGATTGATCTGAATGTTGAACCGCGCCAGGCGCGACGCTCCTGCCAACAGAAACGCGAAGGTCGCAATCGCTCCCAACTGAATCACCCGGGTACGGAAATCCGCGTTGCCTTCCTGTGGCAACATGCGAAATCCCCACATCCACGCCAGGACTGCCGGTGCCACGCCGAACGCAATGACATCCGCAAGCGAATCCAACTCGCGGCCGAAAGCGCTGGCTGTGTTGGTCAGCCGAGCAATGCCGCCGTCGAAGAAGTCGAGGACAATCGCGATTCCAATCGCTTTGGCAGCCAGATCGAAGTGCCAGGGATCGGTAGGCGTGCCCTGAATGGCCTGGGAAATGGCATAGTAGCCCGCAGCCATGTTGCCGGCCGTAAACATCGAAGGGAGCAGATACAATCCCTTCCTGGCCGGACGCTGCGAGGCTTTGCTTTGCTCCGGTGACGCGGGGTTCATCGCACCTCCGCTACATCGCGCAGTCGCGGAGAGACGGAACGGGGCTGGGCCACCGCCAGAACGCTGGAGCCGCCCTTCACGTTGTCGCCCACTCGTACCTTCATCTCGGCATCGGCGGGAAAGATGACGTCCGTGCGCGAGCCAAACTTGATGAGGCCTACCCGTTCCCCGCGCTCCAACACATCTCCGGGCTTCTTGGTGAACACGATGCGGCGGGCCAGCAAGCCGGCGATTTGCTTGAACACCACGGTGCCGGCATCGCCACGAACAGTTACGACGTTCTGCTCATTCAGATCGGCTGAAGCCGCACCCATGGCGTTCACAAACTTCCCCTTCTGATAGCGAACGCCTTCGATGACTCCGGCAATAGGACTACGATTCACGTGGACGTTGAAGACGTTCAGGAAAATACTGATGCGGGTCCGCCGCTCGCCATTTTCCTCAACCTCGGCAATATCCGTGACTTTGCCGTCCGCCGGGGAAACAATGGCGCCCTGGATTGCCGGGATTCGCCGCTCCGGATCGCGAAAAAACCACAGGAAAAACGCGGCCAGCAGCAATGGAATGATGGCCAAAGCAGGCGTAGCAAGCCATCCCAGCAATGCTGCCACTGCTACAAACGCGAGCCCGTAGTAGATGCCGTCGCGAACCATGGTGTGCTTCGATTATAGAGCGTGTTGCCAGCCGCTGCCCTACTTCGAGGAACGAACAATTTCCTGGGCAAGCTCATCCATTCGCCGCTGCACTTCCTGATACTTGTCGCCGGTGGATGGCCCGGAAAATCCAGCAAGAATAGCATGTACCCGCCCGTTGCGATCGACGAAGATCGAGGTGGGAAACGCTCCAAAATTTGTGAGCTGCGGCAGCGTTTTCTGGATCTGGCCGTCAGCCGTGGTCCCGGTCAGCAGCAGTGGGAAGGTGATTCCGAACTTCGCCTGATAAATGCCAATCTGGCGAAGGTTGCGCGGCGTGTCATCCGTGTACTCGTAAGCCAGACCCACGATCTCCAGCCCCTGAGCGTGATATTTGCGGTAGAGCTTCTCCAGCACGGGCGCTTCGTCATGGCAGTTGGGACACCACGTACCAAAGATGTCGATGATGACGGCCTTGCCTTTGAATTCCGGACTGTCCTGATTAAGCGTCTTGCCCGCCTGATCGACGCCGCTGAAGCGAAACGGCTCATCGGGATTTTTCACGTGAGTCAGAGTTTCGGCCAGGACATTCGGGTCGGCGGTGGCTGTATCTTTTGCACGCACGGCGGTGAATGGCTCAAGCGCAACGATGCCGCCCTGTTGACCTTTGAGGCTGCCGTCCGGCAGAAACTCGCCATCAATGGCCATGGTGTGAATGCCGTCGAATCGGCTCAGATGAAAATGTGTATGGCCGTCGGGCGTAGTGAAGACATTGCCATGCAGCAGACCGGTATCGCCGCTGACCGGCTGGATCGTTCCCGTGACGGCCACGTTGCCGTCGGCGTTCGCGGTCTTCCCCTGCTGGAAATTCGCCAGAGTCGTCTTCTCCGCCCCGGTTTCCGTAGGCCAATCGAAAATCCATTCGCCCGTGAGATTAGGGCCAGTCCAAGGCTTGCCCGCTGCGACCTGGTGATGCGGAACCAGCACCACTGGAATGTGATTCATCCCCTTGCTGGTCTGGCGGGAGTATTCGCCTTCCATACGTTGCGGAGAGACGCTGTGCAGCGTCAGTTGGCCATCGTAATAATCGAGGCGCAAAGTCAGGACATCGCCGCTCCAGGTTGCGCTGCTGAAGGGCTGCCGGTCGGTTGCATTCACCAGTACCGCGTTAAGCTTGCCGCCTTCGGACTTCAGCTCGATGCCAAAATTCACTTCTCCGGCTTTCGACTGCACCGTTCCGTCCCACAGCCCGACAGGTGGCGCACCGGGTTCGCTGCCGACCGCGAAATGAGCACACATGACGACCAGCGCAAGGGACGCCAGAACGATGGTTCGGCTGAAACGCAGAGCGGTTGCCAACGATAGCCTCATAGGAAGTTAACTCCGGCCAGAGGGTCAGGATACAGGAAAGAGGGGATGTAACCGGACAGGAGTTGGCACACAATTAGGGCGAGGCGGCAAAGAACCATCTCTTTTCCGCCGGACGGAAGGGGTTAACGGCTATTAAATAACCGGACGGTCAGTCCGGAACTTCTGTTCCAGGCTTTCCATCTGGTCCTTCAGGTGGAGCTTCAGCTTCTTGAGCCGTACTTCTTCCAGCTTTTCGTCATCAGAAAGATATTTCTTCTGAATCAGGGAATCCAGGCGCTGAGAGTATTCCGAGTGTTCCGTCGCCAGACGGCGAAACTCGTCGTTGTTCGCCAGAAGCTGATCGCGTACCTGAGTTGCCATTCAGTGAACCTCCAAACAATATCCGATGAAAACGCTAGCACACGGCCTATTCTGCTTCAAGGGGTTTTGTCACAGATCCGTAATGGAAATTTGCAGGACCAGCGCCGATTCGGGCGGATCCTGATAGTATCCCCGCCGCCTGCCAATCTCGTTAAACCCAAGCTTTTCATATAGAAAGCGGGCCGCCTGATTGGATTCCCTCACCTCCAGCAGGACCCTCGGAGTCTGCCGGCCGCGGGCCTGCCGCAGGACTTCCCCGATCAAAGCCGTTCCTACCCCCTGGCGCCGTTGCTCAGCCGCGACAACCACATTCTCGATTTCCCATTCCTCTTCATCCCCACCGCAACGAACGACAGCAAATCCGGAAATGCGTTGGGGCTGTGCTTCATCGGCAGCTACGACAACCAGCCGCGCCGGCGCATCCGGAGCGAACAAAGCTTCATACTCGCGCTCTCCCCAATGTGCGGCCGTATCCGATTGCCGCTCGAGTGTTCGGATAAGTGGAAGCTCTTCGGAAGTGGCTTTGCGAATCAGCACGCGGGATCAGGCTTTCGGCGCGGAGAAGATTTCCGCGTCCGACCGGCGGATGTAATTGACGTCGACGGTGGCAACGTCCACGGTCTCGCCTGCCAGCAGTTTGCGCAGGCCGATCCGGCCAATCTCATCGGCGTGAACCGGTTGCACCAGCCGTACTCCGGCGTAGCCGTCGAGCAGGGCTTCGGCAACCTTCGGGTCCGAAGTTACGATGTCGCCAGCTGATTGCCTTTGTGCCGCGAAATCAGCCGCTGGCACGAAGTATTCGCGCGTCAGCTTGGCGCCGCCGGCTTTGACTTGAAACTCGCCAACGTAAATTTCGCCGCGTCCCGCATCCAACACTGCCGTGACGATTCCGGGTTTGCCGTGGGCGAGCGCGACTGCCTCCAGCATGGAAACCGTCGCCAGAGGCTTGCCCAGGGCCTCGCACAGTCCCTTCACCGTCGCCAGACCCACCCGCAAGCCGGTAAACGATCCGGGACCCGACACGACCACAAAGCCATCGACATTCCTCTTGGCGACGCCGTTCTGGACAAGCAGGTTGGAGATGACCGGCATCAGTTGGGCGGAATAGGTTCCACCCTCCAGCGCGGTGATTTGTAGCACTTCAAACGATTCGCGATCGCCGCGACAAAGGGCGACGCTGCCCTGCCTGCCCGAAGTATCGATAGCAACGATCAGCATGGGATTTCGGTCGAAGAACTGGAGAGCAGAGCAAGCGGCCAAACTGAGCCGGCCTGCGACGACGCAAGAAGATGGGTTTCGAAAGCCGCAGGCTGACAGAACGGCACAGCCCCTCGATCAAGCCGCTAATTTCTTCAGACGCCCTGAGGCGGGTCCTCCACCAGCTCCAGCAGCACGCCGCCAGCGCTGGAAGGATGTACAAACACGTAAAGGTGGCCGCCGGCGCCAACCTTGATTTCGTCGGAGATCAGGCGCGTGCCTTTGGCCTTCAGCCGCTCGACTGTGCCCGATAGGTCGTCGACGTGAATGGCTACGTGATGCAGTCCTTCGCCCCGCTTCTCGAGAAACTTGGCGATCGGCGAATCAGGCGAAGTCGGTTCCAGCAGCTCGATCCGGCTCTCGCCTATTGGCACCATCGCCAGCCGCACCTTCTCGACTTCCACCGTCTCTTCCGGCATCACTTGCAGGCCGAGCAACTCATAAAACTTCTTGGCTTCAGCCAGCGACTTCACGGCGATGCCCAGGTGATCAATCTCGCTCATGCGGTTTCCCCAACTCCTCGACAATCTTTTCTACTAAAGAATACGGGTCGCGTTTATGCTCGGCAACTTCGGTAGCAAATTTCACCGATTCGCGATCACTCAGGTAGTACGAGAGCACCCGCTGGAAGAGTGCGTCGCGCAACATTTCAGCGATTCGCTCACGCCAGTTTTCGATGCGCCGCTGTTTCGCGCGGTCGCCTTTTGTGAGGTAAGAACGGTAGCCTTCAATCGCTTCCAGCAGTTCGGCAACTCCGGTTCCCTCGCTCGCAACCGTTTTCACGATGGGTGGAACCCAGTCATCATGCCGCAAAGCCAGAGTTTGCATGGCGCGAATCTCGCGCTCCACGCGCTCGGCGCCATCGCGATCAGCTTTGTTGATGACGAAGATATCCGCGATCTCCATGATGCCAGCCTTGATGGTCTGAACATCATCGCCCATGCCCGGCACCAGCACGACGATAGTAACGTCGGCCAGCCGCACGATGTCCACCTCATCCTGACCGACACCCACAGTCTCAATGACCACAATGTCGCGGCCGCTGGCATCGAGCACGGTCGCAACATCGGCTGTCGTGCTGGCCAGACCCCCAAGAGATCCTCGAGTGGCCATGCTGCGAATGTAAATTCCGTGATCGGCATGATGCGACTGCATGCGGATGCGGTCGCCGAGAATCGCTCCGCCGCTGAACGGGCTGGTGGGATCGACGGCAACAATGCCGATGGTCTTGTCATGCTTGCGATACGCATGGGCAATCTGATCGACGAGCGTGCTTTTGCCCGCCCCGGGCGCGCCCGTGATACCGAGCAGCAGCGCGTTGCCACTGTGCGGAAAGAGCGCTTTCAAGAGATTGGTCGAATTTGGGGTGTGATCTTCCACGGCGGATATCGCGCGCGACAGTGCGCGAACATCTCCTCCGCGAATGCGGGCAACGAACTCGTCGATCGGATTGGCCACGGTCAGCATGGGACTGTACAGAAGCGAAGCGGTTGTAAAGCTATTGTCAAGACACGACCTTCATGGACGGTTGAAATTTCTGCTTCGGTACGCCGCCTTCATATATACAAAAAACGTCCGCTTGGTTTGATTCGGTAGAGCTGGCCTTCAGGCCAGCGCTAAAGCTTTCTAGCTGTCGACCGAGCCGGCTTCAGCCGGCGGCACAAGCATCGTGTGATCATCTGCCGTCCCCACGGGACTCCGACTACCTGCAACGTGTGAGTCCCCTACCCTTGAAGGGTGGGGCTACCGTTTCTCGCGAGGCTGCACAGAGAAATGCTAGTCTTTCAGAATCTGCCGCGCTATGACTAACCGCTGGATTTCGCTGGTGCCTTCGCCGATGGTGCACAGCTTCACATCACGATAAAACTTCTCCGCCGGATAGTCCTTGATGAAGCCGTAGCCACCATGAATCTGCACGCCTTCATTGGCAGCCTTCACCGCGACCTCGCTGGTGTAAAGCTTGGCCATCGACGACTCCAGCGTGGTCTTCATGCCGGCATCTTTCATGGCTGCCGCTCGATGTGTAAGCAGCCGGGCAGCATCGATTTCGGTGGCCAGGTCGGCCAGTTTGAATGCAATCGCCTGAAACTCGCTGATCGGCTTGCCAAACTGCTTGCGCTCCTTGGAATAATTCAATGCCGCTTCGTACGCGCCCTGCGCCATGCCAAGTCCCAGGGCCGCAATGGAGATGCGGCCGCCGTCAAGCACCTTCATCGCGTCGATGAAACCTTCGCCCTCGTGACCCAGCAGATTCTCGAGCGGAATTTCGCAATCCTCGAAGATCATCTCCGAGGTATCGCTGGCGCGCAGTCCCAGCTTGTCCTCTTTCTTGCCCGCACGAAAACCTGGAGTGCCTTTCTCAACGACGAATGCAGATAGCCCATGCGTGTGCGCCGTCTTGTCAGTCACGGCGATGACGACCATCACGTCGGCATAGCGCCCATTCGTGATGAAAGTCTTGGTGCCGTTCAATATCCACCTGCTGCCTTTGCGCACGGCGTGACAACGCGCTCCGCCGGCGTCTGATCCGGAGCCAGGTTCGGTCAATCCCCACGCACCGATAAACTCGCCCGTCGCCAGTTTCGGAATGTATTTGCGCCGTTGCTCCTCATTACCGGCGATGAAGATGTGGTTGGAGCAGAGCGAGGTGTGCGCCGCGACGATGATGCCGACGGAACCGTCGACCCGCGAAAGTTCCTCCACCACGGTGACGTACTCGACGTAACCCATGCCAGCGCCGCCGTACTCGGCGGGGAAGATGGTGCCCAGCATGCCAAGCTTGCCTAATTCCTTGACCGTCTCCAGCGGAAAAGTGCCGGGCTCGTCCCACTTCATCACGTGGGGCGCAATCTCGCGCTCGGCAAAATCACGCACCATCTTCTTCAAGTGCAGCTGTTCATCCGAAAGCTGAAAATCCAAGCAATTCCTCCACTTCGCGGGACATTCGATGAGGCTTACGCCGCGCGCTACCGGCTGCTGTCGCGCAAAACTCAAAACAGGCGGTTATAACACATGGGACAGAGGGATTTGAAATCGGCCAATCGCGCGGTGATGTGCCAGTCTGAATTTGTGGTCAAGTTATCCTGGGTGGAGCATGCCTTCAGGCGTGCAGTTGAGATCTCCTCTGTAGTATCCCGGCTTCAGCCACAGAGGTGAGGGGTAGCTTTACCTCAGGCGCTAAAGCGCGCTTTGAATTGAACTGCAATATGCACGCCTCAAGGCGTGCTCCACCCTACCCAGGCGAGTTTGGAGCTGGTCATTGCTCCAGTTCGTCCAGGTCTCGATCCCACAGCTTGATCCCGCCCAAAATTCCATCCTCATTCGAGATGATCTCGGTGTTGCTGGGCAGTTTGATGCTGATCTTTGCGGCATTCCCGCCGCCAATATATAAACGGTCATAATAAAAGACCGCGTGCAGTTGCTGGATCGCCTCAGCCAACCGCTTGTTCCACTTCTTACGGCCTTCTTTCTCGAGAGCACGTCGTCCGAGGTAATCCTCGTAAGTCATGTTGTTGCGAAACGGGTGATGCCCCATCTCGAGCGACGGTATTGGCCTGCCTTCCAGGTACAACGCTGCGCCCATGCCGGTTCCCAGCGTGATCACCAGTTCCACGCCCTTGCCGCTCACCGCGCCCAAGCCTTGCACCACGGCATCATTCGCGACGCGCACGGGTTTGCCCAGTTCTTTGGAGAGTGATTCTGCGAACGGATACTCAATCCATTTCTTATCGAGATTAGCGGCGGTATAGACCACACCCTTTTTGATGACGCCGGGAAATCCGACCGACACGCGATCAAACTCCCCCAACTGCTTGGCGAAGTCCGCGATGATCTTGATGATGGCCTTTGGCGTCGAAGGGTTCGGCGTCTTGGCTCGTAGCCGGTCGGTCAGCGGCTTGCCGGCTTCGTCCAGCAACATCGTTTTCACGCCGCTGCCGCCAATGTCGACCGCCAGGGTCTTCACCCCCTGTGTACTCGACGACGCTGCGGGAGTTACGGGTGCTTGCTTCTGTTTCTTCTTCGACCGGCCAGCCTCGCTCATCAGAATCTCCTCGGATTCAGGCTACTCAAATTGTGTGTTTCTGGAATAGCAGAGCATACCGGATAAACGGAAGAAGAGAAATAGATGGCCGCTGGGAGCGAAGCGGCCTTCGCGTTGCCGAGGGCTTATTTGGGACGGCCTTCGATCTTCCGCCAAGTCGGCGCGAACTTTCAAACCATTGAAAATTATGGCATTAGCTCGATTCAAGGCAGGGAAAATCTGCGCCCGCACTAACCGCTGCACGAGCGCAGAAAAGTGATTTAGGCTGCTTGAGCTTCGACGTTCACGGTCTTAGCGATGTTCGTCAACGTCTCGTCGGCTTCTTCTTCTTCATCAAGCGTCTGCTGCAAGAGCTGCGCGATATCGTTCTTTCCCAGCAGCTCGGCGTAGGTGCGCACGGTTCCATACCCTGCCATCTCGTAGTGCTCCACGCGCTGCGCCGCGCTGATAATGCCGGCGTCGATGGTGCTGGGATCGCCTCCCTGCGACACGATCTCGTCGCCTTCCTTGATAACGCCCTTCATGCCTTTGCAGGTTTCGCCAGTCGCTTTTTCATTCAGCATCTGGAAGATGCGATCGAGACGCGCAATCTGCTCTTTGGTTACTTCCAAGTGTTCGCCCAGCGCATCCTTGAGTTCGGTGTGGTGCGCCGCATCGATCAGTTTCGGCAGCGCGTCCGTGATCTGGTTTTCCGCGTCGTAAAGGTCACGCAATTCCTTTACGAACAACTGCTGCAAGTTTTCCAGCTTCATTGAAAACAGGGCCATAGCTCCTCCGATTGAATTGAGTCTGGCTGTGAGATGGCGGGCGAGGCGTTGGCGTTGGTTCCGGGATCGTCAGCAGCTTGCGATAGTTGGGAACGTAGGTCTCCCAAGTGGGTAACCGGTAGAGCGACGCTTCAGCGCCGCGTCCAAGCTGCTGTAAAGAGGGGGGCTTCAGCCCAGGATTGGAGTCGCAGGCTTGATCAGAGTTTCCTTTGGAATTAAAGATGGAATGGCGGCGAAGCGAAGAACCTTGCGATTGAGTGCGCCTCAACGCTGTGACGTCCGACTAAATATCAGCTGGCGGCCCGAAGAATTATGTGGGTACCGCCGCTATTCTCCACCGCTTACCTTGGGAGCGTAGGGATTTTCATTCGCAACTTGCCAGACGGTGTCAATCACCGTTCCATCTACCCACTTCACCACCGCGACCGGGCGATCGAGTAAGCGCGGCTTGGCAGGCTTGCCGCCGCAGATCCTCTCGACTTCCGCTTTGATCTCCTCGATCGAACGAATCGGCAGCCCTTTGCCCTTCACCGCTTCGAGCAGATCCAGGCGCTTGGGGTTTATGGCAATTCCGCGTTCCGTAGCGACAACATCGATCAGCTCACCCGGTCCCGTGATCGTGGTCACTTCGTCAACAATCACCGGAATGCGGTCGCGGAAAGACGGTACTGCCAGAATCGTGCATCCCGCGAAAAGGCAATTCTGCCAGCCGCCAATGCCGTGCAGCAGCCGGCCGTCGGAATGCGTCACCACATTCGCGTTGAAGTTGATATCGACCTCGGTCGCGCCCAGGACAGCCGCGTCGATCATTGAAGCGAAGTTGCCCTTACCATGGAAGTTGTAAGACGTGAACGGGCTGGTGGGCACGTGCCGCGGGTCGCTGGCGATCGAGCGGACGGCATCGAGGTCAAAGGTCTGGCCATCGAGGATATATCCGATGAGGCCTTCCTTCATCAGGTCGACCAGGTACTTGGTCGAGCCGCCGCGGACGAATCCGGCCTTCACGTTCGCGGCTTTCATCATTTGCGCCAGGTAGTCGACAAAAGCCAGGGCAATTCCGCCGGCGCCGGCCTGGAAAGAAAAACCGTCCCGCATGATTCCGCTGTCACGCAGGAAGCGCGCCACTAATTCTGAAATTCGCAAACGATCGGGGCTGCGCGTGATCTGGGTTGTGCCGCTGACAATCTTCGAGGGATCGCCGATGGAATCGACTTCAACCACGTAGTCGACATTGTTGCCTTGGATTTGCCATGGCACACAGGGGAATGGAACCAGGTTGTCGGTAACGACGATAACGCGATCGGCGTACACGGAGTCGGCCAGTGCAAAGCCTAGCGAGCCGCACGCCGAACGCCCGTGCGAGCCGTTGGCGTTGCCGAAGAAGTCGGCGGTAGGCGCGGCAATCACAGCTATGTCGATATGGACTTCGCCGTCCTGCACTGCCTGCCAACGGCCGCCATGAGAGCGGAGCACACCCAAGCCGCGCATGTGCCCATGCGAGCAGTAGTCGCCGAGCGGGCCGTTCATGCTGCCTTCGATATGATGTACTGCGCCTGACTTCATCAGCTCAATCACCGGCTCGTGGCAGGGGAACGAAGCGCTGGGAAACCAGACAATATCTTTCGCACCCATGCGCGCGGCAATTTGCAGCGCGGTTAAGGCGACTTGATCGCCGTTACGAAGATGATGGTGGCTGCTGATGGTCATGCCATCACGCAAGCCGCAGAGACGCAACGCGGTTTCCAGATCAGGAACTCGCTTGTCCCCGTTTGTGGGATAGTCACTGTTGCTGCGAATCGGCGGGCCTACCTTGCGGCCTTCTGGCCGATAACCGTCTACACCTTGATACGGCGTCTGCTCGCAGCCGTTCACCTGTGTCGGCACTCGCCGTCCGATAGCGTTAGTAACCAATTCGGCCATCAGCTCCGCACTCATGATTGTTCTCCTGTGGGCACCGTTGCCTGAGGGATCAGGTTCATCTGTCTGGCCCGCGCCACTAGCTTCAGCGCGCGATGCACTACAGGAGCGTCAATCATCTTCGAGTTGAGGCTCACAACTCCCAGCCCGCGAGCTTGAGCGTCATCATAAGCAGCCGCGATTTTCACTGCTTTTTCTAACTCTGACGCTGTAGGAGCAAAGGCGCGATGGATGACTGGAATTTGCGTGGGATGAATGCAACCCATCCCTTCAAAACCCAGAGCTCGCGACGCCTCGCCCCACCCCAGCAGGCCTTCCGTGTCGGCCACGTCGCCGTAAACCGAGTCGATCGCCTGAACATGAGCAGCGTGGGCGGCGTTGGCCACGCGCATACGCGCGTAGAGTGATTCGCTTCCCCCTGGGGTCTTCGGCACTCCCAGATCGGCGGTGTAGTCCTCCAAGCCGATGGTCAGGGCCGCAATCCGCTCGGAAGATTTCGCGATAGCGAAGGCGTTCTCGATGCCCAGTGCCGATTCAAGAATTGGCATCAGCCAGATCGGCCTCTGAATGCCATGTTTCTGCGCCAGCGACTCCACAGCTCCCACAACGTCAGACACCTGCTCCGGAGTTTCAACTTTGGGGATGAGGATGAGATCGGGCGATTGGGGAACGATTTCCTCAAGGTCGGCGAGGCCCAGGGGAAGCTGATTGATGCGCACCATGCGCTCTGCGCCGCCGTAATCCACAGCGCGCAGCGCATTGCGCACCAGCAGCCGGGCAGCATCTTTCTCCGCGAAATGGACCGAATCTTCCAGGTCAAGAATGATCGCGTCCGGCGAGTGCAGGCCGGCGTTGATGAAGTACTTCGGCTCATTTCCCGGCAGATACAAACGGGAGCGCCGCAGCCGATCGCGCGGGGAGACTGGCGGCAGATCGACTGCTTCCGGCAGAGCTGACTTGCCTGCGCCTAATCCGGCGCGGCGGACCGCAGCCTCGATTCGGGCGGCGATGACAAACGGCAGTGCACCTTCATCCGTGATGACAACTCGGGTTTGTTCGATTGCCAATGCTGCCAGAACACTGCGAACCTGCTCACGAATCGCAGCGCCGTAATAGAGCTGCACCCGGGAGCGAAGGTCGATCTCGATGCCGCCGCTGGCTCGCTGCTCGAAAACAACATGCAGGTCAGAGCGAACGTCGCTTCCGCCCCGGCCCGCCTCGCCCTTACGTAATTTAGTTGCGGCCGCTACCGGCATAAGCCTTCTCCACTGCTACTTCGAGCTTGCCCAAAATCGCGTCCGTCATCTGGGTGGTTGATGCTGCCCCTTGGGTCAGCGACTTGTTGCCCCCTGGGATCCTCATCATGTCATAGGTACGAACTTTGCCCTCCGCGACGACCGCTGCGATAGCTCCGCGAATCTTCTCTGCCTTCTCGCGCTCATTGATGTGATCGAGCATCATAGCCGCGGATAGAATCATGGCAACCGGATTCACGATGGACGGATCCAACTCAGCATATTTCGGCGCAGAGCCATGCGTCGGCTCGAAGACCGCTACCTCATCTCCAATGTTGCCTGAGGCGGCGAAGCCGAGACCGCCAACCAGGCCGGCAAAAGCGTCGCTGATAACATCGCCAAACAGATTGCTGGCGACGATCACTCCGTAGTCTTCCGGATTCTTGGTGAGCCACATGGTCTGCGCGTCGATGTTGGTGGACCACAGCGGTATTTCGTCGTATCGCTTCTGCACTTCTTTGGCGACCTCCTCCATCATCCCCGAGGTCTCACGCAGCACGTTCGGCTTTTCGCAGATGGTGACCGCTTTGTAGCCAAACTGACGTGCATAACCAAATGCCGCTTCGCAAATGCGTCGCGCCGCGGGACGCGTGATGATGCGCACTGAAATCGCGAGATCTTCGCCTGCAACTTCCTCGAAGGGCTTGAATTTCGGATTGGTGAGGAGGGCGTCGCGTACAAGTTGCGGCGGATTCGTCCACTCAACCCCGGCATAGAGGCCTTCGGTGTTCTGCCGGAAGATGACCGTGTCTACGTTCGGTTCTTCAAATCCTCCCGCCGGTTTCTTGCGGATGAAGTTCAGCGGATTGCCAGGAAACGACAGGCAGGGCCGCATGCAGATGTCGAGGTTGAACCTCTGCCGCATGGACACGATAGGGCTGAAGTACTGATGGCCTTTGCCTCGAAGGGCGAGCCTGAGCTCGGCCTCAGCTTCTTTCTTGGGCTTCGACGTGATCGCACCGAACAGACCTACTTTGTGCTGTCGTAGCAGGTCGACGGTGCGCTCGGGTAACGCATTGCCTTCCCGGATCCAGCACTCCCAGCCGATGTCGGCGTGGACGTAGTCAGCCTCGAAGCCAACAGCGTCGAGCACACGAATCGCCTCGGGCAACACCTGATTTCCAATGCCGTCTCCCGGCATAATCACGATCGTCCGTTTTTCCATTAATTCGAACTCCTGTAACTCGTTTATCCCACAGAGTGGGACGTCTAGACCTGGGTCGCGATGGCCTGCAAGCCGAGCTTTTGGCTGACCAGATTCTCGATGCCGTCGGCGATCACCAACGACTGTGGCACACTGCCCAACGCAGGAAAGGAGAACTGTTCTTCGTCGTAGTAGATGGTGCTGGTGGCGAAGTCAACTTTGATCGGCACAACCGAGATGATTGTGCGCTCCTTGCGCGTCACGGGATCTTCAAAGCGCCACAGCAGCCGCTTCACGAACTCCGGAGCCTCGATGCACAGGAAGCCGTTGTTGAAGGCATTGCGCAGATAGGTTTGCGAAAAACTGCCCGCGATCACCAGAGGAATGCCTTTGCACTTCAGCGCCGTCACCGCCTGCTCGCGGCTGGAGCCGGTACCGAAATTGAAGCCGCCCACCACGACGTCGCCGGCGGCGGTGCGCTCGGCAAATTGCGGGTCGTAGTTTTCCATTACAACTTGCGCCATCATCTCCGGCGTCATGTCCTCGCGATAGGTGTAATCCTTGCCATAAATCCCGTCGGTATTGAGGTTGTCTTGCGGCAGAAACACGAGCCGTCCGCGAACGCTGGCTGGAAATCCCGGCAGGATCTCTACCTTGTCCGCAGGACCTGAAACCGTGGCAAGTTCCTCGAAGTGCTTCGTCACCGTGCGCGATTTCGTCTGAACAGGTGCACAGATATAACCTGCGATGGCTGACGCCGCTACGACTTCCGGACTCGCGAGATAGCACCGTGCATCGCGCGATCCCATGCGTCCTTTGAAGTTGCGATTCGTGGCCGAGATTCCCACTTCGCCCGCTTCCAGCAGTCCCGTTCCCAAGCCGATACACGGCCCACATCCCGAAGGCAGAGGCACGGCGCCGGCGTCCAGCATTGTCTGCCAGACCCCGCGCTTTTCTGCTTCGTCCTGCACCGAGCGACTGGCAGCGGCCAGATAAAACTTCACCGTGCCGGCCACCTTCTTGCCGCGTAAGACCGAAGCTGCCGCTTCCAGGTCTTCCAGCCTCGAATTCACGCAGGAAACTAGATAGGCTTTCTGGATTGCAATTTTCTTTGCTGCCACCTCGGCGACTGATTGCATGACCTGCACCGTGTCCGGTCCGGAAACATGAGGTGTCACTTCGGCCAGGTCCAGCACGATGCGCACGGCATATATCGCATCGGAATCTGGAGCAAGTGGGACCACACGCCAATTTTCAAGTTGTTCATCGGAGATGCGGCTGATGCCTCTCGACCTTAAATCGCGGCTGCAGGCCTCTAAATATCGCAGTGCGTTGCCGTCGACCGGGAACCAACCCACTAACGCTCCCCATTCAGTCGACATGTTGGCGATGCTCAAGCGAGCGTCCATGCTGAGCGAGGCCACGCCCGGCCCGGCAAATTCGACAGCGGCGTTCAATACTTCCTCGCGATTGTAGAGGCCGCAAAGTGTGATGATGACGTCCTTACCAGTCGCTCCTGGCGTGAGTTCCCCCTGCAAAACGACTTGAACTGTTCGCGGAACCTGCCACCAGAATTCGCCAGTCGCCCAGATTGCGGCTGCATCGGTGCGAACCACGGGGGTGCCGATCGCTCCCAGAGCACCGTACATGTTCGAATGCGAGTCGGAAGCGACGACGAAACTTCCCGGCGTCACGTAGCCGTTCTCCACCATGATCTGGTGGCCGATGCCTGTGCCCGGGGGATAGAAATCGATACCGTGCTGGCGGGCGAAGGCCTCCATGCTGCGGTACTTCGCCAGGTTCGACTCTTCCCTATTCTGGATGTCGTGATCGGCGGTAAACACTGGTTGGGCCGGGTCATGCATACGGCTGGCGCCGATGGCCTGGAACTTCTTCATCACCGCCGAGGTGTTGTCGTGCGTCATCACATGATCAGGACGGATGGAGAGAAAATCGCCAGCCCTCGGTGAGCGGTTCGGTCCCTCGGCCATGTGTAACTGGGCGATCTTTTCGACAATGGTCTGTCCCATGACTTAACTCCTGCGACCCGGCGCGCTATCGGCTTTGAACAGCCGCATCAACTCAGTCACGCTGGACTGCTGCTCCAGCGCCCAGATGGCGTCTATCGCCCGGCGACGCGCGGCGCGCGACATGACCGGCTCTGCCAGCGCCTCGAACTTCTCTTCCACTTCCTGATCGGTCAACGGATTGCGCGGGTCGCCCTTGGGATAATCGAGCTGCTCGGTAAATTCGCGGCCATCGATGGTATGGATTCTGACGATCACCCGTTGCAGTGCCGGGAAAAGTTTCTCAATATCCGGATCGGCAGCAACAACGATCTTTTTGAGCTGCTCACGAATCAGCGGATCCCTGATCTTGGCCGGCGTGAACTGCAAGGGCGTGACCTGCCGTTCGGCGATGGCAGCAGCGATTACATACGGCAACGAGTGGTCGGCCGTTTCCTTAGTGTGCGGATCGTATTTGCTGGGATCGCTCAGAATGTCGGCGCCGCGAGCTGTGGTGCGAATGTGAACTCTGGCGATATCGTTTGGCCTCAGGTCATGGTCCTTCACCAGAGCCAACACCGCGGAAATCGGCGTATGCGTAAGCGCTTCGGTGGGAAAAGCCTTCATCCCACATTGTGTGATACGCCAGGATTCACCCAAACCATCGGTCAGCAGGTTCAGCTTCCATTCCGGGCCGAAGGAATGCACCAACCCCTCTTTGCCGTCGATTACATGCTCAGGGCCTGTGTATCCCTTCTTCGCCAGCAACGCGGCCAGTACACCGCTCTGCGTTGCCATAGGATCAACCGTGTTCTTCATCATGGTTAGTTTGCCCGCGGTCGCCGCTCCAAGAGTTGCCCGCGCGCTAGCGCTGATGCCGATGGCATGTTGTATCTGTTCTGGCGACAGGTGAAGCATGCGCCCGGCGACGATGGGTGAGACGAATGCCGTCAGCGTGGCATGATGCCAGCCGCGCTCGCGAATTCCGGGGAACGCCGCTTCGCACAGCCGCATTTCGAATTCATGGCCGATGACCAGGCCGACAATCAGCTCACGGCCATCGCTTCCGGAGCGCTCGCAGGCAGCCAGCGCTGCGGGAAAGATGTCCGAGGGATGCGACGGGTCTTGCTTCCAGTAGATGTCGTTGTAGTCCATGCAGCGGATCATCAGCGCGTTAGCCAGCGCCGCGGATACGGGATCCATCCGCTTGCCGCTGCCAAACAAAGTCGCCTTCCCCGGTCCGGCAATCTCATCCAGCACCTCGAGTGCAATGCGCACGTCATGCTGCTGGTATCCGCCTAACGCGCAACCAACGCTGTCGAGTAGAAAGCGCTTGGCCTGGTAAACCGCGTCCTGGGAAAGCTGATCAAAACGTAAGCCGGCAGCCCACTCTGACATTGTGGCAGTAACGGTTGGCTTGCTTGCGGTTTTCATCGGAGCTGCGATGGTCGCCATAAATGTCTTTCTTACTTCCCCAGGTTCTTGAAGGGCAGATACGCCATGAAGTCGGCGTGATGAACGATGTAGGCTTCCGTAGTACGCTTCACCAGGTCCCCCTCGGACGCATGCGCCGCGATGATGTGACAAACCGTATCGGGCACGCCGCATTCCATGGCAAGGGCTACGCCAGTGAACGGATGACGCAGCAATTCGCCGCGCTTGCTCTGACGGGCCTGGCCGTCAACCTTCTCGTACTCCAGTAGCTTGCCTACATCGGCGAGAATGGCGCCCGCGATCACCGTGTCGATATCGATAGGCAGCACGCCTCCCATGAATTCCTTCATGCTCTCTGCCGCTTTGCGCGCGATGTGCACGACGCAACGTTTGTGCTCCATAAAGGTCGTCGGACAGTTGGGAACGAGCAGCGTAAATGGGATGTGGGTGAGGTCGTCAGGAGTAAGCGGGCTGAGTTCCAGCGCACGTTGCCAAGTCGCAGTGACCTGTTCACGCAGTGCGGCAGACTGGATCCAATCGATCTCAGGCCAGAGTTTCAGGACGGCATCGCGCATCGATTTGCTCCCGCAAACAGGGGGAAACCCCAGCGGATCGCGCTGGAGTGTTTGCTCCCTTCGCAACCGATTATTGGAGCACTTTCGCTTACGTGGAGCTATGACACGCGTCACAAGTCGCTGCAAGTAGTTGGAAGCGTGGAGCCTTGGGAAGGGGTATTTCTCGGCGGTTTTGAGGGGCTAGCGCTGGGGATGGGGAGCTTTTAGTGTCTGCGTGAGAGCCTCTGCCGTCCCCGCGGTATCTGTGTGCTAGCAGTGCCGCCGCTCCGCGGCTCAACCATTTTTCCCCACGCCACCGCGGGCTCACGCCCACGGCTAACACAAATGTCGCCGCTGCGCTGCTGGATTCGTGCCCGTTGCATCCCACCAACAATGCGAAACTCCAGTTCTCACGCAGACACTTTAGGACAGCGGCAGTCGCAGTATCGGCGGCTGCAACCATAGCGTTCAGGACCACGTGTTACATCCTCCACGTGACATCTTCAACCTCGTTGGTGATTTCCTCTGGCGGAGTGTCGGGCGCAAAGCGCATGGGCTTGCCAATCACAACCCTCAATTCTCCGCGGCGCGCGATTTTGCGGCCGGCCAGCTTCATGTCGAACAGCCCGTCAATCCGCAGAGGCAGCACCGGCACATTAAGACGTGAGGCCAGCATGCCTAATCCCGAGCGAAAGGGGCAGGCCTTGCCATCCGGGGTACGCGTGCCTTCGGGATAGACCAGCACGCTATATCCGCGATCAACCGACTCGCCGGCATAGGCAAAGCTTTCGCGCACTCCCGACTGCTGCGGCAGGGGAAACACGTCGAAAAGGGCGACGACGAGGTAGTATCCCACTTTGTAGGACAACCGCATAAACCAGTTCCAGGCAGCCGGAGGTCGCCACATCTCCCACAGTAATTCGCCCCACATGCCGACAGCCAGATTGCGCCGCAAACGCGGAGGCAGCGCCCGCAACGCGAATCCCACATCAATATAAGTGACGTGGTTGCAGCTGATGAGAAATGGCCCATCCAATCCACGCAGGTTCTCGCGGCCAACGATTTTCGGGTGGGCCATAATCAGGGTCGCAGGCCAGGTGAGGAGGTAATAGATCCCTTCGCGAATCCAGGTGATCGGCCAGCGTTGCGCCCAGCGCGGATATTGATATCCACTTTGAACTGCCTTCTGTGGCTCGCGCACCAGCCGTTCCAGGTCCGCGACAGTATTGACCTTGGTGAAATCCGCCTGATTCAGATCAACCTGATACCGATCTTCCAATGCACTCATCAATTCGACCCGGTCCATCGAACTCAGGTTGAGATCGCCTTCCAGGTTGGCATCGGCAGCCAGCGGGCCCAGGCTGCGTCCAGTGATGCGCGCAATTAAAGCGGCAAGCTCGCCTTGCGAAGCCGGCGAAATACCGTTGCCGGAAGCAAAATGCTGTTGCACGGCGGACTGTATGACAGCGGTCTTAGGTTTTTGCGTGGGCGTTCGGGGGAAGTCCTCATCCGGCCAAACGAGCCAGCGGCGCATCTGCTGAAACTCGGCCAGCTGCTGATTGGCGCGATTCACGGTGTCTAGTGGATCGGCAGAGTCGCGCAGGATCACCACCGCGCAAGGCTCGGCGTTGCCACCCTGCTCCAGCCCAACCACCACGCAGTCGCGCACCTCAGGCTGCTGCCGCAGCGCAGCCTCAAGGTCTTCGGGATAAATGTTCATGCCCTCGCGGGTGACGATGACGTTTTTCTTGCGACCCTTGAAGTAGAGATTTCCTTCAGCGTCGAGTTCCCCAACATCGCCGGTGCGAAACCAACCTCCCTCGCTCGAGACCGGCTTCAACTCCTTGCCCTGCCAGTAGCCGGACGCGACGCTGGCGCCGCGCACCAGAATTTCGCCATTCTCATCCAGCTTGACCTCGCGGCCTTCCAGCACCTTGCCGATCGAACGCTTGCCGGTGCGGAAAGGATGATTCAGCGAGACCAGCGAGGTGGTTTCTGTGAGGCCGTACCCTTGTATGACAACGAAGCTCAGGCGCCGCCAGAACTCTTCGGTCTCGGCGTCGAGAGCGGCGCCTCCGGAAATGAATGCCCAGAACTTCCAGCCAAACTGATCGTGTGTTCGACGAAATCGCCACCAACGTTTGACGAAGTGCTCGTTCTTCGCAACCTCGAACTGGCGCTTAAACCAGGTTTGCCGGCCAGCCAGTTCGAGATCGCGCTCGATCTTATCCTTCAGAGATTCCATCAGCCGGGGGACGGCGACCACCACCGACACTCGCTCGCGCTTGATGACCTGCATCACCTCGGCAGGATTCAGTGTGTCCTGAAAAAGCACGGTTGCGGCCAGTAGCTGCGGCAGAAAGATCCCGAGGAATTGACCGAAAACATGGCTGAGGGGAAGAAGATTCAGAAAGCGCAGCGGATGAAAGACGCGCTCGTAGCGCAGGTACTTGCCGATCTCACGCTCCAGCGGCTCCAGGTTCGCCAGTATGTTGCCGTGAGTGATGACCACACCGCGTGGCTCGGCCGTAGTGCCGGAGGTAAACACAATCTCGACAATGTCTTCGCGAGTAAGAGGTGGCGGGGTGACAGGGGCATCTGAACGCGCTAAGAGTTTCTCGCGCAGGTCTTCAAGATGAATTGAGGGTATTCCGGTGACGTGATTCTGGCCGGATCCGACGCACAGCTTGGCATCCACTTGTTCGGCCACGCGCTGCGCGAAGTCAGGTGCGGCAATCTTGTCAATGGGAACAATGATCGCGCCACGCAGCAGGCATCCGAAGAACGCCGCAATCCATTCCGCGCAGTTTTCGCCCCAGACGAGGGCTTTGTCACCTTTGCCAATGCCTCTGGCTTCCAGCTCGCGAGCGAAGCGATAGGCCGTACTGGCAACGTCGCCGTAGGTCCAACGCTGCGTCCGATATCCTCGGCGATGGACGTAGGCATCCTCCCGCGAGTGGCGGCGGAAATTGTCGAGGTACTCCAGGATCGTGGTGCGCGCCATTGGTCAACAGTGTAACTGCTGGCGATTGCGGGGTCATCGTGCTGGCAGCCGGGTGCAGTTTGTGATGACCGGCGATCAAGTTCTTGCGACGGGGCTATTCTGTTTTAGTCAGCCCAGAGGAACTAACTCCACGGATCCACGACATCCAAACCGCAGCCCGTAAAATCCCCGACATTTCGAGTCGCCAGAGTAGCTTTTTGCACGCGCGCGATGGCGGCAATTTGTGCGTCGAGTTGGCTGATGGGTTTGCCGAGGGCGCGGCGCTCGGCAGCAAGCACGGCAAAAACTCGCGCGGCGTCGCTGTCGAAGCTCAAGACTCGGCCCGCGAAGTCTTCGGCGAACATCTCGGCTGCCGCGGCCAGCAATGCCGTCCGACGTTTGCTCTTGGCCAGAAGCTCAATCCCGTAGAAGATTTCGGCCTCAGTAATTGAGGTGGTGTATAGCTCGGGGGAATGCCGTGAGGCGAGCCACGCAACCACTCGTGCAGTGGGTTCAGCCTTCATTAATTCTGAAAGTACATTGGTGTCGAGGATGATCACGAGGAAAAATCCGGAGGCCGGCGGATGCCTTCACGTTTCGGCAATTGCAGCTCAACCCCGCCTAGTTTTGCGAACCGTTGCCGAATGGATTCCGCAAGATTCCTGGATGAGACCTGAGCCCCACTCAACGCGGAACGCAGGATGTCACGGGCCTCCTCTTCCATGGAACGCCCGTGATGGGCCGCCCGAACCCGCAACCTGGACTTCGTCTTTTCATCAAGCTGACGAATGGTTATGGTAGCCATGGCATCAATGCTAGCACTGACAGCATCGAATGCAAAGCCTGACTGGAGAGTTACAGCGCTTGCCGCCGACTCGCCCGCGAAACTGCCCGGGTGACGTTCCTCAGCATGGTGCTCGCCTCCCGGATTTCGGGCAAGGATATGCCACAGTAAAGCTGCTTACCTTCGCGTTGAGTCGAGACCACGCCCGCCGCGCGCAGCACCGACAAATGTTGCGAGAGGTTTGCCTTGGAGATCCCAAGGCCCGCTTGCAACTCCGATGCCCAGCGTTGCTTTCGCCCCAGAAGTTCGATCAGTTGCAGCCGGGTTGGATTTGCAAAGGCTTTGCAGATCGCAGCCTGGCGTTGATAGGTACCGTTTTCGGAAATCGCCCGCTTTTTCATCTTGCCCCCAAATCGCCCAGACGAAGCCGTCCCCACGCCGGCATCGACTTCGGCCTAACCCTTTGCATCTTGTCTTATTCTTGCGTTGCGTTATAGCACAAGACGGAGCGTAGCGCAGCAATTAAAAGGTTGGAAGACGGCATGACGACTGTCGCAGCTAGGCTTGTTGACTGATTCTGGCTACGGTTCGGCGCTCTAAAGTGCGTCTCGTATCCCCCCTAAGAAGAATCGCGGCTCAAGGATTGCGTCATTCGGCCGATAAACCACATGAACACGATGTCCTCTTGAGTGCAGCGTTGGCGACGCTATCCCAGCCGGGACCGTTCTCCTCGCTGGGCTTTTTGCGTTCGACGGTAGGGCTTATATACGCCAACCGCATCGCGGTACGATAGCGACATGCCTGAGGGAATCGCGTCGGTCGTGTCAGCCTCCGATTTGGGGCGCTCGCTCGCCGCCATACGAAATGCCGTTGCGAATCCTGCCGAGGGCATCTTCGGTCCCGCTTCCGTTAGCTGGAAGATCAATCGCGAATCGGCGCTATTTCTGGCCGCTGGCCGGGCTGTCCTGCTGCAACTCGCACATCCCTGGGTTGCGACCGCCATCGCCGAGCATTCCAGAACACTGCACGATCCCATCGGCCGGTTTCATCGAACCTGCCAGGCGATGTTCAGCATTACGTTCGCTCCCCTTGATCTTGCGATGGCGACCGCTCATCGGCTGCACTGCCGCCATGCGAATATTCAGGGCACCCTGCGGGAGCCGGCAGGCGAGTTCGCACCAGGAAGCCGATACGAGGCCAACGAAATCTCGGCACTCCGTTGGGTATATGCCACGCTGGTGGACAGCGCGGTGCTTGCTTACGAACTGGTGTTTCCACCGCTAAGCCCCGCAGAGCGCGATCAGTATTACGTGGAAAGTCTCCGAACTGCGGCGCTGTTTGGCATCCCTCATGACGCCTTGCCGCGCGACTGGGCTGCCTTCGCGAATTACATGAGAGCGACGCTCGAGTCGGGTTCCCTGGCCGTCACCTCCGCCGCTCGCGCAATGGCGCAGGAGTTGAACGCGGGCGCTGGGCTTCCCGTGCGCACGCCATTCTGGTACGGAGCTTTGACCACTCACCTGCTGCCGGCATCGCTACGTGGCGAGTTCCAGTTGCCATACGGAGATGTGGAGCGGCGATCGGCTGAGCGAGCGGTCCGGTGGTTGCGCCGCCTGTATTCTCACCTGCCGCAAGCCCTACGCTTTGTCGGCCCCTACAACGAAGCTCGGGCGAGGCTTGGCGGTAAACTTCAACCAAGTTTGTCGACGCGGCTCAGTAACCAGCTTTGGATAGGCCAGAGTTCCCTTTTCAACTCTCCGCGGGAACTCGCCCGCTAGCGGATCAACCATCTGCAGTCTCTCTGTCGGCAACTCCTCTTGGACCACCCATCCAGCCTGTTCCGCCGATTCGGTGTAGCATGGATGCACAGTTTTTGGATTCGTGGGGAATCATCGTCTTGCCAGCAGGAGCTATCGCATGAACGTTCTGCTTCTTTCTATGCCGGATTCGTTTGAGCACATGCCGACAGTCGCGGTACGGATGCCGAATGGCGCTCTTTGTTCGCTGGCGGGCAACGTCGATCCTCATCACCACGTCGCGGTCGCCGACCTAATCCTGGTTCAGCGAAATGTGCGTGAAACAGTTGCAGCCCTGGTGCGGGAGCATAACCCTGACGTTGTGGGACTCTCGGTAATGACGTTTCAGCGCAAGACTTGTATGCGCATCATTGGGCTGATCCGCTCAATGTGTCCGAATGTTCGCGTCGTAGTAGGCGGCTACGATCCCAGCCTTGCTCCCGAAGAGTACATGGCGGAAGGGTCAGGCGTGGACTATGTGATTCGCGGCGAAGGCGAGATTACTTTTCGCGAGCTGCTGCGCGCTTTTGAAAAAGGATCCGGGCTCACAGAAATTCTGGGACTGTCCTATCGCACGGACGACGGCTGGAAACAGAATCCATCGCGCCCAGTGCATAGCCTGGAGGGCGATGAGATCCGGCTTCCGAAGCGGGATGCCCGCGTTCTAAGCGGCTATACGATGATGGGGCGGCAGGTTGACGTGGTGGAGACTTCTCGCGGATGCACGTTCGATTGCGGCTTCTGCTCGATCATCGAAATGCGCGGCCGCAACTTTCACACCTATTCGTTTGATCGAGTGATCGCTGACATTCGGGATGCCCGCGACCATGGGGCGCGCGCCATCTTCATCGTGGACGACAACATCAGCCTCAACATCAAGCGCTTCGAGGGACTTTGCCGAGCCATCATTGACGCTGGCTTGAACGACATTGTTTATACCGTACAGGCCATGACTTCACCCATCGCGATGCACGGCGACACACTTGCGCCCTTGATGCGGCAAGCCGGTTTCCGCTACGTATTTCTCGGCATCGAAAATGTTCTGGAAGACGATTTGCAATTTCTGAAGGCGTCAGCCAAGAACGAGTTCCGCGAACACGGGAAGCGAACGGGAAATGCCAGCCTGCGCGCCATTGAGTACCTGCACCAGAACAAGATGTACGTGGTTGGCGGCCTGATCGTGGGCAACCCCGATGACACGACGGAGTCAATCGAGACGAACCTGAAATTTGCCCGCAAATACGTTGACTGGCCGTACATCCAACATCCCACACCGTATCCTGGCACGCCGATGACCAAGGATTTCCGCGCCAAGAACCTGATCAAGATCGAGCGCTACGAAGAGTACGACGGCACCACTGCGGTGGTTGCCACCCAACATCTGCAACCTGAGGAGATTGAGTATCAACGATGGCGGGCGGAGCGCTGGATGAAGACCCGGCACATACCCGCAGTCATCGCCCACGATCCTTTGTTCGTTTTGCAGAATTGGTGGAAGATGCTGACCCATACTTTCCGCGGCAGCTCGCTAAAATCGATGCTCGGCCTGGAAAGCGACCGCAAGGTCTTTGAGCGCTATCGTCAGATTCGTAGTGCCGAGCGCGCCTACCTGTAACCGAAACTCTTGCCAACGTGTTCCGAATTTGTCGAGTGCTTCTTTGTGTGCCGCGATCCTGAAAATCGCGGTATAACTTCATCAGGTCCCCTTATTCATGCTGCCAGTTGCCATCCCCCAGGAGAAGAAAGCAGGCCTGGCGTATTGGGCCGATCGCGTGCTCCAGGAGTGCGATAAGGCCAGCCAGGGCTTTGCCGCCGATCCGGTGCACGATCTTCGCGTCGCTATTCGCCGTTGCCGCTCCATGGCTGACGGTTTCCTGTCCGTGGATCCCGATCCGGATTGGAAGCGCATGAAGCGCCTGGCGAAGCCACTGTTCGGTAGCTTGGGAGACTTGCGCGACAACCAGGTGATGTCCGAATGGGTGACTAAGCTTTCTGAGTCCGGCGACGCTGTGCGGGAAAATCTATTGCAAGCTCTTGCGGAGAGGGAGATCGCACTCAAAGAGGCCGCCGAAAAGGCTTTGGCCAGCTTCGATCGTAAAACCTGGACTTCACTGAACGATCATTTGTCGCAACGCACCAGCAGGGCTCCGTTGGAAGGACTGGTGTTCCAGGAGCTCGCACTCGAGCGTTGGGCGGAAGCGCATGAATTGCATCGCCAGGCGCTACGCAACCGCAGTCAGGTGGGTTATCACCAGCTGCGCATCGGCATAAAACGCTTCCGGTACACGGTGGAAAATTTTCTCCCTGAACGTCACGAGCGCTGGGCGAAGGACCTCCGCACTTTGCAGGATGCGCTGGGCGAGGTCCATGACTTCGATGTCTTGCGCGCCATGCTCCGAGCGCACGCCGAGCTTTCTGTCGAACAGCGTGCCCACTGGCAAAAACGTATTACCACGGAGCGGCAGAAGCGGCTGGATTTGTATCGCCGGAAAATGGTGGGGAAAGCTTCCCTGTGGCTGGTTTGGCGCTCCGAGTTGCCCGATGGGGCGACGCTGGAAAAAGCTGCCCTGGAGAAGTTGCGGGTCTGGGCTGCGGGGCTCGATCCCGATCCGCGACACTCAACTCATGTCTCTCGCCTGGCGTTGAGCCTGTACGATGGACTCTCACAATGTGGGATATTAAACTTTCAGCGGGATGACCGCAGGATTTTACGGGCAGCTGCGATCCTGCACGAGATTGGGAGAAGCCAGAGCGGTAAGGGACATCAAAAACATTCCTACCGCATGATCTGCAAAATGAAGCCGCCGTTCGGTTGGAGCGAGGAGGAGATGAGGTGCATCGCGGCTGTGGCGCGGCATCACCGTGGTCGCATCCCTCAAATAAGTGACTCCTCGTTTGTGGGACTCGGCCCAAAGCGGCGTTCTGGCCTGATACCCGTCATTGGGATTTTACGTTTGGCGAATGCCCTCGATGAATCGCACGATCAGAGTATCTCCCGCATCGTGGTTGGACGGACGGATGGCGCAGTCGTTTTGTCTGCGACGGGCCTGCAAGAAATAAGCTCGAGCGCGGAACGCATCGCTCGAGCTCGATATCTTCTGGAAATGGCTTGTCGGCTGCCCATTATGCTGCGCTCGCTGCCAGGCAGAACGTCAGCGCCGTCGGGAAAAAGCACGACACGAGCGGGGAAACCTAATCCCGGGAAACCTGATTAGGCGGCTGGAGACCTGTTTTTTTCTTTCTTGTAGGGATCACCGATAAACACGAAAGGATATTTGCTGAGAGCCTGAACATCTCCGGCTGCTGCATACTTTTCGACTTCGGCCATCAAGTTCTCTGCTTCGGCTTTCGGCATATGCTTGGTGGCTTGCCAGAATTGGTGCGGAAAAAACCAGATACGATTGCGATGATCAGTTTCGGTTCTACTGTCTGAAACCGCCGGCATTTGAAACTCCTCCCACACTGTGAGACATGCTACAAATCGCGTTAGTTAAGGTGAATTAGGCATCAACGTGTTAGCAGTATTATGGACCTGCGGCGGAGGGGTTGTAAACGGTAGGCAGACAGCAATGTCGCAGGAGTGATTCCCAAAAATCGATAAGCAGCTGCAACTTCAACAAACCATTCGGCGAAGGAGGCCGGTTGCCAAATCGCCTATTTTTTAGCTTCCGCTCAGAAATCCTGAATTAGGAACGCCATGGCGCTCTTCCGGGGTCGGAGGGTGCCACTCTCATCCCACTCACTGCCTCGCTGAACCATATCCCACATTGTGGGATGATGATCCTGACTGGTGTAAGGCGATAGTCTGACGCCCAGGGGCACCCGCCTTGGTCGTCCCACACAACGCTTCTGTCCCCTCCTGGGTCAAGAGCTCTGCGATGCAAAAGGTCCGGTAGCTTGTCGCAGAGCCGCACTGCAAGCGAACATGCGTAGGAGGCTCGCCTTTCAGTTTTGGAGATGCACGACAAGAGCCCGCCATTCGTTCCACTGGCTCTTTCAAGAACCGCGGCCTGCCGGCATCAACTCCTCAACTCGCAACGACAATCGACTGCACCGCTCTTGGCCGATCGCGATTCGCGTCCAACAAAAAGCCATCTCGCTGGACGGCATCCTGTTTCGAGTCTCTTCAAACAGGACTGCAAAAAAATACGACCACCCGATGGCTCCAGGTGGTCGTGACGTATAGATCTGATTTAGGCCCTAACGCTCGAAGGTTAACACCGACCCGCCCACTTCTCACCCTCCGGCGCCTCAGGATGTGACCTCTGACGCGACTACAGGCGAAACTTGCGACGAGCGATACCGACAACTCCCAGCAGTCCGCTGCCAAACAGCACCAGCGTCCCCGGCTCAGGCGTTGTTCCGCCCTGTCCGCCCTGGGTTACTACTACGTTGTCCAGGAACCAGTACGCCGGATCGTTCCGGAAAGTGAATGACAGCGGTGTCTCTGTGCCGGTCGCCGTCTCGGTCAGCTGGAACTGCTGCCAACCAAACGCCACGCCAAAGTTGCTGAGTGTGAACTGCGCCGTTCCGAACTGTACTGAGAAGTAGTTCGGTGTGCCGCTTTCAGGAAGAGCAAGGTAAAACGAAAGGGTGTATTGCGATCCCGGCGTCGTGGCGATCTCCTGCCCAATCGTTGCCGTATCGCCTACCGGACCGAAGAATGCTGCGAAATTCCCATCCTCAGGCGCAAATCCACCAGGACAGGTCGATACGTCGCAAACTCCAGTGAATGTGGTGTCTCCGGAAACTGTCCAGCCAGTGAAGTCTCCAGTTTCGAAGCTTCCGTTCGTCACTAGATTGTCAGCGTGAGCCAACACTGACGTACCTAGAGCGAGCAAAGCTACAGCGAGCGAAATGCGAACCAGTTTGTTAACCAAGCGAAGAGCCCTCCTTTGAACTCCGGTGAAAGGGGCTACTAAGGTAAGCGCAATTTTTGGGCCAAAAAGTGTCGCACTAAGAGCGCTGTAGATAACGCCCTAGGTACATGGGCTATTCCGAGGTGTGCACAGACTTGCACCCAACAGGAACTTGCTTTCCTTTTGCGGAGCAGAATTTCGACACAACGGGGAGTGTTGTGGCCAGGAAGAGCAAAATCACCGCAAAAAGTCGACCATCCGGAATGATCGACTTTCTGCGGCTTAAAAATTCAACTAAGGCTCATTAGTTGAGGAACTTACGACGAGCGATACCGACAACTCCCAGCAGTCCGCTGCCAAACAGCACCAGCGTCCCCGGCTCAGGCGTTGTTCCGCCCTGTCCGCCTTGGGTTACTACTACGTTGTCCAGGAACCAGTACGCCGGATCGTTCCGGAAAGTGAACGACAGCGGTGTCTCTGTGCCGGTCGCGGTCTCGGTCAGCTGGAACTGCTGCCAACCAAATGCCACGCCAAAGTTGCTGAGCGTGAACTGCGCCGTTCCGAACTGTACTGAAAAATAGTTCGGGGTGCCGCCAGACGGATCAGCAAGGTAGAACGAAAGAGTGTACTGCGATCCCGGCGTCGTGGCGATCTCCTGCCCAATCGTTGCCGTGTCGCCTACCGGACCGAAGAATGCTGCGAAATTCCCATCCTCAGGCGCAAATCCACCAGGACAAGTCGATACGTCGCAAACTCCAGTGAATGTGGTGTCTCCGGAAACTGTCCAGCCAGTGAAGTCTCCGGTTTCGAAGCTTCCGTTCGTCACTAGATTGTCAGCGTGAGCCAACGCCGACGTACCCAGAGCGAGCAAAGCTACAGCGAGCGAAATGCGAACCAGTTTGGTCATCAAAGGAAGCGGCCTCCTGGAGGGCCTTACAACTGACTCTCCGGTGATGTGAGGTGCAACCTTATCACCAAACCTTCAACTCACAAAGCCAGTAGTTTGTTTAGGATACCCCTTCCCTCTTTCGGCCGAGTGAAAGATGTTGCATCTTTTGGGGACAATGCTTACCTAAATAGCACGTTCGCGCCAGTAAGCAAAAAGTCATATTTTTCAGTGAAATATCTCGCCCAGAGGGGATGTTTTTGTCGGCATAAAACCACCAAGGTGGGGCGCAAGTCGTAATGCAACTCTGACGAGACTGGCACCCCCGAGCTCAGTACTCGAGCTCGGCAGGACGGCCGGTGAGTCGCTCAATCCTCTTGGCGATCGGCGGATGGGTCGAGAACAGGTTCGCAAAGCTGACCCCGCCCAGCATGGGAGCCACGATAAACAGGTGCGCGGTCGAAGGCGAAGCCTGCAGGGGAATGCGCTTCGAATAGGCATCCAGTTTCTTCAGAGCGTTGGCCAGGGCGTAAGGGTTCCCGGTGAGCTGCGCGCCGGTGGCGTCCGCCTGATATTCGCGCGACCGCGAGACCGCCAGCTGTATCAGCGTGGCCGCAATCGGAGCGAGTATCAGCATCAGGAGCCCGACGAAGCCTCCGCCACGATCGCGATCGTCACGATCACCCATTCCGCCGAATAGCGATGCCCAATATCCCATGCGCGCCAGCAGCGTGATCGCGCCGGCAAGCGTAGCGGCGACGGAACTGATCAGGATGTCACGATTTCGCACGTGACCCAGTTCATGCGCCAGCACTCCCTCGAGCTCTTCATCGTTCAGCAGATTCAGAATGCCTTCAGTCACAGCAACTGAGGCGTGCTTGGGATTTCGGCCGGTCGCGAATGCGTTTGGCGATTCGGTCGGGATCACATACATCTTGGGCATCGGGATGCCCATTTTCTGAGTGAGCCGCTCGACCACCTCATAGGCTCGCGGCAGCTGCTCGCGAGTGACCGGTTGGGCGCGATACATGGCCAGGGCGATCTTGTCGCTGAAAAAGTACGAGGCGAAATTCATTACGATGGCCAGCCCAAACGCCAACACCAGGCCGCGCTCTCCGCCGAACACTTGTCCCATGAAAAGCAGAAACAGCGTGAGCGCGGTCAGCAAGAGGGCTGTCTTAAAGGTGTTTCCCATAGCTGCTAAGTAGATGATACGCGCGGCGTTAGGTTGCGGGAAATCGGTTGGAGCCCAATTTCAGCCGATCCAGAAATCTCACTGCTTATAAACGCCAGACATCCGGATAGGTTGCGTTTACAATGATGCGACCCGAGTTTGCCGTCGGAGTCGAGTTCGAATTCGCTATGCCCCAGCTACCGATCGTACCCACACAGCAGCGCCGGCATCATGAAGATCTGGTGCTAGTCGGCTTTCGCGTTGACGGTCAGCACGATGGTCCGCAGTTCTACACGTTGCTAGTGGTCGGAGGCGACGACGAGCGTCCGCCGACAGCCGATGGCCGACTGCTGTTCTTTACCCGACCAGAACTCGGCGCCAAAGCATTGGCGCAGGACGCAAGCCTGGCGCATCTCGGGCCGCCGCCTCAGGAGCTTGAGACTTTCTGCGATGTCGCCGAAGCCTTGCACCTGGTGAATTCCCAGAATGCCGACCCCGACGGCGTCGTTCTGGAGTGTCTACTGGTTTTCGATGACCTGGTGCGGACAACTAAGCTGCACATGCCGGATCGCTATCAGGGCTTGCTGACGGAATTGGCCGGGCGGCTCACCGAAGGCAAGCAACTACGCGAAATCTTTACCAGTCATTCCTTGCGCGAGCACGTGGAAGACGCGCTGCTTTGGTGCATCGGCGCGATCGTGGTGAAGACGCGGATGATCAGCGAGTGAGCTAACTCGCCTTGCATTTCATTCCGCGGTGAAATAGTCGACCGTGATCGGATTCTCAAACAGCGAATAATCTCGTGTCACCACGGTTATTCCGCTGTCGGTCACGTGATATTTCTGCCGGTCGGCTTCGGTGTCGTACCCGATAACCGTTCCCTCGGGAATATGAACGTCGCGATCGATAATCGCCTTGCGGATACGGCAATGCCGGCCCACGTTCACATGCGAGCACAAGATGCTGCTGTCGATGTGGGCGTAAGAATTTACCCGCACATCCGGCGATAGAACGCTGCTGCACACGCTGGCGCCGGAGATAATGCAGCCCATCGAAACCATGGAGTCGTGAGCTTCTCCGGTGCGGCCCGGATCGTTGAAAACGAATTTCGCCGGCGGATACTGCCGCATGTGCGTGCGGATCGGCCACGCATCATCGTAAAGGTTGAACACCGGAGCCACGGAAACCAGATCCATGTTCGCCTCGTAGTAGGCTTCCAGTGTCCCCACATCTCGCCAGTACAAAGCTTCTTTGCGGTTTTCGTCGATGAAGTTGAAGGAATAGACCTTGTAGTCGTCCACCATCCTGGGCAGAACGTTGTGCCCGAAATCGTGACGCGACGTGGCATCCTCGGCATCCTTCAATAACGCCGGGATCAGCACGTCCGTATTGAACAGGTAGATGCCCATCGATGCGGAAACCATGCGCGGGTTGTAGGGAGAGCGCAAATCCGTCTGCTCGGGCTTCTCCTGGAAACCCACGACTCGGCCGGTGCGATCGATTTCGACAACTCCGAAATGCTTGGTTTCAGCAGGATCAATCAGAATGGTGGCCAGCGTGACATCCGCCCCGGAATCCTGGTGCTGGCGCAGCATCAAGTCGTAATTCATTTTGTAGATGTGGTCGCCAGACAAAATCAGAACGTACTTGGGCTGCTCGGATCCGATGGAGTAGATGTTCTGGTACACCGCGTCGGCGGTTCCCATGTACCAATTTTCGCTGACCCGCTTCATGGGCGGCAGAATCTCGATGAACTCTCCCAGCTCGCGTCCCACAATGTTGCCCCATCCCTCACGAATATGGCGATTGAGGGAGAGCGCTTTGTATTGGGTCAGGATATAAACCCGTCGCAGATCGGAATTAATGCAGTTGGAAAGAGTGATATCGATGATGCGGTAGATGCCGCCGAAAGTGACGGCCGGCTTGGCCCGATCGCGGGTTAGCGGATAAAGACGTTCACCCGCTCCTCCTGCCAGCAAGACTCCGAGTGTGTCTCTCATCAGTTGCTGTCCCGATTACATGTTCTGAAGAAACCGCCTACAGGTGATTGTGGAGCGCGCGTTTGCCGTCTTACATGCCAACTGCACGCCAACGAAGTTCGAATCTTAGCACACGATCATTGCGTCAACGGACGATAGAGTTCGCGGCACTCTTGCAGTTAAAGTTTATCCTCGACACTGATGCGCAATGACTTCAGGAACTTCACGTCCTGCGGAGTCATCTCGACTTCGCTGGAAGAGCGTTGCGTATCCATCAAGGCCATCTCGCTTTCATCATTCTCATCGTCGTGCTGATTGAAGCCAATCGTCGCCTCGAGTACGACAAACACGTCGTATCCGCCGGCTTTGATGCGCGAGATGACATCCGCAATTTGGTCAGAGTCGGAAAGCGAGTTGTTGATCGCATCCCCGAGTTCTTTCATCATGCTCTTCAGACGCTTGTCCACAATTTCACCTTAAGTTCGTGCGGGCCGCAATTGAAAATGAATGTTCGCACAACTCCAATAAAAAGCGATAGCCGAATCCACTTTCTGATACGCCGCGTAACTAACATTGGATGCTCTTTCAGGGGCCCGAGTTTCGTCGGTACGGCATCTCGATTCACCTGAAACCACAGCGTTTCACACTGTTAGAATAGGCACGACAGTTCACGAGAGGTCTACCTTATGCCGTCCCGCGATTTAGGAACACATGGCCGCGCTCTGTTGCGAGTGGCTGGACGCAAAAGCGGCCAAAATCGCTGGGTCCGGGCTTTCTACAACGCCGGCAATGTCACTTTGCGGAACGTCGGCCGGGTGCTCCATGTGCTCTGGCTGGAAGTGGCAGGATTGTTCTTCCTGGTCCTGGCAGTGGTAGGCGCGGCAGCGGCGGTTCGTGAATTTCATCGCCATAGCGTCGGAACTGGTTCCTCGGGAAAGACGCTGCTGGCATCCATGTTCGCCGTGCTGTTTGGCTACTTTGGCGTGAGTTCTTTCTGGAGATCGCGCCGGCGATAATCCAGAGCGGTTGCCTGAAACCGGTGCGCTTGTGACGCATGTCATAGCAGGCGGTTCATGGCTCACCGATAATAGCAGTATCCTTTTATCTCGAGGCCCTATTCATCCATGGCCGAAATCAAAGAAAAGAAAACTTCGCAGACCAAGCCCGCCGATGTGCAGGAAACGTCTTCTCATATCGTGGTAAACCCTCTCTACACGCCATCGGATCTGGATGGCTGGAACTACGATCAGGAAGCCGGGTTCCCTGGGCAATTTCCCTACACGCGCGGAGTGCAGGCCACCATGTATCGCGGCCGCCTCTGGACCATGCGGCAATACGCCGGCATGGGCGACGCCGAGGAATCGAATCACCGTTACAAATATCTGCTGAGCCAGGGAACCACAGGACTGAGCGTGGCCTTCGATCTGCCTACCCAGATCGGCCTCGACTCCGACAACACGCTGGCGCTGGGCGAGGTCGGCAAAGTTGGCGTCGCTATCGATTCCATCGAGGACATGATGCGCTTGTTCGACGGCATCGACCTGGAGAAGGTCTCGACCTCGATGACCATCAATGCGACTGCCTCGATTCTGCTCGCGTTGTACATCGTTACCGCGCAACGCACCGGACGCAACGTGCGCAAGCTTTCCGGCACGATTCAGAACGATGTGCTGAAGGAATACATCGCACGCGGAACCTACATCTATCCGCCAGCGCAGGCGATGCGCATCATCACCGACATCTTTTCATACGCCAACGAGCACGTACCGGAGTGGAACACGATCTCCATTTCCGGCTATCACATGCGCGAAGCAGGCTCGACTGCCGTGCAGGAAGTGGCGTTCACGCTTGCCAACGGCATCACCTACGTTCAGGCGGCAATCGACGCCGGCCTCGACGTCGACAAGTTCGCGCCGCGGCTGTCCTTCTTCTTCAACGCTCACAACAATTTTCTGGAAGAGGTGGCGAAGTTCCGGGCCGCTCGCCGCATGTGGGCCCGCATCATGCGCGAGCGCTTCAAGGCCAAGAACGCCAAGTCCGAGATGCTGCGCTTCCACACGCAGACGGCGGGCTCGACGCTCACTGCGCAGCAACCGGAAAACAACATTGTTCGCACCGCGCTACAGGCCATGGCAGCCGTCATGGGTGGAACGCAATCGTTGCATACCAACTCTTTCGACGAAGCGCTGGCGTTGCCCACCGAACAGTCAGCCCGTATCGCACTCCGCACCCAGCAGATCATCGCGTATGAATCCGGGGCGGCACAAACCATCGATCCGCTTGCGGGCTCCTATTACATCGAATCGCTCACCAATCAGATCGAAGCCAACGCTCTGGCTTACCTCGAGAAGATCGACGCCATGGGCGGCATGCTGAAGGCCATCGAGCGCGGCTACGTTCAGCAGGAGATCCAAAACGCCGCTTACGAATACCAACGCGCCGTCGATCACAAAGAGGCGATCGTTGTCGGAGTAAATTCCTTCGGCATCGGCGAAGAAAAGGCTGTTCCCCTGCAACGGATCGACGAGGCGCTGGAGCGCAAGCAGGTGGAACGTCTGCGCGCTCTGCGAGCCAAGCGCGATCCTGCGAAGTGTGCGGCTGCACTGAAGCGCGTGGAAGAAACTGCTCGCGGCGCCGGCAACCTGATGCCGGTCATCGTTGAAGCTGTCGAAGCGCATGGAACCGTCGGCGAAATCTCCGACGCCATGCGGCACGTCTACGGCGAATATCACGAGACCGTGGTCGTCTGAGAGCCGATCACCACAGAGGCACTGAGGCACAGAAATACCTGGAGGTCGGGTAGTGCGGCGCTTCAGCTCCGCGTCACCGCGTCCCTAAAATCAACAGAGCTGGTGGGATAGCTTACACAAGCTGCGCGTCGGGCCTATTTCGCGCTGTTCGGTACCACGAAATCGATGCCGCGATCCTCATTATCGCGTTTGGTGGCTGACAGATCCAGATCTGCTATCGGAATCTTCTTGGCCCGCTGCTCGTTGAACACCCAGATCGTCTTCCCCACGATCGCGTAATTATTCACTTCCTCGGTGTGCCCGTCGCGGTAGACCAGCACAGTCTCAGAGTGAATCTCGATGGTCTTGCCCTGAGGCTGAGAGGATTGAGCCGGAGGCGGACCGGAGGCCCGCAAGCGGTCGACTTCATTGTTCAGACGATCAATTTCGTCCTGCTGTACTTGATAGGTTTGCGAGTAGTCGCTCGATCCAGGATTCACGTACACATACGATGGATAACTTTGTGCCGTATAGGAGTCATCGGCGTAATACGAGGAGTCGTACCATCCCAGGCCGCCGTACCAGCCAGCTCCCCAGAAGGGATAACCCCAGCCCGCATAGCCGAAGCCCCACCAGGGATAACCGCGCCAACCCCATCCGGGTCGGTAGGGATATCCACGCCATCCATTGCCGTGCCAGCCGCCATTCCAACTGGAACCATTCCAGCCGCGGGTGCCTCCCCAATAGGAATTGCCGCGATAGCCATAGGTACTGCCACGATACGCGCTGCCGTACCCAACCGTCCCGCGATAGCTGCCACCGTATCCGACCGAGCCGCGATACGCGCCGCCGTACCCGACGGAGCCATGATAGGCAGAGCCTCCACCGTGATAAGCGCCCACACTTCCGCCGGAGAACCCGTGTCCTCCACCCATCGACATACCGCCGTGGCCGCCACCGCCACCTCGCTGCGCCCAGAGGGGAGTCGACAGCAAGGCCGCGCCTAAGGCCGCGATAAACATCCAGCGCCGCATACCGCCATTATCCTCCTGTCAACTGTTAGATGAAACTGCAAAGCGATTTGTAGCAGGATCTGTTCCAAAGCCGAACCGTGCCAAATCGGCCGGAGAGAATCCTGCCGCCGCTTTTCGCTCCTGAACGTCATCAACCCCTGCGCCTAACTTTCCTCACGAGCATCCATAGCTGGGTGCTTAATTACTCGTGAAACGAGGAACCACAATGAAAATCGCATTTCTAGGGCTGGGGAACATGGGGGCGCCCATGGCGCAGCATCTGATTCGCGCTAGGCATGAGGTCACCGTATGGAACCGGACGTTGTCCAAAGCTGAGCCGCTGCGCTCCGAGGGCGCAGTAGTAGCGAAATCCGCGGGCGCGGCAGCGAAAGGCGCAGAAGTCGCCATCACCATGCTAGCCGACGACACCGCCGTGGAATCCGCTGTTTTGCATCCCGGCGGCGTGCTGGAGAACTTGCCTAAAGGATCCACCCACATTTCGATGAGCACAATCAGTATTGAGCTCTCCAGGGAGCTGGAAGATGCGCATCAGCGGCGCAAGCAACGGTATCTCGCCGCGCCGGTGTTCGGCCGTCCGGATGCCGCGGCCGCCGGCAAGCTGTTTGTCGCCGCGGCCGGGGAGAAAACTACGCTGGAGCATTGCAAGCCAATCCTTGAGGCGCTGGGGCAGCGTGTCTTCGAGATCGGCGACAAGCCGGAGATGGCTAACGTCATCAAGCTAAGCGGCAATTTCCTGATCGCCTCGGTCATCGAGGCGCTATCGGAAGCAATCGCGTTGACGCGCAAATACGGCGTCGATCCCCACCAGTACGTCGACTTCCTTACCAGCACCTTGTTTGCTGCGCCCGTCTACAAAACCTATGGCGGCCTGATCGCCGATCAGAAGCACGATCATGGCTTCAATCTGCGCTTGGGTTTGAAAGACGTTCGCCTGGCGCTCAAGGCTGGGGAAAGCGTAGATGTCGCCCTGCCCATTGCCAGCGTCGTGCGCGACCACATGCTGGCGGCCATCGGCCGAGGTTACGACAAACATGACTGGAGCGTCCTGGGAAAACTTGCTGCCGAAAATGCCGGATTGAAATGAATCCAATCGGTCACAGATTGCTTCAATATCGTAGTATCTAACACGAGGTAAACTGTGACCGAAACTCCAACTGGGCATTCTGCCAAGCGCTTGGCGCTCGCTACTTACGTGAAGCTGATGCGGGCCGCCAACTCCGCCCGCAATGTTGCCAGCCGTCAGTTGGCAGACAGCGGTTTGACCCTGACCCAGTTCGCCGTGCTGGAAGCCCTCTATCACCTCGGCCCGATGTCCCTGTCAGACATTGCCCAGAAGGTCCTCACTACCGGCGGCAACCTGACCATGGTCGTCGGCAACCTCGAAAAGTCTGGGCTGGCAAAGCGCCAGCGTTCTCCGGAAGATGGGCGGGTGCTGATCGTGTGCCTAACCAGCAAAGGCAAATCGCTGATTCGCGAGATTTTTCCGCGGCACGCAGATGCGCTTACCGAATTCATCAATACGCTCAAACCGCAAGAACAAAAAGCCTTGGGCAAGCTGTGCCGAAAGTTGGGTCAGCAAGCCCCCGAGTAGCGCGCACTGAAGCTTGATCAGGCTCTCTGCCGACCTATCCTCAGCCGGTCAGACCACTCTGAATCTTTCTTCAACGTTAAAGCATCTTATATACAGGTTCAGGAGAAACATTATGATCACTATTCGACCCTCCGAAGAGCGCGGCCACGCCAACCATGGCTGGCTGGATACGCACTACACCTTTTCATTTTCGGATTACTACGATCCCAAGCACATGGGATTCCGCGATTTGCGCGTGATAAACGAGGATGTCGTGAGCGCCGGGCGCGGCTTTGGCATGCATCCCCATCGCGACATGGAGATCCTCACCTACATCATCGACGGCGAGTTGAACCACC
This sequence comes from uncultured Acidobacteriaceae bacterium, assembly GCA_963796695.1. Lineage (GTDB taxonomy): Bacteria > Acidobacteriota > Terriglobia > Terriglobales > Acidobacteriaceae > Bog-257. Next base: position 210,224 of record CAWCMU010000015.1, on the reverse strand, counting down.
GCGACAGCATGGGACGGGGCGCGGCCATCAAGCGCAATGACGTGCAGCGCATGTCGGCAGGAACCGGCGTGATGCATAGCGAAGTTAACCAGTCGAAGCAGCCGGTGCACCTGCTCCAGATCTGGATTCTTCCCGAAGCCGAAGGGTTGAAGCCAAGCTACGAAGACCGGACGTTTTCGCCTGAGGAGAAGCAGAATCAGCTGCGGCTGATCGCGTCTCACGACGGACGCGAAGGCTCGACGACCATCAACCAGAACGCGAGCGTCTACGCTTCCCTGCTGGACGGCGGCAAGTCGGTTGAACTGGCTCTCCAGCCCGGACGTCATGCCTGGGTTCAGCTGATCAGCGGCGAACTCGAGGTGAACGGCTCAAAGTTGGAGCAAGGTGACGGTGCCGAAATCAGCAGTGAAAACAAGCTGAAGATCGCGAGCACCGGCGATGGCACAGCGGAATTCCTGCTCTTCGATCTAGCCTAATTTATACCCGGGAGATGGCGCGGGCGATGAACCTGTCGCTCCGCGCCGTCCGCCATTTACCATCCTGAAGTGTCCCGCCGCAAAAACTCCAACTCCGACAATGCGCTTAGCTGGCTGCGCGATTCATTCCACAATCGCGGAGTCGCTGGCTCGGTTCGCTATTACGCGCGGGAATTTGCCGACCTGGTTCGCGATCTGACGCCTGCGCGGCGCAAGTCGCGCTACGGCGATATCGATTTTGATTTCGAGCACAACGTGGACACGACTTGGGCGACAGTTTCGTTACGCACGCGGATCCGCGAGTGGCTTTCGGGCGGGCAGTACCAGCCTTCCGAACCGGCATTGTTCTCCGAAATTATTGAAGCCCTGCCGGTCGCCACGAACGGCTTCACCTTCATCGACTTGGGATCGGGCAAAGGCCGCACGCTGCTGATGGCGTGCAGCTATCCGTTTCAGCGGATTATTGGGGTGGAACTGCTGGAGGAGTTGAACGCGATCGCGCTACAGAATATCGCCGGTTACCACGACCAGCAGCAGAAATGCTTTGCCATAGAATCCCACGCCGGCGATGCGCGACGCTTCGAGTTTCCTGCCGAGCCTACGCTGCTCTACCTCTTCAATCCGTTTCCGCGCCACGTCTGGAGAGAGATGCTGGCGAACCTGCACGCCTCACTCATCGCCGCGCCCCGGCCGGTCTACCTCATCTACCACAATGCGGTACACGAAGATATTCTGGCCTCTCAGAATTGGCTGCACGAAGTTCGGCGCACCCACCAGTTCGTGATGTACGAAGCTATTGCTTGAACACCACCATCGCCAGTGGCGGCAAATCGAGCAACAACGAATGATTGAAGCCATGCGTGGGGATCGGGTCCGTGGAGCGGCCGCCGAAGTTGCCCTCGTCCGTGCCTCCATACATGGCGGCGTTGCTGTTCAGCACCTCGCGCCAGTGGCCTGCCTGGGGCACACCCACTCGATACCCACGCCGCGGCATAGGCGTAAAGTTGCACGCCATTACCACTGGAGTTCTCTGGTCCTTGCAGAAGCGCAGATAGGTCAGCACGCTGTGGTCCGAGTCGTCTGCATCGATCCAGCGCCATCCTTCCGGGGTGAAGTCGCATTGATACAACGCGGGCTCGCCACGATAGAACGTGTTCAGGTCGCGGACCCAGCGCTGGATTCCCTGGTGCGCCGGAAATCCCAGCAGCTTCCAATCGACGCTGCCATCGTGGTTCCACTCCGACCACTGGCCGATTTCGCAGCCCATGAACAGCAGCTTTTTGCCCGGCTGGGTGAACATATAGCCAAACAGTAGCCGCAGGTTCGCAAGCTTCTGCCAGGTGTCGCCGGCCATCTTGCCCAGCAGCGAGCCTTTGCCATGTACCACTTCATCGTGGGACAGCGGCAGCACAAAGTTTTCCGTGAAAGCATACAACCCGCGGAATGTCAGCTTGCTGTGGTGATACTTGCGGTGAATCGGATCCTTCGCCATGAACAGCAGCGTGTCATGCATCCAGCCCATGTCCCACTTCATGCCAAAGCCCAGCCCGCCAATATACGGAGGCCGCGAAACCATGGGCCACGCCGTGCTCTCCTCGGCAATGGTCTGGATATCAGGAAACGTCTCGTAGGCTTCGCGGTTCAGATCTTTCAGGAACGACACCGCCCCAAGGTTCTCGCGCCCGCCGAACTGGTTGGGAATCCATTCGCCTGCTTTGCGCGAGTAATCCAGATACAACATGGAAGCGATGGCGTCCATGCGCAAGCCGTCGGCGTGATAGCGATCCAGCCAGAAGAGCGCGTTGCTGATAAGGAAGCTGCGAACCTCAGTGCGGTCATAGTTGAAGATCGACGACTTCCAATCGGGATGAAAACCCTTGCGCGGATCGGCATGCTCGTACAAGTGCGTGCCGTCGAAATATGCCAACCCGTGCTCGTCGTTGGGAAAGTGCGATGGCACCCAATCGAGAATCACGCCAATGTTGCGCTGGTGCAGGTAATCCATCAGGTACATGAAATCCTGCGGCGTGCCAAAACGCGCGCTGGGCGCGTAATATCCGGTCACCTGGTATCCCCATGATCCGAAAAATGGGTGCTCCATCACCGGCATGAACTCGACGTGAGTAAAGCCCAGATCATTCACGTAGTCGGCCAGCTTCACCGCCAGCTCGCGATAAGTCAGCGAGCGATTGCCTTCCTCCGGCACGCGCATCCACGAGCCCAGATGCACCTCGTAAATCGACATGGGCGCTTCAAACTTGTTGTGATCATGGCGCGTCCGCATCCACTCGCTGTCGCCCCACTGATAGTCGAGATTCCACACGATCGACGCAGTGCGCGGGGGGACCTCGTTGAAGTAGCCGTAGGGATCAGTCTTGTCGACCGTGTACATGTGATAGCGCGAGCGAATGTGGTACTTGTACACCGCGCCCTGGCCCAGATCGGCAACGAAAGCCTCCCATACGCCAGACTGCTCCTTGGGGTTCATGGGATGGGAATCCGGATTCCAGCCATTAAAGTCGCCGACCACGGAAATGCGCTCGGCGTTCGGAGCCCACACCGCAAAATAGGTGCCGCGCTTGCCATCGAGCTCGATTTCATGCGCGCCAAGCTTTTCGAACAGACGAGTGTGGGTGCCCTCGTTGAACAGGTGCAGGTCGTACGGGGTCAGCAACGAGGATTTCTGTTCCTGGGACGCCAAAGGTGCCATCAATTCGTTCTCCTCATGCTTGGATGACAGATCGCGGCATTGCGATATGAGGAACTCGTCCTAGTGTAGAGGAATGGGGCTGTGGGGGCGAGGGAGGGTTCACAGTCCGAGTGTTTGAATGACCTCCGCCCAGAAGGTTTGAGATGGCGCCGCTCCGCGGCTCGATTCCTCGTGGGTTCGCGGACTGCGGGCTTACGCCTACGGCTAAAACAAATTCCGCTCTGCGGGCTTAGGCTCAACGAGCAAAATGTGTATTGGCCAGCGTTTCTGTACACAGGCCAGCGGCGCTTCGCATATCCGTGATGCGGCCCTGATTACAGCCTGCCGTTACAAAGGCATAATTTCGTACACATCCTGTGTTTCTCGGCGACGACGGCGCAAACCGCGTACACACCCAGGCGGTATTTGCACATGGCAATGTGATCCTGATTACAGCCTGCCGTCATGAAACCGTGTTTTCATCGATATGCTGTGTCTCTTGGCCGGCCCAAAAGACAACTCAAGCTGCTCCGGCATTTGACCGATGCCGGAGAGCCCGGAACGGGCGGCATTTGTGTTAGCCGTGGGCGTAAGCCCGCGGTAATGCGAAAAAGTTGAATCTCCGAGCCGCGGAGCGGCGACATTCCCATGTCACGATCGTATGTACTGAATTACGTCCATTGCGTTTTCTCAACTAGAGGCCGTGCGCAACTCATCCGCGAACCGGAGCCCCTTTGGGCGTATATGCGCGGCATCGCGCGAAACCGCGGTTTCGCCATCCTGACAATCGGCGGTACAAACAATCACGTGCACATCTTGCTCTCGGTTCCAGCCGGGTCGCACCTCGTGGATCTTGTGCGTGATTTGAAAGCAAACTCCTCGCGTTTCATGAAGGCCAATGTGGCGCGTTTTGCGTGGCAGGAGGGATATGCCGCGATCAGCGTGAGCCCGTCGCAAATGGGAGCGGTCAAGCGATACATCGGCAACCAGCAACGGCACCATTCCAGTCGAACGTTTGAGGATGAATTTGTTGCGCTGCTCGACAAGACCGGCGTTTCGTACGATAAGAAATATGTCCTCGCCGACTAGCCGGTACCGCCGCTCCGCGGCTCGATTCCTGGTCCGTCCTCTTACCGCGGGCTTACGCCCACGGCTAAAACAAATCCCGCCCTCCGGGCTCGGCGTTTCGCAATATCCAACTCTCCGACCGCATCGAAGCCATAGCCCCCATCGCACACTGCCCGGTGACGGCGGTTACTGCCGTTCGGCCTGTCTGGTGTTTTCCTGTAGCTGGCGACGTGCGTTTCCCAGACTCATTTCGCGGCAGGCACTCTTGCGCCGCCACGTCGACCGTATCGCAAGGAGAACAGCATGGCTGACAAGAAAGCAGATCTCGCTGGCCCCGGAATTGGCGACTACACAGAGCTGGAACATGTGCTTCCGGCGGACTACAGCTCGCTGCTGTCACCTAAAGACACCCAGAGGGCGATCTTCGAGGTGAAAAACTACATCGAAGAAAACCTCTGCAAAGAATTGAACCTGATGATGGTCACCGTGCCCCTGATCGTCGACGAGGAGACGGGCGTCAATGACTATCTCGACCGTGACGGTTCGCGGACTCCCATCCAGTTCCACATCTCAAACGATCGCGACAAGCACCCCATCAATGCGCAGGTGGTACAGGCCGCTACCAAGTGGAAGAGGATGGCGCTGAAGCAGTTTGGCATGCAGCCGGGCGAGGGCCTGTGCACCGACATGCGCGCCGTCCGCAAAGATTACTTCCTCGATCACGACCACAGCGCCTACGTCGATCAGTGGGACTGGGAGCGGGTCATCACTCCCGAGCAACGCAGCCTTCACTTCCTCAAAGAAGTCGTCAGCAAGATTTGGAAGGTCATGGTCGGCGCTGAGCGGCATGCCCAGGAAATCTTTCCGCAGTTGAAAGACGCGCGCTATCCCAACCTGCCGGAGAACCTCAAGTTCCTGCATGCCGAGGAAATCCTCGACATGTATCCCGACCTGCCGCGCAAGCAGCGCGAGACCGCGATCCTGCAGAAGTATCCGGCGGTCTTCATCGTTGGCATCGGCTGGACGCTGAAGGACGGCTACCCGCACGAGATGCGCGCCGCCGATTACGACGATTGGGTCACCGAGACCCGCTCGGACGATGGCCACGTGCGGCACGGACTCAATGGCGACATCCTGGTGTGGAACCCTCTCACCCATCGGCGTCATGAGCTCACGTCCATGGGCGTTCGCGTGAATCCGGAGTCGCTGAAGAAGCAGCTCGAACTCACGCATCAGATGGACTTCCTGAACTTCCCCTATCACAAGGCCATCGTGAATCACGAGATCCCGCTGAGCGTTGGCGGAGGCATCGGGCAGTCACGCACGCTGATGCTGCTGCTGCGCAAAGCGCATCTCGGCGAAGTCAGCGTCACCGTATGGCCGAAGGTGCTGAAGGAGATGTGCGAGAAGAAGAACATTCACGTACTCAATTAAGGTTGCTTATCCATAAGCCGCCCAAAGAGGCACGGAGCTGGATCGGAACATTCGATTCGGATCGTGCCTCTTTATGCGACTCGCCAGCGGCGCTGGCGCAGTCGGCGTCAAGGATTCGCGGTGAGGTAAGATGTTCTGCAGGTGATCCATGAGCCCTGAAAATTCTACAGACCAACCAGAGCAGAACGCCGCCGAGCATGTAGCCGAGGCTCACCGCATCCTAAACGGAATGCGGGAGCAAACCGACAAGCATCCTGAGTTGGACAAAGCCATCGCCAAACTGGAAATGGCCCTCAGCATCCTCACCACGCAAACCGGCGGGATGTTGTAAAAGCGGCCCTTGGCCCTTGGCTTTTAGCTCTCAGCTCTTAGCAGGTAGCCTTTAAAGAAGGTCTCAGCACGCGCGTTATGGGTAGAGGGGCGTTTTAGCGCCGCGTCAAAGCTGTGGCAAATGCGATGGGGCTTCAGCCCCGCATCGAAGGTGTAAACAAATAAAGGAGGCCTTCTTCGGCTCGGTGTTTCCCAGCTAAAGAACTCTGATGACTTTTGCTTTGTGATGACCTTGGTTTTGTGATGACCTTGGTTTTGTGATTATGTTTGCTTTGAAGGGGACGGCCTTCAGGTCGTCCGTAAATGTTGTGAATTGATTCGGCTTTAGCCGCTGAGGAAACTCGGGTTTCCCTGATACAAGATTTTCCCAAATAGCTAGGGGCTAAGAGCTAAGAGCCAACCTGGAGCAATTCCGCTGAGCGTCACAGATTCTTCCTTCGCATCTTTCGCACCACCAATAAATGAGGTGAAGCCATGAACTTCCCACTTCGTCCCATCGGCATTCTTGTGCTCTGCTGCGCGAGTGCCGCGCTTGCTTACGGCCAAACATCCGCCCCTTCCGCTGACCAAACGCCGTCCACGCAGACTTCTGCGGCAGCCGCCGCTCCGCAAGATCCGAAGGCGCAAGCCTGGAGCGTGCTGAACAGCGGCCTCACCAATTCCAGCGTCGAAAAACGAACCAGGGCAACCCGCGAGCTGGGCCTGTTAATTGGCGATCAGCAAGCGGAAGATGCAGCGCTGACTGCGTTGAAAGACGACAAGCCCGATGTCCGCGCAGCGGCCGCGCAAGCCTTGGGCGACATGTCCGCCAGGAGCGCGAAGCCCCAGTTATTGGAGGCGCTGCACGACACCGACGTTGCGGTCATCCTTTCAGCTGCCCACTCGCTGGTCACCATGGGTGATGAGCGCGGCTACAACGTTTTCTATGCCGTCCTCACCGGCGAACAAAAGAGCGGCGCCAGTTTGAAGGAACAGCAGAAGAAGATGCTGAGCGATCCCAAGAAGCTGGCTGGCTTGGGCTTTCAGGCTGGACTTGGGTTCGTGCCGTTTGGAGGTATGGGTCTGACGGCCTTCAAACTTCTTACCAAGGACGATGTCTCACCCGTATTGGCCGCGGCAGCGCTCACCTTAGCCAAAGATCCCGATCCCAAAAGCGCCCAAGCCCTCTCTGACGCAGCTTTGCAACAGAAGAAATGGCTGGTGCGCGCGGCGGCATTCGACGCTATCGCGAAACGCGGCGATCCTACGATGAAAGGCACCGCCGTTTCTGGCTTACAGGACGAGCAGACCGAGGTGCAATACGCTGCCGCGGCCGCAGTCATTCGCTTGAGCGACATCGAGGAGAAGCCGCCCGAAAAGCCGAAGCCGACGACACGAAAGCCCTCCGCCAAGGCGCCTGCGAAGAAATCGAAATAGGCGGCAGCAGTCTGCTGGAAAACTCAGCCGTCCTCGCTTTCGAAGGGGCGTGGCTTTCGTTACGACGCGCACCACTTCTCACTATTCCACGGCGCTTTGTACTATCGGCGACATGGTCCGAAAACGTCTACATCCTTCCGGACAATCGAGTACTCTAGGTTCGTGAACGGCATGAATCTCGATTGGCGGGTATGCTCGCGCGCTCGGCTATCGCGCGACGCACGTTTCGATGGCAAGTTCTTCATCGGAGTCTTGGGCACCGGAGTCTATTGCCGCTCCATCTGCCCGGCGCCCAGTCCCAAAGAGAAAAATGTTCGTTACTTCCCTACGGCCGCCGCTGCCGCCGAAGCGGGGTTTCGCCCCTGTCTGCGATGCCGGCCAGAATGTTCTCCTGGAACTCCGGCATGGCTGGGAACGTCGAACACAGTTGCGCGAGCTTTGCGGTTGATCAGCGAAAGCGGCCTGGAAGATGGCGGAGTCGAGGTACTCGCCGAACGACTTGGAGTTGGCTCGCGGCATTTACGCCGACTGTTTCTGCAACATCTCGGAGCGACACCGAGCGCCGTGGCGCACACGCGACGGCTGCACTTCGCCAAGAAGCTGATCGACGAAACTACGTTGCCGATGAACTACGTCGCGGTAGCTTCAGGCTTCGGCTGTGTCCGCCGTTTCAACGACGCAATCCGCAAAACTTACAAGCGCACGCCCACACAAATTCGTAAACTGGTGCGACACACGACGGCGCTGCCGGAAAATCAATACCTGTTCCATCTTCGCTTCCGCCCGCCGTATGACTGGAACGGCGTTCTGGCATTCCTGGAGCTGCGCGCGACGCCCGGCGTGGAAGTTGTCAGCAACGGCAGCTATCGTCGCTCGATTTCGCTGAATGGCAATGACGGCGATTTCGAAGTGCGCCTCAACGACGCCGGCGACGGGCTGAACGTGCGAATTCGTTTCGGCGATCCTCGTTCGCTGTTTCTCATCGTCGAGCGCATACGCCGCATGTTCGACGTCAACGCTGACTGGCAGGCGATCGCCGAGAGTTTGAGCGCAGATCCGGCGTTGAAGAGTCGATTTAAGAAAAGTCCAGGACTGCGCGTGCCCGGTTGCTGGGATGGCTTCGAACTCGCAGTGCGAGCGATTCTCGGCCAGCAAGTGACAGTCAAAGGCGCGACCACTCTCGCCGGACGCCTGGTCCGCAGCTTCGGCCAGCCCATCTCCGGCAAGGATGGCGTTACGCATCTCTTCCCCCGGCCGGAGGCCTTGGCGGGCGCGAATCTTGCCAGCATCGGTTTGCCCAAGACGAGGGCACAGACCATTCGGGCTCTGGCGCGCGCAGTTTGCGACGGCCAGATCCGCTTCGAAGGAATTTCGGATGTGGACTCGTTCCTGAATCAGTTGTCGGCGATTACCGGCATCGGCAAATGGACTGCGCAATATGTAGCCATGCGCGCGCTGGGCGAGCCGGACGCGTTCCCCTCCGGCGACATCGCGCTCCTGCGCCGCCTGGATCTGAAGAACGTCCGCGAGCTGGAGACTCGCGCCGAGGCGTGGCGTCCCTGGCGAGCTTATGCAGCCATGTACTTGTGGAATGTGCTTCCTGACGAAGCGCAAAAGGGGAAGCTGGTTCGCCTCAAGAGCAGAGTTCGCACCAGCCGGAATGTCGCCGACGATGGGCTGGCGACGATAGCTGTCTAGCGATCCGTTCGATCCGGCCGAGAAATTATTCCTGCCCCTCTTTTCGCCGCAGTTGCAAATAGGCGCGATTCAACTCGTTCAAGTCGCCATCGAGCACACGATCGACGTCGCCGATCTCAACCCTTGTTCGAAGGTCCTTCACCATGCGGTAAGGCTGCAACACATACGACCGGATCTGCGAGCCGAAATCGATGTCAAGCTTGGAGTCTTCAATGTGCCTGGTCACCTCGCGCTTCTTTTCCAGTTCGTATTCGTAGAGACGCGAGCGCAGGATACTCATCGCCTTCTCGCGATTCTTGTGTTGCGAGCGCTCGTTCTGGCAGGCCACAACAATCCCCGTCGGAATGTGGGTAATGCGCACCGCCGAATCCGTGGTGTTGACGTGCTGCCCACCTTTGCCGCCGGAACGGTAGGTGTCCGTGCGAATGTCTTCCGGCTTGATATCGATCTCGATGGTCTCGTCGATTTCCGGTGAGACATACACGCTGGCGAAGGAAGTGTGCCGGCGCTTGGCTTGGTCAAATGGAGAGATGCGGACCAGGCGATGCACGCCGATCTCGCTGGTCAACAATCCGTACGCATATTGACCGTTCACCCCGAAGGTCGCCGACTTGATGCCGGCTTCGTCACCTGGCTGATATTCGTACAGCGAGGTGGAGAAGCCCTGGCGTTCCGCCCAGCGCAGGTACATGCGCATCAGCATCTCGGCCCAGTCCTGCGACTCGGTTCCACCGGCGCCGGGATGAATGGTGACGATCGCATTGCGCTCGTCGTTTTCGCCAGAGAGCAGTGTCTCGGTCTCCAGCTTGTCCACGAGCACGCGCAACGCATCGACTTCGCGCCGCAGGTCGGCGGAAACATCCTCGCCTTCGTGTGCCAGATCGAAGTAGGCGGTAATGTCGCCAGAGCGACGCACGAGTTCATCGGAAGTCGCGAGCGCACTTTCCAGCCGTTTCTTCTCGCGCATTACCTGTTGAGATTTTTCGGGATTCGACCAGAGTGAAGGATCGGCGGTTTGCTTCTCGATCTCGCTTAGCTTCTCGCGCAGCTTAGGCGCGTCAAAGATACTCCTGAAGGTCGTGAACCTTGTCGCGCAACGCGGAATATTCCTGTTCTAGTTCTTCAACCATGGTGCGGAAAACCTTTCAATCACCACAGAGGCACAGAGAAGACGTATGTTTGGCCTCACACTCTCACAGTGCTTCTTCGAAACATCCATTCAGGAGCTGAAGCCTAACTGCTCGTGCAGCCGTTACGGCACATCTGGAGACGGGCCCTGATTCAAAGCTTTTCTTCAGCGGTGCCTCGGTGTCTCTGTGGTGAATCGATTTCTTATGCTACTTGCGGCTGCATCATCTCCGCCGGCCTCTGATAGCGCAGCAGCAAGCCCAGCAACGTGATTATCGCACACACCAGTGGGAACCAATCGCCATGGCGGGTGTAGAAAGTCGTGGTGAGCTCCAGCGAATACGCGGCTTGCAACTGCGTCCGCTGATTGCGCGGAGCTTCGGCTACAACCCGGCCATACGGGTCGATCACCGCCGTGATGCCGGTGTTCGTGTCGCGCAACAGCCAGCGATCATTCTCCACCGCGCGCATGCGTGCCATGTTCAAGTGCTGGCGCGGCGCACCGCCTTCGCCATACCAGCCGTCATTCGAAATATTCACCAGGAACTCAGCTCCATTCAAGGCGAGATGACGGACCTCGTTGGGAAAAATCGATTCATAGCAGATGAAAACTCCAGCTTCGGAATCTCCCACATGCAGCGGCATTCTCGATTTTCCGCGCGCAAAGGTTCCAATCTGCTGGGTCAGCCCGCCGGCAAAGCTGAACAACTTTGCAAAGGGAACATATTCGCCGAAAGGCACCAGATGAATCTTGTCGTAGCGGGCCGTCCAAGCGCCGTTGGGCGCGACCACCGAAGCTGAGTTGAAAACGTCGGGACGCCGAGTGGGATCTCCGGCATGCTCGATTCCTAACGTCCCGGCAATGATGTACGAGTCGGTGTTGCGCGCGATGTCCGCCAATGTGTGACGCAGGTTCAGATCGGTAGCCCAGAAGGGCGCTGGCGATTCAGGCCAGACAATCAATCCCGGGCTGCCGGATTTATCATGCTCAGGACGTATGCTGAGCGCCTGCAACGAGCTGAGCGTCTGCTGAAAATATTCCGGCGACCACGGCTCGGACTCGAGTATGGGAATGTCGGACTGCACCAGCGTGGCGCCCTGTGCTGTCGGCAAAGCGCCGGGCCGTTCGAGTTTGCCCGCATGCAACGCGATCGCCGCCGCCAATGACGCCGTGAGCAACAGCTTGCGACGCGCATACGGCACCAGGAACGCGGCCGCGACCGCCGTGTTGACCAGCGCGATCTCAAACGAGATACCGTACACGCCTGTAACGGTCGCGATGCGCGCCAGGGGAATGTTGTCGATCTGCGTGTTGCCCAGCAGGTCCCAGGGAAATCCGGTGATGTAGGTGCGAGCCAGTTCAACCGCGACCCACGCGAATGGAGTGAACACCAGCGCGCGCAGGCTGAAACCGTTGCGCCGCGCCGCGATCAGCGCCAGCAATAATCCGAACAGCCCGTGATAAAGACCGAGGTACAGCGCGAACATCACCAGCAGCAGGATCGACAGGGGCGTGCCGACTCCGCCGTAGAAGTGCATCACGTGAAAAATCCAGGAGCAGCTGCCCAGATACCAGATGAAGCCGCTGACGTATCCCAGCAGAAATCCTTGCCGCGCGGTCGCGGGCGCCAGGAATTGTCCGCCGTCGGCAAGCACCATCATCACGTCCTGCTCACGGCATTTCAGGATGGCGTAAATCAGCGGCGCGAGCGCGACCCAGCTGAGCAGGTAGATTGAAAAGTTGGGGAAGATCAGTATCTGAAGAACGCCCGAGAGGCAGGCAAAGATCCAGGCTTTCGGGCGGATTCGTCTCACGATTTCGAGTGTAGCAAAGAGCGGCGAAGGTGGAACGGCGTGAAGGTTACGAGTTGATGACAGAAACGGTGTTGGAGAGCAGGTTACGACGTAGTGACCGCCGGATGCGAAAAGCAAAATTGGCGGCAACTCCTCGCAGGGCTGATGCTAGAATTCACCTGATGACGAACAAAGGCGCGATTTTCCAAGAAGACGGCCTATACAAGCTCCTTGTCAAGATAGGGAATGACGGCTTGCCTCGAATCAAGCGGTTCTCCACCTACAGTGAATTGTTGATTGTGTTGCAGAGGTCACTAAGTTCTGTCCCATCGGATGAGGTATTCCGCTTTTGTTCAGAACGGCTCTCCATTCCACAGGGAAAACTGGTCGATCTTCCGGGGCAAACACAGGACTGGCAAAAAGTTCTCGCTTGAGCCGCGCCGTCGAAAGCCTTTTTGACCCGGAGCCGGCGGCAGTCTTTGCTTCCGGGATGCTCTGATAACGGCGAAGCCCATCGGCGGCTGAAGCCAAAGAAATTCGGCGGCGCTACGGACGGCCTGAAGGCCGTCCCCTTCAAAGACTGCTGAATCAGGTTCCTTGGCTGCCAGATCGATTGCGGAGTCGGCAGGCGGAGACTGCCAAAACTGTCGGCGGAGTCTGTCGTCCCCGGGGGACTCGCATCAAAACCTACCTCTTCCCGGCCTGAAGGCCGGGGCTATCATCTTTCGTCGCGTGAACGCGACTTGTTCGATTCCCAGGGCGGCTTAAACGCTACTCGACGGTTCCTCTTCTTTAGACCCGGGCGGCGACTCGACGGTTCCTCATCTTTAGACCAGAGCGCCTGACGCGACTCGATGGTTCCTCATCTTTAGACGAGGGCGGCTTGACGCCACTCGAGGGTTCCTCATCTTCAGACCAGAGCGGCTTGACGCCACTCGATGGTTCCTCATCTTTGAGACCGGGGCGGCGTGTGGCGACTCGACGGTTCCTCATCTTTAGACCCGGGCGGCTTGAGGCGACTCGATGGTTCCTCGTCTTTAGACCCAGGCGGCTTGTCGCGACTCGATGGTTCGTCATTTCTAGAGTGGAGATAGGCGCTGACTAGAGTGGAGATAGACGCTGCCCTTGCGTTGGGTGGCGTGCGTCCTCTGAGTTTTAGGGCTCAAAGCACCCTCAGTAGCCGGACACGCAACAATTGGAAAACAAAAGGCCGCGCTGATCGCGGCCTTTACTAAATGCTAATTGCCAACTGCTAATTGCTTCCTTACTTAATCGCCACCAGCTTGTTCATCAGCTCCGAGTAGTCTTTCTTTTCCACGCCGTGCACCTGCTTGTTGTACTCGTCTACCTTGGCCGAGTAGTTCATGGAACAGAACTTCGGGCCGCACATCGAGCAGAACGCCGCTTCTTTGTAATACGCGTCAGGCAGAGTCTCGTCATGCATCGAGCGCGCAGTCTCGGGATCGAGCGACAGCGCAAACTGCTTGTCCCAATCAAACGTGTAGCGCGCATAGCTGAGAGCGTCGTCGCGATCCTGCGCTCCGGGACGATGCCGCGCCACATCAGCCGCGTGCGCCGCGATCTTGTAGGCGATGATGCCGTCCTTCACGTCCTTATCGTTCGGCAAGCCGAGATGCTCCTTCGGGGTCACGTAGCAAAGCATCGCCGCACCGTACCAGCCGATCATGGCCGCGCCAATCGCGGACGTGATGTGGTCATAGCCGGGAGCAATGTCGATGACCAGCGGCCCGAGGGTATAGAACGGAGCGCCGTAGCAGAGCTCGACTTCCTTCTCGACCTGCTCCTTGATCTTGTCGAGCGGGATATGTCCGGGACCTTCGATCATCACCTGCACGTCGCGCTCCCAGGCCTTCTTCGTCAACTCGCCCAGAGTCTTGAGCTCGGCAAACTGCGCCTCGTCGCTGGCATCGGCAATGCAGCCGGGACGCAGTCCATCGCCAAGCGAATAGCTGACGTCGTGCTTGGCCAAAATCTTGGTGATGTCGTCGAAGCGTTCGTAGAGGAAATTCTGCTTGTGATGATGCGCCATCCACTGGGCCAGGATCGCGCCGCCGCGGCTGACGATGCCGGTGATGCGCTTGGTGATCAGCGGCAGATACTCCACCAGCACGCCGGCGTGGATCGTCATGTAGTCGACGCCCTGCTCAGCCTGCTCCTCGATGACCTCGAGCATGATGTCGGCGTTGAGGTCTTCGATCCGTTTCACGCGCGACACAGCTTCATAGATGGGCACCGTGCCAATAGGCACCGGCGAGTGCCGGAGTATGGCTTCGCGAATCTCCTGAATGCCGCCGCCGGTGGAAAGGTCCATCACCGTGTCCGCGCCGTAGTGCACCGAGGTGTGCAGCTTCTTCAGCTCCTCATCCACATTGCTGGTGACCGAGGAGTTACCGATGTTGGAGTTGATCTTGCACTTTGACGCCACGCCGATGCACATCGGCTCCAGCTCAGGATGATTCACGTTGGCTGGAATGATCATGTGGCCGGCGGCAACTTCATCGCGCACCAGCTCGGGCGTGATCTGCTCGCGCTCGGCGATGAATACCATCTCTTCGGTGAGCATGCCTTTGCGAGCAAAGTGCATTTGCGACATGTTGCTGTCGCCGGTGCGGGCGGCTTCTGCGCGGCGCTTGGCAATCCATTCGGCGCGCGGCTTCAGCGTGGTCTTGCCGTTGCTGCCATTGGTTCCACTCATAATCTTCGATAACTCCTGATCGGTCTTTGATTATACCGTTTTGATTGAGAGCGGGAATGCAAGCATGTTACAGGCTGAAAGCTTTGCAACGCGCCCCTTCGAGAGCGCAGATACGCGGCGCTGTAAGTGCACCGCTGCACGCTACTATTTCTCAGCTGTCATCCTGAGCGCAGTGAGGCGGCGAAGCCCGCGAACGTAGTCGAAGGACCGCTATGCGCGCAATATCGTAGGCTAGGGGTCCTTCGACTCCGCAGTGCCGAAAGCGGGCGCTGCTGCGCTCAGGATGACACCAGGTGATACGGTGATTTGAATTTGAACTTCACTCTTCTCGATTGGTCGGCCATTGTCGGGTATCTCGCGATCACGCTCCTGATGGGGCTGTGGTTCCGACGCCGCTCCAGCCGCAGCGTTGACGACTACTTCGTCTCCGGCCGCAATGTGAGCTGGTGGCTGGCAGGCACGTCCATGGTGGCCACAACGTTTGCCGCCGACACGCCGCTAGTCGTCACCGGCCTGGTCTACACGCAAGGCATCTCCGGCAACTGGCTGTGGTGGGGATTTCTGCTGTCAGGAATGATGACGGTCTTTCTCTTCGCCCGGCTGTGGCGGAGATCGGGACTGCTCACCGATGTGCAATTCGCCGAGATGCGCTACTCCGGCAGGCCCGCAGCGTTCCTGCGCGGCTTTCGCGCGATCTACCTCGGGCTGCTGATGAACTGCGTCATCCTCGGCTGGGTGACGAAGGCCATGACCAGCATCGTGGGCGTCACGCTGGCAGGCGCGCCGATGCTCACCAACACTGGCCGCTTCTTAAGCGCTCACTTCGGTTCAGTCTGGAGCGGCAACGACGGCGCGGCACTCGCCATCTGCGTGTTCTTTCTGATTCCTTTCACTGGCCTTTATGTCTCGCTGGGCGGCCTGTGGGGCGTGCTCTGGACCGACCTGTTTCAGTTCGTCCTGAAGATGAGCATCGTGATTGCCGTGGGCTACTACGCGGTGGAGGCATGCGGCGGCGTGAGCACGATGATCGAAAGCTTGGGCAAAATCCAGGCCACTGCGGGTACGAATGCCGCCAGCCCGCTCGGCTTTCTGCCACAGTTTTCGCGAGGCGTCACGGCTGAGCCCCTGTGGATGGTTCCGGTGGCAAACTTTCTGGTCTACATCGGGCTGCAATGGTGGGCCTTCTGGTATCCGGGGGCGGAGCCCGGCGGTGGCGGCTACATTGCGCAGCGCATCTTCAGCGCCCGCGATGAGAAGCAGGGTCTGCTGTCGGTGCTCTGGTTCAATATCGCGCACTACGCCATCCGGCCATGGCCTTGGATCGTCACTGGCCTGGCGGTGATCGTGCTTTACCCCGGCCTTCAACATCCCGAAGCCGGCTACATGATGGTGCTGGACGCGCACCTGCCGCACCAGTATCGCGGCATCGCGATCGCCGGATTTCTGGCGGCATTCATGTCTACCATCGCCACGCAACTAAATTGGGGCGCGTCGTACCTGGTTAGCGATTTCTACCGGCGATTCCTGAACAAGCACGCTTCAGAGGGACACTACGTGGCGGCGTCGCGAGTGTGCACCGTGCTGCTGGTGATTGCGTCCGCGTGGGTGTCCGTTCAGCTGGGCTCGATCGCCTCCGGATGGCAGGTGGTGCTGCAGATTGGCGCCGGCACCGGAGCGGTGTACATCCTGCGCTGGTACTGGTGGAGGATCAATGCCTGGAGCGAGATTTCAGCTATGGCGTGCTCGCTCGTGGTCACCATCGCGCTCAACCACTGGCAGCCGTTCGCGGGCAACGCGTCGCTAGTCTTCGCCAAGGGCGCGCTGACCACCACCATCATCACGACCATCGTCTGGGTCAGTGTGACGTTTCTGACCAGTCCGGAGCCGGACGAAATTCTGCTGCGCTTCTACCGCAAAGTCACGCCGGACGTGCGCGGCTGGACGCGTATTGCCGCCCAGGTGCCGGAGGTCACGCCGCACCGCGACATTGGCAGCAACCTGCTGGCTTGGGGATTAGGCTGCATGATGATCTACCTATGCCTGTTCGGCGCCGGCAAGCTGCTGCTGCACGAAACTGCACTTGGGATACTGATGCTGGGCGGTGCGGCGATCTCTGCGGTGCTGCTCTATCAAAGGGTGGTGCGGAATTTCACGGTCGAGCCGCAGGGGAAACCCGGCAGTTAAGGAAAACTCCGATCAACTTGCGACTTCGATTTCGGGGCTGAAGCGCCTCTGCATTACAGCTGCTCCGACGCGGCGCTGAAGCGCCGCTCTACCCGCGAGGCATTCGTTCAGAGCTTCCATAAGAGCGCCCGGCCGAAAGCCCGAAGAATGATCTTACTGGTAAGATTCCTGGGCAATCTTATTGGTAAGATCATTTTCAATTTGCCAGCCCGCCGCCTCGCGTTTGCGGTGATACCCTAATCGTGTCGGGTCGGCGGATTTTCAAGCCGTGGCCTGATAAGTTATGGCTTTGCAGCAGGTTGAGGCCAAATCCCACGGGTCGCGCGAATGAATTCGTTGGCGGAAAAAATCGGCAATATCCCCGGAATTGCCCGACTGAAGGGCGCTGAAGAGCGTTCGGTCAGGCTCGACGGACTGACCTGGCGCTACTGGGTTGCCGGTTCCGGCCCGCCCCTGCTGCTGATTCACGGATTCCTCGGCTACTCCTTCTCCTGGCGCTTCAACATGGAGGCGCTGTCGCGGCACTTCACGGTGTACGCCATCGACCTGCCGGGATGCGGCTTTTCCCAACGCACGGAAAAACCCGATTGCTCGCTGACCGGCGACGCCGAGGGCGTTCTGCGCTTTATGGAGCATCTTGGGATCGAGAATGCCGACATCGTGGGCTCGTCGCGCGGCGGCGGGCTGACCATGATCCTGGCCTCCATCGCTTCGCGCAGCAGCCGACTGCATCGCATTCGCCGGCTAGTGCTGGTTTCGCCTATCAATCCCTGGTCGAGCCACGGTAAGGTGCTGGCGCGCCTGCTCGCCACGACCCTGGGAGGCCTGTATCTGGTACACGTACAGCCTCGGCTGCGGACCATCGCCGTTCGTTACTGCAAGACGCTGTACGGCGACCCCAAGCGCATAACGCCGGGGACGTTCGAGGGCTACATGGCGGGACTCGACCCCCCGGGCAGCTTCGAGCACCTGTTGCTGATCCTGCGGTCCTGGCACCAGGACCTCGCCGACATCGGCCAGGCGCTGAAAGAGATCAGCGGCATCCCGACATTGATTCTGTGGGGTTCGCGCGATCGCGCGGTGTACCCTTCGTCGATCCATCAGCTACAGCGTCAGCTGCGAAACAGTGCCCTGGTGATGTTTCACGGTGCCGGGCACATGCCGTATGAAGAAGTGCCGGACGAGTTCAACCGCGTGCTGTGCGACTTCCTGTTGGACGGCGTGCCACGAACGGCGTTAGAGATCGCCATCGACGCAAAGTCTCACGTGGCCCAGCCACCCGTGCCTAAAAGCTAGATCAGCAGCCAGTGAAATCCTCTTTTACCACGGCTCTTTTTCACCACAGAGGACACGGAGCGCACGGAGATTAAGAACTCTCTTGCCCCTAGATGCGATGGAGCCGGAACGAAGCAGACATTGGCCTTAATCCCAATCCTGCTAAAGAAAACCCAATTGTTATCTCCGTGCGCTCCGTGCCCTCCGTGGTGAATAGCTTTTTTCAGTCGGCGGCAGTATCGCTTGGCTCGTAGACTTCGGCCACTGCGTGGCGCACCGGCAGCCACGCCGCCAACGCGGCGCCCAAGTACATCGCGCCCACGATCCAGAATCCATACGCAAGGCCCTCGCGATGAGCGGCTTCTCCGGCCAGCAGCGAGGTGCAAATCTGCAGGGCACTGGCCACAAAGGAAAACGCGTTCTGCACCCGGCCCATGAAATGCCGCGGCACCAACTGCATCATCTCGCTGGAGAGCGCGATGCCTCCTGTACCCCGGCACGAACCCATGACGAAGTAAATGAGCACGGCCAGCGCCAGCCAGCGTGATATGGGCAGAACAAACAGTGCTACCGCGATCACGCTCATGGTGAGGGTGACGGAATAATGCGCTCCGTGGCGACGAATAAACCGAGACGCATAGAACACGCTGATAAATGCGCCCACGGCCCAGCCGGCATTCAGCCAGCCGTAACCCACGGCTCCGCCGTGCAGGATGCGTTCGCTCAGCGGCGCCGACAGCACGCCCTGCGTCATCATGGCAGCTACAAACAGCGCCCACGCTGTGCCGATCAGCAGCACCCGGCGATTTTCCTGGACGTAGCGATATCCTTCGCCAAGCTCATGGAGATAACGTGCCACCGCTCCGGAAATCACGACTGGCGAGTTCGTCTCCAACACAGGACGCGAGACCGTCACCCGGCCTTTGCGCACGAAGAAAACGCAGCTCAGCGAAACCGCATAGCTGGCGCAATCGATCAACAGAACGCCGCCGAGTCCGATGTGGTTGTAGGCAAAGCCGACCGCTGCACCCGCCATCAGCCATCCGCCCTGCAACGCAGCCAGCAGCAGCGAGTTCGATTCGAGCATGCGTTCGTCCGGGGTCAATTCCTGGATGAGCGCGTTCACCGTGGGAAAGAACATCCAGAAGCCGATAGCGACCAGGATGTTCATCAGATACACATGCCACAGCCGCACGTGATGCGTGAAGACCAGCATCGCGACCGCGAAGATAATCAGGCCACGGGCGGCGTCGAGCCACAACATGAGATGGCGCCGGTCCTCGCGATCGATCAGCACGCCGGTGAAGGGCAACAGCACCAGCGAAGGCAGCGTTTGCAGGGCGATCAGGGCGCCAAGAGAGACTTCCGAGTGCGTGGCCTGCAGGATGTACCAGATCACGGCGGCGGAGTTCATGCCGCTGCCAATCATGGATATGAGGTTGGCGGTGAAGATCAGCCTCATCCCGCGGTGCTTCCACATCTCACGCATGCTGTTTCAACTGTAACGCAGGTGTGCAGTTCAGGCGCGCTGGTGTGGCCAATTGCTTTTTTGTAGTTACTAATCAGCTGTTACAATAAGTCAGGGCCGATGACTCTCTTCGAATGGGATGAAGCGAAGGCCGAGCAAAATCTCCAGAAGCACGGGATCACGTTCGAGTTGGCGAAACTTGTGTTTCTGGATCCTTGCTCCCTGGCCGAGCAGGATCGAATCGAGAATGGAGGACGCCGATGGCGAACTATCGGCTTGGTCGGCGTCGTCGCGATTCTGTTTGTCGCTCACACGGTAGAGGTGCAGGACCAACACGAGATCATCCGCATAATCTCGGCCCGCCACGCCACCCGAAGGGAACGTATACGCTATGAGCAAAATCGTAAGAAGTACATTGGCTGATCACCGGCTCACAGAGAAAGATAGACGCGAACTGAGAAAGTTAGCGGCACGTCCGGATAGCGAAATTGATTTCTCCGATATTCCAGAGGCCACGGAGAAATTCTGGAAGAACGCCGTTCGCAATCCCTGGTACCGGCCACGGAAAGAGCAGGTAACGCTGCGCATCGATGCTGATGTGCTGGCTTGGCTTCGACAACAGGGCAAAGGCTATCAATCGAGGCTGAATTCGCTGTTGCGGAACGCGATGGTCGAGCATCTGCACGGGAAGAAGAAGAGCGCCTAGATGAGCCTTCGCCGTCTCTTCAAGAAAGAAAAGCAAGAGCACCGCATCCTGCGCGAAGCCACCGAGCGCGCCGGCGAGCTGGTGCCCGAATATCACCGGCCGACGCCGGAGTGCCCGCATCCTGAGCGCTGGAGCATGTACGACTCCATGACGGCCGAGGTCGAGGTGCTGGAATTCCTGCGCACGCTGGTTACGACCATCAAGCCTAACCTGGTTGTTGAAACCGGAACGTTCATGGGCGTCAGCACGCTGTGGATTGCCGAGGCGCTGCGGTTGAATGGCTTCGGGCGAATCGTCAGCTGCGAATACGACCCCAAGGTGTTTGAGACGGCGAAGCAGAAGATCGAGGCTTCGGAATTTCGCGACCTGATCGACCTGCGCAACGAGTCCAGCCTCGAGATGAAAGTAGACGGCATCATCGATCTCTTTTTCAGCGACAGCGACATGCCCATCCGCGAGCAGGAAGTGCGACGCTATCTGCCGCAGATCTCGCCGTTCGGGCTGATCCTGATGCACGATGCCAGTTCGCACCTGAAACAAGTACGCGAGGCTGCGCTGAAGCTGGAACGCGACGCCCTGATTTCCGTTGTGCTGTTGCCTACGCCGCGCGGCTTGGTGGTCGCGCAGAAGCGCGAAGGTCGCCGCTAGCGCGATTGAATAACAGCGGGGATGTCCCAGTGACACGCATTTGTCTCATCGGCGATTACAACCCTGAAGTCATCGCGCATCAGGCGATCCTAAAGGCGCTGTCGCTAGCTGCCGATGGCGGTGATGTCCGCCCCGAATGGCTGCCGACCGAAGACGCGGAAAACGCCGATCTCGGCGTCTACGACGGATTCTGGTGCGTGCCGGCAAGTCCCTATCGCTCGATGGATGGAGCCCTGCGCGCCATTCGTTTTGCACGCGAGACGAATCGGCCTTACCTGGGCACCTGCGGCGGATGCCAGCACGCGATCATCGAGTACGCTCGCAACGTTTTGCACATCGCCAACGCCGGACACACCGAAGTTGATCCGTCGACTTCTGAGCCGGTGATCAGCAATCTGTCGTGCGCTCTTATTGAAGCCAGCGAAGACCTGTGCGTTGTTCCCGGAACCCTTCTGCACAAAATCTATGGCGCGGACAGGATTCGTGAGACCTATCGCTGCAGCTACGGCCTGAATCCTGATTACCTTCGGCGCCTGACGGATGGTGGGTTGCGAGTAGCAGTGACCGGACCTCCCGGTGAAGCGCGGGCGTTTGAATTACCATCTCATCGATTCTTCTTCGCAACGCTATTTCAACCTGAGCGCTCGGCGCTTCAAGGAAGCGTCCATCCGCTGATCACGGCGTTCGTGGTTGCGGCCCATGGCCGGTTCTCGGCAAGAACAGTTTCTTCGCCGGGTTGAGCGCAGCATAACGACCTTGAATGCGCTTGAACATCTGTCGTCCCTACGGGACTCACATCATTTCCCACTTACCCAGCACTCCGCCGTCACCCCGGCTCGGCTGCGCGCTGGGCTAGGTTATTCCGCGCATACGGCGCTGGTTGCTTAGTCGTTGTAGTCCGGCGCCAGCCGGAAACTTCAGTTCTCATGCAAACACTCAAGCACCTCTAAATTTTCAGCGACCTCGGCTCTACAGATTCACTTTATCCGCAACGCAAACGCTCAGACCTCTTTTACAGGTCAGACCCTTGCTCTGCGTTTACCCACTGAGGCCTACCTCGCCCTCGCTAATCCATAGCGCTTGCGGGGAAAAAGCGCTACGATTCCGCCGAACCTAAAACTTGGGCGGACGTTGCGTCTAAATCGCAGAACGTCGGCCTGCAGTTATCGCGAGGTGCACGATGCGTCTTGCCCGTACCGCCCTTCTGGTTGGACTGTTATTCCTGTCCCTGGCCGCGTGGTCACAGAACACCAGGATTGTTATTCCCGCCGGAACGCCCGAAGACAAAGACCTGGCAACGATCACGGCTGAGCCCGATGCGCAGAAACGCATCACCATGTACGAAGACTTCCTGAAGAAATATGAGAAGAACAAGGCCGCCGACGCCTATGCGGACTGGCAGTTGTCCCAGCTCTATCTTTCCAGCAACGACCCCGCTAAAGCGCTGGAGTGCGGCGATAAGGCACTCGAGCTTTATCCCAACAACCTCGACATCATCGTGTCGCAAATCGGTGTAGCCCAGGCCCTGAAGGACAGCGGCAAGGTGGTGGATTACGCGGTCCGCGGCGGCGAGGTCTACAACTCCATTGCCACCCAGCCGAAGCC
Source organism: uncultured Acidobacteriaceae bacterium (assembly GCA_963796695.1). Taxonomy (GTDB): domain Bacteria; phylum Acidobacteriota; class Terriglobia; order Terriglobales; family Acidobacteriaceae; genus Bog-257. Next base: position 187,589 of record CAWCMU010000015.1, on the reverse strand, counting down.
GGCAGATGTGACGGACGCAGACTGGACCGCGCGGGTGACGGATGAGCGCGACTCGGCCAAGCCCAGCTACGATTATGTGGAAGCTGCCGCCTACAACGCCATTGCGGCGGAACAGGATCCGGCAAAGCGAATGAACTACATCGAGAAATTCACGCCAGCCTTTCCCAAGTCAACGTTCGATCAGCAGATCTCTCAGCTGGCGCTGTACAGCTTGCAACAGCTCAATCAGCCGCAGCGACTGGAAGCCTATGGCGAGAAAGCGCTCGTGGCTAATCCGAACAGCGTGCCCACGCTGCTGATGATGGCGAATGCATACGCGGAGGATCCCAAGCAGGCTGCCAAGGCGATCGCGTATGCCAACAAGGTAATTGCGTTGACCGCGACCAGCACGGACAAGAACCAGAAGCTTTCGGCAGGAGTGGCGCACTCCACCCTGGGATATGCCTACCTGAAGCAGGAAAAGTTGGCGGCTGCCATCCCCGAACTCAAGACCGCCGTCAGCCTGTTGCCGGACGATCCGCAAGCGCAGCAGGCCGCGCTGTTCCGCCTGGGCTACGCCTATGCCAAGCAAAATCGCCGGGCAGAGTCCGTATCCGCGCTGCAAAAGGCAGCTGCGATTAGTGGTCCGTATCAGACACCCGCGAAGGAGATGTTGGCGAAGGTGAGCGCCACGGGGAAGAGATAGCGGTCTCTACTTCTTGACCAGCGCGTCGGATAGCAGGTGCGCTTTGGTCGCCAGGTTGTAGGCCCGCTCGAAGTCGCCGTCCGTTGTTGCCTTGCGCGACTGCGCGATGTAGGAGCGAATCTGAGTCACCACGTCTTCTTCATCATGCGATAACGTGCGATTCAGCCCGGCGATAGTCTTCTCGGTGGAATCGAGTAACTGCGCGGTGGTTTGCTTCTGCTGCGACAGTTCTGCATTGGTTACGTTGGCGGCGATTGCCGTGTCGGGCGGGGTCTCTGATGCCGGATTGCCCGGGGGCCTGGCTGCCGCTATCGTAGTGTTGGAGCTTGCGGGCGGGGTACTCGCTGCATTATTTGAAGTACTGGCGGGCGGTTGCGTAGCGTGGCGCTTGTGGCGAGCCTGGACCTTGGGTTTGGGCAACTCAACCGGCGGGGGTTGGGGCTTGGGCGGCGGAGGAGGCGGCGGCACAGTTGCTTCCGAAATCTCATCCGGCAGTGGTATCGCAATCGTGTCCGCTGGCGCTTTGGCTTGCGGCGGGAGCTGTGGCTTCTTCTTGTTGCAGCTTACGGTACATAGCAAGCCCATCACCAAGATAGGCATGGCGAATTGGCGGCCAAAGCTCATGCGCACTGTTTCACAATCATGAACGCGTTTCGTATCGCTAGCTTAAGTGGCGGAGCAAGCGAACGCGTGCATTGCTCCTCATAATAAACAGGCCCAGCAAAAAATACATTGCCCATTAACCGGTAGGGCAAACACCATCCCGACGTCTCACGTTTGTGTGATGATTTCCACGCCTTGGTGCTCCTTTTCTTCGGTCAAAGGTAGCACTAAACGAAACGTGGTACCGCGCCCCATTTCGGTTACGAAATCGAGTGCTCCGTTATGCAATTGGAGCACGCGGTAGCTCATCGCCAAGCCAATTCCACTACCAGCTTTCTTGGTCGTAAAGTACAGATTGAAAATCTTGTCGCGAACCTCGGGAGGAATTCCTTCTCCCTGATCGCGCACTTCGATGGCAGCGGCCGTGTCATGGTGGCGGGCAACAATATTGAGAGATCCGCCGTTGCTCATTGCCTGCACGCCATTGAGAACGACGTTTAACAGAGCCTGCTTGATCAAGTCAGCGTCAGCGCGGACGGGGAGCGGCTCGGTACCCAGCTTGGTTTCGACCTTCACGCCGTGCAAAGCCGCCTCCGGAGACGCGAGCAGCGCGACATCTTCGATCACCCGGCGTAGATCGAAATCCACCAGCCGCAGCTCCACTGGGCGATTGAAGTCAACCAGCGTCTGCACTACCCGGTCGAGCCGATGGATTTCGCGGCCAATGATGTCCATGTGCCGGCTGGTGTCGGGATCGACCTCCTTCATCTTCTCCCGCAGCAGTTCCAGGTGCACCACGATGGCGTTGATCGGATTCTTGACTTCGTGGGCCACGCCGGATGTAAGCCGGCCGATGGCAGCGAGGCGGCGGGAAAGCTCGATCTCATTCTCGATGCGGCGGACGGATTCGGCGTCGCGCATGGATAGCAGCGCGCCAATGCGTTCGCCGCGCTCGGCAATGAAGTCCAGCGCGATCTGAATGCGGCGGCCGTTCTCCAGCTCGATCTCGCGTTGCGGAATGGGTTGATGCAGGGCAAAAGCGTCAAGCACGATGCGGCCCAGCTTATTGGCGTCGGTAAAGACCTGCTCGACGACATTGCCCAGGATTTCGCCTCGCGGCCGGCCGACAAATCGCTCAGCCGAAGCGCTGACCAGGACCACGCGGGTGTCGCGGGTGAAGAGCACCAGTCCGTCTTGCAGGGTGCCCATGATCTGGTCAAGGTTTTCTTTCAGCGCGCTGAAAACTTCCTTCACATCGCGAATCTGGCGGCCCAGCCGATCGATCTTTGTGTTGACCAACCCGTACTCATCGGTGCGGCGGGGATCGGGCTCAGGGGTGGTGTCGGGAACGCCGGCAGTCATCTGGTCGAGCCGGCGGCCAATCGCTTCCAGTGGTCGCAAGGCGATGTTAGAGACGCCCGCCGCTAAAGCCAGCGAAACCAGAATGGCGATAATCGAGAACGTCAGCGCGCGGGTCAGCTGCGGCTTAACTTCGCTCTTCAGGAACACCGTCGAGATTCCCACCCGGATATCGCCAAAGGGTCGACCCTGGCGCTGAATTGGAAGGTACACGTCGTATACGCGAGGAGCGCCGTACACCACCTTCAACTGATCCACGAAGCTGCCATCGCGGACTTCCCTGAAATCCTGTCGAGGTTGCAACCGGCTTCCGATGGCCGCCGGATCGGTATGCACGATGGCGCGGCCATTCACATCGGCGATGGCCGCATCTGAAACGGTCGGAGAGAAGCCCACCACCGACTGAAGCAAAGTGTTGAGTCCGGGATCTGTTTTCAGGGCCTCGTCCAGGACTTCTTCTACTTGTTTCTGGTTACTTTCATCGACGAATGCGCTGCTCAGATCAATCTGGCTGGCTTCGCGAGCGGCCTCCCGAATTTCTTTGGCAACAAAATCGGCGCTATCGTAGGCCTCGACGGTGCGCTGACGAACCAGGTGCGACACGTAAAGGTAGGAAAAGACAGCCACCAAGGCAAATACCATACCGCTGATGGCGAGCACTAATTTGGTCTTTAATCGCATTCGACCCATGAGGAACTACTCGCGTCTCAGGCCGCGTTGCGGGAATGATACCAGTCCTTCTGACTGGGCGGAAACCCGGCAAAAGAATAGGCGGTCTGGTGTAGCTGACCTCATGGCGTGTAAGCTCCCAAAAGGCAGCGCTTTCACACCCGGCGCCAGTCCAATTCGACGTGCTTAATTTTCTTTGCGGCTTGGACAACGCGAGCTGCAGTTTTTGCTTCGAATAGCCTGTTAAGTGTGTGCGCAGGATTCTCAGATCTGAACGGGGTTACAGCCGTAGCAGGAGGGGACAGAGTGGCTCAGTCCACAACGGAAGTTACCAAGAAAATGCCGGGAGAGACGATCACCAGGCTCCGCGGCTTATCGCACGATCTCAGCAATTACATCGAAACCATCATGCAGGCCACATACCTTCTCGCGCAGTCCAAACTCGATGAAAACAATCAAAAGTGGCTGGAGCTGATCGACAAGGCATCGCAGGATGCGGCCCGCATCAACCGCGAAATTCGGGAGATCCTAAAAGCGCAGGGCTAGTGCACAGGCGCGCAGTACAGACCCGGGTTACGCGTGGCAACCCGGGCCGTCAGAGACTTGCGCCAAAAATACTACTGCTTACTGCATGCGCTTGGGAGATTCCTTGTCAAGGTATTCCACCAGCGGCTTTCCGGCAGCGTTAACCGTAACCGCGCCGTCGCGAACGATCTGGCTGGCGTCTACGCTCTTACCGTAGAGCTCCTTGTTCGCGTCTGTGTCGGTGCCCATGGACGCGCTACCCAACGAAGCTCCGGCAAAAAGTCCCTTCGACTGCGAATAGGTCAGGATGTCGACGTTGGGATCGTTGAAGCCTGCAGCCTGAGCGCCCGATGGACCAGCCTGAGCGGATGCGCCGGCGCCGAGCTTCAGCTTGCCCGACAGAACTTTGTCCGCGCCACGTTCCGTCATTACCAGCAGAACGTAATCCGTCGCGGTGCTGCCCAGCTGGGGTCCGAGGCTGCCGGTATCGAGGGTATACATGGCAGGCGCACTCCAGGAGCCAGTCATCTTCGCCCCGGTGCGGCAGACAAGCACACCGCGGCCATAGCTGACGCCGATACCAATGCCCACCTTCTTAACGCTGGGATAGACCAGGACACAAACCGCTTTGTCCAGAATCGCTTTAGGAATTTCTTGTTTGTCCATAATGGTCTTAAGGACGGTGGTGGAATCCGCTAACCGCTTTGCCGGTTTGCTCTGGGCAAACAACGACGATGAGAGGCCAACGCACATCAGCAACACAGCAAATTTCTTGGTCATTAGAAGATCCTTTCGGGGATGCGGTGCGATAGAACGAGAGTAGCCGAATGCGACGGATTAAGGCTACCACATTGAGGCAAGCTTCCGTACCCCGAAACGCGCCCAAGCGGCTACTCGGCCAGGCAGATTGCAACGCCAACTGATGTAAGGAATAGGGTTGTGAAGTTTTGTGGATCTAGCCTGCGTCTTCCTGAGCGCTAGGCGGCAGGGCTATGCGCAGCCGCGATGTTCAATCGATTTCGCAGAAAGTCTTGAGCTTTCCGATAGGCCTCGAGAGTTCCCACGTCCAGGTAGTCGTGACCGACATGGCAACCACGCACCACCTTTCCCAAGGCGATATAGGCATTCAGCAGGGAGCCGAAATATTCATCCTGGCGACGCCTCTCTTCCCACAAAAGTCTTAAATCTCGGAAGGTGCCGCCACCCATCGTGATTGCTCCCCAGATCCAGCCAGAGTGCGGCCAACGCACTTTCACTTCGACGTGCGTAACGAAATTCGCGGAATCGCAGATCACCGCATCGAAAGCTGAGGCGTTATCGACCGGGAATAAAAGCAAGTTGACGTTTTCGTCCTCCGCCTCCACTGCCATGGAATAAGCATTCGCGGGAAACCAAATCGTATCTGGAAGCCCGATGAGCACCTGGTCATGCCGGCTGGCAAAAGTCTCGGCGCAAAACAGCGAGTCGCACAAGCCTAAAGCCCTCTTCTGCACGACGTAAAAGATCTCCGCTGCATATTCCTGTTCCGCGTAATAACGGATGATGTCGGCCTTCTCTGGAGAGATGACGATGCAGATTTGGCTTGCGCCGGCAGCGATCATGCGTTCGATGATATATTCCGAAACCGCTCTGGGACGCTCGATGCCGTCGATGATGCGAGAGCCAAGGGGTAGCAACTCCTTCGAGCAGCCCAGAGGCTGAATGCGCTGACCCAGACCGGCGGCAGGGACAATTCCAATCACGCAGTAGCCTCCATCTCCGGGCTCTTCAATCGCGCTTGTTCGCAATACTCCAGTAGCTGCGCGGCCCGCGAATCTCCGGTGTGCTCCTCCAGAGTTCTACGACGCGCGCGTTCGCCCATTTCGCGTAGCTCACCTTCGGGCGCGTTCAGAATCGACAAAACATCCTCCGGGGTTCGAACCAGGTTGAGATCGCGCTCCGTGTCGAAGAAGGAGTCCAGCCCTTCCCACCAATCGGTGAGAATCGGCGTCCCGCAGGCTGCAGCCTCGAAGAATCTTCCGGAGGGACAGTATCCCGACTCTGCCATTTCCCTGCGAGTGATGTTGAGCGTGGCGCGGCACGAGGAGTAAAACGCCGCGTGCTGGTCCGGAGCTACGTGCTGGTAGCGACGAACATTCTGCGGCCATGTCCAGTGAAACGGGTACAACGAACCAGCCAGCAGGAATGACCATTTCTCCAGGCGGCGAGCGGGCTCAAGAAAAAGCTCATCCAGCCTTTCCTGCCGGTCGGGGGCATACGTTCCCAGGTAACTCAGGGCGCTGCGAAAGTTATCGCAGGCCGGCTTCCGGAAGTAGACATCGGGATCGACGCAGCCATAAAGAGCTCGCGCCATGCGCGCGCCATATTTCTGCTCAAGACGCTTGAGGATCGGACCTCCGGTGAAAGAGAGATACAAATCGAAAGCGGGAATCTGTTCGCGCTCGAGATACTCAAGCGGGCCGTTATCCAGCCGCTTCAGGGTGATGGGAGTATCCAGGTCGTAGAAGACACGCAACGGGCCGTCGAGATCGAGCACATCGTTGCTGGCTCGAGCCCCATCCGGAGCATAGCTGCCAATGATGACGACGTCGGATTCGCGCGCGTCTCGGATTGCCTTGCTGCGCACGTCGTTCCACTCGGAATAAAGCTTCAGGGCGCAATACGGAACCGAGATGAAATCACGATGCTGGGAGTAGTAGGTGACGTCCTTCTCATAAAAATGGACGTGAACACCGCGGCGGTGAAGCGCGCGAAGAATTGCCCGATAGGGCGTGGCATGACCGTTTCCCCAGGAGGATGAAAGTGTCAAGCCAAATATTGTGATCTTCAATGGCCCACCCGGCGAAGTCAGTTCCGCTGAGATTGGATTTCTGTCTCAACGTACTTACCTTCGATGGAGGGCAGCACTGGAATGTTGGCTGCTCCACTTGCGCGAAGCAGCCGTTCATCAGGCACTTTTAGGATACGAGTTGGGCGTCCATGGTAATTTTGGCGTTGAGCACGCGGGAAACCGGACATCCCTTCTCGGCATTTTGGGCTGCTTGCTCAAACTTCGCTTTATCGGCACCCGGAATCTTTGCCTTCACTTCCAGGTGGCTGGCTGTGATGGTGAAGCCGGCATCGGTCTTGTCAAGACTTAACGTCGCGGTCGTATCGATGCTCTCGGCAGTCATCCCAGCTTCACCCAGCTGCGCCGAAAGCGCCATGGTGAAACATCCGGCGTGGGCCGCAGCAATTAGTTCTTCGGGGTTCGTACCCTTCCCGTCTTCAAAGCGGGTGCTAAAGGAATATTGAGTCTTATCCAGTACGCCGCTCTGGGTTGAGACCGTTCCCTTGCCATCTTTCAGTCCGCCCATCCAATGGGCGCTGGCCGTGCGTTTCATTAAGTAAAACCTCCTACACAAAATTGCCTGCTGCTTCTAAGTTACACGAATGTGGTGAACCAAGTGTGAAGCCGTTAATGAACCTTCCAGGAAATTACGAAGCAACGGTGATCAACTTGCATCCAACTTAGAGGAAATCAGAGCAGCTCAAGTAGTAGCCACAGCGAGGGCATACTAGTTTGCAGTGATTTTCCTGAAGGGACTCTGAGCAGTTTGGGCACGTCTGGATCGTGCGATCAGAGGCATTCCGAGGACCTGCCGCGGTGGCAGTTTCTGCTTCTGAAGTGGCCGGTTTGTCGCTGGAACTCTGGGTCATGGGAGCGAGAAGAAAGTTCCCGAAACTCGTAAAGAATACCCGACCTACCGCCATGGTGGGGGTGTAATCCTGTTGTCAGAATTAGGCTTGAAAGTGCTCCTCCCCCACTGGTACATGTACCTCCGTAACTGGTAAATCGAGAATTTCACTAGAATTTTGCACTTCCGTATCTATAATGCGACACGGGGAATTGTCAATACTTTGCCCCGCACCGGCGCGAGCCTAAATTGTCAATTTTTAAGAGGGCACGCGGCGTACGATAAAAGGTGAATGCTGGTTGTTTACTAAATGGTAACTAGCACTAATTTTTAGCGCAATGGTCGCAGGTCGTAGTCGGTTCAGGGTAGTCAGAGCTCGACTTACCGGCCATATCAGATATCGGAATGTGGAGGTTGTACCCGTGAAGAACTGCTTCAAGAAATCCATGATCGCTGCCCTTGCTGCCTTAATGCTCGCCGGTGGATTGAGTGCCATAAGCGGTGCAACTTCCATAAATTCGCTCCACCCCGTCCCTCTGGTCGGCGACGGCTCGGCCCCATTTCCGCTGATGATCTCAGCAAACGCTCCCAACAGCGATGCCACTTCGCTAAACAACAACTTCTGAACAGGCTCCGGTCTCCCTCGACCGAGGAGGTTTTCCATGAAGAACATTTGTACTGCTGTTTTCGCTACCCTGCTTCTGGCGGGGGTAGCTTGCGCCGCCAATAACGCAACGTCTCCCAACAATGCGTCTAGCTCCCATGTGTTGCAGTCTTCCACCAAAGCCACGCTTGCTCCCAGCGAAGGCTCGCCCATGCCCGTTTGCCAACCTGGACACAACTGCAACGACAGCGTTCGCCTGACCGCCAGTGAAGGCTCTCCCATGCCCGTCTGCCAGCCTGGTCATAACTGCAACGACAGCCTGCGCCTGACTGCCAGCGAAGGCTCTCCTATGCCGGTCTGCCAGCCTGGTCATAACTGCAACGACAGCCTGCGCCTGACCGCCAGCGAAGGCTCTCCTATGCCGGTCTGCCAGCCTGGTCATAACTGCAATGACAGCCTGCGCCTGACCGCCAGTGAAGGCTCTCCTATGCCGGTCTGCCAGCCTGGTCATAACTGCAATGACAGCCTGCGCCTGACAGCCAGTGAAGGCTCTCCTATGCCCGTCTGCCAGCCTGGTCATAACTGCAACGACAGCCTGCGCCTGACCGCCAGCGAAGGCTCTCCTATGCCCGTCTGCCAGCCTGGTCACAACTGCAATGACAGCCTGCGCCTGACCGCCAGCGAAGGCTCTCCCATGCCCGTCTGCCAGCCTGGTCACAACTGCAATGACAGCCTGCGCCTGACCGCCAGCGAAGGCTCTCCCATGCCCGTCTGCCAGCCTGGTCACAACTGCAATGACAGCCTGCGCCTGACCGCCAGCGAAGGCTCTCCCATGCCCGTCTGCCAGCCTGGTCATAACTGCAATGACAGCCTGCGCCTGACCGCCAGCGAAGGCTCGCCTATGCCCGTCTGCCAGCCTGGTCATAACTGCAATGACAGCCTGCGCCTGACCGCCAGCGAAGGCTCGCCTATGCCCGTCTGCCAGCCTGATCATAACTGCAATGACAGCCTGCGCCTGACCGCCAGCGAAGGCTCTCCCATGCCCGTCTGCCAGCCTGGTCATAACTGCAACGACAGCTTGCGCCTGACCGCCAGCGAAGGCTCGCCTATGCCTGTTTGCCAGCCTGGTCATAACTGCAATGACAGCTTGCGCCTGACCGCCAGCGAAGGTTCGCCTATGCCTGTTTGCCAGCCTGGTCATAACTGCAACGACAGCTTGCGCTTGACTGCCAGCGAAGGCTCTCCTATGCCGGTCTGCCAGCCTGGCCATAACTGCAACGACAGCTTGCGCTTGACGATCGGCTAGGTTGCACTACTCGTCGTCCCACTGTGACGTATAGGTTTGAAAAAGGTTTGCTATATATGCCGCATCCGGGATTGGGAATGAGCTTAAGCAACATTCTCAAATCGGGAAGTAACTAGGCGCTGGTTACTCGTGTTTTGAGAAAATCCTGCTTGTATTGTGCTGTCTTCACGGATATGCTTTTCCCTGAAGCCAATGCACCTGACTGCGACAGACTACATAATCTGGCTGGCGGGACCCGTTCTGCAGTTCGGGGTTCTGGTGACCATGTTCCGGCGTGGCCTGTACAAAGACTATCCGTACTTTTTCAACTACACCATTCTGCAAGTAGTGAGTGAGCCCATTTTGTATGGACTGCATCGCTACTCCGACACGCTCTATTTTTATACGTACTATGTGAACATCGCGCTCAGCGTTTTGATCTCGTTCGCGGTCCTGCAAGAGATTTTCCAGGATGCGTTTCGACCGTACGAGGCACTGCGGGATCTCAGCGTCATTCTATTCCGCTGGTCCGCTCTGGTTGTTCTGCTGGTAGGCGTGATGTGGGCCATCACTGCAAGTCGCCGCACCGACAATGGTGCGGTGATTGACGCTATCCTGCTCGGCGAACGCGCCGTTCGCTTGATGCAGTGCGGCCTTGTCTTCTTCCTGCTTCTGTTCAGCGAATACCTGGGAATTTCGCGCCGCAGCCTGTTGTTTGGAATCTCCTTAGGTTTCGGTTTCTTTGCCGCCATCAACATGCTGGTCGTGACTGGAATGGCGCAGCATGGTGGAATCCTGTCGAAGACGGTTTTGCGCCACATCAACAGCGCTGCTTACTTTATCGCGGTTGCGATCTGGCTGGGTTACACGATGGTAGCCGTATCCTCAGAAAACGTGGCTGCTGAAGAAGCCATGGCGCGCTCCAAGGACTTGGACAACGCTTTGCAAGAGGCCCGGATTCAGCCTCCCGCTGATGGCCTGCTGGACGGTATGGAGCGCACCGTGGAGCGCCTGCTCTACCCGCGAGAAGAATCCAAAATCACCGTAAGCGCCGGCCACTCCTGATTCGAGCTGAGCCGAACTCCAAGCTAGCCGCCCTTCGAGGCGGTTTTTGTTTGGGAGGCAGTTTTGTCCGCCATCGACTAATTGGCGCCCACCTAGACAGGGGTTTTTGTTTTGCGTGGTGGATTGAAGAACGGCAGCGCACGAACCGTGGCAGCAACTTTGTGGCGCACCGCTTCGACGGTCATCTCGACGTGTACCTTCGCGCCAGGATGCGAATGTTCCGGCCCTACGCTGGCCAGCGCAATCAACTGCTTCAGCAATGGCGACCACGTAGTGGACGTCGCCTTCCCTACCTGCTCTCTGCCCTTGTAGACCGGCACATGAACGCGAGAAGCGGTAGCTGGAGTCTGCGGCGCCAGGCCCATGCGATCGAACAATGCCTCGACTTCGTTCCAGTCGATTTCCAATCCGACCAGCAAACGCTTTGGGCCGACCTTCTTCTCTTTCAACAGGGCTTCGCGCCCGATGAAGTTCGCTTTGTCGTAGTGAACGAGCTTGCCTAATCCCACTTCCGCAGGCGTGTACTTCTGCGACGCGATGAGCGATTTCTTGCTGCTGACATAATCCACATCCGCGAGAATGAGCCCGGCTTCGATGCGAGCGACATCCAACGCAAGCATGCCGGCAGGATGAATATCGAAGCGCCGCCCGGCTTCCATCAGCACATCCCACACCTTGACCGCATCTTGCCATGGGATCCAAATCTCATAACCCAGATCACCGGTATAGCCGGTGCGCGAGATGTCGACCGGCACGCCTCCGATCATCGCACTGGTTTTGCGAAAGTATTTCAAGTGCTCAATGTCCGCCTCAGTAATGCTCTTCAGCAGCTTGCCCGATGTCGGACCTTGGAGAGCTAACGCCGCAAGCTGCTCGGTGATGTCTTCGATCTGAACGTCGAATCCGAACGCATTCTGCCGAAACCAGCGCAAGTTCGGATCGGCAGCGGTCCAGCGATAACGATTCTCTTCCAGTCGCGTGATAGTGCCGTCGTCAATGATCTTGCCCTCTTCATCGCACCAGCAACAATAGATGACCTGATCGACGCTCACCTTGTTGATGTCGCGCGCGATAATGCGGTTGACGAACCGCGTCGCGTCACGGCCCGTGATCATGTACTTGTAGAGGGGGGTAACGTCGATGAGCGCGGCAGCGTTGCGAATGGCGTTGTATTCGTGCTCGTGATGCGTCTCATAGACGCTGACCGCGTAGAAACCGGACCACTCCCGATAGTTCAGGCTGTTGCAAAGCGCAAACGTCCGTTCATGAACTGCGGTTCCTACGGGCACGATCGTCTCCCATTCACTTTCGTTTTGCCGCGGATTATAGCGATGCCTTAACCATAACAGCAAGGCTCGCAAGTTGGCTGCTGGACGAGGCGCATCGCAAGGGGGACGAGACTTCGACCCCGTGCCAGCGACAAATCGGCGGTGAGCCTTTAGAATGTGCCCACCGCTCAACCACGGGCCACAAGTGCAAGTTGCTGCTTGCGCGAGGAAGATATGACTGCCAAGACTTCGGGGAAGTACGACGCTATCGTCATCGGCGGCGGCCACAATGGCCTGGTCAACGCCGCTTACCTGGCGCGCGCCGGCAAGAAGGTGCTCGTGCTGGAGCGGCGTCACCTGGTCGGCGGAGCGGCAGTCACCGAAGAGATCATCCCCGGATTCAAGTTTTCCGTGTGCTCCTACGTTGTGTCGTTGCTGCGGCCGGAGATCATTCGCGACCTCGACCTGCCGCGCCACGGTCTGGAAATTCTCCCGCTCGACGGCACGTTCACGCCCATGCCCAGCGGCGATTATCTGTGGCGGGTGAACGATCATGGCAAGACGGTGCGCGAGTTGCGCCGGCATTCGATCTTCGACGCCGAGGCTTATGAAGACTTCGGCAAAGCCATGCTCCAGATGTGCCGCTTCGTGAAGCCGATCCTCGGCATGGTGCCGCCCGGTCCCACCACACTCAATCCTAAAGACCTGTTCAAGATGCTGTTTCTTGGCCGCCGCTTTCAGGGCCTGAGCGGCGAAGACAAGTACAACCAGATTCAGCTGATGACCATGAGCGCTATCGAATTTCTCGACCAATGGTTTGAGACCGATGTGCTCAAGGCAACCATGTCGGCCTCGGGGATTATCGGAACGTTTCTCGGAGTACGCTCGCCGGGAACGGCCTACGTGCTGCTGCACCACTACATGGGCGAGATCGACGGAGCGTTCCGCGCCTGGGGATTTGCCCGCGGCGGTACCGGGGCAATCTCGAATGCCATCGCCGATGCTGCCCGGGAGTTAGGCGTTGAGATCAAGACGCAGACTGGGGTTGCGCAGATTCTGGTGCGCGACGGCAAAGCCATTGGCGTCGCGACTGCGAGCGGCGACGAGTACTTCGCGCCGGTTATTTCCTCAAGCGTCGATCCCAATCTCACGTTCATGAAGATGCTGGAGCCCAGGCACCTGAGCGAGGATTTTCGCGACGAGGTGAAGCGCTACAAATATCGCGGCTCGTCCGGCAAGGTGAACCTCGCGCTCGACGCGCTGCCGAACTTCACCTGCCTTCCGGGCGAGGGACATCATCTGCGCGGCGCCATCTCGATTTCTCCCAGCGTTGACTACATGGAGCACGCCTACGATGACGCGAAGTATGGCGATTACTCGCGGCGGCCGTACATCGACATGGTCATCCCCAGCCTCACCGATCCCTCACTGGCGCCACCGGGAAAGCACGTGATGTCGTGCTTCGTGCAATACGCGCCCTACAAATTGCGCGAAGGTAATTGGGACGAAAAGCGCGAGGCCTTCGGCGACAACGTGATCGACACCATTTCCGAATACGCGCCCAACTTGAAGAACATCATCGTGGGGCGGCAGATCGTGACGCCGCTCGATCTTGAGCGCGAGTGGGGACTGACCGAGGGCAACATCTTTCAGGGCGAACTGTCGCTGGAGCAACTATTCTTCCTGCGGCCCGTGCCGGGATGGGCGCAATATAAAACGCCAGTCAAAAATTTGTGGATGTGCGGCTCAGCTACGCATCCCGGCGGCGGCATCATGGGCGCTCCCGGACGCCTGGCTGCACTCGAGATCCTGAAACACGCCAAGGGCGGAAGCTAGCCAGCAATTAACTCACGACAATATGCCAGAGACACGCGATGTCGTCATCCTCGGAGCTGGACACAACGGCCTGATCACCGCCTTCTATCTCGCCAAAGCTGGATTCAAGCCGCTCGTCCTCGAGCGCCGGCCCATGGTCGGCGGCTGCGCGATCACGGAAGAATTTCATCCCGGATTTCCCTGCTCGCGCCTGGCACATGGCACCGGTCCGATCAGGTCTGACATTGTGGCAGACATGAATCTGGCCAAGCACGGGCTTAAAACTTACACCCCAACTGTTCGCTTACTGTCGCTGGCCCACGACGGGCACCTTGCGCTGTACGGGGACATGGCACGCTCGCAGCAGCAGATTGCGCAACTATCGATTAAGGATGCCGAGAGCTACGGCGAATTTCAGAAGTCTGCTGGCGCGAATCTCTGAGATCGCCGCACTGCTGCTCAACATGACGCCGCCTGATATCGACGATCCGGCTGCGTCAGGCAACTTGTGGGAGCTGCTGAATACCGGGCGCAAGATTCGCGGCCTGGGCGAAAAAGATCTTTATCGTGTCTTGCGCTGGGGGCCGATGGCGGCAGCCGACCTGGTCGCTGAATGGTTTGAGACCGACTTGCTACGCGGCACGCTTGCGGCGCAGGGAATATTTGGTACGTTCCTCGGCCCTTGGTCGGCGGGATCGAGCGCGACATTGCTCCTGCGCGCTGCGTCGGATAGCAACCTGGCGGGCGCAGCGTCCTACATTGTAGGAGGCACGGGAGCGTTAACGGCTGCGATGGCAACCGCGGCAATTGAGGCAGGCGCCGAGATTCGAACGTTGAGCGAAGTTGCGAGCATCCAGATAAAAGACGGTGCGGCCAGCGGTGTCATTCTCGCCGACGGCTCGGAAGTAACAGCCAGAACGATTATCTCGAATGCCGACCCGAAGCGTACCCTGCTTGGGTTAGTCGACGCGACGCACTTGCAGCCGACCTTTTTGCAGCGCCTACAGCACTACCGGATGAAGGGGACGGTCGCAAAAGTGAATCTCGCACTCGGCGGATTGCCGACATTCAGGAACGTGGAGGGCGATGTAGCTGCTCGTTTGTCGGGGAAGATCCAGATCTCCCCGGGCATCGATTATCTGGAACGGGCTTTTGACGCCTCGAAATATGGCCAGTTTTCGCAGCATCCGTACATCGAGGCGACGATTCCCACATTGTGGGACACTTCGATGGCGCCCCCAGGCAAGCATGTGATGTCGATTTACATGCAGTATGCGCCGTACAAATTGCGGGATGCCGACTGGGATTCGCAACGCGATGCCCTGGGCGATGTCGTCGTCAACACGCTTGCCGAGTATGCTCCGGATTTGCCATCCCTGATCGAAGCCCGCGACGTGATCACGCCGAAAGACCTGGAGCAAACCTACGGCCTGACTGGCGGACACATCTTCCACGGCGAGCTGGCTCTCGACCAGTTGTTCACCATGCGCCCCTTGCTGGATTGGGCGCAGTATCGCACCCCAATCAAGAACCTGTATTTATGCGGGTCCGGAACACATCCGGGAACTGGCCTGAATGGGATGTCAGGGGCAAATGCGGCGCGCGAGATCGTCAAAGACTTGAAAAGAAACGAATGAGCTTTGTCGAATAGATAGAGGTTCTTCGACTTCGGTTCGCGAACAACGCGCGCACCTGCGCTCAGGATGACAGCCTGTTTGAACAGTGCTCTCTGTGGCTAGGACCGATTGATCCGTATTCGTTGTCGAAGCTGCCTGTCCCTTTCATTCTCGCTTCAAATTCGCCGCCAACAGCCGATGGAACAGATGTTCTCCGGCCTCGCGGCGCACCGACAGGCGCCCAGCGCCATAAGCGCGGGAGTGCAGACCTCGCTGCACGGCCTCACAAATGCCCACATCTTCATCATTCACCCGCTCGCCCACAGTGATGCTCTGCCGGTTGCGCTCGGCCGCCGCTGCGCTCACATCCGCGAAGTAGAAATCGAAAATCACCGTGCAGGCGTCAACGCCGTCCGGCAGAACCAGATTCGTGTCCATGTAACCATGGTAAAGGTTAATCATGAAGTTGGGATATTGCCAGAAGTACCAGGCGCGATCACCGGTTCGTGTGGCTGCGGTCGCAGCATCTTCCGCTGCCACAACCATTGGGCTCGATTGCAGGCAGTAGCGACCTTCGTTCTCGATGGTGTACTGCTTGTAATCCAGAACGCTGTTCAGGCCCTTGTGCAAATGAGGCACGTGATAGCCACCGTCGAGATAGTTGTCGACAAACACCTTCCAGTTGCACTTCAACTTGTACGAGCGCCGCTCGAAGAAATGCAGTGAGCTCACCCCCAGCGGCGCGACACGCCGCACCAGCCCTCCCAGGAAATCGGCGAGGGGCGCGGCTTTCGGGTCAAGGTTGACGAACACGAACTGCTCCCACGCTTCTACGCGAACCGGAACCAGTCCATTGCGAGTGCGATCGAAGCCGCACACGCCCTCAAACTCCGGCGCGCCTTTCAGCGAGCCGTCCAGCCCATAGCTCCATCCATGATAAGGACAGCGAAAGAGGGTCGCCGTTCCCTGCTCCTCAGTCACGACCGCCGCCGCGTGATGGCGGCACACATTGTAGAAAGTGCGGAGCTGGCCATCGCCGCCGCGCACAACTACGAGAGGCTCGCCGGCAAGATCGGCCGTGACGTATTCTCCCGGCTGCGCAAGCTGGTCGGCGCGCGCAACCGCTTGCCACGTGCCGCCAAAAACTTTCTGGCGCTCGAGCTCAGTAACGCTCTCGTCGACATACCACGAAGCAGGAATGGTATAGGCCTGCTCCAGTGCGGCGTGATCGTCGTAGGACGCGAGGATGTCGTGCAGAGAATCCATGAAGTCTCCCAGCCAGTCGCGAAGAATCATAACAGCGCCTTGCCGGCTACGGCGGAGACGCGATAGGGACCGCAGCAATCGCGGCGCCCCTCACAAAACAGTTGACCGCACGCCGTGGTCGTGTACCCTTTGCTCCATGCCAACTGTGGAACGCGCTCTGGAGATCGTGCACGCCACGCCTGCCGATGTGGGCGAGGCCGCGCCGCTCTTCGATGCCTATCGCCAGTTCTACCAAAAACCTCCGGACGTCGAGGCCGCTCGCCGCTTTCTGTTCGCGCGTTTGAGCAAAGGCGAGTCCGTGCTTTTTCTGGCGCGCCATGCGGGCAAGGCGGTCGGATTTGTGCAGCTTTACCCGGTATTTTCCTCCGTGAACCTGACGCGGCAATGGATCTTGAATGACCTCTACGTGGTTGCCGAGGCTCGCAAGATGGGCGTGGGTCGGGCCTTGATGCAGCGCGCTCGCGAACTGGCCGAGGGCACGCGAGCCAACTGCCTCACGCTGGAGACAGCCGCCGACAACATTCCGGCGCAACGCCTCTACGAAGGCCTGGGATGGAAACGCGACCAGGAGTTCTACCGCTACGTGCTGGCGATGTAGCCCGAACCATGTCGAACGCCACCACCATCGCTTCAACTCCGCCAACTAGCGTGGACAATCACCCGCAACCCAAGCGGGTGATGGGCCTGCGCGACCTGGTGATGTTCTACATCGTCGCTACCATGAGCGTGCGCTGGATTGCCGTGGCCGCGGCTGCCGGACCGAGTACGGTAGTGATTTGGCTGCTCGGACTCGTGACTATCTTCCTTCCCCTGGCGCTGTGTGTGATGGAGCTTTCGTCGCGCTATCCACAGGAAGGCGGAATGTACGTCTGGAGCAAACACGCGTTCGGCGACTTTTCCGGCTACATGACAGGGTGGATTTATTGGATGAGCAACCTGCCCTACTTTCCCGCGCTGCTCTACTTCGCCGCCAGCAATGCCCTGTATGTCGGCGGCAATCGCTGGAAAGGACTGCAGAGCAGCCCGACATTTTTCATTACGTTCTCGCTGCTGGGACTGGGGCTGGCACTGCTGCTCAATATTGTCGGACTCAACGTCGGCAAGTGGCTGAGTAACCTCGGAGCAATCGGAGCCTGGATTCCCATTGCGTTGCTGTGCGTGGTCGGCACGATTGCCTGGCGGAGATTTGGCTCGGCCACCAGCTTCGCGCCGGCGTCGATTAAGCCCACCTTGCACGTAGCGAACTTCGCGATCTGGGCGACGCTGCTGTCCGCCTTCTCCGGTGCGGAGTCCGCCTCCTGCATGGGTGCTGAAATCAAGACCGCACGGCGCACCATTCCGCGGGCGCTGCTGGTCGCAGGAATTCTGATCACGCTCGGCTACCTGCTGGGGACGATCGCCATCCTGGTAGTGCTGCCGCACGAGCAGCTCAACGGGCTTGAGGGAATTATGCAGGCCATCTCGAGCAGCGCGGAGCGAATCGGCTGGCGCGGTCTGGGACCGTTGGTGGCGCTGCTGATCTGCGTCGCCAATCTGGGAGGAGTGGGGGCCTACCTGGCTGCGATGTCGCGAATTCCGTTCGTGGTCGGCATCGATCGCTATCTGCCGCGCGCCTTCGGCCGGGTGCATCCGAAATGGGGAACGCCCCACATTTCGCTGATCGTGCAGGCGCTGTGCTGCGTGGTTTTTGTCTTCATGGGACAGTTAAAGAGCACGGTGCATGGCGCCTACGATTTGCTGGTAAGCATGACCATCATCACAACGTTCCTGCCCTACCTGTTTATGTTTGCCGCCCTCATCCGCTTGCAACGGGAGCCGGTCGAGCCTGAGGTAGTCCGCATTCCCGGAGGCAAGCCGGTCGCGATTGGAGTTGGAGTGCTGGGATTTGTCGCGACGATCGCTGTGATTATTGGGTCGGCGATTCCCGATCCTACCGAGCCTAACAAAGCACTTGCTGTGGCAAAGACGCTGGCGCTCAGCGCGGCGTTGGTCGGCGGCGGATGTCTGCTGTATTGGTGGGGAAAGCATAGGGCGAAGGTGGCTGCATAGGGCATTGCGGAATGCGCGGGTTGATTGCGGAAGAACAGCAGGTCCCTCCACTCCGCTTCGCTGCGGTCGGGATGACAATTCTTAAGAGGCGTCAGTCGGGATGACAATCTAAGAAAAAGCTTCGAGCGCCCCTACTCGCTCCAGACGGCCAGTTCATTTCCGCTGGGATCGGCGAAGTGGAAGCGGCGGCCACCGGGAAAAGAAAATATCTCGCGCACGATCTTGCCGCCTGCACTCTGCACTTTGGCGTACGTGTTCTCCAACGATACGGCGTAAATCACGATCAGGGCGCCGTGGGTCTGCCCGGTGCTGGCGCCTGCCGGGTGAGATTCCGCGTTGAAGCCGCCAGCCAGCCGTCCGTCGCGAAAGCTGGTGTAGTCCGGACCGTAGTCCCTGAAGGTCCAGCCAAACACTTGCTCGTAAAAGAGCTTGGTGGCGTCGATGTCGGTTGCGGGAAACTCGATGTAGTCGATCTTCAGATCGTTCTCTGGCATGGCCATAATCTTTTCCTCTCACCAGCAAGTAGGGAGATTAGCACACGGCCACGCCACGGGCTGTGACGGAATCCGGGCAGATGAAATTAAGGAAACTGGCAATAGCAAAGGCGCGGGGATTCCGCGCCTGGTTGCTTCTTGGATTCGAATGATTGCCTAAGGATCTGGATCAACGCTACGGATCCAGCCGGGGCTGAAGCCCCTCTCGCATTTTTCAGCACCTTCGACGCGGCGCTGAAGCGCCGCTCTACCTTAACTACTGAGCGTCAGCTGCGCCACCCGGTTCGGTCGCGCTATCTACTCCCAGCTCATGGGGTGAAGGAATATTGGCGGTCTCCGGATTCAGCAGACCTTTGTGGTCCGGGCCTAAGCCCAGCTTAATGAGAGCGCGAGAATCCGGGGTGATCTTAGTCTGCCAGCCGTTGGCGGCCTGGTAGCGCACCATCGCTTCTTTAGAAGCATCGTCCCAAGTGCCGGTGGGTTCGCCGGTCATGTAATGTTCGCGGATCAACGCTTCCTGAATTTCGCGAGTGCGGTCCTCATCGATGCTGTGCTGCCCATGCGAACGCGCAACCGTCTTGGTCGCATGCCGGGTTGATGAGGAATGGTGGCTCGTACTGTGGGTACTCGAGCTGTGGGTGCTGGAAAGATGAGCCGTGTGCTTGGTTTTGGTTTTTGTCGTCGCGGTCGCTGAGGTAACGCCGACCAAGGCCAACGACACGCTAAGGGCGCCAGCGATTTGAATAACACGTCTTCCGATAGGCAACGACCACCTCTCTAGCAAGTTATATGAGTACCAAAATTTCTTCCCATTGTAATGAAACCTTTACGATTCAGGGAACAATAAAACGACCGAGGTTCCTTAAATGAAACAGTTCGGCGCTGGGCACCTTTTTGTGATGCTCCAGCGCCGCTGCTGGGATTTCCTGCAATCGAGCAAATCCCGGGTACCTGCTGTTTACGGCAGAGTTCCTCCCATGAAGACGGTGGTGTTATCGCGACTGCCGCGCGGCCGCACCAGGAACACGACGTCCTGTCCGCTCTTCATCTGCGTCTCGATGCGGTGGAAATCGTCTTCGCTGTTTACCGGCTGCTTGTTGATTTCGAAGATGATGTCGCCGCGGCTCAGTCCTGCAGTCTCGCCGAAGCCATCGGGCTTCACATCCTGCACGATGACGCCCTTGGTGTTCGGCAAGTTGTAACGCTGAGCCATATCCTGGGTAATGCCGCGGACCGTGACGCCGAACTTGCTCTCCTGCGGCTTGCCTTCATCGTTGCCTTCTTCTTCACCGCCCAGGCGATTGGCGAAAAGTTTGGCGCGATCGGCAATGGTGACCTCCGCGTTCTGTTCCTTGCCATTGCGGATGTACCCGACTTTGGCATTCGTTCCCGGCTTCAAAGCGGAGATCTCGGCGACCAACTCGTCACCGTTCTTAACCGGCTTGCCGTTCACAGAAACGATGGTGTCGCCGGTCTTGAGGCCAGCCTTTTCCGCCGGGCCATTGGGAGTGATGCTGGCAATGGTGACGCCGCTGGCAACGCCATACACGCGCGCGACTGCCGGATTCGGCACTGCGTTGAACTGCACGCCAATCGAGCCGCGCGAAACTTTGTGTTCCGGACCAATCAGCTGGTTGTAGACATTCACTACGGTGTTCGAGGGCATCGCAAAACCTACGCCCTGATAGCCACCGCCGCTGGTGTAAATCGCGGTATTGATGCCGATGATTTCGCCGTTCATGTTAACCAGCGGGCCACCGGAGTTACCCGGATTGATGGCGGCATCCGTCTGGATAAACGATTCGAACTGCCGGCCGGGAACGATGTTGCGACCGATGGCGGAGATAATGCCGGCAGTCACAGTTTCATTGAGTCCGAAGGGGCTGCCGATGGCCAGCACCCAGTCGCCGACTTGCATGCTTTCGGAGTTGCCCAGTTTGGCCGCGGGCAGCGGCTTCTTGGCGTCAATCTTGATTACCGCCAAATCGGTTTCCTGATCCACGCCCACGACGGTCGCGGTGTAGGTCACGGTTTCGGGATCGCCCATCAGGTTCACGCGAATGCGATCGGCCTTGTCGACTACGTGATTGTTGGTGAGAATGTAGCCCTTCGAATCAACGATCACGCCTGAGCCGAGCGAGCGCTCGCGCATATCAGGAGCGCTACCCTGTCCACCGCCCTGGCCAGGCTGTCCACCGAAGAAGCGATTAAAGAAGTCCTGGAAAGGATTTTCCTGGTCGTCGCCACCACCACCGCCGCCCTGATCATCCTGTCCACCCTGACCGCCTTGGCCTCCCGGGCCCATCATGCGGGAATGCGGATTCTTGATGGTCGATTCGGTGTTGATGTTCACCACCGACGGTTCCAGCTGGCGCGCGATCGTCGAAAACTGATTCGACATCTGGACGGGAGACGGCACCTTAAGCGGCGTAGCGTCGGCAGAAGGGTTCTGCTCTTTGCCTTTAACGGCTCCAGACACAACCGTACCAATCAAAATGCCTAGCGTGAGCGTCGCCAGGATCACGATGGTCGAGGCAAAGCGATTGGCTTTGAATCTTTGCCTGAAACCCGAAACTTGCGAATCCATGCAGTATCCTCCGACTAACCAGTCAAACGAAAATTATACAGCCGCCGCAACTTAACTGTATTTGTGTGGGGAAACACTGGGAAGTCTCAGACCATTAGACGCCGAAACCGTGCGATTCGTTACCAGCGCTGCTAAGGACAGCCTTCCGGAGACTCAAATCGATCCCGCCCTGATTATGGCAGCTCTGCTTTGGGGCCCGATTTCCCGGCAGCAGCTCGCGCACTTTACATCCGCTTTCGTACATCTCGTCCCGCTACCATCTTGCGGATATGCGACGGTTTACACTAGTCTGTGCGCGTCGCTATCGACATTCGTCGGATCACCGAGTTCGGCGTTGGGACCTACACCCGCAATGCCATCCGCACCCTGGCGCACCTCGATCAGGAGAACGAGTACTTCTTAATCGGGATTCCAGGGAAGCTGGGCGATATCGAGCCACTCCCGCCGAACTTCATTACCGTACCCTGCCAGCCCAACGAGTTCTCGGTGGCCAGCTACCTGGAACTGCACCGCATCCTCAAGCAGAACCGTTGCGACTTGCTGCACGTGCCACACCTGTTCTGGAAACCACAGCGGGTTCCCTGTCCTTATGTGGTAACCGTCCACGACCTCTTCGACCACATGTACCGGGTCAACAGCCAGTCGAATGTTAAGCGCAGCCTGCATTTCCAGTTCACCAAGCGGGTGCTGCAAAGGGCCGCCCGCATCTTCGCCGTCTCCAACTTCTCGAAGAAAGATACCGAGCGGCTGTTCGGGGTTCCCGCCGCCAAAATCGAGGTCATCTATAACGCTATTGACGATCGCTTCCGCCTGGGTCACGCCAGCGACGCCGAGCGCGAGTTCATTGCCGAGCGCTACCAGGTGAATTGCCCCTTCCTTCTTTATGCCGGACGCATCAGCCCGCACAAAAACGTGGTCCGCATCATCGAGGCATTCGCCGCGCTGCGAAACGAGCTCAACAAGGAAGGACTGTACGAAGATCTGAAGCTCATCATCATCGGCGACGAAGTTTCCAAGCATCCCGACCTGCGCCGCGCCTGCGTGAAAGGCGGGGTCCAGAATGACGTCCGCTTTCTGGGATTTGTGCCGATTGACGTTTTGCGCATCTTCTACGATCAGGCCAAGATCTTCGTTTTCCCCTCCCTCTACGAGGGTTTTGGCTTGCCTCCTCTGGAAGCGATGGCCCACGCCACGCCCGTGGTAACCAGCAACACTTCGTCGATTCCGGAAGTGGTGGGAAATGCCGCGGTCATGGTGAATCCGGAAAATGTTTTCGAGATTATGCGGGCGCTGCATCGCGTTCTGGTCGACCAGGCCTTGCGCGAGAAGCTGAAGGCCCGCGGCCTGCAACAGGTAGAACGCTTCTCCTGGGACGAAGGCGTGCGCCGCATGTTACAGATTTACCGCGAAGTCGCACACTGCAACTGACCGCGATTAATTTGCTCTTACATTGTTACCGACGGGTTACGGTCGGCTGCGAGCGGTGGCAAGATCACCGTCTCACCTCCCTCTCACCTGCTCTGAGCGCATTTCCCTACCCAATTCCCCGCCCGAGCAAGATTTTCCTGAAAGCGGTCGAAACGAAAGCTGCTCGTCGCCGTCTGAGTCGCGTGCGGCCTGTTAAATCCCTGAGTTTATAAGTGAGCGTCTGAGGGCATCAATTGGTGACTCACTTGCTTCTAACAAAGCAACCGAGATTTGATACTTCGGGCCATCTTCATGCGGGCGAAATTCTCAATACGGGCCTCATTGATTGCAGGGTTAGCAAGTATAGCGCTCCCGCTGTGCTGTTGGAGCCAAACCGCCAAAACGCTCTCGCTTAACGAGCTGCTCGGCCGAATGCAGCAAGCCGAAAATACTTCACGCGATAACAACGTGGCCTATACGGTGACCCGCGAATACCAACTGTCGGCCTTGGGCGCACAGCAAGCCAAGTCTGATGTTGTGGCAGAAGTGAACGTCGTTCCACCCACCAGCAAGGATTACACCATCGTTAAAGCAGAAGGCAGCGATCGGGGCACCAGCATCGTGCGAAAGGTGCTGGATCACGAAGCGGAGATGGCCGGTCATCCGGAACTTCACGAGCTGACCGCCCGCAATTACGATTTCGCCCTGCTGGGTCGAGAAACGGTTGACGGACACGCTTGCTACGTACTCCAGCTGACGCCCAAACGCGAGGCCGTGGAGTTGGTACGGGGCAAAGCCTGGATTGATGCCAATACCTATACACTTCAGCGAATTCAGGGAGCCACTGCCAAGGCTCCGTCCTTGTGGATCAAAAACCTGACCATCACCGTCGATTATGGGGATGTGAATGGGGTGCGGGTGCAGACTGCGACGCGAGCAGTAGCAGACGTGCGCTTCGTCGGAACTCATGTGCTCACCTCGAAAGAGCTCGACGTCCGTACCTCAACCTTCAACGCCGCCAATCGTCCGGCGCCACGTGTACGCGACAACCGCTCGGACGCCCGCCGCAGCATAGCCGATACGGCAGCATGGGTCCCGCGGTAAGTGTCTCCCCGAAACAGGTTCTCCCACCGCCCGGATCTACCGCACCTAATTCAAGCCTTACTTCTTCCCGCAGATTTTCGTGCAAGCTTTTGTGATATCGTCACCGGGTTCGCCGTGGTGATCTGCTTGTCCTGAAGAAACTGATTTTGGACGCCGCCCAGTTTTCGAGAGTCGAGAGGCGGGCGGCTTTCATCAATCGTTGTAAAATTTCGGAACTCCGGTATCTGTAAAGTTTCTGCTTAGCAATCTGGCAACCTCCTGAGAACGTATTACTGAATGGAACCGAGCCTACATAGTCAAGTAACTCGCGGAGACGCGGGGGACGAAATGCGGTTGGTGGCGCGCATTCGTGCGGGCGATCAACAGGCTATGTCTGAGCTGTACGATCGGTATGCCAAGATTGTTTATGCGGTGGCGCTGCGGGTGTTGCAGGACGCGGCCGGCGCCGAAGACGTGCTGCAGGATGTTTTCCTGCAACTGTGGCGCAATCCGGATGCCTTCGACGCGAGTCGCGGTAGTCTGGCGGCCTGGCTGGCCGTGATATCACGGCACCGCTCGATCGACCGGCTGCGTCAGCGCCGTCCCGAGACTGACATTGAAGATTGCGTGATCGCCAGCGGCCCCGACTTGCGTGACGAGACGGAACGCACCCTGGTAATCGAGAAGGTACGGGGGGTTCTGGAGCAGATGAACCCCGCCCAGCGCAAGGTATTGGAGTTAGCATTCTTTCAGGGCCTGACACATACAGAAATCGCGGAGAAGACGGGAGAGCCGCTGGGCACCATCAAGACCCGCATTCGCAGTGGGCTACAGCAGTTGCGCGCGAAGTTTGCCGGATGAAGACACACGACCAATTCGCGGATGATCTGGCGCTCTACGCGCTGAACGATCTGACCGGGACGGACCGCCAGGAACTGGAAGACCATCTCCAGACGTGTGCGGCGTGCCGTCGCGAATTACAGGCACTGCGCGGCGATCTCGGCTTGCTGGGCTTGAGCAGCAGCGGACCGCAGCCTCCGGCGCGCAGCAAAGAAAAGTTGATGCGGGCCATCGCCGCCGAGCCGCGAGGTGTGTCCGCGCCCAACATCGAGCCGGCAGCGGAGCGCAGTTCGTGGTGGGGATGGGTAGCGGCCTTTGCGGCCGTCGTGCTGTTCTTCGTGGTAGGCGGATTGTGGCGCAGCAATGGCCGCATGAAAGATCAGCTTGCCGAACTCGGCAACCGCAATCAGGACCAGACCGCGCAGCTTGACCGGCTCAATCAGGAGCTGCGGCTGTTGACCGCGCCCGACGCGGTGCATGTCTCGCTGAATCCGCAGAAAGCGCCCAAGCAGCCCGGCGGCACTGCCATCTTCAGCCCATCGCAAAAACGCATGATGTTCATGGCCAGCAATCTGGCGCCTGCGCCCACGGGCAAGGCCTACGAGCTGTGGATCATCCCGTCTCAGGGCGCGCCTGTCGCCGCCGGAGTCTTCAAGCCCGATGATCACGGCAACGCCATCCTCGTCGATCAGAAGATGCCGGACATGCCTGCCGGCGTCGAGGCCAAAGCCTTCGCCATCACCCTGGAAAAAGAAGAAGGCTCCGACAAACCAACCTCGCCCATCCTGCTGATGGGAGCGGGAGAGTAACCGGAGTTGGACGATGCGGGCCGGACGGCGATGCCAATCACGGGATAATTTTCATTTCTTGTGGCCAAGCCCCAACGGGGCACAGCAAATTGCCCGTCCAATGCCTCGCCCTTCGCGCTGGCGAGCTATTTCGTCCACTCCGCGACTATCTTGCCGAAGTCGCAAAACAGTGCGAGAGTGCCTTACGGGATCTCTTTGTTCGCTGATGACGCAGTGGGCTGAAATTGTCAGACCATGCTCCCTCGCGGTGATCGTGAGATTTATACAGCGCCCGGAGTCTTCCGCTTGGGCGCGATCGCCGCGCGGCCTTCGGGTCATGGAGATGCCATCGGCCGCGTTATTACGCCTTCATTGCGACAGACGCAGGTTCGGAAGGATGCAGTCCGCGCATCGACGCAATAGTCTAGCCCAGCGCGCAGCGCTGGGTATGCGTGTTTAGTGATGCGGTGCCGGTAGGCACGAGTACCGACACGAATTTCAATCGAACTGATTCAAGATTTGCAACCATCGCAATGAACTCTTCCTCGAAACTCCTCGTCCGATGATGTTCGGCCTGGGTTGCGATGTACTGCGTCACCGCTGCTCGTTGCGACTGGGTCACGCTGAACGCACCGTATCCTTCCTGCCACCGAAATTCGCGGCATGTCTCGCGTAGCCAACGCGAGCTATCGCTTTCACGTCCTGCATCGCCTTCGATAACGTCATCGTTTGCGGCAACAAAGCCAGCAAATGCAGATGATTCGCATTGCCTCCCGCCGTGACCACGTGAATCTCCTTGGCGTAAGCCAGCCCGACAACATAGCGCCACAATTCTTCCGGATTGCGAATTAGATTCCGGCGGCCTTTGGTGCTAAAGACGCAGTGCACCAGATTATGAGCGTAGGTGTGCGACATAAATTTCCAAGTTATCGCGGAGGCAGTTTCACTTCGGTGATGCCGAGCACTGAGGCAGGTGAGGCTGCCGCCCCTCGGGGCTCGGAGCACGCCGATTCCGATCTCCCAGCGCTGCGCGCTGGGCTAGACTATTTCGTCCGCTGCGCGGACTGTCCTGGTCGTAAATAACATTGTGATCGGTCGGGTCTTGACCGCCGGTAAGGAGGCCCGGCGACAGGCAGCAATCCGGATGGGCGCCCCCGTTTTCCACCCCCGTCAACAGACACTTTCTGTTTCCCACAGCTTTTCCACGCCAGTCTTAGGAATTAGCATGGGAAGATTCCGATCCATCCGTCAGACTGAATGACCATGGCCAATCCAGGGGATTTTGCGTACACCGTTAAGGAGCAGGCTGACATCGTCCGCATTGTGGGCGAGTACGTCACGCTGCGCAAAAGCGGCTCGCAGAACTTCCAGGGCCTGTGCCCCTTCCACTCAGAGAAGACGCCGTCGTTTTCCGTGCACGCCACGCGGCAGTTTTTTCATTGCTTCGGGTGCGGCGCGTCGGGCGATGTTTTCGCGTTCGTACAAAAGTTGGAGAACATTACCTTTCCGGAAGCCGTCCGGATGATCGCCGAGAAGCTCGACATTCCGCTGCCGAAAATGACCTACTCGTCGCCCGAGGAAGCACGTGTCGCCAAGCTTCGGGGTGGCCTGATCGAGATGCACGAGCGCGCCTGCGCATTTTTCCAGGAGCAGCTGCGCCGGCCAGAGGGAGCCAACGCGCGCGAATACCTGGCCTCGCGCGGACTCACTCCGGCGCAGATCGCCGAGTTTCGCATCGGCTTCGCGCCCGATTCCGGCTTCCTGCTGCGTGATGCCCTGCGCAATCAGTATGGCGAGGAGTCGTTGCGTGAGTCGGGACTTTTTTCCTGGAAGGAAAAAGAACAGTTGCCAGTTGCCAGTTCTCAGTTGTCAGGTCAAGACGCCCCAGACGCGTCGACAACCGACAACGGACAACCGACAACCGCTTCCGACAATCGGCAACCGGCGGCGATCTACTCGAAATTCCGCAACCGTGTGATGTTTCCCATCGCCAATGAGCAAGGCAAAGTCATCGCCTTCACCGGGCGCACACTTGCCACCGACGAGAAGGCCGGCCCGAAATACCTGAATTCCCCGGAGACGCCCATCTATTCGAAGTCGCGCGTGCTTTTCAATCTCGACAAGGCCAAAGACGCAATTCGGAAGCTCGAGTACGCCATCCTGGTCGAAGGCCAAATGGATTGCATCGCGGTGTACACGGCCGGAAACCATAATGTGATCGCCAGTTCGGGTACCGCATTCACCGAGTTGCAGGCGCGGCTGCTGGGCCGCTTCAGCAAAAACATCGTGGTCAACTTTGATCCCGACACCGCGGGCGCTGCCGCAGCCGAGCGCTCGCTGGCGCTGCTGGTGAGCGAAGATTTCACCATTAGAGTACTGACGCTTGAGGCCGGCTTCGATCCAGACCTCTACATCCGTCGCAAGGGTAAGGCCGCTTACGATGAGGCCCTGAAGCACTCACAAAAGTACTTTGACTACCTCATCGAACGCGCACGCGCGTTGTTTCCGGCTCGCACGCCGGAAGGCAAGGTGAAGGCGCTGAACTATCTGTTGCCGCACATCCAACGGGTGCCGAGCCGGATTGTTCGCGATGAGTGGGCCAATGAGATTTCGCATCGCCTGGGAATCGAATCCGCGGTTCTGCGGCAGGAATTGCGGCATGCCGCGGGATCTCGTTCCGCATCGCGGGTGAGCGTCACCAGCGGCGGCGGCCTCACCGAAGCCGAGCGCGTGCTGATTCGTGCGCTTGCCTGCCAGGAATTATTGCAAGTGCCGGACAGCAATCGCGAAGGCGCTGACTCCGACTTCGAACCGGCTCGACAGGCGCATTTCGTGCTAACTCGCGAGCAGTTGCACGTCGGGTTGGCGGCTGAGAACCTAATCGCCGCGCTGCTCCAGGCTCACGAGGACGGGCATGATCCGATGTCTCTGCCAATGGAGGAGGCTGACCGAAATTTGCTGGCAGCAATTCTGATGGACGAGCACGAAGAGCTCACGCCGGAACTTTTGGAGAGCGCGATCCGCTCGTTGCGGCGGCGTGTCTTTCGTCGTCAGCTGGACGACTTGCAGCACCAACTGAAAGAGGCGGAGCGGCGGCAGGACCCGGAATCGGCAGCGCGGCTGCTTCAAGAGCGCCTCAAGCTGCACAAGGCCATGACCACGATGGGCGAGCCGGCTTGAATCGGATAATTCGTCGCCATGGCGCGGAATTTGCAGATTTGAAGGGCAGATAACGGGCGGTCTGAGGCTCCGTCTAACGTAAAGGATTGAATTAAAAGGCTGAAGCCAAGTACGACACGGGATCATCTAACTTTGTAAGTGGTCTCGCGTTTCCCGAATCCGGATACGACGGCTTTTTGGGAGCGACCGAACGCTGTAACGTACAGAAAACGCTAGGGAGGCGGGCCCTGGCTATGATAAACTCTGAAAGTTTCTGCATATGCCGGTACTGGCTGTACCGTTCCCGCCGTGGTGTGCACACATAAAGAGCGCCTTCTCAGTTGGCGCCAGGTAGAGGGATTTCCGCTTTGGCTCTGGAAGATAAGTACGACGACATCAAAAAATTGATCGATGTGGGGAAAGAAAAAGGTTACCTCACGTACAACGAGGTAAACGACCTGATCCCGCACGACATGCATTCGGCCGACGACATCGAAGACTTGCTGACCACCATCGGCACGCAAGGCATCGATGTGCTCGAAGGGCCGAAAATGCCCGGCTCTCTCGATAAGAAATTCGACGGCGACATCGAAGCTGGCGAGGACGTTGAACTCGATCTCTCGCCCGGCACGCTGGAAAAAACCAACGACCCGGTTCGCATGTACCTACGCGAGATGGGCACGGTTCCGCTGCTCACCCGCGAAGGCGAAGTTGAAATCGCCAAACGCATCGAGCGCGGCCAGCTCCGCGTCCTGAAGGCTCTATCGCGGTCGCCCATCGTGATCCGCGAAATCATCGCCATTGGCGAAGACTTGAAGCGCGGCGTGCGTTCCATCAAAGAGATCGTTCTCTTCGATGAGGAGGAGATCACCGAAGAAGTGGTGATCAACCGCCTGACGGACATCACGGGCAAAATCGACGAGCTGCAAAAACACTACAAGAAATCGCTGCAGTTGGCCGAGAAGCTGGTTGAGATTCCGCAGAAGAAGCGTCCGCGCGACTATCGCCGCTGCCGCTGGGCGCTGGGCCGCGAAACCATCATGGTGTCGCGCGTCATTCGCCGGCTCGGCTTCACCAATGCCGAACGCAAGCGCCTGATTGATCGTGTCAACAAGACGGTCGACAGCATGCGCGGGCTCGACAAGCAGGCAGTCAACTTCGAGAAGCGCGCCGATCAGACGCGCGCCGAAGAGGCCAAGAAAGAGCTGCGTCGCCAGGTTCGCCAGATTCGCTCCGACCTGGAACGCATGGAGCAGGATGCCGGCGCGAACTTTGCCGAGCTGAAACGTACCCAGCGCGAAATCGTGCAGGGCGACGTTGACGCCGAGTACGCCAAGCGCGAGCTGATCGAAGCTAACCTGCGACTGGTGGTTTCGATTGCGAAGAAGTACACCAATCGCGGCTTGCAGTTCCTCGACCTAATTCAGGAAGGCAATATCGGCCTGATGAAAGCCGTGGACAAGTTTGAATATCGCCGCGGCTACAAGTTCTCGACCTACGCGACGTGGTGGATTCGCCAAGCTATTACCCGCGCCATCGCCGACCAGGCCCGCACCATCCGTATTCCAGTGCACATGATTGAGACCATCAACAAGCTGATCCGCACTTCGCGGCAGCTGGTGCAGGAACTCGGTCGCGAACCGACTTCGGAAGAGATTGCCAAGCGCATGGACATCCCGGTGGCCAAGGTGCGCAAGGTGCTGAAGATCGCACAGGAGCCGATCTCGCTGGAGACGCCGATTGGCGAAGAGGAAGATTCGCACTTGGGCGATTTCATCGAAGATCGCGCCGTGGTGTCGCCGGCCGAAGCCGTGATCAACGTCAACCTCAAGGAGCAGACGGCGCAGGTTCTGCGCACGCTCACGCCTCGCGAGGAAAAGGTGATCAAGATGCGCTTCGGGCTGGAGGACGGCTCCGAGCACACGCTGGAAGAGGTCGGCCAGTCGTTTGCGGTTACCCGCGAACGCATCCGCCAAATCGAAGCGAAGGCGCTGCGCAAACTGCGTCATCCCTCGCGCTCGCGCAAGCTGCGCGCGTTCATGGACGGCGTACACGATTAAAAGCAGTTGTCAGTAGCCGGTTGTCGGTTGTCAGAAGCGGGACGCACAGAGCGTCCCGTTTTTATTATTGCAACTAACTTTCTCGATGCCGGGTGCCCCATTCAAGGCCTTCTTTTGGCCTTGAGGTGGGGATTTTCGTTTCTATCACCAAGAATGCCCACGGGTTCCGCGAGTCACAGCCTCCGGTATGTCCCATCACAGACGCGAATGATCTTCCCCGATATTTTCGGGGCATGACGAGAGGGTTGGAGCGCTGGTATGGTGGGCACGATCTCCACTTCATCACCTGCAGTTGTTACCGGCGCCGTCCGGAGTTGGGCATCGGCGAGCGCCGTGACCTGTTTCTCCGTGTCCTGGAGCGTGCCCGGCAAAAGTATCGCTTCGTCGTAATCGGCTACGTGGTAATGCCCGAACATTTCCATCTTCTGATAACCGAGCCGGAAGTGGGAAATCCTTCGGTGGTGATGAAAGTGGTGAAAGAGCGATTCACGAAACTGCTTCACCACGGCGGCAAGCGCACGGCCCCGATCTGGCAAAAGCGCTTCTACGACTTCAACGTGTGTACCACAGAAAAGCGCATCGAGAAATTACGTTACATGCATCGAAACCCGGTGAAACGCGGTCTGGCAGAAAGACCCGAAGAGTGGAAATGGAGCAGCTTCCGGACCTACGCTTGCGGCGAAGAGGGTTTGGTAAGAGTGAATTGTCAGGAATGGCCGCTCAGGATAACGTATTCCGCCTCGCAGACCCACTCATTCGAAACCCGCGAATGAGTGGGGCACCCGGCGATTGGAAGTGGAGTAGCTTTCGGCACTACGCCTTCCGCGAGATGGGTGTGGTGGAGATTGAGTCGGAGTGGACGGGAAGAGATCGCGAGCTCAAAGAGACGGGCGACAAGCCCCGCGTGTTCCTCTGCCCGAGTTAGTCCGAGGCCCCAAGTTCCGTCCAGAGATTGACGCTGGTGCCCCAGGGCCTGCCCTGAGCGCAGTCGAAGAGTTCGCCCTTCTTTTCGGCTAACCTGGGTTTTGTGCGCGTGGAGATCGAATTGGAGCGGACAGCCAGAGATCGTGGTTTCAGAATTGATGTGCCCCCCGATTTTGATCCAGTCATAGTGAGAGTTCCGGTGGGTTGGACAGCGTAACGCAGCCGCCGCCGGAGTTGTGGGAAAGTGGGAAACGCGGAGCGTTTTCCAAGGCGGTTTTATCGCCGTCTTTCCCACGACTCTTGGCCGTCATCTGCGCGAACTCTTCCGGCGTCCGGTAGCCCAGTGAGCTATGCGGACGCCGTTGATTGTAATCCTGCCTCCAGATTTCGATCTCCTGTCTGGCGTCGGTCAGGCCGAGGAACCAGTTCTCATTCAGGCACTCGTCGCGAAAGCGTGCATTGAAGCTTTCCACATAGGCATTCTCGATCGGCTTGCCGGGCTCGATGAAGTGCCAGTCTACGTTGTTCTTGTAAGCCCACTGCTCGACCGCCTTGCTGATGAATTCGGGTCCGTTGTCTGAGCGGATCTGCCGTGGCAGGCCGCGCTCGACCTTCAGACGGTCCAGCACCCGCGTTACGCGCACGCCGCCCAGGCTGGTATCAACCTCGATGGCCGGCGCTTCGCGGCTATAGTCGTCGGTAATGTTCAACGTCCGGAAGCGGCGGCCCGAGGCCAGCGCGTCGCTGACGAAGTCCATCGACCACACCTGATTGACATCTGTCGGCGCCAGCATCGGCACACGCGGTACGGCAATGCGCCGCTTGCGATTCCGCTTCCGCACCCACAACTGCTCCTGGACGTAAAGCCGGTAGACGCGCTTGTGGTTGACAGACAAGCCCTCCCGCCGCAGCAGCGCATGCAACCGCCGATACCCGAAGCGCCGCCGCACCATCGCCAGTTCCCGCAGCTTCTGCCGCAGCTCGTCATTCGCCTGACCAATCACGGCCGTGTACCGGTACGTTCCACGCACCACCAGCATCAGCCCGCAAGCGCGCCGCTCGCTGATCTGGACTGCTCCGCGCGCCACTGCCACCGCTTCTGTCCGAGCCCGCGGGCCTACCACTTTTTTGACAGCACCGCCTGCAATGCCTGTTTGTCCAGCATCAGGTCGGCAACCATCTGCTTCAGTTTGCGGTTCTCGTCTTCTAACTGTTTCAACCGCTGCGCTTCGCTCACGCTCATCCCGCCGTACTTCGCCTTCCAGCGGTAGAACGTCTGCTGGCTCACGCCGTGTTTCCGGCACAGCTCCGGCGTCGGAATCCCCGCTTCGGACTCCTTCAGAATCCCTACGATCTGCTCTTCGGTGAATCGGCTCTTCTTCAAGGCTTCGTTCTCCTCGCTTGGCCCGAGCGGGCCAGTTTAGCCGGAGAACTCCCACTTACGCTGGGTCATTTTTCGGGGCGCACATCAGAATGTCCAGCGGACCTGCGCGATCTTCCGCCCAGGTTAGCGTCCAAAGTCGGGACGCGAACCTGGGGCACCCGGCTTTATTTGCGAACTGCCATAACGACGAGCGTCACCTGCGTTATCAGCGTGATGATTGCAATGGCCCACGTGCTCACCCCAGTTGTCTACTATACATGGCCAGCTTGATGTTTCATTCGACAGTAGCTCATTCGCTCGCGCCATCTCCCTCGTCACTTCCAGAGATCGGAGCGACACACGCATATTCAGCGCGGTTTGACCGATTTCATGAACATAACTTCCTTGCTCTCCCGACAACGTATAGAACATCAGCTCATCGTCGGACATCGTCATTAACTTTCTCGGATCTTCTGCCATCGGATCTTCCATGCCTCCTGACGCTACCATCATGCCATGCCGACCTTGGTGCCTGGTGCCTGGTGCCCCAGGTTCGCCCTTCTTTTGGGCTAACCTGGGTTTTGTGTCGGGACCTTCCCGACCCAGGTTAGCGTCCAAAACCCGGACGCGAACCTGGGCACGACCCACCAGCTCTGTGACACAACGCAGACTGGATAGAACACCCACCGCCTTACAATTCACTCTTGACCATGACCGCAGACCAGTATCTACACGGAATCCTTCTGCGTGAAGCGGTGGATGCGGGCCTAACTCGCCGCTACTTGGCGTGCAAGCTATCTTGATGCCCATCCTGCGGCAATGGGCAGGGGACGATCTGCTCGGCGTCTATCCCAGCGGTTCTTTCATGAAAGGCACCGCCGTTCGCGGCGGAACGGATATCGACCTGTTTCTATCTCTGTCGGAGCATACGAGCGAAACCTTGAAAGAGATATACAACAAACTATTCGACTGCCTGACATCGGCCGTTTGTCAGTAATTAGTTGCCAGTTGTCAGTGAACGGGGCGCAATGAGCGTCCCGTTTTTATTTGCCCAAACGTGAAAGGCCTGCCCAGGTTTGAGCAGGCCTTCCATCTATTGCGAGCTTTGCTGACTGTTCCTTGTTAAGTCACGAGGTTAAGTCACAGAGCTCTTGTTGCGAAAACAGCTTCTATAGCTACCAGCTCCTAGTAGCATCCGTATCCGCCAGGACCGCCAAAGTAGAAGTACTCTCCCCAGTCGTTCGACGGAGGCGTGTATCCACCCCAGTACGGGCCGGCGATGGTGTAGCAATTCGACGATGGCTGATCCGCCGTGAGGGTGTCCCAGTAGGCGGCGTCGCTCGGATTAGCCCAGTAGTACAGTTCGCGCTGGTAAGCTGCGCGAGTCCAACCGGAACTTGCCCACTGGCCGCTGCCTTCCGCAGGCCAGGGATTGGAACCCACTGACTCGCTGCCGAACTCAATCAGCTGCGAGTTGGTACGCATAGCGCCGCTGCCGTAAAGCGATCCCGGATAGTAGCCTACCCAGGTGATGCTGTTGGCGTTGCCCAGTCCCAGCCACCAGTTTCCCTGGAACCAGTAGTACTGAGCGCGGAATTCGTATTGCGCGCCACCAACCGTGCTGTAGTTGCCCCAACCAGCGCCGAAATACCAGCTGTTGTTGGTCTGCACGAAGGCGCCGCAGGTCAGGTTGTAGCAGCCGGTGCGGTTGTAGCCGTCGGCCGTCCAGTAGATGAACAAGCGCGAATTCTCTCCACCGTAATAGCCGGGATAATTCTGCCAGCCGACTTCAGCGGTCTGCTCGATGGGCGTATAGGCAACGGTCCACGACTGCGCCAGCGAGAAGACCTCGCCGTACCCGGTGTACACATAGGGGCTCCACAGGCTGATGGTGGTGGTGTCGCCCAAATTGTTGATGTACTGATACGTATACGAATACTTATGCGCCACCGGCGAGAGAGAACCGGATTCTTGCATACGAGGCGCTTGTCCGGAATCGCCGGGGCCCTTCGCCAGGAAGTCATGCAAGGTAGCAAAGCGAGTGATTTGCTCCAGCGTGACCCGCCGCATCGGAATGGTGTTGTCCTCGCAGCGCAGCGAGTTACCAAACGCGTCGAATTGCTGGCTGTCGCTCAACTGCGAAGTGATGCCCGTAGCCTGGTTCGAGGATTCCTTGCCGGCTGCTTTGCCCGCTGGCTCGGTCAAGTTAGAGGGCGGAGCAGCGACACTCTTCAGGCCTAGCATCCGGAAGGATGGCTGCTGCTGAATCGCAACGCAATCGAACTGGTCGCCGTCGAGCACGAAGCTATGGCTTACGTTCACGCCCTGATACAGGCTCATGATGTGCCCACGCATTGCTTCGAAGGCGCCCGGGTCTTTTACTTTACTCGCCGGAAGCGACATGTAGTCCGCCGCGGTTGCCGACTGCG
Organism: uncultured Acidobacteriaceae bacterium; assembly: GCA_963796695.1. Taxonomy (GTDB): domain Bacteria; phylum Acidobacteriota; class Terriglobia; order Terriglobales; family Acidobacteriaceae; genus Bog-257. Next base: position 151,969 of record CAWCMU010000015.1, on the reverse strand, counting down.
TGTCATGCAGAAACGTCTGGAAGGGCACAAACTGCTGCGGCTCGGCCTGCGCGTGCAGGATCCCGGTCAAAGCAACCAGGGCGACCGCCATACCCAGAACTCCTGAGTGGCATGCCTTCAGCAAGGCGCGTTTGCTACGCTTCGAAGGACGAGTGATCGTGGAAGACAGGGACCCACGGTGGTACTTCATACTGACCTCCTATTGGTCGTGGGTTGTGGCAGCGGAGCCTGACAGCCGGGGTTGTGGTTGTGATGGCCTCAATCGAATTTCCGTCCCGGACGTTGGAGACGGCTATTCGCATGTCAGGTAGTGATGAACGAAGGGGAAACGTTTCATAACAAGAATCGATTTCCGGAAACACTGCTGCCGGCAAAAGCTTTGGTCTAACCTCCGGCCGATCCGTTCGTCCAATTGTCGGGAACCTGCTCAGTCTGGAGGGAAAATGAAACGCTCTGTTCTGTGGGGTTGCGCCCTGTGCCTGCTGTTGAGTGCGGCTGGGTTCGCGCAGGCGCCGGGCCACTTAGCGGTTACGGTCACGGTAGCGCCGCGGTCGGGAATGCCGACCGGCGGTCCCATCTCCGGGGCAAAAATCATCGTGATGCATTGGTCACACTCGCTGCATCCGACCATTGTTCAAGACCAGATTGCAACGACCGGCCAAATGGGAACCACGACCATCGAATTGCCGCCGGGAGTCTACGACATCTTTGTTGCTGCGGATGGCTTGATGCCGGCCGCTTTCCGGCGCGAAATCGTGTCCGGCCAGGATAATCCTCTGATCGTCAACCTGAACAGCGCACCGTCGCACCTGAGCCCCACACAATAAAGGATGCTTCCGCGGTCACACGAAGATACGAACATGCCGCGGAACGGCAATCGCCAAAGCATCGAAGGACCTGGCTCGCACGCTCACGGAGCAGGATCGGCTGCCGAGATCGTCATCTGCATCAGCCCGATACCTAGCAGGCGATCATCCGTACTCAGGCCAAGCTGTTTGGGAGAGGTCGGCGCCGGCACCTGAATGGTGATGGTTCGTTCGCTACCATCGCTCTGGTAATCAAGAGAAACGTCGCTGGGCGCTGAGGACACTCGGAAGGTCTGTGCCTGGCTACCGATTCGAAGGATGAACGCCCGCTCGGCATTTGGACCAAAGGCGAAAGCTTTTAGACGAACGGTAAATCTTCGAGGCAGTGGCGATACCATTTCGATCTTCACCTCTGGGCCTACTGACCATCGGCCAAATGCCGCGGGTTGGGAAAGGCCGCTCACCCGCCACACGATTCCCTGCCACTGCTCACGAGAAAAATCGATGACTTCGTCCGAGTTCCCAGAACTGCCGTCAACCTTTCTTTGCACCCGCCACAGCGAATATCCATCGCCAGACATCACCAGTTTCATGCCGGCGACGGGATAGTCTCCAACCAGCAACAGCCATTCCTTGTCCGCCGGAACCACACTTTGGTTCAGAGAAGCCCCCTCTGGCAGCAGGAGCAGGTCCGCCTTGGGATCATCGATGTAAAACAACAACCTGTCCAAGTCTCCCAAGCTGGAAGACGCAACCAGCACTCTCGATCGGTCCTCTTTATCCAGGAAGCTATGCACTGCCATGCCTGCAGTGTCGTAGATACCAGGAGCTCTGTACGCCCTGAGTTCGTGATGCACAAAATAGGAAGACGTCAGAACGCTCAACGGCATAAATACGAAGACAAATAGCTGCGCTCCCACTCTTTGTCTGAAGGCCCAGACTACGACCGAGACCAGCCCCAATAGCGCCAGGAAATAGAATGCAAGTCGATGGACCGTGAAGCCCTGTAGTTCAGGGGCATCCACAAACCCCGGCGTATATAGCGTCAGCAGATACTTCAAAGAATAAATACTGAGTGCAACCACAAGAAGAACAGCGATGACACGTGCATATCCAGGCTTTTGGGCTGCCGAGCCGGATAACTGTCCCGCCGCGATGATAAAGAACAGCGGAAACAGGAAGTCATAGTAGCGCATGTGTAGCCTGGTTAATGATTCATATGGTCCTGAGCCGACCACTGATGCCGTGAAGTAGGCTACACCGATCAATAGAGGAATCAGCAGCAGGACAGTGTAGGCAGAGATAGCGTTCTGGTTGTCATCGAGTTCGGATTCGCCCCTGGCAAAACCCATTGTCAACATGCACGCCAAGGGAACGCCGAAGAGCAGTGACAATCCCATGAGATGCCCGCGCAAGCTGCCGAGGGCCTGCTCTCCCAGTCGCAGCAGAGCTATAGGGGTTAGTGACGAGTTTGCCAGAGAAGCGTATTTCGTCCCGAGAATATTGAATCCAGCATTCCCGGCAAAGAGGTATCCCCAACCCAGGCGTACCAGGAAAAAGCTGCCGATAAGAACAATTATCGCGCCTGCCGACACTCTGGCCCAGGATTGTCGACGAGTTCTGAAAATTGCATAAATGAGGTATGCCGCCATACCAGGCAGCAGGAATACGGCGTTGACCTTGATCATGGTCATGGCCGCTACGCCCATTCCTATTCCAGCCGCGTAGTAGGCCGGCTGCCATCGCCGGAACTTTATCGCGAACCAGGTAAGTACCCAGAAGGCGAAGAAATATATTGCCTCCGGCATAAAGTAGGCGGTGTAGCTATTAATTGGGGCTGCTATTGACAGCAATGCGATAAATGCAGCTATCGGCTTAGTAGTGACCCACCTGGCGGTCAGGTAAATGAACGGAGTGGCCGCAATGAAAAAAATACTATTAATAATGCGGGCGCATTCCAGAAAGCCGCTTCCACAAGACTTTGTGGATCTCATAACCCACAAGTAGATATATGAGGGTTTTGGCGCAGCGGCGAGACTGGTCAATCGGGAGTGGAGACTATAGCCCCATTCGTCCGCGAACACGACAGGGTGAAGTCCGGTATTCCTGAACAGCAAGAACAGAAATACCGCGAGCATTCCGCACCCCAATACAGCATCGCTGCGATCGAAGTTTGATCCGAAAACCGGATTCGGCGACGGTCGGCGCTGCTCGCTGCTATGTTCCGGCCGGACAGGTTCGCAGTTGACTGGCTGCTTCATGGTGGAAGTCGCGACGTTCGAGAGTAAGGAACGCAGCGACGCCTATTGTATCTTTCGGCTCGCGACACACGGTGGGACGGTTGGCGATTGTCCGTTTGCCTGAAGGTTACTCACCGAGGAAGCAATCCGATCCGATCGCGCCGGGTCAGTCGTCCTGCTTCAGGAAGACGTGGTCAATCATGTCGCGCATGAAGTGGCCGCCGAAGCCCCCGGAACTGGCGGCCAGCAACTGGAGAAACGCGCCATAGACTTGCCCGCGATCATGCGGCCAGCGCACGACAAACTGGTAATACCCAAGTACAAGGGGCACCCCGACCCACACCAGCAGCACCCATCGCCAGGGCTGCCGCTTCTGCCACACGCCCATCAACATGGCAAAAGCCAGCACGCAAAGCGCGGTCAGCAGCGCATCATCGACGGTTTGATTCACCCAGCCGGAAAACAGGCCAAACGCGGCGGCCAGCAGGTAGAAAAGAAAATTGGTGCGTGACGCCGTTTGAGGACTGGCGTGATCGGAAACGGATGCAGAAGTCTCTTGAGGCAAATCGTGAGTATGGTCCAGCACACTCGAGTCTATCAGGCCTGTACGCTACTTCCCTGACATCTGTATGCCGTCTCCGTCGCTCTCCGGATCCGCCTTGACTACGCCGTTTTTCACGCGAATCAAAACGCAGGTGGAGTTGTCTTCGCCTCCGGCCTCGTTGGCCGCGTCGACCAGCGTATCGCACGCTGCTTGCAACGAAGGAAGCTGCAACAGGATACTGCGGATCTCGGTGTCGTCCACGTGGCGCAACACTCCGTCGGTGGTGAGCAGCAGAATGTCTCCGCCTTGCGCCGGAAATTCGCCAAGATCAGGCAGAGTGCTTTCGTCCGTCCCCAGAGCGCGGGTGATGATGTTCTGGGCGGAAGAGCGTTTGGCTTCGTCGAGCGTAATCATGCCGCGGCGCACCTGCTCCATCACCAATGAATGGTCTTCGGTGAGCTGGAGCAGTTGCCCTTCGCGAAACAGGTAGATGCGGCTGTCGCCGACGTTGGCGATGCTGAAAACACCTTCGGCAAAACGGGCGGCAACCAGCGTGGTGCCCATGCCCGAGGCGTTCTTGTTCTCGCCGGCATAGCCCAGGATGGCGTCGTTGGCCTTCTTGACCGCATCGGCCAACAGGCGAGCGCCCAGCGGAGCATCGCTCAGGTACGCGTCGTCTTCGATCGCCGGTTCGTGCTCGCGAAAATACGACAGCACGGTATTGACGGCAATTTGGCTGGCAATCTCGCCGGCGGCGTGACCGCCCATGCCGTCACATACTACAAAAACGCCTAGCCGCTCGTCGTAGCCGAAAGAGTCTTCGTTGGAGGGGCGAACCCGTCCTACGTCGCTGCGGCCAGCCACCTCAAGTCTGAGTGACATTCGGGGAACAGTTTACGCTGTTTTATCAATAGCGTGCGAGTAACGAAAGTGGGGTACCGATTGTGGGGGCAAGTCGCACAAAAAATGAGGCACTCCCGCATACAAACAAACATGCCTTCAGCAGCTTCCAATAGCTATGCCGCTTTCCCAGCAAGTGATTTGGCTGTTCGTCCTGGCGTTGCCGGTCGCCAGCGTCGCCTGGACGGTTACGCACGAAGAAGTCTTTCGCGAGCCGCGAGAATACTGCGCGCAGCGTAGCGAGAAGTCGTCCTCTCTGTTTTGCCGCAAGTTCTTCTACCTGTTCACCTGTGAATACTGCTTCAGCCACTGGGTCGCGGCCGCCTTCCTCGTCCTCACTCGTTACAAGCTCCTCTTCAACGACTGGCGCGGCTACCTGATCGCGCTTTTTGCGCTGGTGTATGTTGCGAATTTCTATATCGGCCTGTTTGGCCACGTGAAGCTGGAGGTGAGGAAGGATCGCGCGGAGATCAAGGCAATTGAAGCGCAGGTGGAGAAGAAAGCGGCGTAAAGGCAGTTTCGAGTTTCAAGTTTCAAGAAACACGATACTCTCACTCTTGATTCGCGACGGGAAGGCAGTATTAACAAAGTGAAGGAAGCGTCGCGTACTCGAAACCTGAAGCCTGAAACTAGAAACTGCCTTTACGGCCTCGTCTTCGCGATGTCGGGTTCTTTCTCGCGATGGGGATGCGACTCCAGATGATGCTGCACCAAATCGCTGCGCAGACATTCGAAGGCTTCCTCCGGCGTGTTGGCCCAGTGGAAGAGATTCAGGTCGTTCGGCGAGATTGTGCCGGCATCGACCAGCGCCTGGAAGTTGATCACCCGGTCCCAATATTTCTTTCCATAAATCACAATGCAAATGCGTTTCGCCAGCTTTTCCGTCTGCGCCAGGGTCAGCAGCTCGAATAGCTCGTCGAAGGTGCCGAAGCCGCCCGGGAAGACGACCAGCGCCTTCGCCAGGTAAGCGAACCACAGCTTGCGCATGAAGAAGTAGTGGAACTCGAAGTTCAGTTCCGGCGTGATATACGGGTTGGGCATCTGCTCGAACGGCAGGTTGATATTCATCCCGATGGTCTTGCCGCCCGCCTCGGAGGCGCCTAAATTGGCGGCTTCCATAATGCCCGGCCCGCCGCCGGTACAGATCACGAAGCGACTGCGTGGCTGGCTGATGGTCTTCGTCCACTGCGTAATCAGGAACGCCAGTCGCCGCGCGTCCTCGTAGTAGCCTGCCATCTCGACGTCGGCCTTGGCGCGCCGGATGCGAGCCTGCTCCTCCTCCGGAGCGGGAGTCGCCGAACCCGGCTTGTCCAGGAGCTGAAGCGCCTCTTCCGCCTGCGAACGGCTATGGAAACGGGCAGAGCCAAAGAAGACGATGGTGTCCTGGATGCGCTCCCGGCGGAAACGCGACAGCGGCTCCTGGTATTCGGCAAGAATGCGAAGGATGCGGCCGTCCGGGCCGTCGAGAAACTTCTTGTTTTCGTAGGCTAGAGGTGCGCGGTTCTGGCGGAAAGACTCTTTCTCGTTCTCATTCATGGAGCAGCGTTTGTCCTGAAAAATTGCGGACGCAATTGCTGAAATGGTTGGTGGCTTGCCGCGTCAGTCCTCAGTCCATCGATTCGCGGTAACGGACCGCTTCGGCGATCCCAAGCCATATATCGACCAAACCCAGGCCGCTGATCAGGCCGCGAAGGAAGTCGTAACGCAGAAACTCCTGTAGTTGCGGATAGCTGGCGACCAGCGTGTTGTCCGTCCAGAGGCGCGTCCAGGGCAGCACGGTAAGTAAGATGCCGACTTCGAGGCAAAAAAGCACGAAAACGACCAGCAGAAACCGGCCCTTCCACAGCTCCCATTTGGACGGCTTGTGAACCGGCGGAGGCACCACCAGGATAGGACCGTTCTGTTCTGGCCCCACGCCTTCCCGCGGCCCCTGCCCAAAAGAATTCATACCTGTGCCTATGCTCCCACGTCGACGTCCGGCCGCAGGAGTTTGCAAGCGGCTGATCAACCAGCCCAATAGCAGGATACTACGACCGGATAATTCGGGCCGGAACCGCCAGGCAAGAGAAAAATGATCTTACTGGTAAGATTTCGGCGGCGTCTTACCAGTAAGATCATTTTATGGTTTTCGGCTCTTCCAGTCAGGTTTCCCCTGAGATCCAGACGGTCCCAACTCAAGCTTATCTTTGTGTGTCTGAAACCTGCGCCGCCGATGTTGCTTCGCAGGGGAAGGCTTTGTGTGGTATTGTCCGCGGCATTGGCTACACCGGATGGAGTTGCCGGCGGAGCTTCGCCATAACAAAGGAGTCGGACCTCATGAGCCTTGCACATCGAGTCAGCTCGACCTACGCGGCACAACTGGTTCTGCTCATGGGCATGCTCGCTCTCGCCGCGCCGCTCCACGGACAGGCGGTGTTGTACAACAATGGCCCCGACGCCGACATCGGTTATTACCCGGTCAACTTTGGCGCATCAACCAGCGATTCGTTCGCACTCTCGCGTGACGCCGTTATCACCAGCTTCCAGCTCACGCTGTATGACGTGGACGATCGCAATGTCCCGCAACAACTGCGCTGGACGATCACCACCGCGCCTTATGGCGGAAGCGTTCTGGCGACCGGCATCACACCGCTGGTCCGGTTGCAGCCACCATATCTGACCAAGTTCCTGTTCTTCGCCTGGGACATGAGCTTCCAGATTCCAGCACTCAATCTCCCCGCAGGAACGTATTGGATCCAGATACAGGACGTGACCACCGAATGGCTGACGTTTGCGTATTGGGCACAGAGTGGAGGACTGTCCGCAGCTTATTATTCCGATTCCGGATCGGGCAGCACCGGCAATGTCGAGCCGGCCATATCGGAGACGTTCACCGTGCAAGGGGTGTGGGCTAACGCCGCGGCCGGTGGCCAGCGCAAGTGATACCTGCGAGCTCGCTTATGGCTTAGCGAAAAACCCCTTTTCGCCGCCACGGTCACGCCATCAGCATCGACCAGCGCCCAAGCTCTGTCACACTCGCGCGCGTGCATTGCGGATGATCGCCCACAAACCTCCCCACAACGATACGGCAATAAACAGGCTGGACCATTCATCGGGGCTGCGTGGCGCTCCCGGAATGCCGTAAAGTCCCAGGACGCGCGGTCCATGCAGCGTGAACACCCAGATGGCGAACATCAGGCCAACACCCGCCTCACTCCAGCGCAGCAAGGTGTCGAGGCCGATGCTGAGGCCGCCGGCGATGAAGACCAGCCCGAAGAACGCCACCCAGAAAACGTGCCACGGAATCCAACCAGGGAGCAGCGAGGCGATGAAGCGTAAGGCCAGGAAGTGGTCGACGCCAAACACGATGAGACTGAGCGCGAGCAGGTAACGGGCAAAGCGCACCAGCCATCGCGGCAGAGTCGTCCAGTCCGGCACCAGCCACGCCAGAGCTGCCATGGCCGCGGGTTCGAAGACGCCAGTGCGCAGCGAGATGCTGAGCGGCTCCGCGGCATTCTTCGGCACTTCCAGAGTGATCGTGCACAGAAACAGCAGGCTGCCCAGCGTGATAGCGGACGTCCGCAGCGTGCGGTTCCATAGCAGGCCCACGCCGCAAGCGACCATGATGGCGCCGACGAGGTAGGCCAACCAGGGAATCGCAGGCAGGAAGGGGATGACATCGAGCACCTTATATTGCGGGCCGAGGGCGTCCGTGCTGTTGTGCGCGCAGATCCAATTCTCCACTCCGATGGCGATGATGGAGACGGCAAACACGACCAGGCCGAGCCGGGCGAGCGCGCCGAGTCGTGTTTCCCATTGCTTTAATACCGGCGAGATCGCATCGGCTGGCTGCGGCTGAGCGGTTGGCATTCCATTCCTCCCGGGGAACCTCAGCTCGAATCGGGAAAGCAAAGCTTCGCGACGCGGCCGCAGTTCGTGATTGCAAGAGACGGCGGGGAGAGGGATTGGAAAGCGCGAAGCGCCCCGCGATTAGCGCGGTTCGCCACGGCAAGGCGGGAACGGGAGACCGACCGGGTTGTCGCCGCTCCGCGGCCCTGCTAGTCACAATACAGTAAAGAAGCTAGCAAGACTTCCAGTTACCGGCGCCATAGCGGGTGGCGTATTCTTAGCGAGAAACTATTCCATATTTTGGCTATTTGAGTCGCGCGAGTATAGGGGCTCGTCTCGGGCTCCCTTTTCCCGTGCGCACTACGAACTTGGAGAACCTATGAATCGCAAGTTGTCTGTGGCTCTAATTGCATTGGCGCTCGCCACCGCACTCCTAGGCTGCAAGTCAGGGCCGGGCCCTGACGGAAAGGCTCAATCTTCCCCTGGCCTGGAACAGGCCACCAAAGACGCAGTTGACGCTTACATCTTCGGCTACCCGCTGGTCACGATGGACATGACACGCAGGCAGTTCACGAACATAGCCACGGCGGATGCCGCGCATGCCCCGATGGGTCAGGTTTTGAGACTGCGCTCGTATCCAGCCGTGGACAACCACGCCGTCACCGCTCCCAACGCCGACACTCTCTACACCACAGCCTGGATCGATGTTTCCAAGGAGCCCTGGATCCTCAGCCTCCCTGATATGGGCGATCGCTATTACCTCATGCCCATGCTCGACGGGTGGACGGATGTCTTTCAGGTTCCCGGCAAACGCACCACGGGCGACAAAGCCCAGAAATATGCCATTACTGGTCCGGGATGGTCGGGCACTCTTCCGGCAGGTGTGACCGAGTACAAGTCGCCCACAGCGATGGTCTGGATTCTGGGTCGAATCTACTGCACCGGCACTCCGGAGGACTACAACAAGGTCCACGCGTTACAGGATAAGGTTACGCTGGTGCCGCTCAGCTCGTATGGCAAGCCCTACACTCCGCCGGCCGGCGAAGTTGATCCCAGCTTCGACATGAAGACTGGCATCCGCGACCAGGTCGATGCCATGAGCGTCACCGACTACTTCAACTACCTGGCCAAGCTGATGAAGACCAACCCACCTGCTGCGGCAGATGCCCAGATGGTTGCGAGAATGGCTAACATCGGGTTGGTCCCAGGACAGGACTTCGATTCCAGCAAGCTAGGCGCTTTCGACAAAGAAGCCATCAAGGTTGTGCCCAAGGTCGCACAGCTCAAGATCATGGACTACTTCAAGAAGGCTGCTGAGCCGGTCAACGGCTGGACGTACCTGACCAAAAACATCGGCATCTACGGTACCGACTATATCCAGCGCGCCTTGGTTACAGCGATCGGCCTCGGAGCCAATCGTCCCCAGGACGCGATCTATCCTACCTCGCAGAAAGATGCCGCCGGCGATGAGTACGACGGCGCTTCCAAGAAGTACGTCATGCACATCAACAAGGGTGATTTGCCCCCGGTAGACGGCTTCTGGTCGCTTACCATGTACGACAAGAATTACTTCTTTGTCCCAAATTCGCTGAATCGTTACACTCTCAGCGCTCGCAACAAGTTCGTTACCAATGCTGACGGGTCAATTGATCTTTATCTCCAGTCTGACTCGCCCGGCAAGGCGAAGGAAGCCAACTGGTTGCCTGCACCCAAGGCTAAGTTCATTCCCATGCTGCGTTTGTATTGGCCAAAAGAAACACCGCCTTCAATCGTCGACGGCACTTGGAAACCACCAGCAATAAGTGAGACGAAGGGGTAGTATTCGTCAAACCGGGACTGCGGAGAGCCGTCCCGGTTTATCACCTGCTTGGGATCAACGGGAGCCCAGTCGTCCTCTCGCCGGGTGTCTCACTCACTCGCGATTTTCGAATGAGCGGGTGAGGGCTGGCGATCGATAGCGCCTTATCGTCCCCCGGGGACTCAGTTTGAGATGGCACTTTACCCACAGCACAGCGCAGAAGATCCATCCACAATCGACATTCCGCGCTAACGGAAAAGCCCCGTTCAACCTTGGATCTTCATCCAGGATCGAACGGGGCTCTGTTGTTTCGTTCACCGCTATCGCTGACAGCTGACGGCCGACAGTTTCTACAGCAACTCTTCGTTCCAGTTCTCCAGGAACTTCTTGACCTCGTCCATGAACTGGTCGGCCACGGCGCCGTCGATGACGCGGTGATCGTAGCCAATGCTCAGGTGCATCATGGAGCGGATGGCGATGGTGTCGTTGCCTTCCTTGTCGGTCAAGACTACCGGCTTCTTCTTAATGCCGCCGACACCCATGATCGCCAGCTGCGGCTGGTTGATGATCGGCAGTCCGAACTCTGCGCCAAAGATGCCGGGGTTGGTGATGGTGAAGGTGCCGCCCTGCACATCATCGGGCTTCAGCTTCTTGGTGCGGGCGCGCTCGCCCAGGTCGCTGATGGCGCGCTGCAGGCCGACGAAGCTGCGCTCCTCGGCGTTCTTGACCACGGGCACGATTAGCCCCCAATCCAGCGCCACCGCGATGCCGAGATTGATGGAAGCGTGGTAGTGAATGTTCTCGCCTTCGACCGACGAATTGATGATGGGCCACTTGCGAATGCCATGCACCACGGCGCGCGCGAAGAACGGGGTGTAGGTGAGTTTGTTGCCGGTGGCCTGCTCGAACTTGCCTTTCATGCGCTCGCGCAGCTTCACGATGCGCGTGACGTCGACTTCGAAGATACCGTGCACGTGCGCGCTTGTGCGCTTCGACATCACCATGTGGTCGGCGATCTTCTTGCGCATGACCGACATGGGAACGACGTCGCCCGGAGTCACACCTCCGACAGGCTGTAGCGGCGCGACGACAGCCGGCATAGGCGGAGCTGCGGCCGCAGGTGCTGCTGGCGCCGCGGCTGGTGGCGGGGGAGCAGACGGTGCTGCCGGCTGCGAGGGCGCAGCGGCGGCGGCTCCATGCTTGCTGATGAAGGCTTCAATGTCGTCCTTGGTAATGCGGCCGCCGAGCCCAGTGCCCGAAATCTTGGCGAGGTCGACATTGTTTTCCTTGGCAATGCGGCGAACCAGCGGGCTGGAGCGAACCCGGTCCTGGTCACCGGCTTCGGTCTCCGTGACTTGGCCTTGCTGCTGACGCTGCAATCCTTCCTTCTCGTCCTTGGAGAGGTCGGCAGGAATGTTCTGCGCGGCTTTCGGTTCTTCGCCGCTGGGAGGCTGAGCGGCCTGCGTCTGGGCGGCGCGGTTGCCATCATCGCCAGCTGCCGGTTTGGACGGCTGTGCGGCGGCCGGTTGCGGAGGTGCAGCGACTCCGGCAGCATCACCCTCGGCAGCGATCGTGCCCACGACGGTGTTTACCTGCACGGTGGTCCCGGCTTGCACCTTGATGTCCTGTAGCGTGCCGGAGGCGGGCGCGGGAATCTCAGCGTCAACCTTATCGGTGGAAATCTCGAACAGCGGCTCGTCGCGTTGAACTTTCTCTCCTGGCTGCTTCAGCCACTTGGTGATCGTTCCTTCAAAAATCGATTCCCCCATCTGGGGCATGATTACGTCAGTTGGCATATTGTCCTTCCGCGGATGTTAAACACTGTCGCAGCAAATGTTTGGGGCGACCCCACGTTTCGATGCTGTTCCCCCCGATCACTCAAGACGCTGCGAAGACTTGCAGCAAACTCATAATTATATCGCGCAAAGTCGGCTTGTCAGGGACCGGGCCTCGCGTCATTCAGTCTAGTCGAACACGATTACGGAGCGGCCGCGCAGTTGGCCCTTATTCATCATGTCCAAAGCCTTGCCGGCGTCTTGCAGCGGGATTTTAGTAATTCGCGGCACCACGTGATTGTGTGCAGAGAAGTCGAGCGTCGCGCGCAAATCATGACGGCTGCCCGACGGCGATCCCATGAGTCTGCGGCGCTGCCCGATCAAATCGAATGGCGCGACCGTGATGTTGCCGGCTCCTACGCCCAATAGGACCAGTGTTCCATCGGGACCGAGACCGGGAAACGCTTCGGTTGCGGCCTCCACGCTGGGAGCGGTTTGCAAAATCACATCCGGTCCTCCATCCCACTCGCGCAACGCGTCAGCCGTCTTCTTGCCTTGGGTGCTGATGAAAATTTCAGCGCCCAGTTCGCGCGCTTCGGCCTCTTTGTCGGCCGTGTTGGAGATCACGGCCACGCGCCCGCCCATCGCCTTGGCATACAAGACGCCGAGATGTCCGAGGCCGCCAAGTCCAACCACCGCGACTTTCTGGCCGGGTTTGAAGCCGGCCACTCGCAGCCCGTTGAAGACTGTCAGTCCGGCGCACATCAACGGACCAGCTTCGGCAAATTCCAGGCCATCGGGAACCGGCGCGACGTAAGCCGCTTTGGCCACCATGAACTCCTGATAACCGCCCTCGCGATTCACCCCGGTGACCGTCATCTTGGGACACAGAATTTCATCGCCACGCACACAGAAATCGCAATGACCGCAGGAATCGAATAACCACGGCATGCCGACGCGATCGCCGACCTTGGGCCAGGTAACGCCAGCACCGACGCGCTCCACCGTTCCGGCAATTTCATGGCCGGGCACCATGGGGTACGTGGCAAACGGAAAGTGTCCCAGCAGCACTTCGAGGTCGCTGTGACAGACGCCGCAAGCCTTGACGCGAATCAGCAGTTCGCCGGCTTTGGTTTCCGGCACCGGCCGGTCTTCAATCGTAAGAGGACTGTTCGGTTGCTTGACGACAGCTGCTTTCATACGCACGATCTCCAAATTTTTAAGGTGGGAAATTTAGTAGGGCCGAAGGACACTTCTATCTGATGAGGGTAGCCGGTCCAACGATACATGCGTAGCGAAGCGATTCGCGCAGATCGCCGGGTTCAGGAGCGGGTACTCCGGGGTCCAATTCGTTGACTACCCTGCTCGGCTGGGCTACTCTCGACCCAAGGAAAACGAAGGGTTCGCCGCCACGCCTCGTACTTGAGCTGATTCGCATCCGGTTTCTCCGCCCAGGTTCGATCGGGAAACAATGCACGCTCTCATTTATGATCGCGTAGGAACAGAGTTGGTTCATTGCAACGATGCTGTCTCCCGTTCAAATCGTGTGCATCACGGTGTTCGCGCTGGCTTGCGCGATCATGTTTTACGCACTGTTCGGCTATCCCCTGCTACTGAATTGGCTGGCGAAGCGCTGCAATAATCCTGTCCACAAGGATGACAAGCTGCGCACCGTGTCGTTCGTCATTGCGGTTTACAATGGCGAAAAATTTCTTGAACGAAAACTGAATTCCATTTTTGCGCTCAACTACCCGCGCGAGTTGATGGATGTTTTGGTGGTGTCGGACGGCTCGACTGATCGCACCGACGAGATTGCGCGTAGCTTTGCTGCGCAAGGTGTGAAATTCCTGCGCGTCCCGCGAGGCGGAAAAGCGGCAGCGCTCAACGCGGGTGTGCCGCTGGTCTCAGGCGAGATCCTGGTTCTCAACGACGTGCGACAGACACTCGATCCCGATTGCCTGCGCAACATCATCGCTTGCTTCGGCGATCCCCAGGTCGGCGCCGTCAGCCCGCAAACCCTGATCGTGAAAGGCGAAACTCACGAAGAAACCACTACCAGCCTGTACTGGCGCTATGAATTATGGATTCGGCAACGGTTAACGCGGCTCGATTCGACTTTCGGGTACAGTGGTGCGTTCGCAGCGATTCGCCGTTCCCTGTGGACGCCTTTGCCGTCCGACACTCTGCTGGACGATGTGTATGAGCCGCTGGTCGCCTTCTTCAAGGGATACCGCATCCTGATGGAGCCGACTGCCACAATGTATGACTTCCCTACCGTGCTGAACTCCGAGTTCCGGCGCAAGGTGCGGCTGCAAGCCGGGCTCTACCAGATGCTGAAAACCATGCCGGAGCTGCTGAGCTCGCGTAACCGCATGCGACTGCACTTCCTGTCGGCGAAGTACGGGCGCATCGTGATCCCGTATTGCATGATCGCCATCGCCGTAACGACGTTCGGCTTGCCGCCGGTATGGCGCGCCGTTGCCGGCTGCGGGCAGTTGCTGTTCTACGGACTGGCAGCGCTCGACGGCGCCGTGCCAGATACCTGGGCGCTGAAGCAAGTGACCTCGCCCATCCGGACATTTGTTGTGCTGATGGCGGCATCTCTGGCGGCAGTGCGCGTCTACTTCGTGCCGCCAACCAGTTTGTGGAAAGAAGCGTCGTATCGGCCTTCGATCGCCGAACGGGTACATTCGTCTGAGCCCAAACCGACCGGGACGGAAGTTTAGATTTCGCCGCGGAAATTGTCATCCCGAGGAGGCTTTCAAGCCGACGAGGGATCTGCTTTTAGCCGGCGACACGCGGCTGTACTAAAGGCTGTGCCGCCGGACTAAAGTCCGGCTCTATCTGAAGAGGCCTGGCTGGACGCGGCGCTAAAGCGCCGCTCTACCAACTGACGCCAGGACGAACGGATCGAGACTCCCATCGATCCTGGACAAAGCCGAACCATACCGCTCTATCAATCGGCGCACATGCCGGATCAATTGTCCCGCCTTACGCGTATTCCTCATTCCTTTGCGCCCGGAAATCGCGGTTCACTTTTCTTTGTCCCTCTTAATCCGCTCGGACAACAGCCGTTTCGCCTTCTGCAACTCGGCCTTCTCCGCGGCGCTCAGGTTGTGCCCCGCGCGATTGATGTAAAACGTCAGCATGCGCATGCCGGAGCCCGGCCCCTTCGGCGATACCTTTTTCGAAGCAAGGCTCCTCGCGATCGTCGCTGCACTTTTCTTAAACAATCCTTCGGGAGGATAGGTGGACTCCGTCTTCACCGAAAGCAGACCATTTCCGAGTCTTCGAAGTTTTCGTTTTGGATTTTGCGGACGTTCGCGTGGACGTTTTCCTTTTGGATCTGGACGCTGTTTTTTTGGACTTGGAGTTCGACTTTGCTTTCGTCGACTTTCTGCTCTTTTTGGCGGCCACCGTCACCTCCGACTCATGAATAGTGGATGAGCCGCAGGCAGCTGGAGATATCCAGACAATTTGAGGTGCGACAATTACGCCCCGCCTTCACCAAACTGCTCACTTGCGCCAGCGGTCCCACAGCTGCCAAAACAGCAGCTTCTCCCACTCTGTCAGATAAGTCTTTGCCCATTCGCGATGCTTCCACCAGGGCAGGCCAAACGTGAAGTCGTTGGTCGCGGCAGCCGCGGTCCAGCGATATTGCGGAACGCGATTCTCCAGGATGGAGAGCGCGCGCCGGGTGTGATAGTCGTCGGTCACGACTACCACGGAACGAGGAACTGGCCGTAGTTTTTGCAGGCAGGCGTCGATCTGCGGGGCTTCGTCCTTCGTCGAATCGCCGGCGACCGGGCAAATGTCGATTTGATCGAGATTGTTTCCGGCGGTCTTGGCGACAAACTCCTGCGCCAGGCTTACCAGAGGATGGCCCAGGATCGAGCCATCGCCAACATCCATTACCAGGTGCTGACCATAGCCGGCGCGCAGCAGGCCCAGCGCTCGCCAGTATCGGCTGTCAATCTGATCGCCGGCCAGAACCACAATGGCGTCCGACTTCTCTGGATGGTTGACGATGAGGTATCCGCCCGGCTGGAAGAAGAGCAATGCCGCGATCATGAACAGCACCAGCAGAAGTACGAGGAAACATTTCATATTTGGAGCGCCGACAGCGGCGACATCAACACTAGCACGCGCCCAATCTAGAAATGCGGCGGCAACGGATCGGGCCACTCCACAGCGACAATCTTTCCATCCGCCTCGCGCTCCAATACCGGCGCATATAGCCCGAGAAGTTTGCGCCGCCACCAATTACCGGTAGCTCGTTTTTCGTCCAGCGAAGTGAACCAGTACTGCCAAAGCACAGCCCGCACTTGTTTAGGCGGGCCTTGCGGAAAGGGATTTCCGGCGAACAATGCGAGCACGTCGGAATCGCCGGCCAGCAGGCGTTCCTCGGTGCTGGGCACAATAAGATTTTCGCGCCACGACCCCAGCGAGGCGAACCACAAATTCCAATCGAAGCGCGGCTGATAAGGAGCGTAGATGCGAGGCCTCTCATTCAGGGCCTGCGGCTTGTAACGGAATGGGTACGGGGTCCAGTTCTGCCCGTCGTTAGAACCCTGAAACTCAATTTCATAACGGCCGCGTGTCATCACAGCGAACAGCCCATAGCGATTCGCGATGCGAAACGGTTCCAGCGCCGAGACTGGCGAGGTCGGCAGCGGAACGTGTGGAAAAAGTATCCACAGCATCTGCACTGTTGAGACATAAAAAAGCCAGATCAGAATGACGCTGGTGACTGCCAGCTTGAACGCCGCGAGCGGATGCGGGCGATGCCGCAAATAAACCGCCTGAGCTGGCCGCTGCGCAGAGTCGTCGCTCGCAGGCTGAATCGTAGTTGACTGGGCAGTCTGCGGAGCCACCAGATGCTTCCAGCGCGCTGGCGCGATGCGCTCGATGAAGCGATCGTCCAACAGCAAAAAGCCGAGCACAAGAACCAGGTAATTCAGGAATGTATAGTTCGCGGTCAGGATCACCGGAACCTGCCAGGCGGTCACGATGAAGAAACAAACGATGCGCCAGCGCCGCGGCAGAAACAGCATCCAGACCAGGCCCAGCTCGAGCACCAGGGTGGCGCAGGTCGCGAAGGCGTGGACCGCGTGCGGCAGATGCTGCACGTACCAGCCGACCCACGTGGGCAACGGTCCGTTCTGGTAGTACTCATCCATGGCGGTGAAATTTCGCCACTGCGGATCGCCGCTGGCCAGCTTCACCACGCCGGATTCGAAGTAGATGCGAAACCACTCCCATTGCAGCAGGAACAGGCTGGCGCGTGAAGGCGGGCTGCCGCGTCCCAGGCCTGGCCAAAATCCTGCGGGTGCGAAGAAGAGCGAGAGGAAGCCCGCTTCCAGCAACATGCCGTCGGATTGATAGCCGGAAAAATCCTGGGCTGCTGCCACGAAGGACAGAAAACAGACAAAGCAGATCAGCAGAGTTGCGCGCGGCCAGACATTCAGCACGACCAACAATGACGCGATCATGCCAACCCAGCAAATCGCCGTCAGCATGTGGTTGGTGCTGGATAACCACAACAAAGTTGGCGCGAACCAGAATCTTGCCGGACCGAGTTGGCGGGTTACGGCTTCCAGATATTCGCCGGCAGGAAGGATTCCGTCGGGGCCGATGAGTCCGCGAATTTGGAATACCAGCGAAAAGAAGGCTGAGAAATAGATGAGACCGAGGGCACGAAGAAAGATCCAGCGTGGTACCAGGCGATCCGAGGCGCCGCTCTCGGAACTGAACAGCCATCGAACGACCGTCGCGGGAGACCGCTCCATGAGCATGGAATTATATCTGTGCGGAGCGGGGTCGGCGACGCGACTACCGTGGTGTTGCGGGGTTTTTTAACAACAAGTTGTCATACACGAGACATTGGCCGTTCATGTCCAGCCGATAATCTAGGCACATCGCGGTTTATCGCCTTCCACCAGAATGAATATTCCACGGACCACCGGGCTGTACTTGAAAAGATTGGTGAACGTAAAGCTCTTGCGCGCAGCCATCTGTGGCTTCGCGCTGGCCACCTCTGCGACGCTTTTTGCGCAGCAGGTGCAAGTTGCGCTCGACCCCGCACAGACCCGGATCGAATGGACTTTAGGCGACGTACTTCACACGGTTCACGGGACGTTCAAGTTGAAGAGTGGGACCATCTCCTACGATCCCAGCTCCGGTAACGCGGGAGGTGAAATTGTGGTCGACGCTACCAGCGGAGAAAGCGGCAATCACGCTCGCGACAGCAAAATGCATAAAGAAGTCCTGGAGAGCAAGCACTACCCCGAGATCACGTTTATCCCCAAGCACGTTGTGGGCAAGGTTGGCGAAGGCACGTCTAATATTCAGGTGCAGGGCACCTTCCATATTCACGGCGGCGATCATGATATGACGCTGCCTCTGGCTATCCAGAAGAATGGCGACGTGGTAAAGGCGCAAAGCAGCTTCGCAGTGCCCTATGAAGCGTGGGGATTGAAGAATCCCAGCATGCTGTTTCTGAAAGTCGATAACAAGGTAGACATCACGGTATCAAGTGTTGGGAAGTTGACGCCGACGTCTTCACAGAGTCATTAAGCAAGTCCGACCCATCGGCTACTGAATTCGCGCGAGTTCCACGGCGTAGAGTTGGTTGTTGGGAAATTCCTTCACCAGCCCCGCGAGCAGGATACGCGCAGTTGGGCGGTCCTTATCGCGCAACGCAGCAACCGCCAGAAGCAGTCGGGCAAACGGCGCCAGGTAGTGCCCTTTGTCGGCAGCCAGCTGAAGGCGTTGCAAACCTTCGCTCTTGTCGGTTTCCGCACCGGTCATGCGCAGAATCCAGCGCACCGGCGCAGGATTAATGCCCAGCAGATAGTTCTCCACTCCCACCGCGAGGTACGCGTCATAGCAGGTGGGATCTACGATCAGAAGCTTCTGCGCGATGGTTCGCGAAGTCTTCATGTATCCCAGGCTGGCGATATTTCGCTTCTCGATCAAGGCCGTGTAGTCGCCGCGCAAACCGTTCGCGAGCACCTGCGAGAATAGCGCATTTGCGTCGTTGGGCTTCTGCGCCAGAACTTTGATGGCGGCGGCATCACTCTTGGACAGCTCGCTTTCAAACTCCGCCTTCACCTTCGGATCAGGCGCCAGCCTGGTGCGATGTTCAAACTTCTGGTCATCGGTAAACAGGTCTGCTTCCAGAATGTGCAAACGATCAAACTCAGAGAACAGGTAGGCTGCGGCGTTCGAAACATATCCCATGGGATCGTCTGGCCGGTCCTGCTGATAGACGTGGAAGGTATCGTGGGCGGCGGGAAAATCGAGGTTGTACATCTGGAGGTAGCCGCGTTCCAGGTTCGGCTGGGGCGTAGTTATCTTGGGTGACGATGCAAAGCTGGCGCAGCCTAGCGTCAATACTGTACTCGCCAGCATCATCGTCTTACGTACTCGGCGAAACTTCTTCACTTGTTAACCTTCTCACTTAACACGTCGATCGATGGCAAGGTCAGCACGATAGTCGCGCCTCCAGCCTCGCCGTCGCGAATCTCAGCTTGACCCCCGTGCGCCTCTATGGCCGCCCCCACAAAGGCAAGCCCTAATCCATGACCGGTGGAAGTGTTGCCCTTTACGAATCGTTCGAAAGCCCGGCTACGCAAGCCGGCAGGAAACCCGGGACCGTTATCCGCGACAATCAGCTCGGCCGCCCCGTTACTTGGATGCACCTTTATGTTGATCCTGCAGCCCGGCGGAAGATGCGCTATTTCATTGTCCAACAGATTGGCGATGGTGCGATGCAAAAGTGAGGTGTCAGCTTCGACAAAAACTGTTTGCAGATCGGTAACAACTTCGTGCTGATGTTCTGCTATGGCCGGCTGATAGAGATCGACGAGGTGCCGCACCAGTTCAGCGAGATCCACCGGCTCTTTGCGCAGTTGCAATGCTCCCGCGTCAGCTTCGGCCACATCCAGAGTGGTATTCAGCAATCGAGCAAGACGATCTAGTCCTTCGATGGCTTCGGCGACTCGCTCATGCCACTGCCCCTGCGAGCCGTTGGAAAGCGCGACCTCCAGACTCCCGCGAATTGAGGTGACCGGGCTCTTCAAGTCGTGCGCGACCGAGTCAGTCAGAATGCGCATCTGGTGCACCGACGACTGAATGCGCTCCAGCATGTGATTAAAGGTGCGTGACAGCCGGGTGATCTCGTCGGGATGCCGCCCTTCTTGTAGACGGCTGCTCAGGTCATCGCTACCCATGCGCGAAACTGTGTCGCTGATGGCGTCAACCCGCACCAGGGTTCGATAGGCTGCAATCCAGGTGATGAGAAATCCCAGCGCCACGGTGACGGCCCATACCAACAGGCAGCGCTCGGTCAGGCGGTCGAGCATCTCCGCGCCGGCAACGTCGGCAAAGCCAAGATACAAACCGCCATTATTCCCGCGACTCTTGTAGACAACACGAAATGCTTTTTGCCAGCCTTGGACCTGCACGTCCCTGGGAACGCCGGGTACCAGGCCCGCACTCTCAATCGCCGGGATGAATCGCTCTTTGGGACTCGGACCCACCCAGATGGGCTCCTGTCCTGTCTCGGTTTGCAGGAAGAAGACGGAGGTAGGGTGGGCTTCCTTGGCCTCGTTCGCTTCCTGGACTTCGTGGGAAGCCAGCTCGGCGACCTCACCCATAAGTCGATCATGCAGGCTGTCACGAGGTGTGTTGGCGGAAACGTCGGCCAGGGTTTCGGCTTCCCCGCTAAGCCAGGCGTCACTGCGTTCGTGAATGTCGCCGGCAATCAGCAGGTACATGATGGCAAAGGCCACGGCACTGCCCAGCGCGAAGGCCACGGTGGGCCAAATAGCGATTCGCCATGCGGCAGAGTGGCCTTGCGAGTTAAGTTTCTTTGAGAACATAGCCGACACCGCGAATGGTGTGGATCAAAGGCCGCTTGCCGTCGGCATCTACTTTATTGCGAAGCCGGTAAATTTGCACGTCGACTACATTGGTTGCCGGATCGATACGCATGCGCCAGACGCGGTCGAGAATCATGGTACGCGTTACCACTCGGCCGGTATTGCGAACCAGGTATTCCAACAACGAAAACTCCTGGGTGGTTAGTTGCAGCAAATCGTTCCCCCGGCGCGCTTCCCGGCGCACCAGATCGAGTTCGAGATCGGCCACCCGCAGGCGCACAGCTTCCGGCTGGCCGGGCGCACTGCGTCGCAGCAGATTGCGGACCCGGGCCAACAATTCAGCCAGGGCAAACGGCTTGGTGAGGTAATCGTCTCCACCCTGTTCCAGGCCGCGCACACGTTCGTCGACAGAGCGCCGGGCTGACAAAATCAATACCGGAGCGCTGTGGCCCTGAGCGCGACAACGCCCAATCAGATCGAGGCCATCCATGTCGGGCAAGCCTAAATCAATGATGAAGCCGTCGTAGATTTCCTCGCCTGCCAGGGCCAGTGCCGACTTGGCTTCGGAAGCGGTATCAACCTGGTACCCGGCTTCGCTGAGTCCGCGATGCAGAAACTCTCGAATTGCCGAATCATCTTCGACTACTAAAAGTCGCATCGTTGCCTCGTGCAACAAATTCAGCGGTCTCAAGGGAAACCGCACGTCCTGTTTTATGGTGTAGGTCAAATATCCATTGTGTGACGCCCTAATGCAAGCGCGTCCGCCCAGAAAGCATTCGTCTCGTGAACATCGCCCACCACTCGCCGGACGGCATCCACAAATTCATCAAGCTCCCTTTCCTCGATGGTCAGAGGAGGAGCAGCCTTCAGCACAGAAAAATCGTTGCCGCAGATTTGCCTGAGTACGCGCTCCCGAGGAACAGGCCCACAACCAGCGTCTGGCCAAACATCCCCGGATGTATGGCACGAAACGCTTCCCATGACAGACGCAGAGTGACGCGTGATGGCGCTTTGAATTCAATTCCGTTGAGCAGCCCGATGCCAAGGCACAGCTTTGAACATCTCGAACGGCGCCAGATCTTTGTTCAGACGCGAAGCCAGATATTCACCCCGGACGCACAGCGGATTGACGTGTTCGGCATAGGGCGACTGGATCGAGCCCCCCGGATTTCAAACGGCTACCTCGGAAACGGTGGAGCGCGACATTATTTCAATTTTAGGCCGCGGAAGTCGAAAAGCCTTGGCAGGAAAATGACAATCTGTTCATGTTTGGAATGGAAGAAGCCCCCGCCTCGGGGTTAGACACCAGCATCCCTCTACTTACGTGGCAGACGAACCCGCGGCCAAATCATTTATGATGATAGTTCTCGTTCCCAGCAAGGCCAAATGCGAGGACTTCTCCGCTCCCAATGAGATTTTTTGTGCTCCTACAGAGAACGGTTCTCGCGTCAGTGGTGTTGTCCTCCGCTGTGGCGGCCGCGTGCAACAATCTTTCGAACGGCCAGATGTTTTGGATACGACTGACTTCTCCGGTGACGTCCTATACGGCCAAGCCGGGTGACCCGGTCACGGCTATTCTGACCCAGGATGTCGAATGCGATAACGATGTAGTTCTTCCGCTGGGAACGCCGGTCAGCGGAGTCGTGACCTCGGTGCGCAAGGTGGGCTGGGGCATTCGTCACGAAACCGCGGCTCTAGGAGTGCGATTCACCGAGGCCACGCCTGGCGGAAGAGAGCCGGTTGCGATCTCCGCAGTGGTTGTCGAAATCGAGAATGCGCGCGAGCAGGTCTCGGCGAAGGGAACCATTCAAGGCATTCGCAGCAGCGACTCGCCACAAGGACGCATCAACAGCCGCCTGCGTCACCTGCCCACGTGGAATCCTTACTCGGACGTTGGACTGATCGTGTTCAAGGCATCGTTCCCCATCTTTCCTGAGCCTGAGATCTACTTTCCTGCCGGGACCGACATTCACGTCAAGCTGACGGCGCCGGTGTCGTCAGTGCCATTGCCGCTCATGCAAAACCCCAGCATGACGGACGCCGCGGAGAGCTCTGAAGCGGACGCCCTGACCGAAGCAGCCCCGATCCGCTCGACCACTCCGGCGCAGGTGAATGCTGACATTGTTAACCTGGCATTTGTGGGTTCGCGTCAGCAACTAGAGTCGGCATTCCATGAAGCGGGATGGGACAGCAGCGATGCCTTCAACAAGCACTCGTTTATGCGCGACTTCTACGCGTTTCTGAATAACAGCGGCTACGCACAGGCACCGATGCGGCCTTTTCTTCTGGATGGCAAGCCAGCCGACATGAGCTGGCAGAAAAGCCTCAACAGCTATGCCCGCCGCGATCATCTGCGCATCTGGGAGTGGTCCACTGCGCCGGACTCGCGAACCCTGTGGCTGAGTTCCTCGACCCATGATTCCAGCGCGGCGCTTTCGCTGAAGCATCGTGAGTTTGTACACCATATCGCTCCCGACATCGACGAGGAACGAGGCAACGTGATACGCGATCTCACGGTTGCCGGTTGTGTGCAATCCGTTCACCTGGTGCCGCGAGCAAGCGTGCCGAACTTCACGCAAAACGCCAACGGCGACCTCATTCGTACCGATGGAGCGCTGGCCGTGGTCGAGCTTAAGGACTGTCAGCCAACGGTCCCGGAGATGCCGGCCGCCAGCCAGACAGCAAACTTCAAAGCTGGAAACCACGTGTTCCGCTATTGCCGCCGGCAGATTCTTACCTTCCGTAGCGATATCTGGCGCGCCAACATTATTTATGGCTTCTACGACCTCGGCCGTATGAGCTTTGTCGCCATGAAACATCACTCCGAAGCTAATACCGAACGCCAACTTTATGCCGAGCGGGAGCAGGCCATAGAAGTTGCGCGCCAGCGCAAAAGTAAAGCCGGCGATACCTCGGACGCATCCGAGCCAGTCAGCTTTCGATGATCAAGAGCGCCGATACGAGTCCATGGCCCACTCGCCAGTTGACGCATAACGCCCAATTCTTTGTTGTTGTGACGCACGGCGCGTTATTGGCTCTCAGCCGGCAGGCTCTCCCCCCTGTACGACCCAGTGGATTGTTCCCGGATCGCCGGCGATCCGGAGGTCTACAGATGAGGAGGCTCAGAAGCAATTGACTGCCAGTGTCGAGCGCCCTATTATCAGGCATTCATTCAGCCCCGATCATTCATGATTGACACCATAATCTCGCACTACCGTATCGTAGCGAAGCTCGGTGGCGGAGGTATGGGCGTCGTTTACGACGCCGAAGACCTGAAGTTGCCACGCCATGTGGCGCTGAAATTCCTGCCCGACGAAATGGCCAAAGACGCGGCCTCCCTGGAACGCTTTCGGCGTGAGGCGTTCGCGGCCTCGGCGCTGAACCATCCCAACATTTGCACGATCTACGAGATTGACGATGTGGCCGGCGGTCCGTTCATCGCGATGGAGTATCTGGACGGCGCAACCCTGAAACATGTGATTAGCAACCAGCCGATGGCGGTCGAGCAGGTTCTGGATCTCGGAATTCAGATCGCTGACGCGCTGGACGCAGCGCACGCCCAAGGCATCATTCACCGCGACATCAAGCCGGCCAACATCTTCATTACGCGCCGTGGCCACGCCAAGGTTCTCGACTTCGGCCTTGCGAAGGTGAGCGCACCAAAACGGCAGGCGGACATGGTCGGGGCCGCCGCCACCATGGCGGTCGCGGTGCCCGAGGAACACCTCACAAGCCCGGGAACGACCATGGGCACGGCCGCCTATATGTCGCCGGAGCAGGCGCTGGGCAAAGAACTAGACCCTCGGAGCGATCTATTCTCGTTTGGCGCGGTGCTGTACGAGATGGTCACAGGGACAGTCCCATTTCGCGGCGACACCAGCGCGGCGATCTTCGATGGCATCCTGAACAAGGCACCGGCTCCCCCGCTGCGGATGAATCCCGACATTCCGCCGAAGCTGGAGGATCTTATCCATCGGGCGCTGGAGAAAGATCTGCGGCTTCGCTATCAGACCGCGTCCGACATGCGAGCCGAGCTGCAGCGGCTTAAGCGCGATACCGACTCGGGACGCAGCGCATCTATGGCGGCGGTATCGAGTGGACTTGCACCTGCGGCTGCTCCGGTCAGCAGCGGCATGGCGGCCGCCGCTCCCACTTCGAAAAACAAGTATTGGATAACCGCGGCTGCTGCGCTAGTTCTGATCGCGGCCATTGCGGGATTGGTTCGGTACGGCTCAGTCCCGAAGAAGATTTCCTCAATGGCGGTGCTGCCCTTCGTGAATGCCACCGCGGATGCCAACAATGAATTCCTCAGCGACGGCCTGACCGAAGACCTGATCGGCACGCTCTCCCAGTTGCCAAACATGAAGGTGATGGCGCGTAGCACGGTCTTCCGCTTCAAGGGCAAGGAAGACGATCCGGCGAAACTCGGTCAGTCGCTGAATGTGGACGCGGTGCTGACCGGCAGGATTACCCGGCTTGGCGACAATGTGAAGGTCACCGCCGACCTGGTGAATGTCTCGGACGGAAGCGAGATTTGGGGCGGGCAGTACACCCGCAATATGGCGGATGTTTCCACGTTACAACAGGAGATCACCAACGACGTTGCGTCGAAGCTGCGCTCACGACCCACCGGTGAGCAGCAGAAACAAATCGCGCAAAGCACGACGCAAAACGCTGAAGCCTATCAGTTCTATCTTAAGGGCCGCTACCTGCTGAACAAACGTGGAGTCGACAACATCAACCAGAGCATTGAACTGTTCAAACAGGCTATCGCCGCCGATCCCGGCTACGCACCGGCCTATGCCGAACTCGCCAACGCATACAACATCGCGCCTTCGTGGACTGGGATGAGCGAGCAGGAAGGCTATACGCAGTCTCTCCCAGCGGCGCACAAGGCTTTGGAATTGGACCCGCAGCTTGCCGATGCACACGCCGCGCTGGCCTCGGCCCTGGTTAAGAATTTTCAGTGGGCAGAAGCCGAAAAGGAATTTCAGCGTGCCCTGGAACTCGAACCTAACAACGCACAATTCCACTATATGTATGCGTTCTTGTACCTCGTAGCCATGGGACAAATGGATGCGGCGCTGGGCGAGTTCCGCAATGCTTTGCTGCTCGATCCGCTTTCCGGCATCATCAACACGAATTATGCGTACACCTTCAGCACAGCCCACCGTTACGACGAAGCGGTTCAGCAGTATCGCAAGACCTTGGAAATAGATCCAACCTTCCTCACCGCTAACCGGAAGTTTGCTCAAACCTATGCGGCGATGAGCAAATGGGTCGAGGCCGACCAGAAATACCGCATCTTTGCCAAAGAGTACGGAGGCAAGGACCTTCCCGCGCCCAGCGCAACCGCGAAAGGCTTTGCCGAGTTGTACAGGGCCAACTTGACGGCCATGAGCAAAACAGGCCAGGTCGGCGACATCTTGTGGGCTTTGTCGTATGCGGCGGAGGGCGATCGGGATCGGGCTATGGCGTGGTTGCAGAAGTCGGCGGCGAATCATGGCAGCGAGTTTGCCTACGAGATAAGAGATCCACTATTTGATTTCCTGCGCTCGGATCCGCGCTACATCAAGATGATGCAGGACGTGGGATTGCCGCCGTAAGTTATTCCGGTCCATATGCCGGAAGGCTGAAGGGCACAGCGATAGCTGTCCACTTGGACTGCAGGAACACATTCTGCTCGCAAGAAAACAGCCGTGAAACCGTCTGTAAGCAAATGAATTAAAAGGGTGATAGCTTTGGTGCCGGGAGGGGGGGTCGATATGCAACAGGGTATTGCAAACACGGAAGTTATTGACTTTTAAGGAAGCTCAAAACACCAGAAACGCACGATACGAGGATATTTAGTACGTGAGAGGTACACGAGTTTTTGGGTGTGCCGATCTCAAATGTGCCAGTAGCTTCGAATTGCGAACTCTAACACCATGCCACAGATCGACCCGACGGCCATTGCAAAGACGACAACTTTTCGACCGTGCGTTGCGTAGCGCCCCCGATAGAGAAAGACAAACCACGCCGCAAAAACCATGAACGCGAAGCCGATCGCCTGGAGGTAGTGCGCTCCAAAATTGTTTGGGTAGATATGTTGTCGCCGCTCCTCTGACATACGCGGCAAAACGATGAACTGAAGCGCCGCCCAATACGCGACCACCAACGCCGGAATCCATATCGCAACCTGACGTAGTGAGAAATCTTCTATCTTCATCCCCTGTGCACAACCCTCCCTTGCACATTTCTGCTGATGTGCTTTGATTAGCGTATCAGGCGTTTCCCGCCGAAACCAGCCCTCTCTACACAGTCGAAAAATCATGCGAAACAATTGGAGTGAAGATCTTAAATCTCTACGCAGGAATAGGAGGCAACCGCAAGCTCTGGGGTGAAGAACACGAAATTACTGCTATCGAGTTCAAACCCGAGATCGCAAACGTATATCAAGAGTTCTTCCCGAACGACAATGTCATCGTCGGAGACGCCCACAAATATCTGCTTGAACATTTCAAGGAGTTCGATTTCATTTGGAGTTCGCCACCATGCCCTACCCACTCTCGAATCAGAACCATGCAAAAGGTAATCGTGTACCCCGACATGGCGCTGTATCAAGAGATCATTCTTCTGAAGCATTTTTTTAAAGGCAAATACGTCGTCGAGAACGTCATTGCGTATTACGATCCTCTGATTCCGCCGACTTTCATCTTGGAACGCCATTACTTCTGGGCAAACTTCTCCGTCCCAGATTTCAAGAAGGAAAGAAACTTCGTCGTTACGGATGTTCCAAAGGAGACGCTGTCCGATTATCACGGCTTCTCATTACCCGAAGGCACGAAGGATCAGCGTAAACTCCTCCGAAACGCCGTTTACCCACCCCTAGGAAAACATGTACTCGATTACGCACTCATCAACACTGCAACAGAAAAAGCAGACAGACGGCACAATGGCCTCTTTGGTACGTATTAGGTACACACGCTCCGCTAACAAATTGTAAACAGGTGGTTTAACTTGGTGCCGGGAGGGGGGGTCGAACCCCCATGACCCGAAGGTCGGCGGATTTTGAGTCCGCTGCGTCTGCCAGTTCCGCCATCCCGGCCTAATCGGAAGGTTCTGATATAGCTTAATTTAGCAGGTTTTCCTTTGCAACCCGAGTGGTGCCCGCTTGCAACCGAGCGTTGTCACCCCACAACGAGGAGTGACCTTGGCAAGCCGCGTTGTGTCTCCGATTGAGTTCGTGATCGACGCGCGACTGTTCGGGACTCCGCGGGCGAGGCCGCGTTGACGGCGAGCAAGAGTCGGCATTAGTCCCTCCGCAATCACATCCTTCGAGACTCCACGGAAAATAGCAGGGACTAAACTATGCAGCCGGTGAATCAGACGTGCGTACGGGTTCTGTGTTGCCACGATAGCAACGTGCGCAGTCTTCGCGACTGAGCCTAGCGCCATCCTCTTTCCTTAACGCTCACGTATGATGCATTCAGCTCAGTGATTGCCGGGCAACCGAGCAGGCGCAGCGTGCGTTCCACGTCGGCGTACAAAATTTCCAAGGCGCGAATGACGCCAGCCTCGCCTGCCGCTGCCAGTCCATAAGCATAAGCCCGTCCGATAAGCACCGCCTTGGCGCCAAAGCAAAGCGCCTTGACGATGTCACCGCCGCGCCGAATTCCGCCGTCCATGAGCACTTCGGTTTGGGATCCAACTGCTTCGACGACCTCGGGAAGCGCACGCAAGGTCGCGGAGACGCAGTCCAGTTGCCGCCCACCGTGATTTGACACCACGACCGCGGCTGCACCCTCATCGACTGCGCGGCGTGCATCTTCGCCAGTAAGTATGCCCTTGACGACGATGGGGCCGGGCCAAACCTCGCGGATCCAGCGCAAATCGTTCCAGGTGACGGTAGAACTGGCCAGCGCCGCGCCCACATCGGTGAGCGACATGGGTCCTTTGCCGGGCACCACAACGTTTTGGAGTTTCGGAACGCCGCCGTCGAGCAAGAATCCAGTGAGCCAACCGGGATGCAGCAGGATGTCCGGCATGTACGGAACTTTGGCCAGCACGGACGGGCCGAGCAACTCCTTCGTTCCGTTGCGCACATCGCGTTCCCGCATGCCCGCCACCGCAGTGTCCACCGTAATTACCAGCGCGCTGAAGCCGGCGCGGCGTGCACGCTCAATCGCAGCTTCGGCAGCCGCTCTTCCTCCCACCAAATAGAGCTGATACCAGAGGGAGCCGGACGAAGCGGCCTTGGCGTCTTCCAGTTTGTGTCCGGAAATGGTGGAGAGAATGAAAACGGTGCCGGCCTTGCCTGCCGCCCGGGCTGCGGCGACCTCGCCTTCCGGGTGCATCATTCTGCTATAGCCAACCGGGGCGAGCATGGCCGGGAAGGACAATGTCTCGCCTAAGACTTGCGTGCTCAGATCGGAAATGGTGCAAGCTATGGCTCCGCGCGGGCGGAAGATGACTTCCTCGAATGCGGCGCAGTTTTCCCTCAGCGTACATTCGTTTTCAGCTCCGCCATCCATGTAGTCGAAGACGCCTTTGGGAAGACGTCGCTTGGCCAGCTTTCGTAGGTCCTCGACGTTCACAACCTGAGGAGAAGCAACTTTGCGCGCGTCGCGAGTCATAGTTTCATCAACGAAGGCCTGCCGGTCTGGGAAAAGGACGTGCCTTCGTTGCAAGGCAGTATATGACGGCCAAACTCGAACCTGCTGGACTTTGTTCTCAGGCACCCGAGGCGACTGAGCGTAAACTACTCCCTACCTACAGAATCTGTGCCGGCAAGAGGTGAAAGCATGGCCTCCGCGAAGCCAACCACCGCGAAAGACGGGATCAGTACGGCACTCACAAACCGGATCCTGTTGATTGGCCGTGATCCCCGGCTAGGCGCCGCTCTGGAAGAAGGGTTGACCGCGCGCGATTGCGAGTTCGACTATGCGGCAGGCAGCGCCGACGCCCTGCGGCGCTTGCGACGCACCCCGTACGCCGTGGCCATTACCGATCCAAACACAAGCGTCGAAGAGGATCTTGCCCTGCTGGCGGAAATGCGGTCGGTGCGGACCGGCGTCCGCGTTATTATGCTTGCTCCCACCAGTACTCCAGCAGAAGTGATCGCCGCGCTAAGGGCGCGAGTGTTCCTCTGCAAGACCGCTCCTTTCGACGCAGAAGAAATCGCGGACTACGCGGTGCGAGCAGCGGAGGCAACCGATTCGCTCGTCGGCATTGAAGTGCTGTCCGCCTATCCGAAATGGGTTTCACTGCGTATGAACTGCCAGTTGCTTACTGCCGAGCGGCTGATCGCGTTCCTCGACGAGTTGCAATCAGGATTGTCCGAGGCGCCGCGTGAAGAGTTGATGATCGCATTTCGCGAAGTGCTTATGAACGCCATCGAGCACGGAGCGCAGTTCCACGCCGGCAAGATAATCGACGTCGCTGCCATACACACCGCGCGGGCCATCGTCTTCTATGTGCGCGATCCCGGCGCAGGATTTCGCTGGGAGACGGTGCAGCATGCAGCCATATCGAATCCTCCCGACGATCCCAACAAGCACAGCGAGTTGCGCGAACAAAAAGGAATGCGCCCCGGAGGGTTCGGGATCCTGGTGGCGCGCGGCATTGTGGACGAGTTGATCTATAGCGAAGTGGGAAATGAAGTGCTGTTAATCAAGCACACGGCGTAAGTAGAAGAAGACAAGCGCCTGAAAGCATGGCGCGACGTGAATATTTGGTGAAGAATGGCCGAATTCCTGGCCACACCTCTGCTCCCGATGTTCAAGCGATAATCCCCGCATTACAATGGAGCGTCTGTTTTCATGGTCACACACCCTTATGAGCACACCGGCCAAATCCGTTCCCAGCAAGAAGAAACGTGTTTCGGCGCGAACCGCAAGCGCTTCCGCGTCGCAAAACCATAACGGCAACTCCGGCGTTCGGCAGCTCGACGATCCCTCGCTGTATATCAATCGCGAGTTGAGCCTGTTGGATTTCCAGCGCCGTGTGCTGGAGGAAGCGCAGGACAAGAACAATCCTTTGCTCGACCGCTTGATGTTCCTGTCGTTCGTGGGCTCGAATATCGACGAGTTCTTCATGGTGCGGGTGGCCGGCCTTAAGCGGCAGATCGAAAAGAACATCACGGAAACCACGCCGGACGGCATGACGCCGGCGGAACAGCTGCGCGCGATTCGCGCTTCGGTCATCCGCCTGTTCCGCAGCGCGCACGATTGCTGGACCAAGGAACTGGTTCCCGCCCTGGATTCCGAAGGAATCCATATCCTCAATTACACACAGTTAACTGAGGACCAGCGCGCCGTCGCCAACTCATATTTTCAGGAAGCTGTTTTTCCCACGCTGACTCCTTTGGCTTTCGACCCGGGGCGGCCGTTTCCTCATATCTCGAACCTTAGTTTGAACCTTGCCGTCATGTTGGAGGCGGGCGAAGACGAGCAACACTTTGCGCGCGTCAAGATTCCCGATACGCTGCCGCAGCTGGTACCGCTTAGCGCGGCGCCCAAGACAAAGAGCCGCACCAAGGCCGCCAACAAAGAGCAGTCGTTCGTCTGGCTGGAGCAGTTGGTGACCGCGAACCTGCAAGATCTCTTCCCCGGAATGAAGATCCTCGAGGCACATCCGTTCCACCTTACTCGCGACGCCGACAGCGAAATTCAGGACTTGGAAGCCGGCGACCTTCTGGAATCGGTGGAGGAAGGTGTATGGCAGCGCCGCTTCGCCGACGTAGTGCGAGTGGAAGTGGACGAAGCCATGCCCGCGCCGGTGTTGGACATTCTCACCAACAATCTGGAACTCGATCGCGAAGACATCTACCGGATCAGTGGCGGGCCGCTCTCGCTGGTTCGCGTTCGCGGTTTGACGAAAATCGACCGCCCCGACTTGAAGTTTCCGACCTTCGTCCCTGCTCTGCCGGCAGCGTTGATGAAGGATGAAGAAGAAGACATCTTCAGCGTCATCCGGCGCGGAGATGTGCTGCTGCAGCATCCCTTCGACTCGTTTCAGCCGGTGGTTGGATTGCTGCAAAAGGCGGCCCGCGATCCGAATGTCCTGGCCATCAAGATCACCCTTTATCGCGTCGGCCACAATGCTCCAGTCGTGGATGCACTGCTCGAGGCCGTGGAAAACGGCAAACAGGTGGCCGTGCTGCTCGAACTGAAGGCCCGCTTCGACGAAGAGAGCAACATCGAGTGGGCGCGCAAGCTGGAAGAATATGGGGTGCACGTTGTCTACGGACTGATGGGACTAAAGGTGCACTGCAAGGTCGCGTTGATCGTCCGCAAGGAAGGCGACGTTATCCGGCGTTACGCGCATCTCTCCACCGGCAACTACAACAGCGTCACGGCGCAGCTTTATACCGATATCGGCATGTTGACCTGCGATCCGCAAATCGGCGCCGACTGCACCGACCTGTTCAACTTCCTCACCGGCTATTCCGCCAAGAGTTCGTACCACAAACTGCTGGTGGCTCCGGTTACCTTGCGGGCCGGGCTGGAGCATTTGATCGAGCGCGAAATCGAGCATCGCAAGAACGGACGCGGCGGCCATCTCATCATGAAGATGAACGCGCTGGTTGATAAGAAGATGATCCAGTTGCTCTACGAGGCTTCGCAGGCCGGAGTGAAGGTTCAGCTTCTGGTCCGCGGTATTTGCTGCCTGCTGCCGGGCATTCCGGGAATCAGCGAAAACATCACGGTCACCAGCATCGTCGGGCGATTCCTCGAGCATAGCCGCATCTTCTACTTCAAGAATGGCGGGCAGGAAGAAATTTATCTCGGCAGCGCCGACCTGATGCCGCGCAACTTGAATCGCCGGGTGGAAGTCGATTTCCCGGTGCAAGACAAGAATCTTGTGCGGCTGATTCGGGACGAGATTCTGGCCACCTACTTGAAGGAGCAGGCCAAAGCTCGCCACATGATGTCGGACGGGAAGTACGTGCGCGATGCGAATTTCGACAAGAAGGGCGCCCTGAATAGCCAGGAGACGTTTATTGCCCGCGCCGCCAAACGACAGGCGACGCCACCTCTGGCCGCTCGCAAGCCCTGAAGCTTCGCTCGGTTCAGAGGTGGGCGGATTTTTCCGGGTGGAAGAGCTGCCCTTCAGGGCACAGTTTCGTCGCTCGATTTCTACTCTCGAGCCGTTTCCAGCCGGCGGTCCCCAACCTTCCTAAACCTTCGCCCATTCTCGCACGTCTATACCTTGGTCCGAGGCGAGTTAACATAGGACCATCCGGGTTTAACCGCTTTGGCATTCAAAGTAGAACCGCAACCGATGCGGCAAAGGCTCCTATACCGTAAACCAAACAACGCGCCGCAGGCGCTCGCGTCGAACTGTGCCCAGTTCCTGCGTCTGCTACCGCTGTTGGTTCTTTTGGCCGGCCTACTCCCAGCGTCCGCCCAGATGACAAACACCTCGTCCAAGAGTGGCGAAACTTTTACGATCAGCGGCAGCGTTGTAAATTCAGTAACCGGCGAGCCCATTCCGCATGCCCTGGTTCGCACTAACGGCTACCTGCAACGCAGTGTGTTCAGCGACAGTGAAGGGCGCTTCCAAATGGACGGAGTGCCGGCCGGCCGCGTCAACCTGACCGCGCAGAAACCCGGCTTCATCAACCAGCAGGACACGTCGGTGTATTCGCCAGAGTGGGTGAATGTCGGCCCGAGTACCGGCTCGGTTTCAGTCAAGCTCCTCCCCCAAAGCGCGATTTTCGGGCGCGTCACCGACGCTGCGGGTCAGCCGCTGGAGCACATGCCCCTGCGCATGACCTGCCAGAACATTCGCGACGGCAGGAAGCGCTGGGAGTCGCGAGGTATGACCGAGACAGACGAGGACGGGCATTTTCGCTTTCCGAATTTGCTGCCGGGCACCTACTACCTCAATGTGGGACCCAGCTTTATGGAGAACCGCCTGACCGCGGCCGGTGAAACTCCGAAGATTGGATACCCGAGCGAATATTATCCGGGCGTCCCCGACCTGTCCGCAGCAGCGCCGCTTCAGATGGCGGCAGGAACCCAGATGGAGGCCGACTTCTCCCTCAGCGCGGTGCCGTTGTACACCGTCACCGGCTCGGTAACCGGACATATCGGTGAGCAGGGCGTTGGCTTCCAGGTTTTCAACCAATCGGGAGACGAGATCTCGCTGCCAACCACCTACAACATGGGAGTCGGAACCTTTCGCATGGAGAGCGTTCCAGCAGGATCCTACATTGTCAGAGCTGTGTCGCAGGTCGGGGCTCAAACCCTGCGCGCGGAGACCCGGCTGAGCGTGGCTTCCAATCTTGATAACGTGCGCATGCTGCTGGGACCTGCCACCTCGATCCCGATCAGCGTCCGATTGGATTCCCGCGAGTCCTCGAATACGACGAGTTCAACTCTTCAGCGGCCGCCGGTGTCAGTTCGACTGCTGCCAACCGATGCCGCGGGAACCGAGTCGTATTCCTCGTATCAGGTGCGCGGCCCCGGACAGGACGCCATGGTCCTGCAAAATGTCGATCCGGGCACCTACATCGTCGACGTGATGCCGCAGCCGCCCTGGTACACGCAGTCGGCGACATATGGGCAAACCAACCTGCTGTACGACAATCTGTTTCTCGCCAACTCCGGCCAGAGCTATCCCATCGAGATTGTTTTGCGTAATGACAGCGCGAGTCTCACGGGCACCGTAAAGACCTCGGATGACGCCGGCGTTCAGGCGACGGTGATCATTGCTCCGCAGCCGGCTTCGAAGGTAGCGCCCAAGGCAGTGCAGACCAGCGGCAGTTTTGCTGCAAGCGGATTGGCTCCCGGAGAATATCTGGTATACGCGTTCGATCACACCACCGGAATGGAGTACAGCAATCCTGATGTGCTGTCCGCCTATTCGTCGCAGGCCGCGCACGTCACCTTATCGGCGAACCAACAGGCGCAAGTTTCGCTAGACCTCATCCACGTTGGGAAAGGAGAGTAACGGGTGCTCTCCCGATTGGCTTGCGTGCTTGTGCTGCTGGCGGGCGTCTGTGCACAGCAGCAGTCTGCGACCCGGGCCACCTCCGCGCCGCAGGGCTACCGCATTGCCGGAACCGTGGTGAATTCTCTTACCGGACAAGCCGTCCCCTTGGCCTCCGTGGCAATCGCGCGTACCACCCAGGGGACCGAGCGCGACATATCGAAATCCATCTCCACTGGTACTGACGGCCGCTTCGCGTTCGCCGGCCTGAGCCGGGGCAAGTATTCGCTGATGGCGACCGGGCGCGGCTATTCCTTGCAGTATTACGATCATCACGATCCCTACGCCACTGCGATCGCCGTCGGGCCCAACCTGGATTCCGAGCACCTGGTTTTTCGTTTGCAGCCTGATGCTTCAATCGAAGGCGTGGTCAGCGATGAAAACAATGATCCCGTTCAGAATGCTCTGGTGCGGGTCTTCCAATCCACCATAGAAGGCGGACAGCAAAAGACCATTCCGGTGACCCAGGCCCAGACAGACGACCAGGGACACTATCGCGCTGGACACCTATCGGTCGGGACATACTATCTCGTGGTCTCCGCGCGCCCGTGGTATGCGCAAAACATTCATCCGCGGCATCCCAGCCGCTCAGACGCTGACGCGCGCTCGGCCCAGGATGCCGCCGCGCTCGACGTTACCTATCCTCTAACGTTTTATCCCGATGCTGTCGATTGGTCGGCCGCAGCCCCGATTGTGTTGACACCGGGAGAGCGGCAAACTGCCGAGGTGGTCGTGCGCGCCGTGCCCTCGTTGCACCTCCGCATTCACACTGGCGGCTCGGAAAGCAACGTGCTGGGACGAATGGTTTTCCCGCACATTTCCCAACGAATTTTCGAAGGCTATCTCGATTCGGTTTACAACGCGCCGGACTCATGGGCAGCTCCGGGCATCATCGAGATTTCCGGACTTGCGCCCGGGCATTATGTGGTCGAGATGTCACCTTCCAGCGGTCTCAACGAAAAGAGCAGCGGACGCGCCTGGTATCGCGAAATCGATCTGACGGGGGATGCCGATCTGAATGCGTCCGACGGTCCCAGCTTCAACAACGTGAGCGGCTTCCTGGTATTCGAAGACACTTCGCGGCTGCCGTCTGAAGCTTCCATTCAACTCTCCAATCCGGAGACCGGCGAAATTTTCCGCAGCGACATCAATAGCAAAGGCGAGTTCGACTTCCAGTCCGACGACGTGCGGCCCGGCCGCTACCTTTTGGCACTGGAGAACGCTCGCGGATTCTTCATTAAGAAACTTACGGCTACCGGCGCGAAGGTAACGGGCAGCACCATCGAGATCACCGGCACGGGAAGCGTGCGAATTGGCGGCAGCGCTTCGCGCGGCGCAGCTCTCGTCGAGGGTACCGTGGTGCGCGATGGAGAACCCTTCTCGGGAGCGATGGTTGTCCTTGTGCCGCAGGATCCGGTCAACAACTCGCCACTCTTCCGTCGCGACCAGAGCGACAGCGACGGAACTTTCACGCTAGCCGATGTGGTGCCCGGCCAGTACACGGCCATCGCCATCGCCAATGGCTGGGACCTGGAATGGGCGAAGCCGTCGGTCTTGCAGCCCTACCTGAAGCATGGAGAGAGCGTGCAAATCCCGGCCAATGGGCAACTGGACATCAAGGTGCAGTTACAGTAGGCACTCTATCGATGTTCGAATTCTGCGAACTCTGGCCTAGAAAATCTCCCCTGGCGGCGTTCCTCGAACATCCCAGCTTTCGCTGCACGAATCAAAATTTGTGTCTGGAAAGCGGACCTTATTCTCCTCGGTTCGCGACAGCAGGTAGAATATCCAGGCACGTGGCGAGTGGTGGCGCGGATTTTTACCGTTTCTCCGCATAAGTCCCGAACGAAGCAGAACGGTGTCAGGTCGGGACTACACCACTCGATTTTTCTTTATCCGTTAGCGCGCCAGGCCGAGCGCGAGAGCAGCGACAAACAGCAAAACCAGCGCCAGGCGCCAGCGACGGCCTTCTGGAAGAGGTCCGCCCCCCGATACCCTCGGCGGCACCCAGAATAACGCGACCACCGCCAGGATCAACGCGGGCACCAGAAGAAACGCCAGCAGCGCGTAACGGGATCCGTCCAGGTAGAACAACGTCCCGCTGCGCAGCGGTCCCGCCAGCGAGTGTCCGAGGAACCAGAACAGAATCGCGCTGCCCAGCCCGGCCAGGGCACCGAGAAGGCGCAAAATTAAAGATGTCATGGGCGTTCTTAGCAGTGTATCAGCCACTTCCGTGGGCTGCTAAGCCTACGGCTCAGGCTTGACGCTCGGAGTTACGATCTCTGATCGTCGCTTCATCCTGACCGGAGCGCGAGGCCTCAGTCAAAGCCCTGGCGTTGCTCACCCACAAAAGAAGAGAAAGAGACTGCGGCGAGACAGATCATGGAGTGCGGCTGGTGGATCGTGAATCCGGTTGTTGGCTTTTGTTGGGGCGGGAGTTTCGATCCTGCCGCCCGATGCCGGCTCTCGAGAAGGGCTTCCCTTCGGCCAGCGGTTGCGGGTCAGGTCTCGCGTGCCGTCTGCTATATTTTCAGCCACGATTTGGAGGCGCTCAGACCTGCCGGTTCTCGCCGCAGGAACAATCAAGTTGCCGCGGCTGACGCCCACTCATCCCAAGGAAGGACGACCCATGCGTTTCGAACGAACTCTATTTTGTGCTGTGGTACTGGCGATGTTTGTCGCTTTGGGTGCAACCGCTGCCCACGCTCAGAACTGGTGGGTGCAGAGCGCCGACTACGGTTCCGGCAAGCAGCGCCAGGACGTAACCAACACGGTGAAGCGCCTGGTGAACGGCCCTAACTTCAAGGTGAACAACAACACCATGGGTGGCGATCCGGCGCGTGGCAAAGACAAAGTCCTGCGCATCGTGGCCAAGGACTCGCGTGGCCAGGTGCGCGACTTCAAGTACAACGAAGGCGCGACGGTAAATTCACAGATGTTTGCCGGCGGTCCGGGCACGGGTTATCCCGGATGGGGCGGCGGCGGCGGTGGGGGAAACGGCCCGGGCTGGAACAACGGCGGCAACAAATATGGGCTGCGCATCACCTCGGCCAAGTGGGGTTTTGGCGCCTCGACGATGGACGTGACCCGACGGCTACAGGACATGGTGCGCAACGATCGCTTGAACGTGAAAGTGACGCCGCAAACGATGGGCGGCGATCCTTCACGCGGCAACAGCAAAATCCTAACTGTGTTTTATGAATGGAAGGGACGGCGCGACAGCAAAGTCACGCCCGAGGGAGCTTACCTGCAACTGCCTTGAGGCACAAGCACTGGGGGAAGGCAGTGGCTTGGCGAAACTCGGCGTTGCCATGGGCTTGGCTTTGCCTCTAGACTGAGTGGGATGGCGCGGTGGTCTTCCCGGATCGCACGCCTTCCACCAATCCTAGGTGAGTGAGATGGGTTCAGGCGGAAGTGGCGAAATTGGCAGACGCACTAGCCTTAGGAGCTAGCGGGGAAACCCATGGGGGTTCAAGTCCCCCCTTCCGCACCAAAACTTCCTGCCGCCGGTTAATCGCAATCACTTTTAGGCAAAGCGGCAACGCTGGCATTGCAGGGCCGGCTCTTCCCTCCCAAATTGACAAAGCAGTCTTGGCGACGCGCATCCGTCTTGAACTTTTTGTCAGGCAAGACTATGTTAAAAATTCGCGACAAAAATTGAGCTCGCTTCATCCGGCGAGAATCAAAGCACGACCTCATGCGTTTCCGGTGTTTCATACTCGTCATCGTCTGCTCTCTCCTCTGCTCATCGTTAGCTCTGGCACAAGCGCGAGCCCTGGTCACCACCTCAGGCCAAATGGTTCCCTTGGCCAGCGTTTCCGGCGAACGGGTTCTGTTGGGATCGGTCTCTCTCGGCCAACAGCGCCGCTTCACCATGTTCAATATCCAGGCTGCCGGGACCATCACGCCCGACCCGGAGATGAATGCGGCCGCCTTTCAACTACAGTTCCTGATCTGCGATCAGCCGGATTGTCAGGGAGATATTCGCCGCGATGCACGCATTCTGCCCGAGGCCGACGCCGCCTCGCAGACTCGCGTGCTGGCCACGAAATCGTTCGGCGTGAGCACGCACAACGTCCAGCCTGTGGACCTTACAGGCTATCGGCCCAACACGACGAGCGGTATCCTTTATCTGGCGGTTGTCCTGAAGTCGCTGCGCACCCCGGGCAACACGGCTTTCGCTGCCAAACTGAACCTGTTGCGCGTGGACGTGATGCCCTAGTTACTGGAGAGAAGCCCATCTCATAGCGCCGCAGGCTGCTTGTGACGCGGTGATTTCCTTCTGCTCCCGGGTTGTTGCACTGCGGTACACTCAGGTTTCCGATTGCCACTAGCCGCGACCCTCCATCATGAAGCTGCTGACCAAGTTCAATCTCATCCTGCTGGTGCTGTTCGGCACCGGTGCGCTGATCATCTCTCAGGTCGCCTACAATTTCCTCATCAGCAACGCGCGGCGCGAGGTCATGCAGGAAGCCGAGCTGATGATGGCCAGCGCGCGCGCTGTCCGCACTTACACCGACACCGACCTGGCGCCGTTGCTGAAGCAGACGCCCAAGTACAAGGTGTCGTTTGTGGCGGAGACTGTGCCGGCCGTCGGCGCCATGACGACGTTCAGCCAGCTCAAGGATCGCTATCCCGACTACACGTATCGGGAGCCGGCGCTGAATCCCACGAACCCGATGCATCGTGCCGCCGATTGGGAAGCGGACATCATCGGCTATCTGCGCGACCATCCGGAGAAGCAGGAGGTCAGCGGCGAGCGCATGACCGCGACCGGGCCGTCGCTCTACCTTGCGGCGCCCATTCCGGCCGACCCGCCGTGTCTGGAGTGCCACAGCGTGCCGTCGGCAGCGCCCGCGTCGATGATCGCGACCTACGGCAAGGACCATGGCTTCGGATGGAAGCCAGGCTCGGTGGTGGCGGCGCAGATTGTGTCGGTGCCGATGTCGCTGCCGGTGGATATCGCCAATCGCGCATTTCATCGCCTGCTGCTGTACCTGATCATCAC
Organism: uncultured Acidobacteriaceae bacterium; assembly: GCA_963796695.1. Classification (GTDB taxonomy): domain Bacteria; phylum Acidobacteriota; class Terriglobia; order Terriglobales; family Acidobacteriaceae; genus Bog-257. The sequence goes on along the minus strand of CAWCMU010000015.1, from coordinate 112,208 downwards.
GCTGATTGCGACGGTGATTGCGCTCGATGCCGGCGTCTACTTCATCGTGATTCGGCCGCTGAAGCTGGTGTCGGATGCCGCCGACCGGATCAGCAAAGGCGAGAAAAACGTTCCACCGCTGCCGGTGAAAGGCAGCGACGAGATCGCGATGGTGACGACATCGTTCAATCGCATGCAGGTGAGCTTGGCGAAAGCGTTCAAGATGCTGGAGTAAGAGAGAAATGGCTAGAGATGGTTGCAGCTGTACCGGAGCTCTGACTCGACGCTCAATGGCAAAACGTTTTGTATCAGGGCACGGCTAGCCGTGCCGCAAAGAGTTCTAAAACGATTCGGGCTTCAGCCCCTGAGCACCTTTTTGCAGGGGCTGAAGCCCCGGGCCTTTTGCACGCCGTTCGGCACGACTGTCGTGCCCTGATACAAGGCTCAAGACTTTATGACGTGGGGAAAGACTATGGATGACCGCCATTCTTCAGCCGCGGACTGTGGACAGAAATTTTTGGCGCGCGGCGGGTGATTCGATTTCCTCCGCGGCCTGCCGGCACAATTCATCGACCGAGCCGCAACGACCTGCGGCGCGTTTCACCACGATCTCCGCGATAGGGCCAATGTGAATCGCCAACTCGCGGGCAATACGTTGGATGGTTGCGGGATCGATCGACGCAGGAACTCCCACATTGTGGTATGCGAGAGGTGAGCCACCAGTCACCGCCGTCGCGGCATGAGCAGGGTCTTCCACCAGAGGCCGCAAGGCTTTCAGCAGGAGTTGCAAATCGGATTTCCAGCGCACGTGCGTCAGTTCGACGCAGTTGCGATAGGCAAGATCGGCCACGTCCGGCGGAAGCTGATCGGCACGAGGCATTTTAGCTCCGCGCACCAGCACCGGGATTACCGGAATGTCGCGTCTCAGCGCCGCACCGATTTCCAGACGAACCAAGTCCATGGGATCGTCGAGGCGATGTGTTCCCTGCTCGTCGCTGGCGGCCAGCCATTCCGGACCGACGATTACCAAGAGGACGCCGCAGTCGGCGATACTCTCGTCGATGGCTTTGCGAAAGTCACTGCCGGCAGCGATGGCGTTCACATCCATGAACACCGCGCCCTCTCCGAATTGCTTGACCAGATCGTCGAAGAGGCGCCCGGTTTCTCCCGGCGTGTCGCTGCGACGATAGCTGATGAAGATGGAGCGCATACACACAGTGTAGGACGGCGCGTGATGCCGTCGCTAAGGCGACATGGTTTTTATTTCAATAGCGGCAAAGTTGAAACTGCGCCCCTGGCAATCCCGATCCTGCCTCGCGCAGTGTCACTTGTTCTTCGAGTCTTGCTGCTGCACCGAAGCCCACTTGGCGTGCTCCTGCGAGACCGTCGACTCAATCCGTTCTGCCAGCAACGCGCGTGGGTTCGGCACGCCCAGATAAGGCGATGCCAGCGCCAGGTAAACGTATTTCTCATGCCGCAACGCTTCGCAGGTCGAGCGATAGGTGATCCAGTTCTGCTGAAACTGGTTGAGGTGCAAGAGTCCTTCCAACACCGTGATCAGCACGCCGAGACCGGCGGTAAAAAGAATCGAGCCCTTAAATCCCCACGCGGCCATAAATGGGATCAGCGCCGCAGCCACGATTTCAGTGACCTTGAGGCGCTTAAACCAGCGCTGGTTCCACTGACTCTTTTGATCGTACCAACGGATTTGATCCTCGAGACGATCGAATACCGGATCGTTAACTGGAATGTCAATCGTGGGTGGAAGGTTCGCCGCCGGCGCGTTCATGGGCGCATTCTATGCGAGTTCCTGCTGTGGCGCTAGCATGGCGCCAGATTCATCGCTGAATTGAGCAAGGAGCGGGATGCAGCGCCCGCTCCTGCCTATCGCTTGATGCAATCCATCAGCGACAATCCGATCAACTGACAACCGACAACCGCCGACTGACAACCGTCTTTCAGAACTGCCGGATCGCATCACCGCCGGAAGTCAGGTTCGTGTCCGTCTCCAGCAGCAGCACGCGCGTCTGATCCACGATGTAAGCGACGTAGTTGCGCGTGCCTTCCGCCGGCGTAGTGATGACGACGATCGTACGGCCCGGCGCGACGCTCCCGACACTGTAGGTCCCTTGCAGGATCTGCCCCGGGAACACTTGGCTGGGATCGTTAAAGTCGAGCGTGCCGGCAAGGTTGCCGTTGCCGTCAGCGGAAATCTGCCCGCTCACGCTGCTGCTGTTTCCGGGCAGGATGCGATTGCCACTGGCCACGAAATAGCCGAACTGTTTGGTTGCATAGCTGCCCGCCCAGGCTGCGTTGGTGGTGACAGCCGAAGCTTGCGCGTACACATTTCCGCCGCCGATCACCGTGGTCCGCTGATCGAGGTAGTAGCCCGAAGTCGGCGAACTCAGATACATGCTGAAAGGCAGCGACACCGAGTTAACTGTGAATGAGCCGCTGACCCGGCCGTTCGAAGCCACGCTGAAGGCGCCGCCCAGGTTCGCCTGTCCCACGATGCCGCTGTCGTTCACGTCGTAGTAGCCAGTCGAAATGTTTCCACCCGTGGCGTTGAACTGAATCAGCGTGTAGGAAACGCCGGTGCCACCGCCCGTCTGGGTGTTGGCCGAAGTGCTCACAACGTAGTTGCCGGTTACGTCGGTGGTCGCGAACGACGATTGCGTTTGCAGGTCGGCGGTGCCGAGGAACAGGGTTCCGCCATCAGGACACATGAAGCGGTAGCGGTTCGCCGAAACCACGTAGTAGATGAAGTCGGGATTGCCCGTGCTGGACGCGAACTGGCCGGTACCGCGGCCTAGTCCGTCGATGCCGGTATAGCTGCCGGTGAGAGGCTGGGTTTGCGTGATCGTCCCACCGCAATTCAGGTCCTGAATTCCGCCGACCGTGTTGCTGCTGAGAGCAAAAATGCCGGCGGCATTAAACGAGCCGCAATTGCCCACGCCCGCGTACCCGTAGGCATAGTTGCCCGAGGGCGCAACTACTCCGGTTACGGTCTGCTGTTCCAAATTGCCGGTCGCGTTGGTCACGTTGTTGTCGATTTCATTCAGCCCGGCATTATTGAGAGCGCGCATGGCAAAAGCATAAGCGAAGCTGCCGAGCGAGCTGTTCAGGGTCAGGACGCCGCGCCCGTCGGATCCCAGAGTGTAGTTGCCGGTGATAGCGGTCGCCTGGAAATATCCGGTTGCTGCGTCGTTCAGGTCTTCTTCGCCGCTGGTGACGTTGCCGTTGCCATCGGCAACGATGGCGCCCACTGCGTAAAAGCCGGCCGAGTTGGCATCAATGCCGCTGAGACTGAAAACGTAGCTGCCCTTCAGCGAGCTGGTACCGAACTGCACCGCCGTAACGGTGACGATGGAATTGCCCAGGATGCTGGGCGCCGATTGCAGGGCAGCGGTGACGGTGACGCTGGCCGGGCTGGGAACAATGGTGGGAGCGGTGTAGAGTCCGGTGCTGCTGATGGTGCCGACGGTGGCATTGCCACCGGTCACCCCGTTCACCTGCCAGATAACGGCGGTGCTGCTGGTGTTGGTCACCGTGTCGGTGAACTGTTGCGTCGATCCTTCTTGCACATTCGCGGTCGCGGGAGAAACCGTGACCGTAGGCGTGTTGTTGTTATTGTTTCCACTACCCCCACCACAGGCGGAAAGGGTCAGAACCAGCAGGGCGGCAAGCGCAGTCAGGATCGCAGTTTTCATCGCAGGGCCTCGTTCGGCAAGGGAAATTGCCGAGGTGAATTTGCTCGCGAAATTGCACTACAGGAAACGAACAACTCGGCTCACGCCGCGCGAGAATTCGTCTGGCAGAAAGCCCGCGCAGTCGGGCTCGCAAGCTCGAGTGCTGCGGAGTCTAACACAGTTTCCGGAGAAGGGTTGCGGTGTGGGGCAGAATGCGTGAGACGGGTTTCCGATGCACCGCTGACGCGGTGCTCCACCCTCGGCCTCAGCTTGTGTCTGAGGGTAAAAAAGAAATTCCCACCCAAGCAAAATCGGCTTGGATGGGGCGCCCGACCTCGCACCCGATTGCCTGGATGCGGCACCCGAAGCATTTAGCTAAGAGCTAACTGCTAAAGGCTAAGTGCTGCCTTATTCCTCTTCTTCTACTTCCTCGCCGCGTTCGGCCTTGGCAGCGGCAATGATTTTCTCCTGCTGGAGTTGCGGCACCACGTCATAGTGATGCATCTCCATCGAAAAGCTGCCGCGGCCCTGGGTCATCGACGTCAGATCGGTGCCATAGGTCAGCATTTCTGCCATAGGCACTTCGGCTTTCACGATGGTCTTGCCGCCCTTGTTGTCCATGCCCTGAATGCGGCCGCGACGGCTGTTGAGGTCGCCCATGATGGAGCCCGCAAACTCGTCGGGGATGGTGATCTCGACATTCATCACCGGCTCCAGCAGCGTGGGCTTGGCCTGCTCCATGGCTTTGCGGAAAGCGATGCGGCCGGCAGTCTTGAACGAGAGTTCGTTGGAGTCGACGTCGTGGTACGAGCCGTCGTAGAGGATGACCTTGAAGTCCACTACCGGAAAGCCGGCGAGGTAGCCGCGCTGTGCGGCCTCGACAATTCCCTTCTCCACGGCAGGAATGTAGTTCTTCGGAATCGCGCCACCAAAGATCTCGTTGGAGAACTCGAACTGGCCGCCACGCGGCAGAGGCTCCATTTTGATCTTGCAGTCGCCGAACTGGCCGTGACCGCCGCTCTGCTTCTTGTGACGGCCCTGCACGTCGGCGCGACCGCGAATGGTTTCGCGATAAGGTACTTTCGGCGCTTTCAGGTTGACTTCGGTGTGATAACGGTTCTTCAGCTTGGCGACAACAACTTCAATATGCTGCTGGCCGGTGCCGGCAATCAGGAACTCTTTGGTCTGCGGGTCGCGGAAGAAACGCAACATGGCATCTTCTTCCATCAGCTTATGGATGCCGTTACTTAACTTGTCTTCATCGGCGCGCGTCTTAGGCTCGATGGCAAAGGTGATGGCGGGCTCAGCAAACGTGACCTGCGGATACAGGATGGGCGAGCCCTTATCGCCCAGCGTGTCACCGGTGAGCGTGTCTTTCAGTTTCGCGACTGCGCCGATATCGCCGGCGTGCAACTCTGTTACCGGGACGGCGGTCTTGCCTTGCATTACCGAGATGTGCGCGAACTTTTCCGATGTCCCGCGAGTGAAGTTCTGCAACACCGCATCGTTCTTCAGCACACCCGAATAGACCTTGAAGAAGGTGATGCGTCCGGAGAAGGGATCGCTGATGGTCTTGAAGACGTAAAGCGAAAGCGGTTCGGAGTCGCTGACTTTGCGCTTGGCGGGCTCGCCGTTATTGGCCGTGGGCGCTGCGCTCACCGTGCCGCGTTCGACGGCAGTGGGCATATAGTCGGCGATGAAGTCGAGCACCTCGTCGGTGCCGATGTTGCCTAGACCGGAGGCAAAGACTACGGGAAAGATCTTGTCTTCGCGGATGGCGTTGTGCAGACCGGCAATGATGTGTTCTTCGTCGATGGTGCCCTTGTCGAAAAATTCTTCCATCAGGGCGTCGTCGCCCTCGGCGACCAACTCCACCAGGCGCTCGTGCGCAGCCTTGGCTTGCTCGGCGAGATTGTCAGGAATCGGGCCGACGGTGGCTTTGCCGTTGCCGCCCATCTGGTAGGTGTAAGCGTGCATCTTCACCAGATCGACCACGCCGGTGAAACTCTTCTCGGAGCCGACCGGCAGCTGCACCGGAACAACAGTGCGTCCGAAGGCGGAGGTCAGCGAGTCCATCACGCGATTGAAGTCGGCGCGCTCGCGATCCATGCGGGTGCAAACGATGACGCGCGGCAGTGCGAACTTGTCGCAATACTGCCAGATGCGCTCGGTGACAACTTCCACGCCGCTGACGGCGTCGACCACGACCATGGCGGCTTCGACGGCGGGCAGCGCCATCTCGGCTTCGTGGATGAACATGCTGAAGCCGGGCGTGTCGATCAGGTTGATCTTGGTTTTACCCCACTCCACTTCAGCAGTGGCGGCGGACAGCGACATGCCTCGGGAAATTTCTTCTTCTTCGTGGTCGGTGGTGGTGTTGCCTTCGTCCACGCGCCCCAGGCGCTGGGTTGCGCCCGCGGTGAAAAGCATGGCCGAGGCTAGCGAGGTCTTGCCGGAGTGTGAATGCCCAACCAGGGCGACGTTACGGATGTTTACGCCTTCGTAATTCTTCACGTATGGCTCCTTGCGAGTGAACCGTGCCGACCAGCTTCTCTCTCCCCCGAGCTTCGACAGAGCCAGCCTTCAGGCGGACATCCAAGCGCAAACCGCCTGACTGGAGCTGCCCTGGCCGTGGCGAGAGCTTACCCGGAGACCTCCGTTACGCCTGAGATCCCTGCTTGCAACAACCCCGAGGTTGCCGGTGAGGCAAAAAAGCGGGGCACCGTGCCGACCTGCGCACGGTGAAGCTGTTCACAAAACTGAAATGCTAGCATACGCCCTTCGGAGGGCTCAAACGCAGAGGTCGGCCCATATCGACAGCAGAGGTCGGGGGCACGCTGTGGGGCTGTCGCTACGTTAAGGCTTGCGGGTTGGGTTGCGGCGTGGGGCCGCTTTGCGCGCTCCCGCACCCGGCTTGCTCTTTTCCGTGCGCGCCGAATCCAGTCGAGCCGCCAGCGCTTCGAAGGCAGGAGTGGGGCCGCCCCAGCGTAATTGATCGACATCGTCGAAGAGCGGGATGTCGGTGCGCAGGGTGGCTAGCATCCGAAACAGCACAGCGCGTTCCCACTCGTTGCCGAGCGTGCTGGCCAGAGCGCCGGCGTTGGCGGCATTCACCCGCCAGTCGCGGCAGTCTTTCGGGATTTTTTCGAGATGAAGGAATTTGGCCAGCACCGCGGCCGAGGACTTAGCGCCCCATCCCGCCAGTCCGGGATAACCGTCGGCCGAGTCGCCTACCAGCGCCAGATAGTCCGGAATCGACGGCGGCGCAACGCCGAACTTTTGCAGGATGCCGGCCTCGTCATAGGTAACGCGGGTGCGGCGATTCAGCTGCACGATGCGATTGCCTTCGACGCATTGTCCGAGGTCTTTGTCGGGCGTGCAGATGATGACGCGCTCTACGCGCTTGTCCCGAGCGGCCGCGACCGCTCCGGCCGCCAGCGCGTCGTCCGCTTCGAACTCCACCATCGGCCACACGGTAATGCCCGCAGCAGAAAGCACCTCTTCCAGCAACGGAAACTGCGCCAGCAGTTCGCGGTCGACTCCGGCACTGGTCTTGTAGCCCGGCCACAACTTGTTGCGAAACGACTCGATGACATGGTCGGTGGCAACGGCGATGTGGGTCGCGCCTTCGCGCATCATGCCCAGTACGGAGGCGAGAACTCCACGCACGGCGGCCACCTCGCGGCCCTCGGCATCGCGCGCCGAAGGCAACGCGTAGTAATGGCGAAACAGTTCATAAGTGCCGTCGACGAGATAGACGTCCAAAGGTGCACCTGAGTTGAAAGCTTTTCGCTTTTCTCTTTTTTCTTTTAGCCGTCGGCTATCAGCTTCAGAGACGGCCGACCAAAACCTGTTCCGTCAATCTCTTCGTATCAGAGCATGACTTTCGTAGCGGCTTGATACGACCTGTCAATCCTGACACGCCAGCCAAGTGTTGACCATTTCCAGGCGAAGAATCCCAAAAGATCATTCTTGCTGCATAGTATCGCCGTTCGCACGGACAACTGCACCTCAGGTATAAAGTGCCGCCACGAGACGTTTGCCGGGACAGGGAGCATTGCCGCCCACGAATTGACTGGCGCCGACCAGCCCCCTATCATCAGGGGCACTTGTTGTAGCGCCAATTGCTCATGATGGAGAGCACCATCTCGCATTACCGCATCCTGGGAAAGCTCGGTCGTGGCGGAATGGGCGTTGTCTACAAGGCGGAAGACACTCGCCTGGGCCGCTTCGTCGCGCTGAAGTTCCTGCCCGATAATGTCGCTCGCGATCCTCTGGCCTTGGAGCGCTTTCGCCGCGAAGCTCGCGCCGCATCGGCGCTCAGTCATCCGAATATCTGCACCATCTACGACATCGGCGAGGAAGACAGTCGCGCCTACATGGTGATGGAGTTCCTCGATGGCGTCACCCTGAAAAACCGCATCAACGGCCAAGCGTTGGACAACGAGACCATGCTCGACATCGGCATCGAGATCGCCGACGCTCTGGACTCAGCCCACGCGGAGGGCATCGTTCACCGCGACATCAAGCCGTCGAACATTTTCGTCACCCGGCGCGGGCACGTCAAAATCCTCGACTTCGGATTGGCAAAGGTTACAGGCAAGGCCGCCAGCCGCGGCGATTGGGAGACGGAAGTCGGGGACTCAGACCTTCCGCACCTGACCAGTCCCGGCGTAATGATGGGAACGGTGGCCTACATGTCACCGGAACAGGTGCGGACCCTGGAACTGGATTCGCGCAGCGACCTATTCTCCTTCGGCGCCGTGCTCTACGAAATGGCCACCGGCAAGATGCCGTTCACCGGAACCAGTCCCGGGGAAATCTTCAGCGCCATTCTGCGGGATGAGCCGGTACCACCGACGCAGCTCAGCGCGGAGGTCTGTCCGGAGTTGGAATCGGTGATGCGCAAAGCGCTGGAAAAAGATCGCAAGCTACGCTATCAGCACGCGTCGGAAATGCGCACCGACCTGCAACGGTTGCGACGCGATACTGGGACGGGACGCTTCGCGCCACCCAGTTCCAGCATGGTCAAGACGGCCACTTTGCACAAGCAGCCTGCCGCTCCCGATAAGAAGCGCTGGCTCATGCTCGCCGCGGCCGCAGTCCTGCTGCTCGTCGCCCTGGTTGCGGGCGGATATTACTTTCGCACGCGTCAGTCTCCTCGGCTTACCGAGAAGGACACCATCATCGTCGGGGATTTCGCCAACAGCACCGGGGATGCAGTGTTCGATGACACGCTCAAGACGGCGCTGACCCTTGCGCTGGGCCAGTCGCCGTTCCTGAATGTTTTGTCGGACAACAAGGTTGACGCGACGCTGAAGCTGATGACCCTGCCAGTCAGTGCCAAGCTGACGCCCGAGGTGGCGAGGGAACTTTGCCAGCGTACCGGCAGCAAAGCCTACATTGCTGGATCGATTGCGACTCTGGGCAGCCAGTACGTATTGGGGGTAAAGGCGGTGAATTGCCAGAACGGCGATACCCTGGCGCAGGAGCAGGTCACCGCTCCGGCAAAAGAGAAGGTGCTGAATGCCGTGGGCACAGCAGCCGCCAAGCTTCGCGGCCAGTTAGGAGAGTCGCTGGCAACCGTGAAGAAGTTCGATGTCCCCCTGGAGCAGGCCACGACCTCATCGCTGAAAGCTTTGCAGGCCTACAGCCTCGGCCGAAAGGCCCAGTATGAAAAGGGAGCCGAGACCGCGATAAGTTTTGAACAACGCGCCATCGAACTGGATCCGAATTTTGCGATGGCCTATCAGGCGCTGGGCACCGCCTATGACAGCCTGGGCGAGCCGCAACGGGCCGGCGAATATATCAGCAAAGCATTTGACCTGCGCGAACACGCCAGTGATCGCGAGAAGCTGGTCATCACCGCTCATTACTACGAGAACGTGACCGGCGAACTGGACAAGGCGACCCGCACTCTACAGGAGTTAGTCGACAACTATCCCCGCGACGCCGACGCCTTAAATCGCTTGGGAGTGGTTTACGTACTGCAAGGACAGTATGAAAAAGCCGCGGAGGTGACACGACAGGGCGAGCAGTTCGCTCCCGACCGCATTGCATCGTATGCAAATCTGGCCAACTATCTGCTCGGGATGCAGAAGTTCGACGAAGCGCGGCAGGCGATTGAGCGGGCACGGGCACGAAATCTTGACGACGCGCAACTTCGCGACTCGCTCTATGGCTTGGCGTTTCTAGGCGGAGATTCCGCGGGCATGGCAGAACAGCAGAAGTGGTTTGCCGGCCGTCCCGAAGTCGAGACGCTAGGATTGTCGCTGGCTTCCGACACCGAGGCGTACCAAGGTCATCTGAGCAAGGCCCGCGAATTCACGAAGCAATCGGTGGACGCGGCTATACGTGCCGACGACAAGGAGAGCGGCGCCGTCTGGTGGGAGAATGCCGCGCTGCGGGAAGCTGCCTTCGGCAACGCCGCTGAGGCTCGGCAGGATGCGGCCGAGGGATTGAAACTCTATCCCGCAAGCCAGGGGGTTGGCGCGGAAGCGTCGCTGACTTACGCGATGATTGGCGACACAGCGAAGGCGCAAGCTCTGGCGCAAGACCTCGACAAGCGCTATCCGCTTAACACGCAGGTGCAGTTGCTTTGGCTGGCTCCCATTCGCGCGCAACTGGCGCTCAATCGCAAAGAGGCGACCGCAGCAATCGACAATTTACAGAGCGCAGCGCCGCCGATGGAGTACGGGCAGATTGGCTTTATGACGAACCTGTCCTGCCTCTATCCGGCGTACATTCGCGGCGAGGCTTACCTGCAAGCTGGACAAGCCACGGCGGCCGCGGCTGAGTTCCAGAAAATTCAGGACCACAGCGGCATTGTGTGGAACTGCTGGACAGGAGCTGCGGCGCGGCTTGGGAGCGCGCGCGCCAACGCTTTGCAGGCAAGGAGGGCGCACGGTGCGGACGCCGATGCCGCTCGCGTGCGGGCGCTTGCCGCTTATAAAGATTTTCTCGCCTTATGGAAGGATGCCGACCCCGACAGTCCCATCTACAAAGAAGCCAAAGCCGAATACGCAAAACTGCAATAGCGGAGGGATGTCCACATCAAGGATGAGATTTTGAAGTGGCGAGTGGGCGAAGTCCGATGCGACTTCAGGAAGCTTCTGATTGAGCTCCGGTCTCTCCTCAGCGGCTAAAAAGCCGCAATATTTTTGTGGTACTTACGGCACGGCTGAAGGCCGTGCCCTTTCTAAACCGGAATCGAGCTCAACTTCCCGTCGCACGAAATAAATTCATCCAAAGACTCGGCCTCACATTTCCCACAGACATTGGCCGCCGCGGTACATCGAGATCAGTCCATCTTCGCTGATCTTCAGCACGGTGCCGTACTGGGAGGCGGCAATAGCCGCTGTGGTGCGTCCGCCTTCGACCGTGCGGTTTAGTACATCCTCGGTCGAGTTGTGATGCAGAATAGCGCCGAAGGCCAGCAGATTGGCGTCGGGGCAGAGCACCACCGCGCCGTCGATGCGCGCGATGTTCTCCAGCACCGTGGACGGCACATCGAGGATGCTCTTGTCGCGCAGCAGGTAGTGCAGCTGGTCTTTGCTGGTTACACCGTCCGCCAGACCGCCATGATTGAGATGGTCCAGCATGTCGGCCTGCGAAACCAGCTTGGCAGCCGACGCGCGATCGTCGAGCACAACAAACAGTGCCCCCCGCCGGCTCTCGGTAAGATTCAGGGCCACCTCGAACAGCCGCTCGGCCAATTGCGCGTTTCCGATGGTGTTCTTCCACAGCGCATAGCGATGGCGCGCGTCCACCAGCCGCCACTTGCCGTCGATGAAACGGAACACCGGCACGCCATCCGCATAAATCTTGATCTCGCCATTCGGTGACAGGATCAGGCAGATGTGGCCGCCGCACAGCGTAGCGCGGCAATGGTCGGTGTACGCCGCCGACGGAGGCACGGCCAACGGCATGTCGCGGTAAGGCTCGGACCATTCATGCACATCGATCAACTCCGCCAGCATACCTTCGCCGTCCACCAGCGCCAGGGTGCGCAGTCCATCGCACAAGCGATGAAAGCTGCGAATGCTGGTCAGCAGATGCGAATAGCGAATCGCGCGTTTGGGCGTAACCGGCGGCGAGTGGCAGGGCTCCGGCATGGAGCCGAAGAGCAGGACGCCAGTCGCGATGCGGCGATTCTCGTAGGTGCTCATGCTGCTGGTGCGCAGAACTTCGATGGAATCGGCGACCCGATCGGGCACGTCGGCAATGGCTTCGGCACTGGTGTGCGGCGTGGGATCGAGAAACGCCGAGACAAAGCGATCTTCGGGCAGCCCGCGGAAGAGCTGGAAACTCTGCGCCGCCAAGGCTTCATTTGTGATGAGCTGATAACGTGCGGAAAGCACCATGCCGATGCTGCGCAGCAGGCGGCGTTCGTGGTCGGAAAGCTTCGAGCTGGCACTGAGGGTGTAGCCGGCGCCCATCCACTCAAACTCGACCTGGCCGCCACTGGGAACCGCACCCAGTAGGCCGGGCATCTGCTCCGTGCCCTGGGGGACGCGCTCGAGGGTTGCACCGGGAAAGAAGTAGCGAATGCCGTTTTCCAGCAGGTCGCTGTAGAGCCCGCTCAAGAAACGGGTCCGATTTTCCAGCGAATGAAACCCGATAGCAGAAGACTTTGTCACTGCATAAAGCTTACAACAAAGCAGAGTAGAGCAAGGGGAAACGGTGGGTCACGTTTTGGTAAGTAAGGTAAAGGCGCGTGCCATCGGCTCTTTGTCTGCATGGATTGCGACAGGAGTATCAGATTGTGAGCAGCAACGCGAATGAGCTCGTTAATGTCACTACACCGAGCCACTAGTGTGACTGCAATTCGGCGTTTTTGTCTGGATGTTTGTCCTTGGATGGCGACCCAGGAAGTAGTAAACCAAGGCGCGCTGCAGGAGCGCGCCTCGTAAGGAAATGGACTCACTTTACGGCAAGGTTACCAAATCGTTGGCCAAGTGGTTGGCGATGGGAGTGCCAATCCCGGTTACAAAGTCATAGCCCGTGCCGGCCACGCAGACTCCGCCCGCGCTTCCGGTAGTGATGTCGTGAAAGTCAGTGTGATAGTTTCCCGATCCGTAGACTTGATACATGTCCTGGTGTGGCTGCTGGATCACGCCCGCGCCGCCGCGGAGTGAGTTCTCGATCGCCATAAAGGCAGCCCATACCGGAGACGATAAGCTGGTCCCGCCTACCCTGACCCAGTTATATCCGTCATAGGTGTCGTAGACAGGCACGCCGGAAGCGGGAGAAGCGTTGAGCGAAATGTCGGGAATGGTGCGGAACCCAGTATTCTGGGCGCCCATCTGATAGGTCGGTTCGGTCTCCACCGAGCTGATGCCACCGCCGCTGCTGTTCCACGCCGTCTCGGTGCCGTAGTCAGAGCCTAAGGGCGAGGTCGGAGGAACCGCAGTGAGCAGCGTCAGGAACGTTCCGCCCACGCTTACGACGTTAGGGGAGGCTGCCGGATACAAAGCGCCGCATCCGCCATCACCCGCCGAGGAAAAGTAGGTCACGCCAGGAGTGGAGAAGTAGGTTGTGTCGTAGTCCTGTTCTCCGTCGAACTCTCCGCCGGCCCAGCTCATGCTGACCACCTTCGCGCCTGCGGAAACTGCCTGAGTTACAGCAATGAACAATGAGTCACCGGTATCAGTCGATTCAACCATCACAATTTTCGCAGCCGGCGCCATGGCGTGCGCCCACTCCACATCCAGCGACTGCTCCAGCGCCCAGTTCCCCTGGTGCCCGCTGCAAAGATTGTTTTGTTCGATCTTGGTGAAGCATCCGTTTTGCGTGGTACAGGCCGGCAGATGGAATTGGCTTGAGAAAACGCCCAGGTCGGCTTCAAGGTTGGGATCGTCGCAGGCATCCGCGATTCCGATGATCATATTCTGTCCCTGATTTGGGATCGCATTGTATCCGTACGCCGACCTCATTTGGAACGGGGTCAGCCCTGAAGGTTGACTGGCAAAATTATTGTTATCGCGTTGGACGATGATGATTGGCGGGTGAAAGACATGGGAAGCCCCTGCTGGTGCTTGGGCTACCACGGGTATAGTCCCGGCAAGTACTAAGACTGCGCCGAGAGATACAAACATGAATTTCTTCATTGGCTTTCCCTCTCTCCAGTTGGGTTGGGCGCGGAAAACATGGGCTGAGAGTCTCCGGCCGCGCTGCCAAGCAGTATACGTTCGAGGAAACGGACGTTGTCATGAATTTGTTAAACGAGGCCGGTAGTAAATCGAAGGGCAGGTTCAATGCGGGACGGTGCGGTAAGGCGCCTTGAAAGTCCTGTAATCGAATGGACGACGTTGCAAAATATCTGCAACGATTGCAAGGATTCCGTCTCTTGAGGAGTTGGCGGTTGACGTCCGCCATCAACGCTTAACAAAGAGTCGTAGCCATGAAATCTCAGCCGTCGGCCCTCAGCAACTGCAGGCGAAAGCCTCTTCCATCGATCGCTCTGTATCAGGAGCACGGCTTTAGGACTTGCAGTCCGTGAGCATCGTTTTGCAGGGGCTGAAGTCCGAGGTTCGTGGGCTTCGTACGGTACGACTTGAAGTTGTGCCCTGGTACAGCCCGCGTCGACTCAGGTGAACGTTATAACAACCCATCGCTCCTTTTAGCATTTTGCTGATGGCTGATGGCTGATGGCTGATGGCTGATGGCTAATGGCTGATGGCTGATGGCTGGAACCTGACAGGTAGTCTCCTTCCGAGACTCCTGCCGCCGGAATCCGTTACTATATTCAGTAACGTTCCCTGCTGGACGAGCCGGCTGATCCGGCGCAAAGGAAACCTCTGGAATGAAGCGTTCTTCTCTCGTACCATTCGTCTCGACCGCAATTCTGCTGCTTGGCAGCATGCTGGCCTGGGGCGCCGACACTTCCATGTTGCGACCGCCGAAGGGATCGCGGGTCGCCATCATCGTCTTCGAGGACATGGAATGCCCACAATGCGCCAGAGCGGCCCCTCTCGTCCATGAGGCGGCCAAGAAATACAACATTCCCCTGGTGCAATACGATTTCCCGCTGAAGCAGCATCCGTGGTCGTTTGATGCTGCGGTGTACGCCCGCTACTTCGACACCAAGTCTCAGAAATTGGGCGACGACTACCGCCTGTACATCTTCGCCAACCAAAACTCCATCACCAAGCAGAACCTTCGCGGCGTGACGGAGAAATGGGGGGAAGATCACAAAGAGCCTTTGCCATTTGTGGTGGATCCGAACGGCGAGCTTGCCGCCAAGGTGGAGGCGGATCGGGCGATCGGCGGCCGCATACCTCTCGATCACACGCCAACCATCTATGTCGTGAATGATTCCGGCCACGGTGCTCCGGTAACAGAAGTGACCGACCTTACGCAGCTCTACCAGATTATCGATCAGGTCACCAAAGAAGCCGGAACTCCTCCGGCACCGCGCAAGACGTCCAGATAAACGTCATTTGAGGCAATAAACTCGAAGCTCGCCCGCTTATCGGAGCGAGCTTTTTCCATTTGAAGGCCCAGCGTTTTTCGCGCGACTTGGGGGTAAGTGGTCGGTACCAACCAGGCTACGGCCAGCTATCTGCTTCCAGCGACCGGCGCGTTTTGGCGCACCTTGGCTGATTGCCGCTCCGTGCGTGCTGGGCACGCTAACCAGCTTGCGCTGACTCCAACAACTGGGGGCTTGTTTCGCCCGCGGATTTAGGGCCCGTAATGGCCTTTTTGACATACCGCGTTGCTACTGGGGGATCCCTTGTGACCGAAGTCAGCAGGCGGCGACGTTAAAACTTTCTTTATGTTTCCCTTATCACTTCTTTATGACTTTTTTATATGTTCCTGCTGCTGTTCCAGAGAGTTACGCAACTTTGGAAAAGTCATCGGGTTGCTATGACCGGATAAAAACCTATGTCAGACAGTGCAGGTCACGCCGCCACTCCCACTTCCGCCGCCACTCCCACCCCCACCCTCACCCAGAAGCCTACGCCTATCCTTTCTTCGCGCGACCGCATACTTCAGTCGGCGAAACAGCTTTTCGCGCGCAACGGTTACGAAAACACCAGCACTGTTGCGATCGCGCGCGAAGCAGGCACCAGTGAGTCACAACTCATGAAACACTTTGGCAGCAAACAGGGCCTGCTGATCGCTATCTTCGATCGCGGTTGGAACTCCATTGGCGACCGGGTGCAGGCGACATCGAACCGGAAGTCGCCGTCCGAGCAGCTGCTGGCGGTCTTGGAAGCCATGGTGCTCGAGCTGGAAAACGATACCGATCTAAAAGAGCTGATCAGCCTGGAGTCGCGCCGCGTCCGCAAAGATAGCCGCGACGTGCTGATGAGCCGGGGCTTCCAACAATTCGCCGAAGTGATTGATGGATTGCTGACGGAGATGCGCAATCAGGGCCAGATTCGCGACGATGTGAATCTCGATGCCGTACGTGCGGCCTTTGTCGGCATGACGGAAGGCTTGTTGCGCGATCTGGTGGTGGCCAAGCGCTCAGAATTCCGCGCGGACTACAACTTCGACGATGTGCGCAAGCTGCTGAAGGTGATTGTGCCGGCGCTGGCCGTCAACGGCGCGCAGCCGCTTCGGGCCGTAAACCATTAGAATCCCGCGATGCACTGCGACTCAGGCGCCTGGCCGCCCCAAGCCTTTACGAGTGAGACCCCACCCAGGCAAAGGCGCTGGATGGGGCTCGTGTGACGTCGTCGTAAGATCCGGAACGGCTAGAAGCCGTAGGCAACCTGTACGCCGACTTGGGAGCGAGCTTGTAAGTTCACTCCGGGGGAGATAAATCCGGCAACCTGCGCAATACCGAAATCGATGCTCAACTTCTGCTTGGGCGTCGGAAGGAATCGCGCGGCATAGACCAGCGTAGTCGGGATGTTGGCAAAGGGCAGCATATAAGGATGCTTCGGCTGCTGTGACAGTTCAAAGCCCAGAATCAACGAGCTCCGCTTCGGCGTTTTGAAGACAAAGGCGAGAGCGCCGAATCCGCGGGCTTCCCAGTTAGGAGCGTTGCCGCCCATTCCCCACAATTCCGCGTTGGTGCCCCGAATACCGGCGCTGAGCACGATGGGAATTGGCTTGGTCTGGGTGATGGTTTTGGTGCCTACCAGGTAGACGTCGCCGTCTGACATGTTCTCATTCATCATCTGGGCGCCCACGTTGTGAACTTGGGTGCGGGCGATGAAGCCTACTGAGAGGGCTGGCATCCAGGCCTGCTTCTTGTAGTTCTCTGGGATGACGTTGAACTTGCCATTAAAGATGTTGAAGCTGTTTTGCCAAAGCGGGCTGAGTTCGGCATCCCCGCCCTGCACATGCATGTCGCTGGTGTAACCCATCTCAAAGCGTTTGCCCAAACCCACTTCGATGGACGCTTCATAAAATTGTCCGATCACCGGGCCGGCATCGAAGAAGTGAAATCCCACTACGGGTTCGGCAACCTTACCCTCGGCGCCGGCGGTATAGGCAAGCGGCGTTACAAATACGCCGGTCTCGCCTTCCCAGCCCAAGTTCTGGGCTGACATCGCTGTGGAACAAAAAACCAGAAAAATGGCGGCAATTGCGAAGCTCAGAACGTGCAGCGCTCTTCCTGTTGGAATTTCGTTTTTCTTACTCATCATGTTCATAACCTCGGCCGGCGACAGCGCGTGTGACCGTGCCGGTGGATAGGATTGACCAAAGTAACAAGTCGGCAAAGAAAGAGAGAAAGATGAATGCGGTAGTGATCGATGTCGGAGTCGGCATAGCCTTCTGCGCTCCCGATAACGATGGGGACGGCAATAGCCCGATTGCACAACGACAAGGAAGAAGACCACTCTGGAGCCATTCGAAACACCAGAGAACCGGAAACTTACAATTTGGTTCTCGCCTGGAATGCAAAGGCGAATCACTCAGGCTAAAACCATTTGTATGATGATATGAGGATTAATGGCTGTCAACGCCGTGGAACACATCGGTATGTGACAAGGGAAGCTGGTTCTTCGCGAACCAGGGATAGCAGACCCCTAGTGGACTGAAGTCCGCTCGATTGCAAATCACAAGCGAGACGGGAGACCGCTAGTGACGATGCATAACAACAAAAAGGAGACTTGCACTGGTGTCGAAAACTTCTCGCCCCCGGTACAAGTCTCCCCCTAAGTGCTAACTGCTAATAGCTAAATGCTGCTTTCTAGTTCTTAAGTTTCGTCTCGATGCCCAGCGTGCAATCGGCGTTCACGTTCTGGATGTAGATATCGTTTTCGCCGTTGCGATCGTCCTCCCAGGTCAGGGCTGACAGGCCGGAAGAAGCGACGCCCGCTGCCAATCGACTCTTATCCGATGAGGCTGAGGACACCGGGAACTGCGCACAAACGGTCGCGCCGGTCCCGTCCAGTTTGGTTGCCTGGATGGTTCCGGAGCCGAAGCCCGGCTGATCGAACCAGAAGACCAGAGCGCCAGTGCCAATCTGTACGTTCTCCACGAAGATCTGCGAGTCAGAGCCCAGAGGCACGATGGTCAATCCGCCGTCGCCCCACTGGCGCGCGCCGGCAGAGTTGAACTTCTGCCCGGAAACGCCGTTGGTGAACTGGTTGGAATCTTCCTCCGTCCAGAACAGGAACGTTTCCTGCGTGGCTGGATTGTAGGAGGCGGACGGCGACACCCTCACGTTCGAAGTGTTGGTCGAGCCGACCGAACCGTTGTGTCCGAAGGCTTCGGTGCCATCAGCCAGAATGTGCTGCGCGAATACCTGCAAGCTGGGCGAGCTACTGTACCAGGAGAATACCGCGCCGCCGTTGCCGTCGTAGGTGAAGTAGGGGAACTCGCCGAACTGAAGCGAACCGCCGTCATATACGTGCACGTTGCCGGCCCACATCACCTGTCCCGTGGCCGAAATTTTGTTTGCATAGAGATAGCTGTTGCTGCCGAAACCGTGATTGCGTACCCAGGAGACAATCACCGAACCGTTGTCGGCGGCATGCAGATCGGCCAGCGTGTAGCCGTATCCGGACTCCTGCAAGGTGACGCCGTAGGCAAAGGCGTTCGGACCGATCCACAGAGGACGGCCATTGGGATCGAGCTTCTGCAAGATGACGGAGTTGTCGGTGGTCCAGCCGACCACGACGTTGCCATCGCTGGTAGCTGTGATCTTGGGATTCGCGTGGAAGCCAGAATCCCAAGTTAATGCGATGCCGTTCGGTCCCCACAGCGGCTGGCCGGTCGGACTCATCTTGGCGGCGGTAATCTGCGGGTTGTTGGGATCGCGGCGATCGTCCTGAAAGGCAAGCAGAGCGTTGCCCTGAGCGTCGATGGCCAGGCCGTAATCTTCGGTTGAGCTGAGCGTCAGCTTGGCTACCTGCACGCCGTCGTGCGGGAACTGCTCTACGCCATTGGCGCTGAGCATCTGATAATAGACGTCGTAACCGTTCGGCGGCGGATCGTTGGGATTGCTGTTGAACCAGCTCACATACCAGCTGTTGTTGGGAAGAGGCAACAGCTTGGGCTGCACCTGATCGGCGCCGGCAATATTCGAGAGGTCAAGATTCTGAGAGGGATCGGAAGACCATTGGGCCCAGGCACTGCTTGCAAGAGTCAGGGCGAAGCCGAACAGCAGAAGCTTACGTAGTGCGTATTTCATTGCTGCTCCTTTTGGGATTTTGGGGAGTGCACCGGATTCTACATCTCCGCAGCGACAAATGTCGCCCAGAATTCGCGGAGTATACATTGGTCGATAGGTAACAGCCTCGACCGCGGAAATCAGACATGAGGTCGCGGTATTCGACACCGATCGCTGGGGGCTCGGCAGCGGACCTTAAGGTCGCGGGCATGCCGGCAGAGTGGACCTTAAGGGTTGAGGACATGTCGGTAGAGCGGACCTTCAGGTGTTCAGTTTCATGACATCCTTTACAGTGCGTTCCGGGACATCCTTTACACTCCCTGGCGAGCGAAGCGAGCCTGGGAGGCGACACAAGGATGCCTTGGAAGACAATGGACCTACAGCAACAACGCGTGGAGTTCGTGGTAGCTGCTAGCCGAAAAGAAAAACCTTTCCTTGAATTGTGTAAGGAGTTTGCGATTTCGCGGCCCACGGGATATCTGTGGGTAGATCGCTATCGGGAGCAGGGTCTGGGCGGCATTGCCGAGCGCAGTCGGCGTCCGCGACAGAGTCCGCAACGCACCCAGGCCGAGCACGAACAGCAGGTGATCGAACTGCGCCGCCGCTATCCCGACTGGGGAGCTCGCAAACTGCAATGGCGACTGGCCCAGCAGGGCTGCAGGTTGGCGATCAGCACCGTACATCGAATTTTGTTGCGGCATGGACTGGTGCGCTGGCAAGACCGTCATGCCGCGGCCGTGCGCCGCTTTACCCGAGAGCGTCCCAACCAACTCTGGCAGATGGATTATAAGAGTCCGATCGGGTGGGACAGCCACGTCGGTCCGCTGGCGGTGCTCGACGACCACAGCCGCTATCTTACGGTGTTGGCGGCTACCGGCAGCACGCGAGCCGAACTGGTGCGCGAGCAGTTGGAAGACGCCTTTGGGCACTGTGGGGTGCCGGAAGAGATGCTGATGGACCATGGCACGCCATGGTGGAACACGCAATCGCCGGGCGGTATCACTAAGCTGGCGGTCTGGCTGATGAAGCAGGGGATCGGCTTGCGTTGGAGCGGGGTTCGCCATCCTCAAACTCAGGGCAAGGTGGAACGCTTCCACGGCTGCCTGGAACGGGCGATGCGCTTGCGCGGCTTGCCTGGCGAAGGCCGGCAGGCGTGGTTGGATGGGTATCGCCAGGAGTATAACCAGAGCCGTCCGCACGAAGCGCTGGGGATGAAACCCCAGCCAGCGTGTGGACCCCGAGCCCGCGTAAGTACGATCCACAGCCTCCGCCCTGGCAGTATCCGGAGGGTGCCGAACTGGTACGAGTGCGAGCCAAAGGGCAGCTGTGGGTGCAGGGCAAGGTCTATTCGTTGCAGGCCCTGGCTGGAGAATGGGTACAGCTGTTGCGCATCGAAAAGCGAGTGCTGGTCTATTACTGCAATACGGTGGTGCGCGAAATCGATCTGGAAAGCCATCACTCCGTGATGGTGGAACATTGGCTTTCCAGTTAATCCCTACTGTAAAGGATGTCGCGGAACAATCTGTAAACTATGTCGCGGAACTTGACACCTGAAGGCCCGCGCCACATTTTTAGTGGAGCCGACTTTAGTCGGCGACGGATGGTTAGAGGTCTGGCGTCGGCTCGAAGCCGACTCACGTCAGGGGAAGGTCGTGACGGCGCAGCTAAAGCTGCGCCCCTTCAAAACCCAGACCTTTCACGAGGCCAGGCGACGTATCACTCCGCCGGCGCGTTTTGGACCGCGCTTGCGAATCAGCAGAACGCGAATCCGTTCCAGCAACTCCATAGGCGCAAACTCGCCTTTGGGCAGCCACGCATCCGCGAGATGCTCCTCGCTACAGCAGTTCACCGAACCGGAGAACAGCAGCGCAGGAGTTTCCGGAGATGCCGCTTTCAATTGATCGATCAGTTTCGCGCCGCTGAGTTTGGGCATCATCAGATCGGCGATTACCAAATCAACGGCATTGGTCTTCACCATCTCGAGAGCGCATTCAGGATCGGAGCAAGTGAGTACGCGGTAGCCGCGCGTTTCGAGGAGGACTTTGCGAATGGAGAGAGCGCGCTCGTCGTCGTCGACGCAGAGAATCGTGCGTTTCGGTTTCAAATTACCCCCGCAGGGCCTTGTCTGGGGTGCTGCCGCGGAAACGCCCGTGCAAACCTGGAAAGGTCGGGCGCGTGAGGCAGCTACCAAGTGGCTTTTTTATTTACGCCAGAGCAATAGCGTCTCCGGATAGTACGACCGGCGATAGCGCCGCACAAGTATTGCGAAGGTCAAATCATCAGATTTTTTTCGTGCCTTAGAAGAGAAAGGAAATAGCACCGAGCATGGTGATTTGCATTTTGCCTGACTGCCACAAAACCTGCATCCGGTGCGGCTTTTGCACGTGCACAAGATATCCTCAGAAAACTCACATCGTAACTTCGGCGTTAACTACGTGCACTACGTTTCCTCCGACTCGAACATTGGTAACCGTGTCGCCAGAGCGCGAGGCGCGAATGTGGAGAAAACTTGGCCGGCGCGTCTCCATTCCCTGCTCAATCAATCCCTGCACATCCGGCGCTAGCACGCCGTGCTTTACCGCCCAAGCTGTACAACATCCCGCTGCCGAGCCGGTTGCCGGATCTTCGCCGTTGTAGAAAATCATGCGCGCGTGCAGCGTGGCCTTCGGATCGACGGTTTCGCGACAGACAAAATAAAAGAATGCCGGGCTGCCGACGGTAGCTAGATACGGCGCCATCTGATTCCATCCGATCGCCAATTTCTGCAACGTCTTCAGAGAGCGGAAAGGCACGATAGTAAACGGCATGCCGGTGGAGACGGTTTGAATGGGAAGTTTGTCGTCGAGCTCCGAAACAGAGATGCCAAGCACACTGGCCACGTCGGAATGATCGTGCAGTCGGCCGAACTGGGGCTCGGCCTGTCGCATCTCGCCAAACAGATGCCCATCGCGTTGCTCGAAGCGCACCGGAATCTTGCCGACTTTCAGGTCGAGCACAACTTCGCCTTTGGGAGCTTGTTGATGCAGATACCAGGCTGTGCCCAGCGTAGGATGGCCGGCAAATGGCAACTCTTCATTCACGGTAAAGATGCGGACCTGGTGGCCTTCGGTGCGCTCGATGGCGAAATCGCGCGGCAGGATGAATGTGGTTTCGCAGAGATTGGTTTCGCGGGCCAGCTTCTGCATCTCGTCATCGCTGAGACCACGAGCGTCGGTGAAGACGGCCAGCTGATTTCCTTCCAGCGGCCGCGAAGTAAAGACGTCAAGTTGAACAAAAGAAAATTTGCGCTGACTCATGGATGGGACTCCGGTTAACTCCATTGGACGGCGCAATCCGTTCCAAAGCTGCTGAAAAAATCTTCGCTCCAGTGTATGGTGTTCGAGGGCGGTGGTGCGCCAGCGCCGCAGACCGTTCGGCACACTTTCAAGGAGAAACCATGAGCGAAGGCAAAATGCCACGCATCAACGAGGTCGCACCCGACTTCGAGGCAAAAACTACGCACGGCATGTTGAAGTTGAGCGATATCACGTCGAAGGGCAAGTGGGTGGTGCTGTTTTCCCATCCTGCCGATTTCACGCCGGTGTGCACCACCGAGTTCATCGAGTTCTCGAAGCGTCACGATGAGTTTGCCAAACGCAACACTCAACTGCTGGGCAACTCCATCGATAGCGTTTACTCGCACATCGCGTGGGTGCGCAATATCGAGCAGAACTTTAACGTAAAGGTTCCCTTCCCCGTGATCGCCGACCTGGACCAGAAGGTCGCCCGCTCCTTCGGCATGGTGCACGAAGCGGTAAGCGATACCGCGACGGTGCGCGCTGTCTTCGTGATCGATCCTAAGAATGTCATTCGCGCCATCATTTATTACCCGATGTCGTTGGGCCGCAGCGTGGACGAAATCGTTCGCATCGTGGATGCCTTGCAAACTGCGGATGCGAACGCCTGCGCGACTCCTGCGAACTGGCAGCCGGGCGATGCCGTGATCGTGCCCGCTCCGGCGACCCAGGCCGACGCGGAAAAGCGCGTGGCGATGAAAGAATACGACGTCAGCGACTGGTACCTGTCGAAGCGTAAGCTGGCGACGGCCGCCAAGGCGTAAGGGACGCAAGGTGGAAAAGCCGCCCGTTCCGCCAAAACGCGGACGCACGTTTGACTGTATTGGGACGGTGCCTCCAACCCCGAGTTTCTGCGCGCAAGAACAGCGGTCGGGTGTAACCCGCCCCCAGCGATGACATTCGCGGTAGCGATCTTTACTGATATTGGTCCGGCCGTATCGAGAGTTCGTTTAGTTTGACAGCTTACTCAAATTAGTCGCGGCTCGTAGAGGAAGGGCCGGTCGCCGCTGCTTCTCCAAAAGTAAGCCAGGATGATCACACTTCCAACCGCTGCGTAGGCGCACCACAGAGACGTGAATGCGTATCGCTTGAACTCCATCACGATCAGCAGAATTGCCAGGTTTACCGCGCCAAAAATCACCATCATCCTGATCTTGGAAAAAAACAGCGAACCGCAGGTTGCAATCACATACAGCACTGCAACCGCTGTATTGTTGGTCGCTTGATTCATGTAGACGATGCTATTTCCCTGCACGTACACCTGCAACGGATAGGCCGTTAAAGCCCACAACACATAGAGCGTTGTGGCTCCGCCCAGCACAAGGAATGGCAGCATGCGTCTGCGGTTCTTCACATCAGGCTCGAACAGCAACACGCTCAACGGCAGCAGGAAAGGCAGAAGCCCCTGGGCATACAACATGAATGCCGCCCCCATGTTGTGCGCCGCCACCGGAGAGAGAACCCCATCCAATCCCAGCCAAACGAATCCCTCAATGAATTGATGAATGGCGAAAAGCGCAGGCAGCGCTGCGAAAAGTAATTCGCGCCGGTGCTTCACCTTGGTCAAGGTGACAACGCCCAGTGTGCCCAGAACTCCACTGCCCACAAAGTTCGCTGTGGCTGAAAAACACATGGCTCATTCTCCCCCGCTGCGAGGATCACACCTATCATCGAGGAAGGCAAAACATTTCTTAGGGAAGAACGCGATTGGGGGTGGCCGTCTGGTCGGGATGTAGCCTTCGACCCAAGCGGTAAGGCCCACATAGTCAACCTCGCGGGAGTTTACAAACTTTCACTGTGGGGCGAAGGTTGGACATCGACATACCTGGCGGGCACAACCATCCGAAAAGGATTGCATCTCGTTGCTTTACGGGTACAGTTTTGGACAACCGACCCACGCTTTTTCCGGCAGTTCCTAGTATCGGCAGCCATGCCCGGAATGGTCACAGCTGTTGGCTCCATTCTTGAGCGTGTCATTTAAGAATTGCGTGACCAGGGACGCCGTTCGAGAGTTGATTTTGGATAAAGCGTCCCGATTCGGCTAAAGGCCGCTTTATATCTATAAATTGCACCGCCAATCTATTAGAGATCGGCCCAGTTTACCCAACCTATCCTGTTATACTTCGTGCGCTCGGCGAGGCAGGCTAGTTACGTAGGAGACTACGTGAGAGACGACTTAACCCTGCGGATATTTAATTGTGGCACGGGGATTGTGGCACGGGACGCACACCTTGTTTGGGAAGCTACAGACGGAATCATTCACAACTGAGCGAGTAGCCAAGATGGAATATATGGTCCGTTATTCTTGAAGGCAGTAAGGAAATACAGGATCAAATTTGTTTTATCTACGACGTTAGCGAGAAAGTAAACCAGCGTCGCTAGGAGAACTCCTCTATGGACACAGCAGTGATTAATCGTACAGGTAGCAACGTCCTATCCTCAGCAACCTTAAAAATCTTCGCACTGACATTCGCTATTGTGCTTGCATTGCCAGTCGTGGTCACGCAAGCCGCGCAGGCGCAAACATATACCGTCATTCATAACTTCGCCGGCGGCGCACAGGATGGGTCACATCCCTACAATGGTTTGACCCTGAGAGGAACCAATCTGTACGGAACGACTGCCAATGGGGGCGCCGGTTACGGCACAGTCTTCGAGTTGGCGCACCAAAGCACCGGCTGGGTGTTCAACCTACTGTACAGCTTTCAGGGAGGCAATGACGGGGCCTATCCGACAGCGAGAGTAACTGTCGGTCCAAATGGCACTTTCTATGGCAGCACGATCGAGGGAGGCCCCGGCTATGGGGTGGTTTTCAATTTAAAGCCCCCGACAAACGCGGTCTGCGGGACCACACCTTGCGGTTGGACAGAAACTCCCCTTTACCAGTTTACGGGCGGCGCCGATGGATATGGTCCTACATCGGGTGATCTCGTTTTCGACCAGATGGGGAACATCTACGGCATGACAGAGTTCGGGGGCTCCTCCGCGCACGGAAACGTCTATGAGTTGACGCCCTCGGGGGGAAACTGGACGGCAAACGTCCTTTACAGTTTCGGGGGAGGCCAGGACGGGGAATTTCCCTACGGGGGAGTGATCTTCGATCAAGCCGGCAACCTCGATGGTACAACTCGGCAGGGCGGCGGGACGGGCTGCCTGAGTAATGTGGGCTGCGGAACGGTTTTCCAGTTGGCGCCGTCGAACTCCGGCTGGACAGAGGACATTCTTTATAGGTTCCAAGGGGGCAGCGACGGAGGATTTCCCGAAAGCGGCGTGATCCTCGACCCAACCGGCAATCTTTATGGTACGACTTCCATCTACGGCGACTTGACCTGCAATAGCGGGTTCGGTTGCGGCGTGGCTTTTGAGTTGATGGCGATCGGCGGTAACTGGACGTTCAGCTCGCTTTACGACTTCGCCACTGGAGGTGGGGGGCCGGTTGCCAGCCTGACCCGGGACGCAGCTGGCAATCTCTATGGCACGACCTTGCTTGATGGCGCTAATCGCTTTGGTACCGTTTTCAAGCTGACCCCCTCCGATGGTGGCTGGACGTATACCGATCTCTATGACTTCACGGGCGGCAGCGACGGGGGAGAGCCGATGAGCAACATAGTATTGGACGCGCAGGGCAACGTCTACGGCACTACATACCAGGGCGGAGCAAATAATCTTGGTGTGGCATTTGAGATCACGCCGTAATTGCTCGAGCTTGATTCAAATTCCGGCTAATGTTTGCGGTGGTCGGCTCCGGCACGGGTGTGCCCGTATGGCTTGAATTTCATTACCAACGGAAAGGGATAACCGTTGGCCCCCACGAATTTGTCGTTGCTGGACGATAGCAGGACTACGCCACATAGTTTTGCATAATCTTGCAAGCATCACCCAACCCGCCCACGGCCGCTATGCTCCAGGCCAGCGCTTCGAGCCTGGCAGAAGATGAGAATCGATGGAGGTCAGGAATTCATCATCGGCGGTTACACGCCATCTGACCGGAAGTTTGATGTGCTGATATCCACACCATTACTGTCAGCTGCTTAAGACATCTCCCGTTAAACAACGCGTCGCCACCTCATGGCACCTGCTGTTTTCCTCGAATGACAATCTGTTGACGAGGGCTCAAGCACGGGATTGTGCCTGCTGCCAGCGGACGGCAAAGTGCGGCATTCAACGGCAAAGTATAGGAATCACGCCAGTTCCGCCCCTTCCTGCTTGCGGTTCCCGCCAATGTAATTCATCGTGTCCGAACCTGGCAGCCCAACACGCGCCAGTCGGCCTCGAGAAGATTGCGTCCCTCATATCGCCGCGCAAACTTCCCCTCTGGCTGTGATTCCGGCGAATTGGCCGGACGGTATTTCTTGGAGGATTAGAAGATGGACTTTATCGAAAAGCTTCTTGGACTCTCGCCGGACGGCGGATCGGGCGCAACGGAGCTAGCCCTCATCGTTGTTCCGTTTCTTCTCATCCTGCTGATCTGGTTACACAGCTCTGCCCACACGAAACGTAACTACTAGGGATTCGGCCAGGGATAGCCGGAGTCAAAGGAACAATCAAAATGCAGATTACCGACCTCAGCCCGACGTTAGCGAACACAAGCGCGACCTACAAAAACCACAGCGTCTCGGGACGCATGCTATCCATCGCCTGCGCGCCGGATGGATCAGTCTTGTTTGCCGGCTCATACTCGAACCTGTGGAGATCAACGGACGGGGGCCAGAGTTGGACACAGCTAACCTGGCCGCAACCGCCAACGGATCAGTATGAGGCTCCCGGCTCGCTTGATGGCTGGTGCGCAGTCGATATCGCGGTTGCCCTTGGCTGGAGAGTCGAGAAACACCCCAGGCTCCTGGCCACCCTGACCAGCAGCGGCCACACCGACATTGTGGGATTCGGCGACTCCGGAGTGTGGACATCGCTGGGCGACGGTAACGGCAATTTTGCACCGCCCAAGGTTGTGCTGGCGGCCTTCGGCTATCAGGCCGGCGGATGGCAGGTCGCGCTCCATCCTCGGTTTCTCGCGACGCTGACGGACAGCGGCTTTCCTGACGTCGTGGGATTTGGTGACGCTGGAGTGTGGACAGCTCTGGGGTTGGGCAACGGCGGATTTCAGGCTCCGCAATTTGTTCTAGCTGGCTTCGGCGTGAATCAAGGATGGCAGGTCGCACTCCATCCCAGGTTCATGGTTGATCTCACGGGCAACGGCCACGCGGACATCGTAGGCTTCGGCGACGCCGGGGTGGAGGTGGCGTTAGGCAGCGGCCAGGGCACATTTCAACCCCCGCTGCCAGTCTATCCGGGGTTCGGCGTCCAACAGAAATGGCAAGTGAATCTGCATCCCAGATTTCTGGCGGTCACCACCAGCAGTGGCTTTCCCGACATCGTGGGCTTCGGCGACGCCGGAGTGGAGGTTGCGTTGGGCAACGGCGACGGCACCTTCAAGCCGGCAATCACTGCCATTGCAGACTTCGGTGTTCAGCAGGGATGGCAGGTTGATCTTCATCCGCGCTTTCTCGTTGACTTAACCGGTAATGGACATGCCGACATCGTGGGGTTTGGTCCTGCGGGAGTATCGGTTGCCTTGGGCAACGGCGACGGCACATTTCAGCCAGCGCTGCCCGTCTATCCCGGCTTCGGCGTTCAACAGGGTTGGCAGGTCGATCTGCATCCCAGATTTCTGGCGGTCACGACCAGTAGCGGGCATCCCGACATCGTAGGCCTCGGCGACGCTGGTGTAACGGTTGCATTAGGCAAAGGTGACGGTACCTTCGCGCCCGCACAACTTGTTTTTGCCGGCTTCTGCGTTCAACAGGGATGGCAGGTCGATCGGCATCCCAGATTTATGGCCAGCTTCACTAAAGGTGGGTTGGCGGGAATCGTGGGATGCGGTGACGCCGGCGTATGGTCGGCGACAGCCGATGGCAATGGAGGCTTCTCTGGCGCGGAGTACAAGCTGGCCAACTTCGGTTACGAAACGATTGTGTTGGCCTTGATGAGCCACGACAGGACCGTGGGAAGCGACGGTAAAGGAAGCCGGGGAATCTGGCGATCCACGGACGGCGGCTCTACCTGGACTCAGTCGCATCGTTTTGATCCCAGCGAGAACGTTGGTCAGTTGGAATGGGCTCTGGGAAGCGACCATCTGGTGTACGCGGCAGGCGGAGATTCCCTGGTAGTCAGTAAGGATGCCGGAGCGACCTTCGCGGACATTACTCCCTTTGCAGCAAACGCGTCCAAAAGCGTGAACCACGTTGCTGTATGGCAGAATGCGCCGGCCGATCCGTACCCTACTGTCATTTACGCCCTTGGCGCCAGCTGCATGTTTCTTTCGTTCGATGGCGGCGCGTCGTGGACTGAAGACATGGCTACTCTTCCGGCAAACATCGGCGGCCCGGCAAGTTCAGTCGCAAACTCCAATACTCCGAAGGTAATGGTCATTTCTCCAGTGAACCCGCGCCAGGTCTACATCGTTGGCAACGGAGGCGGCGCGGCTGCCCCAGCCATGGTTTACTTGTTCGACTACTCCGAGTTTCCCCTGGTTTTGCAAACGTCGGCGCCACCACAAATACTTCCGCTGCCTTCGTATCTGACCGACGCCTCCTCAACCTCCACCCAGGATTCCGGTTGCGTATTTTTAGCGGTGACGCAAGCAAGCCGCGGAGATCTCCTGTTCTTAGGTGGACAGCGGCCGGTAGCTTACGTAGGACCGCTCAATCCCACTTCGGGGGCGGATTGGCAGGCGTTGGATTCAAACGTGCACTGGGACTTGCATGGAATTCTTTTGTCGCCAGACTTTACGGCCTCGCTACAAGGCGGCAATTACAGGGCGAGCGCCGGAACCGTGTGGTTATTGTGCGATGGTGGCATCCGCAGAAGCACGGATGGCGGAAAGACTTTCGTACCCACGGCGGGACCTAATACGCTTTCGGCCTTAAGCGTGGGCGGCGTCGCCATAGCCGGCAGCGGTCCGGCGCTATCGCTGAACACCGGCGACAACGACGGTTTCTACTCCATGGACGGCGGCCAGACCTGGACCTATCAGCAGTATGGAGGCGGCGACAACGATTGTGCTTTCGCCGATCCGCAGCGGCCGTACTCTATGCTCGTCGCAACCCCGCGCTGGGATACCTCAGGAACACTTGCTGATCATACCCGGGACGGCCAGACGGTGACCATCTATGAAGCCTCTCCCGGCAGCCTTCCTAACGCTTCAACCAATGGAACGAGTTCACGGCACGTTGTACCCGGGCCGCTCTACACTGTCATTCCAATAACCAGCGATTCGTACGCGATACACGGGTGGAACGCGAGCAGCGGAGCTTTTTCACGCGGATCCCGGCCCGTCGTTCTTGGCTTGCCGGGAGAAGAGCCTTTGCCACAGGGCGACTACGTGTTTGTCGCTTGGGATGTCCTGCGCCGTCCACAGGTAGTGAGAACACAGAGCATTCTGAATATCAGCAGCCGGGACGAATGGCTGACCACGGCAACGGAGCCGGTTCCGGGAACGAACGTCTACCTGCAGGGACCTCCACTTACAACCGGGCTTCCTTCCAGCTCGATTACCAACCAAGACGTCGTGCAAGCCTCCGGCGGTCACGCAGCCACCGTGTTCTACGTGGGCGGCGACGGAAGCCTGCAAAGCTGGACTGAGGGTCAGTTGGCGTGGCAGTCGCTGGTGCCGAACTTCGGCACGGGTAATGGCCTGGTCAACGTCAGCAACGCTGTGCGGTTCTTTGTCAACCCCTACCTGCCCAACCTTATCTACGTTCTGGATACCGATCACGTAAAACGCTCGGATGACGGCGGCCATACCTGGAGGCAGGATTCATTACTGGAAGCGCAGCTCACCTGGAACCAGCAAATCGCAGTCTCTAATCCAAACGATCCCGGGAATGATGCCTCCAGCGGGCTCGGCGATCATTTTGACGTGATACTGACCGACATGAAGTTCGACCCCAACAATCCTCTGGTGCGCTTTGCCATTGGACAGGGCGGAGTGTGCTATACCACAGACGGAGCGACTTGGACACGGCTGCTGCACAGCGGAGCCTTGCCCAGCCGGCCTTCCAGCTGCTACTACGATTGGATCACCAACCCGGCGGATCCCGCGTTGTACGTTTCGTGCGCCGGACGAGGGCTGCTGAAGATCGACCAGTTTCTCATTCCCCAACACCCCGTGACGGTAGTGCCTACCGCTCTGGCATTCCCCAGTCAACAAGTTGGCACGACCAGTTTGCAGCAAACCGTCACCGTGTCCATCGGCTCGCAACAGCTCACGGGCATCTCTTTGGTTAGCGACCCCCCAGGCGGGAACGTCGACTTCAGTTGTGTACCGCCTCCGGGCGCGCCGCTCAATCCGACGAACGGACAGCTTGTAATAACCGTCTGGTTCCGTCCTACGGCTGGTGGCCCGCGCTATGCGAAGCTGGAGATCGCATATGGTGGAGCTGGAAGCCCGCTCATAGTGGAGCTTGAGGGCACGGGCAATGCTGCGCCCTTACCGCTGTTGAACGTTTCCCCCACCAGCCTGTTCTTCGATCCGAAGAAACTGACCAATCACGTGGTTACATTGACCAACACAGGCAGCGCACCAGTCACGATCAGCAGCATCGTAATCGCTGACTCGAATTTCTCGATGACCAACACTTGTGGAGTAGGTCCCGGTGGTGCCACTCTGCAACCGGGCCAGCGGTGCACGATTACCGTGGTCTGCCGCTTCATTGGTCCCGGCGGAACCAGCTCCATGATGATTACGCACAATGCCCCCGGCAGTCCAACCACTGTCGAGCTGACAGCAACATCAAAGTTGGGAGTAAGCCCTTAGTTGGCCACTAACTCTTCGAGCCTGGTGTTTGATCGAAGTGTTTTGCGGCCGGAGCTCTGGCGGAATGCGGTCTCCGGCCATGTCGATATTTGCCTGGTGTTACGCGGTCGCGCTGTGCGGGTAATTGAGCCGCGCCAGAGCCAGCGCCTCTTTGCGAAAACAGCGCCGGGTCCTTCGTCGATCGGTACTGCCGGGTGGAGGGGGTTGACCGCGACATCTCGCTCAAGCCGCGTGTCCTACCCTGGGTAAATCTTCACCATTTAAATATGCTAGCCAAGCTCTTGTGCCCAACTCTTGGCATGGACGGTTTTGCTCCGATTGCCGGCTTGACTTCTGGCAGAGGCTGAGATATGAAAGAGCTGTAGAATGTGGACTAAAGGTGAAGGAGTTCACCTAGAACCGCTGCCCTTCTGAATCGGGACAGATGATGACTCCTGACGGGGAACCTCGTCTCGGAGTTATGTCTCCCGCAAGGCTTCCCGCAAAAATATAGAAATAACAGCAGCGACATTGCATGTCTTAACGTGCAGGCGGCCGCCGAGTTCTTGGCTGCACAGGCGGCCGGTGTCGAGGGTGCTGTGTGAAGCGGAGCCGCTGGGAGGCCCTGATGCCATCTCGGATGTTCATGCCAATCTCGAAGCTCTCATGACCTTGCCGGGTTCGGGGGATGAACTTTGGATGTTGGGAGAACTTGTCGACCGCGGACCGTCCAGCTGACGGTGCCGGCTCTGATCTGTATACAGCTTTGCTAACCGTTATAGGCGCCAATTGGAGCGGCTTTTACTCGATCGAAAGCGAACTAGGATCGATTATGACCGGGTGCAGTCTGATCTGGAGAACCTATCCACCATGCTTGTTGCCGAAACACCCGCGACGAACAAGGAAGCTGTCGTTTCCTGAACTACATGCTAGAGAGGAATACAAATTTGCTGAAATTTGCTGCGGTTGGTATGGGGGGCTTTCTCGGCGCCATCGCCCGCTACGCACTAGGAAGCTATATTGGCAGTCGCTACGGCGTCCGCTTTCCGCTGGGCACGTTCATCATCAATGTAAGCGGTTCATTTCTGCTTGGGTTGATTCTCGCGTTGCTCGCCCGCACAACGGCGAGTGCATATTGGCGGTACTTGATTCCGATCGGCTTTATCGGTGCCTACACGACGTTCTCTACCTTTGAGTATGAAACGCTCCGCGCCATACAGGATGGCCAAGTGATGACCGGACTGCTTAACGTAGGCCTTAGCCTGGTCGTCGGCTTCATCGCCGTATGGGCCGGCGCGACCTTAGGACAGGTATTAGTGTGAAAGAGCGGTTCGTTCCGATTGCCCCAGCTGTCTCGTTCACGGGCGGCAGTTGATGGATGTGCTTCCCGCAGCCGAAGGGGACTTAGTTCGTAATATGCTTACCAGCAGCCAGGATGAACTGGTCAAGCAGTTGACCGCCTTTGAGATAAGAATTAAGCAAGGAGAAACCAGCGGTCGCGGGGTTCTCGGCCATGTGACTGAATTTCTGGTTTCGCAACCCGGCTTAACACGATAGGAGAGGGAATGCTAAACACGGGTCCCGCAAAGAAGGTAACCGTTTACGTCATGGAGGGGCAAACGTACCACGGAACGGCTTGTTATGCCGCGATCCTGGAATACCTGTTCTTCCGTGGTATCTCGGATGCCACGGTGACCCGCGGTGTCGCTGGGTTCGGCACCGATCATAAGCTGCACACCAGCCGCCTCGTCGATTTGGCTGATCAAATGCCGATCAAAGTCGAATTCATCGAGAGTCCTGATCGCGTACAGGACGTGCTGCCAAAGCTTGCGGAGATGGCATGTGACGGGATTATCGAGGTCCACGATACGACCGTGATAAGGCCGGGGCCTCCAGACAAAAAGCTGCAATCGGAAGTTCCGACAGCCAAGCTGGAAGCCAAAGCCAAAATGATGCGCATCCTTATCGGGGAACATGACAAGTGGAACGGCAAGCCGATGCACCAGGCTCTGGTGCAGGCTTTGCGGGCAAACGACATTGCCGGAGTAACCGTCTATCGGGGCATTTTAGGGTACGGCGCGAATCGGCGCATACACAAGGACTCGGCTCTCAACTTGTCGCATGATGCCCCCATTCTGCTGACCGTTGTTGACAGCGAGCAGAAGTTGCGAGCGTTCTTTCCAGTCCTCGACCAGATGGTGCAGCAAGGGCTGGTAGTACTTTCCGACGTTGACGTCATCAAGTATTCCCATGTCCAGCCGCTCCCGGAAGCACAGGAGACGGAGAAATGAAACTTGAAGGCAAGGCCAAGATGCTTCGCATTCACTTCGGTGAAGATGACCAATGGCAGGGTCGTCCTCTCTATGAAGCCATCGTCGAACGCTGCCGCAAGCTGGACATTGCGGGGGCCACCGTGTATCGCGGAATTGAGGGCTATGGCGCGAGCACAATTATCCATCGATCTCATATGCTGCACTTCTCGGCAGATGCTCCCATTCTGGTGCAGATCATCGATACAGCGGAGAACATCCAGCGCCTCATTCCAGCACTGGACGAAATGGTGCAGGAAGGCTTGATCGCAATGTCGGATGTTGAAGTTATCAAATACGTACATCAGGACGGGCGGAGATCGGAACCGTGAGTACAACGACGGCAATCCTGGAGCAATGCTGAGGATGATTCGTTTGGCGCGGGGTCTCCGATGTTTTCACAACGCCAAATCAAGATCACGCCGCTGTATATCGATTACAAGGTCGCTAGGGTAAGCGACTGATCAGGCGCTTAGGCCGTCGATAGCGAACCGCATGATGCAAAACCTGGAACACAATCGGCCGCCTGGACAAGCTGTAGGGACAGTGCCGGGCGACGGGCAGGCACTGGGTCGCCTGGCGGATATTGCCGAGGTGTTAGGTGAGGGTTTCATCGCCGCCGACGTATGCCAACTTGTCACCAGAATAAGCGAGGGCCGTTTTTTCGTAGCCTGTGTCGGTCAGTTCAAGCGCGGCAAGTCCACCTTGCTCGACGCACTCGTAGGGGAGCCGATACTACCTACTGGCGTGGTGCCGGTCACGACCGTACCCACAGTACTGCGATATGGAATAGAACGTACGGCCCGTATCCTGATCGACGGCAAATGGAAGGCGATCCGGCCGGAAGAATTGTCGCAATATGTTTCCGAGGAACTCAATCCGGAGAACGAGAAGCGCGTCGATGGCGTCGAAGCATTCCTTCCTTCTCCCCTGCTGGCATCAGGCATGTGCCTGGTTGACACTCCGGGCATCGGGTCGGTATTTGCGGGAAACACAGAAACAACGACGGACTTCATCCCTCAGATCGATGCAGCGATCCTTGTTGTGGGTGCCGATCCGCCCATTTCCGGTGAGGAGTTGGCCCTCATCGAGGCGGTGGCGATCAATGTGGACCAGATTCTGATCGTGCTCAACAAGATTGACCGGGTCTCTTCTACTGAGCGTGAACAGGCCGCGGAATTCGCACGAAAGGTGCTGGAAGCGCGCCTTAAGAAACCAGTTGAGCGCATTTACGAAGTCAGCGCCCTGAGGAAACTGAGGGGTTCGGGCAGCTTGGGCGATTGGGAGGCACTGACAGAAGACCTCCGGCGACTGGCCAGAAAATCGGGTCAGGACATGACCCGTGCGGCCGCCGAGCGCGGGGTGCGGCGGTTCTCTGCCTCGCTTAAGCGCTCGGTCGAGGAACGAATTCGCGCCCTGAAAGAGCCCATCGAAAACTCCGAGCAACGCATCGCGAATCTTCGTCAGACGGTCAGTCAGGCTGAGCAATCGTTGCGGGACTTGGGCGCGCTGTTTTCTGCCGAGCAGATGAGACTCTCCAACATACTTTTGGCGAGGCGCAAGCAATTCTTCAGGCAGGTTCTTCCCGTCGCTCGCAAGCAACTCGATCGCGAGGGAATGTCCCTGACAACCAGCTTTGGTCCCAATCGGCGCCACGAGATGATGGCTCTCGCCCAGACTATCGCCAGGCGTCACGTCATGCCTTGGCTCGATGCTGAGGAGGTGCAGGCGGAACAACTCTATACTGCTGTAACGCAACGCTTCGTCAATCTTGTGAACGCCTTCCTGGAGCGAATTTCAGAGGAACAGGCAGCCGACTTTGCCCATTTGCCAAAGTCGCTGGATACGGAACAAGGCTTCCGAATACAATCACGCTTTCTTTTTCACGACATGATTACCATAGCGCAGCCGGCCTCCCCGCTGTTGTACAGCTTAGATATCCTGATGGGAGTTCTCCATATCCACAGGCGGTTCCGAAACGACGCGCAGAGTTTTCTGGAACGTTTACTGGACACCAACGCTTCTCGGGTTC
This sequence comes from uncultured Acidobacteriaceae bacterium, assembly GCA_963796695.1. Classification (GTDB taxonomy): domain Bacteria; phylum Acidobacteriota; class Terriglobia; order Terriglobales; family Acidobacteriaceae; genus Bog-257. The sequence continues at coordinate 76,493 of CAWCMU010000015.1, read as the reverse complement.
AGGGGGACGTGGAGCAGCGGGTGGTGGAGAGCCGTCTCCGTCTCGAGTCTGATGTGCGCAAGCTGCTGCGGGAAGTAAACGCAACGGCTGAACAAGCCTTATCGAATGCCAAAGAACTTATGGCTGCAGGAACCAGTGCGATGCAAAACGAACTTGACCGCCTACGCAAGCTGCGCGGAGAACTCGACGCATTAGCCGGCGTTTCTTAGCACGCAGAACCGTTCTCTCGGTTTTTCAAAATGGTTTAGCGAGTTTGATCTGACCACAGGCAAAATCGACAAGCGTCTGGGGCTCACCACGCAGTGCCTCGGGAACTGCCACCCTTAGCGAGCCGAGGCGATTTCCCGCCAGGAGCAATCTCAGTGATTGGCGCTGAGCCGGGAATCGAGCTCAGTGCCAGACTCCGAGTGCGTAGATTTATTGCACAGTTACAGGCGTTGATCCTTGTTCGGCCAACAATTCCCTCACTGCTTTATCAATCGCGTGTTGCATCTCAAGCACCAGATTATTGGGGCAAGTGACCAGGCAGACGATCGTCGCCGAAGTGGATCCAGTTCCAGCAAACGACTGAGAGATATGCAGCGTTCGGTGTTCCTCAGCTGCAGACGTCACCAGTTCTGCCGCGTTTTTGATGAACTGGCCAGCATCGTTCGAAGGCCGTTGTGAGAGGCGAGTCTGTTTTCGCATACATCATTTCCATGGCTTGCCTGGCTATTCGAACGTGAAGAGGCGCACAGAGCAAAGTCACTCGTGCCGGAAGAGAAGCGTTCAAAATGATGGTAATGGACTGCCGAGCGATGCGTACGGGGAAAAAGTAGTACCACTCTGCAACTTTACGGTTAGGCGCAGTTGCTAGAAGATTGGCGCCGCAGTCAAGGTCCCGGCAAGCACTTAAGGATGTTTCGCGCTTGATGTCATTCGCCGGAGAAGGAACTCCTGGGCCACGCTACTGACCGCACGTTCGGCCGTATCGAGTGCGAAATGCCCGAATACCAACCCTGCTCCACGGTTGGATTGCGGGTAGTATGCATTCTCAAGAGCGGATGCCGCCAAATCGCCGCCGAGGCTGGAATAATTCGGTTGCATCTGTCCGTTGTCTCCCCGGCAGACGAATGCATGTGAGATAGCATGAAACAAGCGGGATCGTGTTGTTCCATTGCCCTGGTAGAAGTAACGTGGATCCTGGTGGAGAAGTGTTGGCAGTATCGCGCCGCCGATCATGATGTCGGTGACCCCATCTGCGGCGACAGCGCCAAACCGCTGGCCATAGCCCTTCGCGCCCTGCTGGTAGTCCGGGGTATTACCTGCCTGGTCGAGGCCGGCAATCAAACCTACGCCGAAAATGGTGACCGGATCAATAGCGACCTAAGCGCAAGATTGAACTTGAGCTTTGCAGTCATCGGCTCAGGATGTGGATCGTAATTAGCATAAAAATTCGGAATTATCCCTAAAACTCGCTGCCTTTCCTGCGCCGCAACCTGTTCAGTAGCGACCTGCGCCGAGGAATAACCAACATTGACCGTTGTCTGCACTTCTTCGGGTTGGAGTGTACAGTCCGTGAGTAACATATACTGGCCTCCCTTGAGAACTATCGGCGGGGATGTCCAGTCTGCAAAGCCGTGCGCATGGATCGTGACTCGAAAAGGCTCTTCTGGTTTGACATTGCGCAATTCAAAGAAGCCACTGTTGCTAGCAAGGCTGTTATAGCTGTCATCCGGCATGGGACCTTGAACGATTATGCTTGCACCCGGAATGGCATCGCCGTTCGGATTTAACACAGTTCCAGCAATGATGCCTGTCTGCTCCTCTGTGGACGTGGAGTTCTGTGCCGCTGCCGGGCCAATCAGGACAAGTGCCGTGACAACTGAAAGCAATGCGATGTACAGGAATTTCAACGACGAAGATTGGTCCGCGCCTGATTGAGGTTTTGGCAGGTGGCGACAAGAAGCCAGCCGTTGCAGGCGCCCTTCATGGGAGCCTAAGATGCACCTACATTACGGAGTGTTTTTGACAGGATAGATTACCTTGTGAATGCTGCGGAAACAGGTATTCAGAGTCTTTTTCTGCTCTGGCGTCACAGTATGGAGAGTCAAACGTGTCTCTTATAGCGATTGTCATTTGCCTCGTCGCTTTGTGCTCATTGATCGTAGTTCGGATCAAACGCACGAGAGAGCGGCATGTATTGGAGCAACACAGCATCACGCCGGAAGCTCCACGCGCTGTTGGCATCAGATCATGAGGTACTTCTCTTCGATGTCCGCCTGCCGCTTGACTTGTTAGCCGATAGTGAGATCATCCCTGGCGCAAAGAGAATCCCTCCCCGAAAAATAACTGAGAACCCCTCGCTAATCCCGAGAGACAAGGAAGCGGTTGCATACTGCACCTGCCCGGGCGACAAGTCCAGTCGGGCTGTCACGCACCGAGCCCTTGCGATGCATTTCGATCGGGTCAAGTTCCTCAAGGGCGGCTTGGCGGCTTGGCGGCTTGGCAAGCGAAGGGGTATCCAGTCGATCCATACCAGGAGCCTTTCCACCTCGAAAATGCACCTTAGAGGAGCCAGCAGATGTGGAATTATTTAACGCATTGATTCTACGGAAGCTATTGGTTTCACTAGAGACGACAAGTGCCAAAAATGCCGCTTCGTCGAATCGGTGGTACAAGAACGTCACCTCAGCGAGCTGATGGCTTTCGGCTTAGATTACGTTCTAAGTGGCGGCGCGGCGCTTCTTGGATCATCAGCAATTGACCGACTTTATCATTCTGAACAAGCGCCCTCTCCCGATCATTCCCCAGTGCAGAGTGATAAACGATGTCTTCCTCTTCCCCCGGAAAACACGCAGCAGCCGCGACGGGTAGTCAGTCTGCCGTTCCCGAACCTTCGTTCGCCGAGCGAGCACGCACGTTGAGCCGGATCGGCAGACTCTCGACCCTTTTGCGGAAACAACCGGGTTTCCCTTCGGATCCATGATGCCTTACGAGCTGGACGACGAGGGTCGCCCCATCTTTCTTATAAGCGCCATGGCTATGGCACATGCAGAATCTGAAAGCCAATCCACGCGCAGCTTGGTTGGAACGGTCCGCCTGAAGGCGCGTCGCGCCGCTGACGTTTTGTTTTCCTCAAAACCGACACAGCCGCGCGGGCCATGCGCGTATCACGCGCGATTTTCGTTCATGCCGAGTTTTCAGCTAGGGCGCATTGTTGCTGGCTAATTTGCCACAGCATTCCGGCCTTTGAGGCAACTCAGTGCGATCCCATCCGCCACCCAAAGCCTGAACTAGGTAAACCGCGCTCGCCATGCGCCGTCCCAGGATATTCACGGCAGTGACTTCGTCGGAAAGAGCTGTGTTCTGCGCGACAATGACTTCCAGATAGCTGGTGACTCCGCCCTGGTAGCGAATGTTCGAGAGCTCCAGCGAGCGTTGCGCAGCCTGCACGGCCTGATCCTGAATGCCCGCTTCCTGTTGCAGGATGCGTAAAGCGGCGAGATTGTCCTCCACCTGCTGAAACGCTGTAAGGACGGTTTGACGATACGAAGCTACCGCGTAGTCATGTCCTTGTATGGCCTCGTCCGTGGCCGCTCGCCGCCGGCCCGCGTCGAATATGGTTTGGGCCACAGCCGCTCCGACCGACCATAGAGCACTCGGTCCTTGAAAAAGCGTGGTGATGGCTCCGCTCTCCAACCCTCCCTCGGCCGTAATGTTGATGAGCGGATAGTACGCGGCCTTCGCCAGCCCGATCTGAGCGTTCGCAGAAGCGACCAGCCGCTCAGCGGCAGCAATATCGGGACGGCGCTCCAGCAGCTCCGAAGGCATGCCAACCGGAATGGGCGGAGGAGGTGTGGTGAGCGGCAACGGGGGAAGCGTGAACTCAGCCGGAGGTTTTCCCAGCAGGACTGCGGCGGCGTGTTCATATTGCGCACGGCTGACGCCAACATCAACCGCTTCGGCCCGTGTGGTTTCGAGGATCGTCTTCGCCTGCTCCACTTCTACTTCCGAAGCCAGTCCTCCCTGGTAGAGGTCGGTATTCAATTCGAATGCCTGCTCGTACTGGGTAACGTTGTCCTGCAATAACTTCTCTTCTGCATCCAGTGTGCGGGCAGCGAAATAGTCTACCGCCAGGTCGGCGTGCATGCTGAGGCTGACGACCGCAAGATCGGCTGAACTGGCTTGCGCCTGCGCGCGATACGACTCTACATTTCGCGTCACGCGCCCGAAAGCATTTGTCTCGTAGGACAACTGAACTGGTATGGTGAAATCGTTGTAGGTAACGCCGTTGAAAATCGAGCTCGCCGGCGGACGATTGTTGGAATAACGATTCCGGCTGGCCGCCGCACCCGCGGTAATGGTGGGATAGTAGTCGGCGCGATAGTAGCGCAGCACTGCCCGGGCCTGCTGATATTGAGCAACCGCGGCCTTGATATTTTGGTTCGATACGTTGATCTGCTGCTCCAACGCATTGAGTTGCGGATCGCGGAGTATTTCCCACCAATTGCCGCCCAGGTTTTGGTCGCTGGGCTGCGCGGTCTTCCAGTCGCCCATCTCCTTGTACGCCGGGGGCGCCGGCGCCGTGGGTACTTTGTATTTGGGTCCCACGGCGCAGCCGGCAAACGAAAGTACTGCTGCCAACAGAAGTGGCAAAATCCATCGAGTAGAGCAAGCCTTTAGGCCTGGGTCCAGCAACGGCAACGAAATGTCTTCAAAATTGGCGGCTGAGACGCGGGCCTGAAGGCCCACTCTACCCGGACGCAACAAAGAGATGCCTTTTCGAGCACGCGATCTCATTTGACATCTCCCGGCAGCATCGCATCAACGACGTGAACCGCCTGGCCGGCAACCAGAGAATCTGGCGGATTCAGGATCACCTGGTCGTCAGCGTTCAAACCGCTGACAATCTCCATTTGCTCTCCGAGATCATGCCCGGGTATGACGGTTTTCAGCACCACCTTTCCGTCCTGCACCACTCCGACCTGCAAGCCTCGGGAGCGAAAAATGAGGGTGTTGACGGGAATCAGATATGTAGGCACCTGGGAAGGAATCTTCAAATGCACTTCCGCATAGGATCCGCTGAGCAGGGTGCCCGCGGGATTCGGAAGGTCAATCTCCGTCAGCAGCGTGCGCGTGGTCATGTTGATGGCTTGGGCCGTGGTCACCAACTTTCCCGGGAATTTGCTGCCGGGAAATTCGGCGAGAACGATATCCGCACTCGTCTCTCCAGGTTTTACACCTCGCGAATACTCTTGAGGGACGTTCACGTAGACACGCAACGTGCCGGTCTGCGCGATATGAAATAGATCAGTTTTTACATTGCCGCTGTTGCCGCTATTAATTAGGTCGCCGATGTCTGTGTTTCGGGCCGTGATGACGCCATCGAAGGGGGCGTATATGTTCTCAAACGATACCATTGCTTCGTACTGCCCCACTGTTGCTTTGTCGGCATTGACGGTCGCTTGATCAGCCCGATAGCTGCCGACCGCATTATCCACGTCCTGCTGAGATACGGCATGTTTCGCTGACAGACCCTGGTAGCGAGTCATCGTAATCTGCGCCAGCTCTAAATTCGCCTGCGCCGTAGCCAGATTGCTTTGGGCGGTAGCCAACTGTTGATCGATTTCCGGGGCTGAGATGACGGCAAGTAATTGGCCGGCTTTCACGTGAGCTCCGATATCGAAGTACCACTTCTTCAGGTAACCATTGATGCGGGCGTAAACCGGAGAAGAGATGAAGGGCTGTACGTTGCCCGGCAGAATAATCTCCTGAGCTGGGGTAGAAGGTTTGGGCTGCACTACTGTCACCGAGGGCTCGGCCATCTGTGCAGTCACGGCGCGCAACTTTTGTTCGGCTTTGATCCGGGAACGGATGCCGAGAAACAAAAGGCTACCAACCACTGCGAGGATAACGAGCGTAAGCAACCAGCGCTTTGTCGACGTGCTTCCTGCAGAGCTTTGCGATGAATTGCCTACCGCTTTGTCCATATCGTTTTCAACTTCGGTTTCGGTCATACTGGTTTGTCCTCATCTCGACGCTGCTGGTTCTCCTCTACTGGACTGGTCTCTCGTCTCCAGCTGTGCAGGACGCTGAAAAATGTTGGGACGAAGAACAGTGTGGAAACTGTGGCGAAAAGCAGGCCGCCGATTACGGCGCGTCCCAGTGGAGCATTCTGCTCGCCGCCGTCACCGAGTCCCATCGCCATCGGAACCATGCCAATGATCATGGCCAGAGCGGTCATTAGCACTGGCCGAAAACGCGTGTATCCAGCCTGTAAAGCAGCGGTCAGGGCGTCCTTACCTTCCGCCATTTGTTCGGTAGCAAAGCTGACGACCAGGATGCTGTTGGCGGTCGCCACGCCCATGCACATGATTGTGCCCATCAGCGCGGGCACGCTCAGACGCGTATGGGTGACGAACAGGAACCAGGCAATTCCGGCCAAAGCAGCGGGCAAGGCCGAAATCATGATGAAGGGGTCAAGCCAGGACTGAAAATTCACTACGATCAGCAGGTAGTCCAGCATGATCGCAAATACCAGTCCGACCAGCAAGCCGGTATACGAGGCGCGCATGGTTTGCACTTGTCCTCGCACGACGACTCTCGACCCGCGCGGGAGACTGCCGCGAGCCTGATCAATAAGCTTGTTGATGTCCCGGGAAACCCCTCCCAGGTCGCGTCCCTGCACTGACCCGTAGATGTCAATGACCGGCGCGATATCGTAGTGAGAAACCTCGGCCATACCGGTCCCTTGTTTCATGGACACCAGGCTGGCCATCAAGGATGGCGGCGCGGTGGGATCGGCCCCCGTTACTGGAATGTTTACCAGATCTTGTAAGGTATCCTCGCGATATTGCGGAGCTTGCACCGCGATCGAGTAACTGATCCCGGTTCGCGGATCGACCCAGAATGTCGGTGAAGTCTGGAAGCTGCCACTAAGTGACACAAGAAGGTTTTGTGCGATGTCGTGTGCCGAAAAGCCTAGCTCCTGGGACTTGGTGCGTTCGATTCTGAGGTGCAGATAAGGCTCGTCGAAAGGCTGCTGAATTCGCAGATCGACGGTTCCGGGAACGTAGCGAACTTTCTGTAACAGGTGGCTTGCCCAAACCCGATCGCCTTCCAAGTCATTGCCGGCAACCTGAATATCTATGGGTGCAGGCAGGCCGAAATTCAGAATCTGGGTAACCATGTCTGAAGGAAGAAATGCGAACATCACCCCGGGAAATTTTTTTGCCAGGCTCAGACGCAGCTGGTTAACGTATCCAGCAGTGGGATGATGATTAGCCTTCAGCGTTACCAGGATGTCTGCGTCCGAAGTGCCGACTGGAGCGGAGTTGCTATAGGAAAGATTGATGCCGCTGTAAGGCAGTCCAATGTTATCGAGGATGCTGGATATCTCGTCTGCCGGCACCTCGCGGCGAATCAAGTCCTCCACCTGGTCGCAGAGAAACGCCGTGTCTTCGATACGCATGCCGGTCGGAGCGCGAAGATGAAGGTCGAAACTGCCGGCATCGACGCTGGGAAAGAAATCCTGTCCTAACCACGGAACCAGAATCCCCAGCGATCCCAGACAGGCAACGAAGAAACATGTCAGGAAAATATTCCGGTGATGAAGGCAGCGTTCCAATAAGCGGTGATAACGTTCGCGGAAGCGCTCGAAGGCAGCCTCAAAGCGCTGCTGCAGTCTGACCAGAGGATTGCGGCTGGTTCGGACGGACTCCTTACCCGGCTTCTGGTGGCGCAGCAGGTACTTGGCCATGGTCGGCACGATCGTCCGGGAAAGAAAGTACGACGCCAACATGGCAAAGACCACCGCCTCGGCCAGAGGTAAGAACAGATAGCGCGCCACCCCGGAGAGCAAGAACATCGGGGCAAAAACGATGCAAATGGAAAGTGTGGAGACGAACGCGGGGGTCGCGATCTGTTGCGCGCTGTCGAGGACGATCTGGTCGAAATTCTTCTCGGGCTCTGCCTCCCAGTTGCGATTAATGTTCTCCACTTCCACAGTGGCATCGTCGACCAGGATGCCGACGGCCAATGCCAGTCCACCCAGCGTCATGATGTTGATGGTCTGCCCTATCGCACTCAGCACAATCAGAGAGGTAAGAATCGCCAATGGGATCGAAGTCGCAATGATGAGCGTGCTTCGCCAGTTGCCGAGGAAGACCAGGATCATCAACGCGGTGAGACAAGCCGCGATCAGCGCTTCCCGAACCACGCCGTTGATTGCGCCTAGAACAAAAATGGACTGATCGGCCAGCGGTTCCATCTTGAGCTGCGGCGGAACCGTCGTAGCGATCTGCGGAAGCATAGCCTTCACCCCCGCGATCACGGACAATGTCGAAGCGTCCCCTGCTTTCTGGATGGTCAGCAGGACGGAGCGCTGCCCATTCACCCTAACGATGTTGGTCTGTGGCGGCGACCCGTCGCGCACCCAGGCAACATCCTTCATGTAGATCGTGGTGTCCCCGACTGTCTTAATGGGAATGCGGTTGAGATCCTGCATCGTCTGCGGCGCCGCATTGGGCACATCGACGTCGTATTCCTTGCTGCCGATTTTGGCTGTGCCGGTCGGCAGGATCAGGTTTTGCAAAGTAATCGCATTCACGACATCCAGGGCCGACAATCCCTTCGACTGCAGCGCACTGGGATTCAAGTCCACTTGCACTTGCCGCTGTTTTCCGCCATAGGGATAGGGAACGGATGTTCCAGGCACGGTGATGAGCTGGGTGCGAATGAAGTTAAGACCGTAGTCATTCAATTGCTGCTCGGATAAGCCCTTGCCGGAGAGGGCCAACTGCAACACGGGAACGCTCGATGCACTGTAGGCCAGAATGAGCGGCGGCGTAGTTCCAGCCGGCAACTGCCGCAGTTGCGTCTGAGAAATCGCTGTCACCTGCGCAATGCCGCGCTCAACATTGGCGGTTGGCTGCAGGAAAACCTTTACGACGGCTACGCCGTATAACGAGAAGGACTCGATATGCTCGACGTTGTCGACCGTAGTCGTGAGTGCGCGCTCGGTCACGCTGATGATGCGGTCGTTCATCTCCTGGGGAACCAGGCCGTTGTAATTCCAGATGATGCTGATCACGGGAATGTTGATATTGGGGAAAATGTCGGTGGGGGTGCGGAAGATCGCCAGAATTCCCATGACCAGAATAAGAATGGCCATAACGACAAATGTGTAGGGCCGGCGTAATGCGAGTCGAACGATCCACATAAGATTGCTTTTCCGTCTGGTTTAGTCCCAGTCCCTATCGCAAAAGGCACGCCGCTTTCCAATCAAGCAAGCGTGCCGGGAACGTGCATTTTCAGGGGTATAAGCGAGGAGCAGGTTAAGCAGAAGCTTTTCAAGGCCGGTGAAGCGTTGCGTCGCTGACACCGTGTCCGCATACTGACACCTACAAAAATAGGGTTATTCAGGGCGGGTTCACGCCAGGGAGTCGCTGGGCGCAATGCTGCGTAAGATGTTTACTTCGAAGGGCTCGCTCAGCAATTCGCCAGCGGCTTGCACCAGGTGCTTGAAGTGAGGAGTCGCTTTGTGTTGATCAAGCGCAGCTTGGCTTTCCCAAGTTTCATTCAAGTAGAAGCGACCTCGGGAGTCCGTTTCGTAAAGCTCGTACCGTTCGCATCCCGACTCGGCAAGTGTGGGGCTTAACATGCCCTGCAGCAGAGTTTTGAGCCCATCTTCTTGGCCTTGGCTTGCAGCGAACCTTGCGATTACACGCACTTCAGACATCGCATTGCACCTCATTCTTTCGTACTGATATGGAGTCGACGAAAATCCATGGTTACTTCGAGGCGGGCTCGATTAGCGTCAGATCTGTTGCCGGATCAAATCGCTTTTGCAAGCTTGCGGGATCAACGGTGACCATCACCTCCAGTGTCGGAGATACATAGGCGGAGAGAACATGGCCGCCCTGCGCTGTTCCGTCCGAATTTCCCACTACCATGTGCGTGTGAACGACAGGCTTTCCTTGATAGAGTGCGATGTCGCCGATCATTGCAAGCACCTCGTGCTGGCCGACGATCGGAATTTTCTTGTACATCTTGCGTTGCGGATCAAACCACGCCACGGTTGCTCCACTAACGGCTCCGATGGCGGTGAAATGTGCGCTGGTCACGTGGTACTTCTGGGCAAACTCCAGCAGCCCGGAAAACGCCTCGTCTCCCTCATAGAAGATGACCGCATATTGCTTGGTCTCTGCTCCTGGATTTAGCAGCTGAACCTGCATTTTGGGGGCTTTGCCGGTGGGAGCCGTTTCGGTAGGAGAGACATATTCGCTTGAGTTCTCCTGTGAAAATCCCATCACAGTAGCCAGCCCCATCAATAACAATACGTAGCTCATTTGTTTTACCTTTTTCATGATTTCCTCACGTTGTTGTTAAGTCATTACGGGCGCTAGATCCACGCCTTGGCGCCAAGCGAAACGTCGACTGTCATGGCATAGGTGCAGTACATCAGCCAGATACCGGTTGCAAACTGAAATAGACCTACCAGACGGCTACCGGAACTCCATGCGAAGAAGCGCGTCGGAATTTCGGTCGCATAGATCAGCGCGAGGCCAATAAAGACGATCATGACTGGGATGTCTTCGGCGCGGCGAAAGACGTCGACCCCGAGTAGGCTGATAAACAGAAAGGCAATCGCCATCCATGCATCCGGTTGGTCACTGGAGCCGATATATCGCCGGTGAGCCATAGCAAACCAGTGAATGCCGTAGGCAGTAAATGCAAGGCCGGCCATATACAAAGGGGAAGCATTGCCAAAGACTTTGAACCAGGTCAATCCGATCATCAGGTAGACGCCGGTGATGAACTGCATGAATCCGGGCATCCAGAAGCCCCACATGCCCATCGACCGGTTCACTTCCGGGCTTGTCTTGGGAAAGCCAAATAGTGCTTGCCCTCCCCATATGAAGTAACCGGTCCCCAGGCCGAAAAACCCGATGGCAACCGGAACGAAAGGCGAGTTTGCGAATGTGAATACTTGTGTTTCCATCATGTCACTCCCTCAAGAACAGAAGCACGTGCCGTTCCAATCAAGTGCAGATTGAATGGGACCCAATGCAACCAGGTTGGCTTGGGTATTGTCTTGCTATCTGTTGGGTTACGGCTTTGCAAAAAGGCGGTGTTTTGCCAGCGAGCACGCGGAAACTGACATGCCTCATCCTGACATGTCGACGGACGGTCGCGCCTCGCCTCGTTGACAGCACGAACCGCAACCCATACCGCTTTTGCTATGAGGACAAAACCAACCGAGCGACATTTTTACTACGGTTCTTGTCGTCACTTTGGGACTGGAACTTGAGTTGCACTCCCTTATGTCGAGAACCTGAACAACTCCGCAATCAAAGGAAGGGATAGCATATGCAACGTCTCACAGCAGATAAAACGAAACTCGGATTCATAGGCTTGGGTAACATGGGAAACCGAATCGCAAGGCGGCTGCTTGACCATGAATATCAACTGACGGTTTACGATTTGGACGCCGCCAAGGCGCAAGCTCTTGTCGCACAAGGCGGCATGGTTGCGAAGAACATTCCAGAGCTGGTGGAGAACTCTGATGTGGTTCTCACCTGCCTTACCAACGATGAAGCAGTCGAGAACGTTTTTTCAGGATCCGAAGGAATCTTTGCCGGTGCTCGGCCGGGAATCATGGTGCTCGAGATGAGCACAGTCTCTCCGGAAACTTCGCGCGAACTGCATGCGCTCGGAGCCAAACGTAGCGTCGAAGTTATGGATGTCGCCATCTCCGGCAGCACGCCTGCCGCAGAACAAGGCACTCTTACGCTGCTGGCCGGAGGCAATCCGGAATTGTTCCGCGCGGCGAAGCCAATCTTCCAGGCGATCGCAAAACAATTCCATCTTCTGGGCGACTCCGGCGCTGGAACTACTATGAAGCTGGTGGTCAACACGCTGCTGGGTGTTGGCATGCAGGCCATCGCCGAAGCTGTTGTTCTGGGGGAGAAAGCTGGCCTCGACCGCGAACGACTGCTTGAAGTCTTATCCAAGACAGCCGTGGTCGCTCCCGCGCACGTGGGTAAGCTGGCGAGGGTAGCAACCAACGACTACAGTCCGCAGTTTCCACTGCGGCTGATGAACAAAGATTTTCACCTCATTTTGGATACGGCTGCGCAAGAGCACGTCTCCATGCCGGTCACGGAAGCTGCCTATCGCATCAATTCAGAGGAGCTGGCGCACAGCAAAGAAGAAGATTTCTCCGCCGTTCTACGGCGAATGGAAAAACTTGCCGCACAAGACGGGATCGGGCAAGGTCCTCGAGCGTAGAGGTCCACGCGGCCGTACGACGAGATTTTCAATCGGGCGGTGGCTTCAGAAATCCAGGTGCAGCGAGACTCTCTAAGGGGTGAATCATGTCAAAATCAAAATCTAAAGCCACGATGGGGCAGTTTTCGCAAGCGGCGAAGCACGACTGGAAATTGCATGGCGTCAAGATTGTTCGCCGCGAGGGACTCGATTCCGACACACCGCAGACCTCTGGGATGACGCGCGCCGCTGCCATCACGCATGCGCGAACGGGCGCACAGAAATTGTGGGCGGGAACCATGCTGGTCGGGCCCGATGCCAGGACCGGACCCCATCACCATGGAAAATTGGAAACTGTGCTGTATATTGTTCGCGGTCGTGCCCGGTTTCGTTGGGGCCAGCATATGGAGTACGTTGACGAAGCCGGCGCCGGCGATTTCATCTACGTGCCGCCCTTTGTTCCTCATCAGGAGATCAACGCCAGCGCGACTGAGGTGTGCGAAGCGGTGGTGGTACGGGACGGCCAGGAGGCGGTAGTGGTGAACCTCCCAATAGAGTCGCCGGAACCTGCGGCTCGCGATGAATCGCCACATCCCTTCCACCCGATATGAACGATTTTGCTTTCTAAACTAGCCCATCTTCCGGATTACCCGCTTACAAACTGGGATACTTGGCTTAAAGGAGAGCGATGAGTACGAGCCTGATGAAAGCCTTGCGATTTGCTGAGTTCGGACCGCCGACGGTGCTGCGAATCGAAGAAGTAGCAATTCCAGAGCCTGGAGAGGGGGAAGCACTGGTTCGCGTAAAGGCAGCGGCGATTAATCCCAGCGACATCGCAGACGTCGCGGGACGTTTCAAGAACACAACTCTGCCGCGAACCCCTGGCCGGGACTTTGCCGGTGTGGTGGTAAAGGGGCAGCACGAAGGCGAAGAGGTCTGGGGCACTGGCTCGAATCTCGGCATTACCCGCGACGGGTCTCACGCAGAATACATTGTCGTCCTCCCAGCGACGTTGTCGCTCAAGCCGAAGTCGTTGAGCATGGCGGAAGCAGCGGCGATCGGGATTCCGTACATTACGGCTTGGGCATCTCTGGTGAACGCAGCCCAAATTCAGGCTGGCGAAACCATTTTAATTGTCGGTGCTGCGGGAGCAGTCGGGCAGGCAGCCACACAGATCGCGACCTGGAAGAAGGTTCATGTGATTGGCGCAGATACCCGTTCCGATCCCATTCCCGGTACCGAAGCGGTGGTTAATACCAAGACCGAAGATCTCCGTGACAGGGTCTTTGAACTTACCGCGGGAAAAGGTGTCAACGCAGTGTTCGACACCGTCGGTGGCCCGATGTTCGAGCCGGCGTTGCGATCACTCGGGCATGGGGGCCGACAAGTTGCCATCTCAAGCAGAGAAGCGCGCGTCAGTTTCAATCTTGCGGACTTCTATCACAACTTCTCCCACCTGCTTGGAGTTGACAGTTATGGCCTGACGCCGCAACAGGTAGCGGAAATCGCGCACGAGCTGCAAACCGGTTTTGAAACCGGGGCTTTGAAACCGCCACCGATTGAGGTAGTTCCCTTTGAGAACGCTGTGGACGCATACGGCCGGATGGCGGCCGGTCACGCGAAAGTGAAGCTGGTGCTTAGCTTTGACTGATGGCGTGATCAACAACGCTCTCCAGGCTCTACCGCAATCGCGATCCAACGCCGACGATCGTAGCTAAAGAAGGAGGAAGCATGAAGACCCCGAACAACTCGAACGTAATCCAAGGGGATGAGCAGTGCAGAGACGGGCACTATCGAGCCAAGCTGGACGTGCGCATCGGGTCCGTTCCCGCAGTGGAGCTGGACGCGAACGACGCAGCTTCCGTGCAGGCGCAAAACCCGCCGGACCTGGGGGACCTCAGGGTCGGGGCTGCCTCTCAAGAGGCCGCCGGCATTCCTGCAATCTGGAATACCATGCTGTACGGAATTGGCGATATGGGCCCGCTTCGATCGCCCGAAGCTTTCTTGAAGATCAACCAGGTAACAGGATTCGACTGCCAAAGCTGTGCATGGCCAAGCCCTGACAAGAAGCGGAAAGTTTTTGAGTTTTGCGAGAATGGCGCCAAGGCCGTGTCCGACGAGTCTACGAAGAAGCGTATTGGGCCAGACTTCTTCGCCCAGTATTCAAGAGCAGAGTTGGCCGCAAAGTCCGATTACTGGCTCAACCAGCAGGGGCGTCTGACTTCGCCCATGGTACGGCATGCGAACGCTACGCACTATCAGCCGATCACCTGGCCCGAGGCTTTTGCGATGATCGCGGAGGAGCTGAATCGTTTGGAGTCGCCTGACCAAGCCAGCTTCTACACCTCTGGTAAGACGACCAATGAGCCCGCCTTTCTTCTGCAGTTGTTTGCGCGGCAGTTCGGAACCAACAATCTTCCAGATTGCTCGAATATGTGCCACGAGTCATCGGGCGTGGCGATGGTAGAGACACTTGGCGTGGGCAAGGGCGCCGCCACGCTGGAAGATATGGAAAACACCGACCTCATTTTTATCTTTGGGAACAACCCGGCGACAAACCATCCGCGGATGTTGACCTCGCTGCAGAAGGCCAAGGAACATGGCGCCAAGATCATCGTGGTCAACCCTCTACCTGAAGTCGGCATGATGAGGGTAATTAACCCTAATCCGCAGGATTACTCAAACCCTTTGCAATTGCCCTTTGCGCTGCTGGGTAAAGGCCAGGCACTCGCCGATCTGTACCTCCCCGTGCGCGTGAATGGAGATGTAGCCGCAATCAAAGGCATTCTGAAAGACCTGTTTGAGCGTGAGCGAGCGGGACTCGCCTCTGCGATCGACCATGAATTCATTAAGACCTTCACGGAAGGTTTCGAAGCTTTGTTGGCCGACGTGGAAGCTACGAGTTGGGAAGACATTGAGGAAAATAGCGGGCTGACTCGAAATCAACTGCGGGTTGCCGCCGATATGTACGCGGCCTCCAAGAGAACCATCTGCGCATGGTGCCTGGGCCTTACGCAGCACCGCAACGGTGTCGACAATGTTTCGATGATCGTGAATTTGCTGCTGGTTGGTGGAAATATCGGGCGCCCCGGCGCGGGCACGGTCTGTGTACGTGGACACTCGAATGTTCAGGGCGACCGCACAATGGGTGTGTGGGAGCGCCCGCCAAAACCTTTTCTGGATGTCCTTGGTAAAGAGTTCAACTTTGAGCCTCCTCAAAAATGGGGGTTTGACACCGTCGAAACCCTGCACGCGATGTCCGATGGTGACGTGAAGGTATTTTTCGCGATTAGTGGAAATTTCCTTTCAAACACGCCTGATACGGTTTACGCTGCGCACGCAATACAGACCTGCACGCTCACTGCTTACGTCTCGACGAAGCTAAATCGCGCTCACCTGATCACCGGCGAGCGAGCCTTGATCCTGCCTTGTCTGGGGCGAAGCGAGGAAGACATACAGGCAACAGGTAAGCAGTTCCTGACGGTTGAAGATTCGATGGGTATTATCGATCGTTCTCAAGGCTTTTTTCGACCCGCGTCACCGGACCTGCTGAGCGATGTGGCGATCATCGCCAATCTGGCGCACGCTACTTTGGGGTCTCGAACGAGTACGAATTGGCTTGGCCTCGCGGCGGATTACAACCTGATTCGCGACGGGATTTCGAAGGTGATTCCGGGATTCGAGAACTTTAACACGCGTCTGGCTAGTGAGAAGTTCTTCTATCTCCCTAACGCTGCGAAGCACCGCATCTTCAAAACCAGCTCCGGTAAGGCGAAGCTAAGTGTTTGCCCAATCCCGAAGCATGAACTGAAACCTGACGAGTTCCTTTTGACAACGATTCGCAGCCACGACCAGTACAATTCCACGATCTATGGGCTGAACGATCGCTATCGAGGAGTCTTTGGTGGCCGCCGAGTGCTCTTCCTGAACCCGCTTGATATGGAGGCGAGAAATCTCAAAGCCGGTCAGGTTGTTGACATACGCAGTCACTTTGAAGGGGAAGTGCGTAAGGCACTTCGCTTTGCGATCGTCCCGTATGCGATTGCTCGCCGGAGCGCCGCCGCATACTATCCGGAGACCAATGTTTTAGTGCCGATTCGCAGCGTCGCCGCCAAGAGCAATCAGCCCGCCTTCAAAAGCATTCGGATTACGCTGATTCCAGCAGATCCCAACCAGGCACTGCACTTTCCAGAGGCGGATCTTGCTCACAACCTGGATCGCGCTGTGCCGCGTGTTCCGTGACGTGTTTGGTTGCTTCACAGCTCTGACAGGTTCAATGGCTTAGGCATTTCACAAAGAAAGCCTAATGTAACTCCAACACTTTTCAAATCTTTACAGCACCAAATGCACGTCAGCCCGTCAATGTGGATATCGACATCTTCGGCGCGCTCAATATGAACGCACATTGGTAGCGTACGTGTCAGCCTATCGCACTCGTCCGGGCAGAGTTCCGGCTGGGTTGGCGCGAGGATTCTCACGGAGATTGATGTCCATGCGAACTCGATCTTTGATATTCGTATATGGAGCGATGCTCGTGCTCGGAATAGCTGGGGCTGCCCGAGCTCAAGACAGTGGTGTGCAACAGAATTCAGCGCGTCACCAACTGCAGCATATCCATGCTCCACAATCAATCGATCAGGAGCTTGCTCGCCTGACGAAGGATCTGGAGTTGACTCCGGAACAGCGGCAACAGGTTCGACATCTGCTTGAGGAACACCAGAATAAGATTCAGATGCTGCTGGATAAAAACCCTGCAGCTTCGCGGCAGGAGCTTGCACCTCAGATTCACGCTATCAGCGACGAAACACACCACCAAATTCATGCTTTGCTAACTGATCACCAGCAAGAACTGGAGAAGGCGATGGTGGAACGCGAGCATGCGGGTGAAGAAAACAGGCGACCTGCTCCGCCAGCCGCAGCGGCGCCCCCACCGTCTTTTAGGTAAACCCATAACACTTCTCTCCACTTCGCGCCACACTCCACGCTCTAAGCATGGCGGTCGTTGATTGTGGTGACGTTGTCCTGTCGCCCGGAGAATTAGCTATCCTGAGTTGTCTCCCACAAAAACCAGGTGCGGCGTTCTGTTTCGTCTATCCAGTTCTCTAGGAGGCTGGCAGTCGCGACGTCGTCGTTCTGTTCGCAGATGTCATGCGTCGCGCGTAGCAAGCGGGTAAGGCGCTGGTTGTCAGCGCACAGATCCATAAGCATGTCTTGGGGCGCGACGAAGTCCTCGTTGTTGTCATGCAAACGCTGATTTCGGGAAATGTCGCTGATCGAGTGGATGGTACTGCCACCAAGCTTGCGGGCCCGTTCAGCAATATCATCGGTCATGGCGAAGATCTGCTGCGCTTGTTCGTCCAGGAGGAGGTGGTAATCGCGAAAATGCCTTCCACTCATATGCCAGTGGAAATTCTTGGTTTTCACGTACAAAGCAAATACGTCGGCAATCAATTGACGTAATTCATTTGTGATCTTCTCGACTCCATCTTGAGTTAGATCAGTCGGGGTTTTCAGAGCATCTTGTGTCAGTTGGCCCACTTGAGTTCCATTTTCATTCTCGATCATGTTATTTACCTTTCTGTCCTGTTCCACCCGTTGTTATTGCACATCATTCGGCGCGATCCAATAAAACAGCCCAGCGATCTACACCTCTGGTGCACACTTATCAAGCCGTGAGCGGACATGGCAGATGGTCGCATTGACACGCTATTTCCACGTCTTCGCTTCCCGCGTCGCGGCAGGCTTCTCCGCAGTACTTTTGTCCGGCCGGCGCATCGCAAAGACACGGTAGGTGTGCGCACTTTTTGGTCTGGTTGCTCATATCACTCAGCTCCTTTTCGTTAGTTCGCCTTCTCCATTTAGTGAAGCAAGGGGACTCTTATCTCGAGTGCAAGCAGGCTTCCAAATGTCCCAACCGTTGCCAACACGAGGCTTTCCAGCGTATCTCGTCCGCGCAGGATAAGAGTTAGGTTGCAGCGTGTCAGCGGGACGATGGGGGCGTCAGTATTTGGACAAGGCTGTCAGTTGACGGCAGGCATTTGCTTCGGGTTTCCGCCCTTGTATTCATCCAGCCTGTCAGCAAAGCCAACGTGCCCCTCGGCGGGAGCCTTATGGAGCCTGGCGTGCAGTTAGTAAGCGGGAGGAGACTTCAAAATGGAGCGCGAAACGGTTTTGTACATATCCGATCAGCGAACCTGCAGTGAAGGAATATCAAGCACACTTAACGCAGCTGGCTTCGACGTTGTCGCCACTAACAAATTCAGTCAGGCCGTCGCTCTGCTATACATTCTTCGCTCAGTCGACGTCGTCGTCTTACAGGCGAGAAAACAAGCTACTTTAGACGTGCGAAGCGTTCGTGCGATGTGTCCAGATGTGCCGATCGTGATTTTGGGAAGATCCCAGCGTTATCTTCTGCCGCCTGGAGCGGATATCTACATAAATGCAGCGCAGGGGCTTACCACCCTCGCCACCGCAATTCAGCATATCGTGACCAGCAAGCCGGCGACCCGTTGTCCGCGTCGATGCAGAAAGACGATTGACCCTCCAAAGCAACAGTACGAGATTGCATAGAAGCATTGAGTCGGTTTAGCGAGGGCGACGCACCGATGCCCTGGCCCAACCTTGGTTCGTTTTTCCGTGTGAGAGGTGTTGTGCTCGAGAGAACAGCGTTTTGCGGAGCACGGTCTTTTGACTCGTGCCCCGCAAAGCTAGCGCGCTGTCGTCCTCAGGCGGCGATGGAGTTGTTCTCTGGCGGCGCCATGAATTCGGGGCCGATCGGCTGTGGGATCGTCTGCTGCAGAATCTGATCGATGGTCGCGAGACTATCCGCGTCGAGCGTCCAGTCGAGAGTGCCGGCCACAGCGTCCAGTTCCGCAGGATGACGCGCGCCCCACAGCGCCGCAGTGATTCCGGGCTGGTCCAGTACCCAACGCACCGCGAGATCCATCACGTGCTTTCCGTATCTCTTCTGCGCCAGGTTATCCAGTTGCTGAACCGCATTCAGGTATTGCGCAAAGCGCGGCGGCTGGAATTTTGGATCCGACTGCCGGAGATCGTCGCCGGTGAACTTAGTGCCAGGCCGCATTGTGCCGGTCAAAAGTCCGCGGCAAAGCGGCCCATACGCAAAAGCGCTCAGATTCTTTTCGCGTACATATGGTAATACGTCGCGTTCAATCTGACGTTCGAAGAGGTTATAGGGCGGCTGGACAGTGTGCAATTTAGAAACGGCCATGAACCGGTCCATCTGCTCTGGTGAATAGTTGCTCACGCCGATCGCGCGGATCAGGCCCTGGTTTAACAGGGCTTGCATCGTCCGAGCGGTTTCTTCGATGGGGACGGCCAAGTCCGGCCAATGGACTTGATAGATGTCGATGTAGTCGGTGCGTAGTCGTCGAAGCGAATCCTGGATCTCCTTCCGGATCCGCCTGGGCGAAGAATTTCGCGAAACCGACCCGTTGTTCCACTCGAGTCCTACTTTGGTCGCGATGAAAACGTTTTCCCGTTGCCCTTTCTGTTCAATTGCTTTTCCGACGATTTCTTCGGAAACTCCGAAACCATAAACCGGCGCCGTGTCGATCAGATTGATTCCCTTGTCAAGGGCGGCATGAATCGTTCGAATCGATTCGCTTTCGTCTGTGCCTCCCCACATCCAACCACCAATCGCCCAGGTGCCTTGTGCAATTCGCGAAACCTTCATGTCCGTGCCGGAAATTATTGTGTATTCCATCTGCTCCATCCTTATCTTAGGAATTGAAAACTGACAGCATGGAAAGGGCACGCAGGTTTCCACTCGACGGTCAGGTATCCCAAGAAGCGTTTTCAGCGGAATATGCCGCAATAGCCAGGCGGAGGGTATCTTGGGGCTAAAGGAAACCGTCTCGCCATTGACACCCGTGTCCGTCGACCGACACCAGCCGGAGAGCCACCTGCCGTTATGGCCGCCGGAGTCCGGTGTCGGCCAACTAAGAGCCACATTGCTGCCTTGCTCAGTACACCTTGTCACATGGTTGGCGGTTGATAACACGCGCTGAGTACGATTTGGCAACCCTCGTGCTCTATTCGATTCGGAGGTAGTTATGGGCACTCTCGAACTTCTCCCACATCCGAGGATTCTCGTGGTGGACGACGATGCTGAACAGTTGAAAACCTGTTCGGAGATCATCAGAATGTGCGGGTTTTCAGTTTTTGCAGCGAACGGGGCGGTCGAAGCTATTTCCCTCCTGGCCCAGAAGCTCGACGGCCGAATTGATCTCGCGGTTCTCGACTACAACTTGCCGGTCATGAACGGATGTGCGCTTGCGAACCAGCTGAGATCGATCTGCCCCAGGCTGAAAACCATCCTGCATTCGGGCGCAACCGATATTCCGCCAATCGAAATGACGAGTGTAGACGTTTTTATCCACAAAGGCACCGGTGTAGGACGGCTGCTTGCGGGGATTGCTGACCTTGCGCAGGTGAGTACGCCGTCCTCGCCGGTCGCGGCGCTTGCAGCGGAATAGTTTGTTCCGTCGAATGACCGGCGACCCTCCATGCCAACAGCTCCTGCAAGAATGGCCTCTGATGTTAAGATTCACCTCGCACGCAACCAAGCCCACGCCGTCGCCACCGGAGCGGAAGTATGCCGAATTCCAATCCTTTTATGAGGCGCAAGTCGTGAGACGCAAGCCGCACCCAATCTGGAGCTTCGTAATTGCAGTTCTATCGGTGGCTGCAGCACTGATCGTTTCACGGGCGCCGTCGTTCCATCTACAAAGTGCTCCGGTGTCACTGTTCCTGTGCGCTGTTATGGTGAGCGCCTGGGTTGGAGGATTGTTTCCGGGACTGTTTGCGACCCTGCTCTCTTGTCTGCTTTTCAGCTATTACTTTCTGGCCCCCACTTCGTCGTTTTCTGTAAACGCCGACGAGCTACCACGGGGCGTCCTTTTTCTCCTCTCCGCACTGTTTGTAGCGTTACTAACCGCGGCTCAAAGAAGGGCGACCGAGTCCCTTATGCATGCGCGCGATGACTTGAAGCGAACCGTCCAAGAACTGCAGAAAGCAAACGACGCGTTGCAGGCAGAGAGCGATGAACGTAAAGATGCCGAGAAAAAGCTGCAGGAGAGCGAAGCATACTTGGCGGAAGCACAGAGAATCAGCCATACGGGTACCTGGGCACGGGTCGCCAGCACCGGCCAGGTGAGGTACTGGTCCGAAGAATGCTACCGGGTGATGGGTTTTGACCCGCACGACGAGCCAACACAACTAGAAACATTTCTGGAGCGCGTGCATCCCGAGGATCGAGCCAGGGTCAGGGACATCGCCGACAGAGCGCTCCGTGAAAAGATACATTACGAGCACGATTATCGAATCGTTCATCCTGACGGCAACATTAGGAACATCCACACGATAGGCCACCCGGTCCTGAGCTCATCCGGCGATATCGTTGAGTTTGTGGGTACCGTGATGGACGTCACCGAGCGCAGGCAGGCGGAGCAAGAGCGCGAGAGATTGCGCCGGGCGTTGGAGAATCTCGCCCATGTTAACCGCGTGACCATGATGGGAGAGCTGACGGCTTCCCTGGCTCACGAGGTGAATCAACCCATCGCCGCTGCCATGACCGATGCCAAAACTTGTATTCGCTGGCTCATGCGTGAGCACCCTGATTTGGACGAAGCACGTGAGGCTGCATCGAGAACCGTCAAAGATGTAACCCGTGCGGGCGAAATCATCAACCGGGTCCGCCTTATCTTTAAGAAGCGAACTTCACAATGGGAACCGGTGGACGTGAATGAAACCATCCGCGAGATGGTCATGCTCTTGAGCAACGAGGCTGCGCAACATTCTGTATCAATCCGGGCAGAATTGGCGGAAGAGCTTCCACAGGTGCTGGGAGATTGCGTGCAGTTGCAACAAGTCATGATGAATCTGATGATCAACGGTATCGATGCGATGAACGAGGTGGATGTAGCGCGCACCCTGACAATTAAGTCGCAGCGAACGGAAGATGGGCAACTCGTAGTGTCGGTAAGCGATACCGGTGTGGGACTTCCCGCTGAGGAAGCAGGGAAAATATTCGACCCATTCTTTACTACTAAGGTCGACGGAACCGGTATGGGACTTCGGATCAGCCGCTCCATTATCGAATCGCATGGCGGCCGTCTGTGGGCTGACAAGCCTTCGCCGCACGGCGCAAGTTTTTACTTCACCCTGCCTGTCATCAGCGGGGCGCATGCATGACCACGGCGGCCATGGCGACAGTATTCGTCATCGATGACGATGCCTCGGTGCGCGCGGCCATCCATGGCATGTTGAAATCGGTAGGCCTCCATTCCGAAACGTTCGCGACGCCGCAAGAGTTCTTGCAGAAAAAGCCACCGGACGGGCCCAGTTGCCTGGTTCTCGATGTACGACTTCCCGGAATCAATGGCCTGGACTTTCAGCACGAGTTGGCCGACGCGGGTGTCCGGATTCCAATCATCTTCATCACCGGGCATGGCGATATTCCCATGACAGTGAAGGCCATGAAGCTTGGAGCAGTGGAGTTCCTCACTAAGCCATTCCGAGATCAGGACCTGCTGGATGCGATTTACCAGGCCTTGGATCTCGACCGGTTTACGCGTGAGCAGGAAAGTGCAGTGGCAGAGTTGCGAAAACGTTACGAACTGCTCACGGCACGCGAGCGCGAGGTGATGTCGTTGGTGGTTTCAGGCTTTCTGAACAAGCAAATAGCGTACGAACTCGGAAACAGCGAGGTCACCGTAAAAATCCATCGCGGAAACGTGATGCGAAAGATGCAGGCTGAATCCCTGGCGGAATTGGTCAAAATGGCGGCGAAACTTGAACTGCCTCCGGCCCACAAGTGATTCAATGGCCTCTCGTTTGCAATGACCGGAATGGGTTGGCACAACGTCTGGATTTTCGCAGGGTACTCCGGATGAGGGTTGCGCTTCCCGGGGGTATTAGGGCCCTCATACCAAAGCATGATTGTGCAAGGGTGGGTGGAAAGGTAGGTTGTCAGTATGGCTACTCAGAGCGAGGTGAAACCGGTGCAGGATGGCGACGGCAACACCCGAATCATCGCAATTGTCGACGATGACGAATCGGTTCGGTTCGCGCTGAAGGGCATGATGAAGTCGGTGGGTCTGCCGGCACAAGCCTTTGCGTCAGCGGAAGACTTTCTGAAGTCCGGGCTACAGCACCAAACTGCATGCCTGATTGCGGACATCCGCATGCCGGGAATGTCAGGTTTGGACTTGCAGAATAAGCTGAACGCGGAGCACTGCAGAATACCGACTATTTTCATTACCGCGCATGGCGACGCGAAAATGCGTTTGCAGGCTTTGCGCGGCGGCGCCGTAGAGTTTCTAGCAAAACCGTTCGATGATGAGGTTTTGCTGGAAAATGTTCGAGCGGCGCTCGAAAGTTGAGGGGGCGAGCCTTTCAGGCAGTCGTTCAGGAGATCCCCTGTGGCGGTTTCTGAAGCAATCAGTCCGGGCTGTTCGGGATGCGGCCAGCGCAAATTCGAGCAGATCATAGGCAATAGCCCGGCGCTCGACGCAGTGCTCGCGCAGGTTGCGCGCGTGGCCTCCACCGATTCGACCGTGTTGGTCTGCGGGGAGACGGGTACCGGCAAGGAACTCGTCGCACGAGCCATTCATAACATCAGTTCGCGGTGCGGACTTCCCTTCATCAAACTTAATTGCGCAGCTATTCCTTTCGATCTGCTGGAAAGCGAACTCTTTGGCCATGAAAAGGGCGCCTTCACGGGAGCCATTGCACAAAAAATAGGCCGTTTCGAAATGGCCAACCGTGGCACCCTTTTCCTCGACGAGATCGGGGATATTCCACTGGCGTTGCAGCCTAAACTGCTCAGGGTGTTACAGGAACAGGAGTTCGAGCGCCTGGGAAGCGGGCGTACGCACAAAGTGGATGTTCGGTTGGTGGCGGCTACACACAGGGACCTTGCTGAGATGGTCAGGCGGAGTGAGTTTCGCAGCGATCTCTACTATCGCCTGAATGTTTTTCCGGTGCTACTGCCCCCGCTGCGCGAGCGCCGCGAAGATATAGCTGCCCTGGTAAATCACTTTGTTGAGGTATGCTGCCGTCGCATGCGCAAGGATATCTTGCACGTTCCTCCCGGAACACTGGCGGCGTTCACCTCGTATTCCTGGCCCGGCAATATCCGTGAGCTTCAGAACCTGGTTGAGCGCGCAGTGATCCTGTCGAACGACGGTGTTCTTCCCAACCCACTTCCAATGGAACGAGCGCTCTCCAATATTCCGGCTCCCACTACTCTGCAGGGCTCCGAGCATGCTCTTATTCTGCATACGTTGGAATCCGTAGGCTGGGTGATCGGCGGGCCGAAAGGCGCTGCCGCCCAACTGGGAGTGAAGCGGACGACATTGCTTTGGAAGATGAAGAAGCTCGGAATTTCGCGCCCTGCGCCGCACAATAATGTTGAGCCTGGCGAACAGTTGCGAGAAATCGATTCCCAACCGCGGTAGTAATCGCCAACTGAAGGCTCAATAATCTGAGCCACGGTCTTAACCCAGAACCGAGAGGCAAGGCAATGAACACCCAGATGCGGAAGACCGGACTCGATGTCGTCGGCGACATGCCCTGGGGTACGCACTTTTGTCTTTTCTACGAGACGGGAGCGGATCTTCTGGAAACATTGGTGTCCTACTGCAAAGCTGGATTGGAGAACCAGGAGTTCTGCATGTGGGTGGTTGCCGAACCGTTCACGAGGCAGGACGCGACCCGTGCATTAAAGCGAGCTGTTCCTGACTTCGATCAACATCTCGCGAACCAGAGCATAGAGATTGTCGCGGCGCATGATTGGTATTTGCACGACGGCACGTTTGATCTGAATCGAGTCATTGCCGGTTGGGGCGAGAAACTTGTGCACGCGTCGGCCAGAGGTTATGCCGGCGTAAGGGTGACCGGAGACACCTCCTGGCTCAAAACTAAGGATTGGAAGGACTTCTGTAAGTACGAAGAGTCGCTCAACCAAGCGGTGGCCAATCAGCGTCTGGCGGCGTTATGCACCTACCCCCTGGCCACATGCGGAGCTGCTGAAATCCTGGATGTGGTGCGGACACATCAGTTTGCGGTAACCAGGCGACGCGGGAGTTGGGATGTTATCGAAACGGCCGGACACAAACAGGCGAAGGCTGAAATCAAGCGCCTGAACGGCGAACTCGAACAACGGGTCGTGGAGCGAACCAGCCAACTGACGGCAGCCAACACAGAATTGACCAGGGAAATACTGGAACGCCAACGCGCCGAGTCCGCCCTATTGCAAAGCGAGGCCTATTTAGCGGAAGCACAGAGAGTCAGCCACACCGGCAGTTTTGGCTGGGATGTATCTGGCGGAAAGATTGTCTGGTCGGAAGAGACTTTTCGGATTCTTGAGTATGATCGGACAATTCAACCCACGGTGGAACTGATCTTCGAACGCACCCACCCGGACGACCGGGCGCTGGTTCGGCGCATAGTCGATGAGGCGATTCAGAAGAGAACCGCCCTTGATTTGGAACATCGATTGGTGATGCCTGATGGTTCAATCAAATGCGTGAGAGTAGTGGGGCATTCTGGAATGGCAGAGACGGGGGACATCAAATTTGTCGGGGCGATCACGGATGTAACGGATCGCAAGCGCGCAGAGATCCTCCGCGACGGAGAGAGTCGAATTCTGGAAATGATAGCGCGCGACGCTCCCCTGGAGAAAATACTGGAAAACCTGGTACTGGTTGTGGAAGAGCAATTTGCCGGTTTGCTTTGCTCGGTCCTGCTTCTTGACCAGGACGGGCAGCACGCTCGGCACGGGGCTGCTCCGAATCTTCCCAAAAGCTATTCCGAAGCGATTAACGGCCTTCCCATTGGCCCAAAAGCGGGATCATGCGGAACCGCCATGTATCGCAGAGCACCTGTTGTGGTTACTGACATCTTGCAAGATCCCCTATGGGAGCCGTACCGAGCGGTGGCTGAGCCCTATGGCTTTCGCGCCTGCTGGTCCACTCCCATCCTTGCGCATTCGGGCAAGCCCTTGGGTTCGTTTGCTATGTATTACCGCGAACCCCGTAGTCCAACTCCGCCGGAGATCCGCGCTCTGGATCTGGCCACCCACCTCGCCGGCATTGCCATCGAACGCAGACTGGCACGCGAAGAGCGCGAACGATTGCGCCAGGCCCAGGAGGATCTTGCTCATATCAATCGGGTGACGACGATGGGCGAACTTACCGCTTCGCTGGCGCACGAGATTAAGCAGCCAATCACCGCAGCAGTCACCAACGCCAGAACCTGCTTGCGCTGGCTCGGGCGCGACGAACCGGACCTTTCCGAAGCACGCGACGCCGCATCGAGGATCGTGTCAGACGTAACTCGGGCGGCGGAGATCATTAGCAGAATCAGCTTGCTGTTCAAGAAGGGTGCCGTTCAGCACGAGTTGGTGGATGTAAATGCTCTCATTCGAGAGATGATTGTTCTATTGCGGAACGAGGCTGGCCGGCATTCGATTTCAATCCGCTCCGAGCTGGCCGAGAATATCCATCCGGTCATGGCAGACCGTATCCAGTTGCAGCAGGTATTCATGAACTTGATGCTTAATGGCATCGACGCCATGAAGGACATATCCAGCACACGCGAACTCACGATAAAGTCGCAACAAGTTAAGCATGGCCAATTGCTGATCTCGGTTAGCGATACCGGGATCGGATTGCCTCCGCAACGGGCGGAGCAGATTTTCAGTGCATTCTTTACCACCAAGGCTCACGGCACGGGTATGGGGCTGCCCATCAGTCGATCCATTATAGAAACCCATGGAGGGCGCTTGTGGGCTACCTCTGACTCCGGGCGGGGCGCGAGTTTCCATTTCACTCTTCCCTATGAGGGCGACCGCATGAGAGCCCAAGAGGAGACTCGTTCCCAGAGCGCATAGTTAAGCTGCGACGGGGGCGGGGACTTCTAAGTCAGACTTGTAGCGACCATATGAGACACGAAAGACTTTGGATCGTGGGTCTGATCCTGGCAACAGTTGCTATCGTCGTGCTCCTGGTTTGCTCTAGACCGATTTCGGTGCAAGCGCAGAGTGCGGATAAGGATCACCCCGCCTCAACTTATGATCCGTATCCTCCAGGAATCCTGCCATCCGACTTAAGTTCCGAGATAGCTCGCGTTCTGCGGGAGATGGATGTCATCGAAGGTCGGGCGCTGGCACGATGGCACGCGCTAGAGCCGCCGACGCTGACGGGTCAGCCACCTGTGCTTCAGAATGCCGGGACTGAAGCAACCGAAACCCTGGGCGAGCTCATGCTTTTCGATAAGAACATCTCACCCAACAGGAATGAGGCATGCGCGTCCTGCCACATGCCGTACGCCGGCTTTAGCGGACCGATTCCTTCGGTCAACCTGACAATGATCGGATATCCCGGAACCGCTCACATGCGTGCCGGCAAGCGGACAGCACAGCGACATCCATATTCACCGTTCTTCCCGGTACTCCAATACAACCAGGTACAGGGTCTATTTTTCGGGGGAAACTTCTGGGATTCGCGGGCCACCGGATACAAGCTAAGAATCCCGGACGCCGAACAAGCACAGGGTCCTCCCGTTGATACCCAGGAAATGGGTTTTCCTGATACTGCTTGCATCGCGTTTCGTCTCTCAGCCGCGGTATATAGACCCCTCTTCGAAGAGGTGTGGGGCAAAGGCTCATTCGACATCAAGTTCCCGAGAGACACAGAGAAAATTTGCGACACACCGGGAGGGGCTGCCGAGTTCAAGGGGAGCAGCGCCCCGATCCCGCTAAGTCCAGAAGACCGCACCCGCGCGAACATCGTCTATGACCGCTGGGCGCAGTCGATTGACGCATTTGAACAGTCGGTGCAGGTCAGTGCTTTCTCGTCGAAGTTCGACGCCTATCTCGCGGGAAAGTACAACCTCACATCCGATGAGATGGCGGGGCTCAAGCTGTTTGATGGTAAGGGCAATTGCAATTCGTGCCACCTGGACGGCAGAGGAACGACGCTGAAGCCAGGTCAGGTGGATACAAGTTCGGCCGATATGGTGAACCCTCTTTTCACCTGCTTCGGCTCAGCCAACGAGGGCCTGCCTCTGAATCCCAGAGACGCCTTTTACTACCAGACGAAGCCGGATCCCGACGGGTTCGTTCCTAACCCTTACGGCTTCGGCTACCGAGACTTGGGACTCGGAACATTTCTCAGGAGTGGATTCGGTTCCGGCCCAAACCCGAATCGGAGTTGGAGACAATATGCGCCGACTGTCGACGGGCAAATGCAAGTTCCTATATTGCGGGACGTGGCATTGACCCCGCCGCAATGCCCCACGACCGAAGCTCCCGGTCCCTACTTCCAGAAAGAGTTCTTTCACAATGGATACTTGAAGAGCTTGAAGCAAGTCGTACATTTCTACAACACGCGCGACAAGTATGCCTACCCCGTCACGTCCGGCCATTGTCCGGCGGGAACTACCGAAAAAGTAGATTGCTGGCCTATGCCCGAGGTGCCGAATAACGTCGACATGACCAGCGGCAATTTAGGCTTAACCGACGAAGAGGAGAATCAAATCGTAGTGTTCCTGGAAACCTTGTCGGATGGCTTCACGAGGCCCTACCGTAACAGCGATACTTTCACAGGCTCTTGCATGAAGGGTGGTTCAGCCGCGACCCAAGGGAACGAGTTCCTGATTCCCACTCCGCCGTTGCCGCCCTGCGCATCCGCTATCTGCGAAGTTGCGCCCGTGCCCGGCCCCAAGAAGATTAGCGCCAACCCACTCGCTCCGGAAAAGCCAACGCCCAAACTCGCCCGGATCACCCAAGGCCCTGTGATCGAATTGGCGAGGCAGCAGCTGACGGTAATCAGGTGGACAACAACCAATCTTGGCGGCTCCCCCGTGCATTACGGACTGGTGCACTACGGCCCCGATCCCAAAGACCTTCGCCAAACCGCAAGCTCACCAATCAGAGTGAACCCCGGCCACTCCACTACAGTTTTTCGCGTGCGCATGGACGGACTGAATCCTGACACAACCTACTATTACCGGGTCGATTCGATAGGAGCCAATGGGAATGGCGATGGGCTTAAGTGCAGGATCAAGCAATTCACGACGCGTTGACAGCGACTTGGCCAGATGCGTTTTGAAACCTGGCTCAGTCAGCCGAGAAATTACTCCAGCGTCTCTGATTCCCAACGCCAGAGGCGCGGGGCAGCTTAGGTAAGCCGTCGGGGAACCCCTACTGGATCCCGGTCAATAAAGAGCTGATACGGCGGGACCACTCTTGACCTTTACACCAAGGCGACGGCGATGACACCGGCCGCTCCAGGCATTCCTTCGCGAGATGGGCGGGCGTCGGAGTTTAATGCGATGAAAGTTTGTTGATTATGCGCTTGGTTCGCGCGCACCTATCACGCTTGGAACATGCGCGATCTTAGCTGGCGTGCCTAACCAGATGGCACCTCGTGCGCTTCGACAACCATGTCCAGCGCTTCGACACTTTCCGAAGCTTTTATCCTTTTTGGGCATCACTAACCGTAACGATCGGGTGATCTTCCGCCGCCTGATGGCCCCTCAGGGTGGGGCAGGCGAACGAGAATAGACATAACCAAAATTTATATGGAAAAGGGTTCATGGTTCCGGCAGCGTCAATCTCCCCAAGAGTTGAGGAAGAGCGATACCTAGCTTTACTGCGCGCAGCGAACGAAATTGCCACGAGCAGCAGCTGCGAAGCCACCTCTAACGCGTTAGTCACGGGGTTGCGCGAAGTCATCCCGTTCGATTACCTACACGTGATTGCGTTCGACAAAGAGACGAATGCACCGTGCTGGTCTCTGCTGGAAGTAAATGGCAAGAGAATCGACGCCTCGTCTGACAGCGCTTTCTCCCTCGCCGACTCACCGTTTCCTTCGGTACACGAATCCGGCCAGCAGCTTGTCATCCTCGATTGGGGCCGGGCCACAACGTTCCAAGAGTATGGACGCTTCCTGACTCAGTCCGGCATTTTGTCGAGTTGCTCTCTCCCGTTGACCAGAGGTGCGCGGCACCTGGGTGTGCTGAGTTTGGGCCGATGTTATCCAAACGCCTACGACGATGACGAAATCTACTTCCTGGGTCTGGTGGCCGAACAGATCGGCTTAGCGATCGACGCAGCCGTTAACTTCTTCATCACCCAGCGAGTGCAAGACCAACTAAAGCTCATTCTCGATTTGACCAACCAGGTGGTGTCAAATCTGGAGCTCAACGATCTTCTCCACGCCGCTTCTGGCAGTGTGCGGCGGGTGCTGAATTGCGATGCGGCTGCCATCATGCTGGCCGATCCCGATGGCACGCGATTGCGCGTACACGCGCTCGACTATCCTGCCAGCCGTGGAATCTTCACCGAGGGATCTCTGGTTCCCATTGAGGGCACCATGCCAGGTGATTCCTTCAAGCACCGAAAGCCCATGGTTGTGAATCGTCTGGACCCGGCAGAAATGACGCCGGAAATATACAAGAAAGCAACCGGCGAGGGCCTGAACTCCTTCTGCGACCTGCCGCTGGTTAGCAGGGACCGCTTGCTTGGAGTGTTAGCAGTAGCCAAGCGAGAGGAAAATGCATTTGGCGAAGATGAAGTCGCTTTCCTGACTCAAGTTGCCAATCAGGTGGCGATCGGCGTGGAGAACGCGCTCGCCTACAGCGAGATCGCTGAGCTAAAAGATCGGCTGGCGCAAGAAAAACTTTATCTGGAAGACGAGCTGCGCGGCGAGATGGACTTCGAAGGCATCGTCGGCCAAAGCTCCGCTCTTCGTCACGTCCTGAATCTGGTGGAGACGGTCGCTCCCAGTGATTCGACGGTGCTGCTGCTCGGCGAAACCGGCACCGGAAAGGAACTGGTTGCTCGCGCCATTCACGATCGCAGCCGTCGCAAGGACCGGACCTTCGTGAAAATCAATTGTGCCGCCATTCCCACCGGTCTGTTGGAGAGCGAGCTTTTTGGACACGAGCGCGGCGCCTTTACCGGAGCTATCTCGCAGAAAATCGGACGCCTGGAGCTGGCCCATCAAGGCACGCTGTTTCTCGACGAGGTCGGTGACATTCCGCTGGAGATCCAGCCGAAACTGCTGCGCGCGTTACAAGAGCGTGAATTTGAGCGCCTGGGCAGCACCCACACGAAGAAAGTAGATGTGCGACTGGTGGCAGCAACCAACCGCGATCTCGAGAAGATGATCGAAAGCCGCGAGTTTCGCAGCGACTTGTACTATCGGCTGAACGTCTTTCCCATTCGCATCCCTCCGTTGCGTGATCGTCCCGAGGACATTCCACTGCTTGTCCGGTACTTCGCTCAGAAATATGCCCGCCGCATGGAGCGACAGATCGAATCCATTCCTGCTGCGACCATGAAGGCGCTGGCGAGCTGGCATTGGCCCGGAAATATTCGCGAGCTGGAAAACTTCATCGAACGTTCCGTGCTTTTGACTCACGGCTCCGCGCTCCAGGTTCCCGTTGGCGAACTGCGTAGCAGTGGCAACGCCGCACCGGTGGCGAGCACCCGGGACCTCAATGAAAGGGATGAGATAGTCCGTATCCTGAGGGATACGAAGGGCCGCGTCGCCGGCCCGCAAGGGGCTGCCGAACGCATGGGCCTCAAACGCACTACCCTGATATCGCGTATGAGGAAGTTGGGAATCGACCCCCACAGCGTCTCCTGATTCGACAAGTCTGATCGATCGCGTACGAATCCAGGAGATGTGGCGCCCTCCCACCCGTTCTTTCATCGCGAGACTGTCGACTTGTCATCGACAATTGTCGACATAAGCTTCGACACTTCTCGACACCTTCTTCTCCTCGTTTCTCGTTTCTTCCATTCGCTTCATCGACTTGCCCCGCGTAGTGAGCTTGGCTAGGGTCGTGCTCTTATCTCTGACGTGAGCGGCAATGTTCAAGATCTCAGTCGTTGAAAGCCGAGGTCAGCGAAAGCTGATTCTCGAAGGCACACTGGTTTCTCCCTGGACCCTGGAGGTCCAGAAAGCCTGGAGAAATGCGGCAGAGGGTCTTGACGGCCGGGAGCTAATCGTCGACCTGACGAACGTTACCCTGATCAGCAGCGACGGAGAGAAGACCCTCGCTGAACTCATGAGTAATGGCGCTAGGTTCTATTGCAGCGGCGTCCTGACGAAGCATGTCTTGAAGCAGCTTGCCAGAAGGCGCCCATGCAAACCGTGATCGCAATCGCTAACTGACATTCAGGGCGCCCGCCTTGGTTGTCGATTTCGAACAACTTCAAACGTCGTATAGGCGGAGGTGCAAATGCTCAACGCCAGGCAAATCGCAAAAGAGAAACCCTCAACCTACCCAATGCAGGCGGATTTCTGCCGGATCTTCGAGCAAGACATGAGTGGTCTATATCTGTTGGCGTTCCTGTTGACGGCGGATCGGAGCATCGCCGAAGACTGCTTCGTCCGCGGGCTCGAGGACGCCGCCCGGAGCACACGAGTGTTCAAGGAGTGGGCGCAGGCCTGGGCCCGGCGGATGGTTATTCAAAACGCGATTCAACTGATCGAACCGCAACCGAGGGACAGTGATGCGCCAATTTCCCCATTCGATCGCGGCAATCGCAACAGAGGCGAGGTCGCAACTCCACCACGGATCGCTGCCGTGGTCGAGCTACCGGCGTTTGAACGCTTCGCTTTTGTGATGTCGGTGCTGGAACGCTACTCCGATCAGGAGTGCTCGGTTCTGCTGGGCCGCACTCGCGGAGAGGTGGCCGCAGCTCGAATCCGTGCCCTGCGACAGATTGGAAGCGCAGCAGAGTTTCACCGCAAACAACTTAGCAGCGGCTCGGTTGAGCAGATACCCGACGTCCGGGCATCGCCGCTTCGACGTGACAGCCTTGCAAGCGCGGCCGTTTCCGGCTAACAGCATGCTTAAGCGCACAGGTTTCGTAATGAGGATGGCAATGAAGTTGGTAAAGACGAAAACGACGAACGGTATTTTTCGAAATCGGCATTTCGCGTTTGTTGGCTTGGCCCTGACGCTGTTGGCAGTTACGGCATGCAGCAGGAGCAACGTTCAGGCAGCAGCGCCTGGCATGCCGCCGCCGCTGGTCACCGTGGTCAAGGCAACTTCGCAGGATGTTCCCAAGTATCTGGATGAAATCGGAAGGAACGCCGCGTTCGAGTCGGTCACCGTGACTCCCCAGGTCGGCGGACGCATTACGGAACGCCATTTCCGCGATGGCGAGAACTTGAGCAAAGGGCAGCTGTTGTTTGTCATCGATCCGCGCCCCTACCAGGCGCAGGTTGATTCTGCTAAAGCCTCTCTAGCCCAAGCTAACGCGGCGCTCGATCTGGCAAAGATTCAGTTTGCCCGCGACCAGTCAGTGATTGGAACCAAGGCAATTTCGCAACAGGACTTCGACACAAAAAAGAATGCGGTTGATGTCGATCAGGCTCAAGTGGAAGCAGCCCAAGCCACGCTTGAAACGGCGCGGCTGAATCTTGAGTACTGCTACATTCACTCGCCTATCGACGGGAGAGCTGGTGCGCGTCTAGTCGACGTGGGCAACGTCGTGCAGCCGAACACGACTTCGCTGCTCTCGATCCAGCGGCTTGATCCTATCTACGCCAATTTCACCGTCACGGAGAGCG
The DNA here is from genome assembly GCA_963796695.1 of uncultured Acidobacteriaceae bacterium. Taxonomy (GTDB): domain Bacteria; phylum Acidobacteriota; class Terriglobia; order Terriglobales; family Acidobacteriaceae; genus Bog-257. The sequence continues at coordinate 42,621 of CAWCMU010000015.1, read as the reverse complement.
ATCTTCCCGAGGTGCAGAAGGAGATGTCCACTGGCGCACTGAAGGCATCCGTTCGCCTTCCCTCCGAGACAGAAAGCGCAGCCAGATCCGGCCGTGTCGAATTCCTCGACAACGCGGTGCAAAACGGCAGTGGCACCGTCAATCTGCGCGCCACCATGAATAACGCTGATCACCACTTCTGGCCGGGACAATTCGTAGACGTGAAGCTCGTGCTGGCCACGGAAAAAAATGCGGTGCTGATTCCCAACCAGGCTGCGCAGATCAGCCAGAAGGGACCGTTCGTTTACGTACTGAAGTCTGACGATACCGCTGAACTGCGACCAGTAACGTTGGGACAGCGTCAAGGCGATTCCGTGGTCATTACGCACGGGGTCGCCGCCAACGAACGCGTGGTGCTGACCGGGCAGATGCTGGTTCGTCCCGGCGGCAAAGTACGAGTGGATTCTAGCCCCGCGCCGGCCGGCGCGCCGGCCTCGAACGCAAACGGTAAGAGCAACCAGGCACCAGGAGTGCAGTCGTGAATTTTTCCGAACTCTTTATTCGTCGGCCAGTCATGACGGTAGCGCTTAGCGTTTCCGTCATCCTGTTCGGGCTGGTTGCGTATTTTCAGCTGCCGGTCAGCGATCTGCCGGCTGTTGATTATCCCGTGATCCAGGTGCAGGTGAACTATCCCGGCGCCACTCCGGAAACGATGGCGAATAACGTGGCTACGCCGTTGGAGCGCCAATTCATGCAGATTCCCGGCCTGGAGTTGGTGACTTCCAACAATACCCAGGGCCACACCAACTTCGTATTGCAGTTTGATCTTTCCAAGAGCCTGGATGGCGCCGCCACGGATGTACAGGCAGCCATCACGCGAGCTTCGGGACAGCTTCCCGTCGACCTGCCCAGCCCTCCGACTTTTACCAAGACCAATCCCAACGATCAGCCGATCATGTACCTCGTGCTGGTCAGCGACACGGTGACGGAAGGGCAACTCTACGACTACGCCAACACGCAAGTGGGCGAGCGCCTTAGCATTTTGCCCGGCGTCAGTCAGGTTGCGGTGTATGGCACGCAATCGGCCGTGCGCGTCAAGGCTGATCCATCGGCGATGGCGATCCGCAACATCACGCTTGAAGATCTGACCAACGCAATCAAGAACGGCACCAGCTACACCGGTGCCGGACAATTCGACGGACCTCACCGCACTTTCCTGCTGCAACCGCAGGGACAGTTGACCAGCGCTGAACAATACGACGACCTCATCGTTGGTCAAAGTAACGGCGCGCCCGTTCACCTTAAGGATGTTGCCACGGCTAAGGCCAGCGTTCAGGACGAGCGCATCGACATGCGTTTCTGGGCGCGCGGATATCCCAAACCGGGTGCGACCGTTGTGGTAGCTGTCTTCCGCCGTGCCGGCGCGAATGCCGTCGCAGTATCCAAGTCCGTGCGAGAGGTGCTCCCCAGCATACAGACGCAGCTGCCTAGCTCGGTCCTCCTGGTGTCGGCTTATGACCGCTCGCAGACCATCGTCGGAAGTATCAAGGACGTGCAGACGACGCTATACATCGCGTTCGGCCTGGTAGTGATGGTCATCTTCATCTTCCTCGGCCGCGCCACCGATACTCTGATTCCCGCTGTAGCTCTGCCGCTTTCGCTGCTGCTGACGTTCATCGCCATGAGGCTGCTGGGCTACAGCCTCGACAACCTTTCGCTCATGGCGTTGACCCTGGCCATCGGATTTCTGGTCGATGATGCCATCGTGTTTCTGGAGAACACGGTTCGTTTGATGGAGGAGGGTATGGACGCCTTTGAGGCGTCGCTACAATCCGCGAAAGAAATCAGCTTCACCATTATGGCGATGACACTCTCGCTGGCGGCGGTCTTCCTGCCGTTGGTTTTGATGAGCGGGCTGATGGGACGCATCTTCCGCGAGTTCTCCATCACCATTGTGATTTCGATTCTCGCCAGCGGCCTGGTTTCGCTGACCCTCACTCCATTGATGACATCTCGAATGCTTGCCCGGCGCGGCAAAGGCGCGAAGAAGACCTGGATGGAACGCGGCTTCGGGTCCATCGAAAAACGCGTATTGAACGTCTACGGGCGCTCGCTGTGGTTCTTTCTCCGTAATCGCTGGATCTCGGCCGTGACCTGGGTCGTCTGTCTCGCGGGAACCGTTTTCTTTTTCTACATCGTTCCTAAGGCATTTCTGCCGGTGGGCGACAGTTCGTTCATTCGCGGAGTCATGGTGGCGCAGGAAGGATCGTCGCCGGCACAGATGCACGCCTACCAGACCGCGGCGGAGAAGATCCTGCAGTCGAATCCCGCAGTGCGCAGCACGTTCACCATGAGCGGAAATGCCACCTACCTCGGAGCGAATCAGATCATGCTGATTTCGCTGCTGAAGCCACCGTCGGAACGCCCGCCCATTGATGTTGTGGCCGGGCAGCTCATGGGCCAGTTCATGGGCACTGTCCCCGGCGCGGTGGCGTTTCTGCAACCGAATCCCGCGCTCGAAATCAGCACAGGCGCGACCGCGAACACGCAGGGCCAATTCGCTTATGCCCTATCCGGCATCGATGCCAAAGAGGTGTATGACGTCGCCGGCAAGATGATGGCGAAAATGAATCAGTATCCCGGATTCCTGTTCGTGAACTCGGATCTTTACAACCACACGCCCAATCTACAGGTCGATATCCTGCGGGATCAGGCGAAGTTGTATGGTGTCTCCGAGACCAGGATCCTCACGCTACTGCACGATGCGTATTCGCAGAATTACAGCTACCTGATTAAGAAGCCAACCGATCAGTATCAGGTGATCCTGGAAGTAGCTGACGATCAGCGCTCGGCGCCTGAAGACCTGAGCAAGCTTTACATCAAGAGTGACGACGGCCAGCGCATGATTCCGCTGACCGCAGTTACGAGCTGGCATCCGGTAATCGGCCCGCAGGCAGTGAATCACATCAACCAGTTCACCAGCGTGACCATGTTCTTCAACTTGAAGCCTGGTTACTCGATCGGGCCCGCAACTAAGTATGTCGAACAGACGGCAAAAGAAATATTGCCGCCAGGAGTTCAGGGCGAGCTTCAGGGCGAAGCCTTGACCTTCCGCAACACTGTCTCCGATCTGGCGTTGCTGATGCTGGTGGCTGTCTTTGTCATGTATGTGATCCTGGCAATTCTTTACGAGAGCTATCTGCACCCGATTACCGTGCTGTCGTCGTTGCCGGTGGCGCTGCTCGGCGGATTGCTCACGCTGTGGCTGTTTGGAGCGGAAGCTTCGTTGTACGCCTACATCGGAATGTTCATGCTGATGGGAATCGTGAAGAAGAACGGCATCATGATCGTCGATTTCGCCGACCAGCGAGTGCGGCAAGGAATCGCGGATGATCAGGCGATCCACGATGCCAGCATGGAGCGTTTCCGCCCCATCATGATGACCACGGCGGCGGCTTTGCTTGGCGCGCTCCCGATTGCCCTGGGATACGGCGCCGATGGCTCATCGCGCCGCCCGCTGGGCTTAGTCGTTGTAGGCGGTCTGATCGTTTCTCAATTCATAACTTTGTTCGTCACTCCGGCAATCTACCTCTATCTCGAGGAATTCCAAGAGAAGGTGCTGGATCGGTTCTCCTTCCTGCGGTCCACTCGCAAGCCAGCCCATGCAGAGAGCCCGGTCCTGGTGATGCAGGAAGGGCACGGAGATTAGTCATGAGTCACATTTTGAGGCGGACTTACATAGCTTTTGTTGCTCTTGTGCTTAGCGTGATGGGATTAGCCGGGTGCACGGTCGGGCCAAATTACAAGCGGCCAAGCGTCGATGTCCCCGGCAGCTATCGCGGTGTTGCGCCCGACGCATCGGATAAGTCCTATGCCGAGCCCGAACAGGCGAAACCCGAGGCGCAAGCGACGCAAACGGCTCCACAGTCGTTCGGCGACGAGAAGTGGTGGGAGGTCTTCCAGGATCCGGCCCTGCAGGGCTTGATTCGCACAGCGCTCAACAATAATTACGATGTTCGCATCGCAGCGACCCGGGTGCTTCAGGCGCAGGCGCAACTCGGAATCACCCGTGCCGACCAGTTCCCTTCTCTCAGCGCCGGGGGCAACATCACCAGCCAGCAGAGTCCCAAGATTGGGCCAATTCCCGCCTATGAGGTCACGCAGGGTGCCCTTACCGCGTCGGCTGGCTGGAATCCGGATTTCTGGGGAAAGTATCGCCGCGCGACAGAGTCGGCGCGCGCCACCCTGCTCGCCAATGAGTGGGCCCAGAAAGAAGTCATTTCAACTTTGGTCGCTAATGTGGCCGCTGACTACTTCACGCTTCGGCAGCTGGATCTGGAACTGGAAATCTCTAAGCGAACCTTCGCCTCTCGCAAGGAATCGCTGGACCTGACCCAGACTCTGGAGGAGCACGGTATCAACTCATTGTTGGACGTGCGCCAATCGGAGCAATTGGTGTACACGGCAGCTACCGAGATTCCCGACTTCGAGCGGCAAATTGCGGAGGAGGAAAATGCCATCAGCATTCTGCTGGGCAGCAACCCTGGCGAGGTCCCCCGTGGATTGAAACTGACTGAGCAGCCACATGCGCCCGAGGTTCCCGCCGGACTTCCTTCAGCGCTGCTGGAGCGGCGGCCCGACATTCGCGAGGCCGAGCAGAACCTGGTTGCAGCCAACGCGCAGATCGGTGTCGCCAAGGCGGCTTACTTTCCACAGATTTCGCTTACCGGAACCGCGGGCTATGAGAGCCCTTCGCTCACCAGCCTCTTCTCCGGGCCGGCTGGTCTTTGGAGTCTGGCGGCAGCGTTCACTCAACCAATCTTCGAGGGAGGACGGCTCAAGTCCGGCGTCAGGCTATCGGAGGCGCAGGAGCAGCAGATGGTCCTGACCTACCAGCAGGCAATTCAAGGCGCTTTTAGCGACGTGTCTAATTCACTGGTCGCATATCGAAAGGACCGTGAGTTCAGAATTCAGCAACAGAACCTGCTTGCGTCAGCTGAGGATGCAGCGCACCTCTCGCATCAGCGCTTTGACGCCGGCACAACCGATTATCTCGAGGTGCTGACGAACGAGACCAACGCTTTCTCTGCCGAGTTAGGCTTGGCCCAAGCGCAGGGGAATGAGCTCATCGCTCTGGTAGAGCTCTATCAGTCGTTGGGAGGCGGTTGGCAGCAATAGGTGGCGCGTCCGATGGGGAGCAAATAACTGGAAACGTACTGCGGCCATTTGAGCCCCATGAATCGAAAGTTTTTTACACGATGCGCTCGATCTGCGGCTCGGCCGTGGAGGTACAAAAAAAGTAGGTCACAGGTTGCTTGGGCAGCAAAAAGCCGCGTAACACCACGCCGGAGTCGATAAGGGCAGGAGATCTCCTGCCCCACTTTTGCTCTCGGAACGAACCTTGAGCGCAGAGTCGCTAGTGGATCGTCGAATTCAGCAAGATGGAAACGCCGCCGCCAATATCTGCGACAGCCAGGTCCGGCTTGCCGTCGCCATTAAAGTCTGCCACTGCAACCGAGTTGGGCTCTGTTCCACTACTGAAGTTCACCGCTGTGCGAAAAGTGCCGTTGCCGTAGCCCACCAACACGCTCACATTATTACTGCCCAGGTTTGACACTGCCAAGTCGGGCTTGCCGTCGCCATTGAAGTCCCCCACGGCGACCGCCGTCGGCTCTGCACCCGCGCCGTACCCTACCGCGGTCTGAAAAGTCCCGTCGCCTCTTCCCAGTAGTATGCCCACCCCGCCATTGAGGTCTGCCACCGTCAGGTCTGCATTGCCGTCACCGTTAAAGTCTGCCACCGCGATGGAGTTGGGAGTTGTCAGCGCGATGTAGTTCACCGCCGACGAGAAAGTGCCGTCACCGTTACCCAGAAATATACTAACGTTGTTGCTCTGTTGGTTTGCCACCGCCAGGTCGAGCTTGCCGTCGCCGAGGCCGACCTGACTTCCTCTTCCGTCAATACAACGAAGGACCCAACCGCCGGTGAACAGTTCGAGGTCACTCAAGAGCGTGCCGAGGAAAATCACTGTACTCCAACACTCCTCCGTCTGTGCTAGAGTTGCAGGCCCTGGCGGGCACCCGTTCTGCGGCATTGAATTTCAGTTCGGAGGACCTCAACGATGCGCTCAGGCAAATCCAGCTACCTGCGTTCCCTCCTTCCTTTAGTTTTCGCCGGTGTAATGATTGCGGCGCCCAGTGTTGCGACTGCGGCGACGGAGACTCCGGTGTACAGCTTCACCGGTGGTCTTGACGGTTCGGATCCGGCCTCACAGCTTGTGTTCGACGGGTCTGGAACCGCCTACGGAACGACCGTGACCGGCGGCGCTTCGAACTGCGGAACAGTCTTCAAACTGACTCCTGCGGGTGGAGGGCACTGGCAGCAATCGGTCTTGCTCAGCTTCGACTGCTTCAATGGCGGAAAGAACCCCTATGGCGGAGTGACCCTCGACACCGTCGGGAATCTGTACGGCACCACGGTCGCCGGGGGCGCAGGCGGAATTTGCGCCGGCGACGGCTGCGGGGTGGTCTACGAGCTCAGCCATTCCGGAAGCCAATGGACAGAAACGGTGCTCTACAATTTTGGCGATGCGCCAGACGCGTCGAACCCGGGAAGCGCCTTGACGTTCGACATCCAGGGACGCCTGCTCGGAACCGCGCCTGACGGCGGAGCATACGGCGTCGGGGCGATTTACCAGCTAGCTTCTTCTAACGGCCACTGGACGGAGACAATCATCCACGATTTCACTGGCGGCAGCGATGGAGCACTGGGCTCGCTTGGTCCGCTGTTTCGCGATGCTGCTGGAAACTTCTATGGCGTGACAGAAATTGGCGGTGCCTATAGCGCCGGCACCGCATTCAAGTTGACCAGGGGCTCGGGAGGGAGCTGGCAGTTCGGTACCTTGTACGCCTTCCAGGGCCAGCCTGACGCAGCGTTTCCGTATGGAAGCTTGACTGTCGACTCTCATGGCTTGCTGTATGGCACCAGCTATTACGGGGGAGCCAATGGAGCAGGAGCGGTATTCCGCTTGGGACCCACAACCGCAACTGGGGGATGGCGCAGTGCCGTGCTGTATAGCTTCAGCGGTTTGGCCGACGGTGCAAACCCAACCAGCACGCTGGTATTTGGAGCGGGCGACAAGCTCTATGGAACAACTTCGGCCGGCGGCAACTCCGGATGCCAATGCGGCGTTGTCTTTGCGCTGATTCCAACTGGCAGCAATCGCTGGGCGGAGTCGGTACTGCACGCCTTCAGCAGCGGCACCGATGGCGCATATCCCTACTATGGGCTCACGCCAGACGGCGCCGGAAACTACCTGGGCACGACCGCAGCCGGCGGCATACAAAACGCTGGCGTGATTTTCGAGATAACTCCCTAAGTCAAGCTCTAAAGCGCATCCGCCTTCTGACATCCGTCACGAAATCCCGGGTCGAGCCAAAGGGCATAGCTCTTCTACCGCATGAGGGAAGCTCGCCGAACCAGCATCTTCAGGTCTGCAACCGCAAGGGCTGGCCGAGGAACTCTGACCCGCTACAAACATCACGATTGCAGTTCACATCCGCGTTGCTTTCTTCGAGTCCGCTGACTCTTGGTGATTAATTCACCCCAGAGGCGGGTCTGCTCTCCGGTGCAGTGCCGCACAAGGTTCCGTTCAGATCGCATTGCGGAGAGATACCTTTCTCGCGTTGACTCTGGTTCAGGTTGTAGATTTCGTCGCTCGTCTTCTTGGTTGGCGCGCAGCCGCAAATCTGGCTGGCGGCGCAGCTAAAGCCGACCTCGGTTTCCAACCGCAACACTTCCCCAACCGGGTCGTTCTGAAGGCCTGCGCAGGCTTGCAGCACGATGTCGAAGTCATTATTGGCGGTACAGAGAGCCGAATCACAGGAAAAGCCGACTTCAACTCCAGCCTTATTAACCGCCGCGTACTCGCTACAGACTTTCTTGCAGCTAATGTCGGCGGGCGGCGGCGGAATGACGGGCGGATCCGGCGACAACAGAGGACATCCGTGCGGCCCAGCGACATCTGGAATGCATGGCGGAGGCGGAGGCGGAGTAATACCTCCACCTAAGGGAGCGTATGCAGCCGACCAGGTGGAGATGTTTCCAAAACTACATTTATTTCCCGTTTGGCTGAGGTCCTGAGGCACTTCGAAAGGACCAGCGTAGTTGGGACAAGCGCACGATACCAGCGGGAGGCCGGTCGTCGGATCGATTTCGCCCGTTTCCTTACAAGGTGCCGTCATGCACCCGGCATAGGCCGATGCATTGGTGCAGCTTGTCTGCTGATTGGTAGGCATGCTGGATTCGAGGGCAAAACTGAAGGTTGAGATCAGTTGCGCGCCCGGGATCAACGTGTTGTTGTTGATAGCGTCGCAAACCGGAGCAGGCGTCTTTCCTCGAGGAAGGCAGTTCTCCCCTCCTTTGCCGCAAGTCTTCACGGTGTCGAGGTATACATCACGATTCAAAATGGCATTGATATCCACCAGATAGGGCGATCCAGCCGGAATCTCGTAGCAGGTGCAATTTGAGCGTCCTGGGTGCGCCCCATCGTTGACGCAAGGCGTCACGGGACCCGGCCCGGAGTAGAAGCAAAGTGCAGTCGGCGCACCTTGGCACAAAAGAAAATTCTCCGGCCTCGTCACGATATCGGCCCACGCCGGACCAAAGGGAGTGGTTTCTAGCGTGTTTAGCCGGAACGGTTGGACGGTAATGTCGTTGAAGTTAAAAGTCGCGGGTTCTTGCCCGCAAGCAATGATTACCGAGCCTGCCACCGCCAGGAAAAGCACGATCGATGCGGATCGTATGTGCATGAGTTCACATCCTGTTCCCTATTCGTTTTTTTGGCTCCCAGCGGCCCGATCGGTTACCCGAAGGGGTTCAGTCCCAGAAATCGTAGGTAGTGCGGATACCGGAGAAATGCGCTGATGATGCCACGTCTTTCCACCAATGGTGCTCTCACCGGCTTTTACTGTCGTCTAGATATTCAGCGCGGAGTTCAGATTCTTGCAGTTTTGTTCAGAGTTTTTCGGCGGTTGGGGATCAAGAAGGCCCTTCGCGGCTTTGAGTACCGAGACTGAGGAACGCGCTGGTATCCGCAGGGATTTATCGTCCGCCTGGCAGCACGCTATGCCTGGCAGCGCCCATGAGCTGTCGCTCTCTGAGGAACGTTACTCCCACAATGTCTGAAACCCTCGCCGCTGTGCGGCTATTGCAGGCAATGTTCGCACATCCTCCAGCAGGTCTGGCCTCCTCCTCCTGATTCGGGACTAGTGATTACTTTCGTTTTGCTCTGACGCACCCACTGCCTCTATATCACTTGGCTCTCACTAGAGTGGGAGATGCGCCCTGAGTTGTGCAAAAGGGACTAAGTACCTTCAGTTCGTTAGAGCTAAGAATCACGAAGCAGGTACTGGCCGTGCTGCTCTTTTTGCTTTCAACCAGGGTATCTGCGCCTGCTCAAACGCTGAGAACCCAACCATAAGTTGGAGGAACAGTACATAAAGCTGAATTAGAAAGGGAATTTAGTGAAAAAGTTGTGGTGTCTTATTCTTGGTATTTTCCTATTAGTACTGCCGTTGAGCGCTAATAACAGCGTTATTGTAGCAATCTCGGGCGATTCGATCGCCCAATTCATGGGCGGCTTCCAATCGGAGCTGTTTCCCAATCTGCCAGCCAATGAGGTCAGCATCTTCGGCCAATACGGCGCGACCTGTTTGAACCTGCTGCAAAGAAGCCCCACAACCGGCCAACCATTACTTTTGTTCATGGTGCCGGCCTCGGCTCAAATCGTTGTCCTGTACGAAACCAGCAATGGTGTCAGCAGCGGAATGACCATCCAGCAACAAGTCAACTGCGTACAACAAACGATTGCCTACCTCTGGCAACGGAATAACAACGTCAAGATCATTCTCGCCAACCAGCTGCCCTGGAGACAGGGAAACTATGTTAACGGTCAGTACGAAATCCTGGGATGTACCGGGTACTTCGATGCCCATTTGACCATCGAGGCCTGGAATGCCGTTTACGGGACCACCAACTGGAACGCCGGTTATCCTCCAGGCACGGTTACCCTGATCGACGTCTGGTCGCCAAACGTTAACGCGCCCGGAACCATGGGCTATGGCTTTGGATCGCCTGCCGACGTCGTCGGGCCCTGTGGAATCCACCCCGATCAGCCCAATCGATGGACGCCTGTTTGGCAGCATTTCGCCATACCGATGGTGCATGCCGTCAACACCATCCTGGGCGGCGAATAGTGTAGCGGTCGTTGATCTTCTGCGGGCGGCGGGGCAACTTGCCCCGCCGAAGATGCCGGCCTTGCTGAACCGGCTGGCCTGAAACAGCCCTTGTGCCTGCCTAGTGGTTCATTGAGATTACGAACGCCCTCGCTATGGCGGAGCGCAAGGGCCGTGTCACCGCGGCGCAGTCCAATGCTTTTATCGCCGACCTAAGCAAACTCGCAATCGAGCGGAACGACGAAGCTCCGGATAGGGCATTTACCCATCTTCTTGCATTAGGCCGAACACGCCGGCTAACCAGCTACGACGCGATCTACCTCGATTGGGCCATCCGTGGAAACTTGCCTTTGACTACGCTCGATGCCGATCTGCGCAGAACGGCAAGCAAATTGAGTGTCGGCCTGTTCGGCGTATAACATTCCGTGCGCTAAGCGCAGAGGCATCCGTGAGGCACGAGAGAGCGCAGGAGCGGCCGGGTAGGTCATGCTGGCGAATTCCCCCCAGAGCGACGGCGATGAAAACGTGCAGCGCGAGGCGCATTCCTCAAGGAAATGGGCCTTGCCACGGAGAATGGTCCAGTGAATTGTGGAAGATTTGTGGAACAGGCTTTTCGGCCGATTCCCGCCAAGCCCTTGAAGAATATGGTGGGCGCTACAGGATTCGAACCTGTGACTTCCACCGTGTGAAACGACTTATAAGACCGCGGGAACTGCCTAAGAACACGCTGGTCGCATAAGCCATCGCATTTTGTTGGTCAGGTTGTTGGTTGACTGTCTTCTTGGCGAACAACAAGCGAAGTGCCATCTAGGCGTGTTGAAATACCGTTAGCGCGCCGGAGATCAGAACGGAAGTTTCGCGGAGGACCGGTCACGGCAGGCACCTGAAAAGCGCGGCGCTCATAATCCGTCCGCAGAACTTTAACCGAACGTTGTTTCTGGATCAGTAGTCGAAGCACCGCAGCTTCCAAGATGACTTCTGTTTGGCCGACAACGGGATGCTAGTCCCAGACTCCTATCTCGACGCAAGAGAAGAAATGTCGGATAACTTCACTCAAAGGGGCCACTATGCACACTACGAGAGTGAACGCTTCGGAAGAAACCATCCCGGTTGGTCTGTTAAATATCCGATTTCTTCTGACGGGCGATGATTCGAACGGCAGCTCTCAGTCTTCGAGTTTTTCGTCCCGCCGGGCAGAAGCTGGCGGCGCCAGCACACAGTAACGACGCCTACGAGGAGGTTCTATACGGTATCGAGAGCGTACTTCGCTGAAACGTGATCTAGCCAACCCTAGGGCACCTCAAGAATTGATTGGCTGGTTTCTATGACGCTAAGAGACAAGCACGTACACATCTTGCGAAGAGCAGTAATTCTCTCGTGCTTCGCCGCGCTTGGGTTTGTCCTGTTTGGTCGTGATGCGATGGCAATAGTTTTGGTCATTGCCATCGGATCTGCGTGGCTCTTCAGATCGAGGGTGTGGCATATCTGACCCTGCCGCGGTTGCCCGGCCAAAATTGTGGTCTCCCCTTTCTGGGTGCGTCGCACGATTACGATGGCAAGGCGGCGGTCAGAAATGCCCAACCGGATGCGGAGCCACTTGGGATGCCATCTTAGCGGCAATGCAGGGCGGCTTACCCAGCCGACAGGATTATGGTGGAGGCCAGCCTACATGACGGTTATTAGGAAGAAAGGTATCTTGTGGCACCTCTTTCGGGCGCCGGTGTACCTGTACCGCTGGCGGTTAGGTTGCCTGTTTGGACATCGACTCTTGCTTTTGACTCATTTCGGCCACCGCACCGGCGTGCGCCGTCAGACCGTCTTGGAAGCCGCCGAGCACCGTAAAGAAATCCCCGAAGCAGTAGTGTGAATGGTTTCGGCCCTGATTCTGATTGGCTTCGCAACATTGAGGCAACACCTGGCGAGGAGATAACCGTTGGTTCTAAACATTTCGTTGCGTCGCATCGCTTCCTCGATCAAGAAGAGGCAAGGAGAGTGATCCGCGACTACGAATACCGAACGCTTCATCGCACCGATTGTTCGCTGTGGGCTGAGTTGGCTGCTCGGATGGCAATATCGTGGCAGCGAGGGTGATCGCCTACGGTTAGTTGGACAGATTCCGCTCATTGCATGTCGACCGCGCTCTCGATGGGTGAACGACTGAGGAATGGCGCATGATTGTCGGCTGGTTCCAGAGTCATTGGTACCTGCTGGCCGAAAAATCATCAAAACTCGACTAGATGTCGTTGACATAGTCGGATGCAATAAACAGGGGGATGACAACAGTCTCGAGCTCACCTCAAACGCCGTTGGGAGTTCGATTTGCGTCCTTTGGAGGCACCAGCAAGCAAGTTGCTGCCCCTTACCGAAATCACAATGAGCCGCACGGAAGCTTTCAGCTCGTGGGCTCTGTTCAGCTGCATGGGCCAATTTCATGGCCCATAACATTCTTGGACGTTGAAGAACCCAGCCTCTGCGAGTCGCACCTTCGATAGCTTCATTAATCAAATGCAGTCTGGGCTGGCGTCCCACGGACTCATCTGCAAGTATTCGTGGTCATCCGCCCAGCAAACCTCGCTTTGATCCATGCCACCTGTGTTGCTACGGAAGTACCGAACAAATCATTCGGGTTAACACTTGGATAAGTTTCGAACGTGACTCGGTCTTTCTGTCCGCACATTCGGGTCACAACCTTCTCATCCGTGGAACCCATAGGGTCTTCGGTGCTGATGACCATAAGGGGAGCGCGTGCTGTCTTCGAGCCAAGGCTGTTACGGAGCATAAATTGCTTCACGAATGGAATGTTCTGCCAACTGGGCTTAAGTGCCTCCGCAGGTGAGAAGGCGGACTTCAGTGCAGGAGCAGAGCACACCGGAGTTACGGTTTCGTAGCGACGGAGCCCCTCCGGAGCCAGCACCTCTTCCAGCCGGAATGCTGGATAAACGGTCTTAATGCCGTATGCGAGAAAGGCGAAACTGTCTTCCCAGTTCCCTTGCCAGAGTCGCTCTGTCGCAACCTTCAGATCGAGTACGCCTGAGATGGAGACACTCCCAAGATAGTCGTGATCGTCCGCTTCGTCTTGCAGTTCGGCGACGAAGAGTGCGGATGTTCCTCCGTTAGCCTCACCCAGCGCGATCCAACGTGTACCAAGCTCCGCTACAGCCTTACGTGCTGCCTTCACCGAATTAATTACATCGGTGGCATTTGACGGCGCGTCGAACGATGCGTTTCTGAAGGACGTTCCCAAGCCCACGTAATCAGTTGCAACCACGGCGTAACCGAGGTTGACATACATGCTTAACACGGAGCCGCTGCCGAGTCCTCGCATTAGCGAAGGCGCACACATACGCGCGACGGCAACGAAGGGGTGGGCCCATGCGATGATTGGCCAACCTCCCTTCGGCGCGCCACCGCGCGGAATCAGCACCACACCGGAAGCGGCGACATCTGCTCCTGTCGCGGCCACGGAATGGTAAAGAATCCGAACGGCATAGACGCCGTCTGGCAGGTCATAGCCCTCGAATCGCTGCGCGCGGATCAGGTCGCCTGGCTTGCCCGCAGGTAGCGGAGTTGCCGAGTCGTAAAACTTAGTGAGCGGCAGCTCGCCATGAGCGATGGCCCGCTGGGCGGGCGTCAAATGGATGGATTGGGCACACGCACGCTTCGCCACGGACCCACTTGTAAGCAGCAACACGAGGGCTGCGACGGCGATAGAGGTTGATCTGCCAATCTGGGACATGAGTACGGGCTACATCTTATCTCCCTACCATTCGGTCTGCACACTTCGTACTCAACCCTATTGATCGCGAATGGCGAGAACGTGAAGGTCGTCCAGGAACTCATGCGCCATGCCAGCACCCGCTTTACAATCGAGATCTACACACAGGCTCGGATTGAAGCAAAGCGGCAGGCACAGCAGCGGCTCGTGCAGACAATACTCCCCGAAGAAAATGATGTGGCGCAGGATATCCAGGGCCGTTCCGATCTCATGATGACGTGATCGTGGCTTTCCATTGGCCGACCTGGATGGACGGCACTCCCATGGCGGCATGATTTGCGGCAGGTAGCGGAGCAATTGGAGCAACCTGGAGCAACGCGGAAAACGAAAACTCTCCGTAAGCCCCGTCGATGCCGCGCTTCAGTTGCTCGCGGTACCAAGCCTCGCGTTTATGAGTGGCCACGCTGGCCCGGAGCACGCCGGCGCGAATCCCCTCGGCTCGCAGCAGCTTCTCCAGCCGTGCCGTCACGTCGTACTTGTTGGTGTAAACGGCGAACACCTGGCACTTCCGGCCGTTGTCGAGTTGCCGCTTGACCTCGTCAATGAGGGCGCGTTCCTTGGGATAAACCTTGCTCTCATCCAGATCCTTCGTTTCGGCGATGATGAAGCTCTCGCGCTGCTGGGTTTCAGGGTTGTAGCGAGTGCCGTAGAGTGTGCCTAGGCCGTAGGGATGGTGGGGATAGACCAGCAGCGCATTGAGCATGGTGCTCAGCACGCTGCGATTGCCACGATGCTCCTGCAACGTCGCGGAAATCTCGTCTTCCAGCTGCTCGTACGCTGCTTTCAGCGCGCCCTCCAAAGCAACCGGAATGACATCTTCCCGGTAGGCCGGAAGCGCATCGGAGATGTCCTCTAGCGAGACGAAAGCGCAGGTGTCTATCAAGTATTTGCCGAAGAGCAGTGGTGATGCTCCGGGCTTTCGCCGGATCGTTACTTCCGTCTTGTTCTTCCTGGAGCAGGCGTTATCTTCGATCTTGGTGCGCTCGATGGTCTCGATCACGCCAAACTCGTGCGTGAAGCGTTCTTTGCCGGCCGACCCCCAGGTAAACCCGTCCCGCACCATGCGACTGGCATCGACTCGGAAGAGGGTGTTGTAGAGATCGTCGGCATAGCCGCTCAGGAGAGTGCCGGTTAGCCCGGCGACTTTCTTCGCCACTCTTGCCAGCACACCGAGAGCGTTACCTTTTGCTGTGTCGCCAGCTAATTGATGAACCTCATCGGCAATGGCGTAGTCGAACCAGTCGCACATGTATCGGCCCATGAAGTCCGCCGGCGCCATGCGCTGGATCTTGTTGCGGTTCGCCTGCCAGAGCGCCGAGTAGTAAGCCGTGCCGCCCTTGTCTCTCTCCACAAACTCGTGGAGGCGTTTCTTGTCGAAGTCACGGACGTCGAGAAACTCGTCATCGGTGGAGATGGGCTTCGATGTGTCCGGGTTTAGCACCAGACCGAGGTGCTTTCCGGCTCTGCCTTTCAGGTAGACGTGCTTCCAGAAATAGCCGAGCTTGGCCCGCTCGCGACCGAAGATGAAGATGGAGGATTCCGGACAGATCTTCCGCCATCCCTTCGGCCCAAGCATGCGCAAATCAGACAAGGGTGGTGTGCAGTCCCTCGCGCACGATCTCGCCACGGCGAAGACGGACCTCGTTGACCCCATGCGGCTGCCTGGGATCGCCACCGTTGCGCATGTCGTCGATCAGGAAGACACGCACTCGGGGAAGGGTGAGGAAGGTTTCGCGTGCCCATTTCTCGACCAGGTGCGGCGGGGCCATCACGATGCCGCAAAACGGCTGGCCTTGGGCATGGACGAACATCATGCCCAGCGCGATCAGGGTTTTGCCGGCTCCACATTCGGCTACCACATGAGCGCCACGGGAGTTCTGCCAGCGTTTGGCGACACCCATGATGGCGAGAGACTGGGCCGGGTAGGGAGTGCGAAGCAGTCGTGAAAGCTGAGATGAGGGTGGATCTTCTGGACCGTGCAGGGGAGGGTACGAAGCAAGGATGCGCTCTCCCAGTTCCGTGGCATGGCAGACCATATATTGTCGAATCGAGGACGGAAATGACATGTGTACTCCGCTTGGAGGTGATGTTTTGTTGAGTTAGAACGGGTTAGAAGGCGAGGGTTGGAAGGTCGGTACAGCAGAGGGCTGGGTCAGGCTGGCGCCGCAGAGTCACAGACCGCCGCGATTTCCGCGGCCCCTTGCTTCTGAGGCCATGCACTCGCGGGTGAGGAACTGTGACAGGAGTGAGTTGAGGCAGTCCGCCACCATCGGCAGGCATTCGCCCATGTTCTCGATGGTTTCTGCGATCCTTGTGTGCCCTCGCTCCCGCTCGTTCCGGGCATCTTCGGTTAGCGCGCTGGCGGTGCGGGTCAGAAGCTCGCGAAGGCTTGCAGCATATTCATAGCGCACCGAATGCCGGTAACGCCGGATTGCCTCCTGTGAAACGGTCAGGCATTCGTTGATCGAATGCACCGCGGCCTCCTGGTAGGGCTGGATCTGTTTCCCGCTGTCATGCCAGGTGCGCTGCAATTCGGCATGGGTTCGTTGCAACAGCTCGCAGGCAATCGCCAGCTGCGCAGCATTCTCGGCGTATTGAGCAAGTGTCAGCTCGATGCTGCTGCGCTCCAAGGTGACATAACGGCACAGAGGATCGCCTTCACGCAGCTCGGCATTGAGCCGATTGAAAGAATGGTTATTCAATGTGGACTCCGGAGATTGCGTAGTCTTTTGAGAGAAAGTTGGTGGTTGGCTCTTATTGCGCGGCTATCAGTTGCGAATACTTCGGACCCAGGACATCGAAAGGGTTGGCTGACTCGGGCCAGTGAACGGGACCTTTCGTTGTCGGGAATGACAACTTCTTTTGTCGTAGTCCCTGCTCGATCAGCTTGAGCAGTTCCTGCCGGCGGGTCTTCACGGCCACAGCGCGATATCCGAAGCCAGCAAGAGCCTGGATTCGCTTACGGCGCTTCAATTCGGACAGGAACCAGTCCGCCCATTCCGGCAGTGCTGGAAGTCCGAAGTGCAGAACCAGCGACGACCAGACGAACATCGGTTCGTCACTAATGAGCAATAACCGATCCTGCCGGGCATTGCCGACCATCTCCTGCGACAGGCCGATCAGGTGCCGCAGTGGACGCCTGCGATTGGCTACCCCGATGGGACCGCGAAAGCAGGTGGGCGTCGCCCCGAGCGAGACGATTCTCTCGACGCCCTCGGGATCAATGGTGGTGAAGGGATCGTTGTTGGCGAAGGCGGCAGCCAGCGCACCGATTTCTGTGTCACCGCCTACGACAGAGACTAGGTGCGCCTTGCTGTCCTCGCCAATCCAGGCGCTCAGATGGACCCGGATGTGCGTCCGCGTCTTCTCCGTGCGCCGCAGGTAAACCAGTTCTCCAAATCGTTCATGCGCATTTTTCATCGCTTGTCGCCTTCTCCTCCGTTTCCTTGAGCACGAGAACACGGCCGCTTTGGTAGGCGAGCGTCAGCTCGTGGCTGAATCGTTCCCGCCGGCGCACGATCTGATAGCCGTCTTCCTCTTCGTGATAGACGTCAACGTGTTTTACGGAACGCCAGTGCGCGATATGCCGGCCCTCGTCTTTACCGAACGCTCCGTTGAGCATTCCTGCCGTACAAAGTAGCCCCACGTGTCCGCCGTGCAGAGGAGTCGCCGGACGTCCTTCGATCCGCTCCTGCTTGCGCACCAGCAGGCTGAGTGCGTTCTCCATGGCGCTGGAACGGCTCATTGCATCTTCGATAGCATCCAGCGGAAGACCCCCATACTGGATGGGAACTGCCGTCGATTCGGGGACAATGTACCGCTCGGTTGTTTCCGGGCCAAGCGTCGGAAGCCGATCGCTGTTGTAGGCCAACCGCAGCAGTTGGTCGGCGTAACGGGTGTCACCGCGATGGTGTTCTTTCTTGCGAATCGCCACCACAGCGAGTTGCCGGAAGCGGATCGACTCCGGGTGGGTGAGGCGGAATACCGAGATGCGCTCGAATTGACTGGCCAGTCGCTTTGCGCAGGGCGAGAGCGCTTTGTCCGGGATGACGAAGATCACAACTCCCGCCGTCTTCAGCCATCCGTAGGTGTGGTCGAGAAACCCAAGTTCTAACCGCTGGTTGCTGTGATTTCCGGCTTCCACGTCGTACGGTGGGTTGAGATAGAGGAGCGAGCAACTGCCTGCCGGAAGGTGGGATTCGAAGGTGCTGCCCTGTGTGGTTGGAATGCCGCGCGCAGCCGCGGTGGCGGCTCGATCTGCATCTAGTTCGATGGCGGCTGTCTGCGCTGCGGAGTCTTTGGTGACCTCGAGCAAGGCGGTCCCATCGCCAGCGCACGGATCCACCGCGAAGAAAGGTTCTGCCGCTATCAAGAGTTGGCTAAGGTTCCTCGCTTCTTCGACGGGCAACGGGAAATGACCGAGTTTGAGACGTCCTGCATTTCGAATGGGAGCGCTCCTTTCTCTTGGAATTGAGTACGTTTTGACTTGAGCTATGTCTGCCGAATGGTCGCGGTTTACTTCGGCGCTCGATGAATCAAAGGTGGCGGCGGGTATGCCGGGCACGATGGGGCCAAATCTCCACAAATTGAGTAACCCTGCCCAGTTGCGTCTAGCGCTTCCGGAAGCGGCGAGAGAACTTCCGGGTACGCCGTTGTCCGGCTGGAAACGGGCTGGTCGACTTCCTCGACGGGTGCTACAGGCCCGCACTCCCGTGGCAGATCCGCGGGATGGCCGTTCTACGTCAACTGACCCGGCACTTGCTCATATTCCGAATGGCCAATCGATGTCAAAAGGCTTGTCAACAAACCTGTCCCGTGCCCAGAAACTGCTATTTTTGGGGGCGTGCTTGAAACAAAGACAAGTCTCTTGCGGTTAGCCCATTACACATAAACTCACGGGCCATTGGGCAAGCATCAGCCTAAACCAGTGGTGGTGGCCGTACCACTCTTCCCGCAAGGCGAAAAAAAAGCCGCCCGGTCAGCGAGCGGCCATCGTGCCTGTTCTTCTTCAAACCTGTACGTCGCAATTGTTGATCTCAGGTGTGTTCGTTACGGCTTGTAAGGTTCTACCTGGAATCTACACCAGCCTTCATCAGTAAGGCGTCCAGTGGACCGGAAGGAATCTTGCCTCTTTGCGGCTGTGCAAAAGTCACACAATAGGTTGTCCTGACTGCCCAATCCACTCGCCGCTTCCAAATTCTGTATCGCGATGCGTTGATCGCGTTTTCAATATGTTCGTTGTACACCTCTTTCTGCCTGGACAGCGTGCTTAGGTTTAGCCATAGCTGGTCCACGAACGGCTGGCAGGCACGCAGAACGCCAGCAGCGAGATGCTCATCTGCAGCCTTGGATCGACTTCTATAACCGGGTACGCCGCCATGGTAGCCTCAACTACAAGCCGCCCATCAGCCGCTCCGATTCCGCAACAACGTCTTGATCATCTACAGCCGCCCGGCCGAGCGAATGGAGAGGCGATGCTGCGGTTTCTATCCTCCGGCGGCACTAAAGGCCGCTGGAGGTGGATCGGCGAAGCCGTTGACACGCGACTTGGTGATTGCGCTCACGAGTCCGGTCACGGCGAGGTTAAGGCACAATGCGATGAATCCCGCGTTCAAGCCTTTGAAAGGATCGAGTCCCAGCAGCACCAGCACCACAGCTACGGAGATACCCACAATGAGTCCGCTGAGAACTCCGGTATCCGTCACTCTCTTCGAGAACAAGCCCAAAACAACACCGGGGAAGAGTTGAGACACGCCGGCGAAGCCCAGCAGTTGCAGTGAGACGATGCTGGGCGTGGTGTAGATGGCGAGGAGAAGAGCGCCCAGGGTGAGCAGCATGACCATCACCTTGGCCAGGCGCCCCACTCTCTCGTCGGACATAGCTGGCGAGAATAATGGGCGGTAAACGTTCTTGGCATACAGCGTGGCCCCGGTCAGCAGCTGAATGGCGGAGGGGACCATGGCGGTAAGTACGCCTGCTCCGCCCACGATGCCCAGGAACCATGCCGGAAAGGTTTTGCGAACCATCACGAGCATGGACAGATCACCCACCTTCAGCCCCGGATTGACCAGGACGGCCGTGAACCCAACCAGCAGCACAAGCGGCAAAACGATGATGTAGAACGGCATGACCATCGCATTGCGGCGCAGCACCTGTCCGCTGCGGGCGGTGAAGGCGGCGCCAAAAAATTGCGGCCACATGTAGAACGCGAGGGAGATCAGGAGCACGGTGGAGATATACCAGCTATGTCCAAGGTTCGAGGTGGCGCCGGGCATAACCAGGTGATTGGGTTTAGCTGTCGCGAGGGCGGCAAACATCTTCCCGACACCGCCAAAGTAAATAGCAGGAATGGCGAAGCCAACGAACACGGCGCATATGAGCAGCAAAGCGTCTTTGATGACGCTGACCCACGCAATCCCGCGTACGCCGCTCACTAGCACAAATCCAGCGACTAGGGCGAAGGCGACAACCATGGCGGGCGTGCGTGGGATAGCACCAAAGCTTGCGGCTTCGACAATCATGCCCAGCCCAACCAACTGGATTTGTATATAGGGCAAGAGGCAAACCGCCCCAATGATCGCCACAAGTGCCGCCAGGTAATTGCTGCCGTAGCGCACCTGAAAGAAATCGGCTTGAGTCTGCAACTGAAATCTTTGGCCAACCTCCCATACCGGAGGCAGCAGATAGAATGCGATAACGCAGGCGAGGGGTGCGTATCCGAGGATGTAATAGACGGGCGCACCTTTTGCGTAGGCCCATCCGCTGGCGCCCAGGAACGTAAACGTGGTGAATAGCTCACCGGCCGTCAGCACCCAAACCAAGATCAGGCCGAAGCCTCTGCCACCGACGATCCACTGGTCCAAGTCCATCTTGTGGTGATAGCGGGCGAGGAAACCGACGGAGGAGCCTACTCCCACAATGACGGATATGACGGTGAGGGCTACGGCGCCGGGGCTCAATGAGAACCGTCTCTGGCGTGCGAGGAGGGTTCGACTGGCGTTATTCGGTATGCCCCATACAGGCATACCGGCGTGAGCAGCAGCCACAGGAGAAGCCAGAAAAAGTTGAACGGCAGGCCGAGGACAGTGGGATGAACGCGGTCCCACAACGAAACGGTGAAACAAAGGGCGACGAAGGGCACCGCTCCGAAGAGCAATGATGCCAATGATGGACGTTTCAACCTCACCTCCGGCCACTTTTGAAACACTATAGCAGGATTTTGCAAACCTGAAGTGCCTATCGGCTATTAGCTGTTGGCTATTGGCCAGAATGGGGGCCTTCGGTGCTCGAAGAGAATCCCCGGCCCGAGCAACGGATGGTTGGACGGGACATTCGCAGGAGCATCAATTACTCAGAATGCTGGACTGGCACCTACCCTGAGTCGCAATCAAGTCGGAACCGCTGCCCGGGGCTGCAATCGGCTTCAGATTGGAAGGATTGAAATACGAGCTGTAAGTCGGTTCGACTGCTTCCCCGGCCGATAATTCTTGTACGCCGGTGGCCCAGAAACTGATGATTGCGGGCAGGAAAAGCTCACATCTTTTCTCGCGGAATCAAATGGGCTGTTGGAGGGGCTTCAGCGAGGTGATTGGGCAGCAAGAGCACTGAGTCCCGAATTAAGCCGCGTTACCTGGACATATAGTCGGCAAACCGCCGACTGAGAGCGGACGACACGCCGTAAGTCACAAGAAAGGGTAGGGCGTTATACGGCCAGAATGAAAGGAAAAAGCATTCGTAAACGCTGGCCGACTTCTCCGGAGTGATCTTCCAGAAGCCGGTGTCAGGACAACGTCCTGACGGCCGATCACACACCCACGATCAGTGAGTCGGCTTTCGGGAAATCCTGTTTTCTTGACGACGATCAGCCAATTCATGCGAAGTGGCCGACTTCGCTACAATGACATTCTTACAGCGCAAAAGAGAACATGGCCATCACGGCCCCTGGTGGTCGCGACGTTGCCAAATTTACGCCAAACGGCGCACGCGAGGTCCTGGATGTCAGACATGAATGGCAAAGTAGCTCTGATTACCGGAGCGAGCGGTGGTATCGGCCGGGCGACAGCTGAGGTCTTTGCGGCCCGAGGTGCCAAGGTCGTTCTTGCCGCGCGTCGCGAAGACGAATTGACGACGCTCGCGAGTGAGATCGAGTCCCGCGGAGGAAAGGCAACCTTCATCGGCACCGATGTCGCAATCGCCAGGGATGTCGAACGGATGGTGGCCCATGCGATTGAAACGTTTGGCCGGCTCGACTACGCAGTCAATAACGCTGGCATCGAGGGAAATATCTCGCCGATTACCGACCTGCCCGAGCAGGAATGGGACCGCG
This sequence comes from uncultured Acidobacteriaceae bacterium, assembly GCA_963796695.1. GTDB lineage: Bacteria > Acidobacteriota > Terriglobia > Terriglobales > Acidobacteriaceae > Bog-257. The sequence continues at coordinate 20,306 of CAWCMU010000015.1, read as the reverse complement.
TTCTCGACACAAACCTGAAGGGGACCTTTCTGTGTCTGCAGCACGAGGCCCGAGCCATGCTCGCGGGTGGACGCGGCGGCTCGATCGTCAACGTCGGTTCAGTAAATTCTTTTCTCGGGTTCCCTACCGGGTCGGCATACGTTGCCTCGGAGCACGGGCAGGTCGGGCTCACCACGAGCGCTTCCGCGGAACTGGCGCCGCATGGAATCCGGGTCAACATCGTGTGCCCGGGATTCGTCGATACGCCGATGCATCACCGGGGGCGCGCCAAACTGGGCGATGACATCTACGACAAAGTTATGATCCCACGAGTTCATTTGAAACGCGCAGGCGCCCAGGAGAAATCGCTCAAACGATCTTCTTCCTTTGTCCGGACGAAGCCAGCTACATTTCGGGCACCACACTGACGCCAGACGGAGGATTCACTCTTACGGTGTGATTTGACGTATTTCGAAGCACTAATCGTGTTGATAGGTCTTTGAAGAGGGAGCGCTTAATGAAAACACCTGCGTTATTTGACTTAACCGGTCGGGTGGCCGTCGTGACTGGCGGTAATGGCGGAATTGGTCGCGGCATTGCGCTCGGATTGGCGGAAGGCGGGGCCGCCGTCGCCGTGTTTGGCCGCAACGGCGAAAAAAACCAGCAGGTGCTTTCCGAATTGAGAGCAATCGGCGTTCCATCGCTCGCTGTGCAGCTTGACGTGACCAATCGCGGCGGATTGGAACCCGCGCTGAAAAAGGTCGAGAGCGAACTCGGTGGCATAAGCATTCTGGTAAATAATGCCGGTATCGCGTCGCTGAGCGGCGGCGTGTTGAACGAAAAGTCGGAAGACTGGGACCGGGTCATCGAAACACAGCTGAACGCTGTTTTCCTTCTTTCCAAGCTGGCCGCTAAATCGATGGTGAATCGTAAAGCCGGAAAGATTATCAACATCGGAAGCATGTACTCGTACTTCGGATCGGCGCTCGTTCCCTCCTACAGCGCAGCGAAAGGAGCGATCGTCCAACTGACTAAGTCAATGGCCATCGAGCTCGCCCCGCACAACATTCAAGTCAACGCGATTGCACCGGGCTGGATTGAAACCGACATGACGGTGGCTGTACGTGCAATGCCCATGAAGGACGAAATTATTGCTCGGACCCCCGCCGGTCGATGGGGTCACCCGGAGGAAATTGCTGGAACGGCGGTGTACCTGGCCTCGCATGCTTCGGACTTCGTCACCGGCACTACAATTCCTGTCGATGGCGGCTATGCCATTCGATGACACCAAGCGACCGAGTGTTACGCTCCCTAACAATCCCTGGTGTCTGCTAACGACTAACGAGGCCCACGATGTCGGAGTTCACGACCCTCATCAGCGGTTTGTCATTCACCGAGTGCCCGCTATGGCGCGATGGCCGGCTCTACGTTTCCGACTTCTACACACAGCGGGTTCTGGCCGTGGCCATGGATGGCACCGCTGATACCGTAGCTCGAGTGCCCCATCAGCCCTCGGGGCTCGGCTTCTTGCCCGACGGCCGCATGTTAATCGTCTCCATGCGCGACCGCAAAGTCCTGCGGCGTGAGGCTGACGGTTCGCTCATCGTGCATGCCGATCTTTCCGCCCTCGCCCACTGGCACTGCAACGACATGCTGGTCGACCATGACGGTCGGGCCTGGGTCGGCAATTTCGGATTCGATCTAGAAGACGGCTCGCCGACCCGCACTACCGTGCTCATTTGTGTTGAGCCCGACGGCACTGCCAAGGTTGTCGCCGACGAACTCGGCTTTCCCAACGGCATGGTGCTCACCCCGGACGGATTCACGCTGATCGTGGCTGAATCGATGATGAACCGACTCAGCGCGTTCAATGTCACTGACGGTTCGCTGGGCGATCGTTGGACTTGGGCTGCCTTCAGCGATCTTCCGACATCGACAAACTTCACCGAAGCGCTCGGACAACTCGCCGTGGCCCCGGACGGCATTTGCCTCGACGCGGAAGGTGCGGTGTGGGTGGCCGATGCCGTCCACAGCCGACTGATTCGCGTCGCCGAGGGCGGCCGCTTTCTGGAGGAACGCACGACCGATGGAGTCGGAGTGTTTGCTTGCATGTTGGGGGGTGACGACGGCCGCACGCTCTTCGCATGCGTCGCGCCCACATTCCACCAGGCCCAAGCTTCCGCGAACCATCAGGCCTCGATCTTGACAACGACGGTCGAAGTGCCTCATGCCGGATTGCCCTGAGGCGGTCAGCGCTGCGAGTCATCGCGTCTACATTTTCACTTGGCGAAAGAGAAGTAATTCGACGGCGAACACTGGATCGCATCGGTCTTTTTCGACCAACAAGACGCGAAGTTCCCCCGAAGTCTGGTTCGGGGAAGTCACTTGGACGTGTTGTCGGCGACCCGCTCCGATGAAACGGGCCCCCGTGGCTACGGTTCGATGCCGATGTGGTCGTTTACGTCAAGTGGCGGTGCCAATGCGGTTGTCGGATGCTGGCCGACTTCTGAGGACTAATCAGGTCGCCTATCCGACTAAATCTCACTAGTCGATTGACAAGATGTAGGAGATGCTCGACTCGCGTCTCGCGGCCTTATCGGCGTAGTAAGCGTCAACCGCTGCCTTTCCTACATAAGCAATTCCAAGCATAGCCAGCGGAAGTAGCGTCGCCCACGACATCGCAGCGAACAACTGCACTAGAGCCGCCACCGAGTATTCCGAAGCCACCTTTGGCCATCGACGCCTTGAATCCATCATCAATCCTTTCGAGTGCATTCTGAAAATCCCGTGCCGCTGGACGGACCTCCGTTATGAGGATGTTTTCGATCGACGCCCGGTAGTCTCCGGTATCCGTGATTTCGGAGGCCTTCGCTTGAAGGACCGCCATATGCTCAAGGAACGCCTCGCGAGCACCGGCAGACGACTTGCGGTAGCTCATGACGTCCTGCATCGACAGTGCGCTCAAACGTTCCAGCGGCAACAACTCTTCGAATATTGCGAAGGTAAGGTCCGTGAACTGAATCTGCGGAGTGACTTTCTCTGCCGCCGCAATTGCGCGCGCATACTTGGCTCCTAGCAAGTCTCCGAACGGCCTGGCGTCGGCAAGCGGTTGATGGCCATATTTCGCGCCGATCCGTAGGGCAAGATTTAGCTTTACTGAGCAGGTCAAAGCTTCGTTCAGAAAGCTCTTCGCGCTCTCCTCTGGAGTGGAGTAGCGAAAAAGCTGGATCGCGGGGTCTTCGAGCAACTGAATGGGAGTGTCATAGTTGGCGAATGCGGTCGTGAGATCGACGCCGAGTGCCGCTCTGGTGACATCATCCTGGTTTCCAATCTCGCCGTAATTGGCCACTGGTATCTGAATTCGCCGAAATGCCGGCGACGTCTCCAGTCCTTTCTGGAAGCGGCGCAGGTATCCCATATCGTTCAGGTCCGCTGCAACCTCGGCATAATCGTCTTCAGAGATGCGGCCCCCCGGCGCCCCATGCACATAGAGAGGCATGCCCTCGTCACGAAACGACTTCTCAAATCGCCGCAGGGGAGAGTCCGCACCAATCATCCCGAAGTTCGATTTCTTGCCGCCGCCGAAGCTGAAGGATGGGCGGTCCATGACGTGCAGTTCGTCAAATAGCAGGATGGACCGTTTTAGAGTGGCCACGTCCATCATGAACTCGGGATAGTAGAGCGCCTTGATCAGTTCGCGCGTCCTCTGGACCTTTCTTAGAAACGAAATTGATCGGATTCATTGTTGCACCTACCTGCCGACTCTATCCAGATCATCTATGCGAGCCTCCTGCTCTCGGATACCATCGGGGATCAGCCGGGTCAAAGCAAATCGATAACGATAAACGCCCCAGGGTGCGATAGACCGAGATGGCGATCTGGATCAAGATATTTGCCACGGCGATGAACCGATTGTAATTTGATAGGTATGGAATAACCTCTTGCATCATTCGGATGAATTGGCCGCCGCTAAGGCGCGCCGGACCATCTTCATCAATGACCTTGATCGTGCGATTCAGAATTGGCGTCCAGTTCACGGAGTGATTCTATTCCCACACAATGGTTGTTCTTCACGAGCCAACTGCCCGTTGCCAATGCTCTTAAGATGAGACCCGCATACCGGCGGGCCTCAAACTTCATTGCCCGGTGTTCACGGAAGTATCATCATTAACTATGCTGCCGATGACTCATCGTTTTACCTCGGAACTCCGGAAGCTGGAGCGAGATACCCACGATGCCTGTTCCAACTGTGGTCGCAGCTTCAGGGACGGAGAGACCTCTAATTCGGGATATGACGCGGAAGGGACACCGATTTACGTCGAGGATTGCTGCGCTTCGCTGGTTCATGAAACAGCGGCCAGATATCGCTGGACAAATCGCCCTTACGAGACACCTCCAGTTCAGGCTTCACTTTGGCGTTATATGGACTTGGCCAGATTTATTGCCCTTTTGCGAGATCGAAGTCTTTACTTTGCACGTGCAGATAATCTCGGGGATTCCTGGGAGGGTGCAAAGGGCGCATACGGTAATAAATCGCGATGGGACATGCACTATCTCCGCTTCTTTTCGGACGCGATCCGGAACCCTCCTGAGGGGTACCGCTGCGACCAGTCCGATGAAGAAATCGAAGCTGAAGCAAAGCGACTACTCGCACAACTCGATGCGTCGGGCAAGAGCCAGTTGCAAAGCACCTATGTGAGTTGCTGGCACGAAAATGAGAGCGAGTCGGAAGCTCTTTGGAGACTGTATTGCCCACCGCCGACGGCTGGTGTTGCGATCCGCACCACCTTTGCGGATCTCAAGCAAGTGTTCGACGATGATCCTTCCATCAGCATTGGACGGGTCAAATACGTCGATTTTCGAACCCAATTCGCGGACGTAAACGACGCGATCTTCAGGAAGAGGAAATCGTTGGAACACGAGCAGGAAGTTCGAGCGGTTATCCATAGATACCCAGAACATCAAGACACTGGGCTGACACGACAGATTAATCCTTCTGCCCTCATCAAGGAGGTGGTCATTTAGCCATTCTCGCCAATATGGCTTGAATCGGTTCTCGACGATCTAATGCAGCGATACGATGTCCAGCTTCCCATCAGAACATCCGAGCTTCTGATACAGCCATTTTTCTGAATAGTCGGCGGGGACAGATCAGTCCTGGGAAACGCGCCAGGGTTCTACGAATGCTATTGGGCGCATTTCGCGGCGGAAATCCACTTGAGCGAAGATTCGGCTATAAGCGGAAGTGCCAGCCGGTGTCAACTTCCGAGATACCGGCTAATTGTGGGAACTGTGGATTAGATTTTCGGCTGTGTCTTCAGGGACTCTTTAACGACCTATCGCTGTCCTCCTTGTCCTCCTGAGCGAAGTGAGGTCGCAACCGCGACCGAGCTCGCTTCGCGCCAGTTCGGGAAGGGGTTCCGAGAGGAATTCTTGAAGGACAGAATCAACTCGCGCACCCGAGAGCGGCGCTCCAGCAATTGGGCCAGCAACCGCTCGAGCTCGTCCGCGGCAGAGCCGTACCACTCGGGCGGAATCTGATTAATGAGCGGCCAGAGTGCACTCTCCGGAAAGCTTTCGATCCTGCTCAGCCAAGGCTCGAAGCTGTCCCACCCTGTAATGCCGTCATAAACGTCGTTACGCCCGAAGACGCCGCGCAATGGCGCGTCGGGGAAGCTCCACTCGCCTGCGTTAAAAAAGTATCCCTGATCGATGAAGCTGGCGTTGAACTTGCGTTCGCGCGGGCGCTTCCAGAAAGCGACCTGGCGGCCATCGGCGTTGCATGTCCATTTATCGAGGGCGGTACTCCGGCGAAGGAATCGACGTTACGCACTCGTCCGAGCATTGCCTCGGGCAGGTAATCGTAAACCTGGCCTTCCAGCGGCGATACCACGTAGCGTGAGCCGAATGACAACCCGGGGGTGAACATGGTCCGCCGGCCGCAAAGCTCAAGGCGCAAATCGGGTGTGTGCTCCACCAGCCACGGGTGTACATCCACGATGGCGGGCACCGGAACCGGCAGGCCGATCATCTCAGCAAGGCGCGTGCCCAGCCAGTCATTCACCAGCACTCGCGGGTGCTGTGGGTTATTGGCAAATTTGACGATGTAGTGATGTCCATCGGCGCAGCGCATGAGATGGCTCTGTGCGCCGCCGCGCATCCTGCGGACGTGTTGAACCGCTTGTATTGGCATGTTGAGTGTCCATTTCGGCCGCGGCATGGCAACCGCAGCCTGCAGTGAGAGTTTTTGTGGAAAATAAATTCGGTCAGGTTCAGAGGTTGAACATTGCGACAGGCACACGAAAGCGGACGGAGTAAGAAGACTCGTGGAGTGCGCCCGATGAATTGCCTTCGGCTACGAGTGACGGTCAACAGGCAGCTGAAGGAGTGCCGGGACGGAGAGAGGTTCGAGGAGTTTGCGGCGGCGTTGCGCGAAAGGTTTTATCGACGCGGACGGCTTGGCGCAACCGTCGCCGCGACGCTGCCGAGCCTAAGGGCACGACCCGCCCGGTCACTAGGTTGCAGAAACCGCCCTGATACAACAAAGAGCCATGGCGGAGTAGCTGGGTCAGCATGCCCAGAGCCTGGTAGGCGAGGTTCTGGTTGATGAACGGTTCCTGCCGGGTTAAGGCTTTAGCCGCGCTGCAGGACGGTGATCGTCATCTTTTACGCCTGGTGCTGCAATCTCCGGATAAAGCTCCGTGACCGACGGCAGGCGGTTCTTCTTCTTGTGATTCACTCGGTTCTTAGGCTGTCCAAGTATGAACTGGCCGCTTGACGCGTTGTTGCCAAGGTCAAGCCAGTACAGAACTCGGGATTGCAGCGCCCATTTGTCGATGGCGCGCCGAGCTTTGCGTGTATCGACACAGGCAATCACGAGATCGACGTCTGCGTTCGTGGAGACCTGTTGTATCTGGGTCTGCATGCCCTGCCAGTTCAGACCCCAGAAGAGGTTGATTCGATGCGCCAGCACGATGGCTTTCGGGAAACCGACTTCCGTCCGGCAGAACGGCTGGCGCACACAGTTGGTTTCGTTGACGGTATCGGGATCAATCAACGTCACTTGTGACGTTGCACTACTGGAGCGCTGCGAGGCCATCCGGCATGTGGATTCGCTGCAGCCGCCGTTTTCGCTGATTCACCGCGCCGCCGGAGCGGCCGAAATCCCCTGGTGCGCCGAACACAATACTGGCGTTATCGTCTACAGCCCAATGCAGTCGGGACTGCTGACCGACCGCTTGACCGGCAGCGTGTAACGAACCTCGCGGGGGATGACTGGCGACGACACGATCACGAGTTCCAGGAGCCAAACCTCGGCCGTAACCTGGCGTTGCGCGATGCACTGCGATCGATAGCTGAGCGCCACAACACGACCATCTCCGCCGTTGCGGTTGCGTTAACATTGGCTTGGCCGGGTGTTTCGGGAGCGATTGTCGGAGCCAGGTCGCCGCAGCAGGTGGATGGCTGGATCGGCGCCGCGTCACTGGAGTTGACCGCTTCGGACCTCGACGAAATCTCGTCCGCCATCACTAGCATAGGCGGGGGGACCGGTCTAGCCAGAGGGCGATGATTGAGTTTGTGACACAACCAGAACTCAATTCAAAGGATATTTATGTCTGCTTTACGGGACGGATTTGCTCAAGCTCAAAAAGACGAGAACGGCCTTGCCGAGCGCCCAGACAACAACACGATGCTGAAGCTGTACGCTCTATACAAACAGGTGACTCAAAGCGATGCCACCGGGGAGCGGCCGGGCGGCTTCGACTTTGTCCGCGCCGCCAAGTTCGATGCGTGGACTAAAATCAAAGGCACCTCCGCCGAAGATGCCATGCAGCAGTACATCGACCTGGTTGCCTCCCTTCGGCGCTGAAACCGCGCCGTCGTTGACGGGGAATAGTCCTGTCTGCCCCAGTCCAGGAAGGGCTTGTAACGCCCTATCTGTGCTATGATCCTCAGGTGAAGAAAACCGGGAGGCTGCGCAAGGTTGTAGACGAAACGACCCAAGTGCGTTGTGCTCTCGGCAAAGGAATCATCCGCGAAGAGGTATGGCAGGACCCTCGCGGCGTGATCGTCAGGTACAACTTGGCTTTCATCAATCACGCTCTTAGTGCCAGGGATAACGGCAGGGTGATTGGTTACGACAACAGCCACGGTGACCATCATCGGCATTTCGCCGGCGCCGAAGAGAAGTTTGCTTTTGTCAGCTACGAGAGGCTGCTGGAACGATTTCTAGACGAAGTGCGGGAACTCCGCCAGAAGAAGGAACCGATATGAAGTTGAAGATCAATACGGATGGATTTGAAGGCTACGCGAAGCGGGCCCTGGAGCGGGCGCGCAAGTTAGATCGACGGGAAGCGATCAAGCCGGAGATCACCATCACTTTCGAGGACCCACTCGCAATGGTCGAAGTCCTCACGGCGGAGCGTCTCCGGCTGGTTCAGAAAGTGCGGACCAAATCCTCGTCGATCACGGCGCTTGCGGCCGCACTGAAGCGCGATCCCAAGTCCGTACGCCGAGACGTTCTGAAGTTAGAGCGGGCGGGAGTGGTGCGCACCCGCGAACAGATCAATCCAGGCCACGGACGCGTGAAAATCGTAGAACCTGTGGCCCGCGAATACCGCCTCACTGCGGTTCTTTAGCCCGGCGACCGGCAGTCCTTCGCCAAATGGAAGTGTCGACTTTATCAAGATGTTTCCAAGCCATCGATATGCGTAACTTGGGGCGCTAACCGCTAAAACAGGTTTCTGGTTTTTGTAGGAAGAGAGTTTCTCATGCCTACTGTTGCTGGCGGGGCCCGGCAAGGTGAACCCGGGCGCCATCGCATGTGGCCCTGGAAGAAGATTGGGCTCGTTTTCTTGCTGCTGGTCATCGTGTCTGTCGTGTGTACCTCGCTGTGGCCTCTCACGGTTCTGCGGGCTGCTGGCCGTTTCGCCTTGTGGGGCGGTGGCATTCACAGCGAGTACGCGCAGGTTGGCCCCTATCGAGTGCATTACTTTGAGGGAGGTAAAGGGCCCCCGTTGATTTTCGTGCATGGTCTGGAAGGGGAATCTCTGAACTGGATCCAGCAGATGCTCGACCTGCGTAGCCGCTTCCACGTCTACACCATCGATCTGCTGGGCCACGGGCAGACCCAGCAGCCCGACATCGCGTATTCCATCGAGCAGCAGTCGGAGATGCTGCGGCAGTTTCTCGCTACCCAGAACATCAAGTCTGCGGACCTGGTCGGAGTTTCGATGGGCGGCTGGATCGTGCTGAAACTTGCCAGCGAGCATCCCGAAGTCGTTAACCGGCTCGTGATCGCCGACGCTGCTGGGCTCAAGTTTCAAACCAACATTAACGCTCAGTCATTTCTTCCCCGAACACCGGAAGAGCTGACTGCCTTCATGGCTGTACTCACTCCTCGGCAATATCATCTGCCGTACATAGTCTCACGCGAGCTACTACACCAGTTTGCGCAGGAGGCCTGGATCACCCGACGCATCTTCGACTCGATGCTCACGTATCAGGACGTGCTCGACGGCAAGCTTCAAGGAATCAACATTCCTGTGCTGATTATTTGGGGGAAAGAGGAAAAGCTGATTCCGATGTCGGTTGGCGAGCAGATGAAGCAGGAACTGCCGCACTCCTCCCTGTTGGTTTGCACTGACTCAGGCCATCTGGCAGTGTATGAATGCTGGAAGAAGCTCGAGCCCGAGGTTATAGAGTTTCTGTCATCACCGACGCCACCGGTTCCTCACGTGCACGAATTTGCGATGGGGAAAGGCGCAGCAGCACGGTGATGAAACCAGCCATCCAGTTTGGGCAACGAGGACTTGTCGCATTAAGTTGCTACTTGGGTAAAGAGTTCTCTTTTCATCATGGAACCTCAACATAAGACAGGCACGGGAGACGCCCGATAAGGGCATCTCCCGTGTGTGGTGGAGAGAACAGCCGTTTCAGGCTGCGTTGGGGTGGGAACCGTTGTTGACGATGCCTTCCAGACCCTGAACCACCTGGACCAGCGTAGGCATGTCGGCGATTTCATTCAGTGGCGGGGCTTGCAGCTTTGCCAGCAAAGCGCCCACTTCTTGCTCCGGGATGCGATCGAGGACAACCTCCATGCGGCGCAGGCCCCGCGTGGCCGACTCCAGCACGTCGAGAATTTTCTTCTTCAGTTGGATGTCGCGTACCAGGTGAGGCTTGTTGGCATGGCCGTATTCGCGTAGAACCCATCGGTAGAGCTTGCCGCCGACAGATTCTTCCAAAGCGGAAATGCGTTTGTCCAAGTCAGCGCCGTTGCCGTTCTTTGCTGCATTTTCGCTCAGTTTTGGCCCGTTCTTGTTGGTACCACCATCGGCGGCAGCCTGCTGCGACCCTGCGACGTTTTGGGTTGCTGGCGGACGCGTATCTCGGCTCCCATTCCGTGTGGGCGGAGTCGGGTTTGCGCGGCCGTTGCGGGATCCGTTGCCGTTCGCGTGGCCGTTGTTTCCACCAGCCGCGTGCGACGGTGTGGCGCTTCCGTTCGCGCCGCTGGCCTTTCCGGACGGACGTGCTCCCTTGCGCAGGTTTCCGTGATCAACCAGGATGGAACTGCTGGAGCTTTCTTCGGGCGTCCCTTGTCGTCCAGATCCACCCAAGGCGCCGCGAAGTCATAAAAGCAGCGCCCCAGGCCAAAGCACGAGCAAGCCCGTTTGAACGCCTGTGCTTCGAAACTGTGGTCTACCTTGTCCAACTCGTCGATGAGCAAGACGCAAGGCGACGGATACTGCAACGCCTTCAGCAGCGGACCTGCCGCGAAAAAATCCAAGGCGGAGAGTTGCTTGCCCAGCGAGGCCCAATCAGAAACGCCCGATCCGCGAGTGACCGTATCCAGGTACAGCCTCTGCAAGCCCTCGTCGAACTTGCCAACGGCCTTCTCTTCGGTTATGCCCTCGTAGCACTGCAGGCGTTCCAGTGGGGTACCGATTGCGCGTGCCACTGCGTAAGCAAGTTCAGTCTTGCCGCTTCCCGCAGGCCCTTCCAACAGTAGTGGTTTTTTTAAACTGGCCGCCAGGTAGACGGCGGTGGCCGTCACAGGATCGGTGATGTACCCGATGTCCGTGAGCGCTCGATGGACGTGCTCAGATGATTGAAACACCCCTAAACCTCCCCTCTCCCCGTGTCAGGGTGGGAGGAGGTTAGGAACATTCCGGAGTTGCGTCAAATTCAGTGGGTTGTGGGTGTTTAACGTCAATCAGAAGCTAAATGCGGATCGTTGGTGAAACTTCATCGCAAGGCTGGAGACATCTGGGTGCTGCGGTATCGGGAAATCAGGGACCAGGGCAAACGGGTTCAAAATGACCTGCCCGTTGGCCTCGTTCGCGACTTCCCCAAAGAAAAAGATGCATGGCGAGAGGTCGATCGCTTAGGCCTCCTGCTGCGCATCAATGCCCAGCATCTCGACGATCGCATTCGCTTTCGTGCTCTAGCGGAGCATTACCTCACTCATGACGTAGGTCCCGATGCGCTCCGACCAAAGTCCCAGCGCACGGCCCTCAACACCAACCAAATCGTCTGGACCTATCTTGTTCCCCAATGGGGTGACAGCATAGCGGACGAGATAAAACCCCTCGACATACAGCACTGGCTCAAAATGCTTCACACCGATAAGAGCTTGGCGTGGACGACCGTATCGAAAGTTCGTGGCATCATGCTTCGGATCTATCGCATCGGTGCCTTGCACCAGCTCGTGAAGAACAACCCGGTGCTTCCCGTCGAGACTCGCTCCACTACCGATTACAAGGCCATCCTGGTAACTCCTAAACAGACATGGGAAATCATCGAGAGCCTTGCTAATCCTCTGCACCGGATTCTCATCCTCACCTGCGCTGCTACCGCGCTTCGCGCATCGGAACTTCTCGCGCTGCGCTGGGCAGACGTTCTATGGGACGAAAACCGGATTGCGGTAACGAAGCGTTGGTGGCGTGGAAGTGACGGACCCACCAAGAGCCGCAGGAGCGAAGGTCATGTGCCTATGCACTCGGCCCTCGCGCAATTTCTGCAGGCTTGGAAGGAAAAGACGCCTTTCGCGAAGGAGACGGATTTTCTGTTTCCCTCGCTCAAGGCAGACGGCAAGGTTCCCATATCGCCTGCCGTATTCGTAGCTGATCACCTCCGGCCAGCAGCCAAAGCGGCTGGGCTTGGTGTACCGGACGGCTACCGTTTCGGCCTACACAATCTCCGGCACTCGCTTTCAAGCTGGTTGGTGAATAAGGGCAAGGCCGAGCCTAAGACGGTCCAGAGCCTGCTTCGCCACAGCCGTATCCAGACGACGCTCGACCTTTACACCCAAGGCGACGGCGATGAAACGCGGGCGGCTCAAGGCGCATTCCTTCGGGAGATGGGCCTGGCATCGGAGTTAGTGCAATGAAAGTGTTGGTTGGATTGTTGGTTGGCCCGTTTTCGGGATTCTCTCTAAACCCCAGAAAACATTGGTGGGCGCTACAGGATTCGAACCTGTGACTTCCACCGTGTGAATCTGGCAAGATTAGCGTATTTCAACAACTTACAAGACCGCGGGAACTGCCTAAGAACACGCTGGTCGCACAAGACATCGCATTTTGTTGGTTAGATTGTTGGTTGATTGTCTTACGGGTGAACAAAAAGCAAAGTGCCATCCGTCATGCGGAATTGATGTCAGACGCTGCGCTGGAATGTCCAACCAACATTTCAACCAACAATCGCCCGGTTCAACGTCCCTGAGTATATCCTTTCGTGGATGTTGTCCCGCTACCATCACCGGGAAAGACCCAGGAAGATCAAGATTCGCCAACGGGAGTTGAGGAGCGAGGACTCCAAGCCCTGGCGTAAACCCCAAGCTTGGACGCGGCAATAATTGGTTATAATCCATTCCGCCTTCGCGGGTTTCCTGTGTCGGCCCATGCAAGCGCGGAGGACTTCTCATTGCTGAGCTACTCACGAGGTCCGGATTATCCGCTGCTGGAGATCACAATTGGCGAACAGCTGCGCAGGACTGCCAACCGAGTCGGCGATTCTCTCGCCGTCGCATCTTGCCATCAATCCCGCCGTCTGACCTGGGCCCAACTCGACGATATAGCTGACCGCCTCGCCCGCGGTTTGTGGTCGCTCGGCATTCGCAAGGCGGACCGCGTAGGACTATGGTCCTCGAACTGTGTCGAATGGGTGATGCTGCAGATGGCATGTGCCCGCGCGGGCGCGATCCTGGTCAACATAAATCCCGCCTATCGCTCCCATGAACTCCGGTTCACACTAACCAAATCGCGCATGAAGGCAATTTTTCTATGGCACGCCGATGCTCGCGCCGACTACGGCGAGATCCTTCAAGAGGCATCCGGGGGACAATCGCTGGAACTACAGCACACAATCTACTTCGATTCGCCACAATGGGAAGAACTGTTGCATGTTCCAGGCAACATTCCCGATGATATCCAGGCGCAAGATGTCAGCAACATTCAATACACCTCAGGAACCACCGGTTTTCCCAAAGGCGTGATGCTGACGCATTACAACCAGGTGAACAACGGTGTGTTGTTGGCGCGAGGCATGGGGTACACGGAAAAGGATCGGGTCTGCATTCCGGTCCCGCTGTATCACTGTTTTGGTTGCGTCATCGGCAGCATGTCCGCCTTGGCCAGCGGCGCGGCTATGGTGTTTCCGAGTTGGACGTTCGATCCTGGCACCACGCTAAACGTTGTGCGGAACGAGAAATGCACCAGCATCTACGGCGTACCTGCCATGTTCATCGCTGAGTTGGGCCTACCCGAGTTCGCCAGCTTTGACCTGACTAGCTTGCGCACCGGCATGATGGCCGGCGCTCCTTGCCCTGTCGAGATCATGAAACGGGTTGTCGGAGAAATGCATTGCCCACAGCTCACGATCGGCTATGGCCAAACCGAAAGTACACCCGTTGTCACAATGTCGGAGGTGGACGATCCGCTTGAAGTACGCGTCGCCACTGTCGGCAAGGCATTACCTTGCACTGAAATGAAAATCGCGTCACTGATCGATGGGACGACCTTGCCGGTGGGAGAACAAGGCGAAGTCTGTGCCCGAGGATATATGGTCATGAAGGGCTACGACGACGATCCAGAAGCCACCGCCCGTGCCGTCGACGCTGAAGGCTGGCTCCATACTGGTGACCTCGGGCTTATGCGTTCAGATGGCTATATTCATCTCACCGGACGCGCCAAGGACATGATCATTCGTGGCGGCGAAAACATTTATCCGCGTGAGGTCGAAGAGTTCCTCTACACATACCCTAAGGTTGCCGAGGTTCAGGTCGTCGGACTGCCTCACGAACGGCTCGGAGAGGTCGTGCTGGCTTGGATCCGGCTGCGCCCGGGCGAAACTGCCACCGAATCTGAGATCCGTGAGTTCTGCCACGGCAAGATCGCCCATTTCAAAATCCCTGAACACATTCGCTTTGTGGATGCTTTCCCCACCACGGTGACAGGAAAGATCCAGAAGTTCAAAATTCGCCAACAGGAGGTCCAGGAGCGAGGACTCCAAGCTGTGGCGCAAACCCCGACGGCATGACTGGGGCCGTGACCGTGTTCCTCTCTCAATTGGGAGCGTGACGGCAACGGCACCATTAAACACCCTTCCGGAACCAGACCTGTCACAATCGTGGTCGACGTGGACGAGATGATCGCCCACTACTTCGGCGAACAGGTCCCCCTCTTAAGTCCTGGAGCGGTACAGTAGTCGATACTCACGGCGACCGAGTAAAGAGTGCCAGAGTCACCTCCCTGCGCTTGCGCCAAAGAGAGCGGACTCAAAGGAATTTGTGTCAAGTATATATTGCTTTCCCTTGACACAAGTGGGATTGGGTCTGTTCTAATGGACACAAGTCAATTTGTATCAAGTTAGGCCGCATAAGGCTTTACACAAATTAAGATTGGCCTAACCTAGCGAGCAGCGGCATGAAGCCATTTACCCCTGAAAAGCTTCCGATCCAAGATATTGATTGGCAAGCTCTTATCCCTCTCATCGGACGAGCCAACCGGGCGCTAGCTCAATACGACGGAGTTCTATATGGGCTCCCCAACCCGGAGGTTCTTCTCTCGCCTCTCACAACTCAAGAGGCGGTGCTCTCTTCTCGGATCGAGGGCACACAAGCTACTTTAGGCGAGGTTCTCAAGTTTGACGCCGGCGAGGAGCCTCAGCAAGAGTCTAAACGTCTCGACATCCAGGAAATCATCAACTATCGAATTGCTCTGAAGGTTGCTGAGGAAGAACTGAAGAGCCGACCTTTCACGCTCAACCTTCTCCTGCAACTGCACGGGATTCTTCTCGACAGCGTACGAGGACGTAACAAGGCCAGGGGGGAGTTCCGAAAGGTGCAGAATTGGATTGGGGCTGCGGGGAGCACGGTAGACACCGCTGATTTTGTGCCTCCATCCCCAGAGGTGCTTCCGGAATTCTTGGACAATTGGGAGAAGTACTACCATTTGGAACGGCCGGATCCCCTTGTACAACTGGCTGTTGTCCACGCACAGTTCGAGATATTGCATCCATTTCTCGACGGGAACGGTCGACTCGGTAGGCTCATCGTTCCGATCTTCCTTTCGGAGAAACAGGTACTCTCGCGACCGATGTTTTATCTGTCTTCTTATCTCGAGGAGAAGCGCGACGTATACATGGGAGCTCTCCGCCAGCTGGGACGCGAGGAGGGCAGTTGGGACCGCTGGATCGAGTTCTTCCTGACGGCTCTCATCGAACAGGCTGCCGACAATTCACGAAAGGCCCGACAGATACTCGACTTGTATGAGGGCCTTAAAGAACGCGTGATCAATCTGACGCATTCTCAATTTGCCGTTCCGCTGTTGGATAGGCTATTCGAAAAACCACTGTTCCAGTCATCCCATCTGGAAGGACTTCCGAACCGCCCCAGCAAGCAGGCGATATCAACCTTGCTGACCAGGTTGAAGGAGGCCGGCATCCTCAAAGTGGTCCGCGCAGGAAGTGGTCGGAGGGCCCAGGTGCTGGCATTAGCCGAACTGGTGAACCTCTGCGAGGGGCGTGACGCCGTGTAGAGGACGAACGGATTTGTATCGGAGCGGCAATCCCCCGCACAAACCTAGTCCGATCCTTGGCGCGCCTTCTGTACCATTTCGACGAATACTTCTCTGGTCTGCAACATATCGCTCACTTCCCGGAAGAATGCGACCCGCGTTCCCTTCACGCCATCGTCGGTTTTCAAGCGCAGGTGGAAGCCTAGGCGATCAACCGCGGTCATCTCCGCTTGTTGAGCATCAATGCCGGCATACCGTTTCGCGAGCAGGATAAGAGCATCCTTGTGGTCGGCATTCATGTGGTGGATGATTTCGCTCTTGTGCTCAACCAGGGGGTCGGGTTGTGCTTGAGCGTAGTCCGAAGCTGCCACCCATCCCATCACTCCGAAGCCGCCTACGTAATAAACGTCCAAAACATCCATGCGATACAAGAAGAAGTCCTCGAAATCGACCCAGTGCTTGCTGTCCGGGTATCCCACCAAATAAACGGAACGCGCGGTCGCCAGCTCTGCCTCCGGCACTCGGCTGACATTTCCGATCAATGTCACTCTGGATGAGCCGAGTGGGTCGCCGCTTGCGTCTGGCTCGGTCACAAACAGGCTGGCGCGCGGATCGGCTTGCAGATTCTGCGTGTGCATAGCCATTGTGCTTATAAGAAAGATGGGGCGACCCTCGTTGTCTAGCCCATAAGGCATCAGGGATCCGAAAGGGAAACCCGTTTGTTTCCGGGAAAGGGTTGAGAGAGTGCCGATCCGGCCCGAGGTCATCAACGTGCGTGCTCGCTCGGCGAACGAAGGCTCGGCGACCGCAGGCTGGCCACTCGTTGCGCCGCGAGCGTGTTTTCCGAAAGATGAGGAAGACATCCTTGATTAGTCCTCGGCTATCGAGCCAATCACATGCCACCGCCCGACCGGGCGACTGCCGGAGGCTGCAGAAATGTAGCAACTAAATTGACTGCTAAAGCGGTTACTGCCGCAAGTTCAAGAACAGCGGAATAAGGCAGCCAGCGCCACGCCGCCGGCACAATCTCTTGGTAAGCAAGGACTTCAGCACCGACGCGCACCGTGCATCCCAGAGACAAACAGAGAAGACCGACGAACATAAGCCCGGGGCTGAATAGTAGTCGCATTCCTGAAAATGCAGGCAGTACCCGCTGACCGATGCAAAATACCATCATTGCGACAAACCCTACGGTCAGCGCGTGACGAGAAGCTCCCCAGATGCCTGATGGATCTGTCGCATTTGCGGCCCAGACGCCGAGCCCAGCTGCAATCAGTAGCCACACGTAGGCACTCCGCACAAAAATCGGGAAGCTGCCATGGATGCCCTTGCTTTTCGCGGCCTTCTCTGGTAGTGCAAAAATATGAAGCGCGATCATCGCTAGCAGAGATGCGCCCAATAATAACGCTGTTGTGGCCCGGAAGAAGCCCGCGAGTCCCAAAGCGATCCCTACTACTTGAAACGCGACCGCAGCCCCCAACAGCCGGTTATGAGGCGGACGGGCGCCGAGAAAGACTGGTAGCCACTTGGCGTTGAAGCCCCATACAAAAGGCACCATGAATCCCCAGGCAGCGAGGATCAAGAAGCGTTGGTCGAAGTTGGGAGGAAACGCGGGCCCATTGGATCGAAAGGCAAGCCACAGACAAACTCCCAGGTTGAGGACTAGTGTTGCGAGCAGTCCGCAGGCACCTACGATCACCACCAAGACCCAGGTTTCCAGTTTGGCTTTACCGCTGTCTTGCGGCTTATGTTGCGATACCGCGCGAAAGAAGATGAGGAAAGCCGCGAGTTCCATTGCAGCAGAAACAGGCAGCAGCACCCGCCAATGCCAGAGATACACATTCGCGGTCCAGCGAAGCAGCACGCCTGCCATCCATAGCGTGCCCGAGAACCATGCCAAGCCGAGCGCGAAGGGTTTTATGCCGCCGCGCAATTTTGGAATCGAGTAGTAGCCTATGCCCAGAATAAAGCTGCCTATCCAGCCGAGTACCTGGGCGTGTCCGTGAGCCTGGATCCACGCGGGTGAAATGCTATCCGCGGCACGGCGTCCGCTGATGGAGATGAGATTCCATACGCCCGAGAAATGTCCCGGGCAGAAGCATGAAAAATAGGCCGCCTGATATGAAGAAGATCAGCAGACGCGAGAGCTGGCAGTTCGCGGGCGCTGGTGCGCTGGAAAATCTGAAGAGGCGTTTCGGGTATTGCTGATACGGTTTGTGCCTGCGAACGACTCATCTGGCTGTGGGCTCTTAAACTGATACCACTCTTGCGCGCCGAGAGACTGCCTACTCTCCGTGGGCATCGCGGTCAAAGCGAAATACGTAACGCAACAGTCCGGCATTCACCAGCAGCAACACACTGGAGCCGGCAGCGGCGGGAATCAGAGTTTTGTACGCGCCGCTGAGTAACGCTTCCATGGACACAGTCAATAACCAGAGTTGCAGCACTACCGCAGCTCCCACAAATGCGAGCATGGCGGAGAAGAGGGTTGTTCCTTGCCGTCGCAGACTCATATGGCATCCATCCCTACGGCAAATAGCTGGTCGCCCCGTTGTTCCAATTGCACCCGCGGCAAAGGCCGCGTAGGCGGACCGGCGATCGGCTGGCCGGCAAGATTGAACAGGCCATGGTGGCACGGGCAGAAAAGACCATTCTCCGCCTTGTCATACACCACAGCGCACGACAGATGGGTGCACACCTGCGAGTACGCGACCAATTTTCCTTCCGGCGTGCGGACGGCGATACACGGGTCCGCATCCGTGGGGTAGCGAAACAATATGGAGCCTGTTTGGTCCAGCGCAGAGGCTGGGCCGATAAGGCGTTCGACGTGTGATCCGCGGTGCAACAACCGGCTGGCCACCACCGTGGCCCAGTTGGCCGACGCCAGCAACAGTGACCCTAAGGTGAGAAATTTCACCATCTCGCGCCGGGTTACGTAATGGTCGCCCTCCCACTCGATGGGAAAGTCCTGCCGCCACTTGGGCGTGGCAGTCGCTGTCGCTTTACATCGCGCACAACCGGGTTCTTCGTCGCGCGTATTCATCCCACATTCTCCAGCATTAGCGCTACATCATAAGGGTCGTCGGAAAGTGCTGATGGCGTCGGCGAAATCTGTACCAATTCAACATTCACCCGCTCGACCTCACGCGGCACGATCACGAACACTTTCGTCGTCACTTCTTCTTGACCAAACTTCCAGCGGTTGATGGCAACGCCGCGTCGCGTCCGCTGGATCTCCTCGGCGGTGGCAAAGGCCAAAGCCTGCGAGGGACAAACCGTCGCGCACATCGGTTTCTTGTCGACGCTGGTGCGGTCGTAGCACATGTCGCACTTCATCATCTGGTCGATTTTGGCTTCGTATTTCGGAACACCAAACGGGCACGACAGCACACAATTCGAGCAACCAATGCAGCGCGGCTTCAGCGAACTCTGCACCACTCCATCCGGCGTTTTCTTGATGGCGTCAGCCGGGCAGACTCGCGCGCAAATCGGGTCTTCGCAATGCATGCACACTTGCGGAGCGGTCTGCACGCTCTCACGCCGCTGGATGGTCTCCAGATGAATCATCGAAACGCCGCGATGAGTGTCGCACTCGGCGCAGGCTGCCACACAGGACTGGCATCCGATGCAGCGCGAGTAGTCGATGTAGAAGGCGCGCTCGCTCAACGAATTCCTCCGGCTTGCGTCTCCAGTTGCGCGATAGCATCGGTCGGCTCTTCCGTCTTGGAAACGCGAACCGCGCAGATCTTGAACTCAGGAATGTTCGACACGGGATCGATGGCACGAATCGTCAGGTTATTGGCCGAGCGGTCGAGCGGCCAGTGATACGGAATGAATACCGTGTCAGGTCGGATGGTCTTCACCACCTGCGCGCGCACTACGACGCTTCCACGACGGCTGTCGACTTTGACGAAATCACCATCCTGGACGCCACACTTCTCCGCAAGCCGGGGATGCATTTCGCAAAACGGCTGGGGACACTGGTCCAGCAAAGCGCCGATGCGCCGGGTTTGCGTGCCAGACAGAAAGTGCGATACGACTCGACCCGTCGTCAGAATAATCGGGTACTCTTCGTCCGGCATCTCGGCCGATGGCCGCCACTCAATGGGAATGAAATGTGCTTTGCCATCGGGATGCCCAAATTTGGCGCCTTCGTAGAGCCGCGGTGTACCCGGGTGGCCGATCTCCGGACATGGCCAGAAGATTCCATTGCTCTCGTCAATGCGATCCCACGTGATCCCGTAATAATCCGACACGCCGCCTTTGGAGGCGACGCGCAGCTCCTCAAAAATGTCGCGTGTCGACGAGTAGTTG
>CAWCMU010000014.1:0-329346 GCA_963796695.1 uncultured Acidobacteriaceae bacterium | reverse complement strand
TGCTGGAGGCCACCAAGATCCTGGGCGCACCCGATGTTCTGCATTGCCACGACTGGCAAACCGCGCTGATTCCGATCTTGCTGAAGACGTTATACGACGGGGATCCTGCGTTCGCCATGACACCTTGCATCTTCACCATTCACAACCTGGGATACCAGGGGCTGTTTCAGCCGGAGATCCTGCCGCTGCTCATGCTGCCCTGGGATTTGTTCACCATGTCGAAGCTGGAATTTTACGGCAAGGTGAATTTCCTCAAGGGCGCGATCTCGATGGCCGACTTCATCACTACGGTCAGCCGCAGGTACAGCCAGGAAATCCAAACAGCAGAGTATGGCTTTGGACTCGAAGGCGTGCTGCGCGCCCGCGGCAACACGATTGCCGGCATTCTGAATGCAGTGGATTATGTGACCTGGAATCCGGAAACCGACCCGCACATCGCAGCGCGCTATTCAGCCCAGGATCTGAGCGGCAAAAACAAGTGCAAAGCTGACTTGCTGAAGGAATTCGGGCTGGCGCAGGATACACAGTTGCCCATCGTCGGAATCGTGTCGCGCTTCGCCTCACAGAAGGGCTTCGACCTCATTCAGCAGGTGGCGGATCGGCTCGCGCTGGAGGACTTGATCCTGATCGTTCTGGGCAGCGGCGACCGCGAGTACGAAGAAATGTTTCGCCGGCTGAACAAGCAGTATCCGCAGAAATTCGCGCTCAAGATCGCCTACGACAATTCCTTGTCGCACAAGATTGAGGCAGGCAGCGACATGTTCCTGATGCCTTCGCACTACGAGCCCTGCGGGCTGAACCAGATTTACAGCATGAAGTACGGGACGGTGCCTGTGGTGCGCGCCACCGGCGGCCTGGATGACACGGTCGAGCAGTTCGATCCGCGCACGAACCGGGGAACCGGCTTCAAATTCCGCGAGTACAGCGGCGAAGCCATGCTGGAGACCTTGCGCGGAGCCGTCGGCTTGTATCGCGGTGATCCGAATGCCTGGCACATGTTGATGCGCAACGGAATGGCGCAGGATTATTCGTGGACCAACTCAGCGAAGGAGTATTTGAAGGTTTACGACCGGGCGCGGCAGATCAAGCAGCAGCAGGCCGCGAACGGGTGAGGCAGCCGTCGGCTGTCAGCCATCAGCTCTCAGCTAGGGAAACTCTGATTAAGCATCGTTGAAAGGAACGGCCTTTTAGGTCGTCTGTAAGAATCGCAAAATCAGTTCGGCTTTTAGCCGCTGAGGAACCTCGGTTCCGCTTTGCGAAGCGCGAAGAATTCCGGTGTTGGCCGAGCATTGTTTCCGAAATGTCATCCCGACCGACGGCTTCACAGTTTGCTGAAAAAGTCGCGAAAGCAGATTCCTCGTGGGCTGAAGCCCACTCGGAATCACAAAAATAAAGGACTTGTACGGCGCACCTGAAGGTGCGCCCCTTCAAAGACGGATCAAACTCGA
This sequence comes from uncultured Acidobacteriaceae bacterium, assembly GCA_963796695.1. Classification (GTDB taxonomy): domain Bacteria; phylum Acidobacteriota; class Terriglobia; order Terriglobales; family Acidobacteriaceae; genus Bog-257. Next base: position 327,898 of record CAWCMU010000014.1, on the reverse strand, counting down.
GTTTTTCAGCACTCTGTTCAGCCGGAGCGGAGGGATCTGCGGTTTCCCGCGCCGTCCATAAGAACGACTGACACCTAACCGCCGGCTGCTCTTTTCTTCCTCGCGAAATATCCATACACCGGCACGCCTGCCACGATCACCAGCAATCCCCACGCCGAGTCACGGATGTTCTGGGTGAATGTGTAGTACAGCAGCACCGCTGCCGCCATGACGAACAACGCGGGCACCACCGGATATCCCCAGGTGCGATAAGGGCGCGGCGTGTCCGGCTCTTTCCTGCGCAGGGCAAACACGGTACTAGCGGAGATCATGTAGAACAGCCACTCCGAAAAGATTGCCAGCGAGAAAAGCTGGCGGAAGCTGCCGGCAAACAGCAGCAGCACCACCGACAGAACGAACTGCACGATCAGCGCGATGGACGGCGTATGAAAGCGCGGATGCACTTCGGCCATCGCTTTGAAGAAGTAGCCGTCGCGAGCCATGGCGAATGGCACGCGCGCGCCGCTCATGATGGTGCCGTTCAGCGAGACCAGGATGGACAGCGCCATTCCCGCCGAGACGATTGCCGCTCCCCAGGCTCCGACCGCAACCGCAGTCGCTTCTGAGGCAGGACGCGGTGACGCTGCCACGGCCGCAGCGGGAAGAACATACTGCACCGCGGCGTTGGTCAACATATAAAGCGCGGCAACGATACCAACCCCGGCGATCAACGCGATCGGAATAACGCGCTCTGGATTACGAATCTCGCCACTCACCATATTGAGATCGTTCCATCCGTCGTACGCCCAAAGTGCGGCGACGAGCGCGGCCATGAATCCGGCGAAGCCGCCGGTCGCACCGGCAAATGAGGTTGCGAAATTGCGCCATGTCCCGCTGGAAGCCGTGAACGCTAGCAGCGACACCACAATGATGATCGCGATCTTCAAGACGGTAAACGTCACCTGAAAATCACCGGCGCGTTTGATGCCCACGTAATTGGGTGCAGTGATGAGCGCAGCGGCAGCAATCGCGACCAGTTGTCCGTAGCTGACGGCGAACGGCACGTGGACCGCAACCTCGTTGAAGAAGGCCAGGGCAGGAAACGTTCCCAGGATTCGTACCAGGCCGACGGTGAGGGTTGCGACGGAAGCTGGCTTTGCGATGGCAAACCAGGTCCACGCATAAAGGAAGCCGGGCAGTGGGCCGTAAGCGTCGCGAATGTAGACGTATTCGCCGCCGGCTTGCGGCTTCATTGCGCCCAGTTCGGCGAAGGTGATGGCGCCCGCCAGCGAGAGCGCGCCGCCAACGATCCATGCCAGATATACCAGTCGAGCCGAGCCGACGGCCTGCATCATCTCGGCGGGCACCAGAAAGATGCCGCTGCCGATGATGGTGCCGACCACGATGGCGCTGGCGTGGCTGATGCCCAAGTCGCGCGAGAGCGCGGGCCGCTGCGTTGGATTAGCTGAGGTGGGCGCTGTCATGTCGCGTTCGAAGCAACAGACTGCAACTATAACCGACCGCGAAAGTGATCAGGCTTCCGATGGGCACGTACCAGGGGAAGGGAATCGGTCGAGCAAGAGCAAGCGTGCTGAAATGCGTTCCGGTCGTGTGTTCGAGCCATCCTAGAATCGCGTTGCCCTGCCAGATGTAGACGTTCGCGCAGAAACCTGCGGCCATCCCGACCATGCTGCCAGTCTCGTTCGCCTTCCGGGTGAGGACGCTCAAAAGGAAAACGCCCAGGAGAGCGCCATAGGCTACTGTCGCAATGCTCAGGCCGAGTTCGATGACTCTGCCTCCGTGGCGCGAAGCCATGGCCAAAAGAAATAACAGACATCCCCAGCTGACAGTTGCGACGCGCGATAGCAGCAGGCGGCGGCTGTCGCTAGTGTCGGGCTTCCAGCGTAAATAGAAATCAACCATGGTTGTGGAGGAGAGAGAGTTGAGTGCGGCGCTCAGGTTCGACATGGCGGCCGCGAGAATCGCGGCTATGAGAATGCCGGACACGCCGTGTGGCATGTGACCGACGATAAAGGTAGGAAAGATGCGGTCGGTGCGATCGAACGCAGCCAATGGCGGGGTGGGACGGTAGAACACCCACAGCATCGCGCCGATCAGCAGGAACAGCCAGAATTGAAACAGCACGACGACACCGCTGCTCAGCAGTGCCAGCTTCGACTGAGCTTCGTTCCTGGCCGCCAGCAAGCGCTGCACAATGAGCTGGTCGGTGCCGTGACTGGCGGTGGTGATGAAAGCGCCACCGATTACGCCTGACCAAAACGTGTAGGTCCGATAGAAATCTGGTGCGAAGTAGAAGACGCGAAACTTGTGCGCTTCGGAAGCCACGGTGTGGATGGTGGTCCAGCCCCCAGGCACCAGGTGGGTGACGGTAACAAGCGCAACCAGCGTTCCGCCGACGTAGATGGCCAGCTGCACCACGTCGGTCCAAATCACGGCTGCCATACCGCCTTCGAAGGTGTAGAACAGCGTTAGCGCGGTGACGATCGCGATGGAGATGAGATCGCGCTGAAATTCGCCACGATTGCCGAGTAGCGGCGCCAGCGCAATGCCAATGACAATAGCGACGGCGAACACCCGAACGCCCTCTGCCGCAGCCCGAGTTATGAGGAAGAGTCCCGCGGTCAGGGAGCGCAGTCGCGGGCCGAAGCGGCGATCGATGAGCTGATAAGCAGTGAAGAGCTCGCCGCGAAAATAGTGCGGCAAAAGCAGGTAGCTGATGATGACACGGCCCAGCAGGTATCCGAAGATGAGTTGCAGGAAGGCGAAGTCGGTGTCATAAGCGAGGCAGGGAACACTGATGATGGTGAGTGTGCTGGTCTCGGCAGCAACGATGGATAACGCTATGGCCCACCACGGAATGTTGCGGTCGGCCAGGAAGTAGTCGCGCAGCGAGCGCTGCCGCCTGCGAAAGCGCAGGCCGAAGAGCGTGATGCTCAAGAGGTAGACCGCGATGATCGCAAGATCGAGAGCGTTCATAGTGAGCGGAAGCTCAAGGGACCAGGGATTCGGGATTAGGGACTAGAAGGCGACCGAAGCGCGTTTGTATCTGAGCACCACAACCTACAGGCCGCCAAACATTTCATTGCACTGATCCAAGCGCAGTCTCAAACCCTTAATCTCTGATCCCTGCCTCTGTTCAGTCGATTCTTGTCGCCTTGGCCATGAGGCGCTCGTATTGCCGCCACGGCGTGAGCCGCCGAAACCACACTTGCATCCTGGCATCGGGTCCAACCAGGTAACGCAGCGTGGGATTCGGGTCGTTGGCCACGCGCACAATCAGCCGAGCCACCTCGCGCGCATCGCGCCGCTTGGGAGCGCGCGTCTTCACGAATTCAGCGAAGCGTTGACTGCGTTCTTTGTTGGGTGAGCTGGGATCGAGCGCCTGCTTGCCGATGACCAGGTTGCGCTCCCAGATATCGGTGTCGTAAGCGCCGGGCTCGACCAGCACTACGCGAATTCCCAGCGAGTGCACTTCGATCCGCAGAGCCTCGCTCCAGCCTTCCAGGGCAAACTTCGACGCGGAGTAGCTGCTCAGCATCGGCGCCGGCGCTCGTCCGCCGACGGAGGTGATCTGGACGATGTGTCCGGAACGCTGCTTGCGCATGGTAGGCAGCACGGCCTTGGTCATCGCAACGTTGCCGAAGAAGTTGGTTTCCATCTGGTGACGCAGTTCATGCAACTGCGTGTCTTCGACGAATCCGGCGGTGCTGAAGCCGGCATTGTTCACCAGCAGGTCGATGCGGCCGTGATCGCGCACGATGGCATCGACCGCCGCTGGCAGCAAATCCATCTCGGTAATGTCGAGTCGTCGCAGGTCCAGACGTTCGCGCACTCCGGCTTTCTGCGCAGCTTCTTCCAGCCGCGCGACGCGCCCCAGGTCGCGCATGGTAGCCACCACGCGATATCCGTTCTGCGCCAGTTCAACCGTGGTCAACAGGCCGATGCCGCTCGAGCTACCGGTCACGACAGCGATTTTCTGCACTGCGAGGTCCTCCCAACAAATCCCGCATATCGCCGAACAGCGCCCAAAGCGCACCATTCGCGCCATGGAAATTGCCGAGCTGCCGTTCCATGCGAGATCATTAAGAGTTTACATACTCCTTTTGAACGGACTGATACTGATGCCTACAGAAAAGAGCAAGACCGGAGCAGGAGACATCGCGCCGGCGAAGGGAAAACTGGGAATCATGATCCCCGGCATGGGCGCAGTCGCGACCACGTTTGTCGCTGGCGTCGAAGCCGTACGCAAAGGCATTTCCAAGCCTATCGGATCGTTGACGCAGATGGGCACCATTCGCCTCGGCAAACGCACTGAGGGCCGCTCGCCCAAGATTAACGAGTTCATGCCGTTGGCCGGGCTTGATGATTTGGTGTTCACTGGATGGGACATTTTTGAGGACGACATGTACGCCGCTGCCGGCAAAGCGGGCGTCCTCGATCGCTCGCTGCTGGAGCAAGTTAAACCGTTCCTCTCCTCTATCAAGCCGCGTAAGGCGGTCTTCGACAAGAACTACGTGAAGAAGCTCGACGGCCCCAATGTGAAAAAGGGCAAGAACAAGATGGAGCTGGCTGAGCAGGTGCGCGAAGACATTCATGACTTCAAGAAGACAAGCGGCGCTGATCGGCTGGTGATGATCTGGTGCGGCTCGACGGAAACGTTTATCGAGGCGGGTCCGGCGCACAAGTCCATTGAAGCTCTCGAGAAGGCGATGCACGCTAACGACGAGAACATTGCGCCTTCCATGGTCTATGCCTACGCCGCGCTGAAGGAAGGTGTGCCGTTCGCCAATGGCGCGCCGAACCTGACGGTCGATGTTCCAGCCATGCACGCGCTGTCGAAGCAGATGGAAGCGCCGATCTGCGGCAAGGACTACAAGACTGGCCAGACACTCATCAAGACGATTCTGGCGCCTGGCTTCAAGGCTCGCATGCTCGGATTGAACGGCTGGTTCTCCACCAACATCCTCGGCAATCGCGACGGCGAAGTGCTCGACGATCCCGGGTCCTTCAAGACCAAGGAAGAGTCGAAGCTGTCGGTGCTGGAGCACATCCTGCAGCCGGAGCTCTACCCCGAGCTGTACGGCAACATCTTCCACAAGGTTCGCATTAACTATTACCCGCCCCGTGGTGATAACAAAGAAGGTTGGGACAACATCGACATCTTCGGCTGGCTCGGTTATCCGATGCAGATCAAGGTCGACTTCCTCTGCCGCGACTCGATTCTGGCGGCACCGATCGTGCTCGACGTGGTGTTGTTCCTCGATCTGGCAAAGCGGTCGGCGGCGCTGCGCGGCATCGGCATTCAGGAGTGGCTGAGTTTTTACTTCAAGTCGCCGATGACGGCCGAGGGGCTTTACCCGGAACACGACCTGTTCATCCAGTCGATGAAGCTGAAGAACACGCTGCGCCATCTCAAGGGCGAGGACATGATCACGCACTTGGGCCTGGAATATTACGACTAAGTTCTGGGTCAGGGCTTCGGGTTCAAGGGAAAGCAGATTCTCACGGTCCCCGCTGTCTTGTGCGACGGCGTGGCAGTTGAGACCGCAACAACGTTGCCCCACTCATGCCTAGCTGGCTGAGTGGGGCTTTTTATTACGCGCGCAGGTCGCGGCGAATCAGAGTGGAATCGAGGAAGAAGCCAATTCCCACGGCGAGTGGAATGATGCCGAACGCTGCGGCAATCATGGCATCGGGCTCGACGCGTGCAATCAGAGCAAAGGCCGCGGTGTAGCCGATAGCTCCGCTGGTCAGCAGAATTCCGGCGCGGCGCGAACGCGCGGCTTCCGGCAATTCCGGCTGCATCGGCACAGCTACGCCCCGGGCTATCGCCGCCAGGCGTTCTTCGGTGCGCAAGCGGCGCACGCGGTAAAAGGCATAGATCGCCGCCAGCGGTATGGCGAAGACCATTACAACAGCTGCGAATCCTACAAAGTTTCCGTCCATGATGTGCTCCTCCTCCGCTCGCGCCATCCGCGGCAGGATGAAATCGGTTGGCAATGGAAGGTACGCAGGGATAAGCGGGAAAGTTCCGATGGTATGAAGGCGTGCTGACTCGGCGACTGGTGGTTTGAATCGCGTTCGCCGCCAGCGACCATGCCGATCAGGGCTGTTAGCGGGCGAGGGCTTCGGCCTTGCGGATGGCGGACTCGTGCAGATCGTAAGCCTCGAGGGCTTTTCGTGCGGCGTCGCGGGCCATCCTGGTGCTCATTTTTTTCTCAGCTTCAGCAAAAGCTTCTTCCGCGTCCTCGTGTGCGTTGTAGGCGTTATCGTCGGCTTCCTGGATGCGCTGAACGGAGGCCAGAGTCTTAGGATCGAGCTTGGGCATTCCAGCGGACTTGTCGTCTTTCGCCTTTGAGGTGGTCTTGCTGCGGGTACGCTCGGCGGTCCCGTTTTCGGTGACAAGGCGGTTGTAGGCGATCTTGAGATCATCGCTCCACGTGAGCTTGGTCTTCATCTCGGCGTCGTCAAGGGCAGCCCTGGCTTTGTCGGCAAGCTCGCGGACTCGCTTCTTCTCCGTCAGCCACTTCCATACACCCCATTCGGTGCCTTCCAACATAATTGCCCGAGCCTGTTCGACGGCCGGAAGTTTGCGCATCAGGAACCTCGTATCAAGCAAATTGTCGTAGCCGCAATTGCCACAGGCGGTGGGCGGGCCGCTTTGCAAGCTGCTGAAGGCTAACCTTCCATCGTAAGACGCCGGCGAGACATTCGAACCAACTGGAATCAAACCATCTTCGGCTGTCTCCCGATTCGGGAATCAGGTCATTTCCGGACGCCCGAAACGGCCAGCGATAGCTGCTGCCGGCGCTCGGTGGGAGGTTTTCGAAGGATTGATCGCGATGTCTGACGTCGAAGTGATCAAGTCCGTGCGTTAGGACGGAGGGAGGCCGCAGAAACAGCCTTTGCCGAAATGTAAATGGAAGAAAAATATGAGCCTGTTCACTTCGGGTTTCGTACAACTCGCTAACCGATTCCGGGTTTCTACGTATATTATTGTGTAGTTGGGGTTGTCGTTGGCTGAGGGTTATCGGATTTTGCGAGACAGGGCACTACGACGGGCGCTATTGGTGACATTGTGTGCGCTCGTGTTTTTCTTCGCCCTGCGTGCGAAAACCGCCGTATATAACGGCGGCGCGCCAGCCAAAGTTACCCCGTCAACTGCATCGAAATTATGGCTGAGCGGGCAAAAGATGGAAGTGCAGCCGGTTGACACCAATGCTGCCATTCTGTTCTGGATGACGATTCTCAGCTTCTTCGCGCTGTTCCTTCATCGCGAACCCCGAATTCAGATAATAGGCATTACCCCTCCCCCCAGAAACAGCTCGCTTCTCTACCTGCATCACTTTCTGCGGCCTCCTCCTCTAAAGGCGTAAGGGTTCCTCGGTCAACTTTTGTTGTCTGGTCTTGGTCTTTCTGACCAAATAGTTCACGTTGAGCCGAATGTGCGGTAGCCGTACCGCGTGCTCAATGAAATGAGGAGCTTCATGCAAGTGCACCGTCAGCACAAGTTTCTTGTGTTAGGGGTGGTCGCGTTGTGCCTGGTGATCGCCGTCCTGGTTGTGAGGCGAGCCCGCGCCGGCTCGCCAAGGGGGTCGGCTGATGTAAACGCCGAGAGCGAACACGTCGTGTATGCGGCGGTCGCTCCCGTAAAGCGGGAAACCATCGCCACCTCGCTTTCCATAGCCGGGCAGTTTATCCCTTATCAGAATGTTGAGTTACACGCCAAGGTCGCCGGCTACATTCGCAACATCAATGTTGATATTGGCGATCACGTCCATCGGGGAGAAGTGCTGGCGGTTTTGGAGATCCCCGAGCTCGTGGCGCAAGTGGATGAAGCCAAGGCTGCCGTGCACCACGCAGAAGAGGAGATCCAGCGCTCGCAAAGTGAAGTATCGCGCGCCGAGGCGGACAATGTTGCATTGCATTCTAACGCCGAGAGGTTAGTCAACACCGACAAAGCGAGACCCGGGTTGATCGCGCAGCAGGAATTAGACGACGCGACCGCCAAGGACCGAGCCTCGCAGGCGCAGGTTGATGCCGCAGAGTCTGCATTAGGGGCAGCTCGTCAGCAATTGGAAGTAGCGCGCGCCAACCAACAGCACTATTCCGCGTTGAGCGACTACGCTCGGATTACGGCTCCTTACGATGGGGTGGTCACCTGGCGCTTCTCCGATACCGGAGCACTGGTCCAGGCCGGTACCTCTAACACCAGCGGATTGCCGGTGGTTACCATCGCTCAAGTTGATGTCCTGCGGCTGCGGATTCCGGTGCCTGAATCGCTGGCGGCGAAGGTAAGAATCGGCGACTCCGCCGACGTTCATGTACAAGCTACCGGAGAGCACTTCACCGGCAAAGTTGCCCGCTTCACTGATTCTCTGGATACCTCCACGCGCACCATGCAGGTTGAGATTGATGTCCCGAATCCCAACTATCACCTCCAGCCAGGGATGTACGCAGACGTAACGCTCAGCGCCAATAGCCGGCCCAACGCTCTTACTGTTCCAATCGAAGCGATCCAGCGCGGAGAGAACAAGACCACGGTGCTGGTGCTCGACGCGCAGAACCGCGTGCAATTGCGCCAGGTACAGGTTGGCGTGGAAAGCTCAAACAACGTTGAAATCCTCGGTGGCCTCAACGAGGGTGAACGAGTGATTGTGGGGAATCAGGGCAGCTATCAACCGGGAGAATTGGTCAAGCCAAAGGAATCGTCGTTTACCCATACGTCGGGCGCGGAGTAGCGGTCGATGTCCTGCTTTGCCATAAAGCATCCGTCTTTTATCCCAATGCTGTGCCCTGGTCATGGTGGTAGTTGCCGGATTATCGCGGCATTCAGCTCAATGTGAATCGTAAGAGGGTGGCGCGCATGGGACTTACGGCGAGCAGCATGCTGGAGAACTTGACCGCGGCCCTGGTTTCAAAACGAATGATTGTGCCGGCCTACTGGCTCGATCCGGGTAGCGGCACCGCCGGGGCAGACGCAGCCGTGAGTCGTCGCCGGGCCAAGTCCTGGTTGTTGCTGGGGACGGCAGAAGACATTGGGTCTTGTCGCCCAGATAGGAAGTTTTATGTCTAGTTTCGCGATCAAATATCCGTTCTTCATTCTGATGTTGTGCCTGGCGATTGTCGTGGTGGGCGTCACTACCGTCGCTCGCATGCCGGTCGATCTGTTCCCGCAGATTCAGATTCCAGTGGTAGTGGTGGCCACGTTCTACAGTGGCATGCCGCCGCAGCAGATCGAAGCGGACATCACCGACACGTTTGAGCGTTTCTTCACTCTGGGCAGCAATATCGACCATATCGAATCACGATCGCTGACCGGCGTGAGCCTGATCCGGGTGTACTTCCAAGCGGGAACGGATCCCGACGCCGCTGTAAGTGAAATCGCCAACCTGGCCATGGCCGACCTGCGACGACTGCCGCAAGGAACCCTCCCGCCTGTGGTGCTGAAGTTCGATGCTTCCAGTCTTCCAGTGTGTCTGGTGACATTGAAAGGGCGCGGCCTTAACGAAACTCAATTACACGATGAAGGCCAGTTCACGGTTCGCAACCAGATCGCGAATGTTCCGGGCGCATCCGTTCCACAGCCGTTCGGCGGAAAGTATCGCCAGATCCAGTTCTACATTGATCCAGTCAAGCTGGAAGCCGCCCAGATGAGTCCCATGGATGTGGTGCACATCGTTAACGATGCCAACAAGATTCTTCCTGCCGGCGACGTCCGTATCGGGCCGCGTGACTACAACATCTACAGCAATAGCCAGCTGCCCAATACGAAGGAGATGAATGATGTGCCGCTGAAAGCGATCGGCAACAACGTGCTTCGCTTCGGCGATATAGGGCACGCTGAAGACGCTTCGGCCACTCAGTACAACATCGTCAGGGTTGATGGGCAGAAGTCGGTGTACCTGCCCATCCTGAAGCAGGGTGGCAATAGCAACACCATCCAAATCGTCAATGGCGTACGCGATCGGATCAAGAATTTGCTTGATGTTCCTAAGTCCCTGGTTGCGACCGTGGTATTCGATCAGTCGCAGTACGTGAAGACAGCGGTGGCGAACGTGTTACGTGAAGGCGGCATCGGATTGATATTGACCGCCGTGATGATACTGATTTTTTTGGGATCGGTGCGTGGCACAATTTCGGTTCTGCTGTCGATTCCGATCTCCTGCCTGGCGGCATTCCTGTTGCTGGATGCAACGGGCAGCACGATTAATACGATGGTCCTGGGTGGACTTGCCCTCGTGCTCTCGCGACTTATCGATAACTCCGTGGTGGTACTGGAAAACATCTTTCGACATCTGGAGAATGGGGAAGATGCTGTTACCGCAGCCGAACGGGGCGGCCAGGAAGTTCAGCTTGCGGTGCTGGCGGCGACCTTTGCCACGGCAATTGTGTTTTTCCCGGTGGTGTTTCTTTACGGGGTCAGCCGATACCTGTTCATCGCCTTAGCGCTGGGCGTGGTGCTGGCGTTAGCGGCCTCCTATCTCGTCGCCATGACGCTGGTACCGCTGTTCTGCGCACGTTTTATCAAGGTAGCCCACGGGCATGGCGGACATCACACGAAATCGGTGTTCGGACGTTTCGTTACCCTCTTCAACCAGAAATATGACCAGCTACTGCTGCACTACGATCGCGCCGTCGACAAAGCTCTGGGCCGTCCGGTCGCCACCATACTCATTATTATGGCGACCTTCGTGGCGAGCCTTGCGTTGTATCCGCTGCTGGGCGTAGCTTTCTTTCCCCGCACTGATCCCGGACAGTTCGTCATTAACGTGAAAGCGCCTACCGGCTCGCGGCTGGAGATGACGAACCAGTATGTCGCGCGGGTGGAAGACGACATTCGTTCCGTGGTGGGCAAAGACGATCTGCGTATGATCGTTTCCAACATTGGCCTGACGCCAGATCTGTCTTCCATTTACACGAGCAATTCCGGCCAGCACACCGCGTTCGTACAAGTGAGTCTGCAGAAGGATCACAAGCTGAGTACCTTCGCTTATATGGATAAGGTTCGGCAGAAGCTGGCATCGGATCTGCCGCAAGTGTCTACCTACTTTCTGACCGGCGGTCTGGTGGATTCGGTTGTCAACCAGGGCATGCCGGCGCCCATCGATATCCAGGTGGGTGGCAATAACCAGCAAGCGGCGTATGACGTGGCCAGCCAGCTTGCGCGGAAACTGCGCTCCAAGCGTGATGTCAGCGACGTGCTGATTCCGCAGGATCTCGATTATCCCGGACTGCAATTGAATGTGCATCGCGAGATGGCAGCACGATTGGGATTGACGGCGAGTGACGTAGTGGACAATGTGGTCACGGCGTTGACCTCCAACGGCATGATCGCTCCCAGCTACTGGGTCGATCCACACAATGGAAACAACTACTTCCTCACCGTGCAATACACGAACCAGCAGATTGGCTCCATGACCATGGAGAGCTTCAGGCAGATCCCGCTGCATGCGCCGAATAATCCTAATCCCACCATGCTGGAGAACGTTGCCGACATCAAGGTGATCAACACGCCTACCGAGGTGGACCACTACCAACTATTCCGCGTGATCGACGTTTATGTTTCTCCGAAAGGCGAAGACCTGGGTGGACTTTCCAGTGAAGTCAGCAAAATGATCAAAGACACGAAATTGCCACCAAATATCCGCATCGAGCTTCGCGGATCAGTGGTCTCAATGCATCAGTCATTCTTGAGTTTTGGAGTTGGACTGTTGCTGGCTATCGTGCTGGTCTACCTGGTGCTGATGGCGCAATTCGCATCGTTCATTGACCCATTCATTATTCTGCTGGCGATCCCGTCCGGCATAACCGGCGTCATCCTCTTTCTGCTGATCACGCACACCACGCTGAACGTAATGTCACTGATGGGGCTGATCATGATGACGGGAATCGTGGTGTCCAACAGCATTCTCATCGTTGATGTCACGCGCAAGTATCGCGAAGAAGGAATGCCGATTCGCGAAGCTGTGGCCCTGGCATGCCGGGTCAGGCTGCGTCCGATTCTGATGACCTCGCTGGCCACCATTCTTGGCCTGATTCCAATGGCACTCGCCTTGGAGGCGGGCAGCGAACAGTACGCTCCATTGGCACGCGCCATCATTGGCGGGCTGACCGTTTCGGTGGTGCTTACCGTGTTCTTAGTGCCGGCGGCGTATCTGGTCATCCATCGCAAGGAAGAGCAGCAGCAACCCGGACAGGAGGTGCAGGCTTGAGACGCAAGATCCTCCGGCTTGTGATTACATATTCGATGAGCGCGCTTTCGCTGGCCGCACAGAACTCGTCGCCGTCGTCTGCGCCCGCGACAGCACCTGCCGCGCCGCCGCAGTCGGTGACTGCTCCCGCCCCGACGCAATCGCAAACGCCGGCAGCGCAACCCCAGGCGCAGCTACCCACGGCGGGAGCGCTACAGCGCTTGACATTGCAAGACGCCGAAGCCCTGGCGCTGAAGAACAATCCGCAGATTTCGGTTTATCACCTGCTCTTCCTGGCTTCGAATCAGGTGACGCGCGAACAACGAGCCGCTTACTACCCGAAGATTTCTGGTGACTTGACGGGGGTTGAGCCGAAAGAAGGTTCGCGCATCGCAGCTGGCAATCTGAACAACCCGGTTGTGTACGAGCGCGCTGCCGGCGGTCTCACCTTGTCGCAGATGATTACGGATTTCGGGCGCACGAATAACCTGGTCGCGACCGCGGCGCTACGTGCCAAGGCTGCTGACATGAACGCCTTGGCGACCGTTGCCCAAATCAAGCTGGCCGTGGATGAAGCTTTCTATAACTCGCTTCAGAACCTATCGTTGCTGCAGGTGGCGGAGCAGACCGTCAGCGCGCGGCAGCTTGTGTCCGATCAAATTACAACCCTCTTCCAGAACAAGTTGCGCTCGCAGCTCGACGTCAGTTTTGCGAACGCGAATCTGGCGCAGGCCAAGCTGCTCCTGCTGGACGCGCAAAACAACTATCAGGCTTCGCTATCGACGCTTTCGCAGGTTCTGGGTTACACCTCGCAACAGCCCTTTCAGCCAGTGGACACCGAGAAGGAGTTGAAGCCTCCGCCGGACGCGGTCAGTCAACTGGAAGATCAAGCCTTCAGTAATCGTCCAGAGATTGCCTCGCAGAGCTACGAGTATCAGGCGGCGCAGCACTTTCAGAAAGCCGAGCGTGACCTGCTGTTTCCGGATGTCGAGGCTTTAGGAGTCGTGGGCCGCACTCCCTTCAGCAGTACCATTGCAGGCGTTAGTCCCTTCACAACCTGGTATGGCGCGATAGGGGTGAATGTGAATATCCCCATCTTTAACGGCTTTCTCTATCCGGCCCGTTCTCGCGAAGCCGGACTGCGGGCGCAAGCGGCCAACCAGCAGCTACGCGACTTGAAGGACCGCATCGCCAATGACGTGCGCACCAGTTGGCTAAGTGCCATCACAGCGTATAACCGAATCGGCGTATCACAACAATTCGTGGACCAGACAAACCTCGCCCTCAATTTGTCGCAGACGCGCTATAACCTTGGACTAAGTTCGATCGTCGAGCTGAGCCAGGCACAGCTGCAGCAGACCGAAGCTCAGATTCAATTTGCAGCCTCGAAATATCAATATCGCATCGCCGAGTCGGTGTTGCGCTTCCAGATCGCGGCGCCATAGTTGCAGGTCGTGGATGGTCGCTCCAGATGTTGTCCTGCCGAATCCGAGACCGCTACGTGGCTTGGAGGTTGAGCAATCGAACGTTTCCGCTCGAATGCTCGGATGGCTGTTCGGAAGGATGACCGGATAGGGTCCGATGAGGGCTTGTGGTGTAAACTTCTGCCCCATGATTACCAGATTGCTGCCCATCTGTCTTTTGGTCGGAATGAGCGCTTTCGCGAGCGGCCAAAACATTGCGTCTCCCACCGTCCCGGACAAGATCAAAGCACCAGCCGGGCAGGAAGTTGTTCTCCAGGTGAGTGCTACAGGATCACAGATCTACACCTGCAAGGCTGGCGCGGACGGTAAGCTTCAGTGGACGCTGAAGGCACCGGACGCAGAGCTGCATAATCAGCAAGGGGCCGTGATCGGCAGCCACTTCGCTGGACCCACCTGGAAGGACAAGGATGGAAGCGCGGTCACTGGCAAAGCTGCGGCAAAAGTTGATTCGCCCGACGCGAATTCCGTTCCCTGGCTTCTAGTCACGGTTACCGGCCATTCTGGCGAAGGCGTGCTCAGCCACGTCACGACCATCCAGCGGATCAATACGAAAGGGGGCATGCCGCCCGCGGCCGGCGATTGCAATGCATCCAAGCTGAATGCCGAGGTGAAAAGTCCCTATACGGCTGACTACTATTTCTACCAACCTGCCAGGTGACGCGCCGGAGCTGGTTATTCAAAGCGAAGAGCGCATAAATTCAGCGGTTTTCGACAAAATGCATGGCCTCCAAGCTCTCTGGCGTTGACAAGATGAAACGGCGGCGATATCTTCCCAAACAATCGGTTGGTTGGCCGCTGGCGTTCACCTCTGGTCCGCTTCTCGTCAGCCCACCGGACGAACTGAACAACGAAGCAAGCCCCTTAAGCGGAGGGAGAAAATCATGTCCCAGGAATATGCCCTGGTAATCCGCGGCGGAACCATTGTGGACGGAATGGGCGGCGAGCCGTTCGTAGGCGATGTCGCGGTAAAGAAAGGTCTGATCGCGGCGGTGGGCAAGTTTGCCGGAGGCGGCAGGGAAGAAATTGCGGCCGTCGGCCACATCGTTACGCCCGGCTTCGTCGATGTGCATACCCACTACGACGGTCAGATCACTTGGGAAAACCGGCTTGCTCCGTCGTCCGATCATGGTGTGACCACCGTGGTCATGGGAAACTGCGGCGTGGGATTTGCGCCGGCAAGACAGGGCGATCACGAGCTTGTAATCAAGTTGATGGAAGGTGTGGAAGATATCCCTGAAGTCGTAATGGCTGAGGGAGTGCCGTGGAACTGGGAAACTTTTCCTGATTATCTGGATGCTCTCGACAAGCGGCAATCCGACATTGATTTCGCTACGCAGCTTCCTCATAGCCCCCTGCGGGTGTACGTGATGGGGGAACGAGGTGCTAATCTCGAACCGCCAACCGAAGCCGATCTTGCAGAGATGCGCCGACTCACCCGGGAAGCCATTGACGCGGGCGCATTAGGTGTCACCTCGTCGCGTAGCCTTACGCATCGCTTTCGCGACGGCCGGCCCGCACCTTCCACCAAAACTGAGGTTGACGAACTCCTGGCATTGGCCGCCGGTTTGAAAGATGCAGGCACCGGCGTCTTTCAACTCATACCTAACTTTGACAATCACTCTGCCGAAGAGTTCGCCGTAATTCGTAAGCTGGCTGAGGCCTCGGGTCGACCGGTATCGTTCACCTTGTTTACTGGAGAAAGGGTAGTAGGCGGATGGCGCGAGTTCACCGCGGGAATTGAAAAAGCATTGGCGGACAAGCTATCAATCAAAGGGCAAATCTACCCCAGACCTATCGGCGTGTTGTTCGGCCTGGATCTGAGCTATCACCCGTTTTCCTTGAATCCAAGCTATAGGGCGATTGCGAAGCTGCCTCTAGATGAAAAAGTGGCTGCCATGCGCGACCCGGGTATGCGCCAGAAGATCATCTCGGAGGAGCCTCAGGATCCGAATCCGTTCTTTGTATGGATGGTCCAGCAGACTCAGCTGCTCTTCGCCCTTGGCGATCCTCCTAACTACATGCCTTCCGCCAGCGACAGCATCAAGGCGCGAGCCGCGACGTCGGGCAGCAGCGAGCGTGAGCTGATCTATGAGGAACTGCTTCGCGACGAAGGCCGGGCGCTACTGTATTGCCCGATGGGAAATAACGAGAATAATCGCTTCGATGCGGCAGCAGATTTAGTAGGTATGCCAGGGACGATGTTGGGCCTTGGTGACGGCGGAGCTCACTATGGCATGATCTGCGACGCAGCCTATACGACATACATGCTCACCCACTATGTCTGCAAACAACGTCGTCTGCCGATTCAGTCGGTAGTGAGCATGTTGTCTCGTGAGACGGCCGAAGCGATGGGCTTGCATGATCGCGGAATTATCTGCCGTGGATATAAAGCCGATTTGAATGTCATCGACCTGGGTCGCATCCATCTATACGCGCCGAGGACGAAGCATGACCTGCCTGCCAATGGCCGACGTCTGAGCCAGAAGGCTGACGGCTACGAGGCGACAATCGTCTCGGGTCAAGTGACCTATCGTAATGGTCGTGCGACCGGAGCGCTGCCCGGGCGGCTGGTACGGGGGCCACGCAAAGCAAGTGCACCTCGACCAAAGGTCGCCGCAGCATAGTGCTGACCCAGGATGGTAGCGTGTTTGCGGGATATGACTGACCTATCGCGTGCTCGGGCGAGCACGAAAACCGGTAGTAAGAGAGCGACCTGACCCGCACCTTCCTTCGTCTAGCTCACTGAAATAAACAATTAACCTGCATCACCCAACACTTGTTTGCCCCTGTGTTGGCTTTTCACGCTCCTGACCCAAGGTAGATGAGCAAGCAAGTCCCGTGGACTAGGCCACCCGGCCCGGCGCGGTGGCGACCCCTTCGCTGGAGTTTCGTTCCCGCCGTCTCTCACCGCTAGCGGCCGCGGACTTCACCGAAGGTACCGATGCAAACAGGGCGATCAGCCCCTCTACAAGTGTGGGGTGAGTCAGCACGGCATCGCGCAGAGCCGTAAAGGGCAATCCGGCGAGTATCGCAATCTGCACCGTAGCCATAATTTCTCCCGCGCCGACACCGAACGTCGTGAACCCAAGGATGCGATCGCCATCCGTTTCCACCAGCGCCTTGATGAATCCTCGGGTCTCCGACAAGGTACGCGCCCGCAGATTAGCGTCCATCGGAACTTTGAATAAACGGTAGGTGATGCCCTTTGCCATCGCCTCGTTCTCATTTAGTCCGATGCGCGCGAGTTCGGGATCTGTGAACAGGCAGAACGGAACCTGCCGTCCCGTGGTCACGCGCTTACCGCCTGTGAGATTGGCATGGACGACGCGAAAATCGTCAGCGCTGATATGGGTGAAAAGCGGGCTGCCTGCGACCTCGCCGATCGCCCAAACGTTTTCAGCTGTGGTGTGCAGCCGCTCATCCACCTTGAGAAATCCGTGTTCGTTCACTTCGACGCCTGCAAGCTCCAGGCCGATTCCCTCAGTATTGGGCGTACGGCCAGTCGCAACCAGCAGATGAGTGCCATCGAGCGTCTTCTCAGCACCGTTCTGCTCGATGACAACCTGCACTGAATCTCCGGAGATTCCCGCCACCCTCTTCATACGCGCATTGAGCACGACTTCGATGCCTTCATCGTTCAGCAGATTGCTTAATCCTTCGACCACGTCATCGTCTTCCCGTGGTAGCAGGCGCTCGCCGTGCTCGAGGATCGTCACCTGGCTGCCGAAGCGACGCATCGCCTGCGCCAGTTCGATTCCGACGTACCCACCGCCGAGCACCAGCAGATGTTGGGGCACTACATCCAGTTCAAGCGCCTCGATATGCGTCAGCGGTTGAGCCTCGGCAAGACCGGAGATCGGCGGCAAGCTGGCGTGTGTACCCGTGCTGATAATTACATTCGTCCCGCGTAGCACCCGGTGTTGGCCATCCGAAAGAGTCACCTCCACGGTTCTCGGTGCTAGAAAGCGCCCTGATCCCATGATCAGCTCCGCTCCGGTCTTTTTGTAATTATCCAGATACATTTCGTTCAGGCCGGAGACCATGTTGCGCTTGCGGCCACGCACGGCGGGCATATCAATCTTGAAGCTGTCACGAGCTATGCCGAACTCGTCGCTGTGCCGCACGTACGACGCGACCTTCGCGCTGTGGATGATGTTCTTGCTCGGCAAACATGCGATGTTCGGGCACGAGCCGCCGATGTATTTGCGGTCGATAATCGCGACGCGCTTGCCTTCGCTGGCAAAGGTCCACGCGGCAAGCGTTGCTCCCGTGCCTCCGCCAAGGATCACGATGTCGAATTCCTCCGGCTGCACGTTCGATAGATTGGCTGCTGAACTGTTTTTCGTGTTGCTCATCCGGCCGCTCCCTTTTTAATGCGATGATTTGCGAAGTAATTGATTTGCGTAGACGGCATGTGTTGAAACGTTGTGCCCGCCTGAATGCTGCGATTGAAATTCAATCAAACACCGGCACGGTCAGCCGTGGTGAAAGATGCAGCGCTTATTATTGGCGTGGTGCAGCTTGGCGCAATAGGGGCCGACACCCCGTCGGGCCCGCAGAAAAATCTCTGCCGCGGCCAGCATCCCCAACGTCGGGGCAAGCAGATAAATCCAAAGTGCGTGCCAATAGTCGGCGTGAAACGCTGAACCAAAGGTTCGTGCGGGATTCATGCTCATCCCGGAAAGCGGTGTTTCCAGTGCTATGTAGACGGCGTACAAAGCGCCGACGAACAGGGGAGTGTAGTGTGCCAGAATCTTGCGATTCGACGTCACCAGGATTGTGGTCATCAGGCCAAACGAGATCGCCAGCTCTGCCAGGAAAGCCACCGTGGTACCGTACGAGCCAGGCGCTGTTACCACGCACCGTATCGCGCTGTTTAAGGGAGCACCTGCCAGCAGGTATCTCGCGATTGTTACCCCGCATATGGCGCCCAAGAACTGCGCGGCCGTATAAAAAATGGCATCCCAAAACTCCACTTTCCCCAAACGATAGAAACTGAGGGTGATGGCCGGATTGAAGTGACCTCCGGATTGTTTGCCCCAGGGCGTCATGACAATCGCAATCACGGTCGCACCTATCGCCAAGCCCATAAGCACCCGACGTAAAGCGGCGCTGTCAATCCAGTGCCGCACCGGCGACGCCGGATGCTGTAACAAGGTCGCGAACGCACACGCACAGAACATGTAGAAGGCCAGCTCACCAGCTTCCATCAAGTACTCCGGCCAATGAAGACGTAAGCTGTTGGTCGCACTTAGCCCTTCACTGGGACGAAGCGCGCGCAGTCGACGTGGGCCTACACTGTCCGCCGTTGGGAGATTCCCTACTTGGTTCGCGATTGGCAACAGCATCTACTCCGAAATGTGTGAAGGCTAGGCCGAACCGGCTCCACGCCAATCGCGTCAGATCTCCGTGCGGTGGCTGCGGGAAGGACGAAGCCGTGGGTTACGGCAATCAATCAACCTGCTGAGCATGGCAAACAAGATGCGGCGACCTTTCACGACGTTTCGCCAAAAACTGCGGAATTCGCCCGACATTCGTTTGAACAGGATGCGCATTACCAATCTTGCTTCCAACCTCTCCGGCTAGTGTCCTCGTATCAACAACGAATGGGTCCACAACGTCAGTTGAGACGCCTGCGTCTCTGATAAGCGGCGACCTTCAATCTGTTTCCGCAAATATTCATACTGCACCAGCGGCGTGATCCTTTTTTGCTGGTGTCGTAGAAGTGAACGACACACGAATCCGATTCGCACTTACGGATGCGGGTCAGGTCAATCTCGGAGAGCAATTCAGCCGTAGCCGCGACGATCGGGGCCCAGACGTCCTCGGGTTTCTGCGGCTCAAAAAATACCTCGCGCACAACTTTCGAGTCCTCTTTCCGCAGGCAGATGCGTTGAGGGTGCTCTTTCAGAAGCATGTCAATCTCCGCCAGGAACGTGTCTGCCGGCAGCGATCCGGCTTCCAATCGGAGTACCGTCGCTCGCAGGCGTTCGCGAAAAGCGATCAGCTTACGTACCAAAGCCTCTGCTGGACGAGAGTCACGCCAGGTCCGCACCAGCTTTCTTTTTCGCTGCGAGCTGACGATTCCAGAGGCTATCAGCCAGCGCTCCAGAGCAGCGGCATTTGGCAGGAGTTCCTCAGGTTCACTTTCCAAAATAGGTTTTGTATTTAGGAAATCTAACGCCAACTGATTGCCTACAAAAAGAAAGCCATCCACCCATTCCTCTTGCCGTGTTGATGAACCCGCCATCGAAACGCTTCTCCTACAAATATAACCGCAAAACAACACCAGCAACGAAACTTTTGATGGTGTCACCACATCCTAGGTTGTTATGTTCCGGCGATTTCGCCCATCAGAGCTAGATCGAGGAAAACGACGGAGCAGGGAGGGTGCTTCATGACAAGTTATCATCACGCCAAGGTAAGAGGCAGACAGCTCTTTTATCGCGAGGCCGGAGCCAAAGAGTCTCCGACGATCGTACTGCTACACGGCTTTCCCAGTTCGTCACACATGTTCCGCGATCTGATACCGCGTTTGGCGGACAAGCTTCACGTGATTGCTCCGGATTACCCGGGTTTCGGTTACAGCGATGCCCCCGGAGCGCAGGAGTTTGAATATACCTTCGACAATTTGGCAGCGCACATCGAGGACTTGCTGTTCAAAAATCTGGCCTTGAAGCAGTTCAGCATTTATGTGCAGGATTACGGCGCGCCCATTGGATACCGGATTGCCTCCAAACATCCCGACGCAATCCAAAGCATCGTGGTTCAGAACGGTAATGCATATGTCGAGGGCATTGGCGCCGCGTTCGACCCGATGAAGCCGTTCTGGGCCAATCGTAATTCCGAAACCGAGAAGCCCGTGCGGGAGCTCCTGACGAAGCAGATGACGATGTTCCAGTACACGCATGGTGTCGCCGACACTGATCGCGTCAGTCCGGACTCTTATACGTTCGACCAGTTATTCCTCGATCGTCCGGGCAATGCTGCAATTCAGCTTGATCTTCTTTACAACTATCAATCGAATGTCGCGTTGTACGACCGCTGGCATGAGTACTTCCGCAGTCGGCAGCCGAGAATGCTGATTGTCTGGGGAAAGAATGACCCGTTCTTCACCGTCGAAGGAGCCAAGGCTTATCAACGAGAGCTGCCGAAGGCGGAACTGCATTTGATCGACACCGGTCACTTTGCGCTGGAAGACTCCAGCGGTTTCATTGCGGAGCGCATACGGGAATTTCTCAGCTAAGTCGAGGGGCTGAAACTGCAAACTTCTCTCTTGGAGAAGGTGGAAAGGATTCGAGACGTGGCAGTTGGTGGAAACATCACGGTGGTTGCGGTTCACGGGGCGTGGGCCGATGGTTCGAGCTGGAAGGACGTAATTCTCGGTCTCGAACGAGAAGGGGTGCGGGTGATCGCGGCTCCCATTCCGCTAACTTCGCTCGGCGATGACTCTGCCGCACTGAAGCGGGCCATCGCCCGTGCCGAGGGGCCGGTGATTCTGGCCGGCCATGCGTATGCGGGTGCGGTTATCGCCACAGCAAATGACGAGCGCGTCAAGGCGTTGGTGTATATCGCGGCGCTGGCCCCGGACGAGGGCGAAACCGTAGCTCAGGTTTTCTATCAGGATGAACGACATGCCCTGGCGCCTCAATTGGCCCCGGACGACGAAGGTTTCATCTGGATGCCGGAGGAAGGCTTCAAAAATGCTTTTGCCCAGCATGCAACGGCCGATCAAATCGCGTTATCGGCGGCTGTGCAGCGGCCAATTGCATTGAAGTGCATTCAGGAGCCGGTTGCAACACCAGCGTGGAAATCCAAGCCCTCCTGGTTTCTGATTGCGGAAGAAGACCGCATGATCAATCCGCAAACACAACACTTCATGGCAAACCGCATGAAAGCTACAACCCGGTCCTTCGCCGTAGATCACGCACCTTTGCTTAGCGCGCCACAGAAGGTCGTGGACATTATCCTGGAAGCGAAGCAGGCGGTGTTCTAGACGCGGATCCACCTGTTCAACCGAACCCAGCGCCCAGCTTTGGGTGATTTTCGCAGTGCTGAAAGCTGACGAATTCTCCGAGAGTCTCGTTAGGCGGAATCCGGCCGCGCTGTACTTCGTTAGCACAAAGTACAGCGCAGTCCGGCTAAGGGTTAAGCTCCGTTGGTAGAGTGCAGGACGCGGAAAGTATCTCCGCCGTTCGACCAGATGAGCAGCAAGGCGTCCTGGCCTTTCGGAACGCTGGTCAGCGCCTTCTGAACGTCCGAAGCGGTTTTTGTCTCGTGCCGATTCACGCCCACAATGACCTCACCCGGCTGCAATCCGGCGTCATCGGACGGACTGCCAGGTTGCACCCGCTGAATAAGAGCTCCGTGCAGATCATCGGGAGCATTCAGTTGCTGGCGGACATCGGGGGTAATGTCAGTGATTCCCAGACCCCAGCGAGGTTTATCGCTCCCGTTCTCAGCAACCTTGTTTTCGTCGTTGTTGGAATCCATCCCTTCCAGCGTGATCGGAACCGCAATCGTCTTGCCATCGCGCACGACCTGGAGCGCGATCTCTGTTCCCGGACTCATTTCGCCGACTTCCATTTGAAGCTGTCCGGCATCGGTGACCTTCTTGCCATTCATCTCGCTGATCACGTCGCCAACGCGCAGACCCGCTTTTGCACCCGGTGAATTCGGCTCAACCTGCGTAACCACCGCGCCATTGCTGTCGTGAACATCAAAGAACTTCGCGTTTTCCGGAGTGACATCGGTGATGCCGACACCCATCCGGCCATGGCTCACTTTGCCATAGCGCACCAGCGACTGAACTACCGGCTTGACGATCTGGGTGGGGATGGCGAAGCCCATTCCAGAGAACGACCCGGAAGGCGAGATCAAGAAAGTATTGATGCCTACCACTTCGCCGCGAGCGTTCACGAGCGGACCGCCGGAGTTGCCCGGGTTGATAGCTGCGTCCGTTTGGATGAACTGGCCAGGTTTGCGAGCGTCGTCATTGTAGGGATTGGGCCGGTTCAACGCGCTCACGATGCCGCGGGTTACGGTAAAACGGAAACCAAATGGATTACCGAAGGCGAGCACGGTCTGTCCCGGACGCAATGCAGAGGAATCGCCAATCGGAATGTTGGGAAGATTACTGGCATCGATCTTGATCACCGCAAGATCCGTTAGTGGATCGACACCTACTACCTTTGCCGGCAAAATCCGGCGATCGCTAAGTGTTACCTTGATCTCAGTGGCGCCATCGACCACGTGATTGTTGGTAACGATGTAGCCGTCAGGTGAGATGATGACGCCGCTGCCGATACCGCGCTCAATTCGCGGCTGGGACTGCATTCCCTGACCTTGACCGCCAAACTGCTGGCCAAAGAAACGCTGCATTTCGTCGGGAATACCTTCGGCAATCGGCTGAGCTTTCGCCCGTGAAGTTACCGCGACGTTGACGATTGCGGGTGTCACGCGCGCCGCGACTGCCTCCATTGCCTGGTCGAGCGAAAGTAAGGTTGCGACCTGGCTGTTGTCCAGCGGGGCGGTGTTCGACGAGACCGCCGCTCCCGGTGATGCTAACAAGTTATAGGCGAAGGCGGACATCGCGAGCGCAACCACTAGAACTGCAACTGCAGGCTGTTTACGGCACGCTTTCCATCCACCGGTTATCCAAGCTCTCATATTGTTTTTTCTCCTCCGAATCAGGAAATCCCATGAACCGACACTCCAGCCATCTTCCGGAAGCGCTGAAGCTTCCGAAACGCCGAGTGCACCATTTGTCACGAATCGGCTGGCCGGGGCAGAAAACAGTACCGCAAAGTTCCGGCCGGGGTCCGAGTTCAACTGGGGAGGTTGCGACATAGAATTGGACGCCGACTTTGTGAAAAAGTAAGCGAACCGTATCTGAGCGAAGTTGTGGTGCGCTGATGCTGAGGGTATCCGGCAGAGTTGCTGAGTCAGCTTGGCCGCTAAAAGTCAGCAGAATGGGCCCGGAGGATATGTTGGAATACAAACGAGTCGCTAAATCGCCCGATTCGCTGACATCATGCAGGATCTTAGAAACTGGTTGTGAGCCGGAGAGAATAGCTGCGCGCTGGTCCGATAGCGTTACCTGAGAAGAGGCCGCCAAAGTCGATGACGTTCAAAACATTGGTCAGATTTTGTCCATCCACTTGCAGCCGAACATCCATGTGATCCGTCTTGTAGACGTCCGCTCCAGCCGAAGCGGTGACCAGCAAAGATGGATAGATGCGGCCGCGGGCGAAGTTAACCCGGTCAATGACCTGTTGGCCGTATTCAGCCAGCGCCGTCTGATAGTCGCCGGTGAACTCAAACGGCAGTCCGCTCCCGTACTGAATGCCGCCGGCCACCCAGAAGCGTGGCATCACCTTGTAGACCCAGCGAGTGAAGAGTGTATTGCGCTGGTCCTGCGAATCGGGGAAATGGCCGGTAGTCTGGCTGAGCGCATCCTGCACGTTATCGCCGAGGAACAATCCGCCCGATACCGGATACCAGACATTCCCCACCATGTACGAATAGCTGGCGAAGCCGGAAAGTTTATGCCAGTTCGGCACCTCGATTTTCGCTTCTGCGCCATAGATGGTTGACTTGCGAAATGAAATGGGAAAAGTGATCGTGGTGTTCTCGATCTGATCGTCGTCGGCGTAGTTGTTGACGTTACGCAGATAGTAATTCACGTCGATCCGGAGACTGTCGCCAAACGCCTTGGACAGACCTGCTTCGTAATAGTTGCCCTGAGAAGGCTGTACGGGCAGGCGCAGAAAGTCGGGATTGATAAATGCGACTTCGAATGAGTTCGACAGCAGGATGTTTTCAAAGGACGGCGTCTGAAAAACGCGGTCGTAGGAGAAGTGGGCGATCAAGCCAAGCTTCGGAAAGTAGCGCGAAATGGCAAAGCGGGGATCGACCGCGTTCTTGTTGACGATCAACTGATAATGGTCCCAGCGCAATCCGCCATTGATGGTCCAATTGCCCAGCCGAATGAGGTCCTGCACGAACCCCGATTGCTCCAGGTCCGGCCGTTGGCCTTGGCTCGGATATGCCCCTGGGAAACTGAAGGTCAAGGCGGTGTTGTCGTCGAACTGCGAGGGATCAGTAATGTCGTAGTTGAAATTTTCGTGAATCCAGGTGTTGTCCGATTCGACGCCGACCTTCCACTCATTCCGGCCGTGATCGATCGTCATCATTCCCTTGAAATAAAACTCGTTGAACCAGTTATGCTGAAACAGAATGATGGGTGTCGAAAGGTCATTCGAGTAGAAATCGTTACCGTTGTTGCGCACCATGGCGCGAAAATCGCCGACAACATTAGGGGAGAAGATGTGCCGGTAATTCGCGATGGCCATCGTCTCAAAGTTGTTGGCATTTTGTCGTTGGCAGGGCGGTCCCGTGGTCTGACCGGGCGCGTAGCACCAGGTCTGTTGAACAATTTCGTTGGGCAGCAGGTAGCGCGACAGCTCATAGCGGGTGATGAAATTGAGGCGGTCGTTGGGGGTCAAATCGCGCTGGTAGTTTACTGAGAAATCGCCGATGGTTCCTGTGTTGGTGTAGTTCTGGGGTACGACAGGATTCAGGTAGTGGTCGGTCTGCGCGCCCGAACCGGCGAAGCCAAGGACATTCTCGCCCCAGGAATATTGTCCTTGCGCAAAAATTCCGGCGCTGTCGTAGCTGCCTCCCGACATTACCACCTGCCCGTGAAAGCCCGGCTGCGGATCACGCAGCGTATTAACCTCCACCACGCCGCCCATCTTCCGCCCATATTCGGCCGGGAATCCTGCGGTAAAGATGGTCATAGAATCGACATCGTTGGCGCCGATTTCCGGCCCAAAGCTGGGGGAACGGTTGTCGGTCAAGGGAATGCCATCCACCACGAACTGCGTCTGATACTCCGAGCCGCGCGGATGCAGTACCGCATTGCCCTCGTACAGCCAGCCCGGCTGTGTATCCACCAGGTCCTGGATGGAACGTCCAGGTAATGCCGTGAGGCGTTTCTGGATCGCCTGGGTGCCGATCTGGTCGACGGAACCGGCTCGGTCGGGATCGAGTAAGGTTCCCTTGGCGGTTACGGTCACCGATTCTTTTGCCTCTGCGACCTTCAATTTGATCGCGTATTCAGTCGGTATGGAGGAGCGGATTTCAACCGACTCCGATACGGGCGCGAAGCCAGCTTGCTGGATTGTGATTTGGTAGATTCCGTACGGCAGGCGCTGCACACTAAGCGTGCCTTCATCGCTGGTGGTCAGGGTGTTGCGATATTGATTTGCCTCGCTAACAATTTGAACAGTAGCCTTAGCCC
Organism: uncultured Acidobacteriaceae bacterium; assembly: GCA_963796695.1. Taxonomy (GTDB): domain Bacteria; phylum Acidobacteriota; class Terriglobia; order Terriglobales; family Acidobacteriaceae; genus Bog-257. The sequence goes on along the minus strand of CAWCMU010000014.1, from coordinate 301,916 downwards.
CCAGGCCCGATGGATCGGTTACGGTAAGCCGCAACTCGCCCCGGTTGCTTTGTCCAAAAGCACCGATGCCCCCGAATAGGATGAGAAACCCGAACACGATACGCAACGGTCTGCTCATAAAGTGGTTTCCGGGAGCACCAAGTTGCAGACGGCGGAGGCACCGGTCAGCAGGGTTCTGGCTCCATTAGAATATTCTCCGGGCAGCGAATTTGTTCAGGGTTTATTCCTGGAACCTCTCAGATGATGCGGCCGACCCGCGCAAGTCTGACGGTGCTTCTGGAAAAAAAGGCTGAACAAAATAGCTTCTGACGGAATGTACAGAGTGAGGCTGGAAGAGCGTTGATACCTGCGGAATCGAAGTCGGCGGACGTCTTGTCGCTTTCGTCGGCGGGAGTTCGTGACGGTTCGTCTGTCCGGTCTGAACTCGAAGAGCAGGTCATCTCCCTTTTCGACGAGCTTCGAGATCCTCTGCTGCGCTACACAATTTCCTTTGGCCTTTCCGTTTACGATGGAGAGGAAATCGTTCAGGAAGCCTTTCTTGCTCTCTTCCAGCATCTTCGGCAAGAACGCTGTCGCCGAAACCTTCGCGGCTGGCTCTTTCGCGTCGCCCACAACCTCGCGCTAAAGCGGTTATCGAGCAACGACAGGCGCCGCGACCGGAGCAGTCTGAGTGCAGAAGGGTCAGAGAACCACGTCGACGGGGCTGCTAACCCGGAAGAGCAGGCCGCAGCGAATCAACGGCGAGCACGTTTGTTAGCGGTGCTTCAGTCGCTGCCAGAGCAGGACCAGAAGTGTCTTCGGCTACGGGCCGAAGGCTTGCGATACCGGGAGATTGCCGAAGTATTGGGAATATCTCTGGGCAGCATATCTGCCTCCCTGGCTCGCTCACTGGTTCGTCTGGGGCGAGCCTACGAAAGGTGAATTTATGGCGATCGAATACTCACACCTATCCGATGAGGATTTGGTTCAGTTCGCCGACGGCGAGCTGTCTCCCCGGTTGGCTGCGCGGGTTGAGGCACATCTTGCCGGCTGCTGGGACTGCCGCGGACGAATGAGACAGATGGAGGAAACGATTGCCGATTTCATGCACGTTCACCGCTTCATCCTCGATCCCGAGTTGCCTTCACGAGAGGGACCACGGGCTATGCTCAAAGCTCGCATGGCCCAGGAAGTCGCTGGCGCCGGCCATAGCTTACAGCTACAGCGATTGAGGCGCGCCTTTGCCGGACGGACGTTGATCTACGCCGCAGCAATGCTTCTCCTGGTAGGCTTGGGGACGGCTATTCTGCATCACGTCATTGCGATGACCGAATCCAAGACAGCCGGCATTTCTTCTACCACGGGACCCGTTCCTGACCCACGTCTGACCCCCGGATTCGCCCGCCCAGTCAGTACGAGCGAAGTTTGCGCAGTTCGCTACAGCGATGACACCCACATGGTTCCGGCTTCTGTCCGACGCAGGGTGTTCCAGGAATATCAACTAACCGATCGCCAGCTCCAGGGATACGATCTGGACTATCTCATCAGTCCCCAATTAGGCGGAACCGATGATATTCGCAACCTTTGGCCTGAGCCAGAGGCGGTTTCCGAATGGAATATGCAGGTAAAGGATGCGCTGGAAGATCGCCTGCATCAACTCGTGTGCCAGGGCACGATCAATCTTTCAACCGCGCAGCAGGACCTTGCCACCGACTGGATCTCCGCTTACAAACGATACTTCCACACCGACAGGCCGATCGAATCGATGTAATTTGCGACGTGCTTATCCCCTAGTAGTCGCATTTAAGCTTTATATGCAACAACGTTGCATCTGTAATCTTAACGTAAACTCCGATTGCGCTCTCGAAGCAGTACCGCATCATTTCCCGCCTTCGGTTCCCCGCGCGCAACTGCCTCAGATCCATTCCGTCATAAAAAAGCTAAGAATTATAGGGTTGGTGTTGCAAATTTATTCAAGCAGATTGAGACGAAATCGTGGGCGAAAGCTTGACATGGCAGCAGCACAAACGGCAGTCTAGACACATGAAGCTGCTGCAACACCGTTGCAAATGTTCTAATCATCGGCGGGTTGCCGTCAGCTTTTTCTTGAGCGGCGGGCGACGACTGGAGAGCGCTTCCGTGGCCGGCGGAAGGCCTCACTCACGAGACCCTCACAAAACAGCAAGCGGGTGCCAATGATTCGCGAGCGGCTTTTGGATCCAGTTTTTCCTGGTTCTGTTGCGGCGCAGTTCGCGGTGATGCTGTTCGTCATGATGCTGGCTGGCGTCGCCCGCGCGCAGGAGAAGCCGTACTTTGTCTTGTATTCCGATGACCCGGAGGAGCCGGGAAACCTTGAGATCGCGTCGAAGACGGTGCAGGCGGATCCGAAATACGGGAATTCCTTTATTAGCGAAACTCTGGAGTTGGAATACGGGGTAAAGGCTTGGTGGACCAGTGAAGTCTATCTAAGCGGTCAACATACCTTCAATGACAGCACGGTGTTCGGAGGTTGGCGCTGGGAAAACCGCTTTCGGCCTCTTCCAACTCAGCATTGGGTGAACCCGATCCTGTATGTCGAGTATGAAGACCTCAACCTGGCTGAGAAAAGCATATTAGAAGTCACCGGGCACGCGAGTATCGCCGATTTTCGCTTAACCAATGCCCAGGCGCGTGGCGCTGTGGAACGATCCCTGGAGACAAAGCTGATACTCTCCAGCAATTTCAAGGGTTGGAATGTCTCAGAGAATTTTATCGCGGAGAAGGCCTTCTCCGGAGATCCTTGGGAGTTTGGGTATGCTCTGGGTTTCAGCCGGCCTCTGGCCTTGGCGGCGAGCCCCAAACCATGCGTATTCTGCCGCGAGAATTTCGCCGCCGGGGCAGAGCTTTACGGCGGGCTAGGCGACACCAATGGCTTCGGGTTACAAGCAACGTCTCAATATCTCGGTCCGGCGATAGCTTTCAACATACCCGATGGGCCCAGCATTTCCTTTGGCGCTAACTTTGGTCTGAATGCCAACAGCTTGGGTGTAATTTATCGCTTCAACGTGTCTTATGAATTTCAACAGGTCCTTAGCCATTTCCATCGGGACCACAACGGGTCTCCATAATCGACAGGTTGAGAATGTGTGCAGTTTCAAGGTGGGGTGTTCCTCACCCAACCTTCTCATGGCTTGATAACCTGGAAAAATCAATGAAATCCCTGCACTCTGACATTTGGCCTATTTGTCGCAGTATAGCGATATTCCTGGCTATAGCATTACTGTTAAACGGTTGCGGATCTGGAAATGCTCCTAGTTTCCAGAGCACGGACTCCGACCAATCGGGCGGTGCCGGTATACCTGCGGCAGCCCAGGCACTTGGGGAGCGGTTATTTCTAGATACAAGGTTTGCCCAGTACTTCGCCACGCATATGACAGGCGTCAATGCGCCTCTTGCAGTAGGCGATCCGGTTGTAGAGCAAGTACAGACGACCTCGGGGACACTTCCCGGGCCCTTTGCCGGGAAGTCGATTAATTGCCGCTCGTGCCATTTCGTGACTGAATTTCAAGGCGTGGCAGGCGCGGGAAATCGCACCTACTCCGACTTCACTACCCGTAGTCCGATTCCCCGGGTTATAAATGGTTTTGACCACACCCCACGTAACGCTATTGAAATGGTTGGGTCGCTGCAAGCCCGCAGCGGTCCCTTCTTCCTGCACTCCGACGGTGAATTTAATAGTCCTGCCGAACTCGTAAAGGCAACCCTGACCGGCCGCAATTTTGGCTGGGCGCCGACTGAGTACAATCAGGCAGTCGCTCAGATTGCCCTGGTTATTCGTCAGGACGATGGATCCGGATCGCTTGCCGCCGATCGCTCTGGAGGCCTGTCCTACGCAACGCTATTGTTGGGAACAGCTCCATCGATTCCAGCCCAGTATCTTATTCCGACGTCCTACCGCCTGGATGTGCGTTCAGCAACAAACGAACAGATACTGTCTGCCGTCGCCAACCTGATTAGCGCTTATATGCAGGGCCTGTTATTTAAACAAGATAGTTTTGGCCGTTATACGGCTTCGCCGTACGATGTCTTTCTTCGCATCAATCATCTTCCGACCCAAGCGATCGCTGGAGAAACCGCTGCTCAATATAATCAACGCCTCTACCAGATTATTCTCTCGCTGAATAACCCGATCTATGTCAACGGTTCCTATGGGGCCTTTAAATATCACGCGCAGCCGTTTGCCTTCGGAGCGTTGGAAGTTGCCGGACTCAAGATCTTTCTAAAAGCGGCAGTGGGTGCCATTGATGGTTCCCAGGATGCAGGCAATTGTGCGGCCTGCCATCAGGCTCCTAATTTCACGGACTTCAAATTTCACAATACCGGTGCGTCACAGCTCGAATACGATGCAGTAAATGGCAATGGCGCCTTCGCGCAACTTCAGATCCCTTCTTTAACCACCCGAAACCAGAACTATGATCAATATCTTCCAGCGACAGACAGTCACCCCAACGCCAGCGAGCGATTCCGCCGCGAGGCAATAGAGGGGCATGCGGAATATGCGGATCTTGGTATATGGAATGTTTACCTGAACCCGGATATGCCCAACCCCCAAACTGACTTGAAGAGTGTGGTTTGCGCTGCCGGCATGGATTGCACAGTGGATCAGGGTTTAGGAAATACGATCGCTCAATTTAAAACCCCAACCCTTCGTGACCTTGCCGACTCCCAACCCTATCTTCACAATGGCAGCAAGCTCACTCTTGATGACGTGGTCGCGTTCTATATCCAGACTTCGCAGCTTGCACGGCAGGGGCAGTTAAGAAACGCTCCACCTGAGTTTCAGGGCATGTCACTTAATCAAAGCGACGTCGCAGCTCTGGTGGCCTTCTTGAACTCGCTTACAGAAGACTACGACGATAGTTAATGCACAAGTGTCGAAGTCCCTATACTTAAGCCTATGTGGTTCGCGTTGCTATTCACTCTTTTGTCTGTCGTGTCTGGGTTTGCACAAGAACCTCTCAGACAACAGATTCGGGTCATTGCCGGTGAGGCACATGGCAAAGTCTCTGCGGCTTGTTCGTTGCCCGGTTCAGCACTGAATTGCGACCTCAGCCCGGCCTCCCGACCTCCCATGCAGTCGGTTTTCAAACTGCCGCTGGCTGTGTTCGTACTGCATGAGGTCGAACACAATAAACTATCGTTGGATCAGATGGTGCGGTTCCTGCCGCAGGACCGTATCCTGCCGCACGTCTACAGTCCACTCCAGGATCAGTATCCCAACGCCGGGGTTGATGTGCCGCTGCGCGAGCTCCTGCGATTGACGGTCTCGCGTAGCGACAACGTCGCAGCCGATATCCTGCTGCGCCTCGTAGGTGGACCGCAGCCGGTCAACGCCTATATGGCGTCGCAGAACATCAGGGGGTTTCACCTTCAGGACAACGAGGCCGTTCTTCATCGGGATGTATCGGCACAATATCGAAACTGGTTTGAACCAGCGGGAGCGGTCCAGTTGCTTCGCAAGATCAGCGACAATTCGCTGCTGAGACCGGAGCATACGCAGCTTCTCTTAGGCTGGATGACATCGGATGCTCGGACCAAGCGTCTGGACGGTGATCTGCCTGTGGGCACACGTGTAGCGCACAAGTCGGGTACCTCGGATGTCGATAATGGAGTGGCGCACGCGACCAACGACATAGGGCTTATCCCGCTTACCGGATGGACGGCGCATCGCGATTGCCGTGTTCGTGACCGACTCAACTGCGGATGAGGCCACAAGGGAGAAAGTTATCGCTCGCATCGCCAAAGCTGCCTACGATGCGAGCCTGCAACATTCAACGCCGACTGCTAGCAAGCCGCAGTGACAGCCACGACCACGCTCGGCGCGGAACACCGGTTGCGACGATGAACCCGCCGATTTTACAACTCCCCGGTCAAGAATTGAGCGTTACCGTTGCCGAAGCTCCAATCGGAATCAGAGTTTGTGACAATCGAAATCACAACATCGCCGGGCTCAATGCCACAGGAATCTCTTAACTCCTTGCAAAGGTCCTTGTAGAACGCTCGCTTCATCTCCTCACTGCGTGGCCGGCTTGTGACCGAAACAACTACGACATCCTTGGATCGCTGGATGCCAAGCCCTGTGTCTTCGACGATCAAGTTGGACTCTGGGTGCTCTTGGTATACCTGATAGCGATCTCGATCAGGCACCTTGAAGGCGGATAAAACTGCGCGGTGCACCGCATCGAGCAGCTTCTTGATGTCAGACTTGCTACGGCCTTCGATGGCGTCAATTCGGATTAACGGCATGATTCAGACTCTCCCTTCGCGATCGCATAAATTGGGCTGTTTGATCCCATGCAGCAAACATTACTGATGCTTTCGCAGCTGGTAGGGATCGTGATTCTCGCCGGCAAATTCCTGCCGTTTTCGACCGGGCAATCACATTTTCCTGTAGACAGGGAGTGTAAGATTACGGCGTGCCTCGGCGATATTTTTGACGATAAGTCCTTTCCTGCTCCCCGATTGCATAGCCGCCGAGCGACTCGTTCGTCGTTTTGGTGTTAGGGAAGTGGGGGGATCGCAGGCTTGGTAGGATTGCCATTTGCCATCCTGTGAAGCGACCGAGAGCCTCCGAAAGCAGAGGTTCAGGCTCTCGGATCCGCCGATGTCGAATCAAAGATCAGGGTCTCTATGAGGACAGTGCTCTTATACATACTCGCAGTGACCGTTGTTGTGATGGTAGCTTTTGGTATTCGCGACGCGGTCAGCTTTGGAATAGGAGTGTCCGCCGGTGCATCGCGCGCCCCGCGCGACTTGTGGAATGCCCTGGGCGACGCAGTCAGCTGGGGTCTCGAGTACAAAGAAGGCGCCGCCGCGATCATCATCGTCTGCGTGACCCTGCTGTTCATCGGAAAAGATCCCAAGGTAAAGCACCGTTGAACCTAATCTGATCCCTAATTGCCGCCGCTGTCCGGCTGGCTGGTTCAAGTTGCAGTCTCGATTGACGCGTGGTGTGGTTCTGGCGCATTCCGACGGTGGAGCTCAGAAACCGCATCCCCATTCGTCTGCGCCTGGACCCATAAGCCTCGCTGCAATTCTTCGCAGAAAGGGCGACAGCAGGTTGGCAGTTGCGAGCCGTCAACAAGCTTGGCAAGAACGAACCGCGGGTGATGAGAGCGTCCGGATGATTCGGGAGGGAGAGCCAGTATTTCTCTGCCGTACAAAGCTATTGTCGAAAGCCATCGAACAACAGCGGGATCTGTCGAACGCAGGCTTAGTTCAGTGAAGCGACAGTTAGAGGTTAACGTCAGCGACGACTCTTGTAGAAGATCGCTCCGACGCAGGAAATTCCGGCAAAGGCCAGATATACGAGATCAGAACCACCCTCAGGTACTCGATGGAAGTTCTGAGCGAAAGCTCCTGGCACCAAACCGAATAGAACTAAGGCGGCCATTGCTGCTGAGTTTCGCATGGTGTTGCTCATGGTCTTACCTCTTGCTCCTCTCTCGCTTGCGGAGGAGATACGACTTGGACATTGTCGGCGTGACACTCCGACTAGCCTGCATTTCAGCACCAACGCTTGTGCGTGTAAAGACTGATAATTTTTGCAGCAGTTGCAAGCCGTTGCAACCCCATCGGGAACCTGTTTGTTATCAGGCGTATCTGCGACGGTATCCGGTAAGTGCCACCACCTAATTGCGTCTTAGGCGTCGCCGTCTTTCAAGACTGTTCGCTGTATCCCCCGACCATTACAATGGGGAAATTCTCGAATTGGTTTGCCTCACCCTGCCAAGGGTCGGGAGTCACTGACATCCGACGGGAACAGGAGTGAAATTCTGCCGGATGTCTGCGCCGGGCTTTCCTTCGACCTCGAGACCCCACCGTTGAGCCAAAAACCCGGTGCGTTAGACTACAGGTTTTGATAATAAATTAACAATTCAAGACGCCGTCACCCAAGGAGCCAGCGATGAGTACATTCGAAGAAAAAGTGCGCGAGGTTAGCGAGTGGTTTGCGAGCCCACGCTTCCAGGGCGTTGTTCGTCTCTATTCTCCTCGTCAGGTCGCCGAACAGCGAGGCACGATTACAGCCGAGTATCCAGTTGCACGCAAAGCTGCCGAGGCCTTTTATGCACGCCTGACAGAGCTGTTCCAAGCTGGCAAATCGATTACGACCTTCGGCCCCTATTCGCCCGGTCAAGCTGTCACCATCAAGCGCATGGGAATTGAGGGCATCTATCTGGGAGGCTGGGCAACATCGGCCAAGGGCAGCATCACGGAAGACCCGGGAGCCGACCTTGCCAGCTATCCGCTGAGCCAGGTTCCGGATGAGGCTGCGTCCATCGTTCGCGCCTTACTCACTGCCGACAAGAATCAACTCTTCGCCCGCGGTCGCATGACGGCCGAGCAGCGCGCGGCCACCCCTGAAATCGACTTTCGCCCCTTCATCATCGCCGATGCCGATACCGGCCACGGCGGCGACGCGCATGTGCGCAACCTGATTCGCCGTTTTGTCGAGGTGGGTGTTCCGGGCTATCACATCGAAGATCAAAAGCCCGGCGTCAAGAAGTGCGGACACCAGGGCGGTAAAGTGCTGGTTTCCGAGAACGAACAGATCCAGCGCCTCAACGCGGCACGCCTGCAACTCGACATCATGCAGGTTCCCGGAATCATTGTTGCGCGTACCGACGCCGAGGCGGCCAGCCTGCTCGATGGTTGCGCCGATGAGCGCGACCAGCCGTTCATTCTGGGCGCGACGAATCTGGATATCCCTAGCTATAAAGCTGTGTTCCTCGCCATCCACCGGGCGTTCTTTGAAGCCGGCGTCGACGAGGTGAGGGGACACTTGATGTTCGCGATGTCGGACGCGGAGAACGCTGCCGCGACTGCATGGCTTGAGAGCCGGGGACTACTCCCGCAGATTAAAGACAGCGCAGCGGCCTTTAAGAAGAGCCCTGAAGATAACGTGGAAAGCACCTTGGACAAGGCCGTCCAGAGCGTGTTGGACGCGTGGCAGGCGGAAGCGGAGCTGCGGACTTATCGGCAGGCTGTCGCGGAGGCGATCGCTTTCGGCACCAGCCATGGCGAGTCGTTCGAGTTGAGTCCCGAAGCGTGGCTCGATTTTGCCGAGCATGCCTCCTGGTACGCCGCCCGCGAGAAAGCACAGGCAATGGAGATCGATGTGCCTTGGGACTGCGAACTGGCGAAAACACCCGAGGGTTACTACCAGGTGCAAGGTGGCATCGAGTTCGCCATTGCGAAGTCTTTGGCTGCGGCGCCCTTCGCCGACATTCTCTGGATGGAAACCGCAACTGCAAATCTGGAAGAAGCGAAAGAATTCGCCGATGCCATTCACGCCAAGTTCCCGGACAAGATGCTGGCTTATAACTTGTCGCCATCCTTCAACTGGGACACCACCGGAATGACCGAGGAGCAGATGAAGCACTTTCCCGAAGAGCTCGGGAAGCTTGGCTTCGTCTTCAACTTCATCACGTATGGCGGCCATCAGATCGATGGTCTCGCTGCCGAAGAGTTCGCAACCGCGCTTCGGCAGGACGGGATGTTGTCGCTGGCGCGCCTGCAGCGCAAGCTGAGACTGCTGGAGTCCCCTTATCGCACACCGCAAACGTTGGTCGGGGGGCCGCGTCTGGATGCCGCGCTGATGGCTGCTTCAGGACGGACTGCGACTACCAAGGCGATGGGCAAGGGTTCAACTCAGCACCAGCATTTGGTCCAAACCGAGGTGCCACCGAAGCTGCTTGAGGACTGGCTAAAGATCTGGGCGGAACAGAATAAGCTGCCGCCCGCGTTTCGAGTGCAGTTGCGGCCAGTCGCGGCGGGCTCAGATTTCCTGGAGTTGAGCGTGTGGAACGATGGAACCGCCAAGGTCGGCAATCTTATCTTTGCCGACGTACATGATCGCCATGGTCATAAGCTGCTTTCCATTCGCGACATGAACACCTTTGATCTCTCGTTGCAGAAAAAACGGCTGATGACGCTCGCCCACCTGTTCGTGCTGCATCGCTACAAGGCGGGTCTGGTCCATTACCTCAGCCCGACCGAGGACAACCAGCATCAGGCGCAGAAGATGAAGAGACTGGGAATCTTCAGTAAGGTGGATACCGAGGCTGCTCTCATTATTGTTGCCAGCATTAATGCAGCCAGGGTCTCCGATCTGCTGAACCCCGATCGGGTCGCGTTGCGGAAGCTGATCGCCAAGCAGGACTAGCGCCTGCTTTCTGCGTTTCTGATGGCTGCCGGAAGCTTCAAGCTGCATTTGACCACGGTGGAGCGTCCACTCAGGCCGCTCCCCTGGCGGTTCGTCCATTGCGAAAAGATACTATCGAGAGCCCAGTCCGCAAAAGGGTATAAAGTGTGGTCTGCAGTTTCTGGAGAGTTTCCGTGAAAGATGCCTTTCTTTTTCGTCGAGGCGCGCCTGCGCTTCTGGCAGCCCTTTGCGCAGTTCTAACCATTGCCGGATATGCGCAGGATTCGCCGGGCCCTCAACCCGCACCTCTACCTCCGCCGATCGTGGCGCCGGCGGACACGCCGTATCCCGGCACCATTTCGCTGAATGTCGATGTCACGAACATTAACGACCGCATCCTGGATGTGCACGAGACGATTCCGGTGAGTGGCGGCAAGATCACGCTGCTGTATCCGGAGTGGCTCCCGGGCACGCATTCGCCTTCGAACGCGGTACTCGAAATGGCCGGCCTAGTGATTACGGCCAACGGCAAGCGGGTTGACTGGATTCGTGACCGCGTTGACATGTATGCCTTCCACGTTGATGTGCCACAGGGTGCAACGGCGCTGGAGGTGAATTTCCAATTCCTGGCGCCTATCGACCCCAAGAAGGGACGCATCTCGGCGAAATTTGCGGATGTCACCTGGAACAGCGTGCTTGTCTATCCGGCAGGATATTTCTCGCGACGCGTTGACTTTGCGACCACACTGAAATTACCTGAAGGCTGGAAGTTTGCCTGCGCGCTGGGCGTGCAATCGCAGGATGGCAACTTGGTCCACTTCAAAGACACGACGCTCAATACACTGGTCGACTCGCCGCTCTATGCGGGCGTCAACTTCAAGCGGATAGATCTGTCGTCGAGTGCCGATAACCAGGTTTTCCTCGACATCTTTGCAGATAAGCCTGCCGACCTAGAGATCACCCCGGAAGAGCTGCAATACCACAAGAATCTCGTGATCGAAGCGCAGAAGCTTTTTAACTCGCATCATTACGACCACTACGACTTTCTATTTTCGGTGAGCGATGTAGTCAGCGGCAAAGGCCTGGAGCATCATCAGTCCAGCGAGGACGGTTCCCGCGCGAACTACTTCACCGACTGGGCCGCAGGTGTCGGTGGTCGCGCCCTTCTTCCGCACGAGTACACGCACTCGTGGAACGGGAAGTTCCGCAGGCCTGCGGATTTGTGGACGCCCAACTTCAACGTGCCCATGCAGAACGATCTGCTATGGGTCTATGAAGGTTTGACCGACTACTACGGCAACGTGCTGACGGCGCGGTCGGGCATGCGCACCCCGGAGCAGGCGCGTGATGTGATCGCGCAAATCGCCGCAAACTTCGAGATCAGCCCGGGACGCACCTGGCGATCGCTGGACGACACCACGAATCAGCCGATCATTTCCAGCCATTTCTCGACGTCGGAAGCGTGGCCAAGCTGGCAGCGTTCGTTTGACTACTACCCGGAATCAGACCTCATCTGGCTTGACGCCGACACCAAGATTCGCGAGCTAAGCAACGGAGCCAAGTCTCTCGATGACTTCGCTAAGCTCTTCTACGGTATCGATAATGGCAGTTTCGTCACCGTGACCTATACCCTTGACGATCTGGTGACCGCGTTAAACAAGGTCCAGCCATACGATTGGGCGGGATTCTTACGCACGCGGGTTTACGATGTCGCTCCGCAAGTGCCGACCAACGGCATTACCCAGGGCGGCTATCGGCTGGTCTACAACGATGAAGAACCGGACTGGTTCAAGAAAGCAGATAAGTCGCGCGGAGTGAGTTTCGCCACTTCGTTAGGCTTCTCGACCAAGGAAGATGGGAGTTTGGAGAACGTCTGGTGGGACAGCGTGGCCTTTAAGGCAGGCATAACACCGGATATGCAAATCCAAGCCGTGAACGATCAGAAGTTTAGTGTCACGAATCTGCAAGAGGCCATTCTCGCGGCCGAAAAGAGCAAGCAGCCAATCAAGCTTCTGCTCAAACGTGACGATCAGTTCAGTACGGTCAGCTTAGACTACAGCGGCGGCATGCGATATCCGCACCTGGAGAGGCTAGCAAATACGCCTGATCGCTTGGATCCAATCTTGTCTCCTTCGAAATAGCAGGCAAAACAGACGAAGACCGAGTGGCTGGGGACGATTCTCAGCCACTTTTTTTGCGGCAGGCCTCGGTCAATTCGCGAGTCATAATTTTGGAGGAGTACGCATGCCGTTTCACCTCGAGCCAGAGTCGGGCGTCAGCGTAATGTCCATCTGGTAGAACTTGAACGTGTTTTCTTCGCCCGGCTGAGTTGCCGCAACTCCCCGGTAACGTTCCAGAACATCAGCCACGAAGGCGAGCCTCTCGGTCTCCGGCAGAAATTGCGTCCAAGCGATGAAGGTCACCGATCCAAAAGCCAGGAACGCAGCGTGCGATCCGAAATCCCAGGCTTTGTCGCTGGTGTGAAGGCGGGAGACTTGCAGACCGTTCTGTTCGGCCAGTGCTGCGTACTGGGCGGGCGTCAGATGGAGATAGGGATCATGAAATCCCTGAAAGTAGCTGCTCCAAGATGAGGAGAGCCGCGTCTCCTCGATCACGTCTTCCAGACTCTTACGCGCGCCTTTGGGAACTAGTCGCAACCGTGCGGAGCCGCTGGGCTTCATCGCCGCACCGATCGATCGCAGAGCTTGCTCCTGTTCCGGAATCCAGTGGACCGCATTGAAGGAGACAACGAGATCGAACTCTTCGCGGAAGCGAAGCCGTCGGATGTCGGCTGTTTCGAAATGCAGATTCGGCCGGCCGAAATGTTCGGAGGCGAACGCGATCATGTCGGCGGATGAATCGACGCCGACAACCGTCCCTTCAGGTACGCGTCCAGCGATTGCGGCCGTGATCTTGCCGCTACCGCACCCCAGGTCCAGTACCCGCTCGCTTCCTCCAAGATCGAGGAGCGAGAGCGCTTCCGCAGCCATTGCAGCTTGCAGTTCCGCTATCTTCTCGTAGCCTGGAGCGTCCCATTCAGTCATTCGACGTGGAGCTTGAGTGTTACGCGATGTCGGTGGCGGTTCGACCTGTTCATTCAATCTCCACTGAAACTGGCCTGCTGCCGGTAGAGTTGGGGCGCCGCTCCTGATCGGTTTCCGGCGCCCCTATTGTGTTGAGCCCGATCAGTGATGATGATGGCTCGGCAGGAGCTGCGCCTCATTCAAATCGTTACTATCTCCGCAGCGCGGCGGGCCACCCAGCGGGTTATAGTCGAAAAAGTTGTGGGGATTCATTTCAAAGCCCAGCCAGTGGACCAGTGTGATCCCCGTCCGCCCGCCACTACCCATCTGGTTGTCGGCATCGGTGGGTTCGTGATGGGTCGAGCCAAAATACCAAAGCACAATCCCATCGCCCGTCCCGCCAAGTGGTTGGCCGTTCAGGTACGACAGCAGATAGCTGTTGGGGTTGTACCAGGTGTAAAGCCAGTTGTTGATACCAGTGCCCGTGCCATCCTCTCCGGGATTATCGTTGGTGAGGTCCTCATCGTGCTGTGTAAATGTCTCCTGGAAGTGGCCCGTGCCCTGCCGATTATAGGGATAGAACTGATATCCCACGAGGTGCCCGTAGTCGTTGGTTTGGGTCTGGCTCTCGACGACCAGGTTGCTGAATTGCAGAGGATTCCAATCCGCGGTCTCTTCAGTCGGGATGGGCTCGTAGGTGTCAGTCGCGATATAGCCGTTCGAGTCCTCCTGGTGAACGAACTGCATCGATTGGTTGTCATCTCGTCCTAAGAGCTTGGTACTCACCCGCCAAAGCCCGTTGTGAACGTGAGGTTCGGAGGTGTCGTAGGGAAGGTTGTAACCGGTCGCGCCGGTGCGGAAGGTGATGCGGCCGTCCTCATGGAAGGTGTACTCGATGATGTAGTCGTAGTTGTAGGCGTCGAAAACCGACCACACGACCACTTCCTGAATACGCCGACGCACATGGCTGCCCGGCTCTTTGCACAAATAGCCCACTCCCTCGTCGCGGCATTCTACCGCGACCTTAGGCACGCTATCGCGTACGTAGAAAGGACCGCCGTGTTGGGTGCGGAAGTAAACTAGGGCGCCGTTTTGCGACGGCAGGTCTTGAGGATCCATCTGGTCCAGGCGGTCGTCGCCGAATGACATGTCGTAGTAGGTGTGGCTGCGATCGTCGTAGGGAACAAACATTTCCGCCAGCCCCGCCCGCTTGATGATGTATTGCGGCGAGGTATATTGCGCTCCCTGGATCGAGACATCCAGTGCCTGCGGACCCTTCATACCCATATTGCGCAGCCCGAACCGCCAATGCGTGTTGGGATAGTCGATGCGCAGATACAAGTCGTGGGTAAGGAAAATGCCAACGGCATCTTCTTCCGTCACCTGGCAGCCATTGCCATTAATGATGACGACATCGGTTGCCGCAGCCGACGAGACAGCGAGTAAAACGCCAATCAAAGCAGCGCCGCAGGTAGCGGCGATTCGCAATTGCCTCGGTCTCGTCCGCTGGCGGCCAGGTCTTGTCGCCGGCTTCATCAGGCTAAGCAAGGTCGTCAGGAGTCTTGCGAGAGACAGCGATACATTCGAAGTCTTCATCGGTTTGTAACCTCTCGGATTCAAGATCGGATGGAAGGTGGAGCGGCTGCCATCATTGCCGCTATCAGAGGAAACCCCGGACACGGATAGTAGTACGTTTCCTGATTTTGGCAAGCGAATTCGTGAGCGGCGACGCGGAAAATCCGCTCCCTCGCCTGGCCCCATCGATATCGACGCTGCATTGCGCCTCTCGCGCACACATATTAACCTGCTCAACATTGATTTCGGATTCGGCGCGTCGAAGGATCGCTCCTGTTTGAAGCAGGCGCCTAAAGGGTGGTATTCATGGCTCGGTTGCTATCGGTTAATGTCGGCCTGCCACGCAATATTTCATGGCAGGGGAAAACGGTCTACACAGCGGTCTGGAAAACCTCCGTGCAAGGCCAACGCCGGGTGCGCCGGCTCAATATCGATGGCGACGGCCAGGGCGACCTGGCTGGACACGGAGGCGAGCATCGCGCCGTCTTCGTTTATCAGATGGATGCCTATCGTTACTGGGAGCAGCAACTCCAGCGCAAAGATTTTTCCTTCGGGCAGTTCGGCGAAAATTTCACGGTAGACGGCCTTCCCGACAACGAGGTGTGCATTGGTGATCGTTATCGCATTGGGAGCGCTCTGTTCGAGGTGACCCAGCCGCGGGTTACCTGCTATCGCGTCGGGATTCGCATGAACGACTCTCGCATGCCGGCCTTGCTGGTGGAGCATCACCGGCCCGGATTTTACTTTCGCGTTCTGGAGGAGGGTGACGTTCAGAGCGGCGACGAAATCGTCAAGCTAGCTGACGGGCCACTACACATGACGGTTGCCCAGACCGATGCATTGCTCTACCTTCCCGGTCATTCCAGAGATGAATTGCAGCGGGCTCTGGAAATTCCTGCTCTCAGCCTGGGTTGGCAAAGCTCCTTCCGCGCAATGCTTCTGGCAGAGGAAAAAGGAGGACCGGCAAACGGAAATCCGGGATTGAGTTCGTCGAGCGAGCCGCCGCCGGCATGGACCGGTTTTCGGCGCCTGCGCGTCTCAGCTCTGAAGCGCGAAAGCCAGAGCGTGTTGTCGCTGGTTCTGGAACCGGCGGACGGGCTGCCGCTGAGCCCGGCGCTGCCCGGGCAGTTCGTTGTCCTCCGCATGCGTCCGGCCGCTGATGCTGCCTTCATCATGCGCAACTATTCGCTTTCCGATCTTCCCAGCAGCGATCACTACCGCGTCAGCGTCAAGCGCGAAGTGCATGGAGTAGCCAGCTCCTACTTACAGTCTCAGGTCCGGGAGGGCGACGTACTCGAGGTGAGCGCACCCAGGGGAAGCTTCACGCTATTGCCGGGCGATGGGCCAGTCATTCTTCTCAGCGCTGGCGTGGGTGCTACCCCGGTGATGGCTATGTTGCACGCATTGGCGGCTGCGTTGTCGCCCCGCCCTGTGTGGTGGGTCTATGGTGCAAGAGACAGCGAAGATCATCCCTTCATGCAGGAAGCACGCCTGCTGCTCCAACGACTGCCCAATGCAAAGGCTCACATCCGGTATAGCCAGCCCCGGCCGGAAGATCGAATGGGCGTGGACTTTGATGCAGCCGGCCGAGTCACCCCTTCCGTTCTGCAGGAGATTGGAACTCCTCGCGATGCTGATTTTTACCTTTGCGGACCAGCGGCGTTCCTGCGAGATTTGACCTCCGGCTTGGAGACCTGGGGCGTCAGCAGTAATCGGGTTCATAGCGAAGTCTTTGGGCCCGCTGGATCGATCACTCCCGGAGTCGTCAATGCTACTGCGCGGTCGCCGCACCAGCCTACTGGAGCTGTCGGCGATGGCCCAGAGGTTTCCTTTGCACGCAGTGGTTTGACGGTGCCGTGGAGTTCGAGGTTCGGTAGTCTGCTGGAACTGGCTGAGGCTTGTGACGTGCCCGTGAGGTGGTCTTGCCGGACGGGAGTTTGCCACACCTGTGAAAGCGGATTGATCTCAGGGCGGGTGAATTACCAGCCCGACCCGTTGGACCCGCCCGCGAAGGGCAATCTGCTCATCTGCTGCTCTAAGCCTCAGGACGAAATCGTTCTCGACCTGTGACCGAGCTGTTCTCACAGCAGCCATCGGACGAACTGGAAGCTACTGTGCTTTCTTAGCGTCGACTATGGCAAACGGGGATGGGAGGGTGAGAAGGCCGATTTCGCGCGGCGCAAAAACCGAGTGCGGCCTACCTTCTCTATTTCAGCAAGCGGGCGCCAGTGTCTGCGTGAGAACTGGAGCTTTGTGTTGGCGGCGGAGTACAGCGGCCAAGAAACCAGCGCCGTAGGAGCGGAAGAGCTTAGCCCGGCACGCAGCCGAACCGGGGTCCCCAAGTCGCGCTGCTTTTGCGCGAATTGGGGTGGGATGGCGGAGTACTGGGTAAGCGGGAAATTGATGCGAGTCCCGTAGGGACGGCAGAGGTTCTCACACAGACACGGCAGCTCTCTAGTCACATTGCTTCCTTCCATCGTCGCTACGGTCAGCAGAGATTCGACCACAAGGCGCAAAGCCCACTCCTAATCGAGCAGTCGCATGGCGGTTCGACTTTCGCAGCCACCAGACGATGGTGCTGGAGACGCCGCGCCAGCTAAGTTGGCTTGCCCAAAGCCCCCATCATTTGCAAAGTCTAATTCGTTTCGACTTGGAAGGGACTCAGCCTTGCAACAAGGACATACATATTGCTTAGGTCGGATTGGCAGTAACCAACCGTTTGCCGTGCGCAATCGTTTTCGATTGATCGTATCTCCGGGGATGTATGACCCGGCAAGAAATGGAAGTCGTCGTCATGGACCTGGAGATTTTGCACGACTATCTCATCGAATCGAAAGAACTGTTGCAGGGAGCCCAGGAAGATACGCTTGGCCTGGAAGCAGATCCAGGCAACGATCAGATTCTGGCATCGATCTTTCGCGCCTTTCACACCATCAAAGGCGGCGCCAGTTTCCTCGAGGCTAGTCACCTGGTCGAATGGGCTCACGACCTGGAAGATCTTCTGGATAAGCTGCGTTCCCATACGGTGCCGATCACCTCTGCCGCCATCGACGCCATCCTCAAGGGACTCGACGTCATCGAACAGATGTTTCACCAATTGGCGGAGCACCGGGAGCCGGAACCAGGGCCGGCTGATCTCAGCCGGACGATCAAGGCTCTTGCCTCTCTTGCGTCTGACCCCGTCAAATCGGGCGCCTTCATAAACTCGGCCACAGATCCTAAAACCGGGAAAGACGTCGTCCCCGATCGCAATACAGTTCCCCAGGAGACGGCAACCGCGCCTCAGCCGATAAGTCCGCACGACTCGTCCTCATTACTCAAGTTGAATGTGGAGACGGCGGCAGCTCCTGCCGCCTTCGCTAAAACGCCCGAGGTGGAGGCCACGCTGCGGATTGATGCCAACCGGCTCGACGCGGTCATGAACCAGGTTGGAGAACTGGTGCTTCTGCGCAATCGTCTTACTTCCGCGGTAGCCAGTCTGGGCAAGGAAAACGAGGACATGTCTCGCATTGTCAGGGAGACCGACCTGACGGTCAACGATCTCCAGAACACGGTGATGCGCCTGCGTATGCAGCCCTGCAAGCGTCTCTTTCAACAGTTGCCGCGCGTTGTACGGGACGTCTCCCGCCAGTTGGGCAAGGAGGTACGCCTGGAGATTGTGGGCGAGGATGTCGAGATCGATAAGACCGTGGTCGACGCCCTTTCCGGCCCAATGACGCATCTGGTGCGCAACAGTCTCGATCATGGCGTCGAGTTACCGGACGTCCGGACCAGGGCTAACAAGCCGTCCGAGGCTGTCCTCCGCATTTCAGCGATCCATTTGGGGGACAAGGTGCGGATCGAAGTGTCCGATGACGGAAAGGGAATCGATTCCCGTTTCGTTGTGCAGAAAGCTTTGGATAAGGGGATCATCACCCCGGAGCAGGCCTCTCATTTCTCCGAGCAGGAAGCCTTGGAACTCATCTTCCGGCCCGGCTTCTCAACCAAGGAGCAGGCTTCTGACCTGTCCGGACGGGGCGTCGGCATGGACGTGGTGAAGGAAACCACCAACAAGCTGCGCGGCCGCCTCTCTATCGATACACATCTAGGGCAAGGAACATGCATCGCCATGGAGTTTCCCCTCACTCTGGCTGTCCTGCCTGTGCTCTACCTGAGGGTGCGGCAGGACATCTATGCCTTGCCGATCTCCGCCATCGACGGTCTGACCGACATGGAAGAGGACCGCGTCCATCGACTGGCCGGGCGGGTGACTTACCGGGTGGATGGAACTCGCACGGTTCCGTTGGTCGACCTGGGCGACGTCCTGGAAGGCCGGCCGCTTCGACTGGGCGCCGAGAGTGTGGAAGGGGTGCTGACCGAACGCGGCATCTTTGTTGTATCGGAAGTTCTGGGCAATGAAGATTCCGTGGTCAAGCCCATCGATTTCCTCACCGGGCAGAACCTCTATCAGGGTGCCACCATTTCCGGGCGCGGGAATGTCGTCCTCATTTTGGATGCCAGCGCGCTGAGTGAATCCGCCGCTGCGGCTTTGGAAGGAGATTGTTGATGGACGTGCAATGCATCATGAGGATCATGGACGCGTCGTTTCGCACCCGCCGCACCATCGAACACTCACTCCATGAGATCGACCGCCGCGCCCTGAATGCCATGGTGCTGGTTAAACGGCATGGCAATAAGCTGGCCAGCTATGGCGTAGTGGCTCAGGCCTTTCGCGAGCAGGCAGGCCATTTGAAGGCAGCCGCATCTCCCCTCCAGCAATCCATCGCGCCCTTGGTGCGCGTACAAATGCGCATTTTGCAACATCGTCGCTATAAAGACTTGTTCCGCCGCGCGGCTGAGAGCATGGGGGGAGGCGAAAGCGCCCACCGCTTCCTCTGCCACTCAGAAGAAGATTGGCAACGCGATATCGACGGCGAAGATGCGCAGGGGCTCACCATCTTGCGGCGGCTGGTGGAGACCGTGGTGCGGCTACAAGAGGGCATCGCGGAGCAGGAATACGTGGTGACCAATGGCCGCATCGAAGCGGCGCTCTCTGAAAAAAGCGGTGCTCCCCTTATGCGGGTTTCTCATGAGATGGGCTTGGCCGTGGCCAAGGTGAGAGACGCAATCTGGAAGTATCGCGGTGAACTGGAGGAGGTACTGCATGAAAGCAGCAGCAGTATTTGAGGTGGGAAATCATCGTTGGTGGGTTCTGTATGACCAGGATGAGCACCGCGTGATTGATTCCAATGTTTATGTGGTGGAGGCCAACGGGCAGAGCGCGATTCTCGATCCGGGAGGCTTCGAGATATTCCCGCAGGTCCTGGCTGCGGTTGCGGAGGTGGTTCCGCCGTCGTCGGTAACCAAGGCATTTGCTTCCCACCAGGATCCCGACATCGCCTCCAGCCTGCCGCTCTGGACCGCGTGCAATGACAGAATTCAATGGCACGTTCCCAGTTTGTGGGAAAACTTTATTCGCCATTATGGCGCCTTGAATGCCGAATTAATCGGCATACCCGACGAGGGCGGATCGATGGTGGTGGGTAGCAAGAAAATGGAATTCATTCCAGCCCACTACCTGCATGCCTCGGCTAATTTCCACCTCTACGACCCGGAAGCCAAGGTTTTATTCTGTGGCGACGTAGGAGCAGCTCTGCTTCCACCCGGTCACAGCGCATGGGTGGGCGGGCGGCAAGGGGAAGAATCCGCCAAAGCCTTCGACGAGCATATTCAGCACGCCAAATATTTTCATCAACGCTGGATGCCCTCGAACGCCGCGAAGAAGGATTGGATCGACCGGGTTCGGCAGCTCGATATCGACTTCCTCTGTCCGCAGCACGGGGCAATCTATTCCGGCGAAAACGTACAACGCTTCTTGAACTGGTTCGACGGACTGAGTGTCGGGACCGCAGTTTCTCGCTGAAGGAGATAGCAAATGGCCAGCACCGTAATCAGCACACCAATACGCATCGCGCGTGCGCCGAAAACCAGCGCGAGAGCCGATAAGAAAACTCGCCGGACCGCGAAACCCAGGCGCAAGGACATGGCGCTGGCGCTCCTCCGCCCTACTTCAACGAACGAGCGGGCCAGAAAAGCGCCCGCCACCAGCTCCGAGAAACAGCTGCTTTTGGACTACGCCCAAATATTGCTCGAACCGCTCTCCAGTCTGGAAATGCTATGCGAGGCTGACGAGAACATGGAAAATCCTATCTTCTACATGAACCGGACGGCCATTGAGGTCATGCATCTGCATCACGAACGGCTTAATCCCAGCCTTCGAGGAGCGGACGTGCGCACCGCCCTGGGACGCTCAATTCATCAATTTCATAAAGATCCGGAGCGCATTCGGAATGTCTTTCGTTCCCTGGTGGCTGATCGAAGCAAGGAACACAACACGGAGCTTGTGCTTGGCGGAGTTACCTTTACCTTGGGCTTCACCCCGATTTGCAATTCCCAAGGCAAAGTAATTGCCTTTCATGCTTCCTGGCGAAATATCAGCGACGCGAAGCTGGCCGAACAAGTGATAACCAGCATGAGCAAGGGCGCTTCTGAGAATGCCGATTCTCTGATGGCAGTGGCTACCGAAACCGACCGAGCCATGAAGGCCGTGGGTGGCACGCTCAACGGACTTGCCCAGTCAGTTTCGGATAGCCGTAAAGCTTCGCAAGGATTGATATCGCAAGTGGGCGCCATCGGGCGGATCGCGCAGACGATTCGTGAGATCGCGTATCAGACGAACCTGCTGGCTTTGAACGCCGCGATTGAAGCAGCGCGTGCCGGCGAACATGGTCGCGGCTTTGCTGTAGTGGCCGACGAGGTGCGCAATCTTTCCAAGCGAGTGCAAAAGGCCACCGAAGAAGTTCAAAGCAATATTGCAGACATCGATGGTTCAGCCAGGTCAATTGAGAAGACCAGCCATAGCGCCGAGCAAACGGCTCATGGCGCAGAGTCCGTCACCCTGTCCCTGGGTGAGCGCGTCCAGTCCCTGCACACACTCGTCGCCCTGATGAATCTCGATTCAGCCAAAAATGAAGCCAAAATCTTTGTTCGCAATATTCTGGCGGAGATCGACAACCGCACCAAGTCGGTGGCTTCCGAAGAGGTGCCCGACCACCACCAATGCCGATTTTCGCGGTGGTACGAGGGCATCGGCCGGGAGTCCTTCGGACAGATGTCCGCTTTTCAGGATGTGGACGGTGCGCATGCCGCTCTTCACCTGGCTGCACGAAATATTCGAGCGGCCCTGCAGGCAGGAAGTCACGAGGAAGCTCTTCGCCATGGCGCGGCGATATCCCGGAGCGAGCAAGACCTGCTCAACAAGTTGGATTCTTTGAGTGCAGCCATCAGCCAGACGCAGAACTGAGAGGTCGGTCATGAGTGAAGTAATGCAGGAAGTCGACGAGCGTTCCAAACTGGCCGGCACGAACAAGTTCGAGCTTCTGATCTTTCGTTTGGGGGAAGATCAGAACTCCTCTACTAAAGAGATCTTCGGCATCAATGTGTTCAAGGTGCGCGAGGCACTCATCTTGCCGTCGATCACTCCCATGCCAGGGTCTCCGAAGCATGTTCTGGGAGTAGCCAACATCCGAGGACAAATTATTCCTGTCATCGACTTGCCGTCGGTGGTGGGCTGCAAGCCCACTGCGCTGAACATCCTCCTGGTGACGGAATACGAGCGTTCAGTGCAAGGATTTGCGGTGGAAGAAGTGGAAGAAATCGTGCGGCTGGAATGGGGTCGCGTGGTTTCCGCGGAAAAATCCGCAGCCGGCGCCCTGGTTACAAGCCTCGCGCGCCTCGACGACAAAGAAGAGAACGCCCGCCTGGCACTCATACTGGATGTGGAGTCCATCCTGCGGGAGGCGCTGCCTTCACGCTTCAGAAGCGGAGAGGAGATGACGATCACTCCGGCGGTGCGGCTGCCTCAAGGCTCTGTCATTGTCTACGCGGACGACTCAAGTGTTGCTCGCCGTCAGATCGAAACCGTCCTGACTCGGCTGGGATTGCCGTTCGTTGGCGCCAAGACCGGAAAAGAAGCGTGGGAAAGATTGAAGGGCATAGGACAGGAAGCGCGGAGCGCAGGCGTCCCAGTCGGGCAAAAGGTCGCGATGGTTCTGACCGACTTGGAGATGCCGGAGATGGACGGTTTCACTTTGACCCGACTCATGAAGGAAGACGACGGGTTGAAAAATGTTCCTGTCATCATCCACTCCTCCTTATCGGGATCGGCAAACGAATCCCATGCCAACCGGGTTGGAGCTGATGGATACGTGGCAAAATTTGTTCCCGATGAGCTTGCCCGCGAGATCGCGAAAGCCTTGGCTAAGCCGGTGACCTAGGCGTCAACCAGATGGGAGCATGCGATATTCTGCTGGTCGTGCCCGGTCATCGAATGGGAAGTCCTCCGTTCTCGGCCGAGACTTGTTTCCGGCGGGCTCGGAGGCGGTTTCTCAGGGCAACGCGGCCCAATTCCGGATGGCGAGCCAGCTAAGCGGATAGTAGATGTTACCGCGTTTGTGGCCACTTATCGTTGTCCTAAGAGTACCGTGGATGTCTCGAAGCTCCAGGAATGCTCCGAGCAATCGTTTGCTCTATCGGGCGCCCAATAAGAGTTTGCCTACACACCTTGCGCGCGTTCAAGATCGAAGCGCCCAAAACGATCCTGAGACTTTTCAGGATTGACGGCAAATTGAGCTGGTGGCTACCTTTTCTAGAACAGTGCGGACAAACGCCCCAGAGGAACCGGGTTCGTGCTGGTGGTTCATCCGTGCGCGGAAGCTAGAAGCCGTTTAAACGGAGATCCGCGCTATCGAGGCGTGGAAGTCAAGGCCGCCTGCGCATTGTTTTCAAAGCCACCAGCTAACCGTGAAAAGCGCTCTTTCTGTACCGTTACTCCTTCCCCAGATTCGCCTGCCCCAAGTGATACGCGAGGTGTGACGTTCTGCCCAATAAGATTGCGAAACGGTTACGCTGAGGCTCGCGGACGAAGTCTTCTTCAGAAACGGAAGTATGCTTCAGCGCCCACTCCGCAGGCGAGAGCTTTGCGAACTCCATCGAGAGACGCGCGTTGATCTCATCCCAATAGCCTTTCAGCTGGGCTGGGGAAATCGAATCGGGGACCGACCGGTCTGGCTTGGAGACGAAAACTGAATCGAGCTCTGGATGCAATCTATCGCCAAAACCCAGCAGGGGAATGAGCGCATCGTTAACCGCTGTTAAATGCCCCCAGAGATAAATTCGTCGATTCCTTCCCCGGGCAATCTCCTCTTGTAGCTCTTTCTCGGAGAAGGAGCCGAATAACGTGCCGGCGCGGTCAATGCTCGTTTTCCATCCGCGGAGAGCTACGTCAATTAGGGAAACATCTGTATCCATGAATGAGCCTGTCACCTTTCGTTTTTGATTCAAATTGCGCAACGTCTAATTGAGGACAAAACCCGACTAGAGAACAGCTCTCATAGCCGGGGCAGGGCCGGCGCCGGGGCCGCTTTGTCTACCGAATTCCGCCGGTAGCCAAGTACTGCTCGCCGGTCAACCATCCGGCATCGTCCGAGGCAAGGAACACCGCAATGGGAGCGATGTCGCTCACCTGCGCCGAGCGTCCCAACGGGGCCTGCGCGATCAGGGCCTTTTCGAAATCGGACCCGATAATGCCGCCAGTGTGCGTGCCTTCGGTCTCAACGACGCCTGGGTTGATGCTGTTGACGCGGATCTTTCTGGGACCCAGTTCGCGGGCCCAAACCCCGGTGAAGGCGTCAATGGCACTCTTGGTGGCCGTATAAACTGAGGAGTTGGGCGGGGTGAGGCGACTGACTCCCGACCCAATGTTGATGATGCTCGCGCCTTCGCCGAAATGTTTTAGAGCCGCTTGCGTGGTAAGCAGGGAGCCGAGGACGTTGATGTTGAACATACGGTGAAACTGCTCCTCAGTTACATCTTCGAGCAGACCAAACTCGTAGACGCCGGAGTTATTGACCAGGACGTCGAGCCGACCGAAGTTCTTTATGGCTGCATCGATGATGCCTTTCGCCTGGTCGGCTTTAGAAACGTCTCCTCCTACGGCAACTGCTTTGCCGCCGGCCTTGGTGATGGCATCCACAACCGCATCCGCGCCGGCCTTGCTGGAGGCGTAATTAACTACCACCGACGCGCCTTCCGCCGCCAATGCCTTTGCGATGCCCGCTCCGATGCCTTTAGATGCTCCCGTAACCACTGCTACCTTACCCTGGAGTTTGCCCATCTTCTTCTCCTTTTAGGAATGCTGTCCCGCTTGGAGCTTCCTGGCCATCAGGTTCAGCTCGTCAGCAGTGAATAAGATGTAAGCGGCGTGGTAGAGATTCATTCGTTCACAACTAATGAACTATTGAACAATTTGTAATATACGGATAAGATCGGCATATGCGGCCTTTGTTCCATCCGGCAATGGCAGACGTCAGCGTACAAGGCATCCTGCACGCGCTTTCCGACCCGGTTCGCGTGGCCATTTACGCGCAGATCGTGGGATCGGATTGCTCGCAGACCTGCTCAAACTTCCTGAAGGTGAATGATAAGGATGTGCCGAAGTCCACACTGTCTCTGCATTTCAAAATCCTGCGCGAGGCAGGCCTGATCCGGGGAGAACGGCACGGCGTCGAGATGCTTAATACGTCCCGTTGCGGCGAGATCAATAAGCGCTTTCCAGGTCTGATCAAAGCCATCGTCAATTCGTACCAGCTCCAGCTGGCGGCCGAAAGACGGTCTCACAAACGGACAAGACATGCCAACCAAAAGAACTAATAGGGCCGATTGGACGTTGTCGTAGTCGGTCGCATCCGGAATTTCAAGCCCACCATGCGACAGCTTCCTCTGTCCAAAAAACCGATAACGGAACCGGCAGCCTAGGCCGAGTAGAGAAGCTCTAAAGCCTACAACCCAGTTGCGCCGACGAGGCTGCGAGCGTCACCGCTGAGTCGAGCGCTTGAGCACTCGCCAGAATGTTGGCGCTTGGTTCGACACTTTCGACATTTTCGACACTTAAAGACAGAGCCGACGCTCACATCGCTACGAATTCAATAGCTTTTGCTGCACACTTCGTGGAAAAGAAATTGCACTTGGATGAAGAAGTGTCCTCGCCCATCTGTTGCCGGCGCTCGCGCGCCGTTTAGAGATATTAAGCGGCTCGCAGCGGAACAGAAGGAGAGGCAGAGACGTTCGCGGCCGCACGGTGCGTTGCCAGAGGATTAGCGCGGTGAACTTGAATATTCGGTTGGTTCGTAGGCTCATCGTTGGCTTAATGTGCTTGAGTTTTATGCTGGCTCCCGCCAGGTTCGAAGGCGCAGAGTTGAAGAAGGAGACCCAGCAGGCATGGAATGAGTACATCCAGACGGCGAATTCGCAGATGGTCGAACGTACCAACGGCGTCTTCCTCTGGGTTGACGAAGCGCCTGACCGCTCCCACAGCGTTCAGAACGGTAAGATTCTGGTCTCGCAGATCAGCCAGCAAAACCCCAAGCCAGTGCCCTACGGTTTAATACATGATTGGATCGGCGCGGCCTTTATCCCGGACACCAGGCTGGAAGATGTCTTATCGGCGGCACGGGATTACGCTCACTACAAGGAGTTCTACAAACCTAATGTGATCGATTCCAGATCGCTGGGTACTACCGGAGCCTGCGACAAGTACTCAATGCTCCTGGCGAACCCGGAGGTCGTCGCCTCGACTGCGCTAGAGGGTGAATACGAAGCTTGCTTCCATCAACTCGACGAGCAACGTTGGTACAGCATCGCGCGCACGACGCGCGTGCAGGAGGTTCGGCGTTATGGCACGCCGGGGGCGCAGGAACTGCCATCCGGTCAAGGTAGCGGCTACATCTGGCGCATTTACAGCTTTACGCGTTTCGAGCAGAGAGATGGTGGTGTCTACGTTGAACTAGAAGTGATTGTCCTCAGCCGTGACATTCCAATCGCTCTTCGCTGGGTAGTGAATCCCATTGTGCGCAGGGTTTCGAAGAACGCAATGCTGACCTCCTTGCGCCAGATGGAAGAGTCGGTTCAACAGCTGGAATCGAACAACCGGGTCGAGAAACAGTCGCACTAGTCGTGAATACCAGGCACGGGTCACGAATTGATACCGTACAGAGCTCAAATAAGATTCCTGTGCCGTCCGCGGCGAGGCTGTAATCATCGGGCCTTTTGCCAGCCCTTCGGGGAGCAAACATCCCCTTGCAGGGAATCAGCGCTTCTGGGATATAGGTCATCTGCTCTATCGAACTTCTGACCTACGGAAGATCAAGAACCTCCTTATGCGATAGGCGCGCACAGAACTAAACGATATGCACGGGCAAATCAGTATGAACATGAACATGGGGAATGGGCGTGTTCCAAAGAAGAGGGGAGCGAGTCACCTTGAAAGGAGAGGATGGAATCTTTGCCGTGCTCAGAATCCACAACCAACTCCAGACGGTCGATCTAAAGCTTATTGGCCGGACCGGTTCCGTGCTGAGAGATATCCGCTGGGAGGCGCTCTCGTTTCTCAATACGATAGGATTCGGGGGTAGCTGAGCATCAGCCCTGGTTTATTCGCCCCTGACTCTACACTTCATCCCTTCCCATTTTGTTGCAGAGCTAGAATCAAGATATGGACGCTGCAACGACCCGCATATCCGTCGAGCCCGGCTCTGAGGCTTTTCCCCTTCTCACAACTGCGCAGATCGAACGGTTGCGCCCACATGGCAGACTGCGGCGCGTGGAAGCGGGCGAGGTGCTGTTCGAACCAGGGGACAGCAATGTTTCCGTCTACGTGGTTTTGTCGGGACGCATGGAGATTCTTCAACCCTGTCCTACTGGTGTGCGATCCCTCGTCACCCATGTTCCCGGCAGCATCACGGGCGAGTTTGCCGTCATCTCGGGCCAGCGGGCGGTGCTGCGCGGACAGGTGACCGCCTCCGGCGAATTTCTGGAGATCCCGTCCGGCGAGTTCCGCGCCGTTGTCGCCAAAGATGCGGAGCTGGGCGATATCTTGATGAAGGCGTACATTTTGCGCCGGATGCTTCTTATCAGCGAAGAGGCGAGCAATGTAATGGTGCTGGGATCGCTCAATTGCGCCAATACGCTCCGGCTGCGCGAGTTTCTGAGCCGCAACGGTTATCCCTACAAGTACATCGACCTGGACACGGACGAGCATTCTCAGTCGATCCTCGACCATTTCCAGGTCAAGGTTGAAGAAGTGCCGGTCGTGGTCTGCAACGCTCGTAGCGTTCTGCGAAATCCCTCGATCCGAGAGCTGGCCGATTGCCTCGGGCTCAACGTTAGCATCGACGAATCGCAGGTGCGCGATCTGATCGTCGTGGGGGCAGGACCGTCAGGACTAGCCGCCGCGGTCTATGCGGCATCCGAAGGTCTCAATGTGCTGGTGGTGGAAGCGGGGAGCCCGGGCGGACAGGCAGGATCGAGCTCCCGCATTGAAAACTATCTCGGCTTCCCCATGGGTATTTCGGGCCAGGAGTTAGCCGGGCGAGCGCTGGCGCAGGCGCAGAAGTTCGGCGCCCACATGATGATCGCGCGCACCGCCGTTCGTCTGGAATGTGATCGCCGTCCGTATCAAGTCATCCTGGACGAGGGCACGCCTCTGACGACGCGCTCCATCGTGCTGGCCGCCGGCGCCCAATACAACAAGCCACCCATTCCCAAGCTATCGCAATTTGAGGGCAGCGGCGTTTACTACGGCGCTACCGCCATGGAATCGCAGTTGTGTGTGGGCGAGGACGTAGTGGTCATCGGAGGCGGAAATTCTGCGGGACAAGCAGCAATTTACCTATCGGGAAAGGCGCGTAAGGTTTACATGCTGGTACGCTCGGGCAAGCTGGCGGACACAATGTCTCGCTATCTAGTTTGGCGCATCGAAGAGAACCCGGCGATCGAGCTGCATTACAACACGGAGATTGCGAGTGTCGACGGCGACGCACACCTGGAACGAATCAGCTGGCGCGATGGCTATGATGGGCAGATTGTCCCCCACGACATACGCCATCTGTTCGTCATGACCGGCGCCTCGCCACGCACAGATTGGCTGGAGGGTTGTTTGGCAGTCGACAATAAAGGCTTCGTGTTGACCGGTCACGATCTCGACCGTTCGACACTGGAAGGGAAGGCATGGCCCTTGTCGCGTCCACCGCAGCTTCTCGAGACCAGCCTGCCGGGGGTCTTTGCGGTGGGGGATATCCGGGCCGGAAATGTGAAGCGTGTGGCGTCGGCCGTGGGTGAAGGATCGATCGCGATTCACCTCGTGCATCAGGTGCTGGCGGAGATGTAGGTGGAGTGGGCGCTTCGAAGATGGAAAAATTGTCATTGCACTCAGACCTTCAACCCGCCAAAGGAGTTGCTCGATCAATCAATCGGGGCGGGGCACTTTGGCCAGCGTTCCCGAAGTCGTTGGCAGAACGTAACGGAGGCCCACGTAGACCATGCTGAGGTGCGCATTCCTGGGCGTGCCGGGAGCTACATACCAGGGAGCGCGACTCAAATAGGAATACTGCGTGTAAGCTTGCAGGGCTCCGTGCCTGGGATTGCTCCAGAAAGTACTGATCCAGTCAAACGTGGCCTGCTGGATAGTCCGGTTGTTCGTGTTTGGGGAGGCGGGTCCGCCAAAACCGATGATTGTTCCGGGCTTCGCAGTATCTGTGCTGTCGACGAAGAAGTTCTGTCCGAAATAATCTGCGGCGTAGTAAACGGCGAATGCGTTTTTTGGCGTTGCTCTCCACTCCAGACCTGCTGAGCCGGCTCCAGCATGCACCATCGAGAGACTTACGTCGTTGCCCGCTGGATTGGGGCGAACCACCAATTGAGGACCGGTTGCGACTAAGTAGTGAGCGCCACCGTCGCTCCAGAAGGCGTTACCGAGAATCACGAGTTTCGGAAGCAAAGCATAGTTGGCGGCGAGTTGGCCGCCACCACCGATAACGCTGTGCGTTCTGAAGCTGGTTGATCCAACCGGCATCACGGAAGCGTGCGCGCCGGTAGCCAGCCCGGTAAGTTCGGCATGGAAATGCCGGCCCGAGAAGTCCGTGTCGTAAGTAACTTTGGACAGGATGTCGGGCATGAGATTGGCTGCGCCCGCGTTGTTATTGTTATCAAATTGCGAACCAATGGAAGTGAAGCCGACCGGCAGTGCAACATAGTTACCAATATATTGATTGGGATCCTCGATGCCGACACCCATGGCCCAGTGTTCATTGGGATGATAGGCGACCCGAAACTCGGCGGCCCGCGTGTAAGGTACTCCTACCATCAGGTTTTGATCTTCGTTATATGTGAGCGCCAATTCGTTCGGCATGGGGCCAATGCCGTTCCGATTGGGTGTCAGCCAACTCCAGGTTTGACCGCCTAGAAACTCCCATTTCCAGCGCTTCACGTCCGCAAAGTAGAGCCGCAGGCGCTGGGTTGTGCTGTTTACAGTTTGGTAGACAGTGGGAGCGTCGTTGCCGCTGAAATCGGTTTCGAGGTAGGCGGCGATCTGGTTGCCCTCGAAATTGCCTGCGAACTTCACCTAACAACGAGAGCCAAGCAGAAGTCTACGATGTCGTTTTGCAATGGGTGTTCAGCAGAATTACTGGCGGAGAGGGAGGGATTCGAACCCCCGATACCCGTCAAGGTATGGCCGCTTTCGAGGCGGCTCGTTTCAACCACTCACGCACCTCTCCGCGTGGGGATTACGTGGTTGCTGGTTCCATGATAGCAGAGCTTTTGCGACATCGGCCAAAGCGACGGTTCAGCGAGGCGCGGCTTCCCCGGCGCGCTCTTCACGCTTACCGCGAAAAAACGCCTGCAACAAGTCCATGCAGCGGGCGGCCAGCACTCCTGAATGTACCTCAACCTGATGATTGAGCTTGGGATGATTGAGTACTTGCAGCATGGAGTGCACAGCGCCCGCCTTTGCATCTTCCGCGCCGTAGATCAGGCGACGAACGCGGGCGTGGGTAATGGCGCCCGAGCACATGGTGCAGGGCTCAATCGTCACGTACAGATCGCAATCGAGCAGTCGATAGTTTCCGATAGTCTGGCCCGCTTCGCGCAGCGCAAGAATTTCAGCATGAGCTGTGGGATCGTGAGCAGTGATTGGGCGATTGCATCCGCGCCCGACCACGTGACCGTTATGCACCACCACGGCCCCCACCGGCACCTCTCCCAAGGCAAGCGCTCGCTGCGCCTCGCGCAACGCTTCCTCCATCCACAATTCGTCGGAGTGGGACATGCGTCAGAAGAGTAAAGCAGCAACGGGCAGGTGGCAACTACCGTTGGCGGAGCGTCAGCTGACGAGTTTTCGCTCTTCGTTTTTCGCTAAGAGCCAAGAGCTAAGAGCTAAGAGCGACCGCAGCGAGGAATCTGCTTCTTGAGCGTTGCCGCGATGTGCGAAAAGCAGATCCTCACGACCGTAAGGCCGTTCGTAATGACAATCAAGGGAAAAAGGTAGTTGGGGAAATGCAAAAATGCCGACAAAAGTCCGGCCGGTAATCAAGCTGTGGTCGACACTTCGATGGCTGATAGCTGATAGCTGATAGCTATCGGCTACTCCTGCCGCAGCAGGATACGTTGCGCCGCCGTGGCTCGTCCGGTTTCGGGGTTGCAATCGATCAGCGTCGCACAGAGGCGCACATCATCGGTTGCGGGCTCAAATCGCCCCGGCATGTTGGTGAGAAAGCGCTGCAGGATCAATTCTTTCTGCACCCCAATGACGCTGTCGTACGGTCCTGTCATGCCGACGTCGGTCTGCACCGCGGTTCCTCCCGGCAACACGCGCTCATCGGCAGTGGGAACATGGGTGTGCGTACCCAGCACCGCGGTCACTCGCCCCTCGAGATACCAGCCAAGAGAAATTTTCTCTGACGTAGCTTCTGCGTGAATATCGACCAGGATGACCTTCGCCGTAATCCGCTTCAGCAATTCATCGGCAAGCCTAAACGGGTCGTCATTGTTGGCCATGAAGACTCGCCCCTGCAAATTGATGACGGCATAGGTTACGCCGCTGCGGCTACGACCCTGATACCAGCCGAACCCCGGGGAACCCTGCGGATAATTCGCCGGCCGCAAGACCCGTCGCGCCAGAGACGCCTCGTTGCCATTAGCCGAGTTCATGTAGTCGATGATCTCGCGCTTGTCCCAGACGTGATTGCCCGTGGTGATGACGTCGATGCCCAGCTCGAAAAGTTCCTCAGCAATTTGCGGCGTGATACCAAAACCGCCGGCGGCATTCTCGCCGTTAGCGATGGTGAGATCGACTGCGTGCTCCTTTTGCAGCTCAGGCAGACGTTCATGCACGATGGTGCGGCCGGGCCGACCGAAGATGTCTCCGACGAAGAGTATTCGCAAGCGGTAATGGTCCTTTAGGCGCTAGATATTTTCGATGGTAACACGCATTGCGAGGTTCGCTTCCTTAGCGCGTGAGCTCCGCTGTACGCAGAAAATCATAGTTGCCGGAAGGCCCGATCTCGATGCCGTGTACACGATTTGTGTGCACCAACACATTGTCGAGATACCAGAGATTGATATAGGGCAGGTCCTCGGCCAGGATCTGCTGGATCTGGTCGTAGATTGCCTTGCGCTTTTGCTGGTCGAGCGTGCTGCGGCCCTCGCGAATCAATTCATCCACTTTGGGATTCGAATAGAAGGTGCGGTTGGCCCGCTTGGGAGCGAAGCTGCCGGTATCAAACAGATGCTCAAAGATGTCGGGATCTAGATTGCCACCGACCCAGCGCAACGAGTGGATCTGATATGCGCCTTTCGTCACATCGGCCAAAAATGTGGCGAACTCGAAGGTGCGAATGTCGAGGGCGATTCCCACCTGCCGCAACTGCTGCTGCAACACCACCGCCAGCAAGCGAGTGGACTCTTCGGTCGAAGTCTTCATGGTGACGTGGAAGCGTATGCCGTTGACCGGCCGATAACCGGCGGCATCGAGCAGTTGCCGCGCACGCTCCGGATCATGCGGATAGCGAGCGACATCGCCGTCATAAGCCCAGTGTTGCGGCGGCAGAACGCTATAGGCCGGACGTGCTTCATCGCGCAGCAGGTAATGAATGATGGGCTGCACATCGATGGCGTAGGCGATGGCGCGGCGCACCCGCACGTCCTTCAGAATCGGATCGCGCAAATTGAGTGCTATGTAAGCATAGATTGTGCCTGGCTGCTCCATCACGGTGAGCTCGCGATCACGTCGCAGGGTGACGACCGTGTCAGCGACCAGCGAGTTGATCGCAATATCGGCGCTCCGCTTGCGCAATTCGAGAGCGCGTGTGGTGGCATCAGGGATGACTTTGAACTCAACCCGATCGAGCTTGGCGGGTGTGGCCCAGTAGTTTGGGTTGCGCTCGACGATAACGTTCCGGTCTTGTTGCGCGCTGACGAAGCGAAACGGGCCCGAACCCACGGGACGCCGATTGAAGTCTTCGCCGCTGCCGTAAGGCACGATGCCGATTGCACCATCGGAAAGGTTCCACAGCATGGGCGCGTAGGGCTGCTTCAAGTGAAAGATGACTGTGTAATCGTCGGGGACGTCAATCCGGCTCACCTCTGCGTAGGTGCTGGCCTTGGCGCTGCGCAGCTTGCCGCTGAGCAGGGAATCGAAAGTCCACTTCACGTCGCGCGAGGTCAGCGCCTGTCCGTTGTGGAAGTGAACGCCGTGGTGCAGGTGAAACACGTAGGTGAGCGGATCGGGTATTTCCCAGCTATCAGCCAGCCACGGGTGCAAGTCGAAATGGCTGTCGCGTCGAACCAGCGAGTCGAATAGCAACTCGCCAATACGTTCCGACTGCGCATCCACGCCCACCCGCGGATCGAGGTTGGTCGGGCTGCTTTCGATAATCATGACCAGCGTGTTGGGATCAGGCTTCTTCGAACAGCCGGCGAGGAAGATCACCACAGAGACACAAAGGCACAGGGAAAACAAGAAAAAGGAAGGACGGCGAGGGCGAGAACATGCCGGCAATATTGATATCCTTAATTTTTTCTTGTTTGTTTTCTTGTTGCAATTTTTCTCTCGGTGTCCCTGTGCCTCTGTGGTGAACAGGTTTTGGATTTTCTCGGTGCCCTCTGTGGTCTCCGTGGTGAAGAAGACTCTACGCATAGCTGACCTTGCCCAGGATCGCCGGCTTCTCTGCGCCAGTCGCGGAAGGAACATTCGACGGCAGGTGTCGCCAGGTCTGGTAAGCCAGCAACCCAAACGCCGCCGCCTCCTTGGCCGCAGACGGCATGCCGAAATCGTCGGTGGTGCGGACGCGAATCTTTAGAGGCGACATCTCATCCCGAATCATTCCCATCAGCGTCGCGTTCCTGGTTCCTCCGCCAGACACCACGATCTCACGGAAGCGGCCGGGCGTTGCACCCTTGCCATCCACGAGCGGTAACACGAATTTTTGAACGGCGATACCGATCGAGCGAGCGGTGAGTGCCGTTGCGGTGGCGATAACATCGTTCCCGTCAGCGCGCCGGCAGAGGCGTAGAAGTTCGCGTACAAACTCACGACCAAACTGTTCGCGCCCGGCGGTCTTGGGAGGTTTCTGGCGAAAGAAGGGATTGCGCAAAAGCTCGCGCAGCACCCGCTCGATGGGCTCGCCCCGCGCTGCCAACCGGCCATTACGGTCGAAAGGCTTGTCGAAGAAGTGTTGGGCGACAGCGTCAATCACCATGTTGCCTGGGCCGGTGTCGAAGGCGATCAGTTGCTCGGGCAGGGCTCGCGGCGGGATCGCCGTCAGGTTGCCGATCCCGCCAAGGTTCTGCACGATGCGGCCATAGCGCCGATGACGATAAAGCACGTAGTCCAGGAAGGGAACCAGCGGTGCGCCCTTGCCGCCTGCGGCGATGTCAGCTGGACGAAAATCCGAGATGACGGGGACCCCGATTCTAGCCGCGATCACCGCTGCCTCACCCGTTTGCCAGGTGCAAGCAACGCGCTGGCCGAGGAACGGCTTCGCGTTGCCCTGATGGTAGATTGTCTGCCCATGACAGCCGACCAGCTCACACTCCAGCCGTGCACGACGCTGTGCCGTGCGGACGGCGTCCGCGTACAGTTCGCCCAGCGCGAAGCTCAGTCGCGACAGGTCAGCGACACGTGCCGAAGCGGCATTCATTGTCGACAGAATCAACCGGCGGACATCACCGGGATAAGCAAACTCGTAGTGCGCCAGCAGTTCGAGCCGGGAGCGGAATCCACGGCCCTGAATGCGAACCAGGGCGACATTGATCCCGTCGGCCGAGGTTCCGCTCATGACTCCGGCGACGATCACCCCTTCACCTCAAGGGATAAGTTGCGCAACCGCACCTCTTCGCTGAATTTCCAGATGTTGCGAGTCAGCCGCTCGACAACCTTTTGTGAGGGTGAAGAAGACATCGACTTGAGCGCCTTGGATTTTTTCTTTGCCTGGAGAACCCGCTCGGATTTTGTCGCTACGAGCGCGGCGAACTTCTTATCGCGCTCGGCCTGCTTCAACACTGCTTCAAACGCGCGTCGCACGCTTTCTTCTTTCTGGCAGACCAGAAACATGTCGGCGCCCGCGCGCAAGGTCGCAATCGCCGCATCTTCAATCGAGGCAGCCGCCAGCACGCCTCCCATGTCGAGATCATCCGTAATGATGAGGCCGCGGTAACCGATCTTCTTCTGCAGTATCCCGGTCATCCATTTTTTCGAGAGCGATGCCGGCGTGCTGTCCCTCGTGACCTGGGGATAACTTGCGTGCGCCACCATGACGAATGGCAACTCGCGCCGCAGCTTGCGATAAGGAAGCAGATCTTCCTTCCACAGACGCTTCGCCGGCTTGTCGATGGATGGGAGTTCGGCGTGGGTATCGAGATTCGCTTCGCCTAGGCCGGGGAAGTGCTTGCCGCAGCCCAACACATCGCAGTCGTCCAAGCCTCGCAAAAAAGCGTGCGCGTATGCAACGGTCTGCTTTGGATTCGCGGACACTGTGCGCGAAGTCAGGACGCTGTTTGATGCTTCAAAATGCAGGTCGAGCACGGGCGCGAAGTCAGTGTTGAATCCGAGGGCCCGGACCTCGGACCCGATAAGCCGTCCATGCTTGCGACAGAGTTTCTTCGAGCCTGATGCCGCGACTTCGGCGACGGACGGGATAGGCGCAATCACATCGCGCAGGCGATCGACCGTGCCGCCCTCCATGTCCACGCACAGGAACATCGGCGAAGCGCTGGTCTTCCGCGCCTCGCGCAAAAGCGCGTGTGTCTGCTCGGCGTGCTCCAGATTGCGCTTGAAGAGTATCACGCCGCCGGGCTGAAGCTTTTCCAGCATGATGCGGAGGCGCGACGACATAGTGACGCCGTCGAATCCCATGATCAGCAGTTGTCCGACCTGCCGGCGAAGTTCAACGCTGCGTTTGGAAGCCATAAGGAATAGACGAGTGTAACGCGAGGACGACAGGAAATCAGGTATGTAGAGTGGTGCGCGCAACCGAGCGCAATTCTCGAAAAGTCCGGGCATCTGGCAAAGAGCTGTCTTGCAAGATCCACGCCCGAACAGTTTCTGCGGCGCCGGCCGGCGAACCGCAACGTCGGTCGCTCTACTCCATCTGTTTCTTGAGTTCGTGTAGCAGGTTCAGCGCCTCCAGCGGGCTGAGGCGGTCCAAATCAGTTTCCTTCAGTCGGTCCACAATCTTCTGCGATAGGGGCGTGAAGATGGTCAGCTGCATGGGACTGGGCTCGCCGGCCTCGTTTCGCGCCAGATGCTTGACTGCGCTGCGCTCAGCGTTCTCGTGCTCGGCCAAAACCTCACGGGCACGATGCACTACATCTGCAGGCAGACCCGCGAGCTTCGCCACCTCGATGCCGTAACTTTTGTCTGCCGCTCCTTCTTCCACCTTGCGCAGGAAGACAATGCCCCCGCCGCTCTCCTTCACGGATACGTGATAATTCTTCACGCCGCTGAGCCGGTCAGCCAGTTCGGTCAATTCGTGGTAATGCGTGGCGAAAAGTGTCTTGGCACGAGTGTTGGCGTGAATGTACTCGATCGCGGCCCACGCGATTGCCAGCCCATCGTAAGTTGCGGTACCGCGGCCAACTTCGTCGAGCAGGATCAATGAGCGCGTTGTTGCGGTGTTGAGAATTGCCGCCGTCTCTGTCATCTCCACCATGAAGGTCGAGCGCCCACGCGCGAGGTTGTCGGCAGCGCCGATGCGAGTGAAGATGCGGTCCACCAGACCGAGCCGCACCGAACGCGCCGGTACAAACGATCCCATATGCGCCATCAGGACGATCAGGGCTGCCTGCCGCAAGTACGTGGATTTGCCACCCATGTTCGGGCCCGTGATCAGCAGAATGGAATGCGTTGTGGAGTTGAGAAACAAATCATTGGATACGAAGCGGTCAGCAACGCCGCTGATCTCCAGTTGCTCGATGACCGGATGCCGGCCTTCCACGATTTCAATGTCGCCGCTGCCTTCTCTGATGCCACCGTCTGCAACCCCGGTGCGTGTGGCCGATCCCGCAACAAGCTTGGGCCGGCAATAATTGCGATTAGCGGCCAGGGAAGCGAAGCTGGCCAACACATCGATTTCCGCCAGCGAAAGCGCGGTTTGCCGGATGCGGCGTGCCTCTGCGGCGATAGCCGACCGTAGTTCGGCGAAGAGTCGCCGCTCGATCTCGATCATCTTTTCCTGCGCGTCCAGCACCTTGGCTTCGTACTCCTTCAACTCCGGAGTCGTGAAGCGCTCGGCATTCACCAGCGTCTGCTTGCGCTCGTAGTCCGGCGGCGCAAGATGCAGGTTGGCTCTCGAGATCTCGAGATAATAGCCAAAAACGCTGTTGAACTTGACCTTGAGCGAGCCAATACCGGTGCGCTGGCGTTCGCGCTGTTCTATCTGCGCGATGTACTGCTTGCTGTTGCGGCTAAGATCGCGCAGCTCGTCGAGCGCCGCATCCACTCCGGTGCGGATGACTCCTCCATCGGATAAGGTCAACGGTGGCTCATCTTCCAGTGACGAAACGATGCGGATACGCAAGTCCGCGAGTTCATCACACTGCGCGTGCAGTGTTTGCAATCGTTCGCACGCGAAGCGCGACAGCGTTGTTCGTACGCCTGGCAATTTCGCGAGCGATGTTGCCAGGGCCAGCAAGTCGCGAGGATTCGCGGTTTCCAACGTAACCCGGCTCAGCAACCGTTCCAGGTCGAGGATGCCTTCCATCGACCGGCGCAGCTCTTCCCGACCGACAAGATCCTGGACCATGCAGTCGACTGCGTCCAGGCGTTGGTCGATTTCACCCGCATCGATCGAGGGACGCAGCATCCAGGCGCGCAGCAGGCGCTTGCCCATTGGTGTCACCGTGCTGTCGAGGCAGCGGAAGAGCGTGGCGTTGTCGCCCGAGCCGGAAAACAGCGGCTCAATCAGTTCGAGATTGCGGACCGTCACCGCGTCCAGCACCAGGCAGTTCTGCCGCTCGTAAAAACCGATGCGGTCGACGTGAACCAGCGAGCCGCGCTGCGTGCTGCGAACGTAATGCAGAATCGCGCCCGCTGCCGTTGCCGCGGCAGCACGGTTAGCCAGCCCGAACCCCTCCAGCGAGAGCACGCCGAAATGGTTCTCCACCTGTGGAATCGCGTAGTCGGGCGCAAAAACCCAGTCCTCCAGCGGCGTCTCGGCCCAAGTTGCGTTTTCCAGCGACGCCATGCGCGGAGCGGCGGCAGGTTGCGGCGACGAAGGACGTTGTTGATCGAACAGCGGCAGCGACGAGGCGAACAGCACCTCACGCGGCCGCAGCACCAGAAGTTCTTCGCGAATGCGCCGTTCCGCATCGTCGCCCTGAAATTCGGTAGCGCGAAATTCGCCCGTCGATAGATCGAGCGCCGCAAATCCGGCCGCGTTTCCCGCTCGTGCCACGCAGGCCAGAAAGTTGTTTTCCTCTGAGCCCAAGTTCGAATCAACGGCGGTCCCCGGCGTCAGCACCCGGGTCACTTCGCGTTTCACCAGCTTCTTGGCGATGCGCGGATCTTCCATCTGCTCGCAGATGGCGACCTTGAAGCCCTTGCGAATGAGCTTGGCAATGTAATTGTCGGCGGAATGGTAAGGCACGCCGCACATCGGAATCGCCGTGTCCTTCTCTTTATTCCGCGAGGTCAGCGTGATCTGCAATTCGCGCGCGGCGACCACCGCGTCCTCGAAGAACAACTCATAAAAATCACCCAGGCGAAAAAACAGAAGCGCGCTAGGGTGTTCTTTCTTGATCGCGGCGTATTGCCGCATGAGAGGTGTGGACGGCTCCGTCATGACAGGGGAACTGCGCGGATTATAGCAGTCGCAGGGATTGCTGTTTCCGCCGCAGATGTTGAAAACTCGGGCGAAACCTTGAGGTTGCGCAAGCCTAAGCGTCAGCTGGATGATCTCGGCAGCGACGATGCGGATGCTGCCTCCCGGCATTATCTGGGTTTACTATTGCCGCATGACTTGCGAAGAATTTGAAAAACTGGAGCAGGCTTTTATCGACGTGCGGCGGCAACACGCCGAGCACCTTGCAAAAGGTACCCTCACCTCAGCCCGGGAAGAGGAATTGTCACTCGCCGAACTGAAGGCGCTCTATGATTTGCTCGATCATCGGGTCGACCACGGTTGCCAGCGCGGCAGGACGACCAGTCTTCCGGCGTCGCGCAACATCGGCGGCATCATCGGACCGTACTAGCCGGCGCACCCCAAACTAACGCATCGGGGATAAGCGGCGACTATTCTTCAGCGGAACTTACTTAAGGAAGCTTGCAAAAGGGCCGGACTCCGGCGCTCGCGCCTATGGCGAAATGCGAACGACGAACCGCGAATAACGAACCTCGGCCTCTCAAATCTGATAGTCGATCTCGATCACTTGCTGCAGCTTGTCGTAGCCGTCGTTGGCTGCCATTTCGCGGCCCTGTAATTCGCGCACTTCTTCCTTCAGCTTCTTGACTTCGTTGGCTACGGCGGCCAGCGCCTCTGACAGGGGATCGTTGATCTGCTTGGGATCGGTAATGACCACGCGCTTGCCTTCGCGCAGCACGATGTGTCCTGGTACGCCGACCACTGTCGAATTATCCGGTACATCGCGCAGCACGACCGATCCTGCGCCGATGCGGCTGTTCTCGCCGATGGAGATGTTGCCCAGCACGCGCGCGCCCGTGCCCACCACCACATTGTCGAGAATCGTAGGATGGCGCTTGCCCGTCTCTTTTCCGGTGCCGCCAAGAGTTACACCCTGGTAAAGCGTGACGTCGTTGCCAATGATCGTGGTCTCGCCGACAACCACGCCCATCCCGTGATCGATGAAGAAGCGTTTACCAATCTCCGCTCCCGGATGGATCTCGATTCCGGTGAGCAGTCTGGTGAACTGGGACATCATGCGCGCCAGAAATCGCCAGCCATGCATCCACAACCAGT
Source organism: uncultured Acidobacteriaceae bacterium (assembly GCA_963796695.1). Lineage (GTDB taxonomy): Bacteria > Acidobacteriota > Terriglobia > Terriglobales > Acidobacteriaceae > Bog-257. The sequence continues at coordinate 261,810 of CAWCMU010000014.1, read as the reverse complement.
GATGTACGCGATAGCTCCACAGCGCATGCAGGCCGGAGTACAGCATGACCACCTCCAGCCCAGACTTCGCCGCGGGGTCGCGGTCGAGCACCGCGGCGATGTCTTCTCGTACGCAGGAGAGCATGCTCACACTGTAACCTCGACGGTTGGCAGAGCCAGCGCCTCGTTCCGCAGTTGCTCAAAGAGAACGCTGCTCAGGTACCGCTCGCCGAACGAAGGTATCACCACCACGATCAATTTGCCTGCATTTTCTGGGCGCTGCCCCACTCGCAGCGCCGCCTGCACGGCCGCGCCCGACGAGATGCCGACCAGCAATCCTTCTTCGTTGGCCAAACGGCGCGCCATCGAAATGGCATCGTCGCTCGAAACCTGCACTACTTCATCGACGTAGTCGGTGCGTAGAATGCTTGGAATAAAACCCGCGCCGATACCTTGAATCTTGTGAGGACCGGGCTGCCCGCCGGAGAGCACCGGGCTCTCGACCGGTTCCACGGCAATGGCCTTGAATGAAGGCTTCTTCGGCTTGATGTATTCGCAAACTCCGGTGAGCGTTCCCCCCGTGCCGACGCCTGAGATCAGGATGTCGACCTTGCCGTCGGTATCGTCCCAAATCTCCGGGCCGGTAGTCTCGCGATGGATCTTAGGATTGGCCGGATTATCGAACTGCTGCAGCATGTAACTGTTGGGCGTCGACGCCACCAGTTCGTTCGCCTTGGCAATGGCGCCCTTCATGCCTTTCGGTCCAGGCGTCAGCACCAGGTCGGCTCCGAAGGCGCGCAGCAGCACGCGTCGCTCCGTACTCATCGTTTCCGGCATGGTGAGAATGAGTTTGTAGCCTTTGACAGCGGCCACGAATGCCAGCCCGATACCGGTGTTACCGCTGGTGGGCTCGATCAGAACTGTCTTGCCCGGCTGAATCTTTCCCGCCTTCTCGGCTTCGTTGATCATGCTCACGCCGATACGGTCTTTCACACTGCTGCACGGATTCATGCTCTCCAGCTTGGCCACTATTGTGGCTCCCGTGCCGGCGGTGACTTTGTTCAGCCGCACCAGCGGAGTGTGTCCGATCAGTTCGGTAACGTCGTTGGCTATCTTCATGGCTATCTCCGGAAGCTTGGCCGCGATGGCCAAGCGAAATATCTGATTGAGTTGCAATAAGCGGGCGCACGGCTGGAAGCGATAACCGCAGGGACGCGGGCGCCCAACTGGAATGATATCTGCGTAAGCATACTGCTATGTATCGATGCTGTTCACAGGTAGTCCGATTCCGTGGCAGGCATCGGCTTAACACCGTTTGAAGGGTGTAGGTCCCTAAAGGCAACGAACCGGCTTGTGGGGATGCCGGCGACTGAGCAGCCGAACGCAATGCATCAGCCTCGAGCGGCGGCTTGTCTCATTTTGCTTGCGGCATCTCGGCTCGAATGGCAGAATCGCGCCACCTCGTACAAAGGAACGATTATGCCTCGATCGGTATTTCCAATGATGTTTCTGGCGATGACGCTCTTCGCCGCCAACGGACTGGCACAATCCAATGCCCCGGCCGCTTTGAATGCCGACGAGACGCTTGCGCCCGTTGCCTGGCTGGTGGGTGGGACCTGGGTAACCGACGTCAAAGACCCATCCGACGCCAGCGTCACGCATGTGGAGAATCGCATCCGCTGGTCCGCCAACCACCAAGCCATCGAGTTCAATGCCAACTTCAACGGCAAGCCCCACTACAACGGCTTCTACGCCTATAATCCCGCGACCAAGACGATCGGCTTCTACTACACCAGCTCGGATGGCGAGTTGACGATTGGCACAGCTACCTCCGATTCCGACGGCAAGACGGTACACCAGGACTTCGATATCTCCCACGTGAATGGCAAGGTCGGTCAGGTGCGATCAACGCTGGTGCGGGATGGGAACGATGCCTACTGGTTTGCCGTCTTCCTTCAGAAGGATGGTGAATGGGCGCAGGTATTTCGAATTCACTATGAGCGCAAGTGAGCGGGTGGGCGAATGGAGCGTTTGCGGGAAAGCACTAGCAGATCCCTCGGCGACTGGAGTCGCCTCGTGATGACAAATTGGAAGGATGAAAGCGGCGCGGCCGAGCGTTGCGCCGCTTTTCATTCATAAGATTCGAGAGCTAAAGACCTTGCGGCCAAACGTGACTTCCAGGCCAACGGCCAACAGCTAAAAGCGAATAGCGTTTTTCCTACTACCGCTCCACCGCCAGCCCTACCGCATTTCCGCCTCCAAGGCACAACGCTGCAATGCCCTTATGCACGTCGCGGCGAATCATTTCGTAAACCAGCGTAGTAAGGATGCGCGCGCCACTGGCTCCGATCGGGTGCCCAAACGCCACAGCCCCGCCGTTCACGTTCACTTTGTTGAGGTCGAGCCCCAGCTCGCGCGTGACCGCAATCGCCGCTACTGAGAACGCCTCGTTAATTTCGTACAGGTCGACGTCCTCGTTCTTCCAACCCGTCTTCTTCCAGAGCTGGCGCACGGTTTCGACCGGCGTCATCATCACCCACTCCGGTGCGAGGCCGCTGGTCGCCTGCGCGACGATCCGCGCCATTGGCTTTAAGCCAAGCTCTTTCGCCTTCGCGGCCGACATCACAACCAGTGCGGCAGCGCCGTCGTTCACCCCCGGGGCGTTTCCGGCCGTGACTGTGCCGTCTTTCTTGAAGGCCGGCTTCAACGAGCGCAGCGCCTCGATGGTCGTATCCTCACGCGGCGACTCGTCCTTGGTGAACAGCACAGGCGGCGCGCCCTTCTTCTTCGAGGGAAGCTCGACCGGAACGATCTGGTCCTTGAGGCGGCACTCCTTGATGGCGCTCACGGCCTTGCGATGGGAGTTGAGAGCATACTCGTCCTGCTCCTCGCGAGTGATCTTGTACTTCTCGGCGACATTCTCGCCGGTGTTGCCCATGTGATAGTCGTTGTAAACATCCCACAGACCGTCATGCACCATGGAGTCGATCACCTTCTGATCGCCGAGGCGGAATCCCTTGCGCGCGTTCTGCAAAAGATAAGGAGCGTTGGTCATGCTCTCCATGCCGCCGGCCACAACGACTTGCGAGTTGCCGGTCTGGATCGCCTGTTGGGCAAGGGCCACCGCCTTCAGCCCGGAGCCGCAAACTTTATTGATGGTCATCGCGCTGACTTTGTCGGACAATCCGCCGCCCAACGCTGCCTGGCGTGCGCCGTTCTGTCCTTGCCCCGCGGAAACCACGTTGCCCATAATGCATTCGTCTACCACGGCGGGATCGATGCCGGCGCGCTTCACCGCTTCGCGTACGACGATGGCGCCCAGTTGCGGCGCGGTGAAATCCGAAAGCGAGCCCTGAAATTTGCCGATTGGAGTGCGTACTGCCGAAACGATAACTACATCCTCTAAAAGTGCCATGAATCTCTCCTCACTGGATTGCGTAAAGAACATTATAAGATGGTGTTACTTTGGCCACGGACGCACAAATCCCTCCGCAAACTGAATTAACGCCGCCTCGCGGCAATCGCCTGCTGGCCCCGTGGTGGCACACCGCGATCCTGGTCGCCCTTCTTTTGTCGGCTTCTCTCAACGGCACGCGCGGAAAGCATCCGCTCGCCGCTAACGGGCGAGTGCCGCAGTATCTCTGGACCATGGCCTGGGAGTGGATCCTGGTCGGCTTCATTTGGCTCGGTATCCGCAAACGCATCCGGCTGCGCGAGTTGATCGGCGGCCGCTGGGCAACGCTGGAAGATTTCTGTCTCGACGTGGTTTATGCGGGAACGTTCTGGGTGATCGCCATGTTCGTTCTCGGCGCGGGAGCCAAGCTGATGCATCTCGATCAGGCCGGCAAGATCGAAAGCATGCGCCGGCAACTCGGATTTCTTACGCCGCAATCGACTCTCGATCTCACCGTATGGTTTTGCGTAAGCGCGACCGCCGGTTTTTGCGAAGAGGTGATCTTCCGCGGATATTTGCAGCGGCAGTTCGCCGCCGCCGCGGGCTCGATGTCGTTCGGCGTGATCGTTTCAGCGTTCGTGTTCGGAGCGTCACACGGCTACGAAGGCGTCGCGCGCATGATTCTGATCGGAATTTTTGGATTAATGTTTGGGTTACTCGCGTGGTGGCGAAAGAGCCTTCGCACCGGCATGATGGCGCACGCGTGGCACGACGCATTGAGTGGCGCGATTCTTCACGTTTTGAAATAGCCTGTATTCATGCGGGTTTCATGCACACCGAAAAGAGAGTGTTTGAATGCGCGAACACGACGGCAGCGGATGATTGCGTTGCAGCGGCGAAGAAATGTGTCGTGAGCGGGCCTCTCGCACATTTTGCTGCGCGTTTTTTGCTTGACTATTTTTTTCATTAACTCTATACAACTAACAAATTGCGATGATGTGAATGTCGCAATGTTCCATGACAAATGGAAAGGGAGAATAGAAACAATGGCAACGAAAAAGGCTGCAAAGAAGGCTAAGAAGGCTGCAAAGAAGACCAAGAAGCACTAAACAGTCTTCGACCGTAGTGAACTGGGGGACGCGAAAGCGTCCCCTTCGCTTTTGTGATTATTAGTTTCGGTTGGAGCGTTTCGCTCGGCGGTCGTCGAGGAGATGCGGCTTCAATTCACTTTGGCAGCGAGTTCGGCCGACGGTCGAGGCAGTGGCGCCTCTTGTGCTGGACAGATGCTGTGATACGAACACCAGGCGCAACCTGCGCCGGGGTCGGGTTCAAATTCACCGGCTGCAATCTTGGCAGCAATTTCTGCTATCTTGCGCTCGGCTTCCAACAGCTGTTCTGGAGAACGCTGTGACGAGACGACTGCGCCGTTCTGCAAATTAATGAAGACTAGCGACGACGGTTGATGGCCCAGGCTCTTGGCCGCCAGCGCGTAAACAGAAAGCTGAAGGCTTTTGTCGGCCTCTTCCTGCGTTTTCGGCTTGCCGGTTTTGTAATCGACTACGACGACTTCGCCGGGAGCAACTTCATCCAGCCGGTCCAGCCTTCCTCGAACCCGCGCTCCCCCAATCTCGATCTTGAAGCGATGCTCGGTGTGCAGGACCTTGCCTCGAGGCTCGGCGTTTTCCGACTGAAGCAAAGCCTCAAGCTGCGCGCAGCCGTCTTTTTCGTAAAGCTCGCGCTGAAAAGGCTCGTCGATCTTCGCTTTGGCGAACTCGTCGTGGAAACAGGCGATGACAGTCGCCAGATCCGGTGCGCGTTCCGCCTGCACGCCATCGTAATACGCTTTGAGCGCCAGGTGCATCGCGCTGCCAAACTGCAGGGCAGCGGTTGCGTCTTCCGGAAGCCGCCAGTCGACCTTCAGTTTGTAAGCCAGCGGACAATTTTCGTAGCTCTGCAACGCGCTTGCGCTCAGGTCGAGCAGGCGAGCGTCTTCCCGGGGCGGCAACTGCGTCCACTGCGAAACCGTGAGCGAAGGCTCGGCCGCGGCATGGAGTCGTGGAATCTCTTCCGGGGCTAACAGTTGTGAGTTGATCGCGTTTTTCAAGGAGCTGTGCGTCAGGCTCACCAGCTCGCGCATGTATTTCAGCGGAGGCGCCGGCTGCTTTTTGTCCCGTCCAGCTTTGCCGCAGACGTACAGCTCGTCCATCGCGCGCGTCATGGCAACGTAGAACAGCCGGCGCTCTTCTTGCTCGTGCAGCGTCTTCAGGTCGGTCGCCAACGCAGAACTCCGGCTGCGCAGCTGCTGCGGGAATTCCACCAGCGACTCCTTGTAGGGGCTGGGAAACGACTGCGATGCGACGCGCAAAACGAAGACACAAGGAAACTCCAGCCCTTTGGCCGCATGAACAGTCATCAACTGCACGGCGTCGTCGAGCGGTGCGTTGGTCAGTTCGCCCGGCTCAAGAGCCGCCACCGGATCGTCTTCATCGGTTTCCTCCACCAAATTGCCACCGGCTTCGCGGAAGAGTTCGATGTATTCCAGGAACTCGTGCAGCGTTCCGTCGCCAATAATCTGCTTCGGCTTCTTGCACCAGCGATCGGCAAAGTTCTGCAGGCGCCGCAGCGGCATCGAGTCAGGCAGGCGGAAGGCGCGGCGCGCAATCTCCAAGGCGTTCGCAAGCAGGTTGTTGGCGGCGAGCAGCTCCTGGCGCGCCGAGCGGATCGTCTCGACAACCGTCATGCCTCCCGGCACTGACTCCAGCAGTGACTCGGAGGAGAAGTTATTGCCGGCCAGCGCAAGTTCGGCGCGGAAGCGTTCGGGATCGACCATGAACTGCGGCAGGGCTGCGACCCGAAATAGGGCGACCGGGTGCGAGGTGTCGAGCAGTCGCAGGACACAGACAGCGTCGCGCAGCTCGGGCGTGTCGAACAGGTCGGCGCCTTTGACGCGAACCGGAATTCCGCGCCTCGTGAGCTCCCCCACAATCTCTTCGCGATGCCAGTGGCCGCGATACAGAACGGCGATGTCGCTGAGCTTCATGCCCGGCCGCTGCCGCCGCATCTGCTGAATCGCGTCGGCGACGAAGATCGACTCCTGCTCATTGCCATTGTGCGAAACGGCGCGAACAGGCGACGCAACCTCCAGCAGCGGCTCTCGTTGCGCACGGTCGCAGCTCAGCGGGACACGCGGCCAGCCTTCAATGTCCGTTTCGACGCTGAGAATTTCCGGATTGCACTTGATCGCCTGGTAAGCGCAGCTCAGGATAGCCGGCGTCGAGCGCCGATTGGCCGACATGGTGACGCGTTGCACCCGCTCGGGGCCAAAAGTCTTCAGGAACTGGTTGAACGCGTCGCTCGTCGCTCCGCGAAATTGATAGATGGCCTGGTCGGGATCGCCGACCGCGAAAACGTTTGCTTCGTCGCCGGCCAGCAGGCTGGCCAGCCTGATCTGGGCGACGTTGGAGTCCTGGAACTCGTCGATGAGGATGAAGCGCGCGCGGCGCTGCGCACGTTGCAGTACCGACTGCCGACGCGTGAGCATATCGACCGCACGCGTCATGATGTGGCCGAACGTTCCGAGACCTTCCTTTTGCAGCAGATCTTCGGCGTAGCGAAAGGCGCGCGCCACTTCGCGGCAGCGGCCAAGAACTTCAGCCGCCGGCATGCCATCGGCGTCCTTCGACTTCGCCATGCGCGGTAGAGGAATGTCTCCGCGCTCCAACTGCGCCAGATAGCGGTCGTAGTCGCCGGGCGTGCGCAGTTCGTCATGACAGCTGCTGAAAAACTTCAGCAGGTCGGCGAGAAATTTTCCTGGCGCCGCAGCCTTGATGTAATGCTGCAACCTGAGATCGGCGACGCGGCGGCGCAGCAACACGAACAGATCGTTTTCGTCGAGCAACTCGAACTTGTTGCCCGCTTCGCGCAGCAGCCGATAGCAATAGGAGTGAAACGTGTGGGCCTGCAGACCGCTGGACATGAGCTTGCGCACGCCCTTCGAGCGATCCAGTTCGGGATAGAGCGACTGCTGGCCTTCTTTAGGGTAGAGAATCGTGGCGACGCGTTGAATCAGCTCAGCGGCCGAGTTGCGCGTATACGTGACCGCCAGAATTTCGTCAGGCCGCGCGGCTTCGCTTTGGATGAGATGCGCGATGCGGCGCGCCAGCACGGTGGTTTTGCCTGTACCGGCACCGGCCACGACCAGCATAGGGCCGTGCACATGCTCGATGGCCCGTCGCTGCTCGTCGGTAGGAACAAAGGAATGATTACCGTTGCTGGCCATTGTTTCTCGGTAACGAAGAAAAAGCGAAGATACTATTATCCCGCATGGGGCACGGATTGGCAAGGGGGTAGAGGCAGCTGTCAGCTTGCCGTTAGCCTTCAGCTTTTAGCTAATAGCCTCCAGCCTTCAGCTCCTCACCCTCAGTATTCTTCTATAGGTTAAAAGCCTCGAGGCTGTCATCCTGAGCGAACCCGCTTCAGCGGGGGAGTCGAAGGACCGCTCCTCCCACGATAATCTTCCGAGACGTCCCCGCTTGGAGTGCGTAGCGCTCATACGTACAGAAAACGTCAGCGCCACGGACAGTACGTTGATAAGGCAACGAAGCGGGAATAGAGGTCCTTCGACTCGTCGCTTTGCTCCTCGCTCAGGATGACAGCAGGTAGGGGTTGAAGTTGAAAAGCTGAAAGCCGAAAGCCGAAAGCTGATGGCCGACAGCCGCACTACATCAGCAGCTTGGCTCTTTTCGGGCTGTCATCCTGAGCGAACCCGCTTCAGCGGGGGAGTCGAAGGACCGCTACTCACGCCAAAATGTTCGGTTCGTCCGCTCCCCGGTAGGCCGAGTATCACGCGGATCGTTTCTTAACAGGGAACAACGCAGCAATAGAGGTCCTTCGACTCGTCGCTGCGCTCCTCGCTCAGGATGACAACAGTTAAGGGTTGAAGGTGAACGCTGAAAGCTGATCGCCGACAGCCGACACCCGACAACCGACAACTGACAACCGACAACTGCACTACATCTCGGCTCGTGCGATCGCCATCGCTGCAATCGCCGCCGTCTCCGCACGAACAATCGTTTCACCCAGCGACGCAGCGACCCATCGAGCTTCTTCGAAGGCGCGCAGCTCATCGTCCGCCCAGCCGCCTTCGGGACCGACAGCGACGGCCAAGGAGCCGACGTCTCCACCCGAGCACAGGACCTCGCTCAGCCCAGTTTCTATTTCTGTTTCAGCCAGAACGATTCGCAGCCCAGCTTCCATCTTCAGCGCCTCGCCCAGCTTCAGCGGACTGGCAATCTCCGGCGGCGTGATCCTTCGCGATTGCTCCGAGGCTTCACGGGCAATGCGGCGCCAGCGCTCGACGCGCTTGTCGGCAGCCAGGGCAAGGTGTTTTTCCGTCCGCCGGGCAATCACCGGAACGATGGTCGTGACGTTCAGCTCGGTACACTTCTCGATCGCCCATTCCATGCGATCGAACTTGAAGACAGCCAGCAGCAGCGTAACTGGTACAACGCGGCTCGCTGCCACTTCCTCGCCCAACGCAAACTCAACGCGATCGTCGGCAACGCTGGCCACCGTCGCATGGCGCACGCGATCGCCGCACGCCACTTCGAACTCCTGTCCGACTCGCGCGCGCAATGTACGAGACAGATGTGCAGCGTGCGCGGCCAGCAGGGCAGCGCGATCGTTAGAAAACTCGTCGGCAATCCAACGGCGGCGGGTCATCGGGTGAAGAGTAGCAGAGCCACGGCGATAGCCATGGCAGCGAAGACGCCGCCGAACATGCGATTCTGGCGTGCCAGCGCTTCCTCGTCGAAGATGCGGCTGTTCAGCAGGAACTCCAGAGCCGACACAGCGCCCACCAGCACCGCCATGATCAGCCAGCGCTCCTGGCGCATCTGGGCACGCAACAAAAATGGGACGGCAAACAGGGAGAGCCCCAGATAGATTGCGCCGCCGATCCGGGCACGCTTGCGTTTCTTGGGATCCTGGTAACGCAGAAGCACGATGCGTGCCAGTTCGCGCGGCTTGGCCAAACGCGCCGCAGCAGGCAGTGCCGTCACCACCAGCAAAAACCAGGCGTAGATGCGGAGGGCTTTATCCAAAGAAAGCAGCCATTAGCTTTTAGCAATTAGCTCTTAGCTTTTAGTTATGCCTCGTGATATCTGGACGCGCCGAACCTCGAAGCAATGCGGTGGGAGCCTTTCGTACGTTTTCGACCCCTGTTGTTCTCGTCAATGTTGAGAAGCCGTATTAAGCATCCCATGACGGCTGAAAGAAAACTCTAATCACCTACACTCCGAATCGAGGGGCTAAAGTCGATCGGATTTTATATTAGTTTCGACGCGGCATGGAGGCGCTGCTCTATCCGCAACGCGGTTATTGAGTCTTCCCAAAAAACTGAGGGCTAAGAGCTAAACGCTAACTGCCAACGGCTGCCTCACCCGAAGATTTCCTTTACCTTGCCCAGCAGCGAGCGGCTTACCGGCTTGTTCTCTACCGAGATTGTCGTGTGCAGCTCTTGCAGCAGTTCGCGCTGGCGTTTGGACAGCTTCGCCGGCGTCTGCACTTTTACCTCGACGAACAAGTCGCCGCGCCCGTGACCATTCAGCACCGGGACACCCTTGTTCTTCAGCTTGAAGGTTGCGCCAGTCTGGGTACCTTCAGGAATCTTCAGCGACTGTTCGTTCTCCAGCGTTGGCACCTGAATCTCAGCGCCCAGCGCAGCCTGCGAGAACGACACCGGCACCACGCAATACAGGTTCTTGCCTTCTCGTTCGAAGAAGGAATGCTCCTTGGCGTGCAGCACGACGTACAGATCGCCCGGAGGGCCGCCGTACGCGCCCGCTTCGCCTTCGCCCGAGTAGAGAATGCGCGCGCCTTCTTCAACGCCGGCAGGAACTTTCACCGTGACCGTGCGGTCGCGGGTCACGCGGCCCTGTCCGCGGCACTGGGTGCAAGGATCGACGATCAGCTTGCCTGACCCTCCGCAGGTGCTGCAGGCGCGGGTGATCGAGAAGAAGCCCTGCTGGTAGCGCATCTGTCCGCGACCGCCGCAGGTGGTGCAGGTGATGGGCGCCTTGCCGGGAGCGACGCCACTACCACTGCACTTGTCGCACTCTTCATGACGTCGAACTTCGATCTGCTTGGTGACGCCGAAGACTGCTTCTTCGAATTCCAGCGTAAGGTCTTCGCGAAGATCGGCGCCACGTTGCGCGCGCGAGCGCCGGCGTCCGCCCTGACCGCCGAACATGTCGCCGAATCCGAAGATGTCGCCGAAGATGTCGTGAAAATCGTTGAAGACGGTCGCATCGAAGCCACCTGCGCCGCCATTGTTGCCCACACCGGCGTGGCCGAAGCGATCGTACCGCGCGCGCTTCTCGGCATCCGCCAGAACCGCGTAAGCTTCGCTGCACTCCTTGAAGCGCTCTTCTGCTTCCGGATTGTCGGGATTGCGGTCGGGATGGTATTGCAGCGCCAGCTTGCGATAAGCGCTCTTGATTTCCTGGTCTACTGCGGTGCGCGAGACACCCAGGACCTCGTAATAATCGCGTTTCACTGTCGTGGCCAGAGTAATCTACTCCTCTTGCAATTCGGTTATTTCGGGTTGCGCGCGACGCGCACCATTGCCGGACGCAGCAGGCGCTCTTTCAGTTTGTAGCCGCGCTGCAACTCGTCGATGACGTGATTGTCTTCCGCTTCGTCGGTGTCGACCATTTGGATGGCCTGGTGCAGCGTGGGATCGAACACCTCGCCCTCCGCCGGCACCGGCTGGACGCCAATCTTCGCCAGCGCATCGTGAAACTGCTTGTCGATGAGCTCGATGCCAGAGCGGTATTCTTCCAACGAGGCGGCATTGGTCTTCAGCGCGCGATCCAGGCTGTCGAGAATCGGCAGCAGCGTCTTCAAGGCGTCCGCCAGCGCGTAGTCCCGATATTCCTGCTGCTCCTTGGCGTTGCGCTTGCGGAAGTTGTCGAACTCAGCTTGCAGCCGCGCCGCGCGATCCAGAAACGCAGCGCGCTCGGCGCGAGCCTTTTCCAGTTCCGCTTCCAGCTCGGCAACGCTTTGCGGTCCTTCCTTGGCCTGGGGGATTTGCTCGTCACCCTCGGCCGGCGGCAGCTCGTGATCCAGCTCCAACTCCGTATCAGAGCCCGCGTTGTGTTTGTTATATGGCATATGTCTTTTACTTCCCTGAGATAAACCGGCGCGATGAGCCGATGGCACGTTCGCTACGTTGACTCGTTCCAGAGTTGATCGAACATGCGGGCGATGTACGACACGGCAGTAATCGTGTGCTCGTAATCCATTCGGGTCGGGCCAATGACCGCCAGCGAACCCATTACCTCATCGCCCACGCGCGCCGGCGTACCAATCAGCACGAAGTTGTTTAGATGCGGCATGGCCTCTTCCAGACCCACAACTACGCGGACCGCCTCCTGCTGGGTGTCCAGGTACGCCGAAAGCAGGTCGACGACGCGCTGTTTCTCTTCCAACGTGGCTAGCAACTGCCGCAACCGCTCTTTATCCTGCTCGGTCAGCACCAGGTTCGACGCGCCTTCCACGTAAACCGATTGCGACGGACCCTCGCCCGACAGCGCGCCCTGCGAATAAAGCTGCTCCACCGACGACATCAGGCGATCGTATTCGCTGCGCTCCTGCTGGATGCGCTTTTCAATCTCGCTGCGCAGCGACTCCATCTCCCAGCCGCGGAAATTCTGATTGATGTAAGCAGCGGCGGCTTCCAGATCGCTGACCGCGAGGTCGTCGCTCAACCGCAGCACTCGGTCGCGCACCATTCCGTTGCGCATCACCACTACGGCCAGGACCTTCTTGTCGGCCATGCGCTGAAAGTAAACATGCTCCAGTGCGTTGCGCTGCCCGGGAGCCGAGCTGACCGTCACTCCCACGCCGTGCGAGATGAGCGAGAGCACGTGCGAGGTGCGCTCCATAAACTCCTGCACGTCCTGCGAGCCCTGCAAATTCCCTTGAATCAGACTCTCGTCCGCCGACGACAGGCGAGCTTCGCCGGTCAACTGCTTCACATAGAACCGGTAAGCCTGTGCGGTAGGAATGCGCCCGGCCGAGGTGTGCGGCTGCTCCAGAAATCCGGCGTCGGCCAGATCGGCCATGACGTTGCGAATCGAGGCCGCACTCAGGTTCTCGCGATTGTTGCGCGACAACGTGCGCGAGCCTACGGGCTCGCCCGTGGAGATGTAGGTCTCCACGATGGCCGTAAGAATTTCGCGTTCGCGTTTTCCTATGCCGGTCGGCGATGTTGCCATATTTCGACTTTGACCTAACCTGTTGCTGTATAGATACTTACGTTAGTCGATAAGATACAACACAGCACTTGTATTCTAGAAAGCAAGTAGCCCTATGTCAAGATTAGCACTCTGCTACGTGGAGTGCCAAAACTTTCGCGTTTTCGTCCAAGGGGGTCAAGCAGCGCCGGACATAATGATCTTACCGGTAAGATTCAGCGTCAGTCTTACCAGTAAGATTATTTTCTATTTCTGGGCAATCTCGACCAGGGCTGAAATGGGACGAACGCGCTTTAGGTTGCGACTGCTGCTCGGGCGCCAGGCGTAAGATAAGCTTCACTGGAGCTCTCCCATGGCGTCTCAAACTTCCGCCACTGTCTCTCGCCGATCGTTCTTGCAACTCTCGACCGCCGCGTCCGCGGCGCTGGCTTTGCGCATTGTGACGGAACCGATGCTCGCCTTGGCCGACGCTCCCAGTCATTCGGCAGACGCAGTGCTGATTAACGCGAACGAGAATCCGCTCGGGCCCTGCGCTGCAGCCCGCGAAGCGGTCGTCGCCATCACTCCCCAGAGCGGACGCTACTTGATGGACTCGACTCGGGCCATGAGCAAGCTATTCTCAGAAAGCGTCGGCGTCAGCGACGATTACGTCGATATTTATCCCGGTTCGACCGAGCCCCTGAACTTCACCGTACGCGCCCTATGTTCGCCGAAGGCCAGCTACGTGGCTGCCGATCCCGGCTTTGAGGCAGGTATGTTCGCCGCCAAAAACGTGGGCGCACGAGTGGTGAACGTCCCGCTCACCAAAAGCTATGCGCACGATGTGAAGACCATGCTGGCGGCTGCTCCCGATGCCGGACTGTTTTACATTTGCCAGCCCAACAATCCCACCGGAACGCTGACCAGCCGGTCAGAGATCGAGTACCTGGTCGCGAACAAGCCGAAGAATTCCATCGTGATGGTGGACGAAGCTTACATCCACTTCACTGATGCGCCTTCGTCGATCGACCTGGTCAAGGCGGGAAAAGATGTCGTGGTGCTGCGGACGTTCTCCAAGCTCTACGGCATGGCAGGCCTGCGCTGCGGGTTCGCGATTGCCAAGCCGGAGCTGCTGGACAAAATTCACAACTACGGTGGCTACAACTTCATGCCGGTAACAGCGGTGGCGGCGGCTACGGCCAGCCTGAACAATCCCACGCTGGTGACCGAACGCAAGCGGATCAACGCGCAAGTGCGCACCGCGACTTTCGAGTGGCTCGACCGCCACGGCTACTCGTACATTCCTTCCGTCTCCAACTGCTTCCTGCTCGAAACGAAACGGCCAGGGAAAGAATTGATCGCGGCCATGGCGCAGCAGAAGGTTGTGATCGGGCGCGTGTGGCCGTCCATGCCGACGTATTCCCGCATCACCATAGGGACGGCGGATGAGATGGCCCAGTTTCAGGCAGCCTTGCAGAAAGTGATGAAGGGAAGCAACGCTGGATAGGGCCTACTCGTCAAACAACTCGTGCTCCAACTCGGATCGGGAAATCTCCAGGTAAGAGCACACGTCTTTCAAAATGGCGGCGAGAGTGCCGACCTTCAAGCTTTTGTGCGCAGGGATGGTGATGTGGTGTTCCCGTCCCCGGATGTTCGAAGTCAACCGAACATGGCTTCCAGCCTGGCGCGTGACCTGATAATCAAATTTAACCAGAAGATGGGCGAGTTCGGTACCGCTCAGTTCGCGGGGCAATTTCAAGCAACAATAACCTCATCGCGAACGAAATGCAGTCGGATGACGGACGGAATCATCTCGGCTTCGAAATGGCAGCGTACGGCGTCGCGCACCATCTCCCGCAATTCTTCCAGTGAGTCCGCATGCGTAAAGATGGGGTATCCCAACGCACGAGCTTCGTAGCCCCCCTCCGGCGACTCTTCCACGCCGAAGATGATTTCTGGCTGTTTCATCGAACCGATTATATCCGGAAGCAATAATTTCAGAATCATTATTGCAGCGGCAATCGGCGGATAACTACTGAATCTCGATCACGCTGCCGCCCGACGTTTCCTGCAACTCTTTCGCGCGTTCGATGACCTTGTGGGTGAAGGCGAACATTGACTTCGCGTGCGGCGACTGATCGCCTTCCAGCACGATGGGCTGGCCGCTGTCGCCGCCCTTGCGAATATCCGGGTCAAGCTCGATGGAGCCGAGGAACGGTACGCTGAATTGCTGCGCGGTGCGCTGTCCTCCGCCCTTGGAGAAGATGTCGATCTCGTGCTGGCAGTGCGGGCACACGAAGTAGCTCATGTTCTCTACGATGCCGATGATGTCCACTTTCACCTGCTTGAACATCTCGATGGCCTTGCGCGCGTCCTGCAGGGATACGTCGCTGGGCGTGGTGACCACGACCGCGCCGGTGAGCGGTACTGTTTGCACCAGCGAGATGACCACATCGCCCGTGCCCGGCGGCAAATCGATGATGAGGTAGTCGAGTTGTCCCCACTCTACCTGGCTGAGAAATTGTTTGATGATGGAATGCAGCATGGGTCCGCGCCAGACCAGCGGCTTGTCGCCCGGGCTGAGGAAGCCGACGGAGATGACCTTCATGCCGTAGCGCTCAGGAGGCAGGATGCGATTTTCACCGACAACGCTGGGCTGCTCGCTGGAGCCGAGCATGAGCGGAACGTTAGGGCCGTAGACGTCGGCGTCGAGCAAGTCCGACCTTGTTGCCCATGCGCGCCAGCGCGATGGCGAGGTTAACAGCCAGAGTAGTTTTGCCGACGCCGCCCTTCCCCGACCCGACGGCGATGATGCTGTTGACCCCGGGCAGGGGCTGCGGGCCTGGCTGCGGTTGGCCAGGCATATGCGTATGAGAGCTCACGTGAGTAGTCCTGGTGTGATCGGAATGACGTGCGTAACCAGTGATTATACGCTGGGGTGGACGATAGGCGTTTGAGCTGTGGCGATAGCATTGTGGCGCAGAGATCACCTCAACGCTGGTCATCGCGAGAGAGTGCCCTTTACGTCTGTCATCGCGAGCGAGCGCGTTTAACGTTTGTCATCGCGAGTGAACACTCTTTATGTTTTGTCATCCCGAGCGAGCGCAGCGAGCCGAGGGACCCCTACAGCACCGTAAAAGATCACGTGGGCGTAGAGGTCCTTCGAGTCCGGCGTGCAAAGGCGGCACGCCTTCGCTCAGGATGACAGACAAGAAAGGACGCCACGCCGGCGCTCAGGATGACAATCGGAAAAAGGAACGTACTCTCGCATAGGAACAGCGCCCAGGACGACAACCGGAAAAAGGAATGTAATTCTCGCAGGAAGAGCTCTCAGGCCGACAATCAGAAAAAGGAGAAAAAGGAATGTAACTTTCGCACGCCTCCGCTCAAGATGACAATCTAGAGCATTCGCGGTTTACAAATCGTTACACACATCACGGAGCCAAACCCCTCGCCGCTTCGTATGTTGATTACAGCGGCGCTTTGCGCCCCAGCCATCCATGGCAGCATCGAATCGAATACCAATGAATTCATCCTCAACCTCACAGGCGGACCGCGCGGGTTCGCCGGCGGTGCGCACCGATAACGTCTGCCGCCACTACCCTATGGGCAGCGGGACAATTCGCGCCGTCGACGGCATCTCGCTCACCATCGAGCGCGGCGAATTTGTCGCGCTGCTCGGACAATCCGGCTCGGGAAAATCAACGCTCTTAAATCTGCTGGCCGGACTCGATCGGCCCAGCTCAGGATCGGTCCTGGTCCAGGGTCGCGACTTGGCCACGATGTCGTCGGAGGAGTTGGCGCGCTACCGCCGGAACGATGTCGGCATGGTCTTCCAGGCGTTTCACCTTATTCCCACCATGACCATCACGGAGAATGTCGAGCTGCCCATGCGCTTTGCCGAAGTCGAGCGCACCGAACGGGCGCAGCGTGTGCGCGAATCGCTGGAGCGGGTCGGGCTGGGTCATCGCCTGGAGCATCGGCCGTCGGAGCTGTCTGGTGGCGAACAGCAGCGTGTGTCGATCGCGCGCGCCTTGGCCAATCGCCCGTCATTGCTGCTGGCCGATGAGCCTACCGGAAATCTCGACAGCCGCACCGGCGAAGACATCCTCAACCTCATTCGCGACCTGAGTCTGTCGCTGGGCATGACCGTTGTCATGGTCACGCACGAGCGCGCGTTGGCCGAACGCTTCGCCCAGCGGCTGATCTTCCTGGGCGACGGCAAGCTGCTCAATTCCAGCGACCCGGGGTCCCCGACAAGGCCCGGGTTTGGCGTTGCCGGGGCAGAGGAGACACTGGCATGAAAGGCTATGACCTGTTCGAGCTGGCTGTCCGCAACCTGCGGCAATCGAAGTTGCGCAATGGCCTGACCACGGTTGGCATTGCGGTTGGTGTGGCGTCGCTGGTGGCGATGTTGTCCCTCGGAGTAGGACTGCAGCAGTTGGCCACGCGCCGGCTGGCGGGCTCGGGAATGTTTGACACCGTCTTCGTCACTTCCAAGCAGGATTTCCGCGGCTTCGATCGCGAGGAAGATCAGAAAGACCAGCATCCGGAAAACGCTCCCGTGCTCGACGCTGGCGCTCGCGAGAAGATGGCGAAGCTGACAAAACGTGACCGAGGTCGAGCCCGAGGTCCGGGTGATGGGCGAGATCGTTTACGGCGCCGAGAGTCACTTCGGCTTTGTGACCGGTTTGCCGATGTCGGCGCGGGAGAATGAAGCCTTCGACAACCTGCAAGGCAAATTCTTCTCTGGCTCGAACGCCAACGAAGTCATCCTGCTCAATGATTTCGCCAAGGAACTGGACGCTAAAGATCCGAAAAGCCTGATCGGCAAGGAAGTCACGCTGCGCTATGGCGAACATCAGTCGCTGCCTGCTGATAACGACGCGTCGGGTCGACCCGAGCTTTCGGGCGCCCAGAATGCTCCCGCTGCAAACAGTGGCGACGATTACGGCTTCTCCGTAGTGCGCAAGACGCAGCAACTGAAGATCGTCGGCATTATCGACGAAGAACCGTACGGCGGCCTGCGAACGGTCTCGCGCGGCCGCATCTTCCTTCCCGTGGATTTGACTGAGCAGCTGAACATGGCGCAGTTCACCGACATGCGCAGCTCGCTGCGCGGCGGCGGCAAGACGTACATGACGCTGACGGTACGGGTGAAAGATCCGGGCAAAGTTTCGCAAGTGCAGGACGCCATCAAGCAGATGGGCTTCCGCACTTTCTCCGTGCTGGATGCGACCAAGAGTCTGCGCCGCTTCTTTACCGTGCTCGACCTGTTCCTCGGCATCTTTGGATCGCTCGCGCTGGCGGTGGCGACCTTGGCGATCATCAACACGCTGGTAATGGCGGTGCTTGAGCGCCGCCGCGAGATCGGCGTGATGAAGGCCATCGGCGCCAGTGATCGCGACGTGAAGCGGCTGTTCTTTGCCGAGGCTGGCGCGATGGGCTTTTTCGGCGGATTGCTGGGCATCGGACTGGGGTTCGCGATCGGCAAAGCCATCAACTTCGGCACTGGTCGTCTACATGCAACGTCACCAGCTCCCGCCGGAGTCAGTCTGGATTCTGCCGCCCTGGCTGATTGGCGGAGCTATAGCGTTCTCGATTGTGGTTAGCCTGCTGGCCGGGCTTTATCCCGCCAGCCGCGCTGCCCGGTTAGATCCGGTGCAGACGCTGAAGTACGAGTGAAGCGAATGCACGATCCGCAGAGTTACAATGAAAGGCACTATGAAGCGAGGTCAAGTCAAACCTAAGCGCGCGGAATCGCCCAAGACAAACCCTGTGAGCCGAGTGGGTTCGCTGAAAGTATCCAGGAAATCGATTCGCTCCGCCACGAAGGCTGATGGCACGATGCCAAAGCGCAACGTACTTCGAGATTTCTCTAAAGGAGGGGCTGCGGCTCGCTTAAATCCAATGGTCATGGAGTACGCAGAAGTACTAGCCCACGCAGTAGACATTTTTGGTTCGAGAATGCGAGCAAACTCATGGTTGAATCGGCCAAGTCGCATCTTCAACAATCAAACCCCTCTTCAGGTGCTCACCCAGGATCCCGCTGCCGTCGAGGAAGAACTCGTCAGAATTGACGAAGGCATTTTCTATTGATCGTCTATCGCATAACGCGAAAGCGATTCGCGACCGATCTGAGTGGCGATGGTGGGTTATACGCAGCGGGGCGCTGCAATCGCAAGGGTACCCGAGTGATCTATACGGCCCAGCACGTATCGTTAGCGTTGGCAGAAGTCCTTGTCCACTTGGAGCTCTCCGAAATACCTTTGGACTACCTGCTGGTAACCATCGAAATTCCCGATACCGTTGCCACCAAACGGGCGACACCCGAGGACGCTTTGGCCAGCTCCGATAATCCCGATGTGCCGGTTTTCCTGGTGCCCTCTGTAGTAGTTCCCCAAGAAATGAATGTGGTGCTGTATCCACATGCCCCCGGCTTCAAAGCCAAGATTGTGAAAGTCGAGCCGTTCACGATTGACGACCGCCTACTTGGGCTGGAACAGCGTTAGGTCACACTTCCTTGCACATATCGCCGAATAAAGACTTCCGTATGCCTTGCTCTCACGCTCAGAAGACATCACCATCCTGGCTTATCCGTTGGTTCGTTGTTCCTGTCTTCGTCGCACTTCTCCTTGCCCCCCCGCTTCATGCTCAGGGGCGCGCCGAGTGCTCCGTCGTCAAGTCGGAGATCCTTGCTCGCCCGGTGCGCTACTGCGCGTTTCTGCCGCCGGGCTTCGATCAGGACAAGGCAAAACATTATCCGGTGCTCTATTACCTGCACGGACTGGGCGACAACGAGCAGTCGCTGCTTAACTTCGGTGGATGGGACGTCATCGCCGAACTGCGCAGCCAGGGCAAAGTCGGCGACTTCGTCATTCTTGCGCCCAGCGGCGGACACACGTTTTACCTCAACTCCGAAGATGGCAAGATTCGCTATGAGGACTTCCTGCGGAAGGAATTCATGCCGCAGATGGAGAAGATGTATCGCGCCGAAAGCACGCGCGCCACCCGCGGCATTACTGGCGTTTCCATGGGAGGCTATGGCGCGCTGCGGCTGGCCTTCAAATACCCCGACCAGTTTGCTGCCGTGAGCGCGCAGATGCCGGCGCTGATTGCGGAGCTGCCTAAGGATATGAGCTCGGGTGGCCCAGGCTCGCCTGGCGCGATGCTGGGCGATGTCTTCGGCACACCCTTTAATCGCGCTTATTTTGATCGCAACAACGTCTTCTACTTCGCTCGCACCGATTCCGCGGCCAGCCTGAAACGCATGAAAATCTGCTTCGACGTAGGCAGCAGTGACGACTATGGTTTTGAGCAGGGCGCGCAGCAACTGGACCAGCTGCTGAAGTCGCGCGGCATTCCGCACGAGTTCCACATCTACCCCGGCGGCCACAATGCTCAATTCGTGGTGCGCCATTTCGGCGACGTGATTCAGTTTCAGTGGAACGCAATCGGAGCAGGGAAGTAGCCATACCCGGGCCGGAACTGACGATAGGCAACAAGAGGCGTTTCTCGCAATTAACCGATATTAGTCGTGTGAATCGGCAAACACCGGCTTGACCTTTGCCCTCGATTGGGATTTTAATGTGTCGGTGCCGCGCTGGTTGTTCATTCTCGTCGCCATGCTGGTGTTGCTGGCGGTACTGTACGTGTTCGCTGCTCCCGGCGTTGATCTTGATCCCACCATCACGCGCGCATGGCAGTTGGCTTGTCTCCTTTTCTGTGCGTTAGCATACTTGGCGTTTGTGGTAACCGGAAGTCGCGATTCGTTGATCGGTACTCTCGATTGGCTACTCTCGTGTTCGGCTCGGCCTTGCTTGCGAGACGTGGTTCCACAGCGTGAACTCGTCTGCTGCTGGGCTTGTTGATCCTTCCGCCTAAGCTTTGCCCTCGTGCTCCCGTCTAGGCGATCTCCCTCTCACCATTGTCAACTATGGAAGGCTGTACATGGGCAGCATGCCGGTTCGCCAGGAGTCCCGCGATATGGCCGCGGGGTCTCGAAAGGTTGTTCTCTTCGTAGGCGAGAACCATCAGGGAATCTTCAATCCTTCGGTGTTGCGGGATGAGGGTTACCAGGTGTTTTCCGTCTCAACCGAGCAGCAAGCTCTTCGCAAGGTGACGGAAACGGAAATTCACGTCGTCGTGCTCAGTGCAGCCCTCGATTGCGAGAGCCGAGCCCAGACTGCCGAGCTGCTTCGCCAAATCAGGCCGATGCCGAGAGTCGTAATGCTGTATAAAACCAGCATCTCGCAAGCCGAACACGCCGATGCCGTGCTCAACGTCGCCGGCGATCCTCAAGATTTGGTGCGCACGATCCGTTATCTGCTAACAGGAAGTTGCTAGCCGCGCACCACTGGAAAAATGACGCACGAAGAGCGGTCAGCGCGATTCGGTGTCGAACAGCCACATCGAGTGATCGATCAAGCGTTGCGGCTGGTAAGGCCACAGCCAGCGATAGCCATTGGGATCGTCCAACACTTGTCCGGACAGGCAACTTGCTCCGGCAACAACCTTGCCGCGAACCGGCTGCCCAGGCGGCAGCGGGACAGCGCGAATCCCGTACAGCGCAGGATCGACCGAGCCGAAGTACGCGAGATGCAATGTCTCGTCGGGATGCTGCTGCTCATAGTTGCGCAGCGCCAGCAGGCCTTGTCCCCAATCCAGATTGCTGTCGGTCAGCAGCTGCCAACTGTTCGCCGGCTTCACCAGCGGAGTGAAATACGCAAGATAGTCGGGCGCGTAGCGTAGCGCGTCAGCGGCGTTTAAGCAAAGCGCCAGGACAACCACCGCCATCGCGGTGCGATGTTTGCGCGCGTGCTCCCAGACGCCGCCGGCAATCAGCAATCCGAACGGATAGAGCGCGAGGATGTGCCGCTCGCCGATATCGAAGTGTGATTGCAAGGCGAAGACGAGGACGATCAGTCCGAACAGCGACGTGATCACCAGATCGCCGGGCGCTCGGCTGGTGTTGCGCACGCCAAGGATCAGGCTGAGCAGGAACAGCAACAGCAGAATCGCCGGCCATTTCAGCGCGATTGTCACTGGGTAGTAAAGCTTGGTGCCGCCCTTGAGATAGATCTGTCCGAGAAACCACGCTGGGCGTCCGCGCCGGTTGCTGAGCGCGACCTCGCGCAAACCTTCAATGTATTCGCCCGCCGGTACAATCAGGTTCAGCCGCGTGTTCGCTTTGGTCGCCCAGGTTTTCGTTGGACGATTGGGGAAGGTGGCTACCACCTCTCCGTCGCCGACTTTCAGGTGCGAGACATGGAACAGATATCCCGCCCACCAGATCAAAACGGCGATCGCCAGCGCGGCCAGCGCGGCTTTGTAATTCCAATCACGCGGGCGCAGCAGACCTCGTCCGCGGCGCAGCACCAGCATCAGCGCCAGTGCTAGCAGCATCTCCGGCGGAGTGGAGAGCTTGGCCAGCAGCAATCCGCCAAGCACCAGTCCCATCAGCACGGTTTGCCCCCGGCTGGGATTGCGGCGCCACAGCACGATCTGGCAGGCCGTGAGAAAGACGAACAGCGTCCCGATGCCGTCGGTGGTCACGATGGAGAAGTTGGCGATGAGCGACGGCGTGAAGGCGAACAGTGCGAGTGCGACATTCGCGGCGCCTTCAGAGAACAGGCGACGCGTGGCAAACCACAGCGCGATGCCCAGCGCCAGGCCGAGCAGCGTATTCATGGGACGCGTGCGCCACGCCAGCCACTCCGGACCGGGATGCATGGCCGAGACATGATAGCCGCGAGCCAGCGGCTGTTGCGTGATCTCGACGTGCGCCCGCGCCAGCGGCAGCGTCAACCAGAACCGGCCCAACGGCGGATGGTCGGTCCACATTTCGAAGCGGCCCTGCTGCCACGCCTCGAGGCCGGCCAGGATGTGGCCGGGCTCGTCATAGGTAAACGACTGGGTGCGGATGAACCACAACGATTGCAGGGCGAACAGCGCCAGCAGCAAGACGGGAATCCACATCCGCGGACGCAGCGGCTGCGGAACCGGCGACGCCGGGCCGTCGATGTCAGACGCATCTTTCATCGTGGATCCATCCCGCATCGCAGATTACGGAACATCGACCGCCTTGGGTTGTCCCAGGATTCGATCCGTCGCGATAGCCAGCCCGAAGTAGAAGAACAGGATCATGGCCACCGATTCTATTCCCAGGTCGTAGTGCACCAGCGCCGTGGTCTGGAAGGCGACGAAGCTGGCGAGAACGCCGGCGGCTACACCGGTCGCGAAGCGGCTGCGCTGGCGCGCCTTGCCGATCAGTCGAAGCAGGAAGATGACGTACGCGACGATGAACCACAGCCACGCAGCGAGCGTCAGCAGGCCGCGCTCCACGGCAATCTGCATCAGGTCGGAATGGAAGTGGCTCTCGTCGTGAAAAAACGTGAACGCGCGGATATTCCATTCCTTCCAATGATTGCGCACCGTCTCCATGCCGACGCCGAACCAGGGGTGCTGTCCGATCAAGCGCAGGCCGTCCTCCCACATCATGGTGCGGAAGTGCGTGCCCGGATCGTGCGCGCCCAGCCATTGCGCGCCGCGAGTGTGGTGAATCCATAACGCGGATGCCAGCACCAACACGACCAGCACCGCGATGGCCCAGATACGAGTGCGCCTGGCCGCCAGGATTAGCACGGCGACGAAGCATCCCGCCGCCAGTCCTCCCAGGGCGGCGCGTGTCTCGGTGAGGAAAAGTGCGGCCGTCAGCGCGCCAAAAGCGATCGCCAACGAAATCCGCAGCGTCCGCTTGCGCGGGTCGGCACACAACAACATGGCCCAGGTGATGCAGCCGATCTGCATCAGGATCTCGGCGAAGTTTACGTAATGGCCCAACGTTCCTTGAGCCTTATATGGATGGCCGCGGGCAAATTGGAGCGCAGGAGTTCCCCATCCGCTGTGCAGAATCTGCTCGCGCGTGATGAAGGTCTCTCTGTGGTGAAACGGATAGCTGCGAAGATAGTCCAATGCGAAACAGCGTGCCCGGCGGGCTCTGTTCCACCATGCGCTGCAACTGCGCCGGACTGTGCACCGCCTGCCGATTCAGATGCGTAATGATGTCGTCGGCCGTGACGTGCGCGCGATGCAGCGGCGTGTCCCAGTAGATCTTCAAAACCCGAACTCCCACTCCGTAGGAGTACTGCCAGCCGGTAAAAGCGGCCGCCGCCACGCCCGACAGAATCAGCAGAAAAACCAGGATGCGTACCTGCCTCAAGCGATGGACATTTTGCGCGATGACGATGCCCACCAGCAGCAGGCACACGATCTTCATGCGGTCCCAGCTCAAGTCGGGATCGGGGCTCAGCATCGTCGAGATTCCACTGAGCGTGACGTAGGCCAGCAGTGGAGCGGACAGCGGTTGGGCGAACGGACGTTTGCGCTCGACAACCAGCTTCACCAGCCAGAGTACGAAGGCAATCTGCCACGCGTGTTGCGCGCCTTTGATGGAGTGTGGCAGCAGCACGGCAAACAGGGCGCAGAAGAAAAAGATCGCGCCATCCAGAAACCCGCGCCATCCCGATGATGGTTTTGCGTTGCTGGTTGAGGAACTCGGACGTGGCGGGATGGATTGCAACATGTCCAGGGAATCTGGCTAACAGCGAGGCTTGCATCGGCACAGCGGAAGCTCCGCTCGTCGACTCGACACATCAACTTCGGCGATATCCAGTAGCCTACACTACTGGCCGGAGAGCGAGAAACCCTGCTACAGTTAGACTGGACGTCAGGCCATTTCCGTTCTTCTTGCGCCTGCATGGTGAACGTCTCCGGTGGAGCAACCGCAACCGGCTGTTCCCATATCCTCGATAAGTTACGGCTCTCAGCGTGTTCGATCGACGTTCCAAGCTGCTAAGTACGATCACCTTGTTGCAAGACATGGGGGTGACTTGCGTCGCCTTCTTTGTGGCGTACCTGCTGCGCACCTTCCTGGTCCACTACCGATTTTTCAGCGCCCGCCTGCCGGGAATTTATCCCTTCAGCCACTACTTGCCACTGCTGCTGGCCTTCCTGGTGATATGGGCGGTCGTCGGATATTTTTCCAGCTTCTATCGCGATCTGGAACTCAGCAACCCGGTGCAGTTGGTTCTGAATATCGTCAGCCAGCTGGCGATTGTGCTGATGGTGATCTATGCCGGCTTGTATCTCATTCGCATTGGGGATGTCAGCCGCACCTATGTCCTATTGATTGTCGCGGTAGATTTCGTGCTGCTGGTGTTGGCGCGAGCGGCGGCGTATTCCGGCATGGCCTACATGCGCGAGCGCATGGGCCGCTTTCACTATCTGCTGATCGTCGGTTGCGGGCCGCGCGGCCGCGAAATGGCCACGCTCATCGAAGAGAGCCGGGGCATGGGCCTGCGCCTGGTCGGCTTCGTCGATCCCGAACCCAACGCGCCGGCGACCTCCAACCTCGGCGGCTACGAAGTCTTTCCCCTCACCTCCATGTCCAGCATCCTGCAAAACCACGTGATCGACGAGGTCATCTTCGCGGTCAACATGCAAGAGCTTGCCCGCCTGGAGCGGGTGATGGAGCATTGCGCCGACCTCGGCATCCGCACCCGGCTGCAACTGGAATTTCTGCCGCCTGCGTATTCGCGCATCTACCTGGAAAACTTCCGCGACGTGCAGCTGCTCAGCCTGTCCAGCGCTCCCGACAGCGAGTTGCGGCTGTTCTTCAAGCGCATCTTCGACGTGACCCTGTCGTTTGTTTCGCTGGTGCTGCTCTCACCGCTGCTGCTAGCGATCGCCGCGATGATTCGCATTACCTCGCCGGGACCGGTGTTCTTCCAGCAAACCCGTTGCGGGCTGGGCGGCCGCCGCTTCACGCTCTTCAAATTCCGCTCCATGATCAACAACGCCGAGCAGATGCGCGCCGAACTGCATCAGCTCAACGAGCTTGACGGGCCGGTGTTCAAGATCAGCGACGATCCGCGCATTACGCCGGTGGGCCGCTGGCTGCGCCGCTTCAGTCTGGACGAGTTGCCGCAGCTATGGAATGTCTTTCGCGGCGAGATGTCGTTCGTCGGACCGCGTCCGGCTGTTCCCGAAGAAGTGGAGCAGTACGAGGACTGGCAGCGCCGCCGCCTGCGCATGCGTCCCGGGCTAACTTGCACGTGGGTGCTCGAGGGCCGCAACCACGTGGACTTCAATCGCTGGATGCAGCTCGATCTGAAGTACATCGACAACTGGTCGCTGTGGCTCGACACCAAGATCTTCCTGCGAACGATACCGATTGTGCTGTCGGGCAGAGGGGCGTATTGAGGCGGGGGTAACTTACGCTGTCGCCTGATTTCGCCAACGAACCTGACGGTTTACGGAATCACGGGTGCGCTTTGGATCTTGATGAGCACTGTCAGTATCCCGTACGGGCGTAAGCTGATTTCTTACTGCAGTCGATGACCGAACCGGTCAAAAGGTCGATGCTGAGGCCATCGCCCGAGCCGCTCTTGTACAGGAGGGAATGGTTGTCTCTGCCCCAAGTGAAGGCCCCCTCATCGAACCATTCAGCCGTTCTTTCGCCTCCGACGTCCTGTGATGTTGGGCGTCCCGGGAACAGGTCCTTCAGCGTCAACTCTTTGACAACAACACCTCGACCCCATTCACTTTCAGGCCCGGTCCGACTTGGCGCTTTGAAGATTCGCATGACGATTTGCTGAGGTGTTGCCACAAAACCCGTCTGGCTCAGCAGGACCAGATACTCAGCACCGTCTGAGAGCAACGGAATGGGACAGGCTTCGACACGATCGCCGTCGAGCGTAACCGTCCACATCGGCGAATCTCCCCAAAACGTCATAGGAGCGTTGAGTTTGCCGACGCGCCATAACTTCTCCATTTCACCATAGATCCGAACGGTGACTCGTGTGGCTTTTACTGCGGAGGTAGAGTTGTTCACTGGTTCCCATTGCATATCGGAGACGGCCACGGAGCGCCCATGCTCCGACCTTGCCACCTTCACGCACTCAAAGGGTGTTAAATCGAATCCCGACATGGGCATCGCGAATAGAGGTATCAACAACACAACGATAAGTAAGCGCCGTTTTGTTAGCACAGCCGTTATCTCCCTCAACCACCGAGTGTTCTCAAACATCGCATACTGGGATATTAGTCTTGTGCACCCGGAAGCCGGTAGAAGCGAATTGCTGTTGATAAATCCCCCATTACACAAGTAAGATCCGTCCGGCTAGCATGCACCCGTCCCCGCAGGGGACAGCATATCTAAGCCCAGCGTTTCAACGCTGGGTAGGCGTGAATAAAGCCTGAGTCCCGCCAGGGACGGAATATGAACCCTCCCTCGTGAGTTCCTCACCGCGCTACTTCCCACGCCCAGTTAATCTGCTGCTATGTCGCACACCCACGCTTGGGTTCTGGTGCATTGCGTTTTCAGCACGAAGCAACGAGCCGACCTTATTTCTGATGTAGACGAACTGTGCCGGTACATCACCGGAACCGCTCGCGCCAAGAACATCACACTGCTCGCCGCCGGCGGAACCGCCAACCACATTCACCTGCTGATCGCCATGCCGCCAGCAATTCCTCTAGCTAAGGCGTTGCAGGAGCTCAAGGGCAACAGCTCGCGATGGCTTCGCGAACGCGGAGTTTCTTTTTGCATGGCAGGAGTGCTACGGGGCCTTCAGCGTAAGCCAGTCGCAGAAGGAGGCGGTCTCAGATTACATTGCGCATCAGGCCGAGCATCACCGCAAATGGAGTTTTGGGCAGGAATTTCTGACATTGTTATGTAGGTCTGGAGCCGCGTTTGACTCACAGTACGTTTTTGGGTGAGGCATATGCCGTCCCTGCGGGACTCATCCGATCATGTACCCTACCCAGCATTGAAATGCTGCGGCTTAGATATGCTGTCCCCTGCGGGGACGGAGGCGACGGAAACCTTTGAGATAGCCAGCCGGGTGCCCCAGCTCTCGCGCGGTTCGGGACCTGGGAGTCACACCTTCTACCTTCCTCTGCACCCTCCCCGGGTCTCAAACACAGTGACACGCGGGCCGGCACCAGTCACCTGTTCACCATGGCATTCGAAGAATCTTTGTCCTGACCGGCGGAATCTGTTCCCAGAGAGCAGAGAGGAGGATCAGACGTGTCTCTTGCGCTGATTGCTATTGGTGCCGCAGTGTTGTGTCTGGTGATCGTAATTTGGATTAAACGCGCAAGAGCCGAGGATACATTGGAGCAGCGAAGCATCACACCGGAAGCGCTCCACGCGTTGTTGGTTGCAAAGCAACAGATACTCGTCCTGGATGTTCGCCAGCCGCTCGATTTGTTAGCCGATGCGGAGATCATCCCTGGCGCAAAGAGAGTTCCACCCAAAGAAGTACTGGAGAATCCCTCGCTCATTCCAAGAGAGAAGGATGCAGTTGCTTACTGTACCTGCCCGGGCGATAAAACTAGCCGAGCAATTATTCGTCAGGCCCACGCTCTGCATTTCGACCGAGTCAAATTCCTGAAGGGCGGACTGGCGGCCTGGAAAGCGCAGGGATATCCGGTGGAACCATACCTGGAGTCCTTCCACCTCGACACAGCGACTTAACCAGGCCTCGGTGAACGACCTGAATCGCTCAGGTCGCGGTGGCCCGGGCGCGGGTAAGTGAGACGACGAACCTCTCTGGGCGATGATGGTGCCGCTAAAAACCCATGTGAAGACCCGCCGCTCCCTGCTCCCATTTAAACTGGACCTCAGGCGCTGCGGTTAGCGCTCTGACTTGATGGTCTCTGTCACTATCGTTACCTGGAATTCGGCGCAGTTTCTGGATGAGTGCTTCGCTGCGCTGGCCGCCCAGGACTATCGCGATCTCGAAGTCATCCTGGTCGACAACGACTCCAAGGACGACACGCGCCAGAAGTTGCAGGCGGTCGAGGCGAAGTGGCGCATCATCTACAACGAACACAACGAAGGGTTCGCGGAGGGCCAGAACCAGGCTATTCGCGCCTCGCGCGGCGACTATGTTCTGTGCCTGAATCCCGATGTCGTGCTCGCGCCTGATTTCATCACGCAACTGGTTGCCGCGGCCGAGACACATCGCGATGCCGGATCGCTTTGCGGCAAACTGCTGCGCTGGGATCCGGTCTCTGATCCCCGTAAGACCAACATCATCGATTCGACCGGCATCTATTTCACGCCCAACATGCGGCACCTCGATCGGGGCGCCGAAGAAGTCGATCGCGGCCAATTCGATCAGGTGCAATACGTCTTTGGCGCCAGCGGTGCGGCCGGGTTCTTCCGCCGGGACTTCATCGAGGACGTTTCGGTCGAAGGAGAATTTTTCGACGAGGAGTTCTTCGCCTTCCGTGAAGATGGCGATCTCGCTTGGCGCGCACAAGTGATGGGCTGGAAGTGCCTGTACACTCCTGCCGCGGTGGCGTGGCATGTGCGCCGGGTGACGCCGGAGCGGCGCAAAAATCTGCCGCTGGTCATCAACTGGCACTCGGCCAAGAACCGCTTCCTCATGCGCGGCAAGAACGCCTCGGGATGGCTTTGCTGGCGGCTGTTCTTTCCGGTGCTGTGGCGTGACATCATGACCTTTGGCTACGCCGCGCTGCGCGATAGGAGGCTGTGGTCGGCCGTGACCTACTGGTGGAAGGCACGCGAGAGCATTCGCCGCAAGCGCGCAATTATCCAGGCGCGCCGCCGCGTCTCCGATCGCGATTTGCTATGGTGGTTCAGCAACACGCCGCGCGCGAAAAGCGGGTAGGACAGTTGTCGGTCGTCGGTTGTCAGCCGTCAGCCGTCAGCCGTCAGCCGTCAGCCGTGTTGGTGTCATCGAGAAGGTTGTATCGGATGGTATATCCGGTTGGCAAAACGTGGGTAGGGAAAGACTCGAGTCTCGCGAAGCGAGACGGAAGATGATAGCCCAGCGCTTCAGCGCTGGGTACGCGTAAAAATGATTCGAGTCCGGTAGGGACGGCAGATGTTTTTGCGGGCAAGCTTTGAGGGGCGAAGGAACGGGCGAGTACGTAACGATAGAGGTCCTTGGACTGCGGTGCGCAAAGGAAGCGCACCTCCGCTCAGGATGACAGGCAACGAGCTGGAGAGACCTTTCTTCCGTTCAGGATGACAGCCGACGAACTGAAGAGCCCCCTTCCCTCCGCTCAGGATGACCAGCGACGAACTGCAGATCCCTCAGTTCCGGTGACCAAATCGGGTCGCCTGCGCTTGGGATGACAATCGATTTTTTCCTGTTTAGCCGACGGCTGATGGCTGACAACTGACAACCGACAACAGACAACCAACAACCAACAACTGACAACCGTTCTTCATGAAAATCGCAATCGTCGGAACTCGCGGCATTCCCAATCGCTATGGCGGCTTCGAACGCTTTGCCGAGCAGATCAGCTCGCGCTTCGCCGATCACGGCCACCAGGTCACGGTCTATTGCCGCCGCGCGTTCACTCGTCCCGAAGACGTTTACGACCGCCGCGTGCGCCGGGTCATCGTGCCCAGCCTGCATCAGAAGCATCTCGACACCTGGGTCAGTACCTTCTTCGCCGCCACGCACGTCGCCTTCAGCGACAACGATATCGTGCTGCTGTGCAACGTCGCCAACAGCCCATTCGCCTACATCCCGCGCCTGTTCGGCAAGCCGTTGGTGCTCAACGTCGACGGCCTCGACCGCAAGCGCGAGAAGTGGGCCGGCCTGGGCGCGCAGGTGCTGCATTTTTGCGAGTGGATGTCGTCGTTCAGCTCCAGCCAGCTGGTGACCGACGCCAAGGCGATTCACGATTACTATCTCGCGAAGTATGGCAGCGAGTCGGCCATCATCGGCTACGGCTCCGAGATGCCGGCGGGCGGCGATTACAACCTGAACGGCTTTGACCTGGAGTCGGGCCGCTACGTGTTGTACGTCAGCCGCCTCGAGCCAGAGAACAATCCCGACCTCGTGCTCCGCAGTTGGAGCAACGTGCGCAGTGACTGGCCGCTCGTTATCGTCGGCGACAATCCGTATGACGCGGGCTACATCGGCCGGCTGAAATCGCTCGCCGACCAGCGGGTGCGCTTTACCGGCGCGATCTACGGCGACGGCTACTGGGCGCTGCAAAAGCATGCCGGCGTGTTTGTCTTTGCCTGCGAGATCGGCGGGGTGCATCCCGCGCTGATTGAGGCGATGGCGGCCAGCAATCCCGTGCTCTACCTCGACACGCCGGAAAATTCTGAAACCGCGGGCGATGCCGCGATCCGCTATGAGAAGTCGGAGGAAGATCTGACCGCAAAGCTGCAATCGTTGTTGGATGACCCCGCGGCGCGCGAACAGTTGGCCATCCGCGCCAAGCAGCGCGCCGATGCGTTGTATCGCTGGGAAGCCATTGCACGGAAGTACGAGAAGATCTTTACGGAGTTGGTGAGGAAGTAGCAAAAGCCGTAGGCCGTCAGCTACCAGCCGTCAGTAAAATCAAAAGCCCCACCAAGCAAATAGCTTAAGTGGGGCAGCGAAAGCAAGTATCATCCTGTAATCGGAGATCATCTGCCACAGAAGTCTAGCTGAAAGCTGACGGCTGACAGCTATTCCACCCGCTCCACTTTCACCGAGTTCAACACCACGTCCTTGTTGGGCTTGTCCTGGCGGCTGCGCGGGACTTCGGTGATCTTCTCTGCGATATCCTGGCCTTCGATCACCTCACCGAAGATGGTGTGATTGCCGGTGAGCCACGGTGTTGCCGCGGTGGTGATGAAAAACTGCGAGCCGTTGGTCCCGGGTCCGGAGTTCGCCATCGCCAGCTTGCCCGGCTTATCGAACTTGTGCGGAGAGCCCTTGGTCTCGTCCTGGAATTGGTAGCCGGGGCCACCCATACCCGTGCCGGTCGGGTCGCCGCCCTGCACCATGAAGTCGGGAATCACGCGATGGAAAATGGTGCCGTTGTATAGCGGCGTCTTGCTCTTCGCTTTTGTCTGGGGATGTGTCCACTCGCGCGAGCCCTCGGCGAGCTCGATAAAGTTTTTCACCGTGACCGGCGCCTCGCTTTCGAACAGGCGGCAGACAATGGTTCCTTCGCTGGTATCCAATGTTGCGTAAACTCCGGGTTGACGAGCCATAACGATTCCTTTCGTGATGCGTGTAGATTTCTGGGATGCGGCCGCGATGCTAGCGATGCGCCGCCATGGGTTCCTGAGTCGCAGGAGCGGCCATGCGATACCACTCCACGGTGCGCCGCAGGCCTTCCTTGAAGTCGACCAGAGGCTTGTACTTCAGCTTCTGCTCGGCGCGCGAAATGTCGGCGAGCGAATGCCGCACATCGCCGCGCCGCTCCGCAGCGTAAGCGACGTCGCCGGTGTATCCGGTCAGCGGCTTCAACAGCTCGAATGTTTCGTTCAGGGTATAGCGATTTCCGGTGGCGATGTTGAACATCTCGCCGGCTACGTCCTGCTCCGGCAGCAGTGGCCGCCAGCAAGTTTGCCGACACCGCATTGTCAATGAAGTTGAAGTCGCGCGACTGCTCGCCGTCGCCGTAGATGGTTGGCCGCTCGCCGCGCAGCATCTGGGTAATGAACTTCGCCAGCACTGCTGAATATTGCGACGTCGGATCCTGCCGCGGGCCAAAAATATTGAAGTAACGCAAGCTGACGGTCGACAGCCCGTACACGCGATAAAACGATTTCATGTACATCTCGCTCGACAGCTTGGCGACCGCATAGGGCGAGATCGGGGACGGCATCATGTCTTCGCGCTTGGGCAGCGTCGGGGTGTCGCCGTAAGCGGAAGAAGACGCGGCGTACACCACGCGCTTCACTCCTGCATCGCGGGCGGCAATCAACAGATTCACCGTGCCGTTAATGTTGACCTGATTGCTGCGTAAGGGATCGGCAATCGACTTGGGCACCGACGGAATAGCCGCCTGGTGGAGGACATAGTCCACGCCCTCGCAAGCCGACGCAGGCGTCAATGTCGAGCAGATCGGCTTCCCGGAAATCGATTTGAGAGGCTACTTCCTGAATGTTTTCGCGCCGCCCGGTTTCGAAATTATCGAAGCCTCGGACGCGTTCGCCCCGCTCCAGCAACGCGCGCACCAGGGCAGAACCAATGAAGCCCGCCGCGCCGGTAACCAGATATCGCCCCATGCTTAAAGATTAGCACGCTGCGGCGGGTTCGCTCCTGCCCGGAGGCAAGTCGAAATGCTGCGTCATCATCTCGACAATTTCGCGGCCGATTTCCAGAGAAGCGGTCGCCGCCGGCGATGGAACATTGCAGACGTGAATCATGTTCTGGCTGTGCACAAAGTAGAAGTCGTCGACCAGATTTCCCTTGGCGTCCAGCGCCTGCGCGCGCACCCCGGAGCCGCCTTGCGCCAGGTCGGCATCCTGCAACTCCGGAACCAGCTTTTGCAACTCCTTGACGAACGCAGACTTTACCCACGAGCGATACTGCTCCGCCATCCCCATGCGCCAGTATTTGCGCGCCATCTTCCAGAAACCGGGGAAGCGCAACATCTCCATCGCTTCGCTCATGTCGGGAGAAGTTCCGGTGTAACCTTCGCGCCGAAACGCCAGCAGCGCGTTGGGCCCAGCTTCGACGCTGCCGTTCACGCGGCGGGTGAAGTGCACGCCGAGAAACGGGAAGCGCGGATCGGGAACGGGATAAATCAGCGACTTGATGAGGCTGCGCTTCTCGGGCCGCACTTCGTAATACTCGCCGCGGAAGGGAATGATCTCCAGATCGGTTTTCACGCCGGCCATGCGCGTGATCGTGTCGCTGTAGAGCCCGGCGCAGTTGATGACGTAGCGCGCGCGGAACGTTCCCGCCTCGGTCTCGACGATGTTCTTGCCGCCGTCGCTATGCAGTGCCTACAACCTTCGCCTTGAATACGATCTGCCCGCCTGCTTGCCGGATCAGCTCCGCGTATTTCTGCGCGACTGCGCTGTAATCCACGATGCCGGTGGACGGCACCTGTATGGCTTCGAGCCCTTCGCAGTGCGGCTCGATCTCGCGGAACTCGTCGCGGGTCATCATCCGCAAGCCGGGCACGCCGTTGGCGATGCCCCGCTGGTAGAGCTGTTCCAGCCGCGGCACTTCATCTCGGGTGGTGGCGACTACCAGCTTGCCGCAGACTTCGAAGGGAACGCCGTGCTCCTGGCAAAAGCGCTTCATGGATGCGGCGCCCGCCACGCAGTTGCGCGCCTTCAGCGACCCGGTCTTGTAATAGAGGCCGGAGTGGATGACGCCGCTGTTGTGTCCAGTCTGATGAGCGGCCACGCGGTCTTCTTTATCCACCACGATCACGCGCAGGGCAGGGAAGCGTCGCGTACATTCCAGCGCGGTCGCCAGGCCGACAATTCCGGCGCCAATAATCAGCAGATCTGCTTCATGGTCAGTCATAAGTCATGTCTCTGCGGAACGGGCTATTGTACGGCGCGGCAGCCGCACGCACCATGAGTAGCATCACAGAAAATTTGCACTTCGGGCGCGCACCACAGTAGTCTAATTAATTCGGAGGAAAAGGATTGAAGATCCTCATTACCGGGGGAGCAGGCTTTATCGGCTCGCACCTTGCCGAACGGCACCTCGCCATGGGAGACGAGGTTTACGTCATCGACGATCTCTCCACCGGTTCCATCTCCAACATTCAGCACCTGAAGATCCATCCGCAATTCACCTACTACATCGACAGCGTCAATAACACGCACCTGATGGCGGAGTTGGTGGACTTGAGCGACGCGGTGTATCACCTGGCGGCGGCGGTGGGCGTGCGGCTCATCATGGACAGCCCGGTGCGCACCATCGAAACCAACATTCGCTGCACCGAAATTGTTTTGTCGCTGGCTGAGACTAAGCGCAAGCGCGTGCTCATCACCTCGACCTCGGAAGTTTACGGCAAGAAGGACCAGGTTCCCTTTCGCGAGGACGACGACCTGGTGCTGGGGCCGACCAACAAGAGCCGCTGGAGCTACGCCTGCTCCAAGGCCATCGACGAGTTTCTGGCCATCGCCTACTGGAAAGAGCGCAAGGTACCGACCGTGGTCGCGCGCCTGTTCAACACCGTCGGCCCGCGGCAGACCGGGCGCTACGGCATGGTGATTCCGAACTTCGTCACCCAGGCTCTGACCGGCGCCGACATTACCGTCTTCGGTGATGGCAGCCAGACCCGCTGCTTCACTCATGTGGACGATGCGGTGAATGCCCTGGTCTCGATCGCCGCACACCCCGCGGCCAATGGCGAGGTGTACAACGTCGGCGGCAATCACGAGATCACGATTCTGGAGTTGGCCACGCGCATCAAGCAGATGACCGGTTCGAAGTCGAAGATCGTGCTTGTCCCCTACAACAAAGCTTACGAAGAGGGCTTTGAAGACATGGTGCGCCGCGTTCCCGACACCACCAAGCTGAACCGCCTGACCGGATATCAGACAACCGTCTCGCTCGAGGAAACGCTGACCAGTATTATCGAGGATCAGCGCTTCCGGCTGCGCAAACTCGGCGCATTGGTTTACGCCTGATGGTGCGATCGTTTCTGTACGACTCAACTGGCAAGAGGGCTCGATTATGCGCGTGCTGGTAACAGGTGGTGCTGGCTTTGTCGGTTCGCATCTGTGTGACGCGTTGCTGGCGCGCGGCGACTCCGTGGTTTGTGCCGACAACCTGCTCACCGGCCGTATGGAAAACATCGCGCACCTGGATCGCGAGCCGCGATTTGAATTCTGCCGCCAGGATGTAACCCAGCTTTTCGATCTGGGCAAAGTGGATTACATCTTCCATCTCGCCTCGCCAGCCAGTCCCGTCGATTACATGGAACACGCGATTGAGACTTTACAGGTAGGCTCGCTGGGCACTATGAACTGCCTGGAGCTGGCGAAGAAATATCGCGCGATATTTCTGCTGGCCTCGACTTCGGAGTGTTACGGCGATCCGCTGGAGCATCCCCAGCGGGAGACTTATTGGGGCCACGTGAATCCCATCGGGCCGCGCTCGGTTTACGACGAATCGAAGCGCTTTGGCGAAGCGGCCACCATGGCCTATCACCGCTACCACAACGTGGACACGCACATCGTGCGCATCTTCAATACCTACGGCCCGCGGCTGCAAATCAACGATGGCCGCGTGATCTCCAACTTCATGAAACAGGCCTTGCGCGGCGAAGAGCTCACGGTATACGGCGATGGTTCGCAGACTCGTAGCTTCTGCTACGTCAGCGATGAGGTGGCGGGAATTCTCGCGCTGGCTGCTTCCGAGGAGCACGATCCGACGAACATCGGCAATCCCGGCGAGTTCACCATTCTGGAGTGCGCCCAGGTGGTGCTGGAAGTGACCGGCTCGAGTAATAAGATTCGCTTCGAACCGCTGCCGCAGGACGATCCCAAGCAACGCTGCCCTGACATCACCAAAGCCAGGCGCCTGCTGGGCTGGGAACCAAAGATCGATCTACGCACCGGACTTAAGATGTCGCTGGATTATTTCCGTTCAGCCGTCAAAGCCGATAGCGCCAAGGCATAGTTTCGCGAATTAAAGACATTCCCGCCGAAGCTCCCCAGTGATATGCTGAGCCTTCCAAACTACAAAGTAGGTTTCCCTGCGGTGACTAATATTTTTGTCGAGTCTTGGCCTAAGCCGAAGTTGGAAGACCGTTACTTCTATCACACGCTTGATCTGCCCAGTGGTGAGGTCGTGCAAGGTCCATGGGATTTGCGGGGAAGGTTTGCGGACTACACCGGCCACGTACCATTAAAAGGCAAGCGCCTGCTTGACGTTGGCACCGCCAGTGGCTTCCTGACCTGGGAGGCTGAGCGCGAGGGGGCGGAGGTCATTTCGTTCGATCTCGACCACGCACGAAGGCAAAAACTTCTTCCCTTCAAAGACAGCATCTATTGCCTTGATCGCGCGGAGTCTGAGCGGCAACGGGAGGGTTTCTTCAATCGGATGAAACGCTCCTATTGGTATATGCACCATACGCTACATAGTTCAGCTAAGGTGTTCTATGGGGACATCGAGAATTTTTCGCGCGAGCTGGGGCGATTCGATGTGGCTCTCTTCGGTTCCGTGCTAGAACATTTACCTGACCACATACAAGCAATCGGCAGCGCAGCTTCTCTCGCCGATACCATTATTATCACCGGACCTCTAAACAATAACGAGGAAACGACTGCTTTATTTGCGGGGAATCCTGCCAACCGCGCAGCAAATTTCAGTTTTTGGCAATATTCTTTGGGCGTTTACCGCATGGTATTCGCGATGTGCGGGAT
Organism: uncultured Acidobacteriaceae bacterium; assembly: GCA_963796695.1. GTDB lineage: Bacteria > Acidobacteriota > Terriglobia > Terriglobales > Acidobacteriaceae > Bog-257. The sequence goes on along the minus strand of CAWCMU010000014.1, from coordinate 225,026 downwards.
GTGCATTACAAGTGTCTCCCATGCTCGTTATTTGTTTCGGCAAAATCAGCAAGAAGTCGAACTGGCAACCATCGTCGCCAGCCATTGTTGAGTTGGTCTTGGCTGGCCGACACGCCGATCTCGGTAACCGAAATGCGAATACAACCTGAGATCTCCGTACAAACTACTTTGTTTCCGGTTTTCGATGCTAACCTGCTCTTCCACCCGAGGTAGGCGTGGAACTCCGACTAACCTGGCACTCAGAGAGCGCCGGTCAAGCTGCAGCACGATCCGCCAAGAATAGTTGACAACGGGGTTATGCTTTTAGGACGTGGGAGGCGCACTGCCATGCAAACCCGCATCCTTCGGCTCCTGTTGCTGGCTTCCTGTTGGATGTTTGCCGTTCAGGCTCATGCCGGCTCGATTCTCTACCAGAACGGACCGGTCAACGGTATCTGCGACATCGAGGGTTGCACGGTCGACGCCTGGACCATTAATTTTGGTTTTGCCGTGACCGACTCCTTCACCATTAGTACCCCGTCAACTATTCAGGGGTTTAACTTCGCACTCTGGCTGGAGCCCGGCGATACTATTTCGTCGGTCGACTGGACAATCGGAAACTGCGCGTTCTGCTCCGATCTGGGAAGTGGGACAGCGTCGGGGGCGAATCTGAGTTCGTCGTTTCTCTTCACCAACCAGTACGGCTATAACATCTACGAAGCCAGTGTTACTGGCCTGGACGTTCACGTGAGCGGCGGCGCCCCGCAGTCCTACTGGTTGACCCTGCAGAACGCCACCGTGCCCAGTGGCGATCCTGTGTACTGGGACGAGAACGGCGGCCCGTCTTTCGCCCAGACGAGTTGCCTTAAGAATGACTTCGGCTGCATACCTTCCGAATCGTTCAACATCGTCGGCACCCCAGACACTGGCACCACCCCCGAGCCCAGCACCCTCATCCTTTTTGTCTCGGGAATGATTGGTATGGGCGGAGTGCTGCGCAGGAAAAGGCTGTAGGGATGTCGCGCCGGAAAAGTCTAACTGATCTCACCAGCCCAGGCTGATTTGCCTGCCCGGATTTTTCTCTGCCACCGATCCCTGATCGCGGCTCCTTATCTCTGCCTCCGAGCTGCGTTATCATAGAGTTGCATGGCTTTTCCTATCAAAGTTTGCGTGATCTGTTCGGAGGAGTTTGAACTGAAACCGGACAAGCCCGGCTTCGCCAATCGCTGTCCGGATTGCAGCGCGGAGGAGTCGGCCGAAGCTTCCGCCAAGCAACGCAGCAGCGGCGACCAAGTCAAAGCTAACAGCGAAATAAATGCCGAACGACGCCGCGCCATCCGCGACCTGCTCTACCGCAAAGACAGCTGAGCATACGCGAGGTTCACTCTTACCAAGTCCTGGCTTTGAATGGGCGCCGGTCCACAGGCTGTCGAAAAATTCCCACTCCTGTCCTGTTCGGGTAGAGCTGGCCTTCAGGCCAGTGTCAAGCCCTCAATTATCGACCCGAGCCGGCTTCACAGTTTGCTGAAAAAGTCGCGAAGCAGATTCCTCGTGGGCTGAAAGCCCACTCGGAATCACAAAAATAAAGGACTTGTACGGCGCACCTGAAGGTGCGCCCCTTCAAAGACGGATCAAAGTCGAGTTTTTCCGCAGTCTGTTCAGCCGGCGGCATACGCATTCCTATTGGGCCTTCCGCACGCGTCTAGTCATGCCGATTTGGCGCTACCAGAAATCCGAACTTCAGCGCCCGCTGAAAAAATCCGCAGGGGCTGAAGCCCAAATTTTTGCCGCGGGTTTTGGCACGGCTGAAGCCGGGCCCTGAAAACAAATCGAGAAAAACGCTCAGGCTGACCTTGGTAGAGCGGCGCTTTAGCGCAGCGTCACGCGGGCTCCTCAGCGGCATCTTCGCTGTCAGCAGAATCGCTATAGTCACCGCGCTAAAGTTAAGCCAACCGTACCCGCTACTCGTACAATGTTAAGCGTAACCTGGCACGCTTCGACTCATGGAATCGCCCTTCGAATTCGAGGCATTGCGGCGCGAGACAGCTTCCTGGTGGTACATCGCGCGGCGCAAGCTATTGCGCGACGCAGTGGCGCAAGCGGTGCACGGCAAGCGCGAAGCTCGCGTCCTGGATCTCGGCTGCTCGGCGCAACTGGAATACGTCGAGGTCCCTGGGCTGCGCGCCGTGAACGCGCACAATGAGCTTCCTGCCCTCGCCTTTCGCCAGATCGAAGGCGGCCGCGACCTCATCTGTACCAGCCCCGAAGAGCTCAGCTTCACCTCCAACGCATTTGACGCTGTGGTTGCGGGCGACATTCTCCAGACCGTGCCAGACGACCTTTTCGCCCTGCGCGAGATGCGCCGCGTTCTGAAAGACGGTGGCGTGTTGTGTCTCACCGTGCCCGCCTATCCCATGCTGTGGGGCGAGAAGGATGAGGCGCGCGGCCATCGCCGGCGCTACACCGCGACCGAATTACGCCGCAAGCTCAACAACTGCGGCTTCGAGGTCTCGCGTGTGTCGTATCTGGTGGCATCGGGATTCGTGCCGGCGGTGTGCGAGCGCATCGGCAAGAACATTTTTTCCAAGACGATCGCGCATTACCGGCATGACGCGCAGCCGTCGAAGCTGGGAAATGCCGCCATGCTGATGTTGCTGGACTGCGAGCGCTTCCTGATTCGTTACATCAACTTACCGGTGGGAACCCGGGTGGTGTGCTGGGCCCGCAAGCCGGCGATTGTCGCCGAACGCGTGACTGTTCCTGCCTGGGAGCGCCAGTGGTCGCGGCCACCCCTGCCGCAGGGTACCGGATAAAAATAATCTTACTGGTAAGATTAGCTGAAATTCTTACTGGTAAGATCATTCTCTTCCAAACTAGCTATCATTCTGAGTTGAGCATGGGCGTCTTGCGCCTGCGCGCAGTCGAAAGCCTGCCTGAGCCTGCCGAAGGACCGCTACGGCCGGAAGGATCATCGCTAGGTAGGGGTCCTTCGACTCCGCTCGCCTTCGGCTCGCTGCGCTCAGGATGACAACAGTAAAGCGGCTCGCTACGCTCAGGATGACAACAGTAAAGCGGCTCGCTGCGCTCAGGATGACAAGTCTCAGCGGCTGGCTCGCCGCGCTAAAGGTGAGTAGCTTGAGAACGTTCACGTTACAATAAGTTGTGGCGTTGTTTCGCAGCATTGGCACCACCCTGGAAATGATCAAGTGGGAGCACTCCGTCCTCACGCTCCCTTTTGGCCTCACCGGCGCCGTATTGGCCGCTCGCGGCATCCCTAACCTGCACACTTCCATTTGGATCGTCGTCGCGCTGGTGGCGGCGCGCTCGGCCGCCATGTCCTTTAATCGCCTGGCTGATGCGACCATCGATGCCGCCAATCCGCGGACCAAAATTCGTGCTCTGCCCGCCGGAAAGCTCAGCAAATCATTTGTCGCGTGGTTCGTCATCGTCACCTCGGCCATTCTGATACTGGCGGCCTGGGAACTGAATCCACTGGCGTTTTACCTATCGCCGGTGGCGCTGGGAATCGTGTTTCTGTACTCGTTCACCAAGCGCTTCACACGCTGGTCGCATGTGGTGCTGGGGCTGGCCATGGGCATCGCTCCGGCGGCCGCGTGGGTCGCGGTGCGCGGCTCGCTCGACCCGCGAATTCTCATCCTGACCGCGGCGGTGGTTTTCTGGGGCGCAGGCTTCGACATCCTGTACGCCTGCCAGGATTTCGACTTCGACTGCACCGCCGGCGTGTACTCGGTGCCGAAGGCCTTTGGCATTCGTAACGCGCTTGCCATCTCCCGCCTGTTCCATCTGATAACCGTCTTGCTGCTAGTGTGCATGGTGGTGGCCTTCGGGCTGGGCAAGATTGCGATCGCCGGAGTGATTTTCGTCGCGTTGCTGCTGATCTACGAGCAGTCGCTGGTGAAACATGACGACCTGAGCAGGGTGAACGCCGCTTTCTTCACCATGAACGGGCTGGTATCGATGGCCTTCCTGTTCTTCATCGCGGGCGATCTGCTGCTGGCGCGGTAAAGACCGCCGGAGTCGCGCTTAGAACGCTATTTGCTTACAACTCAGGCGGGGTAAAATAAGGCTATGAGCGATGAAGTAGGCGATCTCCTCAGGAAAGCCATGGCATTGCCGGTGGATGCGCGGGCCCAGCTGGTTGGTTCGTTACTCGACACGTTGGACGAAACGGTGGACGAGGACGTAGAAGCGGCGTGGCAAAACGAAGTCGCTCTGCGAATCCACGAACTCGACACCGGAGCGGCGAAGACGATTCCGTGGTCGACAGTCCACAACCGACTTGCTGGCAAGCTAAAGCATGGCGGTTAAGCCGCTTGAGTTTCATCAGGCTGCGGCAGCTGAACTGGAGTCGGCATTTGATTGGTACCTGGCGCGAGATGAACGAGTCGCCGCCGGGTTTCTAGACGAAACCAATCGAGCGATCGAGCTGATCAGCCAAGCTCCTCATAGGTGGCCCGTAAGCCAAGGCAACGTACGAAAATTCGTACTGCGACGATTTCCTTTCCTTTTCCTGTATCGTGGACTTCCTTCGATAATTCAGGTAGTCGCCGTCGCCCATGGTCACAGGCGGCCGGGCTACTGGAAGCGCCGGCTATAAGGCCGTGACTGCTGGCGCGGTAGCCCCGATCACACTCTGTTGTAATTCCTTACCCTGCCTGCGTTATCATTAAAGGGATGTCCTCCGTGCCGCACGCTACCGTTGCCAAGAAGCTGCATCCTTTTCAGACTGACGATGCCCGGCTCCGCCCGATCCACGACAAGATCATGGCCGGGGAGCGGCTCTCGGCAGACGACGCGCTGGCGCTCTATCGGTCGGGCGACATTCTCGCTGTCGGCTGGCTGGCTAATCATGTGCGCGAGCGGATGCACGGCGACACCGCCTACTTCAACGTCAATCGTCACATCAATTACACCAATGTTTGCGTGGCGGCCTGCCGCCTGTGCGCCTTCGGGCGCAAGAAGGATGTGCCCGGCGCCTACACCATGGCGCTGGAAGAAGTCTGGAGCACCGCCGCGTCCGGATACAGCGAGGCCATCACCGAGTTTCACATTGTCGGCGGGCTGCATGCCGACCTGCCATTCCAGTATTACCTCGACCTTATCGCCGGATTGAAGGAGCGCTTCCCGCAAGTGCACCTTAAGGCCTTCACCATGGTGGAGATTTCGTTCTTCGCCAAGATTGGCAAGATGACGCCGCGCGAGGTGCTGATTAAGTTCAAGGAAGCCGGACTCGATTCCATGCCGGGCGGCGGCGCCGAGATTTTTTCCGACCGCGTACGGCACATCATCTGCGATCACAAGATCGATGGCGACGATTGGCTCGAGATTGCGCGCACCGCTCACCAGGTTGGCCTGAAGTCAAATGCCACTATGCTCTACGGCCACGTCGAGAACGACGAGGACCGCGTCGACCACCTGCTCAAGTTGCGCACTCTACAGGACGACACGCACGGCTTCCAGACTTTCATCCCGCTGGCATTTCATCCCGAGAACACGCCGCTGCAACATCTGCCCAAGACGACCGGCATGCTCGACATCAGGCAGATCGCGGTATCTCGGCTGGTGCTCGACAATTTCCCGCACATCAAGTCGTACTGGCAGATGGTGACACCAAAGATGGCGCAGATCACACTGCGCTTCGGCGCCGACGATATCGACGGGACCGTGGTGGAGGAGAAGATCTATCACGATGCCGGCGCGACCACGCCGCAAGGCTTGCGACGCCAGGATTTGATCCGCCTAATAACCGAGGCTGGCCGCATTCCGTTCGAGCGCGACACGCTGTACCGGCCGGTCACGCGTACCGAAACCACCGTGACCGTCGCCGTTTAGTTCGCGAGTTCCTCACTAATCGTAAAACACGTTTTCACCCTGAGCGAAGCACGGGCTGCCGCTGGCCGTGCGCAGTCGAAGGACCGCTATCGGTGGAAGGATGATCGGGGAAGTAACAGGAATTACGCAGAGCGTTTCTTTTTCTTCAGCACCGCCTGTTGTTGTCCATTGACCCAGTCGCGCAAGTGCTCGTCCACGCGAGCTTGCCACCCTCGTCCAGACTCCCGGAGTTGCTCCACCACGTCGCGGGACAAGCGAATCGAAATGAGCTCTTTCCTTGGCGCTTTCTGCGGTCCCCGTCGCCGCAGGGTTTCCCGCAAGGCCTTTGTCAACTCTGAGAAGGGAACCGCTCGTTTGAAGTCGCGCTTGGTCCACTGAGGGTTGTCGGCATCAACTTTTTCCGGGTTCGGCCGGATAACTTTGGGCATACTTCCTCACCTCTCGCGCATTCGCTTTTCGCAGCTGATTACGCGAAGCCTTTCTCCGCGCATCGTGAAAACCAGGACGTGCAACCGTTCGCCCAGGAAACCTAAAGCCCGTATTTGCGGTTCTCCGTATTTCTCTCGCGGTTCGATCACGAACAGAGCAGTTTCGAAGGCGAAGTCGGCAGCGAATTCAAAGGGAATGCCTCGTTCCCGAATGTTGTGTTCGTTCTTTGCTTCATCCCATTCCAGGTGCAACATTTATTGTATATACAATCAGAGTCGCTCACAAGAACCTTTGGTGGTATGTGCGCTAAGTGCGACCTCCTTACTTCTTCTGCTCCGGCGCCAGATGCAATTGCGGCATGGGCGGCCATCCAATCGACTTTCCCTGGAACAGCGCCACCGCCGTCTCGTATCGCTTGGTGCCGTCGTGAACGGCGAAGCGCCGCAGATGCTCGGGCGGCCCGCTCCACATGCAGACGCCCGCGTACGCGCCGTCTTTGCGCAGAATGTAGTAGCTCATGTCGACATACTGCATTTTCTTCATGTCACCATTGAAGTTGCGAACGATGCGCTTCAGAGTGTCCATGCCGGCTTCCTGCGGGGACATGCCGCGGCGCATGTTTTCGATGATGGTGTGCGCGCCGCAAACCTTGATGTTTTCCTCGCCATTGCCAGTCGCACCCGCTGAGCCCACATCCTGATCGGTGTAGCTGCCCGCGCCGATAATGGGCGAATCGCCAGCGCGCCCGGCCAGCTTCCACGCCAACCCGCTGGTCGTGGTCGCGCCTGACATCTCGCCCTTCTGGTTGATCACCGAGCAGTGAATCGTGCCTGTCGGCGGATGCAACACGCGCTGTACCGCAGCCGCGCGAAACTCCGGCTCGATGCCTAGACTCTCTGCAAGCGTCTCGAGCTTGCGGCGACGCTCTTCGTGGAGATCGGAGTGAGTCGCAGGCTCGTCGGGGAGTTTGTAGTTGGGACTGGCCAGGCCCGGACCCCACCAGTCCTGGTTCGACATGGTTTCTTTCCACAGAAGCCAGACCTTGCGCGAGCGGTCGGTGAGCAGGTTCTCGCGCGGAAAGCCCAAGTCGAAGCCAAACTTCTGCGCGCCTTCGCCCACCAGCATCACGTGGCCGGTGTGCTCCATCACGGCCTTCGACAGCAACGACACGTTCTTGATGTCGCGAACACCAGCCACTGAGCCTGCCATCCGCGTTGGGCCATGCATGCAGCAGGCGTCGAGTTCCACCACGCAGTCTTCATTAGGAAGTCCGCCGAGACCCACGCTGTCGTCGTTGGGATCATCCTCTGGCCCGGTAATGACTTGCATCACCGCATCGAGGGTGTCACCGCCGCCGCTCAGCACCGCATAGCCGCGGTCGAGATAGTTGTAACCATTCGCGGCACTGATGATGATCGGCTTTTTCGGCGGACTCGAAGAAGGCGTGAGAACGATGTCCGCCTTGTTTTGGGCTTGCAGATCGAGTACGAGCGACGCGGAACCAACAGCAGTGGTGGCAATAAAATCGCGACGCGAAACCTTCATTCGTTACCTCATGATGAAAACTGAAAACGGACGGCCATGCAGAATAGCACGCGGACTCCGCCATCGGCGAAGGCTCCCCTTTCGGCTATCGAAATTCGCAAGTGAAATACGGAATGGTTAGAGATCGCGGGAATGGATTTAGCTCTCAGTGTTGCTGGGGCTGAGGTGGCTGGGCCAACGGCGCAGGCTGCGGTGACGCTGCAGTCTCCTGGGAGGCGACGGCAAGCCAGCGTCCATTGGTAAAACAGAGGACGTCGGTAAACCGGATGCGCATCACCTCATGGCCCAGCTGATCCGTGATGATGCTAAGTCCGTGCACAACGGCGGTATTGCCGAACAAATCAGCTTCCATCTCCGTCAAGGTTTGCTGGTACTGCTCTTTGCGCAACGGCATCTCGCGCAGGACCTGGGCCTTGGGACGAACCGTGCCTTTCATGGAAACGTCCTTGAAGTCGGTGGCCAACATGCAGTCCAGGGCCGCCGTGTTTTTCTGCTTCAATACCTGCAGCCATTCGCGCTCAAACTGCAGAGCCGAGCTTTTGTCCAGCCTCCACGTTCCCGCCGGATAGGCGGCGCACGGGGAAGCAGCCAGTGGTGCGGCACAAGCCAGTACCACGGCAAACACGACAGAGCCACGAACGCGCGACGTCACCTGCAAGCTCCCGCAAAGCGAAGGCACAGCCGAGAGCCGTGCCTTTCGGACGGGCCCTATTGTACTCGATGCTAGCTGGCGGCTTTCACCGCCGTGTTCTGATCGGCCCGGAAGCGCAGCTGAGCGGCGATTCGGCCGATGCGATCAAACTCCTCATCATCAGGAATGTAGACCAGGCGCACACCGGTACGAATGGCGTGACCCACGATGGCATCGCCGATGTCCTCCAGCTCCGTGTTGTCCTTGCCGCAAATCGCGCAGGTTGGCGCGTTATGCAGGTCCATGTGTCCGCAGTGATAGCACTTCACTCCAGGCGCATGGAAGTTTGCGCCCATCAGCAGGGTCAGCACCTCGCCGAGTTCCAGCGAACGCAGCACCCGCCGCAGGCCGATTGCGCCGAGCCCTTCGCGATGGGCTTCGCCCACCACCTCGCGAATCAGGTCCTGCTTCATGGTGGAGTTGTACTCGGCCAGCTTGGCGTGAGCCATTTCCTTCACCTGCTCAGGCGTGGCAACTTTCGGATCGATGCGGAAATGTCCCACCAGGCGCTGCTTGGCAATGGACAGCAACTGCGAATCGATCTCCGGCCAGACGTCGTCGCGGCAGCCGATCAGCAGGCGATCACAGTCTCCGTGTTCGAAGTACTGTTCGATGTGCTCAGCCACCAGCCTGAAGTGCTGCATGGCCTCGTTCATCTGCTTGCGCTCGGCATGACCGGCATCGTAGCCGGCAAAGCCGTCGCTCTTGCCGCGGCGGGTGAGTTCGTTGATGAAGTCCTGTTTCTCGGCGATGGTGTCGTTGGTCAGCTCGAAGACGCGCGCCTTGCTGCGATCAGCCAGCAAGATGCAGGCCCGCTCCTCGCCGTCGAGTACTTTTGCCAACGGCTTGAGGTGGAAGCGCTGGCTCACCGCGACTTTGGGTTCCAGCAACTGCGCAGGTATATCGAACTCGCGCCAGAAGCCCTGCTTACCGCAGGCGAAGATGGCTTTGGCTTTGCCGCCGTTGCCCAGCAACGGGTCGACGATGCCGTTGATCTTCTCCAGATCGGTACGCGTGGAACCGTTCTTCCCGCGCTTTTCAGCGTCGCGCAGGGCATTGCGAATCATGTCCTTCACCAGGATGGCTTCTTCGCGGTGCGACTTGTTGAGTGGCGTCGAGGGCTCATAGTAAAACGTGATAGCGCATCCCTCCGGCGACTGGAAATTGGCGAGTTCACGGATGTCATCGCGTGTGATCATTCCGGGTCTCCTATTGAGTTAGATTGTTCTCAAGAAAAATGGATGACGGCAGCGGGGACTGCGACGCAGCCCCCGAAATCAGGCGCTCTTGGAATACTCCAGGAGTTTGTCTTTGAGGGGATCTTTGAGCGGCAAGGCGCGTTGCAGATGATCGCCGGCCCGGCGAATGGCTGCGCGCACCTCCTCCACGGACAGATTGCTGATGTCGGCAATCTCATCCAGGGTGAAGCCTTCAACTGTAAATAAGATGAAAGCTTCGCGTTCGTTGCGGCCGGCATCGCGTAGGCTGGTTTCAATCTGGCCGATCAGCTCGCGCCGCGCCGCCAGTTCTTCCGGATTGTTGGCGCTGGAGTCGGGAATGAAATTTTCCTCGAACAGCTTCTCGTCCGGCTGATGGAACTGCAGCCGGGCTTCGTCCGTTGCCTTAACATTTTGCTCGCCGCGCGAGCGTTCCAACGGAATGTTGCCTTCGTCGTCGCCCTCAGACGCCAGCCGGTCGATGGCTTGTATCGCCAGGCGATGTACCCAAGGCTCCAGCTTCATGCGTTCCGGCTTCTCGTATTGATCGCTGAGAGCGTTGGCGATAGCTTCGCCCACAACGTCATCGACGGCGATGTCGTTGGAGAGAAGTCTGTCCCTGGCTCTGGCGATAGTCGAGTTCGCGCTGAACAAAACGCTTCAGGCGTGGCAGGTTCACGTTGATATAGCTGGCGATGTCGCTGGACGAAACTTGCTCGGGCTTGACGACAGCAATCGTATCTTCAAATGGAACCGTGTTGACGACGGCACGAGAAGAGCCCTGCCGCCGCGGCCACTTGTGATGGCTGCGCAGCTGATCTTTGTGCTTCTTCAGCTGCTCGATTATGTCATCGAAAGCTGCTTTGATCGCGCTGACCGGCGTCGTGCTGTTCTCCTGCGTCGCCAGCTGTCCCGAAGGCAGCCGCAGATTGAGCGAGACCACGGTCCCCTGAGGCGCCGCGTTTTCCTCGATGACGCCTTTGAGGTGCACCAGCTCCGGACGAAACACCTGAAGATGGCGTTCCAGCTTTTGGGATTGTTGGTTGATGAGCTTTTCGAGGTCGGGTGTTTTGGAAATCTTGTAGCTGATGTGGACGTTCATGCCAAAACCTCAACGGATGGAACTGCTTCTCCATCCGCAGCTACAGTCCTTTATCTAGCTGAATTTTACTCCTCCTATTACAGAAGCAAGCGGAAAATGATGAGTTGCCAGGCTTTCCGGGCGAAGAGCGGAAAGGGGAAGTTTGGCCAGTTTTCCTCGCAAGAAAATCGAAATGCCGCAGACAAGCCTGGATTCGATGCAGTCCGTTTGTGGCTGCGAAGGCACGTTTGTGACGCTCTCGCGAAAATCGTGATAGCACGCGCTGCTTTTCCTGAACACAGCGCGAACAAAAAGCCCTCCCGAAGGAGGGCTGCTCGAATTTCGTTGCGATTACCGTTCCGGAATTCTGACCTTCACATCCGGACGGCGATCCAGGTGGATCGACTCGATGAAGCGCACCTTGCCCTTGCTCAGCTTCATCACCAGCGAGGTGGTGCGGGCGCCGTCGCCGAAGAAGCGCACGCCCTTCAGCAGCGCGCCGTCGGTTACGCCGGTGGCGGCGAAGATGATGTTCTTGCCGGGCGCCAGTTCGTCGGCAGTATAAATGCGCTTGGGATCGTCGATGCCCATGTCCTTCATGCGCTCGCCCTGCTCCGGCGTGTAGCCCACCAGTCGGCCGACCATGTAGCCGTTCAGGCAGCGGATGGCCGCAGCGGTGATCACGCCTTCCGGTGCGCCGCCCGTTCCCATCACGGCATGCACGCCCGAACCTAGCATCGCCGCCGCAACGCCGGCGAAAGATCGCCGTCGGAGATCAGGCGGATGCGCGCGCCGGCTTTGCGAATGTCGCCAATCAGCTTCTCGTGCCGCGGACGGTCGAGAATGATGATGACCAGGTCTTCCACGCGGCGTCCCAGCACTTTGGCGATCACATTAAGGTTGTGCGCGACCGGAGCCTCGAGATCGACCACGCCCTTGCACGACGGGCCGACGACGATCTTCTCCATGTAGCAGTCGGGCGCGTGCAGCAGGCCGCCGGCTTCCGAGGCGGCCAGCACGGTGATCGCGCCCGGGGAACCGGTGGCGCACAGGTTGGTGCCTTCCAGCGGATCGACGGCGATGTCGACTGCGGGATAGCTCTTGCCATCCTGCTTGCCGACCTTCTCGCCGATGTAGAGCATGGGCGCTTCGTCGCGCTCGCCCTCGCCGATGACGATGGTGCCGTTCATGGGCACGGAATCCATCACGCTGCGCATGGCTTCGGTAGCTACCTGGTCGGCGTGTTTGCGGTCGCCCTGGCCCATGGTCTTGGCCGAGGCAATGGCCGCCTCTTCCACCACCCGCAGGAACTCCAGCGCGAGGTCGCTCTCGAGGTTGGCCGTCTGATCGTGCGAAATCATCGGATCTTCAGTTTGAATCTTGGTTGCCATTTGGCCTCCGGAGATGTGTACAGCTTGCTGCGCCGGAAAAACTTGATGCAAATACTGCCCTGGTTATTGCGAGCTGCTGGTACGAATGCGAGTACGAAGGCGGAATCCCTTTTCCAGCACAAACGCAAAGGATACACCTCTGGCGTGTACGCTTCGAGGACTTTCCTCACAAGAGGCGGGTTGGAAATCGAGGCTTCCCAGTATCGGAACTCGGAAGGGCCTCAGCTGTCTTCTTCCGATCGATGCAGCGATCTTCAACCGACAACCGCCCACCGACAACCGCCTCTAAAACGCCGCGTGCCCGGTGATGTGCTCGCCGATGATCAGCGTATGAATGTCGTGCGTGCCTTCGTAGGTCTTCACCGACTCCAGGTTCGCCATGTGGCGGAAGATGGGATACTCGTCGGCGATGCCGTTGCCGCCCAGGATGTCGCGGCCCATGCGGGCGCACTCCAGCGCCATCCAGACATTGTTGCGCTTGGCCATCGAGATGTGCGCCGGCTTCACCTTGCCCGCATCCTTCAGGCGGCCGACCTGCAACGCCAGCAGCTGCGCCTTGGTGATCTCGCTGATCATCCACACCAGCTTTTCCTGCACCAGTTGATGCGAGGCGATAGGCTGATCGCGGAACTGCTTGCGGAACTGCGCATATTGCAGCGAGCAGTCGTAGCAGGCCATGGCCGCGCCGATCGCGCCCCAGGCAATGCCGTAGCGCGCCTGGTTCAGGCAGCTCAACGGCGACTTCAGGCCGCCCGACTCAGGCAGCAAGTTTTCTGCGGGGATACGGACATCCTGTAAAGAAAGACTTGAAGTTACCGAGGCCCGCAGCGACCACTTGCCGTGAACGTCGGCCGCCTTGAATCCGGGCCGGTCGGTCTCGACGATGAAGCCGCGAATCCGGTTGTCCTCGTTCTCCACCTTCGCCCAGATGATGGCGATGTCGGCGATGGAGCCGGAGGTGATCCACATCTTCTCGCCGTTCAGCACGTACTCGTTGCCGTCCTTGCGGGCGCGGGTGCGCATGGCGCCGGGGTTCGAGCCGGCGTCGGGCTCGGTCAGACCGAAGCAGCCCAGGATTTCGCCCAGCGCCATCTTGGGCAGGTATTTCTGTTTCTGCTCCTCGCTGCCGAAGGCGTAGATGGGATACATGCACAGGCCGGACTGCACGCTGACGAACGAGCGCACGCCGCTGTCGCCGCGCTCCAGCTCCTGCGTCATCAGGCCATACTCCACGCTCGACATGCCTGCGCAGCCGTAACCTTTCAGGCTGGCGCCGAAGAAGCCCAGCTCGCCCATCGGCTTCACCAGCTCGCGCGGGAAGCGGCCGTCGCGGTTGCACTGCTCGATGATGGGGACCAGGTTCTCTTCGATGAACTTGCGGGTGTTGTCGCGGACCAGCCGCTCGTCATCGTTGAGCAGCGTGTCGTATTCGATGAAGTCGACGCCTTTGAATTTGAGTGCCATGCAGTGTCTCTCTTTGCTTGCGCTTTTCTTTAGCGCGCTCTTTTGCTAGCTGCGTACAGCAGGAAAATTGCGGGTGGGGCGAATCTTTGAGGCTATCAGGCCGCGGAGAGCGGGGTCAAACGGGGGGAACGATATACTGGCTAACCCAACATACATGGCCGCCGACTGCAGCATTCCTATTTATGAGCAGTATGAGAATTATGTCGCGCCGTTCGACGTGAAACGCGCAGTCGAACGGATGCTGGCTACTGTGCCAGACAAATACCTAACCGGTTTGGGTTCGATTGTGCTTACAAATGAAGTGGCACTCACCGGAACGCGAGCTCGAAGGATGACATTCTCGCGCGGCAAGAAGGTGTCCGCAGCAAACGCACTGGGACTTTATCATCCGCGGTGGGGTAGTGATCCGGCTTGGATCGAACTGCGGGTTGACCGTATATTCCGGAACTATCCGGCAAAGTTACTAAAATTTCCGGTGACGCGTGAGGTGCAGCTTGGTGCCACATTTTTTCACGAACTTGGTCATCACATCCACGCGGAACACCGTCCCGAGTTCAAGGAGAAAGAAGATGTCGCCGACATATGGAAGCAAAAGGGACAAGGCAACTTTCTGCGGAAGCGCTTCTGGTATCTCACCCCTTTGTTCTGTGTCTTGAGATGGGTTGACCGGCGATGTAATCTGCAGGGCCGCATCAGGGAGCGCGCAGACCGGAGAGCTGCAGCTGCTTCAAGCACTAAAGGGCAGCCCCAGGAAAGATAGACTTCTTCCGAGGTCCGCACTCGTTCGTAGTTTCCGAATCAGCCAGAGTGCCCCACTCATTGCTGGAGTTGGAGTGAGTGGGAACGGAGCAGGGTCAGCCCAACGAGGCTGAACTTTGATCAACGGCACTGCCCCACACATTCGAAACTCGCGAATGTGTGGGGCACCTGGCACCCCGGCCCCTCTGCCAACTGGACATCAGGTTTCCTGCGCCCATCGAAGAATTTGCCGTCAACTGATGATGCCTGTCAGCAGAGCGGGCTTACGGGGTCCGCAGGAAACCGTAATGCACGTTGTTCTCGTCGACCCACTGTCCGGTGATTACCCCAAACACGTTGGGGGTCGCCGGCTCGGTGCCCTGGTTCGCCCCCGTTCCGATTCCCGGCACGTCAAACTTAGTGATGCCGCCCCAGGGAGTCCACACGAAGCCGTGATTTGCGCCGTTCGCGTCGACCCACATTCCAGCAACCAGGCCCAGAAGATTGATGCCTTCCGGTATGGTGCCTTGACCCGCGCCGGCGCCCGCGCCCGCAACGTCGAATTTGGTGATCTCGCCGGACGGGCTCCGGACGAAGCCGTGATTCACGTTGTTCGAATCAATGTAGTTTCCCGCGACGACGCCCAGGTCGCTGATGCTGTCGCTTTCCGTGCCCTGGTTCGCTCCCGTGCCTGCGCCGGTGACGTTGAACTCGGTGAAGCTGCCGTTGGCATAGCGCAGGTAGCCATGGGCCACGCCGTTGGCGTCAAAGTACGTGCCCGCGACCGTTCCTTCCAGGTTGAGGGAGGTAGCCACCGCAGTGAAGGTGTTCACCGAGCCCGGAGGATCGAATGAGGTGTAGTTGCGGTAAGGCGGATAAGAGACGAAGCCGTGATTCACATTGTTAGCGTCGACCCAGTATCCGGCAATCTCTCCGCCGGGGTTGACGTTGCCCGCAAAGGTGCCCTGGTTGGCGCCTGTCCCGGCGCCGGGAACGTTCAAGCTGGTGAAATTCCTGAACGGATACTCCGTGGCAAAGCCGTGGGCCACGTTGTTGGAGTCGACATAGAACCCCACCGTCTCTCCGAAGAGGTTATTGCCGAACGTGATTGTGCCCTGGTTGGCGCCGGTGCCAGCGCCCGGAGCGTTGTATTCGCTGAAAGTGTTGCAGGGGGCAATGCACTGGAAGCCGTGAAAGACGTTATTGTCATCATGGAACGATCCCACGACCGCCCCCTGCGGATTGATGTCGAAGCCACCGGTGCCCTGGTCGAAGCCTGTGCCTCCGCCCGGGGCACTAAACGAAGTGATGTGTTGAGCGGTGGCTAAGCCACCTGCAAGAAGTACGACACTTACTACCTTCCAAAGCTGCAGTCGATTCATAACTCCTCCTGGAGTTGATGTGAAGTGAGTGGTCATGGTGGAACTCCTTAGAAGCACTAGCTGGTGTTTGGTCCTTCTGTTATTGGCTTGGAGACGGAAGCCACTCCTGCTGCCAGCTCCGCTTACTCTGCGACCCCGCTGAGTCTCTCCGCCCTGGCCGTTCAACCAGGCAGTGCAACTCAGAGCAGAAGTGCGCGCTGTCGCGTGCATGGCGTGTACGAAGGCATGCGGGCTGCCACCCGCTTCCGTTACGGCCGGCTGATGTCGGCTTTCGTTACGGCACGAATGAAATCGGAGATGGACTACTGGCGGGGTAGTGCGATTCCACGGAAGGATTACTGGCAAGCCACACTCGTGGGCAGATTCGATTGCGGGGAGCCGGCGCACATCTACCAGAAACCGGACTTTAGCAACGACGATTCTATGGAAAATGAGGATTCTGCTAGCAGTATGCAACCGGTTGTATATAACAACTAGTCGTAATCTTCCGGTGATGGGATTTCCGGCGAGAAGGGTAATCCTGGAGATTGGCCGCGACGGGCCTTTAAAATGGAGAAGTTGGCGAAACTACGCCCTTATAGCGACGACACAACTGGTTATCATATGCAACCAGTTGTACAATCGTGGGGCAGGCGAACGCCCAACCGGAGTTGGAGGCAGGGTGCACAAGGATCACAGGTCAGAGTGCGTTATCAACCTGACAGTCGAGATATTTGGCGACCAGTGGAGTCTGCTGGTCATTCGCGACATCATTTTCATGAACCGAAGGCACTTTCGCGAGCTCCTGACCAAGTCGGTGGAAGGAATTGCGTCGAATATTCTGGCCGATCGTCTGCAAAGACTTGTCCAGCAAGGCATCATCGTCAAGTCCGCCGACCCCAGCCATAAACAGAAAGCCATCTACAGTCTCACCGAAAGAGGCATCGAATTGCTCCCTCTTCTGATGGAGATGGCTGCGTGGGGGAACAAGTACTTGCCCACCTCCGGGCTGAAGGGTCTGGCCCGGGTCCTGGAAGAAGGAGGACCGAAGCTGAGGGCACAATTTATGTCTGAACTTCGCGACACCCATCTTCGGAAATCAAGCGCGCCAAAAAAGCTCCACCGCTCCACGAAATCCACGCGTATTTTTGCCACGCGGAAGATTCAGGCGGCTTACGAAGACGCGCTGGCCGAAAGAAAACTGTAGCGGATCACCAGGGCCGGGTGCGCCACTCATTCGCGGGTTCTCGAATGCGTGTGACTCACAGTCCGGCGGCCACGATGGCTCCATCTCCGGAGAGAGCGCGGCGCAGGTAGTCGATCTGCCCGAGATGCCAGTTCAGGTGTCCGTACAGATGAATGACAAACGTCTCGGTCGTCAGCGGCTTGCCCAGGACGGCCTCGGGATATTCCTGGTGCATCTGCTCTCGCGATAGCGCGGCAACGATGGGTGGAATCGAGTCGCGCAGGCGGGAGATGCGGACCGCGAGATCCTCTTTCGTCGTTCCCTTCACCGCGAATTCCACAGGCCGGTCGCGATCGTAAGCCCGACTTCCCAGTTGCCGGCCGATGTACTCCCGCAGATTGCCCTCGAGATGAAGTACCAGATTGCCGGCAGAATTCGTAATTCCTGGAATCGTTTGCCATAACATTTCGGAATTCGGGAAGGCTTCGACCTGGGCGAGCAATCTGGTCAGGTCGCGGCGAAAGAGATCTGCCAATCCTAGTGGCACAGGGTTCATGGATGCTTCCTCCAGATGATTCGAAACCTAGGATATCTGATTGCGCGTGGCCGTTTGATCGCGACTTCCCACATATCCGAACACTGCGGATGTGCGAGCCAACCGGCCCCCTCATTCGAAAATCGTGAATGAATGGGGCAACCTGGTCGTTTTGTTATTGCCGCGACTGTGTCCCGCCCGTTAGCATTTCGCCATGACGATATCGATTTTCATCGGAACCAGCCTCGATGGCTTTATCGCACGCAGCAATGGCGAGTTCGATTTTCTGCCAGTGGGTGGCGGCGAGGCTCATGGTTATGACGAGTTTATGGCGACCATCGATGCCCTGGTAATTGGCCGCAAGACCTTCGAGACCGTTGCGGCAATGGCGGAATGGCCGTATGGCGACAAGCGAGTGGTGGTGCTCAGTAGTGGACCTGTGGATTTCTCGTCGGTGCGCGGAGGAGTCCTGGAACATATGAACGGGGCTCCCGCCGAGATTGTTGCGAAACTGGCGGCCAGCGGCGCGCACCATCTTTACGTCGATGGCGGAATCACGATTCAGCGCTTCCTTCGCGCCGGACTCATTCAACGCCTGATCATTACGCGTGTACCGGTGTTGATTGGCGAGGGCATTCCTCTCTTTGGTACGTTGCCGCACGACGTGCGACTGACAGCACGTAGCCACGCAACAATATCCCAGTGGCCTGGTCAAGAGTGAGTACGTTGTCCTGGGTGAAAACTCGACGGCTGACCTGTGGTCCCACTCATTCGAAAACCGCGAATGAATGGGGTTCACTCGAAATGTGTACGTGACTACCTATCCCACACATCCGAACATCGCGGATGTATGGGCCACCCGTCTATCCCACACATCCTCAACACCGGACCGAATTAGCAGCAAACGCTGCACCGTCCGGGAGAACTATCCTGCCGGATAGATTCGCGTGGGCTGTGAGATAGTGTTTTGCTGCCGGCAAACGTGGGCGTAATACACGCTGCCGAACGTCGCTGCGTGCCCGACATCGTTGTAACCCACCGATTCTCAGAGTCTTGGGCCTAGCAATGGCCCGGCCGCTGCGGCGAATTCAACGATGGAATAACGCTTGCTCTACTCATAACAACCGCGAGGTGAGGAGGTTGCTATGAAGGCTCTTAGATTTTTCGTATTCCTGATGGCCGTTGGTGTTTTCCCCGCATTCCTGATGCAGGCGCATGCACAGCAGGAAGTCGATCCGGACCACTACGAACAGGCTAGCGCGAAGACGGTTTCTGTTTCACAGAATCATGCGAAGCACTCGGCGTCGAAGTCGCAAAAAAATTATGCTCACTCCAAAAACACGTCCAGGCACATGACCGCCAGCTCGCACCACCATCATCATTCTGCACATCGTTCGGCCTAGTTGAGGTCGATGCAGCGGGCAGCCATGTTGGTAGGACTACGATTGCGATGAAATCCTGATTCTCGCTTTCGACATTGGTTGCCCGCGTCCTGTCCCAGCCAGACGAGCAAAAAATTCACAAGCCTCGCTAACAGTCTTCACAATTCCTCGGCAACCACTCGCCGCTGTGCGGGTTCTAACCTAGTATGAATCCCTCAGAGCCGAAAGGATTGTGTTCCAGTTGCAACCGCGCCGTCGAGTTAGACGCCGAGGTTTGTCCGCACTGCAATGCTCCTCTCAGCACCGATCCAAATGCGACGCCCGACCTGCCCGGCGCACACGAATCCCTGCCGCCTGAATAGCACACGTTCTACAGCAACCCCGAGAATACATTTGATTCAAGGAGGCACATATCATGGATACCCGCAAACATAGCGCAACGCATCAGGTTGACTCACTGTCCGTGTCGGAACAATGCATTCGCGAGCGCGCTTATGAAATCTATCGGCAGCGCGGATCTAAGGGCGGACATGCGGACGGCGATTGGCTCACGGCTGAAGCCGAGTTGAAGGAGCTGCGCAAGAAAGCAGCCGACATGCTCTCGGCAGTTGAGTCAATCACCAATAAATAAGGTTGGATTGCTAAATCCTCGGACCCTCCTTCGGTTAAACAGCATCGCGCGGGACTGTCTTTTTTCGATTTATTTTCCCAACCTTCCGGTGTAGAGTGTGGGGCTGCAAACAGCGGTCTTCGATGGGTCGCTTCCAAAGAAGGAGATCGTCATGACGGGCCTGGCACAACACTTCCAGCGGAATTTCCAAAAAACTATAACGA
The DNA here is from genome assembly GCA_963796695.1 of uncultured Acidobacteriaceae bacterium. Taxonomy (GTDB): domain Bacteria; phylum Acidobacteriota; class Terriglobia; order Terriglobales; family Acidobacteriaceae; genus Bog-257. Next base: position 205,340 of record CAWCMU010000014.1, on the reverse strand, counting down.
GATCAGGCGCGGCCTGCGTACTGGTTTGGGGGTTGATCTTCGCGGCCGTTCCGCATTGCCAAGCGCAGACCTACAACGTAATTCACAGCTTTGCCGGATCGAGAGACGGTCTGTATCCGCTGGCCGGAGTGACTCTCGATCGCGCCGGCAATGTGTACGGCACAACCTACATCGGCGGAACGGGAACACTTTGCTACGAAAACTGCGGCGCAGCCTACAAGGTGGCTTACAAGAATTCCGGCTGGCTGACCACTCCCCTATACGACTTCGTGGGTGGGAACGATGGAGGTAATTCAGAGGCGCGCTTGATTATTGGTCCCGACGGCAGCTTCTTCGGGACAACATCGCAAGGCGGCGGCATAGAGTGCAACGGGCTAGGCTGCGGAACGGTTTTCAACTTGCGGCCGCCCGCGCGTGCCTCGGCTAATGTTTTCGGCGACTGGACAGAAACCGTGCTCTATCGCTTCCGCGGAGGAAGCGACGCCGCGACGCCGACGGCTGCCGATCTCGTGTTTGATGCCGACGGCAACATGTACGGCACAACGCTATTCGGAGGCGGCAGTACGAATTGCCAGGATGGTTGCGGAGCGGTCTACAAACTGACGCCTTTCGGCGGCGGGTGGACGGAGAGCGTCATCTATAGCTTCGACCAGCAAGCCGGGGGGCAGCAGCCTTGGGGTGGCGTTATCTTCGACCAGGCTGGCAATCTTTATGGCGCCACAGTCGGGGGAGGCGCGCACCGCATGGGAACAGTCTACCGGTTGACTCCGTCGGCGTCAGGCTGGACCGAACGCGTGCTCTACAGTTTCCAGGGTCCATCCGACGGTTCGCTTCCTTATAGCGGCTTGATTTTCGATCGTGCCGGTAACCTGTATGGCACGACGTGTTGCGACGGCCCAGGCGGCAGTGGCACGGTCTGGGAACTGTCGCCCGGCACGGACTGGACCTTCACTCTCTTGTACAGCTTCGCCGGGATGTCGGGGCAAGGTCCGGAAGGTGGAGTGACGATGGACGCCGCCGGCAACCTTTATGGCACGACCAACGAGGGAGGCCTCTACGATTTCGGAACGGTATTCAAACTCACTCCCTCTGCCAGTGGTTGGACACATACCACGCTCCATGATTTCTGTCCGAACGGTTTCCCATGCACGGACGGATCAATTCCAGCAGCGGGTGTGACCCTCGACTCCGCAGGCAATATCTACGGCACAACCAGTAACGGAGGCACTGGTGGGGGCGTGGTGTTTGAGATCACACCGTAGGCTGGGCTTGGATCGAGTCGCTATTCCATATTGCCGCAGAGCGGCGGCTCAGCGCCGAGTCGAAGCGCCGTGAATACTAAGAAAACACTGAACAAGTCCTGGTCCTGCACTGAACAAGTCCTGAATTTGCACTGAACGAGTCCTTGGCTTTGAAGGGGCACGGCTTCAGCCGTGCCGTAAGCGTCGCAAAATCATCGCGGCTTTACAGCCGCTGAGGGCGAAGCCTTGATCATAGTTTCCCAGGCGATTGTCTAGAATAGTTCGCTCAGGAGAGGCTCATGACGAACTCCACTCTACGTCGCACGCTTGTTTTGAGGGGCCATCTGCGGAGAAGAGCTTTCACAGTAATGCTGATTGCAGCGGTGGCCATCGGCCTTGCCACCGCAGCCCAGGCGCAAACATTGTCCGTCCTGCACACCTTTACGGGCGGAGCCGATGGCGCAAAACCGGTGGGCCTGACGATGGATGCCGCAGGAAATCTCTATGGCACCACTTTTTCCGGCGGCTTATTGGTGGGGCAATGCGCCCCCTATAACGGGTGCGGCGTGGTGTTCAAGGTGACGCGCGCAGGAACGGGCTATACCTTCGCTCCTATCTATACCTTCACTGGAGGCAATGATGGCAGCCTGCCGTTGTCCCGCGTGATCTTTGGCCCTAACGGAACGCTGTACGGGAGCACAGCTCTAGGCGGAGCGGACGGTACTGGCGTGGTTTACAACTTGCGGCCGCCGGCGCGCGTGATGGGCAGAGTTTTCACTCCGTGGACGGAGACGATTCTGTATGCGTTCGGAAATGTCAACGACGGCAACTATCCCGGAGGTGATCTCCTGTTCGACGCTGCCGGCAATATTTATGGGACCACGCAGAGCGGAGGCTATGAGTGCGAGGACACGGTGTACTGCGGCGTGGTGTATGAGCTTATGCCTCACCGAAGCAGTTGGAGCGAGAGTATCCTCTACGAATTTAACGACGGGAATGTGGCGATTCCGCTGGCAGGAGTCGTCGCTGATCGGGCCGGCAATCTCTATGGCACGACCTCCAACAGCCTGGGCGCGGCTTATGAGTTGATGCATTCCGAATCTGGATGGACGGAAAACACGATCCATTATTTTGGAGGAACCGGCGACGGAAATTCCGTATCGGCCGGCATGGTATTCGACTCTTCGGGCAATCTGTACGGCACCACGCAATACGGCGGGACCAACAACGGCGGCACGGTTTTCGAGTTGTCGTCGCTGGGCGCCGGCTGGGGGGAGACCGTTCGTTACAATTTTCCCGCAAACAGCATTCCCAGCAGCCTGTTCAGAGACTCTTCGGGAAATTTTTATGGCGTGGCGAGCGGTGGGGGCGCGCATAACCAAGGATGGGTCTTCAAGCTGACGCCTTCGGGCGGCGGATGGACGGCAACCGACCTTTACGACTTCACTGGCGGTGCGAATGGAATGGTTCCCAACGGTAACGTGATCGTCGATGCCCAGGGAAATGTCTACGGCACGACAGTGCAGGGCGGTGGAACCGGCTGCTTCGGATCGGGTTGCGGCGTGGTGTGGAAGCTGACGCCGTAAGAGGACGCCGTCCCATGCATAGACGACGGGCGCCCCACACATTCCTGTCGTTCGAATGTGTAGGAGACCTCCCACTCATTCGGAAGTCGCGAATGAGTAGGGCACCCGGAGGTTACCTGCCTGACGGTTCCTTGACTGCAGCTTTCTCGCCGCTGATGACGGCGTATTCAGTCCTCTCCCACTTGCCATTGGTGCCGAGTACCCCCAGGATTTCCAGGCCAGTCACGCCGTCCGTCCAGCGCGCCGGATAAATGCCATCCTGAAACGAGAGACATGTCGGCGTCCCCAATGTGCAGGAGATCGTTGCCTCCTGCTGGTGGCCGGCGCCGACAATGGTTGCTGTGTAAAGGAGAGACCTTGTGGTTCCGTCGGTTCGAATCTTGCTGGCACTAAGACGCACGATGAGAGGGTATTTCGAGGTTTTGACGCCTGAGAAACTCGGTGGCTGCCTGGTGCTATCCGGATCGGGCCGCAGCTGATACAAACGAAAGTTCACCTCTACATTAATCATCACACGTACCGGTTGGCCATTCTTTGTTGCGGGCCCGAATTTCCATTGTTTGACCGCCGCGATGGCAGCCTCATCCAATCCCATGCCCAGGGACCGTTGCACGCGGATGTTCATCGGCAAACCATTTTCATCCACGATCAACCACAGGACGACGGTGCCTTGCAATTGAGCCTGCCGGGCTTCTTCCGAGTAGATTGGGTCGGGTGCGTAGAGCATTTTCGGAGGTTCGACGCCTCCGCCCACGCGAAAGGCTCCGCCACTAACGCCTCCGACATGGCCGGGGCCAACGCCCGGCTGGGCCGCAGTTCCTCCGTTGTTGCCGGGGTTCGGCGCAGATTGAACCTGTGGAGCGGGTGAGGGTAGCTGGCTGTCCTGCGCCGCTGCCGAAGGAATCATGCCGGCAAACGGTGCAACCAGCAGAAGTATCAGAGAGGCATAGGCCGGCATATCGAAGGACCTTCACCAGTTGAGGATGTGAAAGGACATTGTAGCCGCACGACCTAATGAAATCGTTCCTTTACAGCGCGGCTACCTTGCGCTGGATCAGCAGGAAGTACAGCGCCATGGCAATCAGCAGCAATCCGTTGACGGCCAGCACCAGGGGCGCAGTGAAGATCGGCACCAGCCAGCCTGACAGCAGGTTCCCCATCGGCATGCCGCCGCGGAAGGCGCAGTTATAAACGCTCATCACGCGCCCGCGCATTTCGTTGGTGGTGATCAACTGCACCAGAGAAGTCACGGTGGCGAAGACTGCCATCATGGAAGCGCCCACAATCGCCAGCATGCCGTAGCTCAGCGGCAACGCTTTCGACAGCGCAAAGGCGCTGATCGCGGCGCCCAGGCACATCAGTCCGACGATCGCGAAGCGTCCTTTGTGGCGAATGTTGCCCAGGCCGGCAACCATCAGGGAGCCCAAGATGGACCCAATGCCCATCAGCGAAAGCAGGTTGCCGTAAGTCTCCGGGCCGCGATGGAAGATGTCTTTCACGAACACGGGAATGTAGGTCCGCATCGGCATCGCTAACGCCGTCATGCAGAACGCCAGGACGATCAGCGCCTCCATCGAGCCCTGCTTGCGCACGAATTTGATGCCCTGCTTCAGGCTGGTGAACATCGACTCGGTGGTCTTCTCCGGCAGAAAGCGCGTCGAGATCATCAGCAGCGAAATGATGGGCGCAAGAAACGACGACGCGTTCAGCCCGAAGCACCACTTCTCGCCGAGCTTGGCCAAGGCTTGTCCGGCGAGCGCGGGGCCGATGGTCACTGCCAGGTTGAACTGAATGGAGTTCAGCGCGATGGCGTTCGGCATGTCTTCGCGGTCGACCAGTGTCGGGATCAGCGCCGAGTAGGCGGGGCCGCCGAACGCCTGCGCCAGGCCCGACATAAATGACAGGCAGAGGATGGGCCAGACGTGGCTCAGGCCGTTGGCCACCAGCAGCGTAAGGATAGCGGCGCTGGCCATCTGCACATACTGCGAGGCCAGCAAAACTTTGCGGCGCTCGATGCGATCGGCCACCACACCGCCGATCAGGGTGAAAAGAAAAATAGGAATGCCGCCGAGAAACTGATCGAGCGCCAGCAGGAAGGCCGAATGGCTCAGGCGATAGATGAGCCAGCCCTGCGCCACAATCTGCATCCAGGTTCCGATACTGGAGGTGCAGGCACCGATCCACATCAAACGGAAATCGCGATAATGAAATGCCTTGAAGATCTTGCGAAAGGTCGATGTGTCCATGTGCTCCGGGTGCTTAAGATGGTCGAGTTCTATCTTCGCACGGACATAAAAGGATTGGATTAACCAGCGGCGGAAAGCACTCAGGAATTTTGCACAAAGCGTTGGCGCTATAGCGACAGAAATCTATGGCCGCCGCGATGGTAGCACGCGGAAGCCCCGCTTTCCCTCAATACGGTAGGTAGCGAAGTCGGAATGATCGACTGTCAAGATGACAGAAAGGGACTCCCTTTTCGCAAGATAAACAAGTGTCGCATCTGCGAAATCCATAGGCCGGTCCCAATATCGCGACATTAAAGTGTGAATGAGAGAGAGTTCCACATTGTCGATGTTTCCAACAACGACCGCTCCGGAGAGCACGAATTTCCATGCCTCTTCCATTTTGTTGCGGCCCTCCCCCAACATATGGAACAACTCCGTCAGCACTGCCTCCGATGTCAGTAAGGGCAATCGTAACCGTTGGAAGGCATCAAGGCAGAGGTTGTGCCATCGGTCGTCGCGGTCAAGCAATGCGAGAATCGCGCCAGTATCGATCAACGCATCAACGGCCATTACGTCGTCTCAACCGTTCCCTGACGGAAGCGCGAACCGTTTCTGACCGATGCGGATTGCCTCCAGCTAAAACTCCTAGCGACTTCGCAGCGGCCGCATGGAGTTTGTCCTGCAGTTCTTGTTCGGGCGTCGCGGCAGCACTTTTCTGCAGCCACTCGCGCACGGCAACGTCGAGAATGGATGAAACTGGGACCTCGCGAATACGGGCTTCGCGCTCCAGATCCGACTTAAGGTCGCCAGACAGCCGCCAGCTGTAGACTTCAGTCCTCATGCACTACATTGTAGTGCATCCACAGATAATCGTGCAATCTAGAATCCTGGCGGCCTTTGACTGGCCACGTTGAACGTGCGCTCCAGCGCCATTCCCGCCTGAGCCAGCGTGCCCTCCTCGAAGAGCCGGCCGATCAGCGTGACGCCGTGCGGCACACGGCGCGGAGGAGAGAACTTGGGCAGCGGATGCGCCGGATCGGGTGCCCAGTCGCTGCGAGCCTCCGACACTTCGACGAATCCTGCGCGCAGGGTGAGCGAAGGCTGACCAGTGAAGTTGGTGATGGTCAGCATCTCGTCGCGCAACGAAGGCACCAGCAGCAGGTCCACTTGCGAGAAGACGCGCTCCATCTCCTGCGCGACTTTGCGACGGAAACGATCGGCCTGCACGAAGTCCACTGCCGAAAGAAAACGCGCTTGGCGGAAGGTGTTGGGCCACGCGTCGGGCACTTGCATCTTGAGCTGGTTCAGGCCGCCGTTCAGCGTCAGCTCCTCAAACGCAGCCGCAGCTTCGGCGAACAGGATCAAATCAAGCGAGTCGTACGGCCATTCGGGAATCGACACCTCGACCGGCACCATGCCGATCTTCTTCACGGCCTCAAGCGCCGCGCGATCCACATCGGTTGCGGGAGCCTCTTTCATCCACTTGGGAAAGTAGCCGACCCGCAGTCCTTGCACGCTTGCGCCGGCATTGAACGCCAGCTTGCTGGGCACGCTCGACACGTCGGCAGCGTCCGGCCCGGTGATGGTGTTCAGCACCAGCATGGTGTCTTCGACGCAGCGCGCCATGGGACCAAGTTTGTCTAGCGACCAGCAAAGCGTCATCGCGCCGGTGCGAGCGACGCGGCCAAAGGTCGGACGCAAGCCGGTAACGCCGCAGCGCATTGACGGGCTGACGATGCTGCCGCCGGTTTCACTGCCCATCGCGAAGCCTACCAATCCTGCCGCTGTCGCCGCGCCCGGACCGGCGCTCGATCCCGACGAGCCTTCCTCCAGCAGCCAGGGATTCATCGTCTGCCCGCCGAACCAGACATCGTTGAGCGCCAGCGCGCCCAGGCTCAGCTTGGCCACCAGCACGGCCCCGGCATCGTTGAGGCGCTGCACCACGACCGCATTCTTATCCGGAATGCGATTGCGAAACGGCTCAGCGCCGTAAGTCGTAGGAATAGATTTCGTGTCCAGGAGGTCCTTCGCACCCCAGGGAATGCCGTGCAGCGGTCCGCGATATTTTCCGGCAGCAATTTCCTGGTCGGCCTTTTTGGCCTGAAACAGCGCCCACTCTTTTGTCAGCGTGATGACGCATCGCAACTTGGGATTGAACTTCTCCAGGCGCGCGATATAGATCCGGGTCAGCCGCTCAGAGGTAATCTTGCGCTGCTGGACCCACTGCGAGAGCTGGGTCACGGTCGCGAAGGCAATGTCTTCATCGTTGCCGGGCAGCGGAACCGCATCGGTCTGGCTGCGCACGAACTCGTTCTTCGCCGGCCCAACTTGCTCGCCCGGCAGGTCGGGATTCCAGACGGCGGCAGGAGCCAGCGACGCCTCCAGCACAACCTTGTGCGGTCCCACGCGCATTTCGTACAGCGGAGCCATCGCGCTGCGCCAGTTGCCGGCCGCCTGCGCGAGTTCGTCCTGCGTCAACTCGACCTCTACCAGCTTCTCGGCCTGGGCGAACGTTGCCGCCGACACTTCCGGTCCCACCGGCGGAGCAGTGCCGAAGGCTGGCGGCGCGCCCGGTGTTGGCTCCGTTGGGTTTTGGTTTTGACCATACGATGCGACCGCCGCTCCCAACAGGGCAAGCGGTGCACGTCCCAGAAATTGTCTGCGCGAGGTTGACATGGCTCTCCTGCGAAATCGTCGCCAAGAAATCAGGCTTGTGTGTTTGGCAAGAAAGATACACCACAAGCGACAGCCGATGCAGGCGGGGCGGGGTGAAGAGTGGGGAAACTTTGGCAAATGTTTCCTGACTCGTCTCGTCCCCTCATTCGCCCGCCGCGAAGCTCAAGGTCAATTCTTGGTGAATCTATCTATGTCTCGCGATCAAAGCCGGAAAAGTCTGAGGACGGCGGAGCGCGGTTGCGGTTAGACTCTCCTGACCAACTCTGAGGAGACCGTTATGCCGTGTGATCCCGAGGTGCTGAAACAAGTCGCATTGTTCGCTTTACTGGACCAGGACGAGCTTGCGGTTTTGGCCGGACAAGTGGAGCTGAAGAAGTTCGCTCCCCGCCAGCGCATTTATAAGATGGGCGACCCCGCCGGACGGGCTTATGTCCTGGTGTCAGGCGCGGTGCGGGTCACCACGGTGGACGAAGACCAGCAGGAGGTCGTGGTGGATGAGCCGGCGCCGGGCGAGTTTTTTGGTTTCGCCTCCATGCTGGAGAGAACGCCTCACCAAACCGAGGCCACCGCAACCGAAGAAACGGTGTGCGTGGAGGTGGATCGCAACGACATCCTGATCCTGTTGCAGCGCAAGCCGCACGCCGGAATGGACATGCTGACTGTGCTGGGACGCCAGTTTCATTCGGCGCAACAGCTGGTGCGCGTGCGCGCCAATCGCCATCCCAACGAGGTCATTGAAGAAACCGAGACGGTAGGCGAAAAGGTAGCCGATAATGTTGCCTCGTTTGGCGGATCGTGGACCTTCATCATCATCTTCGGCGTCTTCATGGTCGTCTATACGTCCATCAATGTTGTGCTGCGCCTCCAGGCCTGGGACCCCTATCCGTTCATCCTGCTCAATCTGTTTCTGTCAATGCTGGCCGCTATCCAGGCTCCGGTCATCATGATGAGCCAGAACCGCCAGGACAAAAAAGACCGTCTGCGCGGCGAACTTGATTACGACGTCAACCGCCGTGCTCACTCCGAAATTCAGGGTCTCTCGCACAAGCTCAACTTGCTGGGGGACCGGCTGGGCGACATCGAGGAGCTGCTGCGGGCAAAAGTATGAACCGATCCGGCTGCCCGCCGCAGCAAAGTCGAGGATGACTGATGTCCCAGCAGTGCACCCAATCAAGAATTGACTGATGTGCAAGTACGAACCATGGGCTCATGCGAGCAAGTCTTCAATCCTCACCGGTAATTCCCGCACCCGAACCCCAGTTGCGTGGTGCACCGCATCCGTAATGGCTGCGGCGATACCCGCCAGCCCGATCTCGCCAATTCCGCGTGCTCCGATCTCGTTGAGTTCCTTGTCAGGATAGTCGAGGAAGTGGACCTCGATGTTAGGCGCATCGGCATTCACTGCAACCAAGTAGTCTGCCAGACTGCTGTTGATCGGCGCGCCATTTTGCGGATCGTATTCCGTGGCTTCCAACAGCGCCATGCCAACCCCCATAACGACCGCGCCTTGGATCTGATTGCGGCCAGCCAAGGTGTTGATGATTTGGCCAGCATCGATCACTGTAACGACCCGACTCACGCGCAAACGCGCAATCTCAGGCTGCCACGTGACCTCGACGAAGTGACACCCGAAGGATTGGGTTGAGAATTTCGGCTGCGGGTCGCCGAATGTCGCCGCAGATTGGCCATTACCTGTGACCAGGCCGAGGTTGGCGCGGCGAAGCAGGTCGGCGAAAGATATTTTTTTGGCCGGCCCTTCCTGCGTCAGGAACAGCGAACCGTTATCGAAGCTCACATCCTCGGGTTTGTGATTCGCACACGGAGATCCCGGCGTGAAAACAGCCACCGTTTTCAGCGCCTGGATGGCCTGGTCAGCCGCTGCAAATACGGCATTCACCACGGAGGGAGTGGCCATCGAGCCGCCCGATAGCGGGCCTTCCGGCAGGGAAGTATCGCCGAGTTCAACTTCCACTTTCTCAACCGGAACGCCTGTCCGTGCTGATGCGAGCTGGGCGAGGATGGTATAAGTTCCGGTGCCGATGTCCTGTGTCGCGCATGCAACGCGGCAGAATCCGTCGTCGCGAAGCTGAATGTTAACTGCGGCTCCGAAGCGACCCGCGATCCACGAGCATCCAGCCATTCCCCAGCCAAGAGTCAAGCCATCCCGCTTCATCGAGCCGACACCAGGGTTACGCTTCGACCAGCCGAACTTTTCCGAGGCGACTCCAAAGCATTCCAGCATGTGCCGCGACGAAAATGGGATGCCCTGGCCTTCATCGATTTTCGGCTCATTGAGGACGCGGAGCTGGACGGGATCCAGGTTCAATTGATGGGCTAGCTCGTTCATCGCGGATTCAATCGCATACAGACCAGGCACCCGGCCTGGGCCGCGCATATCGGCTCCGCCGCCAATGTTTCGTCTGGCCCGGCCGAAGGCCACCCGCAGATTGGGCACACTGTACTGAAAGGGTGTGCCCTCACCGCAGCCTTCATGATGAGCATCGAGCATCGACCGGGTATAGATGTAATCCTGCTGCAGCGAAACCAGTTTCCCTTCCTTTGTCGCACCCAAACGAACGCGCTGCTGCGTGCGCGGACGATGTCCGACGGCATGGAACATCATTTTGCGGGGAAGGACCAGTCTTACCGGCCTGCCCACTTGTCGCGCAGCCGCCGCAGCCAGAGGACACAGGGTCCACGGCCAGAGCTTGCTTCCGAAACCCGACCCGACGAATTTTGTGATCACGCGGACGTTCTCGACCGGAAGGCCGAACATCTGCGCCAGCACACTTCGCAGATTGACAACTCCTTGCGAGGACTCGTACAACGTCAAGGTTGAGCCGTCCCACACCGCGGTGGTTGAATGCGGCTCCAGCGGATTGTGGGTCTCAAACGGGGTGACATAGGTGTGATCAACCTTGACCGGCGCTTTGGCGAAGGCAGCCTCAGGATCGCCGCGCTGACTTTCTACCCGCTTCACGGGCCCAAAGGTTGTCATGACTTCCTCTGGCTCGTCGTCAGCTACAAGCTGCAGTTCGACGTTCGGCGGTTCAACCTCGTAGGTTGCGAGGACGGCATCGGCAGCCGCTTTGGCGGTTTCAAACGTCTCCGCCACGGCGAGCGCAATGTACTGCCCGTAGTAACGAACGACATCGTCCTCAAAGGGCGGGCGCCGCTCTTCGCAAATTCCCGAGAAACCGGGCCCGGGAATCGAACGATAGATCTTGCCGACATTCCCGCGGTGCAAGACCGCAACCACGCCGGGCATCTTTTCGGCGGAGGAAGTATCCAGCTTTGTAATTCGCCCATTCGCGGCAGTCGCCCCGGCCGGCACCGCATATAGCATTCCGGGAAAGTGGAAGTCCGAGGTGTACTCTGCAACGCCGGTGACTTTTTGCGGACCGTCGATCCGAACCGTGTCACGCCCGATAGGCGAGGCGGTCGCTGATTCTTGCTGTTGTATCGGCATTTTTCTCTCCTTCGGCCGGATCAGGCGTTTGCCGCAGTTTGCAAAGCATGCACAAGGCAGCGCTTCGCCAATTCAATCTTGAATTTGTTTTCGCTTTGCGGTTTGGCGTTGCGGAGCGCCGCCTCGGCAGCCTGGCGGAAATTCGCGGCATTCGCAGGCTTGCCGGTGAGCGCTGCTTCAGCCTCCGGCGATCGCCACGGTTTGGTTCCAACCCCGCCCAAGGCAATCCGGACGTAGCTGACATTTCCCCCTACGACACTCATCACCACCGCCGCCGAGGCAAGCGCGAATTCATACGAAGCGCGATCGCGCAGTTTCAAATAAACCTGTTTGCTTCCGCTGATCGGAGGTGGCAGCGTGACATGCGTGATAAGGTCTCCCGGTTCAAGCACCGTCTCTTGGTGCGGCGTGTCGCCGGGCAGAAGGTGGAAGTCAGCGATCGGAATGGCGCGTGCACCTTTAGGTCCTTGCACGTGGATGACTGCTTCCAGCGCTGCCATTGCCACGCACATATCCGATGGGTTGGTGGCAATGCAATGATCGCTGGTTCCGAGAATTGCCATGGTGCGATTGCTGCCGGTGATGGCGGAGCAGCCGGTTCCCGGTTCGCGCTTATTGCAGGGCATCTCTGTGTCGCGGAAATAAACGCAGCGCGTTCTTTGCAGCAGATTTCCGGCGGTTGTGGCCATGTTGCGGATCTGCCCCGACGCGCCCGACAGAATCGCCTGGGAGAGCACGGAATAATTGCGCTGCACCTTCTCTTCATTGGCCAAGTTCGAATTGCGAACTGTCGCTCCGATCTTCAGGCCGCCGTCGGATGTGTCTTCGATCTTGTCGAGCGGGAGGCGATTGATATCGAGCACGCGTGTGGGTGTCTCGACGTTCAGCTTCATCAGGTCGATGAGCGTAGTGCCGCCGCACAGGAAGCGCACGTCTGCTCCCTGCTGGGCTGTTTTTGACTGTGCGGCGGCGGTGATCGCTGCTGCGGAATCTACAGGCCGGGTGAATTCGAAGATATGCATCGGGATCTCCGCTCGCGTTATGCGCGTTTTCGAACTTGTTGGATCGCAGCCACGATATTGGCGTAGGCACCGCAACGGCAGATGTTGCCGCTCATCAGTTCCTTCACGGCGGCGTCATCTGGACCGCAAGGCTCAGCCAGCAGCGCAACCGCCGACATGATCTGGCCGGATGTGCAATACCCGCACTGATAGGCGTCGCAGGCGAGAAATGCAGCCTGCATGGGATGCATTGCTTCCGGTGTTCCCAGACCTTCGACAGTCGTAATCTCTTCCCCATCATGTATCAGGGCGAGACTCAAACAGGAGAGCACCCGTCTGCCATTTACGTGGACCGTGCACGCGCCGCATTGTCCGTGATCACAGCCTTTTTTGGTCCCGGTCAGTTCAACGGCTTCGCGAATACAATCCAGCAGCGTTGTACGCGGATCGATGCGCAATGAATGTTCGGTACCGTTAATGCGCAATGTGATTGGAACTGCAATCTTGTCGGCGGGATTTTCCGCTTGTCCAGCCTCAAGCACACCGGATGAAGCACTGTGATTTCTCTGAATGGTCGCCACCCAAACCCTCCTGCAGTGTTAGCGGGTTCTCCCCAAACCGTTTACGAAAAGGCCGGCACATCTGTTTTCGACTGCCATTCTCGCTCGGCAATCCGCTTCACAGGTGCCGACCATTAAATATTCGTCGAGCACATTTTTCAAGCCCACCCTCAACTCTGGCCGGGATGTGCGATCCGCGGATCGTCTTTGCGGTTCACGTAATTGAGGCCCAGCGGCCCGATGGCCGTCACCTGCGTGATGTACTCGCTCGACTTGGCCCAGTGGAAATGGGAGGTATCGCCGGGAAGAACAACCACGGCGCCGGGAGGATAAGCTTGCAACTTATCAGCATCAAACTCATCACCCAGGCCGATGTAGAAGACACCCGAAATGACTGTGTAAACCCGATCTTCGGGGTGTTTGTGGGGCATCAACTTAACCCCATGAGGCACCTGAACTCTAATCGTGTAAGGGCCGTTTTCCGAGGGATGACCGACAACAACGGCGAGGCGCACCGACGGAGGGAACCCCGCGAAAGGCTCCCAGTCGATCTCCTCGGACAGAATTGCCTTGAAGGCGTCTTGCCCTGGCTGATGGGATCGAGTTCCATCTTTCGTGGCTTCCGTGCCAGGTGCGGCTTCTTTAGCTGACATAAAAACCTCCATCGTTTGAAAGTCACGTTGAAAAAGATTTCGTGACGAAAACAGTGAGTCTTACTGCGCCATGCATGACTGCGGCCTGGCTGTCGCCGGCTGCCGAAGGTCAAGCCATCAAGCCGCCGCAAGAGCTAGTTGCGAGCGGCCAGCAAGCGAAAATTTTGGAACTTTGGGCTTCACTGAGTTCGGCGCTGAACCCGGCACCCGATTTGCCTGAGATGTCTCGACAAGAGGTCGGGATTCAGTGAGTTTGCTGGTTGAGAGCTCGTGGACACAATTAGTGCACCACTCAAGTTAGAGTCGCAGGCGTCATGGCTCCGGTGGTCTGAGTAGCACGCGGCACTGCCTGTCGGCGCGCAAGATGATCCATCAGCCGCAACCCAGCCGAGGCTAGTATTCTGAAATGTGACTGCAACGTCGAACAAACACTCCAGGGCTCCGCTTCGGAAGGGCCTCCTTCGATCCTTTGTTCGGTGGCTTGTCATCGGCATGGTGCTCCTTTGGTCGCTTGCCGCGCTGATCCTTGTGTTCGCCCGGTGGATCGACCCCCCGACAACTGCAGTACAGATCGAGCGCCGCTTACAGGCTTGGATTCACCACACGCCGTACCAGAAACGCTACAAATTCATCCCGCTCAACCAAATCTCGCCCGATCTGCAACACGCTGTGGTGGCCGCAGAAGACGCGCACTTCTACCATCATCATGGATTCGATTGGCACGAGATTCACTTGGCTGCCGAAGAGGATTTGGAAGGCGATCGCACTCGCGGAGCCTCAACCATCACACAGCAACTGGTAAAGAATCTGTTCTTCGGAACCGGGCGCTCCATCCTCCGCAAGGGCGCAGAAGTCACACTGGTCCCGGTGACGGAATTTGTCCTCGGCAAGAGGCGCATCCTGGAGATATACCTCAACGTGGTCGAATGGGGCCATGGTATTTATGGTGCAGATTCGGCGTGTCGTTACTACGACGAAACCTCACCACGAAACGTTGGCCGGCAACAGGCGGCACGGCTCGCCGCAATTCTGCCGGCTCCCCTGAAGCGACGACCGGAACGCATGAATAGCTACAGCGCGATAATCCTTAAGCGCATGGGCCAAATGGGTTGGTAATCATGGCTGACACCACGCCCGTGCGGTGGCTTCTGTTAGTCTCGCGCAAGTTTGCTCGGATAGGTGCCGATTCGAAAGAGATGCGTGGAGTTATACTCCGGCAGGTACAAATGGAGCCTCTATAGTGCGGCTCATCGAGAACGCTCGACCATGAAGTTGAGGCCTTGCTCCCGAAGAAAACGCGCCTCTGCGGAATCCGTCCTCTGCCTGAGCCAACAACTTCGTTAATCCAGAACAAGCCAATTCGTTGTGTATTGCTTCTAATGTGAACGTGCCATCCTGGCTTTCGATAAAATCGCGCTGCTTGCGTGACCTTCGCGTGTCGATCGTGACGTACGGGTTGGTGGCTGCATGGTGTTTAGCGTCACTCTGCTGCCCGCTTTCGGCGCAGGGGGCCAACAGCGCGCGGGCTACTGCCCAGGAACATCCGCCAAATCTGTACGATCCGGTTGCGAATCCCAAAGCCGAAGTCATCGCCGGTCACGCCCGCTTCACTATTCTGACTCCCCAACTGATCCGCATGGAATGGGCGGCCGACGGGAAATTCGAGGATCATGCCTCATTCGTGTTCTTGAACCGCCGGCTTCCCATCCCCCAGTTCACGGTTAGCAGGGCTGGCGGTGTTTTAAGTCTGAGAACGGCCGCGCTCCAACTTCGCTACGCGCCACAGGAATCCGCCAATGGGAAATTCACTGCCGAGAACCTTGCGGTCACGTTGATCCTGAATGGTAAGCCGGTAATCTGGCACCCGGGCATGCCGGACACAGGTAACCTGCAAGGCACGACGCGCACGCTGGACGGCGCGCTGGGCAGCAAGACCAAGGAACCCATCGGTCCCGGGTTGGTCTCACGTGACGGCTGGGTGATGGTCGATGACTCCACCCGCCCGTTGTTCGATTCGTCCGACTTTCGTTTTCTCCACGGTGAGGACAGTCCGTGGCCGTGGGTCTTGCTGCGCACACCCGGCGATCGTCAGGATTGGTACTTCTTCGGTTACGGACACGATTACAAGCAGGCGCTCGCCGACTTCATCAAAGTGGCGGGCCCCATCCCGTTGCCGCCGCGCTTCGCCTTCGGCGCGTGGTGGTCGCGCTATTGGGCCTACGCCGACCAGGAGCTCGATGACCTGGTGCGCGGTTTTCACCAGGATGATGTGCCCCTCGATGTTCTGGTCATCGACATGGAGTGGCACAAGACTTTTGGTCAGGGCTGGTTTTCTCCCGAGAAAGACCAGTCGGGGCATACCAAAGGCTGGACTGGCTACAGTTGGAATCGCCTTCTCTTTCCCTACCCCGAGCCGTTCCTGCAGAACCTGCATAAAGAAGGTTTGAAGGTTACGCTGAACCTACATCCGGCGTCGGGCGTACAACCTTGGGAGGATGCCTATCCTGCCATGGCGCGGGCGATGGGAATCGATCCGGCGACCCAAAAGTATGTTCCCTTCGACATCACCAACAAGAAGTTCGCGACCAATTACCTGGACATCCTGCATCATCCGTTGGAGAAACAGGGTGTGGACTTCTGGTGGCTCGACTGGCAACAGGAGCCGAACACGCAGACACCCGGCGTGAGCCCGACGTGGTGGCTGAATTATGTTCACTTCACCGATCAGGCGCGTGAAGGCAAGCGTCCATTGCTGTTTCATCGCTGGGGAGGCTTGGGCAACCATCGTTACGAGATTGGATTTTCCGGCGACACTATCTCGGTGTGGGAGTCGCTTGCGTTCCAGCCGTGGTTCACCGCGACCGCGGCCAACGTCGGCTATGCCTATTGGAGCCACGACATTGGCGGACACATGCCGGGCGTTGTCGATCCCGAGCTCTACACCAGATGGATACAGTTCGGCATCTTCAGCCCCATTCTGCGTACCCACACCACCAAGAATCCCGATGCCGAGCGCCGCATCTGGGCTTATCCCGAGCCTTATTCGGACCTCATGCGCGATCTCTATCACCAGCGCTATGCCATGCTGCCGTACATCTACACCGAGGCGCGACGCACCTATGACACGGGCCTGGCATTCCTCCATCCGCTGTACTACGAATGGCCCGAAGCGGCGGAAGCCTATTCCAACAAGAACGAATACATGTTCGGCGAGGAGATGATGGTCGATCCAGTGGTCGCGCCGGGTGATAAGGTCACCGGTTTAGTGGAGCAGTCCGTGTGGATCCCGCCGGGCGAGTGGATTGAAGCGGAAACCGGCAAACACTTTCACGGCCCAGCAAACGTCAAACGGAACTTCTCCATCAGCCAGGTACCTGTCTATGTTCGCGCGGGGGCTATCGTGCCCATGGCTCCCCCGATGCTGTACTCGAGCCAAAAGCCGCTGGATCCCCTGCTTGTAAAGGTGTTTCCTCCGGCCGAGGGCGAGACCTCGCACTATACGCTCTACCAGGATGCAGGTGACACCCGCGAGTATCAGCAAGGTGAGGCGGCCTGGACCACCTTCACCGCCACGAATAAATCCGCCGAACTGACAGTTAACATCGCGCCTGCGCAGGGCACATATCCCGGAATGCTTTCCAGCAGGCGCTACACACTTCTGCTGCCGGGCGACTGGCCGCCGGAATCGGTAACGGTGAATGGGAAAGTTTTGACTTACACGTCGGAAGCTTCTTCGCCGGGCTGGCGTTTTGAAGGAAACACCCTTACCACGGTTATCACTCTGCCTGCTTTCCCGCTGACGGAAAGCGTAACGGTTGAAGTGCGGCGAGCCAGCGAACTGATCGCGCGCCGAGCCGAACTCGACGGTTTCGCCGGAAGAATGACGCGGCTGCGCGAGGCCTACAACGCCCTCAACCAATTGTGGCCGCTGGGCTGGTCTCCTGACGTCCTGATCGATGCGATGCAAACCGGCGATCGCCTAAGCTACGATCCGCGACTCGCCGCAGAACAGGTTCCCAGGCTGAACGCGATGCTTTCCCAGGTCGCGGACAGCATCGATGAACTACAGCAGCATGTAAGCGAGCAGCAGAGACAAGCAATGACAAAACGGCTCAACCAGGAGTTCAAACAGAAGAGCGCAGAAGAAGTCGCGGCGGACTACAAGAACAAATTTTCTCGGGCCAAAGCTGCGGTAAGTGATATTGCTCCCGTCCGACAATAAATCCCATGCACTTCGACGACTAACAATTCCGTATGCTGCGATCTCAAACTAGACGCCGCTCGATCTCCGCAGCACGGGGAGTTGCTATTCCATGGCGCCACGTAGTCCAGCTGGTCTTTGCATTTATCTTTCTCGTGGTGGTTTTATCGTTGCACGCTGTCGAGCCGGAATCGCGGTCGTTGAACTCTGCCTGGGAGTTTCGGGCCGTCGACGCCGCGGCCCATACCGAAGTTAGCGGCTGGCACCAGGCGCAAGTTCCTGGTGTAGTGCAGACCGATCTTCTTGCCGCCCATCTCATCCCGGACCCCTTTTACGGCGACAACGAATCGCGCTTGCAGTGGATCGGTCTGACGGATTGGGAATACCGCACTACTTTTCAAATCGACGCCAGCACCTTGCAACGTGAACGTGTCGACCTCGTGTTTGAGGGACTCGATACTTTCGCGGAGGTCTTCCTGAATGACCAGCCGATCCTGACGGCCAACAATATGTTCCGCCGCTGGCGGGTCGCGGTGCGCCCATTGCTGAAGCCGGGAGCGAACACGTTGCGCGTTCTATTTCACTCTCCGATCACATCTATGATCCCGATGGTGAAGGCCCTCCCCTATATCCTGCCATCGGTTTCTACGGTTAATGAAGGCAACGAGGAAAATGTCGCAACCGCTCCCTATACGCGCAAAGCGGCGTATCAGTATGGTTGGGATTGGGGGCCTCGGTTCATCACCATCGGGATTTGGAAACCGGTTTGGTTGGAAACCTGGGACACTGGGCGGATCGATAACTTCCACATTCATCAATCGAAAATCACCCGTGAGCTAGCCGAGCTTGATGCCGAAGTGGACATCGAATCCAGCCGCTCCATGACCGCGACCATCGCTGTCGATCATGACGATGGTGCCGGCGGTGCGCTGCGGGCAGCAACGACGCAGGTGGTCCAACTCGACGCCGGGACGAATCACATCTCGATTCCGCTGCGTATCGTCTCTCCGAAGCTATGGTATCCCGCTGGCTATGGTGCCCCGGATCGTTATCGGTTCATGGTGGCCGTTAAGCTAAACAAAATCACCGTCGCCCATGCTGCTCTCCGAACCGGTCTGCGTTCTATCGAACTCCGCCGCGAGCCCGACCAGTGGGGCAAGAGCTTTACCTTCGTCGTGAATGGGATTCCGGTGTTTGTCAAAGGCGCGAACATGATCCCGCTCGACAGCTTTCCCAGTCGCGTCACGCCGGCGCGCTATCGCCAGGTGCTGCAGGCCGCGCGCGATGCCAACATAAACATGGTGCGGGAGTGGGGGGGCGGCATTTACGAGAGCGACACCTTCTACGATATTTGCGATGAACTCGGCTTAATGGTCTGGCAGGAATTCATGTTCGGCGGCGATATGGTGCCGGGCGATCTCGCGTTTCAGGAGAATGTCCGCGAAGAAGCCGGGCAGCAGGTGAAGCGCCTGCGCGATCATCCCAGCATCGTGATCTGGTGTGGCAACAATGAAATCGAAGCTGGATGGCAAGTGTGGGCCGACCGTCTGGCCTTCAGAGATTCCATTACTCCTCCGCAACGGGAGCGCGTCTGGCAGAACTACGTTGTTCTCTTCCATGACATCGTGAAGCATGTGGTAGAGGAATATGCCACTCCCACGCCCTATTGGCCGAGTTCCCCCAGCGCGGATTTCGAGGCGCCTCCCGACAGCCCGGACAACGGCGATATGCACTACTGGGGGGTGTGGCACATGCTGGAGCCCATCGCCAACTACAACCTGCAGGAGCCACGCTTCATGTCGGAGTTCGGGTTCCAGTCATTCCCGGCCCTGCAAACGATCCGTAGCTTTGCAGCGCCGGGCGAGTTGGCGATCGATTCCACCGTGATGTTGTCTCACCAGAAGAACCACGGCGGAAATGAGCGCATTCTGACTTACATGTTGCGGGAGTATCCCGAGCCCAGGGATTTCGCTTCGTTCGTCTATGTCAGTCAGGTGCTCCAGGCGGAGGCAATCAAAGTTGGAGCGGAGCATCTGCGGCGTAATCAGCCGCGCACGATGGGAGCGCTCTTCTGGCAATTGAATGATTGCTGGCCGGTGGCATCCTGGTCGAGCATCGATTACTTCGGCCGCTGGAAGGCGCTACAGTACTATGCCCGTCACTTCTATGCCGACCTTCTCATCTCGCCCTTTGTGCATGACGGCGTGGTGGACGTGTACATCGTTTCCGACAAGCTGCAACCAACCGCAGGTCAGGTGCGGACGCGACTGCTAAATTTCGCCGGCAAGATACGGCTGGATAAAACTCAAGAGGTGCACGTCCCAGCGCAATCGAGCACAGTGTACTTGAGCTTAAATGAGCGAGAATTATCGGGGTACGATCCCGATAGTACCTTCCTCGTCTTTGAATTGAATGTCGCCGGCCAGACGGTCTCGCGCAACGAGGTCTTCTTCGATCGCATGCGTAATCTGGAACTGCCGCTGAAACCCACGATCGCCGCTGATATTACCGGTAGCGCGCCAGACTACACCGTGACGTTGCACTCCCCGCTACTGGCGCGAAATGTATACGTCTCTTTCGGCGATCTCGACACCAACCTATCGGACAACTATTTCGACTTGTTGCCGGGGCAAGATACGGTGATTCGATTGACTGCTTCTGCCAGCCTCGACCAGCTACAACGGGCGATGAAAGTGATGTCCCTGACTGACGCTTTTTTTGATCAGAGACCAAGCTATCGTGAGCACGCACCCAGTGCAGGCGAGATGGCAAATCCGACGCACGGGCCTGGTAACTAATCTCTTCTCTTGATGTGCCCAGTTCCGATAACAGCCGGGACCTCACAAAATTTCTGCCCAGACGCTCAGTCAACAAGCCAGGTGGTCGCTTATGGTTAGAAAAGGCGAGTCAGTGGTCGCGCTTGTGTCCGTCAGGCCGCTCTCGGAGACATCTACTTTCCGAATAACCCGAACTGGGGCGATTGCGCAGGATTGCCTTTAAACCCTGACGGCAGCTGCACTTTCACTGGAGTCATAACTCCGTTTGGCTCTCCGAAAACTGAGATTAACCGTTACTCGGGAGTGCTGGGCGCGTGGTTTCGCAAGGGCAGCGGGCGGCACGCCAACATCGACGCGCAATTCGGCTAGTGGAAACCGATGGGAGCGCGATTTGCTCCTGCCGCAAAATCGATGAACTCCTGCAGGTGCTTCTTGCATGGGGAACAGCGGCGGATCGTTTGTGAACTTGAAGATGAGATCGAAAACTTCGCCGATGTTCTTGATCGGCAGACCTGGCGCAGATTACCTATAGTTACTATAGTAATAACATTTAAGCTCGGTGGGCCCGGTTTCTTTCCCAATAATGGCAATCTATCTACATGACAGCCGAAACAACCAAACCCTCCCATCGAAAACCGGTCGTGGTGGAGACAGAGAAATCCCTTTTGATTGACATCACCATGGAACGTACGGTGCCCATCAGAACAAAGATCAACTCACACTGTTCGCTTCTACTTTTGACGATACTGTGCATGTTGTCTTTGATTCCCGTCAGGGCCTTCGGTGCTGATGGAAGTGGGGCTATATCTCTCATACAGCAGACCGAAATTGGGTACAAGACCGCGACAAATCCTAGTGGCGTCTTTGCGTCTCCCCAGACAGCCGGTGACGCAAATATAGTGATTGTCGAATACTGCGGAACCCCGGGAGGGGAGGGAGGGGGAGAAAATTGTATAAATTCCCCCGGACCTGCTAGCTCTGTGACAGACACGGCAGGAAATACCTACACCCGTAACTGTGGACCCCTGACGACGATTTCGAGCGGAGGCTACACTACTGACTGCGGTGGTGGAAGTCCAACACAGGATCATTACGACGTGACCGTCGAAGTTTGGTCTTGCACTAGTATTAGGGCAGCGTCAGCAGGAAATGTTGTCACAGTGAATATGCCGATCGTGTCCAACATGAATGGTTGGAACATCTGGATGTTTCAGATTCATCCCGCCTCCGGCACGATGGTTTTCGACAGATACGTCAGCACCCAGACCGGTACTCTATCCGACCCACTTGCCGGTCCTATTTCTACTGGCACAACCGCCACCACGACTTACTCGAACGAGTTCTTTTTTGCTTACTGTTCTACATCAGATGGTACCTGCCCGCCTTCTCTGAATGTTCCCCCCTGGACTGAAACGCCGCTCAACGGTTCTGTTTATTACGATACTCACTCTGATGCCGCCTACGAGATCGTGAGTAGCCAACAAAGCGCGAGTGAGAGCTTTACTGCCGGGTCTGGAATCAATGAGTGGCTTGGCGTCCTTGTTACCTTCGGGTTGTCGACGACTGGGGGCGGACCTGCTCCCCCTTCGAATCTGATTGCAATCCCACAGTGAGCACCGCGCTTGGGTGTCAATCCACAAAAGACCTAGGCAGCAGAAGGCAGGTGGGAGACAACAAAGTCGCGGGCTGCGGCGCCCTTCGCCGCTCCCTCGATTTCTGTAGCTCAAGTTGCGCCTAAGGCTTCAGCTGTTTTCAATCGTCTGGGAATTCGCTGGCCAAGTGGGGGAGTCGCACGGCATTAGCGTGGCCCCAGATTCTCTTAGACTATCAGCGTGTTTTGACGTGCGGCTCCGAACTCGGGCCGTCAAGGAGTACCGCCTGTGATGTTTGCAACTATCCGGACATGTTGCGGACTACGCCACGGAAACGGTGAAAGAGCGGTACAGAATTCCCAATCTTTGCGGTTTCAAACCAACCAACAGTCCTCTTACTAAACCTCGTAGCGATGGCTACAATGCGCTTTGGCGCTAGCGTCATTTTGACCCCCTTTTTCGACTGCGGGTTTATCTTAAGTCGGTGAGCACAGGCGGAGGGCCGAACCTGCCGACGTGATGCAAGGAGGATTTCAGTGGCTGAATACTACTCAGTCGTCGACATAGGTACACTGCCCGGCGGCACCACCAGCACTGGCAATGGCATCAACGATGCCGGTGAGGTAGCGGGCGCCTCCGCAGTCGCGGGTGGTAGCGATCACGCCTTCCTGTGGGTTCCGGGGACACCTCCGCTGGACATAGGCACACTTCCGGGAGGCAGCAACAGCGGCGCATCCGGAATCAATGTCTCCGGCATGCTCGCAGGTCAATCAGACTTAGCAGGCAGTGGGACGAACACGCACGCATTTGTTTGGAGCCATGCGGGCGGAATGCAAGATATTGGCACGCTTCCCGGAGACGATGGCAGTGCAGCTGTGGCCATCAATGCCGGTGGCCAGGTCGTTGGCAACTCCTCCCTCAGCGCGGGGGAAACCTGCACGCCTTCATTTGGAGTCAGGCCGCAGGTATGGTCAGCCTCGGAGTGTTGCCAGGATTCACGGACTCGGGTGCGCACAATATAAACGATCCGGGAGAAGTGGTTGGTTATTGCGCGGCGGCGGGCGTGCCGAATCGAGGCTTCCGCTGGAGCAGTGCCGCCGGCATGCAGGCGCTTGCTCCTCTGCCCGGTGGCCTTAGCAGCGATGCTGTTGGAATCAACGGTTTGGCTCAGATTGTCGGCGCGGCCGACTCAGGCGACCCTGATAAACCTCACGCCGTCTTGTGGACCAAGGCTGGAATTGTGCAGGATCTCGGCGTTCTTCCCGGTGGTACGTGGAGTAGTGCTTTTGCGATCAACGCTTCCGCAGCAGTCGTCGGTAACGGAAATTGCACCACTTCGGGATCGCACGCATTTATCTGGACAGCACAAAGTGGAATGCAGGATTTAAATACTCTTATTCCCGCCAATTCAGGTTGGGTGCTGCAAGCGGCGCTAGCGATCAATCTCGCCGGAGAGATTGTTGGAGTAGGAACGGTGAATGGTAACCAACATGGCTACCTGCTGAAGCCTCAAAGCACGGACTGATCGAAGCGCGCTCCCCGCAGAAGGAGCCGGCTTAGAACCGAAGACGACCAATCGCTGGCAGCACAATAAAATCGCGGGCTCCGGCTTTTCTTGCCGCTCCCGCGATTTCTGTTTTTGTGCTGAATTTTGTGCCAGGTTTGGCTAGCTGGCGCAGATCTCGGAATCTATGCCGCAGGGTCGTAGTTCAAGTTCTGCCCGAGCCAGCGTTCTACCTCGGCGACACTCATCCCCTTGCGTTCGGCATAGTCAGCGACCTGATCGCGGTCGATTTTGCCGAGGCTGAAATATCGCGATTGCGGATGCGCGAAGTAGAGCCCACTCACGCTGGAACCGGGCCACATGGCAAACGTCTCCGTGATCTGCATTCCGGTGTTAGCCTGCACATCCAGCAAGCGCCATAGCGGGCCCTTCTCCGTGTGATCGGGACATGCCGGATAGCCTGGGGCCGGCCTGATGCCGCGATATTTCTCGTGGATTAGCTCTTCGTTGCTCAGGCCTTCGCCACAACCGTAACCCCATTCCTCTCGCACGCGCTTGTGCAGGCACTCGGCAAAAGCCTCCGCCAGACGATCGGCGAGAGCCTCGGCCATGATCGCGTTGTAGTCATCGTTCTTAGCCCTGAACTGGTCGCACACCTCTTTCAGGCCGATACCGCTGGTTACCGCGAAGGCGCCGATATGGTCCCGCAGCCCTGTTTCCTTCGGCGCGATAAAGTCGGCGAGCGATCGGCAGGGCTCGCTGCCTTCCCGATCCGACTGCTGGCGAAGGAAGTGGAATCGCTCGACAACTCTCTCGCGCGCAGCATCCGTATAGAGCTCAACGTCGTCGCCAAGTGCATTGGCAGGAAAGAATCCGTAAACGCCATGTGCGGCGATCAGGTTCTTTTCGACCATGACATCCAGTAGCGCATTGGCGTCGGTGAAGAGCTGGCGCGCCTGCGCACCTTGCTCTGGGTGTTCGAAAATGCGGGGATAAACTCCTTTCAACCCCCAGGTGTGGAACAGAGGCGACCAGTCGATAAATTCACGCAGCGTCGCCAGAGGAAAGTTCTTCAACACCCGCACGCCAGTAAATGAAGGGACGAGCAGGTCTTCGGCACACCATTCGATTGGAGTGCGCCGCGAGCGCGCAGTCTCAAGGGAAACCACCGGCAGGCGCGGTGCGGAGTGGGCCTTGCGGAGCGCCTCATAGTCCGTACGATGTTGCGCTACGAATGCCGGCTTGCCTTCGTCGCTAAGTAGGCTGGTGGTTACAGGTACGGCACGGCTCGCATCAAGCACGTGGACCACTGGCTCGCTGTAATGCGGAGCAATTTTGACCGCGGTGTGCCTCCGGCTGGTGGTTGCCCCGCCAATGAGAAGTGGCAACTTGAAACCCTGGCGCTCCATCTCGCGGGCCACATGCACCATCTCGTCGAGCGACGGCGTGATCAGGCCGCTGAGGCCGATGAGATCAGCCTTCTCCGTCTTAGCGCGTTCCAGAATTTTTTCGCAGGGAACCATTACGCCCAGGTCGACAACTTCGTAGTTGTTGCAGGCGAGGACCACCCCGACGATGTTCTTGCCAATATCGTGAACGTCGCCTTTGACGGTTGCCAGCACGATCTTGCCTTGCGCCTTAACCACGTGCCCAGCGGCAACCATCGCCGCCTTCTCCGCTTCCATAAACGGCGTCAGATGGGCGACAGCCTTCTTCATCACTCGCGCCGACTTCACCACCTGAGGCAAGAACATCTTGCCCGCTCCGAATAAATCGCCTACCACGCCCATGCCGTCCATCAGTGGGCCTTCGATTACTAGTAGAGGGCGGCCAAACTTTACGCGTGCTTCCTCAGCGTCGGCCTCGATGTACGTGTCAATCCCCTTGACCAGCGCGTGTGACAGTCGCTCTTCCACCGTGCCGCTGCGCCATTCTTCAGCCTTCTTCTCACTCGCGACCGTACTAACGCCCTTCAGGGTTTCGCCGTACTCAACCAGTCGCTCGGTCGCGTCAGGGCGCCGGTTCAGCAGGACGTCCTCGACCAGCACCTTCAACTCAGGATCAATTTCTTCGTACACCTCAAGCATGCCGGCGTTCACGATACCCATGTCCATGCCGGCCGCGATGGCGTGATAAAGAAATGCAGAGTGCATGGCCTCGCGAACTTTATTGTTGCCGCGAAAACTGAAAGAGATGTTGGAGACGCCGCCGCTCACCTTCGCGTGCGGCAGGTTGGCCTTGATCCAGCGCGTTGCATTGATGAAATCAACCGCGTAATTGTTGTGCTCCTCCATGCCGGTGGCAACCGTGAGGATGTTCGGGTCGAAGATGACGTCTTCAGGCTGAAAACCGACCTCATCGAGGAGTATGCGATAGGCGCGCTCGCAGATTCGGATTTTGTCTTCGTAGGTCGCAGCCTGGCCTTGCTCGTCAAAAGCCATGACCACAGCGGCTGCACCATATTTCAGAACGGTAGCAGCGTGTTGACGAAACTTTGCCTCGCCCTCTTTCAGCGAAATCGAATTGACGATGCCTTTACCCTGAAGGCATTTGAGCCCCGCCTCAATGACCTCCCACTTCGAGGAGTCAAGCATGAACGGCACCTTGGCGACCTCGGGCTCGCTCGACAGCAATTGGAGATAGCGCGTCATCGCCGTGACGCCGTCGATCATGCCCTCGTCCATGCAGATGTCGAGAACGTTGGCGCCGTTTTCGACCTGCTGCCGGGCAATGCTTACGGCTTGTTCGTATTTACCTTCCTTAATGAGCTTGGCGAACTTTGGCGAACCGGCCACATTGGTCCGCTCGCCGATGATCATGTAAACGCCGGCCTGCTGGGTGAAGGGCTGTGATCCCGACAGGCGAAGTGGTTTGGTCTCCGTGGCCTCGGCCAGGTTTGCGCTATCGAGCAAGCTGACGCTCCTCCTCTGCATTGCCGGCGTAGGGCCCCTCAGCATGCGTCTTCCCGAACTTTCGCGGAGGTAGTCCCTCGAGCGCTTTGGCGATGGCCGCGATGTGCTCCGGCGTGTTGCCGCAGCAGCCGCCGGCAATGTTGATCAGTCCTGCCCGCGCGAAATCGCCCAGATAGCGGGCCATGTCTGGCGGCCCAAAATCGAATCCGGTATCCGACAAGGGATTCGGCAAGCCTGCATTCGGATAGCACGAGATCGCCACATCCGCCTTCTCCGACAGTTCCTCGAGGAACGGATACATCAGATCAGGGCCGAGAGAGCAATTAAGACCGACCGACAACGGTTTCACGTGTTGCACGGCGTTCCAAAATGCTTCCGTAGTCTGCGCGGAAATCATGGTCTCTCCTCCACGTCCCACCGCTGCCGAAATCATCACTGGCAGCTGCTTGCCGTCCTCATCAAACACCTCACGAATACCAACCAGCGCTGCCTTAGCATTCAAGGAGTCGAAGATCGTCTCCACTAGCAGCAGGTCTGCGCCGCCGGCGATGAGACCGCGGATCTGTTGCTTGTAGGCTGTCTTCACCTGGTCGAACGTCACCACCCGAAAGCCTGGATCATCGGCATCGGGGGAATTCGAGAGAGACACGGTCAACGGCCCGATAGCTCCGGCGACGAAGCGTTGACGCGAGGTTGCAGTTCCCACCCGATCGGCCCACTCGCGGCACTGCTGCGCCGATTGCTCATTGATCTCCGACGCCAGGTTGCCCAGGAATGGATCGTCAATCACCTTTTGATAGAACTCGGGATCCTTGCGGCCGCCATGTTCGCGAGGATCGTCGACGAAGAATTCGCTTTGCGTGATGCTGGTCGCGCCGAAGGTGTTCGTCTCGATGATGTCCGCCCCGGCTTCCAGAAACCGGCGGTGAATGTCGCCGATCATCGCAGGCTGAGTCAGAGAGAACAGGTCGCCGTTGTTTAGCAGACCTTTGGTCGCGTCCTTGAAGCGCTCTCCGCGAATATCCGCCTCGGTCATGCCGTAGGTGCGGATCGTAGTGCCCATCGCTCCGTCGATAATCGCAATTCGACTGTCGAGAATCTTTTCCAGCGGATGTTGGGGTGATTTCGTCATGTCTACGTTGTCCCCTCGGCTCATCGATTCCGGTTCGAAATTCCGAAATTCGAAAGAGTGGTAAAGATAAGAAGCCACTTGGCAAGGTGTTTTCGCCAAGGGTTCTTCTGCTCTTATTTCACTTGGATCTGCCCATTGGATGCTGCAACACGGCTTTTGGAATTATAGCGGGGCAGTGCAGTATGGCATCACGCTCGGCCTGTGGGAGTGCAAGCGCGAGGCCGGGTCCCAGGCGTTACAGAAGCGACAGGCGTGCCTTGAGGCGTCGCAAATTCCCGGCTTATGCTGTCTGCGAATTTCTCAGTAGTTGCGGTGGGCGTACATCGCTCGCAGAAAGGTAGTGGTGGGCAGTGCAGGGCTCGAACCTGCGACCTCCTGCTTGTAAGGCAGGCGCTCTAACCAACTGAGCTAACCGCCCCTCCCGGCAGCCGGAAAAGGCTGTGAGATAGAGGAATCAACTACTTAAGTCTACAGCA
This sequence comes from uncultured Acidobacteriaceae bacterium, assembly GCA_963796695.1. GTDB lineage: Bacteria > Acidobacteriota > Terriglobia > Terriglobales > Acidobacteriaceae > Bog-257. The sequence continues at coordinate 177,335 of CAWCMU010000014.1, read as the reverse complement.
GGGGTTTGAACCGGGCAAACGTCCGTTAAGCCTTATGACCGCCAATTGACGTCAGGCCTGCGCGGCAGCAACAAGGGAACCTGACAGGTAGGGCACCCGGCGGAGTATGAATCTTGCCGCCCCGAAGCGTCACTACTTTGACCAACTGTCGGCTTCTCCTGGAATTCTGCTCTCCCTAGGCATCTTTTCGGCTAAATCGAGAAACCAACGTAATTGTAAGACGAAGGTGTGTGTCTCCGCCGTTGGAACGATAGGTGCGCTATGAAATCAATCCTGTTTGTCGATGACCACGAAGTCCTGGCCCGCTTGAGTTGCGAAATCCTTGAAACCCAGGGATATCGTGCAGTGAGCGCTTACAACGCGCAAGACGCCTTGGAGAAGTTCAAGCACGACAAGTTTGACATGCTGGTTACCGACTTTCGCATGGACGGCATGAACGGCCTCCAACTGGCACAAGAAATTCACGCCACCAGTCCCGACATTCCGGTGATTATCGTGACTGGCTATGGCCACATTGAGGGCGGCAAAGATGTCAGCGCGTGTCTTCCCAAAGAGCAGATGTTTCCCGCATTGCTCGACAAGATCAAAGTGTTTTTGGGAGATGGCGAACGCATTCCCGTCCGAACACTGAAGAGTGCCTAAGTTGGTTGCAGGGTGCCCTGCTGCGAACTCTTCAATGTCTCAGTCCTAGGCGCTGAAAATAAATCCAGATTTCGACTCTTAGCGGACTCTTACAACGATTGCCGGAGGGCAATCGCCAAGGGGAACGCTGTTCAGGTTTTTGAAGGGGACGGCCTTTCAGGCCGTCCGTAAGTATTGCGAGATCAATCTGGCTTTATAGCCGCTGCGGTTCCTGATATCTAGTTGTGCAACGGGTGGCCAAGACCGACTCTCTTGTCTCTTTGCAAAGTTTTCTCCGCCTGCATCGTCTTCCGCGTCACTCACCTTTTTCGCTTAGCTCTCCGTTTCGCCAATTGCTCATACCTTCAACTCCGTGGGACATCTCCGCCCGCGCCTCTCCCCGGATCGAGAGCTGAGTCATTCCCGGCCCTTGTTACACTTACTGCGTGCGACGATTGATCCTCAATGCCGACGATTTTGGGCTGACAGAAGGCGTCAATCGCGGCATTGCTGAAGCTCAGGGCCAGGGCATTGTGACCTCTGCCACCATGATGGCGAATTCACGCGCTTTCCCTGAAGCGGCCGCCATCACGCGCTCCTTCGCCGACAAACGCGCTCGATTCAGTGTTGGCTGCCATGTGGTTCTCATGGACGGCGCACCGGTCCTCCCGCCTGGTCGCGTTGCCACTCTTCTCGAGCCCAGCTCACACAACGGCACCCGCCAGTTTCGTGAAAGCTTGAACGATTTCGCCATCGCTTCCTTCCGCCACAAGCTCAACCCGGAAGAAATTGAGGCAGAAGCCGGCGCCCAGATCGAGCGAATTCAGCAGGCAGGCATTCAGCCTTCGCATTTCGACACGCACAAGCACGCGCACATGTTTCCTGCTGTGCTTCGTCCCTTGCTGCGGGCAGCCAGATCGCACCATGATCCCTGCGGTGCGAAACCCCTTTCGGTCAAGTCTGGCCCCTGCCGCTGAGTAGCCTCTTGCGAACCCGCCAGGCGTGGAAGAGGTTTGCCCAGCTGAACGTGTTACGGAACTTCGCGGCCCGCTTTCGGCGTGAAGTTGAGGCTCATGGCCTGCGCACCACCGACGGCTCCCTCGGTGTGTTAGTGACAGGCGTACTTGACCTGAAACTCTTCACCGCAATCATTGAGAACCTTCCCGACGGAACATGGGAGTTCGTCTGCCATCCCGGTTACAACGACGCTTCGCTCAATGAGATACGCACCCGCCTGCGCCAATCGCGGCAGCAGGAGCTGCAACTTCTGACCTCGCCTGAGGCCAAAGAACTCCTTCGCCGTAACGAAATTGAGCTGATCAGCTATCACGAGCTGTAGCCATTGACGGGTTACAATGAATGTCCCACCTGTAGGTAATCCAATGAACCCACTTGTTCTGCCCGACGCCGAATACCAAGCAGTGTTCGAGCGGGTAACCCGAATGTCGCTGGAATATCTGGCGACGATTGACGATCGCCCCAGCTTTCCATCAGTGACCGCGAAGAAAACCGATGACGCTTTCCTCGCCCCTCTACCTGAGAAGGGAATCGGCGTCGCGGCGCTGGACGATCTGAGCAAGGTCATCGATGCCTCGCGGGTGAACAGTCCCCGCTTCTTTGGCTACGTCTTCGGATCTGGCGAACCAGTTGCTGCTGCCGCCGATTTAATGGCGAGCGTATTGAATCAGAATGTCACCGCCTGGCGCTCAGGGCCGTCGGCAACGACACTGGAGCATCTGGTAGTCAGCTGGATCGCCCAGGCCATCGGCTGCAAGGGATTTCGTGGGAGCTTGACCGGTGGAGGCTCGCCTGCGAATTTGATGGCGCTTGCTATGGCTCGTGAATCTCGGCTTGGGGCCAATGAATCGGGAATGCGGGAATGCCGCGCTGCGGTTTACGCCTCCGAGCAGGCCCACATGTCCATTCCGAAAGCCGTCGCGTTGCTGGGGATTGGACACGACAATCTGCGGCTGATTCCTTGCGATGACAATTTTCGTATGCGCACCGACGCTCTGCGCGAGTGCATCGCGCGCGATGTCGCCGATGGCATCACGCCGATCGCAATCGTCGGCTCGGCTGGAACGGTGGCCACGGGAAGCATTGATCCGCTGGATGAGCTGGCGGAAATCGCGCGGGACTGCGGTGCATGGTTTCATATCGACGGGGCCTATGGAGCTCTGGCGGCGATCGCCGAGCCGGGCCTGTTCGCCGGCATCAACGAAGCGGATTCGCTTTCGCTTGATCCGCACAAGTGGCTCTACCAACCGGTGGATTGCGGCTGTCTTTTATATCGTGATCCGGCTGATGCGCAGCGGGCGTTCTCGCACACTGGCGATTACGCCAAGTCGCTCTTGCAAGATCCGGTGGAGAGTTTTGCCTTCTTCGAAGAATCAATGGAGTTGTCGCGGCGCTTTCGAGCGCTGAAGTTGTGGCTCTCGCTTCGCTATCACGGCTTGGAAAAATTTCGCGAGGCGATTCGCAACGATCTGCGCCATGCCCAATTGCTGGCGCAGTTGATCTCCGCCGAGGACGAACTGGAACTGATGGCGCCCGTGCCGCTCAGTGCAGTTTGTTTCCGTTATGTTTCAAGAAACCGTTCTCCCCTTGGTTCCGACCAGCTGAACCAGACGATTTTGCAGCGCGTTGTGCGGCGGGGGAAGGTATTCTTGTCGAACGCGAGTATTCACGGTCAGTTTGCCTTGCGCGCTTGTTTCGTAAACCATCGCAGCACCGACCGCGATGTCGAGCAGGTAGTTGCCGAGGTGCTGGCTGTGGGCAGGGAAGTATCAAGGGACCAGCAGTCCAATGGGGCCGAACCATAAGATGCAATCGTTCGCACAATTTGTAGGGTCTGCCGGCAGCGACGAGATCCTCACCACGGCACCCTGCCGCGCCGACTTGGCTGGTGGCACTCTCGACATTTGGCCGCTGTACCTGTTTCATCCCGGAGCCGTGAGCGTAAACCTCGCGCTCTCCATCTTGACGGCATGTAAGATCACGCCCCACAGCGGACGCGAGATCAAATTAAAGTCACATGACACCGGACGCGAGGAGCAATTTGGCAGCCTCGACGAGTTATTGGCAGCGCCATCCTACGTTCACGGTCTGGCCGCTTATCTGATTCGCTTTTTCCAACCGCAAAACGGATTCATCCTGGAGACACATTCGGAGTCTCCGGCAGGCGCGGGCATCTCCGGCTCCTCGGCGTTGATGATCGCCACCGGTGCCGCCTTGGCGCGCTTCGTCGGAAAGCAGATCGACATCGAGCAGCTTCGTGTCATCGCCCAGAATGTCGAAGCGCAACTCATCGGCGTGCCCACCGGATGCCAGGATTATTATCCCGCGATGTACGGCGGCCTCAGCGCCATCCATCTCGATGTCGACGGCATACGCCGCGAGGCCATCCCGGTTTCTCTCGATGAGATTAACGAACGCTTTGTGCTGTTCTATACCGGAGCGCCACGGCAATCGGGCATCAACAATTGGGAGGTTTTCAAGCAGCACCTGAATGGCGATTCGCAGGTGATCAACAATTTTTCCGAGATCTCTGCTATTGCGCAGGCGATGCATCAAGCGCTGGCGAACGCCAGGTGGGAGCAGGCGGCGAAACTGATTCGCGAGGAATGGAAGTTGCGCCGCACCAATGCTCCGGGAATCACCACGCCGTTAATTGATACTCTGATCGACGTAGCCGCTGGTCACGGGGCGCGCGCGGCCAAAGTTTGTGGCGCAGGCGGCGGCGGTTGTGTGATCGTATTGATTGAGAAGGGAACTCGCCAGCGGGTTGAGGATGCCATCCGCGATCACGGCGGTCTTCCGCTAAAATTTCAGGTTGCGGCCGAAGGCCTCACATTTCATGCAGTCACCAGGCACGAGGCGGTCAAGGTATAAGCATGTTTACGGACAGCACAGGAAGACTGCAGCCGGGGTGGGCCTTTCTCTTTGCGGTCGTTCTTTCGGCCCTTGCATTTTTGGTGTCGGGCAACATCGCCAACGAGATGGTTGGCTACCATCCCTTCGTAATCCAACTCATCTTCCGGCCATTGTGGGCTCTTTTGCTGGTGGCGATCTACGTATGGTTGCTCACCGTGGGCGATCACCTGGAGGAGCATCGCCTCGCGGCGCAGGGACTGCCGCGAGCAGCAGGATGGCTGGGGCAGTTCGTCCTGGGCTGCGTCATCGGCGGAGCTCTGACTGCATTGGCCGTTCTGCCCATTCAACATTGGGGCAAGCTCAAAACTACAAACCTTTTTAGCCTGCACATGGCTCCCAAGATCGTCGCAGTCATGGTGATGTTGCTGTGCGGGGCCTTGGCCGAGGAGTTGATGTTTCGCGGCTACCCCTTCCAACAACTGGAACGCGGCATCGGAGCGATTCGCGCGGTCATTGTTTTCTCTGTTATCTATGGCTTGTTGCACCTGCTCAATCCCGCTGCCGGCCGCTGGGGAATTGCCAACACCATCCTGATCGGAATCCTCCTCTCCGTCGCCTACCTCCGCACCCGGGCTTTATGGCTGCCATGGGGCATACACTTTGGTTGGAATACGACGCTGGGCTTTCTGTTTGGCTTGCCGGTCAGCGGCTTCCGCTTCTTCAATGTAGTACGCCACACCGACGCAATTGGACCGACCTGGCTGACCGGGGGCAACTATGGAGTGGAAGCCAGCGCCACCGGAACCGTTGTTATAGCGCTGGGACTTCTATTGGTATCCGTGTTGCCGCTGAAGAAGCTCCCCCGACCTGTGCCAACACCTTCTCCCGACCCAGCCTTGCGCGACAGCCTCACCGGCATTAAACCCTAGGGAAACTCAGATCAAGTCCCGGCTTTGGAGGGGCGGCTTCAAGTGTCTGCCTGAGAACTGGAGTTTCGCATTGGCGGTGGAGCACAACGGCCCAGAACCCAGCGCCGGGAAAGATCGTCAGCTCAATCAGAGATTCTCTACTGGCCTCCCGGCAATCCGAGATGGGCATATAATTACGGCAAGCTCGGGGTTTTTCCATGAACCGCGTCCGTTTCCAGCTCTTCACGACAGCAGTTCTGTTACTGGCGTTGCCGGTTTTTGCCGGCGATACCAAATCCGCGACCACCCCTTCCGACAAGATGACCCCCCAGACCCGCTTGCAGGTTATGCGTGACTTGATCGCTGAACGTGTGTTTGTGCGCACACCGTTTCCCATGGGCGAACAAGGTTTGGCTATTAAGAACGGGAAGATCAGCCCTGGCGAGCAGGGAGTAGCGCAACTTGTAGCCGAGCACGGATTCGCAGCCAAGCCCGGCGACCGGGTCATCATCACCAACGTTGTGGTGCGCGAGAAGTCGATCCTGTCTCGAGATCAATGGCGGCTCGAAAAAGCATGAGAAGTGGTATCAACATGTTTCGGTCGGCGCCGGCGGCAACCCCACTCCGATTGGCGGCGCTCCCAAGAGCCTGGAATCTCGCGGCTCGCAAGTCTCGCTCGAATTCGACAAATACGTTCCCGAAATGACGGGCGAACAGGTGCGTGATCTGCTGGCGCCGGTCTTCGATTTCAAGGCGCTTACCGAAGCCGAGGCTTACGAAAAGACGCTGCCTCCGAAAGTCCAGAACGCGATCAAGAATCACCAGGTGCTGGTCGGCATGGATCGCGACATGGTGATCTACGCCAAGGGGCGGCCTCCGAGAAAAATACGCGACAAGGACGATAAGGGAGTGGATTACGAAGAGTGGATCTACGGCAACCCTCCCGAGGAAGTACAGTTCGTGCGCTTTCAGGGCCAGTTCGTTTCCCGGCTTGAGATCATGACGGTCGATGGGCAAAAGCTGGTAAAGACCGAGCGCGAAGTGGATCTGAAATCGGCTGAGACCGAAGTGGCCGAGAAGAAGACGCAAGCCAAGCCGGCCAACGCTCCAACCTTGCTGCGGCCGGGTGAGCAAGCCGAAGGCAAGAGCAGCCAGAATGCCCCCAATACGCCCTACCCGCCTGCGGTCGACACCAGCAGCCCCGGCGCCCCACCGCAGCATTGGCGGATGAGCGCTTTCTAGCCGCTGGATTTGGCGTGGTGACCGGCGCGCCTTTACACTGATAGCGTGAGGATTGCACTCGGTCAGATCAACACCACGGTCGGGGATTTTTCGGGTAATTCGGCCAAGATCATCGAATATGCGCAGCGTGCCCGCAGCGGTGGGCACGATCTCATCCTCTTTCCCGAGCTCGCGGTCTGCGGCTATCCTCCTCGTGACCTTGTAGAACGCCCATGGTTTGTCGAGCGCAACTGGCAGACCGTTGAGGCAATCGCACGCGAGACCCGTGGCATCGCTGTAATTTGCGGTCTGGTCACCCCTGCCAACTCGGCTACCGGTAAAGCGGTCTTGAACTCGGCGGCGTTGCTGCGCGATGGGCAGGTGGCATTCGTGCAATCGAAACGGTTGCTGCCCACCTACGACGTCTTCGACGAGATGCGCAACTTCGCGCCTGCCGACCATCAGCAGGTGGTCGATATCCAGAACAAAAAAGTCGCGTTGACCATCTGCGAAGACGCCTGGAACGACAAACATTTTTGGGACCGGCGGCTGTACGGAATCGATCCCGTAGAGGACCTCATCGGCGCGGGTGGAAAGGTCCTGCTGAACATCTCGGCATCGCCCTTCTACTTGAAAAAGCGCGAACTGCGCCGCGACATGCTCGCGGCCATCGCCACCCATTACCGAGTTCCCGTGGCAATGGTCAACCAGATTGGCGGAAACGACAGCCTGATATTCGATGGCTCGAGTCTGGCGATCGGGCCGGACGGCCAAGTCATCGCACAGGCAAAATCGTTTGAGGAAGACCTGATTTGCTTCGACACCGAATCGCTGACCGGCGACATCCACACTCGCGACGAGGGGCTTGAGTCGAGCGCGTACGCGGCTCTCGTGTTGGGCACGCGCGACTACGTACACAAGTGCGGGTTCAAGCGCGTCGTGCTCGGGCTGAGTGGCGGCATCGATTCTGCCCTTACAGCCTGTGTTGCCGTTGACGCGTTGGGTCGCGAAAACGTTTTCGGAGTCGGCATGCCCGGTCCCTACTCGTCGCAAGGAAGCATTGCCGACGCGGCTGAGCTGGCACGCAATCTCGGCATTCGCTTCGAGCTTGCACCCATCGGCAACATCTTCGATTCGTACGAGAAGACGCTGAATCCGGTGTTTGCCGGCCTTAAGCCCGACGTCACCGAAGAAAACATCCAGGCGAGAGTACGCGGCTCCCTCATGATGGCCATGTCCAACAAGTTTGGCGCGCTGCTGCTGACCACGGGCAACAAGTCGGAGCTGGGCGTCGGCTACTGTACGCTTTATGGCGATATGTGCGGAGGCCTGGCCGTCATCTCGGATGTACCGAAGACGCTGGTTTATCGGCTGGCAAATTATGTAAACTCGCGGTCGCCTGTAATCCCGGCTTCGACCATCGAGAAACCGCCGTCCGCCGAGTTGCGGCCCGATCAAAAAGATAGTGACTCGCTGCCCCCCTACGACGTGCTGGACACGATTCTGGAGGAGTACATCGAAGACAATCAGTCGCCTGAGGCAATTGCCGCGAAGCATGGTTACGATCCGGAGCTCGTCCGCAAGGTAGCGCGCATGGTGGATAGGAGCGAATACAAGCGGCAACAGGCCGCGCCCGGGTTGAAGATTTCGGAAAAAGCGTTTGGATTCGGCCGGCGCTATCCCATCGCGGCAAAGCTGGACTGAAGGAAGCCGTTAGCACTTGGTACTTGGCATTTAGCATTTAGCACTTAGCATTTAGCACTCAGGAAAGTCGGATCAGGTCTTAGTTTTGAAAGGGCATGGCTCATCAGCCATGCCGCAAGGACTGCAAATTTATTTCGGCTTTACAGTTTGCTGAAAAAGTCGCGAAAGCAGATTCCTCGTGGGCTGAAGCCCACTCGGAATCACAAAAATAAAGGACTTGTACGGCGCACCTGAAGGTGCGCCCCTTCAAAGACGGATCAAAGTCGAGTTTTTCAGCAGTCTGTTTAGCCGCTGAGGGCAAAGATCGACCCCGAGGTTTCTTAACACTCGATTCTCGACAGATTCGTAAAAGACGAACCAGTCGTGACGAAATGCTAGCCGCTAATAGCTGATAGCCCGATACCGACCGCCTTACCTCGAAAGGAACTATGAACCGTTTTACACGTGTACTGCTCATCGCCGGATTAACCCTCACCGGTATCTACACCTTCGCCCAGAATGCCGCACCCGCGAATCAGGGCGTCGCCAAAACTCCTCCGGCCACAACTTCGGCAAACGCTTCGCTGCCCACCGAAGCCACCGTCAATGCGTTCCTGAAGCAGATGTTTGGCTGGAACACTGATCTGACTTGGAAGATAGAGGCGATCAAACCTTCCGAGGCGGCTGGTATTTCTGAAGTGACCGTAGCGTTCAACACGCCCAAGGGTCAGCAGCTTACCCGCATCTATGTCACGCCTGATCAAAGCTACGCCTTCAACGGGGAGCTGGTGCCCTTTGGCGCCGACCCTTCAAGGCCACGCGTCAGAAGCTTCAGAACCTGACCGGCCCTTCGCACGGACCAACCGACGCTGCGGTGACGATCGTTGAATTTGGCGACCTGGAGTGTCCCGCGTGTAAGGCTGCTCAGCCCAACATCACCAAGCTGATGGAAGAGGAGCCTAAGGCGCGACTGATTTATCAAAACTATCCGCTGGAGCAGATTCACAAGTGGGCATTGACCGGGGCAAAGTATTTGGACTGTCTGGGCCGCCAGAACAACGATGCCGTTTGGAAGTTCATTGCCACGGTCTATGACAACCAGGCTGAAATCAACGAACAGAATGCCGGCCAGATGCTCAACGGTTATGTGAAGCAGTCGGGTGGCGATCCGGATGCCGTGGCGGCTTGCGTGGCCAAGCCGGAGACCGAGAAGCGGGTGCGCGACTCGATGGCCCTGGCGCAGAGCCTCGACGTGACCAGCACGCCGACCTTCTTCATTGACGGACGCCGGCTAGTCGGCTTTTCGAACGGGAGTACCCCGTACGATGTCGTAAAAGAAATGGTCGATTACGAGGTGGCGAATCCCTCGAAGTGAGACATAATAGGCGGAAGGCGGATCGTGGCCGCCTTCCGTCTTTCAAAGGCGAAGCATTGAGTTGGAGGCTTCGTGGTAAAGAAGCGCATCGCTTGGGGATTGCTGATCGTGATTGCGGGAGCGGTTCTGTGGGTCCTGAATATTGAAGTGACCTACGAAAGAAACGTGCGCCACATCCCTGCGTCCTTCCGGCTCGAGCGCTACGCCAACATCACTCTGCGCAGGGTCTAGCGAACCCGTCGTGACTTCTTCGCTGCGATAACTGCAAAATCTCTGCTTCGAACCCACCCGTGTCAGCTGCGACGAACTCCTCAAACCCGTTCCAGAATCATCGCAATCCCCTGACCCACTCCGATGCACATCGTGCACAGTGCATAGCGACCGCCGCTGCGCTGCAATTGCAGGGTTGCGGTTGCGATCAGTCTCGCTCCGCTGGCGCCCAAGGGATGGCCAAACGCAATCGCTCCGCCATTCGGATTCACGTTCGCCGCGTCATCGGCAACTCCGAGATCACGCAGCACTGCCAGCGCCTGCGATGCGAACGCCTCGTTTAACTCGATGACGTCCATGTCGCCAATGGTGAGTCCGGCAAGAGCCAACGCCTTTCGTGTGGCGGGTACCGGCCCCACGCCCATGATGCGAGGTGCGACTCCAGCCACGGCGGCGGCGACCACGCGCGCCTTCGGCTTCAGCCCGTATTTCTTCGCGGCTTCCCCGGACGCCAGCAGAATTGCGCAGGCACCGTCGTTGATCCCGGAAGCGTTTCCCGCGGTAATTGTGCCGTTTGACTTGACGATGGGCTTTAGGGCGGCGAGAGCTTCTAACGTGGTATCCGGCCGAGGATGCTCGTCGCTGTTGACCACCACCGGCGTCCCTTTGCGAGGTGTGACCGTTACTGGCACGATCTCCTCCGCCAGGATGCCATTCTGCATGGCGGCTGCCGCGCGCTGCTGACTGCGATAGGCAAACGCGTCCTGATCTGCTCGCGAGATAGTGAATTCTTCTGCCACGTTCTCGCCAGTCTCCGACATCGAATCCACGCCGTACTGTGCCTTCATCAGCGGATTCACGAAACGCCATCCCAGGGTCGTGTCCTCCAGCTTCATGCCGCGGGCGAACGCAGCGTCAGCCTTTCCCATCACGAAGGGAGCGCGCGACATGCTCTCCACGCCGCCTGCAATGACCAATGACGCTTCACCCGTTTTGATCGCGCGCGCGGCCATCGACACGGCGTCCATGCTAGAACCGCAGAGGCGGTTGATCGTCGTTCCCGGCACCGTGATCGGGAGGCCGGCCAGCAGCAGGGCCATGCGAGAAACGTTGCGATTGTCTTCTCCTGCCTGGTTAGCGCAGCCGTAAATCACGTCATCCGCAGCTTCCCAATCGACGGAAGGATTGCGGTCAACCAGGGCTGTAATTGGCACAGCTGCAAGATCATCCGTGCGAACGTTCGCGAGTGCGCCGCCAAAGCGGCCAAAGGGAGTTCGGATTACATCGCAAATAAAGGCGTCAGACATTGAACAGATTTACCCCGGAAGAAAATTCAACCCGTACCATTTGTCATCCTGAGTGGAAGCGGCGCACCCAGGTTTTCGGTCTGCCGATTTTTGTGGGCCGGCGACCGATCAATCGAAACGAATCTGCTGTTCGATTGCCGCGGAAACAGCAGATCCCTCGTCGGCCTGAGGCAGCGTTTAGTTTAGCCATGGTGGAAATAGAAGACATTGCCATCCGGATCCTTTACGGTGAACTGCCGCAATCCCCAGGGCTTTTGTTCCAGCGGATCCACGATGTCCGCGCCCAACGACTTCAGCTCCTGATACGTGGCATCGATGTCTTCGGCAAACACCCAGTGAATGGCCGGCTCAAACGGCGGCTTCGTCTTGCGAAAGAATATCGCTACTTTACCGCGAGACACCGCCCCAATTTCTTTGCCCGGGTAGAGCCATCCAATCTCAAAGCCGAGTGCGTCCCGGTAATGCTGTTGGGCGCGCTCGACATCAGCGACCGGCAGCTCAGGCACTGGCTGTCCAATTGAGCTCATTTTATCGTTCGCGCCCACGGATATCTCCTTACGCAACAAAGCCACCCAAACCTGAAATTAGTCCAAGGAAGACAACGCGGCCGGAACTATTTGATCAGAGAATGCAGGCAAAAGCCCACTGCGGTCCAAAAGGGCGTGACCAGCAGGAAGGAGACGAAGATGCCGTCAGCCAGGTGCAGGCTGGGCGGCAGGTCGTCCGGACTCCAGGTGGCATCGGCTGCACGATAAGCCCTGTAGAATTCCGGAAACCGAGTAAGCGCCCACATAAGGAAATAACTATATATTAAGACGGACGCTCTTCTTTGGGGGTTGGCTTCTTTGGCAAGGGAGGACTAATTCGGTTCTCCGTCACGGCACACTCCCGGCCGGTACCGCGCGGAATCGCAAAGCGCTTCATTTTGTTGTAAAGGGAACTACGCGGAATCCCGAGCCTGCGTGCCGCCCGCTCGATTGAGCCACCTTCATCGCAGAGAACGTGTTGGATGTAGCTCTGCTCCATTTCCTTCAGCGTCCCATTCATCTCCAGAAAGCCTGCTGAATTCACCAGGGGAGCGCCTTGAAAATGCAGGTGCTCGGGACTGACCACATCGGATTCGGAAAGCAAGGCCGCCCGTTCAAGCACGTTCCGCAGCTCGCGAATGTTCCCCGGCCACGAGTAGCGTTGAAGAACCGGCATGGCCGCTTCCGCGATGCGCATGGGGGCGCGACCGTGATTTCGCGCGATGTCGCCAAGCAGGTGTTTGCCCAGAAGCGGAATATCTTCCACACGTTCGCGCAGCGGCGGTACATGGATGTAGCAGATGTTTACCCGGAAATAGAGATCGCTGCGAAATCTTTGTTGCCGCACCAGCTCCAGCAGGTCGCGATGGGTAGCCGAGATCAGGTGAATGTCCACCGCCCGGTCGTGCACGTCGCCCAGACGGCGAAACACCCGGTCTTCCAGGACCTTGAGCAGCTTAGGCTGAACCTGAAGATCGATGTCGCCGATCTCATCCAGAAAGACGGTTCCGCGGCTGGCGACTTCCAGCAGACCTTGCTTGGCACTGACTGCGCTGGTGAAAGCCCCCTTCTCGTAACCAAATAGTTCCGACTCCAGCAACTCGCGAGAGAGCCCGGCGCAATTCAGGTCAAGAAAGGGCTGGTCCGGTCGCCTGCCTTTGCGATGGATCCAGTTCGCCAGCACTCCTTTGCCCGAGCCGGTCTCGCCATGCAGCAATATCGGACTTTCGCTGGCCAATACCCGCGTGGCCACTTCCTGCAAATTCCTGACAGCCGAGCTGCTTCCGAGAAAGGGATTCAAGTGGGCACGGCTTTTGGACGCCGATCCAATGGAAGCTGGGCGTGACTTGTGTGAGTGCAAAAATCTGAGTAACAGGGTATGCAGGGCAGACAAATCGACGGGCTTCAGCAGAAACTGCTCAGCTCCTTGCTCGATGGCCCGCGCTCCCAATTCAGCAGTGTTCTGGCTGGCGAGCACGACGACCGGGACGTTGTTGTCGCTGCCTTTCATCTCCTGTAACAATTGAGGAGCGTCGCCGTTAGGCAGCGAGAGATCCACCACCGCAGCATGCGGCCGGAATTGCAGAAACTTTGCCTGCGCATCGCGGCAGCTGCCGGCCTCGGTGACCGTGTGGCCATGCGCGGTTAGAAAATCGCAGATTCCTGAACGTATTACAGGATCAACAGAAACAACCAGTATTCGGCCCTGATTCAAGCACTCACCTGCCTTAATGACACGAAGAGTAACTTGAGGGTCTCGTGACATGCTCGACAATTCGGATTTTGTAAGCTGATACCCACCACGGATTACAGCGGCAGGTTGCTCCTGACAGCGGGCGTAAAAAGCAAGAATCGTTACTGCGTGCAGAACAACTACAGTTCCCATCCTCCATGTTTTCAAATCGACCGGCAGTGACGCTCATCACACTCAAGTATGCTGGCCAAAAAAAATAGGCGGACCCAGGTTCTGGTCCGCCACAAGAAAAATTCAAGTTATTACTTTGCAGTACTACGCCACGTCCCGGCTCACAAGCCTTCCAACTCAAACTTTCGAATGCGCGCCAGTTGCAAACTTATGTTCCAAAGGAAACGAGGATTGTTCGAAAGATAATACAGGTCGTACTCCAGATTCTCGTGGATCAAAAACGCGCGATCGGCACTCAACTGCCACAGGCAGGTGATGCCCGGCTTCACCGAGAGCCGCTGGCGTTGCAGAGCGTCATATCTTTCCGCGATGAACGGCATCTCCGGCCGTGGACCCACCAGCGACATCTGCCCCAGAAGCACGTTGAACAATTGCGGCAACTCGTCCAGGCTGGTGCGCCGCAGAATTCGTCCGACGGGCGTGACTCGCGGGTCTTCTCCCGCCGTGGGCGAGTACCCGTAGGTGGGCACCTCGCGATACATGGTGCGGAATTTATAGATGGCGAAACGTCGCCCAGACTGGCCTACGCGCTCCTGCTGAAACAGAACTGGGCCTGGCGAACTCAGCTTCACCAGCGCAGCGACGGCGGCCAGCAGCGGCGCAAACACTGCCAGAGCCGTGATCGCTCCTGCGACATCGAGCGCGCGCTTACCGGCGTCGCACAGTCCACGCTTTCTGCCGCGCGACAGGTGCGCCAGCATGACGCCGTCAAGTTCGGCGTAGTTCACCCAAAAGCCGGGTTCGAGGAAGTCGTCCGGAGCAAAGTAGGTGTCGACCCCGGCGGATGAAGCTTTGGCCGCAGTTTGCATGGTCGCGGCGCGGCTGGCGCCGGAGGCTGCCATCACCAGGACCGAGGCATTGAGTTCACGGAAAAGTTCAGGACAAAGCGGTCCGGGCAGCACTCTTGCCGACCGCTGGCGCCGGTACGACGATTCGTACACTTCGCCGGCAGCGTTTTGTGTGTCCTCGTCGACGAAGGCGACTGGCTCGACGCCGAATTGCGGCGAGCGCAACAGCGCGGAATAAATGCGTTTTGCCGCTGCTCCTGATCCCGCGATCAGCGCGCGCCGCGTGCCCAATCCCCGCCTGCGGAGCGCCCGGATCGCTCTATACACCTGCAGTTTTTCTACGGTCAGGAAAATCGGGACCAGCAGCAGCGCCAGCGACAACGCCAGGCGCGGCACCGGCGCAACGCAGAAGTACGCCGCGACCAGCGCCATCCAAAATGTTTGCGCCGTCACTCGCAGGACGCGCTCCGTGTCGCGGATTGCCAGCAGGCTGGCGCACCCTTGATACGCGCCATGCCGCTCCAGCAGAAATACGAACAGCACCGCAAAGGCAGCTGAACCTGTCGCCATCCTCGACGATTCGTAGAGCGACGGCTTGCCAGGCTCCAAGGCCTTTCCCAACGCATCGGCCGCATACAGCGCTAGGAATACGGTGACGAAGTCGAGAAACTTCTCGGCAAAGCCCATCACCGTTGCGAAGTCGAAGCTTCCGATCGCTTGCAGCGCCGATACCTCGTCGGCTGTTGCCGCCATTTGGGCCAAGCTTGCGGAATTTTCGGTAACGCTGGCGAGGTGGCTCATGGGTTTAACGGCTGGTGCGCGCCAGGGACGCACACTTGGGGGGCCAGGGTGTAGTCGGGTATGGCATCGACGTCGGCACCGTACAGGTTCAGCGACACCGACCGCATAATCTGCTCGATGGTGATGACCAGCCGCCGGGAGCTTTGCTTCTCCACCAGCCGGCCTTCCCATCCGGCAAAGGGCCCGCGCTTGACCCGAACCCACTGTCCAATTCTTAGACAGGGGTGGGGCTCGACATCATTCGGGCATAACGAGCAGACGCGTAATTGCTCCATCTCAAGGTCATTCAGGGTGACTGGCTGTCCTCCGCTCGAGACCAGGTAGACCACGCCTCCGGTTTCGAGGACGCGTATCCGCTCCTGGTCGGACACGTTGACGAACACATACCCGGGGAACAGGGGAGCGGGAGAGCGCATCACCCGATCGGACCAGCGGATCAGGCGATCATAGGTGGGCAGCAGAAATTCCACCCCTTTGGCGTGGAGTTGATGAGCGACGCGGTTTTCGTGACGAGAGCGGGTGTAGGCGGCGTGCCAGCATCGGGCGGGTTTTGTGAATTCCATCGTTTTTTGGCTTGTCGCAAGGCTTCGCCACTCTCAGTCCCAAGCCTGGGGCGAGTATCGGAAAAATGCGAAACCCCGACGGGCACCTGACGACCTCGGCCAGAACGTCATCTTAGTGCCATGCACGAATACTTCTAACGTGCTATTTCTTCAATGCACGTTGGCCTCCACATGCCGGAAACTCGACTGTCAAAATCGCAACGTGCGTTATTTGTTAAGGATGTGGTGTTTTTCATCAGCGCCACCGGAAGCGTTGCAACCGATTTTCTGTACAGATTTTGTTCACCGCGTACAGAAGCTGGACACTTTATCGACTCGCGCCCAGTTTCTGCACCTGCAAACGACATGTGATCCCCTACCAGGCGCCGGCCGCGCGAGACCCATCAAGCTAACCGTTACAATCGAATGTTTGAATTCTGGAGGCGCATGCAAGTCCTGGTTACAGGTGGTGCGGGTTACATCGGGAGTGTGGTGGCCGACCGTCTGCTGCGTAGCGGGCACGCTGTCACGGTGCTGGACAATCTCAGCAAAGGCTGTCGTCAGGCGGTGCCTGCGAAGGCTGAGTTTGTGCTTGGCGATACCGGGGATGAGAAATTGCTCGACCAGATACTGGCCAGCGGCGGCTTCGATGCGGTGCTGCACTTCGCCGCCTTCATCGAGGCGGGCGAGTCCATGACTGCTCCCGAAATATACTTCGAGAACAACTCAGCCCGCACCTTGACGCTGCTGCGCGCCATGTTGAGACGCCGCGTGTTGCGCTTTGTGTTCTCCTCGACCGCGGCGGTCTATGGCGAACCGCGGCAAACTCCGATTCTGGAAGACGAGCCGCTGGAACCGACGAATGCTTATGGCGAATCCAAGCTCCTGGTCGAGCGCATGTTGTCGTGGTTCCATCGGTCCCACGGACTCCGTTATGCCAGCCTGCGTTATTTCAACGCCGCCGGCGCGGTCGAGAGTCATGGGGAGGCGCACCACCCGGAGACCCATCTGATACCACTAATCTTGCAGGTAGCGTTAGGGCAGCGGGAGTCAATCTCCATCTATGGCACGGACTATCCCACCAGGGACGGCACCTGCGTCCGCGACTACATTCACCTCGAGGACCTGGCTACAGCCCACCTGCTGGCGCTCTCGGGATTGGAGAAACATTCCCGGCTCATCTGCAACCTGGGCAGCGGAAGCGGATTCACGGTGCGCGAGGTGATCGAGATTGCCCGCAAAGTAAGCGGCCATGCCATTAAAGCGGTGGAGTCGCCGCGGCGGCCGGGCGATTCGGCCGTGCTGGTGGCTAGTTCCGAAAAGATCAAGCGTCTGCTGGGATGGGATCCGCGGCGCTCCGATCTCGAAACCATTGTGCGCAGCGCCTGGGAGTGGCACAGTTCGCATCCCCGAGGGTACGAAAAATAAATCGGGCGGAATGCCGCGCCCTGCGCAACCACCCCGCCCTGAATATTAATACTGTAAAGATGCTTTCGGCCGTGCCTGCCGCTTCACCTACTGCTTCATGGCATCGAACTCAGTCGTTCTCTTTTGCAGCTTGTCGTCATAAACCAGCTTGGCTGTCTTGCCGTCAGAAGCGACCGTCATTTTCATGACGCCGATGACTTTGCCGTCGCGCTTGTCGGTTTCTTCCAGCGTGTCCTTGCCCATCATCTTTAGCGAAACGCTGCTGACGCCCGGATCGCCCTTCATGGGAGCATCGCTGCCATCCAGCTTCGCGGTGTAGCTCTGGCCATTGGGATTGGTCATGCTGATTTCGTCACCCTTGACCTTGTAGGTCCACACCAAGCCATTGTCGGACATATTTTCCATCTTCGTGGTTCGCCACGAGCCCGAGACAGCATTCGATCCTGCCGGACCTTTCTCTACACGTGCCGCCTCGCCTTTGCCTGTCACCGGAGCGCCGCCGTTGGTGTTGCTGCTGTCGGTGAAGCTGAACATCAGAGTGTTGCCGTCAGGCGCAACCGTAGTGGTGGAGGTGGAAACCACTTTGCCGTCTTTCTTGTCGGTCTCCTCAATTTCGTGATCGCTCACCACTTTGATAGCTACGGTGTTGTAGTAAGGATGTCCGCTGACCTCCTGGTCGGTACCATCGGCTTTTATTTTGTAGGGTGGAACGCAGGTCTTGCATTCGTACATCCCATTTTCGAGCAGGAAGACATCCGGCTTTTTGGAGAAATCAACTTTGTTCAGGTCGATCTTCCAGGTACCGTTGAATGCACTTTGCGCGGCAGCCAATATAGGCAGCAACAAAATCCCCAGGGTGAGGAACATGAGCTTTCTCATGGAAGAACCTCCAGTGAATTGAACTCAGTCGAGGAAATAGGAAGCCAGTAATTTTGAAAGCAGTCTTACTTTGCCTGCATGCGCTAAATGTAGGGCAGGGAACCAGAATTACGAGAAGCAATATTAATGCTTAGGCCTTGAAGAATGGGCGTCCCACAAATCGCGATAAGAATCGCCGCCGAACCATTCTATCTATATTCATTCTTGCAGTCTGATTTTTTTCAATCCACTCTTGCATAGCATTCCTTTTAGAGCCCGTTCTGCTAATTCGACCAGGTGCTATAGGGAACTCTACCAGTGTGCCATAAACTATTGGCCCGTTGATGGGATATCCGATTCAGACGTTCTAGCTAGTGTCAAGAGCAAATGATGGCCCGTGAGTGCTTTTGGGCTGGTTCTAGTAAAGATTCTGGAAGCCATATCAAGATTATGAAATAGCCAGCGCGGCATTCAACGTAAGGTGAGCAAGCTATCAGCAAACAAACTACAAGCTGATAGAACACTTGGAGGAAAGTCATCAATGAGCATCGCCACTTTGAAGAACCTGCTTCGCGAGGAATCTGGCCAAGATTTGATCGAGTACGCTCTCGTAGCAGCATTGATTGCCCTTGGTTGTATCAGCGCAATGAAGGGTCTCGCCACCGGTCTCAGCACCGCCTTCAGCACGATCTCGAGCGATCTCTCGAGCTCCGTAGCTTAACCAAGTTTCGGAGGCGCATCGGCTACCAGCCAACGCTTGTGCGCCTCCCTTTGCCGAACTCCTGGGCACCGTTCAATCGTGCCTTTTCGCTCAACTCATCTGCGCCTGGCGGTCAGCGGGTCAAACTCAACCAGCTGATCGCATGTTTGGAGTAAATTGCATGAGCATCGCCACTTTGAAGAATTTGCTGTGGGACGAATCCGGCCAGGACTTGATTGAATACGCTCTGGTAGCCGCCTTGGTCGCCCTGGCTACGATTGCCGGATTGAAGAAATTGGCCACTGGACTCAGCACGGCTTTCAGTGCGGTTTCCAGTGACCTTTCCAGTTCCGTTGCCTAGGTGACACCAGGGGCGCGCAGACTGGAACCACAGCGGTAGCGCCCCACTTGTTTTTGCAGGTTAATTCGGCTGATGGAGTTTCGCCGATCAGAGATTGCCGTCGCGTCTGCTCAGCATTGCCGCAACCTCTTCTTCCTTCCATTCAGGAATCGCTCCGGAACGGCTCGCCACCAGCGCCCCAGTCGCATTTGCGAACCTTCCGCAGCGCTCCATCCCCCATCGCCGGCTGAGCGCGTGAAGAAGAGCCGCAGCAAAGGCGTCGCCGGCGCCCACGGTATCCGCTACCTGCACCTTATAGCCTGGAACCTCGGCGTACCTTCCATTTCGATAGATGCCGCAGCCGCGCTCGCCCATGGTGACGCAGACGGTTTGGCAGCGATACTGATCGCTCCAGCGGCGGCAGAAATGCTCTACTGTACCTTCCATGCCGTCGGCATTGAACGACCCATCCAGGGACTCCGCTTCGCTAGCGCCTAACTTAATCACGTTAGCCTGCTCCGCCAGTTGTTCAACGGTTGTCAGCGTCCAGTTGCCTTCGCGCAAGTTGACATCGTAGAAACGCTTCACGGTAGGCATTTCTTCCAGCAGCCTAAGTGTTGCCGGCAGCGCCTGCCGCGACGTGTGATAGAGCGTGCCGAAGTAAATCCAGTCTGCTTGGAGGTTCCGGATACGCTCTCGCATGGGAGCTGCCAGGTCCACGAAATCGTAGGCCGCCGGCCGCACGATTTGGAACGCCGGCGTGCCCTCCCAGTCGAGTTCGACCTCCGCTGTGCCGGTGTTTCTGCCCGGGAGGACCTGCACGAATTCGGTCGAGATGCCGCGTTCCTTCAGAGCGGCCAGAGCCCGGCGCCCCCGCTCGTCATCGCCCACCGCGCTCACCAGGAACACGTCGTGTCCCAGCGTGCGGGCATGCGCGGCAAAATTCAGCGGCGCCCCGCCCAGATGTTCGTTCGGGCCGATGACGTCCCACAAAATCTCTCCAATACTAATAAGGCGCACTTTGTCGCTCCCCGGACCTTGTCTATCCTAACGTGTTGCCTGCCGCGAGGTATTACTTACCGAAACAGGCTAGTGCGGTTCGCACTTGGGAGCAGATTGCAAAAACCAGCACGATAATCTTGCAATCCGCGCGATTTCCGCTATGATAGCGACCGCCCTTCGTTATGAAACTCTCTTTCCAACGTGAACGCACTGCTGCGCCGCCGGCTATACCGAGCCGCGCCGAATTTCCCCCATTATCTGGAGCAGAAATCGCCGGCCTATGCCAGGGCGAGAAAGTTGGGGGCGACCTTTACCATTTCTTACGCGCCAACCGCTGCCGCGTGATCTTCGGCTTGCTGGATATTGCCGGCAGGCGCGAGGAGAACCACGGCATCGTCGACGCCGCGAAGCGAACCTTTCAGGAGCTAGGCAAAGACCGCTTCGCCAGCGAAGACATCAACGAGGCAGACGTGATGATGGAATTCTGCCTGGAGTTGAACCTGAGCATTCGCCGGGCGGCTAACGGAGTTCGCTCCTGCGCGGCCTTCCTGGGTTGCTACAACGAAGAGCTGGGCACCATCTGCTATGCCAACGCCGGACACACGCCGGGACTGCTGCGCGATCCTACGGGAATCGTCGAGCTGGGGGCCACCGGTTTGCCGCTGGGCCTGTTTTCCGCTTCTACCTATGAAGCGCCCACGGCGGCTTTGCAGCACGGAGCATCGTTGCTGCTGGTTTCGCGTGGCGTGGTCGAAGCGTCTTCCAAGAAGGAAGAGTTTGGATTGCATCGCGTGAAGCAGCACTTCCAAACAGCTCCTAATGACAATGCCCGTGACATCGCCACGCTCGTGCTCACCGGAGTGCAGCAATACGTGCAGACGGCGGCGACCGTGAACGACGTTACCGCCCTGGCGCTGGTGCGCGCCGCCGCAACCCAAGTGGCCACCTCTAACGCGTGATCTCGGGTTGAAGCTGGTAATTGTGGAACTCGAGCCCCGATTTGGCGGAATAAACAGCCTTGGTTGTGTGCGAAACCCTGCAGCCGAAATCCCTCCAAAGTTGAAAGCCTTGGCGCGGGCTGATGGTTCAGCATCTGATAACCTGAAGGGTGCTCATCGGCCGGTGAGGCATAGATTTGCCCGCCAGCCAGGATGGTTCTTACTCAATGGCTTTGTTAACCCGCTTGGCTGTCGCCATAGTCTTCGCAGGCAGCTTCACATTTCCTGGCCTGGCGCAGCAAACTACAACGACTCCAAGCTCTCCGCCGGCGAATACGCAACCGCCCCAGGAAACGCAGCCTGCTCCGCCGCCTCCTGCCTGGCACGACTACTAAACCTCTTAGCTCTCAAGATATTTTGAAGCAGCAGGAAAAGCAGCGCGCGCTGGGCGTAGTGCCGTTGTTCGCCATGACCAACGTGCATGACGCGCCCCCCATGACTTCGCACCAGAAATTCCAGCTCATGATCCGGACTATGATCGACCCGTTTACGTTTGTATCAGCGGGCCTGACCGCCGGTATTGGGCAGGCTAACGACTCTTTTAAGGGATACGGTCAGGGAGCCGAGGGTTTCGGCAAGCGATACGGCGCGGCGCTGGCCGATAACGCCGACAGCAACTTCTTTAGTAACTATTTTTACCCGGTAATCTTCAAACAGGATCCGCGTTACTTTCGTCTGGGAGAAGGCGCCGCCAAGAAGCGCGTCTGGTATGCCGTAGAGCAGGAGTTCATCGCCAGGAAAGATTCCGGCGGCCACACCTTTCACTTCTCGAATGTGCTTGGTGCCTTTACTGCAGGCACCATATCGAATGCCTACTACCCGCAGGGAGACCGCGGCGTTGGTTTGACCGTAAGCCGCGCTGCCACCGCACTGGCTTACGGCTCGTTAGGCAATCTGTTTCTGGAGTTCTGGCCCGACATCGACCACAAGTGGTTTCACAAGCAGGAAAACCCGGCTCATCCCAGCGAGCCGCCAGGAACCTCGCCGAAGTAAGGCAGCACTTAGCATTTGGCACTTAGCCTTTAGCTAAAGGCAAAAGGCAAAGGCAAAAAGGCTAAGAGCTAAGAGCTAAGAGCTAAACCTATAAGCTGGCGCGCAGTTCGACGACCCCCTTCGCTAAAACTGTCATCCCGACCAGAGGCGGACCTCCTTTGTGCGCCGGAGCGGAGGGACCTGCTGCTCCCCCGCGATGCTGTACCTTTACGCGATCAAAGCTCCGCAACAGTTTCGCGATCACTGCTCAAACCTCCCCCAGGCGAAACGCCGACAAATCCACCGACTGCGTTAACCCTAACGCTTGCTGCACCAGCGCCTCACCCAACGCGGCAGAATGTTTAAACCCGTGTCCGGAACACGCCGAGGCGAACATCACGTTTTCATAGCCGCGAAACCGATCCACAATGAACTTGGCGTCGGGCGTGACCGTGTACAGGCAGGTGGTGCTGCGCAGGCATCGCCCCGAAACGTCTGGAAATCGCGGCGCGATGTACTCCTCGAAAATCGCGGCGACGTCAGCCGGATCGACGGTCCGCATCACCGCGTCGGGATCGGACGTAGCCTGGTATTGTTCGGTCGCGATCTTCACGCCGCCAGCAGGGCCATCCACGGCAGGGAAGCCATACATCATATCCTTGGGACGATTGCCGGTAATCCAGATGAAGATAGGGAAGCGCTCGGGCGCGTATTGCTCTGTGTTTCTCGCCAGCTCGAACCACGTCAGCAACTGGCGATAGACTTTGAAGTAGCGCGCGTAGTCGTCGCCTAGCAGCGTCTGTATCCACGCTCCCGCCGTCACGATTGCCTTCGCGGCCGTGTATCGCCCGCGACTGGTCATCACTTCCACTGTGTCATCGCCAAGAAGCTTTATATCCAGAACAGTCTCGTCAGTGACGATCTGCGCGCCGCGCCGCTTCGCCAAATCAAGTTGCGTTTCAATGCATGCCTCGGGGCGGAGGTACCCGGCAGCGGGCTCGAAGTATCCAACCTCATCGCCGCGCAAACGAAACTGCGGATAGCGGCGCTGCACCTCATCGGCGTTCAGAACTTCGTGTGCGATGCCGAACGCCTTCGCTGCATCGATGGTGTCCTGCACAAACGACATCGACCCGTGATGATTGCCGGGTGTGTTGGCCGACGCCAGCACCAGCCCGCCGTTGCGGGTTACCAGGCTCCGACCGGATTCCGTTTCCAGTTCGGCCCAGATTTCATCGGACCGCAGAACCAGCGGCACGAACTCGCGTCCCTCGCCGATCGCTTGCCGCGTGATGCGAGTGTCGCCGTGCGACGAACCTTGGTCGTGCGGCGGTGCGAAGCGATCGATACCGATCACCCGCGCGCCCAGCTTCGCCGATTGATACAGCGCGGCACTGCCCACTGCGCCAAGACCAACGACCAGGATGTCAGGGAGGGCAGCCATTAGCTTCTAGCTCTTAGCTTTTAGGGAAGCTCTGATCAAGTCGTGCAAGTTAAGTTTTGAAAGGGCACAGCTTCAGCTGTGCCGTAATCCCGCCAATTTGACCGGGCTTTAGCCCCTGCGGAACTTCGACGTATCTTGATCAGAGTTTCCTTAGCAATCAGCGGTCAGCCATTCGCTTTTCGCGATCCGCTTTTCGCGCTTCGCTTTTCGCGATTCGCTCTCCGGTAGAGCGGCGCTTTAGCCCCGCGTCAAAGCCAATATAAATGCGAAGGGGCTCCAGCCCCTGCATCGTGATCGCAGATTGGCAGGCTGCCAAAGAATCCTGCTGTGAATGCTCTGTATCAGGCCGCCGCCAGTCGACACCGACAACTGACAACCAACAACTGACAACTGTTTCTTACTGCTGTATCGCCTGGATCGCCCGCGGATGCACCTGTTCGTTTTGGATCTGGGATGCGTTCCAGCCTCCACCAAGCGCCTTCACCAGCGCCACTTCCGTCACCATCTGCTGGCCCAGCAGCTGCGTCGCCAGCCGCTCGTTGCTCAGCAACGTTGACTGTGCAGTGATGACATCGAGGTAAGTGGTGACCCCGCCGACGTAGCGGTTGTTGGCAATCTCCAGTGCGCGGCGCGAATCGGAAACAGCGGAATTCTGGGTTGCGGCTGCCTGCGACAGTTCGCTCAGGCCCGACAGTCCATCCTCCACCTGCTGAAAGGCGATGAGCACCGACTGGCGATAGTTCGCCACCGACTCATCGTAGGCATGCTTGGTGGCCGCCAGGTTGGCGCGATTGCGTCCGCCATTGACCACCGGCTGCAGCAGATCGCCGCCCAACGACCAGATCGCTGTGGGCGCGGTGACCAGGTTAGCAATGTTAGTGCTCTGAAATCCGCCTACGCCGGAAAGCGTCAGCTGCGGATAAAACGCTGCCGTCGCCACACCTACCAGCGCATTCTGGTAGGCCATTTGGCGTTCCGCCGTGGCGATGTCAGGACGCCGCTCCAGTAAATCGGATGGCACTCCCAACGGCACAGGGACCGGCGTGATGGTCAGCGGCCGAACCGGCACGCTAAACGTGGACGCCGGGTTTCCGGTCAGTACGGCGATGGCGTGCTCAAACTGGTCGCGCTGCTGCTGCACCAGGTAAAGCTGGCTGACGGTGGAATCCAGCAGTGTCTGCTGTTGCGCCAGATCCAGTCCGGAAGCCACGCCGCCGGAGTGCCGGTTCTCCACCAGCTGCAATCCCTTTTGCTCGATGTTGATCGACTCCTGCACTACCTGCGCCTCCGCATCGAGCTCGCGCAGGCTGAAGTAATCCGCAGCTAGTTCCGAGGTGAGCACCAGGTTGACGTTGTACATATCAGCCGCGGTGGATTGCAGGTTGGCATTCGAGGCTTGCAGATTGCGCCGCACCCGGCCAAACAGGTCGGGCTCCCAATTCAGGTAGAAGGGAATTTCGTAGGTGCTCTGGGTCAGGGGATTGCCCAGAGTCACAACTTCAGGGCGAAGTCCGGAGTAGCGATTGCGGGTGGCGTTCGGGTCAACCGTAGCTTGCGGGAAAAATGCAGCCGAGGTGACGCGCGCCAGCGACCGCGCTTGTTCCAGGCGGTCCTGCGCGGCCAACAACGATTGGTTAGCGTTCAGCAGTTGCTTTTCGTAGTTGTTGAGTTCGGCGTCATTGAAGACTTCCCACCACGCGCCCTTGGGAATCGAGTCTTTGGGAGCGGCTAAGCGCCACGGGGCTTGCGTCTTGTAAGCCTCAGGAGCCGGCGCGGGCGGCCGTTTGTAGTTCGGGCCCACCGTGCATCCCGCCAACAAAGCGCTGACGCAAGCGCCAGTCACCAGAGTCACCCACTTCATGACTTCTGGCCTCCCGCGGTTCCAGCACCTTGGCCTTTCTGCTCAGGTGCGATATTCACCTTCTCGCCATTCTCGATGGAGTCGGAGGGGTTGATCACGATCTGCTCGTTCAGGTCGATGCCGCCCACGATCTCCAGCGTAGTGCCGTAATCGCGGCCAATGCTGATGGGTCGCAGTTCAATCTTGTTGTCGCTGCCCACCACGGCAACCTGCGGTCCGGCGGTGCGGAACAGCATGGCATTCACCGGTATCGTTACTTTCTGCGCATTGATGTTGGGCTTGAAGTGCACCTCGCCAAAGGAGCCCGGCAGCAGTTTGCCGTCTTTGTTGGGCACGTCGACTTCGGTCAGCAAGGTGCGCGTCGTGGTATCGATGGCGTCGGCCGTACGCGTCACCGTCGCCGTAAACTTCTGATCGGGAAATTCCTGTAAAGTGACGACGGCCTGCATGCCATCGTGGATGGCAGGCGCGTAAGCTTGCGGAACCGAAACATAAACGCGCAAGGGATCGAGACGCGCGATGTCGAACAGCTCCCGGTTCGTACCGGTAGACGTGCCGGAGTTGCCGGCATTAATCAGCGTGCCGGGATCGACGTTGCGCTTGGTGAGCACGCCGTCAAACGGCGCGTAGACGTGTTTGAAACCTTCCAGCTCTTCCAGGCGCTTGACGTTGGCATCGGCCGCGGCCAGGTTTGCCATCGCCTGTTGATAGCCGCTGCTCTGGGTATCGGCTTCCTGCTGCGAAACCGAATCCGTCTTGCGCAGTGCCTGGTAGCGGTCGGCATTGATCTTGGCCAGGTCCATCTGCGCCACCACCTGCTGGCGCGCGGCCCGCATCTGCATCAACTCCTGATCTACTTCCGGCGTATCGATATCAGCCAGCAGCTCGCCTTTTTTCACGTGACTGCCGATGTCCTTGTACCACTTCAACAGGTAGCCGTTGGTGCGGGCATAAATCGGTGACTCGACATAGGCCTGCAAGGTGCCGGGCAGCACCAATTCTTCGTCCGGCTTCTCTGCCGTGGGATGAATGACCGCGACCGTAGGAATTGCATTCTGCTCCGTGGTATCGGCTAGTACCCGGTCATCGTGCATTCGCGAAAGCATGGTCAACCCGCCTGCGACGGCCAGCACCAGCACGATGGCGCCCACGAACAGCAAGGCTTTCCGCGGAGGCGCTGCCGCCAGCTTGGGAGGAGGCGTGATCTCGGGCGCGGCGTGCTCGTCGCTGCCGTGCTCGCCGCGGTCAGAGGCGCGCTGGCCCGAACGGTCGTCGGATCGATCATCAGAATGATCGTCTGACCGCGAGCGCTCAGGCGAGCGACTTTCTTTTTCGTCTTCGTCCACCGAATTATGCTGTGGGCTCATTAGCTATATGACTCCAATTCCTATGACTTGGCTTCGCTTTCTCTTGCTTCGCGGTGGCTGTGAATGATGGCGAAAACCGTGGGCACGAAGAACAATGTCGCCACCGTGGCGAACAGCAGTCCGCCGATGACGGCGCGTCCCAGAGGTGCGTTCTGCTCGCCGCCCTCGCCGATTCCCAGCGACATGGGCGCCATACCGATGATCATGGCCAGGGCTGTCATCAATACCGGGCGGATACGCGTGTAACCCGCTTCCAACGCTGACTGCACGGCCGGGATGCCGGCCCGCATGCGATCGCGGGCAAACGAAACCATCAAGATCGAGTTCGCTGTGGCCACGCCCATACACATGACCGCGCCGGTCAGCGACGGCACATTCAGCGTGGTATGGGTGAGCAGCAGAATCCAGCAGATGCCGGCCAGCGCTCCCGGTAGCGCTGTAATGATGATGAAAGGATCGAGCCACGACTGGAAGTTCACCACGATCAGGAAGTAAACCAGCACGATGGCCATCACCAATCCGACACCCAAGGCCGAGGAAGGACGAGTTCATGGTCTCGACCTGTCCCCGAACTACGATCTGGGTGCCGCGTGGCAGGTGCTTGCGGAATGGCTCCAGCACCTTGTTGATGTCGCGAGCCACGCCGCCCAGATCGCGGCCCTGGGTGCTGGCGTACACGTCGATGACCGGCAGCACGTTGTAGTGCGAAACCACCGCCGCCCTGGTCACCGGCGTGACTTGCACCAGGTTCCCCAGCACCTGCGAATTTGGCGTGCTGGGATCGTTGACCGGCGTATTCATCAAGTCCTGCAACGATGTGATGCGATACTGCGGCGACTGCACCGCGACCTGGTAGCTCACACCGTTCTTGGGATTCAGCCAGAAGTTTGGCGCCGTCTGAAAGCTGCCGCTAAGGGAAACCAGTACGCTCTGCGCCACGTCGCGGGCGTTCATGCCGACCTGGTTGACACGAGTGCGCTCGATGTCCATGTGCAGCGTGGGCAAATCCATCATCTGCTGCACGTGAACGTCGGCCGTACCCGAGACCTGGCGCACCCGGTTCGCAATCTGCTGCGCGATGAAGTAGTTGTCCAGCATCGCCGGCCCGGTCAGCTGAATATCGATAGGCGCCGGCAGGCCGAAGTTCAGAATCTGGGTGACGATGTCAGCCGGCTGAAAGAAGAACTCCACGCCGGGGAACTGCCGCGGCAAATCCTCCCGCAAGCGACGCACATAACCGGCCGTAGGATGATGATGCTCCGCATTCAGGCCCACCAGGATTTCAGCGTCGCTGGTGCCGATCACGCCCGAGTTGCTGTAGGAAAGGTTGATGCCGGAATACGGCAGCCCGATATTGTCCAGAATCGTGACCAGCTCGTTTTTCGGAATCTGCGTCCGCAAGTATTGCTCGATTTCGTCGCACAGCCGCGCCGTCTCCTCCACCCGCAGGCCGGCGCGGGCGCGGACATGGAGACGCATCAAGCCGGCATCCACCGAGGGAAAGAAGTCCTGCCCCAGGAAGAACACCAGCAACATGGAAATCGCGCAGAACGCGATGAAGCAAACCGCGAACAGCTTGCTATGCTCCAGCGTGGTTTCCAGCATTTGATAGTAGCCGTTGCGGAAGCGGTCGAAGCCACGCTCGAAGCCGCGCTGGAAGCGTCCGAAAAAGGTCTTCGGGCCCGTCGCTTTATGTTCGTGTCCCCGCATGATGTACATCACCAGCGTCGGAATCAAAGTTCGCGACAGGAAGTACGAGGCCAGCATGGCGAAGACCACCGCCTCGGCCAGCGGTACGAACAGGTAGCGCGCCACGCCGGTGAGGAAGAACATGGGCACGAACACGATACAAATCGACAGCGTGGAAACGAAGGCGGGCACGGCAATCTGCTGCGCACCATCGAGAATCGCCTGCCGCATTTCTTTTCCCTGGGCGAGGTTGCGCTCGATGTTTTCGATTTCGACCGTGGCGTCGTCCACCAGGATGCCGACCGCCAGAGCCAGACCTCCCAGCGTCATGATGTTGATGGTCTCGCCCAGCGCGCTCAGCAACAGCACGGAAACGAAAATCGAAAGCGGAATCGAAATCGAGATGACGATGGTGGGCCGCCAATCGCCCAGGAACAACAGGATCATCGCGGCGGTCAGCGCCGCGGCCGTCAGACCTTCGCGCAACACGCCATTGATCGAGGCGCGCACAAATAGTGACTGATCGAACAGCGGCTTGACGGTCACGCCCGGCGGCAGCGTTTGCAGCGCGATGGGCACCATGTTCTTGACTGCTTGAACGATGGTGATGGTCGAGGCCGAACCGGTTTTGTAGATCGACATCAGCACGCCGCGCACCCCGTCCTGGCGCACGATGTTGGTCTGCGGAGCGAAGCCGTCGCGCACATGCGCCACGTCCCGCATGTAGATGGTGGAGCCGTTCATTGTCTTTATCGGCAGCTCGTTCAGGTCCGCAATGGTGGAGGGCGCACTGTTCATCTCCACCTGGTATTCCAGCGAACCGATCTTGGCCGTGCCGGAGGGGGTGATGACGTTCTGCGAATTGATGGCGTTAACGATATCGCTAGGCGAAAGGCCATGGGATTCCAGCTGAGCCATGTCCAGGTCCACCTGCACCTGGCGTATCTTGCCGCCGTAGGGATAAGGCGTGGCCGCGCCCGCCACCGTGGCCAGCTGACTACGAATAAAGTTCTGGCCAAGATCGAAGAGTTGCTGCTCCGGCATGGTTTTGCTGCTGATGCCAAGCTGCACAATCGGGGTTGAGGAAGCCGAATACGTGATCACCAGCGGAGGCGTGGTGCCGGGCGGTAAACCGCGAACCGTGGTCTGCACGATGGCCGTGACTTGCGCCAGCGCGGTCTGAATATTGGCGTTGGGCTGGAAGAAAATCTTGATGACGCCGACGCCGTTCACCGATTGCGACTCGATGTGCTCGATGTCGTTGACCGTCACCGTCATGCCGCGCTCGGAGTTGGTGATGATGCGGTCGGCCATGTCTGCCGGGGCAAAGCCGGTGAAGTTCCACACCACGCTGATGACGGGAATATTGATGGCCGGGAAGATGTCGACCGGGGTGCGCAGAATGACCAGCGGCATCAGCAAAATGATGACCAGCGCCATGACTACGAAGGTGTAAGGACGCCGGAGCGCAAGAGCAACAATCCACATCGGTCGGAGACTACTCCATTCGCCGCGAAAAATCGGCGTTCAGAAAAACAGGTACTTGTTTTGATGACGCATTAGCATGATACGATACGGTACGTATTGAAATCAATTACAGGGGAACTGGGGTTACGCAGGAAATGGCTCATTCTGAACAAATGCAGGGCGAAACTAAGCCGGCCAAGCGTCCGCCCGGCCGTCCGCGCTGCGAACACGCGCAGCAGGCAATTCTGCGCAGCACCTTGAAACTGCTGCGGCGAACCGGCTTCCCCCAGCTTTCCATCGAAGCTATCGCTGCCGACGCCAAAGTAGGAAAAGCCACGGTGTATCGCTGGTGGCCCAATAAGGGCGCGCTGGTGGTGGATGCCTTCGCGTCCACTATGATCGACGAATTGCATTTTCCCGATAGCGGCTCGGTGTATCGCGACATGAGCGCGCAGATGAATCAGTACCTTGGAGTTTTGCGCTCGCCTCGCGGTTGTATTGTGGCCGCGGTGATTGCCGCCGGCCAGTCGGACCCGGAGCTCATGGAAGCCTTTCGCACTCGTTTCCTGTGGCCGCGCCGGCAGGAAGCTTATCGGACGCTGCGTCGCGGCATCGAACGCGGCGAATTGCCCAGGCATCTCGATCTCAATCTCGTGCTCGATACCTTGTACGGCGCAATCTATATGCGCTTCCTCATCCGGCACGACGATCTCAACGAGCGCTACATCAACCAGGTGTGCCGGCTGGCGTTGGACGGCGCGAAATCAGGCGGCCAGAAAACACTCTTGCCGCGCGCGCCCCAATCCAACCATGCCAACGGTAACGGGAAAAAGGTAAGGCCGGCGCTGCACAAGTAAGACTCCATTTTGGCCACGCAGGCCAGGGTCGGCGAAAAATATAATTCGGGAGAGTTCGCATGGCGCACCTGACGCTGCGCTTCTTCCCGCAACTCCGTTCAGATACTTGCGACCGAGCCGCCATCTACTCGCAGGTTGGTTCCGGTAATGAACGAAGCTTGCTCCGACGCCAGATAAACGACAGCGGACGCAACTTCTTCGCTGCGCCCGGGCCGCTTCAATTCGATGTGCGGGCGGTTGGTCGCCAGAAATTGCGCCTGCACCTGTTCGGGCGTGACGCCCTGTTCCTTGGCGAGCTTCTGCAACATGTCCGATACCAGCGGCGTCATGATGAACGCCGGCGATACCGTATTCACCAGTATTCCTTCGGTCGCGTAAGCCTTCGACAAGCTTTTGGTCAGGCTGTTCATTGCGGACTTGGAGGCGTTGTAGTGCGGCATGAATGCATCGGGCTGGGTACCCGACTCGCTCGAGATGTTGATAATGCGTCCCCACTTCTGGCGCTGCATGTGCGGCAGCACCGCGCGCGTGGCGCGAACCGCCGACATCACGTTGAAGTTGAAGATGTCCAGCCAGTCGTCATCCGTCAAATCCTGAAACGGCGCGAAGGCGCCCACGCCTCCGGCGTTGTTGACCAGCACATGAACCGTGCCGAAATGTTTGACGGTCTCGTCCACCATGCGGGTGATGTCGTCGGCTTTCGACGCGTCGGCTACGAGAGGGAAGACTTCGGCGCCAGTGCTGCTGGCGATTTCCTTCGCCGCCTTCTCTAATTCTTCTTTGCCCCGAGCTGCAATCACCACTTTCGAACCTTCGGCCGCGAAGCCTTCGGCGATGGCTCTGCCGATCCCTTTGCTGCCACCGGTGACTAATACGACCTTATCTTTCAGGCCAAGTTTCATGTTGTAGTTCTCCTGTGGATCAGATTCAGCTCAGGGAAGGAAAGCTTCGGCGCAGGCTCCAGCAGTTGTGCAAGGACAAGGTCTCATTTTGAATAGCGCCGGTTGGGACTGGTAGTGTCAAAGCTTGAAATTTGTCTTTGGGGATTCCGGTAGAGCAAACCTTTAGGTTTGCGTGGAGGGAGCAAAACTTCATCCCGGTCGAAGCTGCAGCACGTATGCGTGCTGCAGCTCGGCCAGTTAATGTTTATAGGAATGGACGCGAACCTGAAGGTTCGCTCTACCATTTTTTCGCTCTAGAATTTCAAATTCAGGCAACACCATCTGGCTGCTGCACTAGCGCCTGCACAGTCCCGTCTTATACAATCACGAGTTTCCTACTGTTACGCCATCCTTGTAAGGAGCAGACAAGTTGGGCTCATCGGCCCGGATGCCCGTTCGAGTGCGGGCCTGGGGTGAAGGCTCTCCCGCTGTCGTCATATCAAAATGAAAATACACGAGTATCAGGGAAAGACCATTCTGGCGAAGTACGGAGTGGCCGTGCCGCGAGGAGAGATGGTGGAAAGCCGCGAAGATGCCTTAGACGCGGCCCGCCAGCTGTTTGACGCGGGCGCCAGCGGCGTCGTTGTCAAGGCGCAGATTCACGCCGGAGGCCGCGGCAAAGGCGGCGGCGTCAAGATCGCCAAGTCGCTGGAAGAAGCCGGCGAACTGGCGACCAAGATTCTGGGCATGCAGCTGGTCACGCATCAGACCGGCCCCGAAGGCAAGAAAGTTCAGCGCCTGTTGATTGAAGAGACGCTGCCCATTGCGCGCGAGCTTTATCTCGGCATCGTGCTCGATCGCGCGAATGGCCGTAACGTCTTTATGGCGTCAACGGCCGGCGGCATGGAAATCGAAGAGGTTGCCGCAAAAGATCCCAACGCCATCATCAAGGTGCACATGGTTCCGGGCTTCGGCCTGCAGCCATTTCAGGCGCGCGAGATCGCGTTCCGCCTGGGGCTTGAGGCGAAGTACATCAACGGCGCGGTGAAGTTCATGATGGCGCTGGCGCGTGCCGCGGAAGAAACTGACGCCTCGCTGGTGGAAATCAATCCCTTCATCACCACCACGGATGGCCGCCTGTTCGCGCTCGATGCCAAGATGAACTTCGACGACAACGCGCTCTATCGCCATCCTGACATCAAGGAACTACGCGACATCAGCGAAGAAGATCCGCTTGAGGTGGAAGCCAGCAAGTACAACCTGAACTACATCAAGCTGGACGGCAGCGTGGGTTGCATGGTGAACGGCGCCGGGCTGGCGATGGCGACCATGGACATTATTCAGTACGCGGGCGGCATGCCGGCTAACTTCCTCGACGTAGGCGGCGGCGCCAACGAAGAACAGGTCACGCACGCTTTTGAAATTCTGCTGAGCGACAAGAATGTGAAGGCCGTGCTCATCAATATTTTTGGCGGCATCCTGCGCGTGGATACGCTGGCCAACGGCATCGTGAGTGCCGCGCGCAGCACCAATTTTCAGTTGCCCATCGTGCTGCGGCTGGAAGGAACCAACGTCGAACAGGGCCGCAAGATCCTGAAGGACAGCGGCCTGAAATTCACTGTGGCAGAGACCATGAAAGACGCGGCTGAAAAAGTTGTCGCCGCCGCGAAGGGGGCGTGATGGGAGTAACGACAATACCTTTTCAGAAACCGGCGCACAAGCCGACGCCCATGACCTCGAACCTGGGCAACGACGACTGGATTCTGACCTGTCTTGAACTCAGTTGTGAAAACAGCGTTCAGACGACGGAGTTCGATCAGGAGTGCACCGGAGTGTGTCACGGTACTGCTGTGGTAATCACGTGTTCGGAAGGCGCAAAAGGGGAGTGGACGAAGCTATGAGTATCCTGGTTGATAAATCGACGCGACTGCTGGTGCAGGGCCTGACCGGACGTGAAGGAACGTTCCACGCCAAGGGCGCCGCTGCTTATGGGACGACTGTGGTTGGGGGCGTAACCCCGGGCAAGGGCGGCACCACGCATGAAGGCTGGCCCATCTTCAACACCGTGCGGGAAGCAGTGGACAAGACCGGCGCCAACGCGACGGTGATCTTCGTTCCGCCTCCGGGCGCGGCCGACGCCATCATGGAAGCGGCCGACGCCGGCCTGCCGCTGATCGTCTGCATCACCGAAGGCATTCCGGCGGGCGACATGGTGAACGCCTGGGAATTTCTGAAGACCAAGAACTCGCGCCTGATCGGGCCGAACTGTCCGGGCATCATCTCGCCGGGCAAGTGCAAGATCGGCATCATGCCGGCGCACATTCATAAGGAAGGCAATGTCGGCATCGTGTCGCGCTCCGGCACGCTGACCTATGAAGCGGTCTATCAGCTGACCACGCGCGGCATCGGCCAGTCGACAGCGATCGGCATTGGCGGCGATCCCATCATCGGCACGAATTTCGTGGATGCGATTCGCCTGTTCAACGACGATCCGGATACGGAAGCCATCATCATGATTGGCGAAATTGGCGGCAGCGCGGAAGAGACCGCGGCAGAGTTCATCAAGCAGAACGTGCGCAAGCCGGTGGTCGGCTTCATCGCCGGACAAACCGCGCCTCCGGGACGCCGCATGGGTCACGCGGGCGCCATCATCTCGGGCGGCAAGGGAACTGCGGCGGAGAAGATCAAGGCCATGGAAGCCGCCGGAATCTACGTCGCGAAGACGCCCGCCGAAATCGGCGAAACCCTGGTAAAGGCGCAAGCGGCGGTGATTAAGTAAGGCGTATAGCTGTTGGCTGTTTAACTTTTAGCTGTTAGCCGTTAGCTTTTAGGAAAACTCTGATTAAGCTTAGGTTTGAAGGGGACGGCCTTTAGGCCGTCCGTGAGTGTTGCCAGGCAATACGGCTTTACTGACTGCTGAAAAACTTTCGCCTCGCTTTGTTCGGGTAGAGTTGGCCTTCAGGCCAGCGTCTAGGCTTTATTCATGGACCCGAGCCGGCTTTACAGAGTGCTGAAAAACTCGATTTTGGCCGCATCTCGGGTAGAGCTGGCCTTCAGGCCAGCGTCTAAGTCGTTTATTTATTGTTTTCATAGCCGGCTTGACAGTGTGCTGAAAAACACGAGCGCTGTCAGAGTTTTTCAGCAAACTGTTTAGCCGGCGGCAGGTTTTTACGGATATGTGTCGTCGGCCGAAAGCCGACTGGGGATTTGAGGGCCATGCGGGACGCGGGCCTGAAGGCCCACTCTACCGTCGATTTCAAACGTCGGTGCCGAATCGCTCGGGTAGAGGCAGCAGGTTCCTCCGCTCGTGGCTGAAAGCCGCTCGGCCGGAATCAATTCATAAACGGTCGAGCATTATAAGATCGCACAGCGTCGTGTCACAGGAATCCCGCGCCATGCAATCGTCATGTAGTCTGCTAAAAGCTGAACGCTAATAGCCAATCGTGAATCGCGAAAAGCACAGCGCGCGAACACCGCACCACCATCTAATCCAACGAGAGGGAATTTCATCCAGGCATGAAAACACTGCAACGCACTCTTTCCATCGTCAAGCCCGACGCAGTTGAACGCGGCGCGGCCGGTGACATCATCAACACTCTTCTTGCAGAACAATTTCCGCATCATCGGCATGAAGATGCTGCACATCACCAAGGCGCAAGCCGAGGGCTTCTATGCCGTCCACGTGAATCGCCCGTTCTTCGAGTCGCTGACCAACTTCATGTCCAGCGGCCCAATCGTGGTTATGGCGCTGGAGAAAGAAGAGGCCATCGCCGACTATCGCAAGCTGATGGGCGCAACCGACCCGGCCAAGGCCGAGGATGGAACCATCCGCAAGAAGTGGGCCTCCAGCATCGAGAAGAATGCCGTACACGGCTCCGATGCCGAAGATACCGCCCGCTTCGAATTGAGCTATTTCTTTGCCGGCTACGAGCTGTCAAAATAGGCTCGGCGTCATTGACCGGCGGAGAGCAACTGCCGGCATCAACCGCCAAGCTTCACCCACGAGCGGCGATCTGGAGAGCCCGAAAGCAAACGGTTTCTCCGTGAACTCGACTTTTCGTAGTGGTGAACAATGGCTAACGGAGTGTGTTATGGCGCATGTGCAGATCACGATGCTGGCCGGTCGTACGATGGAACAGAAACGGCGGGCGGTCAAGCGCATTACCGAAGCGATGTGCGAGGAGCTTCACGTTAAGGCCGAGAAGCTGACCATCAGCTTTGTGGAGGTGCCGCGCGACAGCTATGCGCGCAACGGCGTCTTGCTTTCCGATCGGGCTGACCTGAAGTAGACCGCCTGCGGCATCGCAGTAAAAATAAAGCCGTCCTGCGAGGGACGGCTTTCTGCTGATCGTGCACTCAAGCGCAACTTCGCATTATTTCGCCATCGCGCTGCTACTGTTGTTCATTGCGCTGCCATTCTTGCCCATCGTCTTGCCTTCTACCGTGGGAGCGATCTTCTCGGCTTCGTGAAGATGGCTTTCCAGGGTCGGCAAGGTCTCGCCCGCCCAGTTCTTCACTCCAGAATCGCTGGCTGACATCGACTCCTTCTTGAACTCGGCCACATCCTTCTTGTGGTCCATCACCATGTCTTTCATGTAAGCCTTATCGAAGGCCGCGCCTTGCAGCTTGGAGAGGCGCTCTTTGGTGGCTTGGTCTTTCGCGTCCAAATCCGTCGGCAGCGTCACGCCCTTTTGCGAGGCGAGCTGCTTTAGTTGATCGTTAGCTTTGCTGTGGTCGGTCACCATCCGCTTGCCGAAATCTTTTACTTCCTGGCTCTGTCCGTTCTGTTCGGCGAGCTGGCCCAATTCAACTTCTGCCATGCCGCCCTGCGCGGCCTTGTCCATGAACCGCTGATCTGCGGACGAGACGCTGCCCTTGGCCGAGCCGCTCATCTGTCCCATTGCCATGGTGCCACCTAGTAGAAGCGAAGCCGCTGTTGCGACTACGCTCATTCGTGCGATATTCATTGCCCGTTCTCCTTTGTTTGCGAACACCCAGAGTGGAAGTGCTGATGACGAATGTTCCCCACTCGGCGTCCGAATGCCGTTTCCCCAACCTGTAATAGGATTTCCCGACGGGCGGCCGGGTTGTCGCAAAACGGTTGGCATTCGCGAATGGAGAGCTGCTGCCAGGGAGCTGATCTGAATCCGCGACTTTCCGCCCTTGGATGTTGTGTCGTCTCTGAAGGGACTCTGTTTCTCTTCCTACTCCGAACGGCGCAGCTAAAGCTGCGCCCCCTTCAAAGCGGATTCGGGTCAGCTTCTCACCGCCGCTGCGCCCCTTCAAACTCTCGAGATTGCAGCGTTTTGTTTACCGCTGTCCCGTTGTCATCCTGGGGATATCGGCCGTAGGGATTTTCGGCCGCAGCATTGCACCAGCGGGCGAAGAGTCGAACTTTCCGCGGAACATCCATTCTCCCGCTCCCGTCTAAATCAATAAGCCACGCGGCGTGAGCCGGGCAGCAGCACTCCTTGACGTCTCGTCGCGAAGCACAATAGAGTCGAGGGACTGGAGATTTCAGCTTTGGAAACCTTGGTTGGGAAGAGCATCCTTCATTACACCGTCATCAAGAAATTGGGCGCCGGCGGCATGGGCGTGGTGTATGAAGCGGAGGACACCCGCCTGGAGCGCCACGTTGCGCTGAAGTTTCTGTCGCGCGACATCGAGCAGGATCCCAGCGCGCTGGAGCGCTTCAAGCAGGAGGCGCGCGCGGCCTCGGCCCTAAACCATCCCAACATCTGCACCATCTACGCCATCGAGGAGTGTGATGGGCAGCACTTCATGGCGATGGAGCTGCTCGAAGGCCAGAGCCTCGATAGCAAGATCGACGGCCATCCGCTGCCGCTGGACAAGATTCTCGACATCGGTATCCAAATTACCGACGCGCTCGACGTTGCGCACCACAAAGGTATCGTTCACCGCGACCTGAAACCGGCCAACATTTTCCTTACCACCCGGGGGCAGGCCAAGATTCTCGATTTCGGACTAGCGAAACTGACGCACGATCGCCGGGCTGCGCTGGAAACCGTCGCCGGGAATATGCCCACGTCGGCGCCGCTCATGCTTACCTCGCCGGGAACGGCGGTCGGCACCGTCGCCTACATGTCGCCCGAGCAGGCGCGCGGCGAAGAGCTGGATGGACGCAGCGATCTGTTCTCGCTGGGCGGCATTCTTTATGAAATGGCGACGGGCAAGATTCCCTTTGATGGCAATACCTCAGCCGTCATTTTTCAGGGGATACTCGACCGTGCGCCACGGCCTCCGGCGGAGTTGAATCCCGCCGTCCCGGCGAAGCTGGAAGAGATCATCGACAAGGCGCTGGAAAAAGATGTCGACCTGCGCTACCAGAGCGCGGCGGAAATGCGCGCCGACCTGAAGCGGTTGAAGCGCGACAGCGCCGGCCACAGTAGTTCCTCGATGACCAGAGCGGCTTCCACCAGTTCGGTTGCAGTCGCTCAGCGCAGCAGCGCGTCGCGATCGGCGGTCACGGACCATGCCGCAGCCGATGCCCTCAAGCGTCGTCGCAGTGGCATTGGTATCGTGCTGGTGATCAGCCTGGCGATGGTCTGTGCCGGCGGCTACGGCTTGTACAAACGCTTTACGGCCTGGCGCGGCGACTCCGGCCCCGTACCCTTCCAGAACATGAACATGGAGAAGCTGACCACCTCCGGCCATGTTGTGCTGGCGACCATTTCGCCTGACGGCAAGTACGTGGTCAATGTGATTGATGAAG
Source organism: uncultured Acidobacteriaceae bacterium (assembly GCA_963796695.1). GTDB lineage: Bacteria > Acidobacteriota > Terriglobia > Terriglobales > Acidobacteriaceae > Bog-257. The sequence goes on along the minus strand of CAWCMU010000014.1, from coordinate 138,958 downwards.
GCAAAGGGCAGCAGAGCCTCTGGATGCGTCACGTAGCCACCGGTAGCAACGCGCAGATCATGCCCGCAAGCGAAGTGAACTATCGCGGGCTTACCTTCACGCCCAATGGCGATTTCCTCTACTTCGTGCGCGGCGATCCGCAACATCCTGGCTTGGGATATCTGTTCCAGATCCCCGTGCTTGGCGGAACTCCTCGCAAATTGGTGGACGACGTAGACAGCGCGGTGAGTTTCTCGCCTGATGGGCAGCAGATCGTCTACCTGCGCAACAGTGCGATCGATGCGAGTTCGTCGCTAATCATCGCGCACGCAGACGGTAGTGGAGAGCGCACACTGGCCAAGACCACGCTGCCGGGATACTCCGATCCTGCCTGGTCGCCGGACGGCAAGTCCATCGCCGCCAGCGTGCTTGATCCGGGCAGCCAGAACCTGGGACGCGTGGTCTTGCTGAACGCCGATAACGGCAAAGAAAAGACCGTGTATGCCGGCACCGCCATTCTGCAAAAGCCAACCTGGATGCCCGACGGCCAGCACCTGGTCATCATCTTCCACGATATGTCCAGTGACTGGAACGGCCAGATTGGCGAAATTGCCATTGACGCCGGTAAGCTGCATCGCATCACCAACGATCTGAATTCGTACAGCAACTTGACCTTGGGCATGACCAAGGACGGCAAGCAACTAGTGGCCGTACAGATCACGCCGCTGTCAGGCGTTTACACCATGAGTGCCGATCCCGGGAATACGGCTGCGGCTGTGCAAGTCGATAGTCATGGCGAAATCGGCGTAGGCTGGCTCCCCGATGGCCGGCTGGTCACGATGGACTACAACGGCCATATCGCGACCATGAATAGCGACGGCAGCAATCGCAGCATCATCTACCAGGAACAGCTGCCCATGGGCGGCCTGTCTGTTTGCCATGATGGCGCGAATGCGCTGTTTTGGATGCCGAATAAGCAGACCAAGGCCATCAACGTATGGCGGATCGATCTGCAAAGCGGCGCCGTCACCGACATGACCAAGGGCAACGTCGATCAGAATCCAGTTTGCGCACCCGACAGCAAATCGTTTCTCTACTCCAGCCTGCAAAAGGGTAAGAAAATGCTGATGAGCATGCCCATCAGCGGCGGTGAAGCAAAACAGCTCACCGACAAGTTCATCGAGGCCGGAGCATACTCGCCCGATGGGAAGCAGATTGCAGTCATCACTGCGGAAGGCACAGGCGTCACCTTCAAAGCGGTGATTGCCATCCTCCCCGCGTCCGGGGGATTGCCGGTAAAGGTATTTGCCCCGGCCCGTTCCATCTCCAATGCATTTCAGTATTCCGGCGATGGACAGGCACTGTATTATCCCGTGAGCGAAAAAGGCGTCTCCAACATGGTGATGCAGCCGATTGGCAGCACCACGGTGAGTCCGATGACCAGCTTCGACAATCTCACCATCTTCGGCTACGACTATGACTGGAAAAACCGGAAGCTCGCTCTCGCGCGCGGCCATTCCGATACGGATGTTGTACTTCTCACCCAGCAACAGGCGCAATGACGAGAGGGTGACGTATGTATTGCAGGTCTTGTGGCCAGAACATTCTGAGCGAAGATAAGTTCTGCTTTCGCTGCGGCGCACCTGTCATTCGCGAGTCCAGCGAGGCAGCGGCGAGCAGCTCCTCGCCGGCCAACGCGCCCATCGCGATGCAGACATCGTCTTCGACGGCGGAAATGCATCAGCCGCTGACCGGCGCTATTGTTCCTCCCGCCGAGATTCCCGCCGCCGAAATTCCGAAAGCGCCGAGCGCGACCGAGTCGCCAAGTGCCGGCGGTAGCTGGCTGTATGACGCTCCCAAAGCCGAGGCGTCGAGTACGGAAGCACCAAATGCGGAAGCGCCTAAGATCACCTGTCCGAGTTGTGGACGCGTGAATTCTGACCAGCGCGCGACTTGCCTTACTTGTGGCACGCCCCTGCACGAAGCCTACGACCCTTCGTCCCAAAGCGTGATCCCTGCGCCAGCAAGCCAGGCCGCCTCGCCCGAGCCGCCGTATGAGCGTCCCGAAGTTCCGATGCCGTTTCTTGCTGCGTACGGCAAAGGCGGGCCTGTGGCGGAATCGCGTCCGCGCAAAAAGCGCCTGCCGATTCTGGAGATTCTTGTCGTGGTGCTGCTGCTGATTGGCGCAGGCGCGGCCGTCTGGATGCTGCGTTCGTCCCTGCCCGCCAGGAAAGCGCCGGCAGCAACTTCGAACGTGGAAGTGACGATTACGCCGATGAGCGCGCAAGCGACTCCCGGACACGCCGTGGATTTCGCCGCCCAGGTGACAGGCACGGATGACACCGAGGTGAACTGGTCGGTGCAGGAAGGCGACACGGGAGGCCGCATGATTAATCGCGGAGCCAAAGCCGATAACGGGCAGGTGTCACTGCTGGCAGTGTACGTCGCACCCAACACGCCGGGAACGTATCACGTCGTGGCTACCAGCAAGGCCGACCCGCAACAATCCGCCGAAGGGGAAGTGACGGTGGCGCCGTCAGCCAAACCGGCCAAGGCGAAACACGGTAGGAAGTAGTAAGGCCGGTAGCGGATTTGTCGTCCAACCCCGGAGAAACCTCGACACAAGTGGATAGCCGGTAGAGCGGCCGCCTCGGCAAAGCGTGCATGTTTAATACAGGCGGCGGTAAATACAAGCCGCTGTAAATAGACAGAACGGTCCTCAGCTGTCTGCTGTTGACCGAGCTGGCAATCTCGCATTGGCGGTGGATATCCAACGCGCCAAGAAAACAGCGCCGTAGGCGCGACAAAGTCTAGCGCCAGCACGCAGCCGATGGCGAAGTGCTGGGTAAGTGGGGAAATTATATAAGTCCTCGTAGGGACGGCATTGTTTCTCACGCAGACTCTTCAGCCCGGTTTTGAGTAATGGCAGAGACAATCAAAATTGCCCTGAAAAAATAAACCAAGTTTCCTCAGAGGCTAAAGCCGAAATTGTTTCGCTACATTTTCGGACGGCCTTACGGCCGCCCCCTTCAAAACAAACAATTAAGCAGGCGAGCATTTGCGAGGGATTGCCCAGTCTGGACCTATGCGACCCGAGCGATTCAGAGAGCTTTCGAGGCCTAATCCCTCACCACTACTCCTTTACCGCGATGCCCAGGGTCTTCATCTTGCGGTACATGTGGCTGCGTTCCAGGCCCAGCACTTCAGCAGTGCGGCTGACGCTGCCCTGATTCTCGTCTAGCTTCTTCAGGATGTAGTCGCGCTCGTAAGCGGCGCGCGCCTGGTGCAGGCTGGAGAAATCGCCAAAGCTTCGGCGGCCTCCTTCGCGATAGATAAGCGTCGGCAGATGCTTGCGTTCCAGCTTCGTGACCGTGGGATTCATGATCACGATGCGCTCGATGAGGTTGCGCAACTCGCGAACGTTTCCCGGCCAGGAATACCGCATCAACGCCTCCAGCGCGTCCTCGGCAATTTCCTTGGGTCGGCGATTGTAGGTCTGCGAAAACTCGCGCAGGAAATAGCGTGCCAGTTCCGGGATATCTTCCTTGCGCTCGCGCACGGGCGGAACGTAGAAGGGAATTACGTTGAGGCGATAGAACAGGTCTTCGCGAAAGTTTCCCTTGGAGATTTCTTCTTCCAGATCTTTATTGGTCGCAGCGATCACGCGCGCATCCACCGTTACCGGCTCTTCTTCGCCGACCGGAACAAATCGTCCCTCGTCCAGCGTGCGCAGCACTTTCGACTGCGTCTTCAGGCTCATGTCGCCCACTTCATCGAGAAAGAGGGTGCCACCGTCGGCCTTCTGAAACTTGCCTTCCTTGTCGGCGGTTGCGGTAGAAAATGCGCCGCGGCGATGGCCAAACAGTTCACTCTCGATCAGGTCTTCCGGAATCGCAGCGCAGTTCACCTCAACGAACATGGCGTCTTTGCGCAGGCTTTGCGCGTGCAGCGCGCGAGCGGCCAATTCCTTCCCGGTGCCCGATTCACCGTAAATGAGCACGCGTCCATTGGTGGGCGCCATCAGCGAGATTTGCTGGCGCAGGGCCTTCATGGGAATGCTGGCACCCACAATGACGCTGCGCGCCTGAAACTGCTTCTTGAATTCCAGGTTCTCGCTGCGCAGCCGCTTGGCGTCGATGGCATTCTTCAGCACGATCAGCGTGCGCTCGATGGAGAGCGGTTTCTCCAGAAAGTCGAAGGCGCCGAGCTTGGTGGCGCGCACCGCGGTTTCGATGCTGCCGTGTCCCGAGATCATGATCACTTCAGGATGATCTTCGTGCTCGACCAGCTTTTCCAAGGTCTCGAGGCCATCGATGCCGGGCAGCCAGATATCGAGCAGCACCACGTCAGCGGATTTGTTGCGAAGGATTTCCAGACATTCTTCACCGCTTTCGGCGAGCAGGGTCTTATAGCCTTCATCCGCCAGCACGCCTTCCAGCGCGCTGCGGATTTGCGACTCGTCATCCACGATCAGAATGGTTTGCATCTTGATTGGCGGCGGCGACTGCGACTTCCTGGGCCACAGGCAACTCTACGATAAATCGCGCACCCACGGGGGAATTCTCTTCCACTCGAATCGACCCATGATGATCTTCGATGATGCGGCTGACGATCGCAAGTCCCAGGCCGGTGCCGCGTCGCTTGGTGGAGAAATAAGGCAGGAACAGTTTTTCTTTTACTTCGGGAGTTACGCCATAGCCAGTATCGGCCACGATGATTTCGACCGAGTCGCGCTCTTCCATCAGGGTAGTGGAGATGACGATCTCTTTCATCATGGACTGGTGCATGGCCTCGGCGGCGTTGTCGACCAGATTGGCGATTGCGCGCTTTACAGCTTCGGGATCGGCTTGCACGCGCGGCAGATCGGCGCCCAGGAACGTCTGCACTGCGATGCCGTCGAGACGGCCATCGAACATCGATAGTGCTTGATGCACGATCTCGTTGATGTCGGAGGGCTGCGGCTTCGATGCCGGGAAGCGCGCCAGGGCAGAGAACTCGTCGACCAGCGTGCGCACGGTCTCCAACGAGGAGCTGATGGTGGAGGCGCACTGGCGAATCACTTTGAGCGAGGCGGCATCCGGCGGAGTAGCGCGCTCCAGGTGACGGCGAATGCGTTCTGCCGATAGCGCCAGCGGCGTAAGCGGGTTCTTGATTTCGTGTGCGATGCGGCGAGCCACTTCCCGCCATGCGGTTTGTTTTTGCGCCCGCAGCAAGTCAGTGAGATCTTCCAGCACCATGACGTAGCCGGTGCGCTGGCGACCATTGCGCGATGCCGACGGCGGATCGAGTGAGGCGACCGTGACCGCAACGTTCAGATTGACCCGCGGAGTCGCAATCTCCATCTGGCTGGTCGTACTGCCCATGCGGTCGGCCTTGCGCAGCATGTGCTCCAGATCGACCACGGTCTCTTCCGGGAACAAGTCGCTGAGGATTTGCGCGGAGACCGCAGGGCTTTGATCGAGCCGCAGCAGGCGACGCACGGCGCCATTGGAGTGAACGATGGTGCGCGAGGCATCGAGCGACAGCACGCCGGAAGGCACGCTCTCCAGAATCGTCTCGATGTGCCGCGTGCGTTGCTCCAGCTGGACGTTTACGTCGGCCAAATCGCGCCGTGATGCTTCAATGCTGCCGCGACTGGCTTCCAGGTCTGCCGCCATGTGGTTGAAGGATTCGACCAGTTGTCCAATCTCGCTGCCGGTCTGCACATCCACGCGGGTGTCGAGATGCCCGCGCGAAATCTCCTGCGTCGCTTCAGCCAGCGCCACCAGCGGCTTGGTCACCATCTTGGAGAGATACAGCGCCAGCCAGGTCGAGGCGAACAGCACTCCCACGGTCAGCAGCAGCAGAAATCCCAGGTAGGTTCGACGCAAGCGTCGTCGTTGCAAGCGCAGCTCGCGATACTGCTCCTGACTGGATTCAATATCGCGCAGCACGCCCGAGTAGTTCTGGGGAAGCGGCATGCCCACCAGAATTTCTCCGTGATCCCCAACGTGCGCGCGGCCGATAACATACGTCTGCCCCAGGACGTTAAACGTCTTGCCCTGTCCCGGCAGTGCAGGGGCAGGAGGCGGGAGATTGTGGCGCAGCAGTTGCCACACCTCCGGAGCATGGAAGCTGCCTTCGGCCCGATCGTCCACCAGCGCGAAGGCGAAGCCGCCTTGCAGGGTTATTTCGCTGCGGCGAAATTCGTCCATGATGGGCGCGAAGTTGCCGGTGTGAAATGATTTCTGGGCATCCGGCGTGGCCGCAATTCGCAGCGCTTCATCGCGAGCATTGGTGGCCGCGTATTGCGTCAGCAGCGAGGCGATGACGTTGGTGCGATACTCCACGTCCTCGGCCGGTCGGGAAAACCATTTCTCCAGCGATCGATTCAGCAGTCCATACGAAAACAGAAACAGCAGGATCACCGGGCCGAGCGATAAGAGTAGTGCCCCCATCACCATGCGGCTGCGGAATCTTGAGCCCAGCATGCCTGTCTTGCGTTCGGCATACAGCCGCAGCAGCGTGCGAATCAGCACAAAGGTCAGCGCGATGAACAGCAGAAGGATGAGCGCCGACAGCGCCGCAAAAATCAATGTCTCTTCGCTGGTATCAAGCTGTAGAAATGTCAGCTTGAAGGTGGCCTGCGCGAAAATAACGGTAAAAAGCAGGAAAATGCAGATGGACAGCGCGACCAGTCCGGGAGTGTTGCTGCGTTTCTTCGGCTGCCGATTTGGCGAGGTAGATGGCAACATCGCTTTTGAAGCTGACGAACGGGATGGGCCTACTGGAACTACCAGAGTAGATTCACGTGTGGGAGCGTGGCTACATTATAGCTGCGTTTCGATTTTCCGGGCGCACATAATGCATTCCGCTGAGCCGGCACAAAGATTCCAAATTTTTACCCACTTGTGGGGTTGCAGCTGAGCGCTATGCGGCGCGAACGCCTGCCGGCCCGGGGCGCTGCCGGTTTCTGCTCACCAGCCATATGATCAGCGCGACTACCAGAACCACAGGAATCAAGGGCAAGAAAAACAGCGCCAGAAGGACAAGCGCTCCGGACTGTGTGCTGACGCTTCCGCGGATGACGGCATCCGGGTGACGGAGCAGCCTGCCGCCGACGGTTGCGACATCGCCGGAGATGGTCGCATTTTCGTCCAGATGTATCGCGCCACCAATCGCCGCCACATCGCCGTTCACCGAACCATTCACCGTGATGCTGCCGCCGATAGCGACAACATCGCCGCAGGTGCCGTCCATTTGAATCGAGCAGCCGATGCAAACCAGATCGCCGGCGCTTTCGCCTTCCTCAACCACGATGCTTTGACCAAACTGCACCCGATCGCCATCACGAGCTAGCAGCGACGAGGTTGCGAGCAGCACGAACGACAGAACCGACAAGCAGAGCCAGGAGACACGACGCAGCATAGTTCCGGTTCCTCGCGACAGAATATGGCTAATAGGGTAGTCCGCAAAAACGCAGAATACAAACCTCGCAGGGCTGACCAGGAAGGCTCCGAAGTGGAGGTAGGACTACGCCTTTACCATGTTCAAGCGAAAAGAGAGCGGCGAATTTTTGACTCGCCGCCTTTGGCCAGGAAAATACAAAAACTGGACGGCGCTTACTGCTGCGGAGGCCGCATGCCTTGCATCATGCCGCTGACATCCATCTTCTGATAGCCGGCGGGTATCTCGAACAGGCTGGCGGCAGGCTCGCCTTCCTGAATGTTAGTGAGCTCCCAGGTGGAAGTGTCGGACACGCCTTTGATGGGGAAGTGCAGCTTCTGATCGATCCACACGTTGGAGACCTTGCCGTTCTTGTCGGTGATCTGCCAGTGGTCGCAGGTGCGGCCGTTGACCTGCTCCACCCCCATGTTCTTGCAGGTGGCGCCGGGTTCATCAGCGCAAGGCTGATTGGGATCGTGGAAGGCCTTGATGTTCGGACCCATGCCTCTCCGGCCCTGCGTCTGATCGGCCTTGAATTCCATGTACATGTGCTGCGCCGGCATCAGGGTATCGGTGGTCTGGCTGGCGAAGTTCGTGATCATAATGGCGCCGCCGCCCGGTCCGCCGCTTTGCATGTCCATCCGCATGTGCTCGCTGCTGACATACATCTTGCCGGTCATATCGTGTCCTGCCTTGGCGCCGGTAGAGCTGAATTGCATGTCGGCGGAGAACGGCTTCAACTCATGGACCTGCGCTGAGGCCATTTGTAGCAAGGCCAGGACGGCGAGAACAATCATGGGGATGATGCGGAACCGTGATCTCACGAACATCTCCTTGTCGGGTGGATTGGACAGATACCGGCAGATGGCCGGCCCTCAGTGTACGACGAAAATCCTGCGCTGGATGCCCGAAACTTGTTTGCGGTAGCCCTCCTGTTTCGGATTGGGTCGGCTGTCCTAAGACGAAACAATGGATGCTAGAGTATTTCCTGGGCTATAGTTTCTACAGACATTCAGCGGCTGAAACAGTAAGCTAACCTTAGCCTGCCCACCGATTCCGCCAAGGAGACACGCCTGATGGGCGCTACTGGCATGTGGTTGCGCAAACTCGATACCGCCTCCACCGGCGACCCACTGGTCCTGGTGGTGGTTGAAGGTACCGACCGGCGCACCCTGGTGCTCGATCACTTCCCGTTTTCTGTTGGACGCCGGACCGATCGCGATCTGGTGATGGCCGATCCTCGCGTTTCGCGCGAGCACGCGCAGTTCATTCGCGAAGCCGACGGCACCTACATCGTTGACCAGGGCAGCCGCCACGGCACTTTCGTCAACGGAGAACGCATCAATCGCCGCAAACTTGGCCGCAACGATCACATCGAGTTCGGGGTGCAAGGCGCGTCCTACGTGCTGTTCAGCCCCGACCGCTCGCCTTCCAGCGCGGCGCAACAGTTCCTCAGCCAGTTCTCCACCTGGAAGCCGGCCAGCGGAGCGGGTTCCGACCTGGAGATGCTGAACGTTTTCCTCGAAGCCGCGCGCAAACTCAATACCAGCGGCGTGCTCGACGACGTCTTGCAGACACTGCTGGAAGCGGCGCTTCGCCTTACCCATGCCGAGCGCGGATTCGTCTTCCTGCGTCATCTTGACGGCGAGCTTCGGTTGGCCGCCGGACGCGACAAGACCGGCGAGAGTATCACCGACGACAGCACCATCTCGCGCTCGGTGCTGCGCGATGCCGCCAAGAGCGCCTCGGAGTTCCTGGTCACCGACACCGATGACACCAGCAAGCTTGCCGGACGCGAGAGCGTGGTCGCGCACAATCTGCACAGCGTGATCTGCATTCCCCTGCGCAAGACCGTCATCCAGGAAAAGCTAAAGGACGATACGAAATCGGGCGACGGCAGCAACGAAGTGCAGGGTGTGCTGTATCTGGACGCGCACTTCCTTTCGGGCAAGCTATCGTCGGTAAGCCACGACATTCTGCGCACCATCGCCAATGGCGCGGCCACCCTGGTGGAAAACGCATCGCTGGTGCAGGCCGAAGACGCGGCCAAGCGCTATCGGCAGGAGCTGTCGATCGCCGCCGAAATTCAGCAGCGCCTGATGACCGTGACCGTGCCCGACGTTCCCTTCGCCAAGGTGAACGCCGTCAGCTACGCCTGCAAGGATATTGGAGGCGACTTCTTCGACCTGGTTTACACCGAAAAGGGCTTGTCGCTGATCGTGGCCGACGTTTCCGGCAAGGGAGTTTCGGCGGCCGTGGTCGCTTCGATCCTTCAAGGCATGCTGTACTCGCAGTTGGCGCGGGACTCATCGCTGCCGGAGATGATCAGCGCGGTCAACCGCTTCCTGTGTGAAAAGGTTGGCGGCCAGAAATACGCCACGCTGGTGGTGGCGCGTCTACTGGGCAAAGGAGATCTCGAGCTCATCAACTGCGGGCACGTGCCGCCGCTCCTGGTCTCGGGCGACAAGGTTACTAAGCTGGAAGAAGGTAACCTGCCGGTGGGCCTGGTGCCTATGGCGGAGTTCCAGGTCACGCAACATCATCTCAACCCGGGAGACCGCCTGCTGCTGGTGACCGATGGCGTGACCGAAGCCGAAGACGCGGCTGGGGAATTCTTCGGCACCGAGCGCCTGGAAGAGTGTTGCCACCAGGGACTGGTGGCCATCGAGCAGGCCGTGACGGCGTTCCGCGGCGAGACCGCGCTGACCGACGACTTCACTATCACCGAAATGATTTTCCGCGGGGAGAATTAAATCGGATACCCCCGTCAATCCAACGTAAGTTGCTGCTGGCCATAATTTTTGTGCCCCTTTTGTGTAACCTTTCGGGAGCGGAAAGCCTTGGCTCCTTGCTGCATCTGTGTTGTAATACATCGTCGTCTTGAATGTGACTACTTAATACAAGGTAATGCATTTGCTGCCACTTATTAATGTCTGGTCGTCGGGTCGAGTCGGGTCGGAATTCGTATCAAATCTCGCGCCGCGCAAGTTTGGCTACGCGATGTTTTTCTTCGCTTTAGCGCTGTTGGTGAGCGTTCCGGCGTTCGCGGTGACGCACGCTGTCACGCACGCCAGAGTGCATCACGGCCGTCATGCCGTCCTGAAGTCCAGTTTCACCAATCATTACGGGCACTATCAGGTGGGAATCGGCCGCTGGAGCCCCATGTTCCCGGGCTCGCACGACATGCTGGTCCGGCAGAACGAAGAGCTGGACCGATTGCAATTGCCGCGCATCGCCGACGAATACGAACTCATGCGCTATGAGGCGTCGCAGGAGTTGGTACCGGTTGCGGAAACGGATGGCCTGAAGTTTGCCGCCGATCTGCCCGACAATCGCCGCTACTGCCGTCCCTGGACCCGCGACTTCCTCCAGGACTTCAGCCAGGCTTACTACGAGCAGTTTCACTCTTCGATCCAGATCAACTCGATGGTGCGTACGGTGGAGCAGCAGCATCGTCTGCGCCGCTGGAACCGCTTTGCGGCTCCCGAATTCGGCGACACCGCTTCCACCCATCTCACGGGCGTAACTTTCGACATGTCGCGCCGCAACCTCAGCTTCGATGAGTATGAGTGGATCCGCAATTATCTTCTCCCGCTACAGGCGCAGGGCATGGTCGATCCTATCGAGGAGCGCCAGCCGGTTCTGCATGTGGTGGTCTTCGAGAAGTATTCCGGCCGCAACGACCTGAAGGACACCTGGTCAGAAGCCAAAGAGCCGACCGAGGCCACCGCTTACGGCAGCTCGACCGCCGGCACGCAACCGTAGAGGGCCGCTCTTCGCGGCTGGCTGTTAGCCCTTAGCCGTCAGCTCTCAGCTCGTAGCTTTCAGCTCTTAGCTGAACCTACACAAAGAATTGTCATCCCGAGCAGGAGTGCAGACTCTAAGCGAGCGATCGCAGCCGAGGGACCTGCTGTCGCTGTCCTCGGAACGAACTATCAATCAGCGGAACGTAACCGACTATCGACTAAGCAACTTCCACGATCCGCTATTCACTATCCACGAACCACCATCCACTGCCTTTCTACTTCAACGCCATCACCATCAGTTTGCGCTCGGTCATGTCTTCGATGGAGTAGCGCAGTCCCTCGCGGCCGATGCCGGAATCCTTCACGCCGCCGTACGGCATCTGGTCCACGCGGAAGCTGGGAACATCGCCCACGATGAGCGCGCCCACATCGAGCTCGTCAAACGCCGTCTGAATCAGCACGGCGTCGCGCGTCATCAGCCCAGCCTGTAGCCCGTACCGGGTGTTGTTGGTCATGCGCAACGCTTCGTCGAAGGTTTCGTAGGGCTCCACCGTGACCACCGGCCCGAAAACTTCTTCGGTATTCACCCGCATGTTCGGATCGGTGCCGGTCAGGACTGTCGGCTCAACCATCGCGCCCTTGCGGCCGCCGCCGATCAGGAGCTTGGCGCCCGCCTGCACCGCTTCGTGTACCCACTCCGCCACGCGCTCGGCATCCTTCTCGCGAATCAGCGGAGGAACGTCGGTGCTCTCCTGCGCGGGATCGCCGCACTTCAGCTTGCGCACACCCTCCAGCAGCAGCTCGGTGAACTTCTTGAACGCCGGTTCATGCACGAAGATGCGCTGCACCGAAATGCAAGTTTGCCCTGCATAGGAAAATCCACCCGCCACGCAGCGATGCGCCGCATACGCCAGATTAGCATCGCTGTGGACGATGACCGCGGCATTACCGCCCAGTTCCAGGGTGACGCGCTTTTTGCCCGCGGCGTTCTTGAGCTTCCAGCCCACGGCTGCACTGCCGGTAAAAGTCAGCAGCTTGATGCGGTCGTCGGTCACCAGCAGCGCCGCGTCCTCGTTAGACAGCGGCATCACCGCCAGCGCGCCATCGGGCCAGCTCGCCTCGGCCACGATCTCCGCCAGCAGGAACGACGAGATGGGTGTCTGCGGCGCCGGCTTCAGAATAATGGGACATCCGGCGGCAATTGCCGGCGCGACCTTGTGTGCCACCAGGTTCAGCGGAAAATTGAACGGCGTTATTGCGAACACAGGCCCTAGTGGAACCCGCCGCAGCAACCCCCAGCGCCCGGCCGTCCCTTCCAGCATGTCGAGCGGAAGGTACTCGCCGTAGATGCGCGTGCTCTCCTCCGCCGCCACCTCGAAAGTGTTGATGGCGCGCTCGACCTCCAGCTTGGCTATGCGGATGGGCTTGGCCGCTTCCTGGCAGATGGTGCGCGCAAACTCCTCGCGGCGTGCCTTGATGCCGTCGACAATCTTGTGCAACACCGTCGCCCGCTGCTGTGATGACATCCGGCGCGTGACTTGGAAGGCTTGCGTCGCCGACTCGATGGCGGTCTCCACGTCGTCGCGGCCAGCCTCGCTGATCACGGCCAGCACGCTCTGGTCGTAGGGCGATGACACCACCGCCTCGCGCCCGTGGGCGCTCCAGGTACCATTCATGAAAAATCCGAAGCTGCGGGTCGAGGAGGTGGAGACGTTTTGGCTCATTGGGGCCTCTTAAACGCAAGTACTCGCGCGTGGCAAAGAGTATCCAATTGGATGTAAGAGTTCAATGCTGCTTTGTCTCGAAGCTGCCGGATTCTGGAGAGTTGGGGGGACTCTTTAAGTTGGCTTTGAAAGGGACGGCCCTTTAGGCCGTCCGTACTATTGCAAGATAAGTAGGCTTTAGCTCGCTGCGGAACCTCGCGGCTACTAATTGCAGCGGGCGTTCGGATCGTAAGATAAAGAATAGTCTTACCAGTAAGATTACGCTGGAATCTTACCAATAAGATCATTTTGATTTACGCCCGTGGGTATCTGCGACCGAAAAGTATAGGTTGCCCCACCCCGCCGCCGCCTCTGGCTGAGGGGGGACCGACGATTGCCTCGTAAGCTGTTGATAACGGGCATGAGTCGACCAAAGAAGGTCGGGGGTCCGATCCTTCCATCAGCTTTTGGCGGAGGCTGGGACCCGATGCTCTACAATTTCGCTTAGCATGTCTGCCGCCCAGCGCACCATCTTTCATGTCGATATGGACGCCTTCTTCGTCTCCGTAGAAGAGCTGTTCGATCCGTCGTTGAAAGGCAAGCCCGTGGTGGTGGGCGGCAAGGCGAACGAGCGCGGCGTAGTATCGGCTGCGTCCTACGCGGCGCGCAAGTTCGGGGTGCATTCGGCCATGCCGCTGCGCACCGCAGCGAAACTGTGTCCGCAGGCGATTTTCGTGGAAGGGCATCCCACCCGTTACCGCGACTACTCCGCCAAAGTGTACGAAGTGCTGGGCCGCTTCTCGCCCAAGCTGGAGATGGTTTCCATCGACGAGGCCTACGTCGACATGACGGGTACCGAACGACTGCATGGGCCGCCGCTGCGCGCCGCGCACGCGCTGCATAGCGCTATGAAGGCCGAAACACAGTTGAACTGCTCCATTGGCATCGGCACGTCAAGGTTGATCGCGAAAGTCTGCTCCGACCAGGCCAAGCCCAACGGCGTGCTCTGGATCGTGCCCGGCGGCGAAGTGAAGTTTCTGGCTCCGCTTGATGTGCGCAAGATTCCCGGCGTCGGCAAGGTGATGGAGAAGCGATTACAGGAGCAGGGCATCACCAAGGTCGGCGATCTGGCGGCGCGCGATGAGCGCTGGCTGGAGCAGAATTTTGGCGCGCTGGGCATGGCGCTGTCCGGCAAGTCGCGCGGGCTCGATGCCGGAGGCTGGTTCGACGCGGACATTGGAGCCGACGAGGGGCCGCGCTCCATCAGCCACGAGCACACATTTTCCCAGGACACCAGCGATGCGCAGCGGCTGGAATCAACGCTGGCGCGGCTAACGGAGATGGTGTGCCGGCGCTTGCGCGAGCAGAAGCTGCATGCCCGCACTTTGCAACTCAAGCTGCGCGACTCCAGCTTTCATACCATAACCCGTGCACATACGCTCAGCCAGCCGACGGCAGTCGATACCGAAGTGCTTACCGTGATTCGCGAACTGTTTCGCAGTAACTGGAAGGGCGATGCCATCCGCCTGCTGGGCGTGCACGTTTCGCACTTCGAGGAGGAGAGCGAGCAGATCACGCTTACCGGCCCGCGCGCCCACGAAAAATGGACGCAAGCGCTCTCGGCCGCCGATCGCCTGCGCGAAAAATATGGCGAGAACGCGGTATCGCTGGCAACAGGTTTGAAGTCCCGCTTCCGCGAACGCACCCACGAGAATCCCGCCAGCCTGCCGGGCAAGAAGAAGCCGGAATAGGCGAACTCCCAAGGCGGTCACTCATCACAGACACATGTGATGCCCTCGCCTAACCTTAGGCTGAGGGAGTAATCCGCATGTGTCTGGCTGTTCCGGGAAAGATCCTCAGCATTGCCGGGGAAGACTTCGCGCGAAGCGCTCGCGTCAGCTTCGGCGGCATCGTAAAAGAGGTCTGCCTGGCGTATGTGCCGGAGGCGAACCTGGGCGACTACGTGATCGTGCACGTCGGCTTCGCCATCAGCCTGCTGGATGAAGATGAGGCGCTGCGCACCTTCGAAATTCTCAAACGCATGGACGAACTTGCGGAGCTCGATCCTCAACAAGCCCAGAGCTGGAACTTATCGCGAGCCCGGCCAAAGCCCTCAGGACAGGCGTGAAGTACGTCGAGGAATATCGTGATGCGGATGCGGCGCTGCAATACGCTGCCGGCATCCATGGCATCGTTACCCGCCCCTGGACGATCATGGAAGTCTGCGGCGGTCAGACACACTCCATCGTGAAATACGGCATCGACGAGTTGCTGCCTCAGCAGATTACGCTGGCGCATGGGCCGGGATGTCCGGTATGCGTCACGCCGGTGGAGTTAATCGACAAGGCGCTACAGATCGCCGCACAACCCGGCGTCATTTTCTGTTCGTTCGGCGACATGCTGCGGGTGCCCGGATCCATCCCCGCAAACCCAAAGGCGGGAACTGCGAACGCGGGAGTTTCAGGCGATCTTTTCGGGGTGAAAGCGCGCGGCGGCGATGTTCGCATCGTGTACTCGCCGATGGATGCGGTGCAGCTGGCGAAGAAGAATCCCGACAAGCAGGTTGTTTTCTTTGCCGTTGGATTTGAAACCACGGCGCCGGCGAATGCGATGTCGGTGTATCACGCCAGCCAGCACGGCATCACCAATTATTCGGTGCTGGTTTCGCATGTGCTGGTGCCGCCCGCGATGGAGGCCATCCTGGGCTCGCCGACCAACTGCGTGCAGGGTTTCCTCGCCGCCGGCCACGTTTGCAGCGTGATGGGCTACACGGAATATTTACCGATCGCGGCGAAGTATCGCGTGCCTATCGTGGTCACCGGCTTCGAGCCGCTTGATCTTCTACAGGGTATTTACATGTGCGCGCAACAACTGGAGCAAGGACGCTTCGAGGTGGAGAACCAGTACGCGCGCGCGGTACGCCACGAAGGCAACATGGCGGCGCAGCAACTTGTGGCCAAAGTCTTTCGGGTGGTCGACCGCAAGTGGCGCGGCATCGGCGGAATCGCGCAGAGCGGCCTCGGCCTTGCGCCTGAGTATGCGGAGTTCGATGCGGAAACGCGCTTTGGCGTGTCCGAGTACACCGCGCAGGAAGATCCCACCTGCATCAGCGGCTTGATCATGCAGGGGGCGAAAAAGCCGGAAGAATGCTCCGCCTACGGCAATCGCTGCACGCCAGACCATCCTCTGGGCGCGCCCATGGTTTCGTCCGAGGGAGCCTGCGCCGCTTACTACCGATATCGGCGATTGCGCACCGCGCATTGTCGGGACAAAGAAAATCAGCCGCAGAACCTGGCTGCTGGGGCGAATCATCTCGCAGCTGGAGGTAACGGCCATGGCTGAGGTGAAAGAGTTTCGGCTGCAATGTCCCACAGCATGGCAGGACACAGATCACGTGCAACTGGCGCACGGCGGTGGTGGAAGGCGCATGCATGAGCTGCTGGAAGGGCTGCTGCTGCCGAGTTTAGGCAATGATATCCTGCGCGAACGCCACGACGGCGCAACGCTTGAGATTGCCGGCGCCCGCCTGGCCTTCACCACCGACTCCTACGTTGTAAGACCACTGTTTTTCCCTGGCGGCGACATTGGCAGCCTGGCGGTGAACGGCACGGTGAATGACCTGGCCATGTGCGGTGCGCGGCCGCTCTATCTCAGCTCCGCACTCATCCTGGAAGAAGGGCTTGCGATGGAGACATTGCGTCGGGTGGTGGAGTCGATGCGTTTGTGCGCGGCTGCCGCCGGGGTGCAATTCGTCACCGGCGACACCAAGGTCGTGGACAAGGGGAAGGGGGACGGGATCTTCGTGAACACCGCTGGAATCGGTATCGTCGGGCACAAGGTTTCGATTTCGCCGAAGAATGTGCGGCCCGGCGACGCGATCCTGCTCAGCGGCGACATAGGGCGTCACGGCATCGCCATCATGGCGACGCGCGAAGGGCTATCGTTCGAAAGCGCCATTGAATCCGACTGTGCCCCATTGTGGGAGCCCGTCGCCGCTCTGCTGGCTGCGGGAATCGAAATTCATTGCTTGCGCGACCTCACCCGCGGCGGCCTGAGCAGCGGGCTGATTGAGATCGCCGAAGGCAGCGGAACGCGCGGCGTGATCGAAGAAGCACGCCTGAGCGTTCGCGAAGAAGTTGCCGGAGCATGCGAGATCCTCGGCCTCGACCCGCTTTATCTTGCCAACGAAGGCCGCTTCGTCGCGTTCGTGCCTGAGCACGAGGCCGAGCGTGCGCTTGCGGTTCTACGCGGCGTTGATGTGAGCAGGGAAGCGGTCCGCATCGGGCGGGTGATCGATGGGCCGGCGGGAATGGTCACGATGAAGACGCGGCTGGGAACCGAGCGCGTCATCGACATGTTGAGCGGCGAGCAGTTGCCGCGTATTTGCTGAGTCATTGCGCTATCACCCTGTAACGTGAGGCGCGGCACATCAAGATTTGCGGCGCAGGAATATGGCTGGAAGAGCGCGCTCACTTCACCAACCTTCGGAGACCTACTTGGCCGGGATACTGGTAATCGGTTATGGAAATTCGCTGCGCGGAGACGATGCCGTCGGCTGCCGCGCTGCGCAGCAGTTGGCACAATCCTTTCACGACGATCCTGAGGTTGAAGTCATCGCTTCGCCGCAACTCACGCCGGAGATGGCGGACGACGTCTCGCGCAGCGGGTTTGTGCTTTTTGTGGATGCCTCCCAAGGAGAAGCGGCGGGAACCATTCGTCGCGGCCGGGTAGCGCCCGAGGCTCTCCCCGGCGGATTTACGCATAGCTTGACGCCCTCCGCGCTGCTAGCGGCAGCCGAGCAGCTCTATGGTGACGCGCCCGAGGCGGTCGTGCTTACCCTGGCAGGCTGGTCCTTCGAGCTCGGAAGCCCACTTTCCCCCGGCGCCAGCCGCAGCCTGCCGAAGCTGATTCAGCAGGCGCGCGAGGTGATCGAGCGGCATCGGAAAGGCGCGTTCCCTTCGCAGACCTCCGCTGCATTCTGTAAGCAACCGCCCAACTAGGCGGCGTTGGCCAAATCCGACGGACCTGCTTCTTTGCGCAGCACACTATCCACCCGATGCAGCAGTGCGTCGAGATCAGGACCGACGGTGTAGTCGCGCCCGGCCTCGCCGCTGGTGCGGACCAGCAGCTGCTGCTGGGGGCATTGTTTGCGAAGATCATCGCCAAACTGCACGGCGCGCTGCTGGTCTTCGCCGGCATTCACGATGATCAGGTCATATCCGCCGCGCATACAGCGGCTGCGGGCCTCTTCCATCCGCAATGTGGGAAACACTCCGTAGCCCCGGCTCTTGAGTGCGTTAATGCGCTCTTTACGGTCAGAGGCGCTGTCGATGATAAGAATTTTGCGTGGTGCATTCATCCTGTAACCCTTTGTCTGCCCGGAATTTCAGTTCCACTAGCAGAGAGGCTGGCGAAGGAGAGCGGGTTGCCTCGGCAACTCTGCTCCGCAAGGTACTCGGGATCAAGAGGATCAACGGGCCTTAGACGGCAACGAACCGGCATCTACTCTCCAAACAAAAAAGGCACATCGTTTAGGATGTGCCCTCTTTGGCGTGCTTCGCTGCTGTTATGCCCCTACTAATTTCTCCAAAACTGATTTGTTGCGGATGGTGAGAGTAGAACCCTTGAGCACCGCGACCTGGCGTTTGCGGAAGTCGGCCAGTACCCGGGTCACAGTCTCGCGTGAGGTTCCGATGATCTGTGCGATTTCTTCGTGCGTGAGCGCCAGCTTGACTTTAGGTTCGGGCTGCTCGTGACTGGTCGCAGTCCACTCGAGGAGCAGTCGCGCCAGGCGCTCGGGTGCGGAATGCGAAAGCCCCAGGCTGCGAATCTGCTGATAAGCGCTCTGGCAATCTTTGCTGAGATGTTGCGCGGCCTTCAAACAAGCGTCGCCATGCTTCTGAAGGAAATTCAGGAAATCTTCGCGCTTTACAAAATTCAACTGGCAAGGCTGCCCGGTCTCAGCGGTGATCTCGTAGGGAGTACTGGAAACGGTTGCGTGCATACCCAGGACTTCGCCCGGCTGCGCGATTTTGAGGATGAGTGTTTTACCTTCGGCGGAGGTGGTGGACAGTTTGACCCGGCCCTTGCACAACATGTAAATGCCGCGCGGCGATTGTCCTTCGACAAATAGGACAGCTCCGGCGGGATAGGAGGCGGTGTATTTTATTTTATCGAATGCTTCGAGTGCGGTCTTGGGGAGCGAACAGAAGAAGCTGTCGCTCCGCAGCTTACAAATTACGCAATTCTCAACTAGCTCAAAGCCGTAAGGTGATCCCACGTGCCCTCCGACATTACTGCCTATGCTATCACCTAAGGCCTTAAATACATCCCCCAATAGTAGGATGCGAGATTCGCGTATCTCTTGGAAAATCAGCCGCTTGGTGCCGGCGAGCGAGACGTAGGTGGGGCAGTGAGCAGGTAGCCGACGAAGCTGGCGCGCAGCGGCAGATAAAACCGGATTCTACGTGATATCTGTCACATGCAGTCGTATCCAAGGTCACAGACCCAGGCCCATGCCGCGAAGGACAATCCCGCCCACAACGGCTCAAAAGGCGGGAAGCGAAAGTGTCACGACTTTTAGCTTGGCGGCCCCGGTGATTGGAGTAAAATCCTTGGCCGGGAGACTGGAATGCTCAATTTCAGTCGGCATCATGCTCCGCTGAGCGAGAAGCGTGGCCACTCTCCTCTACCCCACGTCGCTTCCCGCCAACGGTTTTGGATTCGCCCGGTCCCGCCCAAGGCCAGGTAGTTGGTTCGCAACTCGCAGGTGAGTGGAGGTCAATGCGGTGATGTTCACTGGGTTCGGGCGGCCAACGTTTGCAGACCCTCGCACGCCCCACGCCTCACCGTTCCAGAGGTCTAATTTCTCAGTTCAACTTTAAGCGCGCCGTCGTTAGTTCGGCGCTCTGTCTCGAAGGGAGAACCGCATGGTGACAACAGCGACCCGAAAGAGCGAGTCGGTTGAGATCGGCAGTCCCGGTTTGAATCGTTGGTGGCGGGTATTCGGCGGGCTCATGATGAATATCGCTCTGGGCACGCTGTACGCCTGGAGCGTGTTCGTGGCGCCCCTGGAAAAAGAATTTCACTGGAAGCGTGCCGATACCTCGACCGTATTCACCATCGCGGTGGTGGTGTTCGCCTTGACGTTTATCGTGGCCGGGCGACTGCAGGACAAGTTCGGACCTTTCTGGATTTCCCTTACCGGCGCCGTCCTGGTCAGCATAGGCTTCTTTCTCTGTGCGCTACACCAGCAGCCTCAACTACCTGTTCATCTGCTTCGGAGTGATTGGAGGCCTGGGGAACGGCTTCGGATATGCCACCCCGATTCCAGTGATGTCCAAGTGGTTCCCCGACAAGCGCGGCCTGGCGGTAGGTCTGGCCGTCGGAGGCTACGGCGGCGGCTCGGCTATCTTTGGCCCGCTGTCAGCCAGTTACCTGATCCCGCATTTCGGCTGGCGCACCACCTTCCAAGTGTTGGGCGTGATCTTCCTGGTGATGACGGTCATCGGTGCGTTCCTGCTGAAGAACCCTCCAGCCGGATACAAGCCTGCGGGCTGGACGCCGGCTACGACTTCGAAGGCAGTAGCCACCACCTACGACTTCTCCCCGACGGAAATGCTGAGTACGCCGACCTTCTATTTCATGTGGATAGCTTACGCGTTTGGCTGCGCCGCCGGTCTTATGGTCATCAGCCAACTGGTGCCGTTCGCCAAGAGTGTGGGTATACCGAGTACCACGCTGGCTTCCCTCGGCTTGGTGGTGGGTGCTACGGGAAATGCCATGGGCCGCATCCTGTCAGGCTGGATGTCGGACCACCTCGGTCGCATCAACGTGCTGCGATTGATGATCGGCATCTCCATGGTAGCCATGCCCATTCTTTACGCAGTGGGAGGCAACGTGGTGTTGCTGTTCGCCATGTTGTTTGTCGTCTACTGGTGCTATGGCACGCAGCTGTCGGTCAACGCGGCGACGGCGGCCGACTTCTGGGGCACCAAGAACGTGGGCATCAACTATGGGCTTCTGTTCACCGCGTGGGGTGTGGCTGGCCTGCTTGGCGGACGCATCGGCGGCAAATTGTTCGACAAATATCACAACTACCAGATGGCTTTTTATACGGCTGCGGTTATGGCCGCGATTGCGCTGCTCGCTGAGTTTATGGCGAAGCGTCCGAAACATGCTTAGGAATTAATTTTCGGATCGTTACAGCGGCTAACAAATGGGGCCGACGCCCAACGGCTCCTTTCCTATCTGATCTCGCAGGTTGGCAAGGAGTTCTTCATCATGGCTACGGGAACCAAGTTAGAGGAAATACCGCAGACCACCACGCCCATGGTGGACGAATATCCTGCTCCGGCAATTGTGAAGGAGCAGGCGCTGATAAAAGACTGGGCAGCCGAGCGGCAACGGTTTCAAGCTGATCCTGACGCGTTCTGGGCCGAGATTGCCCAGCAGTTTGTGTGGACCAAGCCCTGGAACAAAGTATTCGAGTGGGATGGCATTCATCACAAGTGGTTCACCGGCGCGCGCACCAACATCACGGTTAACGCACTCGACCGGCATGCGAAATCGGAAAACGCCAACCGGGCCGCATTCATCTGGCTCGGCGAGGACGGCAGCCGAGCGCGTCGTCACCTATCGCCAGCTGTATCGCGATGTGTGCCGCTTCGCCAACGGGCTGAAGTCGCTGGGCCTGAAGAAGGGCGACCGGGTCGTCATCTACATGCCGCTGACGCTGGAGGGCGCGATTGCGATGCTGGCCTGCGCGCGCATCGGCGCAATCCACTCCGTGGTGTACGCCGGACTGGGACATTCGTCATTGCGCGATCGCGTGGAAGATGCGCAGGCGAAAGTCGTCATCGCCGGAGACGCTGGCTTCCGGCGCGGCAAGCCGGTGGCGCTGAAGTGCATTGTGGACGAAGCGCTCGACGGACTGGAGACGGTGGAGAAGGTTGTGGTCTTCACTCGCGATCCCAAGGCGTTTGCCCCGGCCAGCGCGCGCGAAGTTGATTTCCGCTCGCTCATGAAGTTTCCGGCTGAGTGTCCGGCCGAGGACATGGACGCCGAAGACCCGCTATTCATCCTGTACACCTCGGGAACCACCGGCAAGCCGAAGGGCGTGGTGCACGTGCATGGCGGCTTCATGGTCGGCACCGTCTATCACCTGGCATCATTTTTCGATGTAGGCCCGCGCGACCTGTTCTGGTGCACCTCGGACATCGGTTGGGTCGTCGGTCACTCCTACATCGTGTACGCTCCGCTGTGTGCCGGCGTCACCACGCTGTTCAGAGAAGGCGCGATCGACTATCCCGATCCGTCAATCGCCTGGCAGATCGTGGAGAAGTACGGCGTCACCAAGATGTTCACCGCTCCCACCGCGCTGCGCATGTTCATGCGTTACGGCGAGGCACTGCCGCAGAAGTATGACCTGAGAACGCTGCGGGTGATTGCCTGCGCCGGCGAACCCTTGAATCCTGAAGCATGGCGCTGGGCGCAGACCTATCTTGCGGGCGACGGCAAATGGGGTTATGTGGTGGATAACTGGTGGCAGACGGAGCTCGGTGGTCCGGCCCTGGGTACACCGGTCACCATGCCGATGCGTCCCGGCAAAGCCGGCTTGGCGCTTCCCGGTTGCGAGGCCGATGTGGTCGACATCGATGGCAAGCCAGTGCCTCCGGGAGTAAGCGGGCGGCTGATTCTCAAGCGGCCTTTTCCGCACTTCATGCGCACCATCTGGAACAATCCCGCGCGCTTCGAGAAAGACTGGCTGGAGCTTAAGGGCTGCTACATCACCGGCGACCTGGCTACCAAAGATGCGGACGGATACATCTCAGGTCATCGGACGCGCCGACGACGTGTTGAACGTCGCCGGACATCGCATCGGAACGGCTGAGGTCGAGAGCGCGTTGGTCTCGCATCCGGCGGTCGCCGAGGCTGCTGCCATCGGCATTCCTGATCCGCTGAAGGGAGAAGCGATTGTGGCGTTTGCCCAGTTGCGCGCCGGGCACACCGCGTCTGACGCACTGACGGCCAGCCTGATCGAGCACGTCAGGAGAGAGTTGGGTCCGATTGCGACACCCTCGGCCATCAAGTTCGTTAGCGCTCTGCCCAAGACGCGCTCGGGAAAAATCATGCGCCGCTTGTTGAAGGCGCAGGAAACCGGGGCGGAGATTGGCGATCTCTCAACCTTGGAGCAGTAAAGGTTTCGCCGGGCCGTCCTGACAGCGGTCCGGAACGGGGTCAGGTTTTGCTCGGCAAAACTCTGGCCCCGCACTAGAATGCGGTACACCGGCGGCCACCAGCCGGCACTCTGGATTTTTCACAGCAATCATCAGCTTTGATCGGAGGCGTTTCTCTATGTCCACAGCCCCACAGGCAGCAGGCCCAAATATCGACTCCATCCTTACCGAAACGCGCAGCTTTGCGCCGCCGGAGGAGTTCAGCAAAAACGCTCACATCCGCAGTAAAGAAGAGTACGACAAAATTTGCGCCAAGGCCGCAGCCGATCCGGAAGCTTTCTGGGCCGACGTTGCGCGCCAGTTGCATTGGTTCAAGCCGTGGGACAAGGTGCTGGAGTGGGAAGTTCCCTGGGCGAAGTGGTTTATCGGCGGCAAGCTGAATCTCTCCTATAACTGCCTGGACCGGCACGTGGAGACCTGGCGCAAGAACAAGGCCGCCATCATCTGGGAAAGCGAGCCCGGCGAGGTTCGCACCTACACCTATCAGCAGTTGCTGAGCGAAGTTTGCAAGTGCGCGAATGTCCTGAAGTCGCTGGGCATCAAGTCGGGCGATCGCGTGGCCATCTACATGGGCATGTGTCCCGAGCTTGCCATTGCCATGCTGGCGTGCGCGCGCATCGGTGCGGTGCACTCCGTCATCTTTGGCGGCTTCTCGGCGAACGCGCTGGTCGATCGCATCACCGATCAGGAAGCAGTCGCGGTCATTACCCAGGATGGCTCGTACCGGCGTGGCGCTGAAGTGAAGCTGAAGCCCGCGGTGGATGAAGCGCTGGATCGTTGCCCGAGCGTGAAGAAGGTGCTGGTGTACAAGCGCACCGGCACGGAAGTTGGCTGGAAGGAAGGCCGCGACCACTGGTGGCATGAGGAGATGGCCAAGGTGAGCGACAATTGCCCGGCCGAGCAGCTCGACTCCGAGCATCCGCTCTACATCCTCTACACCTCTGGCACGACGGGCAAGCCGAAGGGCATCGTGCACACCACCGGCGGCTATTCCGTCGGCACATATTTGACGACCAAGTGGGTTTTCGATCTGAAGGAAGAAGACACCTTCTGGTGTACGGCCGATATTGGCTGGGTGACCGGGCACAGCTACATTGTTTACGGCCCGCTGCAGAACGGCGCTACCGTCGTGATGTATGAAGGCGCGCCGAACTATCCAGCCTTCGACCGCTTCTGGGCGATCGTCGAGAAGCACAAGGTCAACACGCTCTACACCGCGCCCACGGCGATCCGCACTTTCATCAAGTGGGGCGACGAGTGGCCGAAGAAGCATGACCTCAGCAGTCTGCGCTTGCTGGGCACAGTGGGCGAGCCCATCAATCCCGAAGCCTGGATGTGGTATCGCGAGGTGATCGGCGGCAATCGCTGCCCCATCGTTGATACCTGGTGGCAGACCGAGACGGGCTGCATCATGATTGCGCCGATACCGGGAGCGGTGGCGACCAAGCCTGGTTCGGCGACCCGTCCGCTGCCGGGAATTATCGCGGAGGTCGTGACGCGCGCCGGCGAGCGCGTGCCGCTTGGCTCCGGCGGATACCTGGTCATCAAGAAGCCGTGGCCGGCGATGTTGCGCACCGTCTATGGCGATCCTGAACGCTACGTTCGCCAGTACTGGTCCGACATTCCGGGCATGTACTTCACTGGCGACGGCGCCCGCGAAGATAAGGACGGCTATTTCTGGATCATGGGCCGCGTAGACGATGTGCTGAACGTGTCCGGCCATCGCCTGAGCACCATGGAGATCGAGTCGGCCCTGGTGGCGCACCCGAAGGTCGCTGAGGCGGCCGTGGTTGGACGTCCTGACGAAATGAAGGGGCAAGCCGTGGCGGCATTCGTCACGCTCGAGATGGGACATCAGCCGTCTCCTGAGCTGAAGGAAGAGCTGCGGCTGTGGGTGGCGAAAGAGATCGGCGCCATGGCAAAGCCCGACGACATTCGCTTCACCGACCAGTTGCCCAAGACGCGCTCCGGCAAGATCATGCGGCGCCTGCTGCGTGAGTTGGCCTCCAGCGGCGAGGTGAAGGGTGATGTCACGACGCTGGAGGATATGGCCGTGATTGCGAAATTGCAGGAGGAAGAGTAGGCGCAAGTCGGTACTTCGTCAGCAGCGTCCTGGGAGGCCGGCAGATGGTTGCCGGCCTTTCGGCTTTGGGGGAGGGTTTCGTTATCGGCGACACCGATTTGCTCCTGCGCCTGCCGTCGTGCGACAGTGGGCCGTGCCCCGGTTTACCTTCTTCATCGGCAAAGGCGGAGTAGGGAAGACCACCGTTTCGTCCGCCTACGCGTTGCACCGGGCCAGGAGATTTCCCCGCAACTGCATCCTGCTGCTCTCTACTGATCCGGCACATTCTCTCGCCGACGTCCTGCAAGTCAGACTGTCGAATGTCCCGAAATCGCTACCCAACATTGGAAATACGCTCGCCAGGCAAATCGATGCAGATAAACAGATAGCTGGATTCCTTAAAGTAGAACGTGAAGACATTCTGGCCCTGCTGAACAAGGGCAGCCTGTTCACTCGCGACGAACTGGAGCCGCTGCTGGATACCAGCTTGCCGGGCATGGCCGAGGTCGCGGCCCTGCTCGCCATTCACGAGTTGCTCGACAGCGACTACGACGAGGTCGTGGTCGATACCGCCCCGATGGGTCATGCCATCCGACTGTTCCAGATGCCGGAGCACTTCGCGCGCTTTCTCGAAGTGCTGGAGACGGCGGCTTCGCGTGACGTCGTGCTGGCGCAACATTTCGGCGGACATGTTCGGCGCGAGCCGGCACTGGATCGCTGGGCACAGATGGTGGCCCGGGTGGAGCGGGCGTTGTCGGCAACGGACTCGAAGCTGGTGTGGGTGACGACGGCAGAGCCGTTCTCGCTAAACGAAATGCTGCGGTCGGCTTCCGCGTTCGAGAGCGGCGGCACGCAACTCGGTGTTGGCGAGATTGTCCTTAACCGCGTCGTCGAAGACAAGACTACCTGCCAACGATGCAAGGCACGCGCTCGGCAGAGTCGCGAGGCAGGCAAATTCCTGCGCGCAAAATTTCCCGGAGCCAAGGTGTTTCGCGCGGAAGATCCCGGCTGTCCCATCCTCGGTGTCGAGCATCTGCGCAGCTTCGGGGCACATATCTTCGAAGGCCGAAAGTTGCCGAGGTCGGTAATAACCAAGCCAAAATTGAAGTTGAAGAAAAGTGCCGGCATCGAGTTCGAGGCGGCAGTGTGGCCTGTGCTGGCGACACCTCTGACGCTCACCCTGGGCAAAGGTGGAGTAGGGAAGACCACGATTTCCGCGGCGCTGGCCTATCGCCAGCGTAGGGCGGCGAAGAGCGAGAGCGTAACCGTGTGCTCGATCGACCCAGCACCGTCGCTCGACGACATCTTCGGCACGGATGTCGACGACCAGCCGCGTCCGGTGCTGAAAGATCGCAAGCTATTGGCGGCAGAATTCGACGCCATGGCCCAGTTCCGTGAGTGGGCTGCCCAACTGCGCTCGCGACTGAACGAGGCGATGACCGGCGAGGAGCGCGGTATCCATTTGGATCTCAGCCTCGACCGCAAATTTCTGCTGGCATTGCTCGACGTCGTGCCGCCGGGAGTGGATGAGATTTTCGCCATCTTTCGCATTCTGGATTTGCTAGGGACCGGTAGTCGCGTCGTGATCGACATGGCGCCGACGGGTCATGCGCTGGAAGTGTTGCGCACGCCGGAGCGCCTGCTGGCGTGGGCGCGCGTCTTGTTGAAAACCCTGGCAGCACACCGTACACTACCCATCGCCCAGGATGCAGCGGTCGAGATCGCGACGTTGTCGCAGAAGGTGCGCCAGTTGGCGTCGATCCTGCGCGATAGCAAGCAGTGTCAGCTTCTGGTGGTTACCCTGCCTGAGCCGTTGCCCGATTACGAGACGCGGCGTCTGTTGCTGGCGCTTGGCGAACTGGGGGCGCCACTCGGCGGCGTCTTCGTCAATCGGGTTATGCTCGAGGCCGGCCGGTGCCCGCGATGTAAGCTAGCTGCGCAGTGGCAAGCCGCCTCGCTGGCCAACATGCGACAGCAAATGCGCGGCAACCAGATTTACGTTGCAGCCGAATCCGACAGCCCGATTGCAGGAGCGCAAGGGCTACAGCAGTTCACGCAAAATTTATGGCGACTAGTCTGAAGACGGCGAGCTGGCAAGAAGAAAGCATCGCGTCCTGCGGCGCGCGCAATCTATCTGTACGCGATATCGCAGCTGCCGAATCGCATTGCGCCCCGCAGCCGCGGCCGAGGGAATCGATGGCACTGCGTCCGGTAGAAGCCGTGCGCTGTGAAGGCTATCTGTGCTGGATCAGCCGGGTGTCCAAAGATGAGTTTGCCGATCGTCTCACGGAAAATATGCAGAACCTGGAATGGCTGGCGTCGGCAGGATTGCGCCATCAGCGGGTGGTGGCTGAGATCTCGCGGAATACGGGCTCGCTGCCGGCGCGGTTCGGCACCGTTTTTCTGACAGAGGAGTCGCTGGCCAAGCATGTCAGCGGACGCAAGCGCGCATTGCGGGAAGCATTCGAGCGCGTGGCTGACGCTGACGAGTGGGGCATCAAAGTTTTCGCGACGGCCAAGCCGAAGCAGACGGCCGCGGTGTCGGCTGCCTCCAGTGGATCGGACTACCTGAAGCGCAAGGCGGAGCAGTTGCAGCCGAAGGCGGGCCGCACCCTCGATGACGATGTGGAGGAGTTCATCGCTAAACTGGGCGAACTGGCGGTTGCGGCAAGTCCGGGGGGAAAAGCCAGCGCGGGTCAGCCTGGGCTGCTGTGGCACGGCTCGTTTCTGATTCGCAGAAAGGACCGCAAGAAGCTGGAGTCGGAGCTGAAGAAATACGCGGCCAAATGGCAAAACGCCCGCCGCATTGACTGGAGTGGTCCCTGGCCTCCGTACTCGTTTGTGGAGGACCATGCCGACTGAGACGAACACGGTTTCGACGCTTTCGATCGACAGCGAAAACGATATCTCGCTGCTGGAGATCCTCGACCACGTTTTGAACTCGGGAGTGGTGATTCACGGCAGCCTGGTCATCTCGCTGGCCGGAGTGGATCTGGTCTATGTCGGACTGAATGTGATTCTGACCTCGGTGGAAACGGCGCTGCGAAATATGAAAGGTTCAGCCGACTCCTATGTTCAGCCGCTGGACCGCGTGTCGTGAGCCGCTAGATGCCCAGCTCTCCTCTATTGTGTCACCCAGCCAAGTCAGGCGGTCAAGGTCGCGTCCGGAGTGCTCGACGCCGCGGTGCAGTCGCGCGAGATGCTGGGAGTGAGCGTGTACTGGAGCGACATTGCAGACCCGAATTGACGCTGGGCGAAGCTGAGTCGCTGAAAAAAGCAGCCCTGCAATTTCATCAGGTGCTGCGCGAAATTTTGGCGGTCACGACTCCGATCCCGTTTCGTTTTCCGACGTTGCTGGAAAATTCTGAGGTCATGGAACAGCATCTGGCGCCGGAGCAGGAGCTTTACCGTGCGGCGCTGGAGAGGGTTGACGGTGCGGTGCAATACGAAATTGTCGGCACGTGGGAGGCGGAGACGCAAGCCGACCTCGCCACACCGGTCAGTGGCCGCGAATATCTAAAGCGGCGTCAGGAGGCCTCGGGACGGGTGCAAGTGGTCGAGGAGAAGCTGAAAAGCGTTACCACCGATTCGGTGCGGGAGTGGCGATCGCGGCAGGAGCGCAAGACGCATCGCTGGTTCGCGCTGGTGCCGCGGGCGAGCCGGGAAAGATTTCTCGCGGCGTTACGCACCGCCGGCGGGTCGGTGGGGATTCGGCTGCGCCTGAGCGGACCTTGGCCGCCTAGCGAGTTTGTCGTTCCTCGAGGCGAACATGGATAGTCCTAAGAAGCTTACGCCGCGGGAAGTGGAGGATGCGGTCTCCGAATTGCGCCGCCAGTTACAGGATGTGACGCACAATCGTTGGAGCGAATTGACTGTTCCGAGGAGACCATTGAACAGGGCCTGGCAAAGCTGGTGCTCGGGCTGATTGATTTGCTGCGTCAGTTGCTGGAGCGGCAGGCCATCCGGCGGATGGAGGGTGGCAGCCTTAGCGATCAACAGGTCGAAGAGATGGGCCTGGCCCTGATGAAGCTGGAGGCGAAGCTCCATGAGTTGGCAGGGCAGTTCGGGCTGAAGCCGGAAGATCTGAATCTGGATTTAGGACCGCTGGGGAAGCTGACGGAATAAACATTACGCGCGATTTCGGGCTGAAGCCCGGATCGGTAATCGCAGAGTTGAACGGAGTCTCGTTAGACAAACTCTGTATCAGGAAATTTATGCCGCCGGCTGACGCCGGCTCGGGTCGGTAAATGCAAGGCTTGGACGCTGGCCTCAAGGCCAGCTCTACCCTAACAACGGTAATAATATACTTGACAAAATAGCGATTATGCCCTAAGATTTAAGCATGGAGCCGACGAGCCTGCAAGAAGCGATCCTGTTCTTCTCCGATCCGGTCAATTGCCGCGAATACCTTGTGGCCCGTCGCTGGCCCGATGGCGTTGTCTGTCCGCGTTGCGGCAGCAAGAACGTCCTATTCCTTGAGAAGTACAACCGCTGGCACTGCCGCGAGAAGCACGATGCCCCACAGTTCACGCTCAAGACAGGAACGATCTTCGAGGATTCCGCCTTGGGTCTGGACAAGTGGCTCGCAGCAATGTGGATGGTTGTCAATTGCAAGAATGGCGTGAGCAGTTGGGAATTGCATCGGTCGCTCAAGGTCACCCAGAAATCCGCATGGTTTATGAATCACAGAATCCGCTACGCATTGCAGAACGGTTCCATCATGAAGCTGAGCGGCGAATGCGAGGTGGACGAAAGTTTCATCGGCGGTAAAGCGCGGAACATGCACATGGATGTTCGTAAGCGGCGCATCACCGCTACAGGCCCGACCGATAAGACTGCTGTATTCGGAGTGCTGGAACGCAGCAAGGGCGATGGCGGTCACAGCAAAGTCAAAACGAAAGTCATCGCGGATCGCAAAAAGAAAACGCTTCAAGCCGAAGTGAAGGCTTCGGTTCAAGCAGGTGTAGCGCTGTACTCCGACGCGCTGCTTTCCTATGACGGTCTGGAATCGGAATACGCGCACCATGTAGTCGATCATGCGGTAGATTACGTTCGCGGTCGGGTTCACACAAATGGTCTTGAGAATTTCTGGAGCCTGTTCAAGCGTGGCATCAACGGCACGTACGTAAGCGTAGAGCCGTTTCACCTGTTCCGCTATCTTGACGAGCAGGAATTCAGATTCAACAATCGCGGCACTCGCGAGAACCCGATTACCGACGGTGATCGCTTTGACCTAGCCGTGCGTCAGATTGTGGGTAGAAGACTTACGTTTCGGGAACTGACAGGCAAGACTCAGGAGGCGGTTTACTGGTAAACGACAAAACAGAGGAAAGCGAAACCAGCGGATAACATAAATTCCTGATAACCAATTACCAGCAGATTCTTCGCGGGACTAGCCGGTAAAATGGTCGCCATTACTAATGCTCCGCCGCTAGGAGTATAGAACAGTGGTGTGTAAATCTCAAGTTGACCTCATGCCAACGCTGAACATTCCGAATAATGCCAGCATTCACACGCTCAAGCACTTCCTGACCCATAGTTCTCCGTTTTGCGACTCATCGGCACCAGCAACGCTAAACTTGCATCCGAGTTGGGCGCACATGGATCCGATGGCCCTTGCAATGTGCGCCGCATGGGGCGGATGGTGTCAGCGCAACGGGTTGACGGTAGAAGTCCAGAACATGACTGGCAGTCACGCCAACTACTTTGCGCGCATGAAGTTATTCAAACATCTAAACGTATCCTATTCTACCGTTCTGGAGGAGCACGAGGAGGCTGGGCGATTCCTTCCCTTGTGGCAGGTAAAGACCCAAGCTGATCTCGACGCGGTTATTGCAAACATCTCGGCATTGTTGCACCTCGACACGGAACCAGATGGGCTTGCCGCTGTCCAATACTGCGTGAGCGAGCTAATCCGAAA
Organism: uncultured Acidobacteriaceae bacterium; assembly: GCA_963796695.1. Lineage (GTDB taxonomy): Bacteria > Acidobacteriota > Terriglobia > Terriglobales > Acidobacteriaceae > Bog-257. The sequence continues at coordinate 107,885 of CAWCMU010000014.1, read as the reverse complement.
CGTGTTGGAACATGCTGATTCAAAAGAGGGGGCCTATGTGTGCGCCCAACGATACCTGAAGAAGGAACCAAAGAGGGTTTCCATAGCAGTTGCCGACTGTGGATCGGGGATAGCTGAGCACTTGAGCGCAGCATACCCAGAGGCGTCACAAAGTGACGAAGTAGCACTCAGTCTCGCCATGCGCCCCGGAATCACTGGGGCGATGAAGACAGGAATGTACGGCACGGCAGACAACGCTGGCGCTGGGCTGTTCATCACAAGGGCGATAGCGAAGGCTACTGGGGGGTACTTTGTCCTCATATCGCGGCTACGCGGCTTATCGCCTGTAGCGATCCCCTAAAGGTGCTCAACGAAAATTGTTCTACGTCGCATTTGTCGATAAACTCGGCGTTCCGGTTACGACACTGTCTTGAAAACCCTCGCGTCTTTGGCGGCTTTGATCGGCTAGCGTCACGAAAACGCCGCCATCAACTCATAGCGTGACCTCCAAGGGGAAACATTGAAACCACTACCGGCACCGCATGTTCCCGGCAAGACTGAGTTCGAGAGGTTCGACAACGCCGTGCGCCAAGTGCTCAGCGTGCCGAAGGAAGCAGTGCTCAAACAGGAAGCGCGGGAACAACGAACGCGGGAACGCAAGAAACGTGCCAAAAAATAACCCCGCCGATATGCTGGCGGGGTGAGTGGTTGATTGTCTAACTGCGTTTCTGGCTGCGCTTGTGACTGCGTCTGCGTTCTCCTAGCACATGACCTGCTAGGCTCTTGCATCCGAGTCGTGCACGCTTACTTCGCAGTGTCTTTCCAGCAATTCGTCCCATTCGCCTTGATGCTTTGGGCATGGTTGGCCTACTTCTTGGGATTACTGACCGGAACGTGTTCGCGTTCAGTAGTTCGCGGGTGCTGCTGAAGGTAGCGGTCAGTTACGAAACGACCGTCTACAGAGTTGCGATTGACTTCTTTCATCGGTATGGTTTTTGACATCGAAATCCTCCGGACTGGCTTTTACAGTCCAGTGAGTTGGGAGAAGAGCTTCGCCAGAGTTCGCGACCTCAATGCGGAGCAGGCCCACCTGTACCACTCAGGTACAGCAGCCAAACGAGCACACTTCTCCCTTGACTTCGATACGGGATTTTTAGTACGGTAGGGGTGCTGAGTCCTACCGATTGCCCGTATCATTTTTGAAGCACTGAAGCCACCTTGCCGGGTGGCTTTTCTGCTTCAGAATCATCTATAGCAGAGTAGAGGCTAAAAGAGAAGTGAAAAGAGTTGCATATCCATCTGTAAGCCCCATAGATGACAACACATTGAAGGATGGGTATACGTCTTTCTTTCTCCCTGTCACGGCAGGATCAAGGCTACTCCCTAGCAGCCGTTTTGCCAAGTATATTATTACCCTAACAACCTTTGGCCCCGTGAACCAAAAATAATTTGAAAATCAGCTCGGTGCGGGCAACCTTTTCTGCATCTAACCCGACCAGAGTACCAGGTCACTGATGATTGCTTGCCGCCACTTCGCTGAAGCTATCGTTCAAAATTGACACTCGGTTCCATGTCCGCTACGATACGCCCTTGTGTCGAAGCGCGGATGGGGCCGACTACCCGCTGTTCGACGAGTCTATGCGTACAGTGAAGTAGCCGGAAAGCTTCGACAGTGCCGCATTCTCTTAATTCTGAAGACCACACATGGAACGTGTACCGACCGTCTCGGGAACGGCTAATCTGCTCGACATCCTTGACCGGGTGTTGGACAAGGGATTGGTCATTGCGGGCGATGTTCGAGTTTCGCTGGCAAATGTGGAACTGCTCACCATCCGCATCCGTCTTCTTGTGTGCTCCGTGGACAAAGCCGAGGAGATCGGACTGAATTGGTGGAAGTTCGATCCCAACCTCACGCATCCGGCGGGACTTCCTGAGGTACGTCGCACGCGTTTGCCGCGCGCCGGACCGGGAGCCGAGCTGCGGGAAAGCACAACTCCGGCCAAAACGGTGAAGAAAGTTGTCCGGAAGAAGAAAGCTTAACGCCAAGGCACGATGAGCGGCAGGAGGATCTGGAATGGCGGTTGAAAGAGTTTCCGGCGGTTCAAGCCTGATCGATGTGCTGGATCGGGTATTGGACAAAGGTATCGTGATCGACGCCTGGGTGCGAATTTCGCTGGTGGGCATTGATCTGATTACGGTAGAGGCGCGCGTGGTTGTGGCCTCGATCGACACCTATCTCAAGTACGCCGATGCCGTTGGACTCACGGGTCTGGTATCGCGTCCGCAACTTGGGCCAGGAGAGGAAGAGGAGATCACGACCGTGGAAACAACCCGGCGGCCAGCTCGCAAACGCCGTCCGGCGAACCGCCTCTAGGGAAGTTGACGCCCAGGAGCAGTTGAATGGCTTCCCCCCAGATGCGCATGCGTTCTGATAGTCTCGACCGCGCCCCCAAGAGCCGGCGTCCGGCTCTTCGCTTGCTCGGCATCGAACGCAGCGAAGAAATCTTTCCGGTCCTGCTGGAAGAGATTGTTGCCCTGGGATTCCCGCGCGCCCTGGTGACGCGGGTCGACTTCGAAACTTCAGAAATACTGCCTATCGATTCCCTGAATTGCTCCAAGACTTTCACGCAGCGATTCCGCAGTTCGCTGTTTGCCATCGAAAATCCGCTGGTGCGCATACTGCACAGCCAGGAGCCGGAACGGGTTCGCGATCGCGGTGCACGCGGCTCCGACCTTTACTACTATCCGCTGATTTTTCGCAACAAGACCGCCTGTTGGGAGGCGGAACGCGCTCGCGGCCGCCAATGCCTCGCTGTGGAAAACTATCATTCGCGGCTGAAGCTGCAGTTGCAGGACCAGGTTTGTGCAGCCTGCGACATGCGCGCCTATGCGGCCGTGGTCGTGGTGGAGATGGGGCGCGAGACCACGACGTCGAACGTCAACGACCTGCGCAATCTGATTGAACTCGCAAATCGCTATCTGTCACGCCTGTTCAAGGAAGAGCATTACCAGAACCGGATGATCGGACATGGAGACCGTCATCACGCAAATGCAGACGGTGATGGAGAGCATGTCGGATCCGGTGATCCTGACCGACCCGCAGCACCGCGTCATCACGCAGAACAAGGCGGCGGAACGGTATTTCAAACTTCCGGAGGATGTGAGCGAAGGCCGGGTGCGAGCGGTGGAGTTGAACAACCTGTTGTTCTCCGCGGCGCTTTCCTCCATGGCAGTTTCCGGCAACGACTCCTCGCGCGATATGACGCTGGTGGACGCCATCGAAGGCGACGAGGTGTTATTCGAGGCCGTGTTCGGCGCCCAGCTTCGGTCCGGATGGACGGCGTGCGGGCATGGTTACGGTGCTGCGCGACGTGACCGACCTGCGCCGCGCCGATGAAGAGTTGCGAGCCAACTACGAAAGATTGCGGCAGGCAGAAGAAGTGGTGCGTCAGGATCGCGATCGCCTGAACTTGGTGATCGAGAACGTGGGCGATCCCATCGTGGTTTGCGATCGCGATGCCAAGGTAGCGCTGCTCGATCCGCTGGCGCAGGAGTTGCTGGGATCGGAGAAAGGCCGCAGCGCGCTGCACGTGCGCAATCAGGCCAAGCTGGATGCCTACGTGATGAAGTTCACGTACTCGTTCTCCGACCGCGAGAGTTCCGTGCTCCAGTTGACGCATCCCGGAACGTATCAGGAAGTGGAGTATGACGCGCGCTCCGGAAAAATCTACGACGAGCGCGGCCTGGTGGCTTACACGGTTACGGTTCTGCGCGATCTGACGTCGGTGCGGCGCCTGGAGCAGTTGAGGATGGAGCGGCGCATGCTGGAGATGGAGAAGTTTGCCGCCGCCGGCCGCCTGGCCGGAACCATCGCCCATGAAGTCAACAATCCCATGGAAGCGATCAAGAACTGCATCTTCCTGCTGACCGATCAGATCAAGCCGGAGGCCAGCTCCGGTTTACCAGATCCTGCAAGCGGAGACCGAGCGCGTGGCGCGCATTGTTCGCCAGATGCTGGGCCTGTATCGCAACACCGAGCAGGTAGGCAATGTGGACGTGAACAGCGTGGTGGACGATACGCTGCTGCTGTTCGCACGGCAACTAGATCGCGCCGGAGTTCGCGTGGAGAAAGAGATGGATACCTTGCCGCCGGCGTTGGGCTCGGCCGACCAGATACGGCAGGTGCTTTCCAACCTGGTGGTGAATGCGAAGGACAGCATGATCCAGGGCGGCGTGTTGCGGGTGCGGACGCGGCTGTTTCGCAAGAGCGGGGTGAAGGAAATGATTCGCATCGTGGTGGCTGATTCCGGGTGCGGCATCTCCAGAACCCTGCTGAAGAGCATGTTTGAACCCTTCGTGACCACCAAGGGCGAACGGGGAACAGGGCTAGGGCTGTGGATTGTGAAGGGGATTATAGAGAACCACGGGGGCAAGCTGCGGGTTCGCAGCCGGGTGGACAAGGGTACGGTGTTTTCCATTGAGCTGCCGGCAGTGCGTTAAAGAAATCTGGTATGCATGAATCGTAAGTTTCACATCCTGGTGGTGGACGACGAACCGAATGTTCTTGTAACCTACCGCCTCATCCTGCAACAGCAGGGCTATGAGGTAAGCGCGGCTCTGTCGTCGGACGAAGCTCGCAAGCTGCTTGCGCTGGACAACGTCGATCTGCTGCTCTGCGATCTGTCGCTGGAAAAGCAGGAGAGCGGTTTCGACGTAATCGAATTCGCGCATCAGCGGCATCCGGGGATGCCGGTAGTGTTGCTGACCGGATACGCCACGCAGGAAGCGAACGATCGCGCCGACGAAATGCACATCCCGGTTCTGTTCAAGCCCATCGACATTAAAGAGCTGTTGCAGACGATAGCGGAATTACTACGGGAGGACTATGGCCAGCACGAAGCGGTCGGCTAAACGCAAGCCGGCAGTGAAGGCGAAAGCCGCCAAGACCAAAGTTCAAAAGCGGCAGCCGATTCCGATTTCGCTCGGCGCCCGCCGCAACGCGTGAACCGAGAGTTGCGCCTGTTGCCCTGGTGGCCGAAAGAGTGGCTGCGCCGGAAGTGCGGCAGGAAGGCCGTTACGTTTACGGCATCATTCAGTCTTCGGATGTGGTTTCATTCGGACGGATGGGTATCGGCGGCACCGGCGAGATGGTGTACGCAGTTTCGCACGGCGACATCGCCGCGGTGGTGAGCCGGACGCCGGTGTTCATCTTCGATCCCACGCGCGAGAATGCTCTGGCGCACGAGCATGTCATCGAGACGGTGATGAAGACGCACACCATCATTCCGATGAGTTTCGGCACGGTTTTCCGCACCGACGACGACATTCGCGAGGTGCTGCGCAGCATTTATCCCTCGGTGAAAGACATCCTGAAGCAGATGGCAGGCAAGGTAGAGTTCGGTCTGAAAGTCACCTGGGACCGCGATCACGTGGTCGAGGAGTTGCAGCGCGAGCACGAGGAGATTCACCGCTTCCATCACGAGATCACGCGCAAGCATCTGCAGTCCACGTACTTTGCCCGTATGCAACTGGGCCGCATGATCGACAAGGCGATGGCGGAGCGCTCGGCGGAGTATGTGCGCGAGATTTATGAGACGCTGCGCGCCATCTGCGTGGCCTCGCGCGACAACAAGCCCATCGGCGACAAGATGATCATGAACGCCGCCTTCCTGCTGGAGCGCGAGCGCGAAGCGGAGTTCGACGCGGCCGTCAACCGCATTGCCAAGAAGTTTGGCGATCGTCTGAACTTCAAATACACGGGGCCGTGGCCACCCTACAACTTTGTGAACATTCGCTTGAAACTTGAACCAAGCAGCGCAGGCTGACGAGGGATCCCATGTTGCTGATCGACGATCTGCTGTTCGCGCCTATCTCGGGGTTTCAGTTCATCATGCGAACCCTGGCGAGGGCGGCGGAGGAAGAGTATACCGACGACGCTCCCATCAAGGAGCGATTGCTGGAATTGCAGACGATGCTGGAAGAAGGATCGATCAGCGAAGAAGAGTATGTCGAACAGGAGCGCGAAGTGCTGGCGCATCTGCGCGAGATTCAGAACCGCCGAATGGATATGGCAGGAATTACGCCCGAGGAAGCCGAACGGCTGGGGCGGCCAATGGTGGAGTTGTCAGTGAAGTTGCCGGAGAAGTGATGTGGCGCCGACTAAAGTCGGCTCCTAGTTTAGGTGGACGCGACGGCGCACCTGAAGGTGCGCCCTTTCAAAGCTAATCCCGGAGCTAAAGCCCCTCAAAAATTGTGCCAGGTTTGACGCGGCGCTAAAGCGCCGCACTACCCGAACTAAAGCGGGGATCCGCCCGAAGCCGCGATTGAAACCTTCCTTACTTGTTGCTAAGCGCTTCCACGCCGGGCAGCTTCTTGCCTTCCAGGAATTCCAGCGAGGCTCCGCCGCCAGTCGAGATGTGGGTAATCTTGTCGGCGATGCCGGCGGCCTTCACGGCAGCCACGCTGTCTCCGCCTCCGACGATTGAGATCGCAGCTCCGTTCTCGGCGACGGCCTGAGCAATCTTCTTCGTGCCCTTGGCGAAAGCCTCGATCTCGAAAACGCCCATCGGTCCGTTCCAAACGATGGTGCGAGCGCCCCCAATCTCGTCCGAAAACAGCTCGACGGATTCCGGCCCAATGTCGAGCGCCATCATGTCCGGCGGAATAGGCTGGCCTACTCCGATGCGCTGAATGCGGGCGCTGGCATCCATTTTGTCGGCGACTACATGATCAACGGGCAAAAGGAACCGCACGTTGTGAGCCTTGGCATCGGCCAAGGTCTGCTTGGCCAACTCGATCTTGTCGGCTTCCAGCAGCGACTTGCCGATCTCGTGTCCTTGCGCTTTCAGGAAGGTGTAAGCCATGCCTCCGCCTACGATCAGGGCATCGACTTTATCCATCAGGCTCTTGATGACCCCGATCTTGTCGCTAACCTTGGCGCCCCCCAAGAATCGCCACGAACGGCTTTTGCGGATGCGACAACGCTTTGCCGAGGTACTCAAGCTCTTTCTCCATCAGCAGGCCGGCGGCACTCTTTTCCACGAAGTGCGTAATGCCTTCAGTGGAGGCGTGTGCGCGGTGCGCTGAACCGAACGCGTCGTTCACGTAGTAGTCGCAGAGGCGTCCGAGCTGCTTGGCGAAGTTCGGATCGTTGGCCTCTTCCTCGGGATGGAAGCGCAGGTTTTCCAGCAACAGCGACTGCCCGCGCTCCAGCTTCTCCGCCATCTCTTCGGCCTGCACGCCGATGCAGTCGGGCGAGAAGCCGACATTTTCCCCGCGGCGCAGCACGTCATCGATGAGGATGCGCAGGCGTTCGGCCACCGGCTTCAGACTCATCTTAGGATTGGGCTTGCCTTTGGGACGGCCAAGGTGCGAGGCCAGGATCAAACGCGCGCCATGACGCAGCGCGTACTCAATGCTGGGCAGCGTTTCCCGGATGCGGGTGTCGTCCATCACGCGACCATCGTCAAGCGGCACGTTGAAATCGACCCGCATGAGGACGCGCTTGTTGTTCAGAGGTAGATCACGAATCGATAATTTCGACATAGGATTGCATCCGGTTGCCTTCAGCTCTCAGTTGTCAGCCGCCAGCTGACAATACAATTGGAACAGGCATCAGTAGCCGCAGTTACCCGATCGGGATAAAGTTACGTTGTAACCGCATATCGCAGTCGCACACTTTGACAGCGTCCTAGTATCTGTAGCAACGGACAACCGACAACTGACAACCCACTCCTGTTTTACAGTCCCTTTTTGCCCAGGTAATGAATAAGGTCGCGGACGCGGCACGAGTAGCCCCACTCGTTGTCGTACCAGGCGATCACCTTCACGCAATTGCCGGCCACGACGCGAGTCATAGGAGCGTCGACGATCGAGGAGCGAGGGTCGCCCCGGTAATCGATGGAAACCAGTTCGGCAGTCTCGTATCCCAGGAAGCCCTTCAGCGGACCAGACTCGGACGCCGCCTTCAGCGCGTTGTTCACTTCTTCCACCGTGGTCTTCTTCTCGACGAACACCACCAGGTCGACGACCGAAACGTTCGGCGTGGGCACGCGCATGGAGAAACCGTCCAGCTTGCCCTTCAGCTCGGGAATGACCAGGGAGAGCGCCTTGGCTGCTCCGGTCGAAGTCGGAATCATGGACAGCGCGGCTGCACGGGCGCGCCGCAGGTCCTTGTGCGGAAAGTCGAGGATGACCTGATCATTGGTATAGGAGTGAATCGTGGTCATCGTTCCGCAGACGATATTGAACTTGTCCTGAAGCACCTTAGCGACCGGCGCCAGGCAGTTGGTAGTGCACGAGGCGTTCGAGATGATGTTGTGCTTGGCCGGATCGTACTTGTCTTCGTTAACGCCCATCACGATGGTGATGTCTTCGCCGGTAGCTGGGGCGGAGATGATGACCTTCTTCACCGGCCCGCGCAGATGCTGCTTGGCCAGCTCGGCCTTGGTGAACTTGCCGGTTGACTCGATGACGACCTGCGCACCGACGGACTCCCAATCCAGCTTGGAAGGGTCTTTCTCGGCGAATACCTTGATCTTCTTGCCATCGACGCTGATGAAATCGGCGCCGGCTGAAATCTCGTTGGGAAGGTTGCCGAGGATGGAATCGTACTTCAACAAATGGGCGAGCGTCTTGGGATCAGTGAGATCGTTGACGGCGACGAATTCCAGCTCGGAATCTTTTAGAGCGGTACGAAGAATATTGCGGCCGATGCGGCCAAAACCGTTAATGCCAACTTTAATTGCCATATGACCTCGTCAGAAATTTCGATGTGAAACGCCAAAACCTGATACTACGCCGTACAGGCAGAAGCAGAACTAGGGAATGAAACAAAAGATCGTAGCATCCAGCCCAGTGACAGGCAATGGCGCACATCACCGACTACTGCCACAAAGGGGGAATGTGTCGGATTGCTCCCGACTAGGCAAGCGTGTTACAAGTGCAACATGCGCAGATGGACACGCGACCGCAATCGGCGGCGCAAGCCGCAGGGCGAAAAGCAGCAGGGACAGGACAATCCCGCGCCCTTGCAACCGAAATTTCCCGACCCGTCTTCGGCCGAACCCGCAGATAATCAGCAGCCCGAATTTGAGGCCCAGCCCGACGAGCCCGAATCTCAGGAGCAGCCCGCAGCCGAAGTAGCCGGTGGAGAAGAGTCACCGCAGCAGATGCGGCGCGACCGTAATCGTCGCCGTGGACGGCGTGGTCGCGGCAATCGTCCGCCAGCTCCGACGCCGGGACAGGCACCCGCTCTGCCCAGGCCCGGTGGTCCCACAGGTGAGGCAGCGGAGGCGGAAGCTCCCAACGAGGCACTTGATCCGGCTGCTCAGCAGGCCAAGCCGTCGAAGCACCCCAAAGGGGCCGTCGTACTGTCCATCGGTCTTCCGGGTTCCGGTAAGAGTACCTGGTTTAAGCGCCACAGCATTCTGCCGCTGTCGAGCGACATGGTCCGCATTTTGCTGTTTGACGACGTCACCGAGCAGCGTTATCAGGACCTGGTATTTTCCACGCTGCGCACCATGTTGCGGGCGCGCCTGCTGGCCCGGCGTCCCTGGAACTATCTGGATGCGACCAACCTGTCGCCCCACGAGCGCCGCAGCTGGATCAAGCTGGCGAACGACTTCGGCTATGAGGCGCACGCGGTCTTCTTCGACGTGCCCCCGGAAGTCTGCATGGAGCGCAATAACCGGCGCGATCGCAATGTGCCGGAAGACGTAATGCAGCGCATGGCTGCCAAACTGCGGCCACCGAAGTTTGAAGAAGGCTTTGCCAAAATCACGGTGGTTCGGCTGAAGAAGAAGGAAGGCGAAGGCGAGATTGCTCCGCACGAGGAGCCGCGGCAGGAGTTTGCCATCGAGCCTGACCAAGGCGAGCCGCCGGAGATCGTCGATTCCGAGTATTGAGATCTGAGTAGCGCAAGCTTTGTGGCGGCCTTTACGGGCCGCCTTATTTTTTACTGAATTTTCAAACAAGTCCTCGTCTGTCAGACCTGCCAGCTACTGCCAAGCGCTCTGAACCGTGATACCATCCCCGCGTCAGCCACTGTCTACACAGCTTGCCAGCTGTGAAATTCCGTTCCCGGGAGGACGAACATTATGGGCACGAAGATGAATGACCTGGTGCAGTCGGGCTGGACGTTAGCTATTGCTTTAGGCATCCGAGTGCTGGAAGCAATTGTCTTATGGATTGTGGGCCGCTGGTTGATCGGCGTGGTGTTGCGCATGATCGGCCGGGGCATGACCCGCCAGAAAATCGATCCTACCCTGATCCGCTACATGCAGAACGCGGTTGGGGCGCTGCTTAACATCGTGTTGGTGATTGCGATCCTGGGCTTCTTTGGGGTCCAGACGACGAGCCTGGCGGCATTGATCGCAGCGGCTGGTGTGGCCATCGGACTGGCGTGGAGCGGATTGCTCTCCAACTTTGCTGCGGGCGTTTTCATCGTGATCCTGCAGCCCATGAAGGTTGGCGATTTTGTGACGGCAGGCGGCGTCACTGGCACGGTGCACGAAGTCGGCCTGTTCGCCACCTCCATCGATACCCTTGACAATGTACGGAACATTGTCGGCAACGCGAAGATCTTCGGCGACGTCATTCAGAATTTTTCGACGAATCCCTATCGCAGGGTTGAATTGACAGCGCAGCTGGCGCACGGGGTTGACGTTCATGCGGCCATGGATATGCTCAAGAACGCCCTAGCGCAGATTCCGAACGTTATGACTGCGCCGGCTCCCGATGTGGAGATTCTCACCTTCAATCTCGCCGGGCCGGTACTGGCTGTCCGTCCTTACTGCCATAACAAGGATTACTGGCAGGTTTACTTTGATACCAACCGCCTGATCAAAGACACCTTTACAGCGGCCGGCTTCGCTGTACCCGAGCAGCACTACATGATTCGCGGTGCTGCCGCCGGCGTCGGTGTGGCCCATACTGCTTAGTTATAACTGGCTTGGACGGCACCCACATTTCACCCAAGCCAGTTATCGATTCAGGCAGAGGCAATTCCGCATAGTTGATCCAGACTTAACAATGGTATTGGTCGATCGAAATCGGCGCCGGAGAGGGCGGTCATAGTAGTATGAAGTGAGTGGATCTCGTGCGGATCGAGCCCGGTTCTCAGTTGTTTGAGATTCCGGCCGAGTACCTGGTAAAGCACACGATCCCATCGACGGCTAGCACCCGGCATTAAGGAGCAGGCGTTACCCGGATGTACGATCTCAGATTTTTCTCCGCCCGAAGGACTCGACATTTCTCTGTGGCGATCGCTGCTGATTAATTTCGCCGATCGTTTCGCTCCGCCGCGGCTGCCTCCTTTGCAGCTGACTTCGAAGCCGGTGGACGTCGGCATTCTGGAAGGCGATCTTCTGGAATTGCCGTGGTATCGCACAGTGTTCAGCAATCTCGGCGACGTGATTTCGCCTGAGCTTTTGCCGCCGCTGGAATTGACCTCGCAACCGGTCGATGTCGGCGAGTTGGTGGGAGATGAGTTGAGCCATCCCTGGTGGGATTCGCTGCTGCAAAGCCTCCGCGATCGGCTTTCCCCGGAACGGCTTCCCGGACTGCAATTGACGTCGCACCCGATTCCGGCATTTGGCGCCGAGTCGAGCCTGCAAATTCTCGACTGGTCGACGTTGATTTCCGGCCCCAAGGTTTTTCACGCCGACGCGCCGCGGCCCGCACAGTCGAACGTCACATTCGAGCAAGAAGAATCCACCCCAGCCGTTCCGGAAGCACTGCCCGCCGACCCCGTTCTTCTAGCGGCGAGGATGCAGCTTACCCGCGATATCGGCAAGACGCGGTTCCGTCGCAAAATCTGGATTTCTCTGGCCGCCGCCGAAGCCGTCTTCCTGCTGGTAGCACTCTTTAAGCTGCAATAAGCTTGCAACCGAACAAATAGCCGAAGGGGCCTCACTGGCCCCTTTTTTATTCCTATCACTTGGCTTGCGTTGTACGATAAAGCCCACGGCAGAGAAGCTGAGGCAGGCGGCAAACGGGGGCGAACAGCCAATGGGAATCAAAACCAGCACGCGGCAGATCAACGATGTAGTCATCGTGGACACGATCGGCGAACTCAGGCTCGGGGAAGGCACCGATGTGATGCGGAACCTCGTGCGGGATTTGTCGGCGCCAGGGCTACAAGCACATCCTGCTCAACCTGCGCGACGTACGCCACATCGATAGCGCTGGCGTAGGCGAACTGATGAGCTGCTACACCTCGGTCCGCAATCAGGGCGGGCAGCTTAAGCTGATGAACCTCAGCAAGAATGTGCATAACCTGCTGCAAATCACCAAGCTCTACACGATCTTTGAAGTGGTAGACGACGAGTCCGTCGCCGTAGCTTCCTTCCGGTAAGCCTCCGGCGGGCGCTACAATGGGACCATTACTTAATTCATCCGGTTTTTCGGCGTAGCGGTATCGCGTCTAATCTCGAAGTGTGCGAGGCAATATGAAGGGCGATCCTAAAGTTATTGCTTTTCTGAATCAGGTTTTGAAAGCAGAGTTGACGGCCATCAATCAGTATTTTCTACATGCAGAGATGTGCGAAAACTGGGGCTATGAGCGGCTGGGAAAACTTATCCGCAAGGAGTCGATCGAGGAGATGGTGCACGCGGAGAAGTGCATCGAGCGCATCCTTTATCTCGATGGAACTCCCAACATGACCGACTACTTCAAGATCAACGTCGGTGCGACGGTCGAAGCGCAATTCAAAAACGACGTGCAGCTCGAGTACGACGCCGTCAAGCGGCTGAATGACGGCATCAAATTGTGTGTCGCCCAGGGCGACAACGCCTCGAAGACCTTGGCTGAGTCGATTCTCAACGATGAAGAGCACCACATCGATTGGCTGGAAGCGCAGCTCCACGCCATCGGCGAGATGGGCATCGCCAACTACCTGGCACAGCAGCTGAAAAAAGACGGAGAGTAAAGTTCTCGGCGGACGGCGGCTGCAATTGCGGCCGCTATGTCGATCCCCGCCAGTCGAACGCAGTCGAGTCTTCCGAGAAGCTTCTGAATTCGACGTGCTCCTGGTTGCTAACCTCACAACCTGCGCGCAATACGTTACAATGAAGAACGCGCCGTAGTTCCGGCGCTTCCGCAACACCCGTTTCCCAACGGAGAGATGGCCGAGTGGCTGAAGGCGCACGCTTGGAAAGCGTGTGTACTCGAAAGGGTACCCAGGGTTCGAATCCCTGTCTCTCCGCCATATTTTCAACAACTTACAAGCATACTCAGGCTGTTATTCAGGCGATTAACGGAATTCCTTACTGAATCGCCCGTTTCACTACCCGCGAGTTGAACTCTCGCATAGCGGAGTCGACTCCCGCACCATATCCCGTCGTCATAGAAATGTTGCTATGGCGCATCAGGTCTTTCTGTACGCCCAGCGGAGTGCCAGCAGCGTTCAACCAGGAACGATACGTGTGGCGGAAGCAGTGCCATCCTATCTTGCCTAAACCCGCTTTGACTGCCGCCGGAATGATGTAGTCCCGCTGCACGGCATTAAAGTAAAGCGGCATCTCACCGGCGACGTGCGGAGAAGCCCAGACCCAATCGGAGTCTTTGTTGAACTCGCTGCGATCGCGCCATGCCAACAGCAACGCAACAAGGGCCGGATCGAGTGGCAGGGGTGCCTCGCTGGCCTCAGTCTTGAGCTTGTCATGAACCTCGCCGCCGACGATGACCCGTTCCATCATGACCGTCCCTACATTAAAGTCGAAATCCATCCATTTCAGCGCCCAGATCTCTTCTCGGCGAATACCCAGACACATACAAGTGATGATCGCCGTTCGCTGTGGCTCCTTGGTGACGTTTGCGATAAAACTGGTCCATTCTTCGTAAGTGAGGATGCGCAGTTTCCGCGTGCGCTTGCTGGCACCTTCAACCTTGACCAGTTCCATGGGGTTCCGTTGAATAGGAAAGAGCCCGGCAAGCATGGCGAACTCGAACACCTGCCGCATGGCCCCTTTGATGTGCGCCTTCGTTTTCCCAGCCAGTGGATCTCCCTTCTTCCAGCGAGGGCTGTCCTCGGCGTGCCTCAGATCCTTGATCCAGTGATAGACCTGTAGCGGTTCGATCTCCTCTAACAGCAAGTCTCCCCACTTAGGAATGACATGGTTATTAAGCCAGTTGGTGTACCCACCATGTCGTGGAGGCATCCACTCGATCATGTACCGCTGAGCAATAGTAGCGAAGGTGTGATCCTTCTGTCGCACCCGCACTTCGCTATTGATCTGTTCGCGGAACCCAGCATCGACTGCTGCCTTGATCGCCTTGGTCTTGGTCGGATAGTCGGACAGGGAACCGATCGGGCGCTGTTTCCGATGGCCCTCCCGGTAGAACTGGAAATACCAAACGCCGATCCGCTTATCCAAGAACACCGTGCCGTCCTGACGACGCTCGCGCTTCATCTTGCCTCCTGAGAAGAAAACATTACGCAGCGTCTTTGCGTTGATTGCCTTGCAGCTGGCGAGTGATCCAGCTTTGCAATGCGGATTCACGGAAGCGCCAACAGCGCCCGATCTTGAGAGCCGGTATTTCCCCGTCGCTGGCCATCTGGCGAGCTGTTACCGGATGAACGTGGAGAATATGTGCTGCCTTGTTTGCGTCGATCAACGGCTCGGACTCGCCTGAAGGTAGAGACGGAAATACGGCAAATGGTTCTGCCATTTTGGAACCTCAATCTAGAATTTCAGGGGGGTATATCTGAACCGTCTGGCCTGATCGGCGGAGCGCCGGTGAACTAATAGCCCGTAACCGGCTGGCGTGAAGAGAACCATCTTACGACATTATTCGCGGCGATGTTGTGATGCACATCACGGCTGCGGGTGACTTGGATAAGAGTGAAGTCACACGTCTCGGGTCAAGTTGGCCTTTGTGCTTGGAAGTAATGCGCCCTAGACCCACCGGATGTGCCAGAGCAAGTCACTACATCCGGCAATCAAACCGGCCTACATTCTGCTCTTTGCGTGCAATTGCGGAGAATTGATAAAAGAGATCTTGTTGGTGACGGGAGGGGCGCGAACTTCCGCGACCTCGCATTTGGCGGATTTTGAGTCCGATTTTGGTAGTTTTGCACAGGCTTGCACCGTGGAGCAGAGACGCGCATAAACCTCATACCGTCAAATAGATAGTCCGCACACGTACTCGCACGGTGCTGCATTTCGGTGCATTAGATTCCGGAACAAAGTATCCCCAAAAGTATCCCCAACAATGTAAGGCCCTTCCGTTTTTCAGTGGGCGACCGTCGCCAAATCACTTAGGGCGAAATCCGTTCCGATGACCTCAACTTGAACCCTATATTTCGACAGCTTGCACCTTGGGTGGCGACAAACTTAATCGATCTGAATTCTCTACAAGGCGATGAAGCACTGTCGATGCAGTCACTGCTCGATGGCACTCGCAGAGCCACCCACCACCGATTCAAAAGCGCTGAGCTACTTTTCGAGCTGTGAGCGAATGTGAGTGCCCCACTTTGGGGGTATGCAACACAATGTGGTTCTAGTGACCGCAACTCCACAGCAGCCTTTTGGGACAGCGTTGCAGGCCTTAAAGAAGAGTGTCGAGGTGCGCCGGCTACAGTGAGGAGGCACTTCATGTAAATTGATTGAATCTTGCCAATGCTTGTATACCAGATGCGCGAATCCTTCTCGCGCAGAAGCGTGTCGCATTGACAGATAGTAGACCCACCTGTTTGCGAAATGCATGACCCGCAAAACATTCAGCATGCCGCAGCCAGCCACACGACAGATTTTTGTACTGAGTTTGCAGCTTTGACCTTCGCGTCGGAATCGCACCTTCCAGTACTCCTCCGTGCCCCAGTCGGCAGCGCGAACCTCCGCCATCGCCGGAATATCGGTGCGTCGGGCTTGTCTGCAACGTAATTCGATCATGCACTTTTCACTATAGGAGGCGCAGTACCCGCCAGCCCTGATCGAATGCGCGAGAATAGGAGGGTACGTTAAGAGATACACCCTTCCGACGTACTTCCGCGTTGTTGTTCTTTCGCGTTAAGGTGTTCCACTCGCCGGTGTCCGTAGAGATTTCGGAACGGCTACACTGTCCCCGTTCTCATCAACGAACCTCCAGAGCTGGTAAGCGTTACCTCCAGCCGAGCCCTTCGATTTCTGCGAGTTGACCTGGAGCAACGCACCGGAGTTCTGGTCGCCGTCCTTAATCTCGATTACGAGGGGAGGATTCCCCTGCTGCGGCGAAAGCAAGCTCTGGATGTAGTAATAGCCCGCCGGCCCTGGCACGAACGTCCAAACCTGGTAGAAATTTACAGCTTCGCCTGAACTCGGCGGCTGTGTGTCGGCCTGGATCGGCATCGGAGTGTTGGCGTACTGCTTACTCTGAATGTCGATGATCAGGGGCTTACCCTCTGTGCTCTGCAATTTGCTGCGGAGGTAACAATAGCCAGGCTCGTCTTGTTGTACCTGCGGGTTCTGGCTCCGCGAACTCCCATAACTAATTATCGTAGTCGCTCTTTTTCTGAGTGTAGACGTCGAGCAGCGTAGAGGGCTTTACAGGATTCGTGCTCGCCCCCTGAATGTCGATAACAAGGCAACCCTGGTTGCACACAATGAAGAAGAAAGCCATGACAGATCCCCTCCTTCGTACTGCTGGGATTGGTGAACCACGCCTTTGGCGCGGAGCAAGGTTGCAGGCTAGTCGTCCGGTCTAAGGGGCGACATAAAGGCCTGGTGCACATGATACGTTCGGTCAAAGCGGCAAGTCACCTGTCCGGCTTGCCAGAGTAGGAGTTGGCGACCGAAAGAACGCCGGAAGGGTCAATTACCCCTACGTGTCATGCAATATGAGGTTGACCAATCAGAACCTGTACCGCATTGCCGACATTCAGTACATCAGCTCACACCATCTTATTCTCATTCCCGAGTGCAGCGCATTCTAAAAACAACTCATTCTGAAACATGAAAAATCCTTCATTTCCTTCTCTAATTTGAGAAGGTTAGGGGGGCATCTCCAAGAAGGTTTGTGGAACGGCGCGAAGAGGTTTCTTCCGGGAGGGCTAGACGCGGTGCTTCAAGTCAGCTATCTCGTTCTTGCTGAGGGTTACTCGGGGGTTACGGGAGTATGAAGCTGCGCCACCCCAAAAATCGGTAGGGAAAGTGAAAAGGGGCCGCTGGTTCGCTCACAGCCCCTCTCATCTCTAGGCGAAGGGAGCGATTCGCCCGCGCAGAGATTTCGATCACTGTTCGGAACTGAATTTGGATGCCATCTTCGGCGCCGGCGAGCAAGTGTGTTTAGACTCTCACTTCGCAAGCGAGCCGTCGCGTATACACACCAGCATTGACGCACCGCACTTTCGGCAGGTTGATTTGATGAGTGCGTTCCCCTCTTTGTCATAAGCGAGATCATTGTCAAAACCGCTGCACATCCCTGGCGTAGAGAAGGGATTACCCCGCACCGCGATAGCCGGCAATCCCTCGTTCGGGTTAGGTGGCAGTAAACGAACCGAAGTGCCATCGTAAGTTCTGCCCTACAGGTGCATGATGCAGAAATCAATGCGCCCCGTGGAATGAGAGTTCAGACTTAAAATCTGGCCGAGCCAAATTCCGCGGGGCATTGGAGTTTATGAATACTGTTAATGCGCAAACCTTCGCTCGCCGGTACAGTGATAGCGGCGGAAGTGAGTCGATCTGCCTGAGGTGCTTCGCGACTCTGGCCAGCACTACGACAATCGAAGAAGCCCTACTGGAGGAATCGAGGCATGTCTGCAACGCAGAAGCTATTCCGGGCTCGGCGCCCAGAAAGAAAAGTTCAAGACGCTTTAACGCCCCGTTTTGACAGTCGCTCTTCGAGGGCCAATACCAGCGGCTCCGGTCCTCTTGTGAGGTCCAACGACAAGTCGGCGAGAGGTTCGCCTGTCGTATCCGGCTCCGCATAAACAAAGCATATGAGACACCCAGGGCAAATGCGACGCAATTCAGCGATTAGGTTTCTTCGGAGATCGCAATCTACCGAATGGCCGATTACCACTGCATCCACATCCTCCTGAGAGGCTAATAGAGGAGCTTCCTCGGGGTGCTTCGGAGAAATGACGGAAAACCCGGCCATAGCCAAGACGTCGTTTCGAGAGAGCAACAGCCGAACGTTGCGACTAATCGATAGGACTCTGTACATTTGTAACAAGTTGGTACGGTCAACTGGCGTCCAGAAGATCCACAGAGCGCCATCCTCTGATTTTATCTGAGTCGGATTGTGCCGCACAACGCGAGTCTGCTCGTGTTTTGGTCCTCGGCTCGTCTGACGGCGAGGGAGCATCGGCCGCCTTGCGCGGTTCACCATTGCTTGCGAATGGGCATCAAACGCAACGCATAGCGAAACCGACCCTCAGCGCCTTCCAGCTGTCGTGGAACTGTTGAGTGCATCATGCACGGCCAAGAACTCGTCTACCAGTTCCGAAAACTGTTGACCGTTCAGGTGCCTTTCTGGACTCATGCAGAAAGCCTCGGTAGTGTCCTAAAGTTGCATTGCCGGCAGGAATACATGCCCATTCTCGCAACGATAACTAAGAATCCCAGAGAGAGGAAGCGTGGCAGGCTGGGTAGTTTGTCGATTTGATGCTACAAGGGATTGACTGCCGCACACTGGACATTCCTTGGGCAGACTCGGCGTTTGCTCCGGCATCGTTTCTCCCATCGGGCGACGCAAGAGGGCCGCACAATGCGGGGCGGATGCGCAATCCAGTGTTAAGCCAATTCTACTCTTCCAAGCGACAACATCACGAGAGCAGATCTCGAATTGTCCAAACGTGATCGGTTATACCGCTTTCCATCGCGGCGCCAGCGGTTACTTGCTTGATGCTCCCGTTCTTCGCTTGGCCGGGCTGGAAAAGTCTTCCCGCATTCCTTGCACTGAAAGGTGTCCCGCCGTTACGCAGAAGGTCGCTAGCTCGATGTTCGAAGCCGCAGTGCGGGCAGCGCCAGATCATGATCCGAACGGTGGTGTAGCGGGATTTGCGCGTCATGGTTCAGCCCCAGCCTCTTAATCTCTCCCCGGCTTCTTTCGCAAGCCCTTTCTAGTTTTGGTCCGGCCCGGCATTCGACCACGGAGGTCGAGTTCAAACTCGTTGAAAGGCTCACGTTTCAGCTCGGCAATCTTCGCCGTCAACTCTCGAATCAAGTCTTGCTGCTGGATGAGACGTCGTTGCGTACCGGCCGGGTCGCCTTCGGTTTCGATAGCGGCGATATAGTCGCGTGCCCATTTAGGAAGGGCGTTAATGCGGTCTACGAGAGAGCGCTTGTTTGCCAAGACTATCCTTCCCGCTTTACGTCCTTCGCCTTCTTATCATCTCTCAGGGCGATGAACTTCGTGTGCCGGAGATGATTCGCATCCGTCCATTCGACAAACTCGAACTGCCCCACCAGCACGGGCTTTACCCATCGGCAATCTGCCATCTTTGCTGCTGTCAGGCCGGCTCCCCATCGTCCGCTCTTCTTTTCGGGAAGGTTAGCGAACGGGCATACATTGGTTCCGAGGGGTTTTATCTTCTTGAAGAGCTCCGCGCGTATTGCGGGAGTGAATCCGTTGCGCGTGCGGGCAGCGTAGATGAGTTTTTCCCCTTCATAGAAACCGATAACCAGGGCATCGAAATTCTTATCGCTAGGTGTGTATCCACCGATCACCAGCTCCTGCCCCTTATTGACGCGCATCTTTCGCCATGCGCCTGAGCGTTGACCGGGCTCGTATATGCTTGTTCGACGCTTGGCGACCAGGCCTTCTAACTCACGCTCTTTCACTGAACGAATTAGATCCGCAAGTCGGGCATCGACTGGGCGCGAGTAACGTATGGGCTCAGACAGATTCGGCAGCACTTCACTCTCGAGCAGCACCCGGCGCTCCTCTAGAGATTCACTCAGCACGTAACGGCCTCTGAGCATCAGCAGATCAAAAACGAAATACACCAGTGGCGCTTTGGATGAGCCGTAATTCTGCAATAAGTTGAACGAAGGGCGGCCTTCTTCATCAAGGGCCGCAACTTCGCCGTCCAAAACCGTTTGTTCCGGCATTCCCCGAAGTGCCCGCGTAACCGAGGCATACCGAACGCTGAAATCGTTATCATTTCGGGAACGCAGTTCCACGTCGTGATCTGTCTTTATCGCAAGACAGCGATAACCGTCCAGCTTTATCTCGTAGGCCCAATCACTGCCCTCCGGCAGTTTGTCAGTGCGCATAAGGAGCATTGGTTCGATGAAGTGGGCTACGACTTTACGCGCGGGCATTCGCAGATTTTAACGGAGCAAAGAAAAAGACCGCAACGAATCGCGGCCCCTAAACGATACGACGTACTCCCCCGGCGCGAGGTTACAATCAACAGCAATGTGCGGACGATACCGACTCTCGCGACGTGCCGAGATTCTGGTGGCTTACGAGGCTGAATATGCCGGCGTGGACTGGGATGCGCGCTACAATATCGCGCCAACTCAGGCTGTTCCCGTTGTCAGGCAAGATCCCAAGGAGCCTGTTCGGCGCGCGTCGCTCATGCGCTGGGGCCTTGTGCCCTATTGGGCGAAGGACGTCAATATCGGCTCCCGCATGATCAACGCCCGAGCTGAGACGGCCGCCGATAAACCGGCATTTAGAGAGGCCCTCGATAGACGTCGCTGCCTCATTCCCGCCGACGGTTTCTACGAATGGAAGAGGAACGGGAAGAGCAAACAGCCGTACTGCTTTGAGCTGGCTGATCGGGAGCCGTTCGCCTTTGCGGGCCTGTGGGACTGCTGGCTGGCGCCCGACGGAGCCTCACTGGAAACCTGCACAATCCTGACAACTACGCCGAATCAGTTGTTGGCAGACATCCACGACAGAATGCCGACAATCCTTCCACGTGATAGGTATGACCTCTGGCTCGACCCGGGACTCCAAGATTTGGCGGCAGCAGCCGAAATCCTCAAGCCGTTCAACGCAGCACTAATGCGATGTTACCCGGTGAGCGAGCGAGTGAACAACGTCGCAAATGACGGCCCTGATTGCTCGGAACCGATCACGCCGTTGCCGGCCGCTCAGGCTACGCTATTCTGATTCAGCCAACTGACCGATTTCAGTATTTGGTCGCTGTTCGAGCTTGCAGCCCGTCTGGACTTAGGTCCTCTGGCTAACATGTGTTCAGAGGCCGCGTGAATATGTGGAACCGTTTGGGACGGCCTCCTTCCATTGAAAACCTTCTCCGGCGATCAGAAAAACGTGCCCGGCGTGGCAATGATAGGCAACCACCCCGGATGACGGACATGTCACGCCATCAAGATGAGCGGACAATAGCGTGTCGCCCATGAAGCGCTCAACGGCCTCGCAGCGACAGATTGGGCAGATTATAGGAAGCAACATGCTTCACGTTCCTTGTTTTTTTCGGTCATCCAGCGCAAATTCCTCCCCTTTGTCCGCGGGTATCCTTGCCGGACTTGTTTCTCGACCCACGGACCAGAGGAGGTGAGGCGAACTGCTAGTGCTCCCTATTTTGAGGCATGTGGCACTTCTGCGCTGTGACATTCGTCACATTGGTGGGTTTGCGCGGCCGCGCCGAAACAGCTCGCACCCACAGCTAAAGTTCCTCTGCGTTCCTGCCGAAGTGGTGAGCAGACGCCGATGCAGCGGCGGTTAGGAGGAGTAGAGTATGCGCGCTGCCCAATATGTGAGGATGTCCACCGAACATCAACAATACTCAATCGACAACCAGAAACTTGCCATCGCTGAGTACGCCGAACGGGAAAGCTTTGAAGTTGTTGCAACTTATTCCGATGCTGGCAAGAGCGGCTTGACGCTTGCCAGACGACCCGGGTTACGAAGCCTGCTGGCGGATGTCTTGAGCGGCAGTCACGACTACACCGCGATCTTGGTTTACGACGTGAGCAGGTGGGGCCGTTTTCAGGACGCGGACGAGAGCGCTTATTACGAGTTTCTGTGCAAGAAGGCAGGAGTGCGGGTTCACTATTGCGCCGAACCGTTCGACAGTACCGACGAAACTACATTGGCAACCCTCGTCAAGGCATTGAAGCGAGCCATGGCCGGGGAGTATCTGCGGGAACTCTCGCAGAAGGTTTTTATCGGACAGGTTCGCATTGCCAGAATGGGATTCAAACTGGGGGGCGCCCCTGGCTACGGTCTCCGCCGACAGCTTGTCAGCCGTGACGGCACCCCAAAGGGGATTCTCCACCATCATGAGTGGAAGAGCTTGGATTCGGATCGAGTTGTCTATGTGCTCGGACCTCAGGAAGAGGTGGAGATTGTCCGTCAAATGTTCAACTGGTTTGTGAATGAGGAGCTTTCGTCAGGGCGCATCGCAAAACGGCTGAACGAATTAGGCATCAAGCGATCGCCGTACGGAAGATGGTCTCAATCTGTTGTCATCGAAATGCTTAAGCACCCAAAGTACATCGGCACGATGGTATACAACAAAATCTCAAAAAAGCTTGGCTCAAAAGAGCGAAAGAACGGGACTCACCAGTTTGTCGTTGTACCCAACTGTGTTCCCCAGATCATTGAACCCAAATTGTTCTACGCTGCTCAACGTCGCCTTGTGCGTCCCCGGGATCTCTCCGATCAGGACATGTTGGAGCTTCTGATCTGCTTGCTCAGAGAGCACGGTGCTCTCAACACCGACATCATTGATTCTGCGCCGGGAGTTCCAGACTCTCACACCTATCTCAGAAGGTTCGGTTCAATTGGGGAGGCATATAGGCTGATTGGATACACAGGAGCAGATCGGCTTGTCTCGTCCGGTCGAAGCTTGCACTACCTTGGACTGGTTCGTGATCAAGTGCAACACGAATTTGTTCTCGCATTCAGAGAATTAGGAGTTGTGGCAGAAAGCAAGGATAAATGCATTTCTATGACAGACATCGGTTGCTTTCGAGTAGTGCTGGCGACAGTGTTACTCAAAAAGAAGGGTCTCTGTGGTTGGCATCTCAAGATTCTCGAACTGCCTTTGACGCAGCGACTGTTGATCACTCGAATGTCCGAAGACTACGGAAAGCGGCTCGATTACCTCCTGCTCGATTTGCCCGTTGGCCAGAAGAATCTCTTCATCAGTTGGGAAATGGCTGTAAAAGGCCATCTCGGCGACACGGTCGCGCAGGCGGCTGAACGGCTACAAGCTGACTTACAGAAGCAGTAATCCGATGGCTTCGTCCAGGCTTGCCCTGATAGTACCTATTTCGAGAATCCGCTTTTGGCTGAATTGGCATCGCTGGACCATCTGCGGTAAGCGAGGAATAAGGACATAATCCAACGGCAGTTTGTTGCCCTCGCTCAGCCGAAGCGTAATACATTGCAACCCCTTTATTCCGGTGAGTGGATATCGTATCTCCCACCGCAACTGGCCGTTCTTGAGAGCAAAACAGCGGGCCACATCGAGTACAACAGGTGGGTGAGTGGAAGATCGGAATACTCCGTTCTTACGGTGATACGGTACGTCTTTGGCTGTCGTAATTTGTGCAAATTGGTCCTGTAACTGGAGCTTGAAGCGGCTTCGGCGTTCGATCTCCGAAAATCCGGTTTTCGGTTCCGTTATAGCCAACGCGAGTGCCCTGGAGAAGCTACCAAACCGCTCCCCATACGCACACGCGCTTGCCATCGCTGGGTCGGCTGCAAGCATCAATTGAGTTGCGCGGCCGTGTTTCCCAACAAAGTCACGCAGCTCCTGCAGCAAGCGCTCATTTGACCTGCATGCTACTCGGTCGTTCAACTTGCGTTGTGCGGCGTCGAATCGTTTTCGAGTAATAATTGCGGTGAAGCTATTTGGCTGAACTATCCATTGCTCAGGTGGGTTCGCCTTGCTTCTTGAGCGCAATCGCTCTGAGCTTCGATTGAAGACAATCGAACCTGTGTACCTGGCGTGAGTTAGGATCGTGTCGATGATCTGGCCGTTCCATTTCCCTCGGGTATACGGCACACCTTTGTCGTTCAGCCACCGGGCTATGGCGTATGCATCCAGGCCCGCGTCCAAGAAGAGCGAATATATTTTGCGAATGGTACGAAGCTCATTAGCCGGTCCAAGGCTATAGGTGACTCTTTCGGTAGCCAGCCATTTATGTTCGCCGTGTTGCAGGATCGTTTTTGGTCTGCCATCTGGCGTCAGCAACAGACGACGCAGTCCGTAACCCGGTACGCCTCCCGGCTTAAACCCCTTACGCACCAACCTACATTGGCCAGCAAAGACTTTCGTCGAGAGTTCCCGGGCATATTCGGCAGCCATCGCCCTTTTGAGTGCCTTCAGGAGGGATGAGGCAACGCTCAGATCGTTCGCGAATGGCTCCGCGCAATAGACCACATTCACTCCCGCGCGCCGACACTGGAACTCGTAACAGGCGCTCTCGTCCGCGTCCTGAAATCTTCCCCATCGACTAATGTCATAAACCAGGACCGCTCGAAAATCTGCCCTTTTGTTCGTTATATCGTCGAGGAGCTGTCTGAGGCCAGGACGATGCGCCAAGTCTATCCCGCTTCGCGCTTCGTCGGAGTAGGTCTGAACAATCTCGAAATCATGCGAACCGGCATACTGGCTAATTACAACCGTTTGGTTCTCGATCGAAAACTGCTGGTGTTCCGTTGACATCCGGACGTACTGAGCGGCTTTCATACATTGAACCTCCTCGGAATTCCGTGAGAAATGACTATTGAAGCAACGTCGACGATACGGTCGCGCCGGTGACTGGGCGAATGGCAGGACGGTCGAAGAAATGTTCTTGAAGGGAAAAATATGCTGCGTGGGCCAACCCACAGGTTAGCGTTTCAGAATATCGCGCAGCTTGCGTCCAAGCAACGAGTGATTCGCCCTCGCGTTCGCGAACTGGCCATACCACCTCCGCACATTCTTCTCAGCTAGCCAGCAGGAGCCGCTTGTTTCTTGCGAATTGCATAAAGTTCTGCGAGACGATAATGCCTGGAACCCTGACAAGCGGTTTAATGATACGAAGAGATTCGAGCCATAAATGCACTCTGTTTGCTCCACACTCACGGAAGTATGAGGCTGTCGGTGATTTCGATCACACTGCCCAATCCTTATGGTCACAGGCGGATGTGCGGAGGCCGACGTATTCTTTGCTCATACCAGTTGTTAGTGCCACGGCTGATCGTTGTTCAAGTAACTCAAAGTAAGAGGCTTACACCGGCCGTAGCCACTCGATTCGTTGTGTTGCCAGGGAATGCCAGTCAAGCAGGAAAGAAGTCTTAGCCAATGCGATTGAAACCCTTTGTCGTAAATACTCACGGACAAGTTGTTTTCCCCGGCAACTTCTTCCCCGAGCTGGATTTTTCTGTTTTTAAAACGCTTAAGCAATTTGCGGCAGTCATCCGGCGAGACTTTGGAGAAAAGGCTTTTACCGATGTCGAAATCGCCGGGCGCCTCCACGCGGGCGAATACAAGAGCCGCTACGAGCTTTGCCGTGATTTGGTGTTGAATCGACTCTGGGTGAATCGCTACACCCTTACTATGTACGAAAAGCGCCCCACTCGCTGGGGGGATCTGCCGCGTCATCGCCACGACATCTTTCTTCCTGTTTATAAACCGCGAGATGATTCTGCGGTTACGACCGCGATCCAATCGGGCTATTGGGAGCTGCCAGCGTCATGGGATGAGGACCTGGAGGACCGGGCCTTCAGCATTCTCCTGAACGTCTTTCGCAACAAGCTCAGCGCGGGAGGAGAACTCCGGCCGATTCGGCCCACGGTTCAGGAGGCGATTGCTGATCCGAAAAACCGTACTCGTCTTCTGACCACGTACGATCCCGATCATTTGCGTTACACCTATAACGACGTAGTCGATTGTTTGCATCCCGTTCCCGAACTCGAAGCGCTGATGCGGCAATGCATGATCTTGCACAACCAATATCCCTGGGATCCCTCGACCAGCAGCCAGGTCGAAGTCTGCAATCTAAAAGACGACGATTATGTTGTAGCTTTTCATCCTCGCAGCCCAGAGGTCTCGCGCTTCATACAACGCGTCAAGAATGAAATCGACTGGGGACCGCGAGTTCGGCAACTGCCCAGGCACCCAGAGACCCTCGCCTTAAGTGAGCCGATAAAACCTTATCCCCCCGTGGAGGTGGCCAAACGCTTCGCGATAGCTCCCCGCATCGAGGCGATTGCCGTGTACGAAGGGGAAGTCGCCTGCACGAATGCAGATTTGATCCGCAACCACGCCTACTGCTGGTCGCGAATGACGGCTGCCGAGATTAGCGAGAAAACCGGCATTGAGGCGCGCCGTTATACCGAGTTGGATTTAGAGGAAATGGCGCTGATTGCGGTTAAGGAAGCCTTGGCTAAATCCGGACGGCGGCCCGCTGAAATCGGCGCAGTGTTGTTTTGCAGTTGTACTAGCACGCGCCTCATCCCATCGGTTGCAACCTGGCTCTCGGGAGAGCTCGGGCTGTTGCAGACACATAACTCCTGCGATATCGTTGCTGCCTGCGCCGGCATGTCGTATGGCATGGGCGAAGCGGTCCGCTTGCTGCAGGAAATCGAGCGGCCCGTGTTGCTGGTCTGTGCGGAGAAGTTCTCCGACAAGATCGGCACCGTTCGCACATCGCGCATGATCTTCGGCGACGGTGCTGCAGCGGTGGTGATAGGTCCTGCACCCGAGGGAGTTCCGTCCGACATCGAGATCTTCCAAACCTACGCCAGTGGGCCGTGGTCGGAAGTGAACTCTATCATCTGGCCCAATCCGGAATTCGATAACAACATAACGGTCTACGGACCAGAGGTAAAAGCCCTGGTAACCCGTTATCTGAAGGAAATGACCGGCGAATTGGCCCAACTCCCAAATCCAAACGGTGGAGAAGGGGCACTGATCGATGCCATCGACCTTGTGGTTCCCCATCAGGCCAACAAGAACATGGTGCTGACCTTGTCTGAGGCGGCTGGGATTCCCGGCGATCGGATCTTCTTCAATATCGAACGGGTGGGGAATACCTCCTCCGCCAGCATCCTTATCGCCATCCATGACGCGGTGGTCGAAGGAAGAATTGATCGTCCGATGCGGGTCTTTGCACCAGGATTTGGCGCAGGGGCTGTCGGCGGCTATGTAGTGATGCGAGTCGATCCAGCAGTTGTGAGCCGTAGTTCTTCCAAGGACAGGAGTCTCCAAATGGCAAACATCGCAAACGGGAATGGACATTACAAACCGACAACGCTGACAGGCAAGGTAGCGTTAGTTACGGGATCCTCGCGAGGCATTGGGCGAGCGATTGCCCTGGAGCTTGCCCATCGAGGGGCCCACGTCGCCCTTAACTTCCGAACCGACGCAAAGCTGGCAGAGATCGCCGCTGACGAGATTCGTGGGATGGGTGTGGAATGCCTCCTCGTCCAGGGCGATGTGGCCAAGAAAGGCGAGGCTGCACGCATCGTCAAAGATGTATTAGAGAAATGGCAACGCTTGGACATCCTGGTGAATAACGCAGGCATCACCCGGGATCGAAGTATGCGCAAAATGACCGATGAGGACTGGGCCGCCGTGATTAATGTCAACCTCAACGGCACCTTCTACTGCACCAGCGCTGCGGTGCCCGCCATGATCAATCAACGGTTCGGGCGCATTATCAACATCAGTTCCGTGGTTGGACAAATGGGCGCATTCGGTCAAGCCAATTACTCCGCCAGCAAGGGCGGGATCATCGCTTTTACCAAAACCCTCGCTCTAGAAATGGCCAAATTCAACATTACGGCTAATGCGATTGCTCCTGGTTTCACTTCCACCGAAATGGTGGATGCGATCCCGGAAGAGATTGCGGCCCAGATCAAAGCTAAGATCCCACTTGGACGGTTCGCTACGGCAGAGGAGATTGCCAAGGCGGCTGCGTTCCTAGCCGCCGACGGAGATTACATCACCGGGCAGGAATTGAACATCAACGGCGGCTACCACATGTGAGGAGGCAGGATTACTGCGAGCGAGGCGCAAGCCAGCCATCGATATGCGGCCAGGTGTGCTTACTGGCGCCGCTGCCGGCCATGATCCCGATGTGCCCGCCCCTGACTCGGTACAGCTCCTTGTCTGTACTGCTTACCTTCGACATGATCGGTTCAGATTGGCAGGACGGAGTGATGTGGTCATCCTCGGCGATGACCGTCAGCAGCTTCGCATGGATGCGGCTCAAGTCGACGCGTTCTCCACGGATGACCAGCTCGCCTTGCATCAGTTTATCTTTGCGATAGAGGTCCACAATGAGCTGACGAAATGCTCCGCCCGCTAACGGCACGTTGTCGGTGACCCAGGTATTCATCGCGTGCCAGGATTCCACGATGCGGGGGTCATCAATGTTGTCCCAGAGCTTGAGGTAATTGCCTACGTAATTTTCAACCGGCTTCAGTGCTTTCGCTCCATAATCGATCATCTCTCCGGGCATATTGCCGAACGCCCCCAGCACCTTGTCTATATCGAAGTAGCGCTCATCGGTCCAGCGGGCGAAGGTCAGCCCCTGCTTGTCGGAAAAGTCCAGCGGAGCAGTCAACAGAATTAGATTGCGCAAACCTTCTTCGTCGCCGCGCAGCGCCGCGTAGATCGTAGTGAGAATGGCCCCGATACACCAGCCTAAAAGGCTGAACTGTTCCACACCGAAGGTGGTTTTCAGCTTGCGAATTGCCCGAGGCATGTAATCCAACGTGTAGTCGTCAAACTTCAGATTCTTGTCTTCGAGGCCGGGTGCTCCCCAATCCAGCAGGAAAAGATCGTATCCCTTATTAACCATGTACTCGACAAAACTGTGGCCCGGGCGCAGATCCAGAATGTAAGGGCGGTTCATCAGAGCAAAAACCAGCAACAGCGGAATCGGGTGCCGCTTACTCTTAGGCACAACCGGAGTGTAGCGATAGAGCTTGGCTTTATTCAGCGTCCACACCAGCTCCTTGGGCGTTTGCGCAATGGCCGCTTTCGTAGTCATCACCTTGGCGAGGGTTTTCAGCCGCGTTGCAGCATCGGTGAAGGGGTCGGTGATAACCGGAGCTTCTGGCATTCTATTTCTTGCCTCTCTTCACTTTTCGTGCGGTCGAAGTCTTCACTACTGGGCGGGCAGGCGTTCGCGGCGGGCGCGGGTTTTTGGCCCCGACCGACGTGATCGACCGTTGAATGGCGTCAAGCTTGGCATCGAGATCGTCGAGGCGCATCTCAATGTTAGTCATACGCTCAGCGATGGAGATAACGTCGGCGCGAGAAGGCATCGCCAGTTGCTCGAGCGTCTTGAGCATTGCCTTCTCCAAGGCCTCGCGGAACGGGGTAGAAACCGTAAGATAAGTGTCGAGCATCGCTCCCGTGGCCTGTGCATAGGCCTCAGTGTTCACCATTTCGACCATATTCTTGGACCAGGCGTCCATATAAATGTCGCGCACGCCGCGCCACGGGTCTAGCGGGTCGAACGGCTTTCCAGTGTGGGTTGGATCCTCACCCATGCGGAACTCCTTTTCACCACGACGATACACCAGAGTCTGTCACAAAGAAATCCGCCCGGCTTCGTCGCGGGGCGGTATTTGTGAGGGTTTTCTCGTCGCGAGTTCTGAAATCGTTAGTTCTTTGCGGCAGAAACAAAGGGCTGCGCGGCGATGTTCAATACCGACTTTTGCCCTTCAATCATCGATTCCGCTCCGCGCTGGAACGCATCGAGTACCATGGTTGCCGGTCCGCCTGCCCCATTCAGCTGCTTCTTGGTGGATTCAAAGACCACCTTATTCTGCTCGCTGGCGAAGTCAAGGACCTTCTTCTGGGCTTCGACCGTACGCTCAATCGAGTTCCTGACGGTCGAGGCGACGCCGGTTGCGATCTTGCCATACGCATCCGTGCGCACTTTGGTGATCTCGGCGGCAGACTTCGCCTGCTCAACCACCAGGTCGATGGCGCTCTTCTGAGTTTCGATAGCCGTCTGGATAGCCTGGCCGGCAACATCGAAAATGAACGCGGGAGGCATCACGGGGAAGAAGCTGAATGCCTGCTTCCACGCTCCAAACCATTCGGCGGTCTGTTCGGCGGCAACATCCAGGGTCTTCTTCTGCAGGGCGGCGACGCGCTCGACACTGTTGACGATTACGGGTGAAAAAACATCTGTGAAGTCGGCCTTCGGGGCCGCAGCAGTTGCAGTAGTAGTGCGCTTGCTTGACTTAGAGGTATTTGGCATGGTCTGCTCCTTTTAAGATCGTCTTAAGCCTATGTTGCAAATCATGCTGCACTGCAACATGATTCAATCATACTTCCCTTTTGCAGGCTGTCAAGAACAAAATGAAAAAAGACAACTCCCGGCCCCTCATCATCAAGAAGTACGAGAACCGCCGTCTTTACAACACTTCAACCAGCCAGTACATCAATCAGGATCAAGTGGCACAGCTGGTTCGTGATGGCTACGACGTGCGGGTGATTGATGCAGCCACTGGCGAGGACATGACCCGCCTCATCCTTGCGCAGATCGTGGTGGAGGATGCCAAGACCCCCGACTCGGTTTTTCCGCTCGACGTGTTGCGACAGATGATTCTTGCGTCTGGCCGAGTCACCCAGGAAAACGCCCTACGGTATATGAAGACCATGATGGACATGTACCAGAACGCTTATCGGGCATTGCCTCCGCCCATGAATCCCTTCGAATTCCTGCAGGGACAGTGGCCTAAGGCGCCAGCAGCTAATCGTGTTGGGTCCGAACCGGAGCCTCAGGCCGCAGCCTCCGCTACAGCCGGCACAGTCAACGAGGTGGATGAGCTTAAACGGCGCGTCGAAGAACTGGAATCGCTGCTGACGAAACGTACGCCCAAAAAGACTTCCAAAAAACGGAAACTCCGCCGCAAGTCTTGACGCAGTGCGGCAGAGCGACTAGTCTATTTGCGGTGCCAGCCAACTAGGTCGTGATTTGATCTTTCGTCGACCGGGCACCTTCCCAAACAACATGCGATCAACAGGAGCATGGATGCTTCGCTCTAAGCAAGACGCTGCCGCAGAATGCGTTTCTCAGCCTGCGGAAAACGAAGTGGTGCCTGTCTCGCCGCACTCCGATGCCGCCTTACCCGATGACCGGTCGTTGGCCAGCCAGGTGAGGGCCAGTCGAGGCAACGGTTCCAGTAAGAGAGTAGTGGTTATTACCGGGGCTGCAGCCGGAATCGGCCGAGCCACGGCGCTGCGCTTCGCCGAGGAAGGAGCGTACATCGCGGCTTGGGACGTTTCGGACAAGGGAGCCTCACAATTGGAATCCGCTGTTAAATGGGCGGGAGGAGAATGTCACTTTCGCTCCGTTAACGTCACCGATGCAAGCACAGTCGAAGCCGCCGCGGCAGCTGTCGTTAGGGACTGGGGCCGCATCGACGTGCTGATCAACAATGCCGGCATTGTTCGGGACGCCCAGCTGGTGAAATGGAACGGCGGCAGCCCTGAGTCGATCATGAGCGAAGAGACGTGGGACTCCGTGGTTGGAGTAAACATGAAGGGCGTCTTTTTAGTGACGCGAGCGGTTGTTCCGCACATGATTAAGGGTGGTGGCGGAGTTATTCTGTCTGCAGCGTCCGTCGTCGGGCTGCTGGGAAACTTCGGGCAAACCAACTACGTGGCTTCCAAGGCCGGCGTAATCGGCATGACCCGCACCTGGGCCCGCGAACTGGGCAAGCACAAGATCAGGGTCAATGCTGTGGCTCCCGGATTTATTGCGACGGACATGGTGAGATCGATGCCTGCGAAGGTGCTGGAGGCAATGATCGCGAGAACACCGATGGGACGTGCGGGAACTCCAGAGGACGTGGCCAACGCATATTTTTGGTTGGCGTCGGACCAGGCCAGCTTCATCCACGGTACCGTCATCTCGGTCGATGGCGGCGTTGTAATTGGTACCTAGAAAACTTCCCGTTCAGAGCTTAATGCCGACGCGCTGGACTCGTGGGTTTCATACCTGCCGACGAGACTTGCAGCGCAAAGTAAGACTCCGAGCTGACCGCCGAGTGGCGCCGGCAGGCATTGGGCCAGGTCTAGCGAGTTGACCCGCGCGCATTGTCGGATGGCCTTCCCAGCTAATTTCAGCTAGTGTTTCGTCTCCGAGTGAGACCGATCGTCTGCGCATTTACTTCCTGACATACGGCTTTCGGTAGTGGGCTAATTCTGTGTTGCTCTGTACGTGGCCTTCTATAACTTCTGCCGCGTCCACACAACGCTGCGCGTCACGCCCGCGACCCAAGCGTGCTTGACCAATCATGTCTGGACGCTACCCGAACTGCTGTCGTAAGGAGCCAACAATGCCGGACTTTGAAAAAGACGCCCGCGAATTTAAGCAGAGCGTCGAGAAAAGTTTCGACGCTTTACAGTCGGTCGCGAAGACAACACTATCGCTGCTGCGCGAACATCAGGAGCAACTCTCTCAGATCGCACTTGTACAGAATTCACTTTTGGAATTCGCGAAAACCCAGGACGCCAAGTTTTAAGCAGATTTTCAAGAGCATTTGGCCCAGACAGCGCTCGCCTCGTCGCACGGTTACGGCGGCGAGCAACTACGAGTAATTGACGGAGCCCTAGACAACCTTCGGCCAGGGAAACGGTAGACACTTGTTGTCCTCCAATGAAAAACTCGCTGTTCGGTTCGATACCGGACAGACGGGCCGTTATTGCTTGCTCTATGATTTCGCGAATAAGGAGCGGAGGGTGGCCGGGAGCGACACAACTCGACCCAACCAAACGGGTGAGCAGCCCACCGAAGCTAAATCGCCCAAGATGCTCGTCTGGTACTGCGCTGCCTGTGGTTCATTCGTTGCCGCCAGCCCTAACCCCAAGATCATCGCAATTGCCGCTGCTCGGCATCAATGTTGGGATCCCCATGATTCTCGCCAGTAACAGCCTCTCAGGTCACCCAAAAGTGTCATATCGAATGTCTTTATGGGTGATACGTTTCGCAACAGATCGGGCCTAATATCGCGGAATGCAACGCGCTTCCGAGCGAGAGGGTTTCGCGCATCGGTATACAAGCACTGGCACGATTGAGTCGATCTGCTTGAAGTGCTTCCTCACCGTAGCCCGCTCCCGAAATCCCCGCGAGATGTTAGCGAATGAAGCCAAGCATGTCTGCCAGCCAGAGCCACCTAAGCCACCTTCGTTTACCGCGAAGATAGCTAGCTGGACTGCCTGAAAGGGCTGAGGATACGACCCCCTCAGCCCTCATTGGTACGCCTCCCCTTTGCGCTCGGATAGAATTCAACAACACAGAATTAGCCCACTTTCGGTAGTGTCTGAAATCTTTCAGACACTACCCCACTTTCCATACGCTTGACAAGACGCTACCCTCTCGCAGCGCAGTCGCACGGATAAAACAGCCCATGCCTTCCCGCATGTGTGACACGAATCACATTGTCAACAGGCTTGCATCACAACGTCGTGTGCATGTTCCGAAATAGGATTGCACCAGTTCCGCGCAGACCCTGTTCTCAAGGCATCCAGAAGTTCCCATGTTGGTCTTTGTGCCGAGAGCGGTGACGCAGGCCACCGCGGTTTAGCCGTTCTGGACAAATGGCAACTCGAAATCCTGGTGAACAATGCCGGAATTACTCGCGACCGCAGCCTGCACAAAAACACCGAGGATGGCTGGGCAGCCGTACGTGAACGCTGGCTATTACATGTAGAGCCTGGGACGGGCGGCCGATTCGGTTTTCGGGGGAGGGCTCTGTTATCGACCCCAAAAGGAGGATCTATGTCGAGTGACGCTGTAGCTACCGCTAAGAATGTTGCTGACGTGCGCATCGAGAATCTTCGTAACCAGCGCGCGAAAGTTTTGGAGGGCGGCGGGAAAGAGCGTATTGATAAGCAGCACGCTGCTGGAAAGCTCACAGCCAGAGAGCGAATCGACAAACTAGTCGATCGCTCCAGCTTCCAGGAAATTGGGGTTTTTGCCAGGCACCGATCCACTTACTTTGGCATGGCCGATAAAGAGGTACCAGCAGATGGAGTCATAACCGGATGCGCCGCTGTGGATGGTCGAGCAGTACATCTGGCCAGCCAGGATTTCACCGTATTGGGCGGTGCGGCAGGAGAGGTTCATTGCTCAAAAATTGCTGACATGATGCAGCTCTCGCTGAAGACGGGCACTCCGTTTATTTTCATCAACGATTCAGGCGGCGCGCGAGTTCAAGAAGGAATCGACAGTTTGGCAGGCTATGCGCGAGTCTTCTACCAAAATGTGATGCTGTCCGGGACGGTGCCTCAGATTGCGATCATTTGCGGACCGTGTGCGGGCGGAGCGGCGTATAGTCCGGCTCTCACAGACTTCATTATTCAGACGCGACGCTCACAAATGTTTATCACCGGGCCGCAAGTCATCAAACAGGTGACCGGCGAAGTGGTCAGCGCGGATCAGCTGGGCGGTCCGGCGGCACAGATGAATGTCTCCGGTGTCGTTCATCTAATCGCCGAAGATGATGAAGGTGCCCTCTTACTTTGTCGCCGATTATTAAGCTTCCTGCCTTCCAACAATCGAGAGGACGCTCCCCGATTGTCCTGTGACGAGCCTGTGGGAGACGACCTGGACCTGAACTATCTGGTCCCCGCAGACCCTAAAATCTCCTACGACGTGCGCGAGGTGATCAGACGAGTAGTTGATCGTCGTGATTTCTTCGAGCTACAGCCAGGTTTTGCTGCAAATGTCGTGGTGGGGTTCGCGCGTCTTCAAGGACGCTCGGTAGGTATCGTTGCCAGCCAGCCCGCGGTGATGGCCGGAGTACTCGACATCGACGGGTCGGATAAGGTCGCTTGGTTTGTCCGGTTCTGCAATGCCTTCAACATTCCGTTGCTTACCTTCGTCGACGTTCCAGGGTTTCTTCCCGGGATCGATCAGGAGTACGGCGGTATTATTCGGCATGGGGCTAAGATACTATTCGCCTATTCAGCGGCCACGGTACCTAAACTGACCGTTGTGTTGCGCAAGGCCTACGGTGGCGCTTATATCGCGATGTGCTGCAAAGATCTGGGGGCGGACCGTGTGGTTGCGTGGCCAGGAGCGGAAATTGCAGTGATGGGCGCCGAGGGCGCAGCTGAAATCGTGTTCCGCAGAGAGATTGACAAAGCCGACAATCCCCAACAGAAGCGACAGGAATTGATCGACCTTTATCGAAATACTTTTGCGAACCCGTTTGTTGCAGCTGGTCGCCGGCTCGTGGACGACATTATCGAACCAGCACAGACTCGGAAGTATCTGATCCAGGCGCTCGAGGGCTTACATACGAAGCGCGAGCTTCGTCCTCCCAAGAAACACGGCCTAATTCCTCTGTAGCATGCGGTAGTCGACGGTGATATGACAGCTGCATCTAACTAACGAGATGATACGGACAGCCGAGTATGCATACTATTCGCACTTCTTCCGCAGGAGTACCGGGCAGCGTGACGCCTGAAATACTCGCTGTGATCGACGCGGCGGTGACGGCGTTTCTTGGAAGGAAACCTCGAATCCTGTCAGTGAAACTGGCTGCCGGATCGCAAACGAGCCCCGACTCCTGGACGGCACAAGGCCGAGATATGGTCCATGGCTCGCACAGCGTGGCCCAGCGGAAGCTTTGATTTCTCTAGCACGTTGGTCACAAGCAATCGCGATTCAGAGAAGGATCAAGCATTGAAGCTGAAAGTTGTTGTCGAGGGCAAAACCTACGAAGTTGAGGTGGAGAACGCGCCAGAGACGGCAGTGGATTATTTAGCACTCTCCACCTCAGCAATTCAGTCGTCGATTCTACCAACTGCTCAGCTTAATGCCGCTTCCGACTTGGACGAGGCTAAAGTTTGTCGTAGCCCATTGGCCGGCGTAGTTACTCGCGTTGAAGTTATCGAAGGGCAACAAGTTCAGGCGAGCCAATTGCTGTTAATCCTTGAAGCGATGAAGATGGAGATCAAGATAGCAGCTCAATCGGCAGGTGCGATCAGATCCATTGAAGTGGCACCCGGAAATGCCGTAAAACTAAACCAAGTCTTAGTCTGTTTCGAATGACTTGGTCCGAAAAATCACGTTGCCAAGTGAAGGCTGGGTGCAAAGTGCAGTGCCTCTTTGATGATCAAGTCACTCTGGAGCCGGGTCTGCCCTCTGGTGCAGGGCCGCACAACGTTCCGTTCAGATCGTACTGCGGAGAGACACCTGTCTCACGTTGGCGCTGGTTCAAGGTGTAGATTTCGTCGTTCGCCTTCTTGGTTGGCGCAGACTGCAAATCTATGCCGGACAATGCGTCTGCCAAAGACGCCCCGCGATCCAACTTTGAACTTTCGTGGATTTCGGGAGCTCACGCCAACGTCTTTCTGGGCCGCAGCATCTCCGTACACAACTGTTTCCCCGCCTGGGTTATCTTCGAGTGGAAGAACCGCGCCGCGAGTCAGGGAAAGGTCACGCGGTCTAACGGCAAATACTACCGGCTTTCCCGGAGAAAGAGACGGTGAACTGACATTACAAGACCGCTGTTTGGGTTTACGCGAACTTCCTGTCTAGCCACACAGTCCCACCAATGCGGCATTCAGTTGTGACGCCTATCACCGAAATAGCCGCCCTTGATAAGAGATGATTACAAGTAGATGGAAGTGCCTCGTGGGGCAATAATGGTGAACCTAAAAAAACCAGCCCCCACGAGGACCTGGATTGTGACCTGCATCAATGCCGGAAACATCAGAGAGTGATACAGCGTCAAGACTCGCCGAAGGCCCCATCGTGTGCCCGGTTTGCTGGGACCACGCCCTAGAACCGATAGAAGGCATACTTCTGTCGGCCCGAACAGTGGCAGGGGAACACGTTAGTAAAGTCGTTGTATACCGCTGTAGCCAGTGGCATCTGTTCGCCATATTCCATTATGGTCGGTAGCGGTTTCCCTCCTCACCTAAAGCAGTGATTCCGGTGTGCGACTGGTTTCCTTGCAGTACCAAAACAGCGCCTTCAGCAACTCGAAGCTGAAAGGGACCACTCGCTGCTTGCGGCCCTTACCGTCCAGCGTGACAAGGAGATTTTCAAAGTCAATCTCAGACACGCCCAATGTGAGAGCCTCCGAGATACGGCAACCTTTATCGGAGCAGGAACAAAACGAGCAGATGCAAGCGCACTTGATACTTACCTCTTGGCTTGCAAGAGATAAGCAGCCGGATTTGTTGCTCTGTGAATGTGGGTGACACCAGTTGCGGCACCTTCAGGTGCGCGATTTTGGGATGACGGCTTCCGCTGCCACATTTGGAGTCTGACCCCAGATTGACCCAGTGCGTGTAAGAGTTGAGAGCGTGAATTGCAGAATTGCAGCCGGTTGGCTTAGTCCCTTCTTGCGCATACGAAGAACCGCGACTCTCAAATCTGCTTGAGAGCGCGAATCACTGCGCAGCCACTTAAGGCTGTTTTTGTACCACTCGATTGTCGCGGGAGTGACGTTGGCAAGATACTGACGTTCGCGGATGAACTGCTCAAAACGCGGTTCCATGTTCCTCCACCCAAGTCCCCAGATTTGGAGGAAAACCGCATAAACACTGGCTTTTGTCGAGCGCTGGACCATCACAAAAGTCGACTACATTTACCGAGCGATCTTGCGATGGCTTTCCCGGAACCTCTTTGAGGACAAATATGAAACAGGCTTCGCATATGAGCTGACCCTCTGGTATGGGCCCAAGTGCTCTAGCACTCAGACTTGTTTCAAATGCTGAACCCCTACGCTCATCGGACGATCCGATGTCATAACCCAGGATCGACCGGTGAAATCTGGTGGAACCCTGAGTTTCCAGCTCTGCCAACCTCTTTCGGAGAGTCGTTCGTGACTTGGTGCGCGACAGAAGACTGAAGGGGGAAAATGCAGGTGCAGCACGACTATATCTGCAAAAGTTAGAAGTTATAGGATAAGCAGGTGAGTCGGCCAGAAGCAGCCATCACCGGCGAGTTTTCCGCGACCAGCCCGGCGACCGAGCTCGATTTGGCGCTGGTGCAGGCTGTGCTACGCAGAGACCGCAAGGCGACGGCCGAGTTTGTCGCGCGTTGCGCTGACGCAGTGTACGGTTACGTGCGCTCCCGTCTGGCGCCCAGATACGAAGCGGTGGACGACCTGGTGCAGGAGGTCTTTCTGGCAGCATGGAAAAGCTTGCCTCAATATGGCGGGAAAGGCTCTTTGGGATCTTGGGTGATGGGGATCGCGCGCCACAAGGTGGAAGATTATTATCGCGAGCGTTTGCGCGCGCCCCAATCGCTTGACGATACGAACGCTGATCCACCCGCGCCCGAACCAGTGTTGGATTTCGAAAATGCTCTGACCCGAGAACAACTGCGGAAAAACGCTTTGCGAGTTTTAGGAGAACTGCCGGAACATTACCGCTGGGCGCTGATATGGCGGTACTGGGAAAGGGCATCGGCGCGGGAAATGGCGCTCAAGACCGGCAAAACGGAGAAAGCCATAGAACGATTACTGGCGCGGGCCAGAGCGGAATTCAGAGAGAGGTGGAATCGTGGCGAGTCGGCATGGTGAAGATTTCCTGCGGGAAATCAGCGACGAGTTCGACTTGATGGAGGCCACGAGAGCGCCCTCGCGGCTCAAATCCAAGGTGTACTCGGCACTCTTGCAGCAGCAGGCCGAAAGCGGTCCCCTGATGAGCCTCACCGAAGCCCACGTCGGCGGACGGCGGCTTTGCGTCTTCGAGCAACTGGTTCGCATCGCCCCCGTGGGTGAGACAGTGAAGTCGTTGAATATTTGCCGTGTCTGCCATGCGCGGGTTCTGGCCGAGAACTTTGAAGATCCCCCAATCTACTGGTGCGGGTGCCCCTACGTTGCCCTGAAGAAATCGTGAGTTCGGCCCCAGTTCATCAGAATTGCTTGATGATTCCGAAGAGGTTCTGGAAGTCTTGAAGCCTGTGCGGAGCCGGTGGCGATAGCCGGGCGCTAATGGGATTACTGCTGAGCGTTTCGCTGAAGGTATAGCGAAATTTCCAGCCATGGGTCAGCTTGACATCCAGGCCGACGGGGACATGCAGCGCCGCCAGGTTAGAGCTGAAGTGCTGTGGCGGCAGCACCGGCGCACCAATCAATTGATTGACCTGTTGCTGAGAGCTAGTGAAATGCACAACACCGCCCCCTACCGATAAGAACGGCCGCAACCGGCTTCCGCGCTTGCGAAAATAGATCAGCAGATCGCCGATCACGCTCTGTTGCGAACTGCTTCTTGTTTCACGGTAGCTTTGCTGCCCGCCCTCATTCAGCGTGGCAGAAGTCAGAATCAGCGTGTTGCGGTTCCAGATGTAATCGCCCTGCACGGACAAGTAGTCAGAAAGGTGTCTGCCTAGCAGGATCTCCACCGCCGGCCCATTTTTCGGATCGTAAGATGAGAAGCTGGAATTGACGCCCAATAGCGAGCGCGAATCTCCCGAGAGCGTTGCCACTCCTCCCGCAATCCCCACATAGTACTGCGCGTGCAGGCTCATGGCGCAGATACACATAAAAAAGCAAAGCTTTGCAATTGTCAATTCACTTACCCGCATCTTTGTTGCGCATCGGGAGTGCCGAGAATAACACGGATGAAGGACGCAAGGGGGATTTCTACTCTATGGGCGACATCACGTGTTGATGCCGAATTTCGCAGACGTCGAAATTCCCCAACAATACGTTGACAATTTGTTGACAACTCGGAGGCAACGAAAAGTCCACGCAGCTGCTCTGAGTGAGCGCTGTCGAGGAGGAGGACCCCATGGCAAGAAACATTGGGAGAAAAAGTCAGGTAACAGCGGCGGCCATTGCACTCGCGTTCGTGCTAATGACGATCGCGAAGCCGGCTCTGGCCCAGACCTTCACCATCCTTCACAATTTCGACAACGGACCGGATGGGGCTGAGCCCAATGCCAGGTTGACGATGGACCGTGCCGGCAATCTCTACGGAGTGACGCTGTACAGCTCGGCGTTCCAGCTCAAGCGCACCGGTTCGGGCTGGCGCTTCAACCTGCTCCACATTTTCGGCTGTTGCGACGATGGCTTTGAGCCATCGAGTCCTCTGACCATCGGCCCAGACGGCAGTCTCTATGGGACAACTGGCCAAGGTGGCGGACATTTCAATTGCGACCACGGTAGAAGTACCTGCGGCACGATCTATAAGTTGACCCCTCCAGCGAGGGCCTGTGCAACTGCCCTGTGTCCCTGGACAGAAACAATACTGTATCGCTTCAACGGGGGCGGCGATGGAGCTTATCCAGGAGGTCCTCTGGTTTTTGACCAGGCAGGAAATATCTACGGCACGGCGGAGCAGGGCGGCAATCTCGTCGCTTGCGGCGGCGGCTGTGGGGCCGTTTTCAAGCTCACTCCTTCCAACGGGAGCTGGACGGAAAGCGTTCTTTATCAGTTCACGGGAGTTCCCGATGGCATGAATCCAACTAGCGGCGTGATATTCGACAATTCTGGCAATCTTTACGGTACTAGCTTCCTGGGCGGTATCGAGGGTGGCTTTTGGGGCGTCTACGGCAACGGTACGGTTTTCGAACTAAGCCCCTCAGGGTCCGGTTGGACAGAGAAGATTCTATGCCGGTTTCAAGGCGAATGTGAGGGAGCTAATCCTAGGGGCGGCCTCTCTTCGATGCGGCAGGCAATCTGTTCGGCACGACTTTTCAGACGCCAACCGCATTCATGCTGACACCCTCAGGCGGCAATTGGAGCTATAGTTTGCTCTCTGTTTTCACTTGCTG
Source organism: uncultured Acidobacteriaceae bacterium (assembly GCA_963796695.1). Taxonomy (GTDB): domain Bacteria; phylum Acidobacteriota; class Terriglobia; order Terriglobales; family Acidobacteriaceae; genus Bog-257. The sequence goes on along the minus strand of CAWCMU010000014.1, from coordinate 67,298 downwards.
CGGCGGCGGACCGGCCGACAGCTTGACCCAGGATTCTGCCGGTAATCTCTACGGAACGACTAACCTGGGCGGCGCCTATTATTACGGCACAGTTTTCAAGCTTACGCCTTCCGGAGGAGGCTGGATCTATACCGACCTACACGACTTTTCCGGCAGTCCGGATGACGGACGCGAGCCGATCGGCGCTGTGATCCGGGACTCGAACGGTAATTTCTATGGGACCACGGCCAGGGAAGGCGCAAATGGTGAGGGCACCGTCTATGAAATTACGCCGTAGATCAACCTTCCGAGCCTACAAACGGCTACTAGTCTGAACCCGATTCGGGTAAAGGAGGAGAGCCATGAGAGCTATAGCGGAATCTGTTCTACAGGCTTCTGCGACTGGATTTGTGCTGCTCGCTATGCTGCAAGCGGCTCACGCCCAGAGCTTTCACGTCATCTACAGCTTCACCGGACACACTAGTGCACAGCATCCGATCGCCGGCGTAACCATCGACCGACGCGGCAATCTTTTTGGCACGACTGCCTGGGGCGGCTGCTGCGGCAGCGGTAGCGGCACTGTATACGAGTTGCAGCGCACGCAGTCGGGTTTCGTCTATCACCAGCTCCACGATTTTGGTACTGGTCTCGACGGTTCATTTCCCTGGGCTGGCGTAACAATTGGCCCGGACGCCAGCCTCTACGGAACCACCTACACTGGAGGCACGACGCAGAACGGCATTGTCTACAACCTGCGACCGCCGGCGACTTTCTGTCGCTCTGTGTCTTGTGCCTGGAACGAGACAATCCTTTACAACTTTACGCGGGGAAGCGATGGAGGCGATCCTCAGGGCGGCGTCATCTTTGATCAAACCGGCAATATCTACGGCTCCAATGTGAACGGGGGAGGCGGCAACGACATGGGTGTCGTCTATAAAATGACGCGCTCCGGCGGCGGCTGGACCTATCAAGTCCTCTATCCGTTTACCGGCGGGCCGGACGGCGCAAACCCAAACTCGTTGGTGTTGGATTCTGCAGGCAATCTCTACGGAACGGCGGAGGCGGGCGGACAAGCGGGCTGCTCTGGTTTCGGCTGCGGCACGGTTTTCAAACTCTCGCCTTCCGGTTCCGGTTGGACGCAGCAGACGCTTTACAGCTTTCATGACTCCACAGACGGCTCTGACCCCCAGGGCGGCGTCATCATGGATCGCGCGGGAAATCTGTATGGCTCCACCTGCTGCGGAGATGGGACGGGTGGCACAATCTTCAAACTGAGTCCCTCAGATGGGAACTGGGCCTTCAATCTGATCTACGGCTATAACGGCTCCGGCCTGGGACCGGAAGGGAATCTTGTTAGGGACGCTGCCGGTAACCTCTATGGGGCCAGCGTATTTAACGGTCTCTACAACCAGGGTGTGGTTTTCAAGCTGACACCTTCCAACGGTGGCTGGATCTATACCAGCATCCACGATTTCACTGGCGGCTCGGACGGCGGATGGCCGGAAGGCGGACTGGCAATTGACGCTAACGGCAATATCTATGGTACGACGTACCAGGGAGGATTGGAAAGCTGCGGCTTTTGTGGCGTCGTCTATGAGATCACGCCGTAATTGACTAGGTAGTGCACAACATCGATTAAAGCTGCCACAGGACAGCGTCACAGCGGTTCGCAACTGGAGGACAGCCATGCGACCACAAACGCCTACCTTACTTCGAAATTTCAACACTTTGCTGATTGCGTTAGCCTGTTCTGCTGTACTGCAAGCTCCAATGCAGGCCCAGACGTTTACCGTTATTCACAACTTTACTGGCGGTGCGGATGGTCATAACCCTTCTGGTACGTTGAGCATCGACGCTGCCGGAAATCTAGCGTGGGCGGACTTGTCCTGGATTCGCATGGCAACATTTACGGAACGGCGCAATCGCGGGGCATCTATGGCTACGGCCTGATCTTCGAAACCACGTCATAGCTCTAAGTTTTTGTACAAATGGTGAGCCGGCCTGAACAAGCCTGCGTAGAAAGGAGTAGACCCATGAAGAAATCCACGCCCATATGTCCCAAACATTTCGCCTTAAGCTCAGTTGTAGTGATCGCTGCTTTGCTAGTAAGCCCCTCCGCACCAGCCCAAACCTATACCATTCTCCACACATTCACAGGTCCGGACGGAGCAAGTCCGGGGGGTCCTTTGATCAGAGACGCGGCCGGCAATCTGTACGGCAGCACGTACTACGGCGGAAATGGCAACCTCTGCGGCGGGACAGTTGGTTGCGGAACGGTATTCAAGCTCAGCCCGAGCGGCGTCGAGACTCTGCTATATACGTTCAGCGGCGGAGCAGACGGCGCCTTTCCCAGGGGTCTGTTTCGGGACGCTGCCGGCAACCTTTATGGGCTCGCCAGCCAGGGCGGCAATTTGAGTCTTTGCAATTTGTTGGGTTTTCCCCCGGGTTGCGGCGTCATATTCAAGCTTTCACCTCCGGCGACCGTCTGTCGCAGCGTCATGTGTCCGTGGAGTGAGACGGTACTCCATACCTTCACAGGACCCGATGGGGAATTCCCGATAGGCAGTCTCATCCAGGATTCCGCTGGGAATTTCTATGGCGTTACCGTGGGCGGCGGATCCGGAGACGGAGAGTACTACAACGGAACCGTGTTCGAGTTGAATTCCGCCGGCCAGGAGACGGTGCTCTTGAACTTTGAATCCGGGCAGTCTGGCGGAGATACCCCCCTGTCCGGAGTGGTGCAAGACTCAGCCGGCATGCTCTACGGCACCACCCATTATGGCGGCACTGGCGGCTATGGAGTGGTCTACAAACTTAATCCCACAAGCGGGCAGGAGACCGTGCTGTACAGCTTCCGTGGGGTCGAGGATGGAGCTTATCCAAACGGGCCGCTCGTCTTCGATCAGGCCGCTAATATCTACGGCTCGACGGAGTGGGGCGGCTTTTTCCAGGGCGATGGCCAGGACTGCTACGCGGGTTGCGGGGTTATTTACAAACTGGATGCCAACGGTGACGAAAATGTGCTGTACACCTTCACCGGCGGCGCGGATGGCTGGTGGCCCTCGGAAGAACTGACCCGGGATTCCGCGGGCAATCTCTACGGCATAACGTTCGCTGGCGGCAATGAGCAGGCCGGTGGCTGTAATCCCGGCGGCTGCGGAACCGTCTTCAAATTGGACACGAACGGCAATAAGACAGTACTGCACGCCTTCGACAGTACTGACGGAGCTGATCCCGGCGCCGGTCTGATTCAGGATGCTGCCGGCAATCTGTATGGCACGACCTCCGCCGGTGGTGGTGACGGTAATTCTCCGATAATCGGCGGCTGCGGTGTTGTGTTCAAGATCACACCGTAGCTACATATCGCAACCGGAGCTCTAGGAGGCGCCTACAGCACGACCTATTAAGACGCGTTGCAGAGCTGCGCCTGCTGGAGCGACAAACATATAAGCCAGAACCGCCAATAAATTGTAATCAACAAGAAGTTGGGCAGCGCAAGCTGCCTTTTTTTATTTTTCTATAACTACCTCGTGGGGGATTTCTACTTTCGACCGACTTATCCATGCAGAAGCACAATGCGAGTCAATTGTTTGGCGTTTCGCCATCTACCAACCTGACCACTCATTGAAAGGATTGACACAATGAAGTTGAAGTTGAGTTTTACACTGCTATGTCTTGTTGTCTTTGCATGCACCAGTCTTACGGCGCAAAGTGCCGCGGGAGCAGTGTATACAGAGACAAATGTGAGCAACGGAAATGCGGTACTGGTATTCAACCGAACACAGGATGGCTATTTGATTCCTGGCGTGCTCGGGGCATTTCGCACCGGCGGCAGAGGCACGGGGATGGGATTGGGCAGCGAAGGCGCACTCGCTATTGATGAAAGCAATCGTTTTCTGTTCGTCGTAAATGCGGGCAGCAACGACATATCGACTCTCAAGATCACTGAACAAGGGCTCATGCTCGTCGCCGTGACTTCTTCCCAGGGAAGCAATCCCGTCAGCCTGACCATCAGCCATAACATTCTCTATGTGCTCAACGCCGGAGGGTCCGTTGGGGGCAGCGACACGGTTGCCGGCTTTTCTGTGGACGACAGTGGCCATCTGACATCGCTTGTCAGTGGCCTGCAGCTGAGTGCTGCGTCGGTGGCTCCGGAAGAGATCAGGTTTAATCCTGAAGGGAATGTCTTGGTCGTGACCGAAAAAGCCGCCAACCATATTGATGTGTTCATAGTGGATAGAAACGGAGTAGCCGGGGGAGCAACCATCGTACCGTCCGCGGGGCAGAATCCGTATGGGTTCGCCTTCGGCAAGCGCAATCAGTTGATCGTTTCGGACGCGGTGGGCGGAAACAACGGTGCCGGCGCTGTCTCCTCCTACACCGTTTCGGGAAATGGCATGCTGCAAACCATCACTGGTTCGGCTCCCGACGGTCAAACCGCGCCCTGCTGGATTGTGCTTACCAGTGATGCCCGGTACGCCTATACCACCAATACTGGAAGCGGAACCGTTTCATCCTATTCGGTTGCTTTCGACGGCGTGCTGGCATTGCTGAACTCTGTTGCCGCAAACACCGGATCGGGAAGCTCTCCGCTGGACGAGGCCATCAGCAATGATTCACGCTATCTCTATGTACTCACGCCCGGGACTGGTAAGATCCAGAGCTTTTCCATTTCGCTGGACGGCTCTCTAGCACCGTTGTCGCAAACACCGGTTCCGCTGTCGTCGATCAGTGGTCTGGTGGCGAGGTGAGAGGAAGCGACGCTGTCATGGGGGGACTCGCCGAGTCCAAGGGTCGCCACAGCGCTGGCCGCTGTGGCGTCTGTTGATTTCGTATACGCATAAATGCGATTTGCGACAATAGCTGAGGGCCCGCACCGACATCAGTTTCGCTGGGAATGGCAATCGCTACGCCCGGATCCAACTAGGAATAATCCGGGTTGCGAATGGGGTTGATCCGGATCCGCCCCACCCCGAACTTATTCCTGGGTGGAATATTGCCGAGGCTGGGTACCTCAGGGCATGAAGTCTAGCGTCTTGAACCCTGGCATAGAAAAGACAGGGAGCGCTCGACGGGCCTTGGCAGATCATATTGCGAAAGAATTTCTGAGGTACGGCAGATCGGCATATCCTAAAAGGAGAAGGAGTTAGGGTCTGGCTTTGCCGTCGTTTCCCGAGGCGACTTGCGCCAGCAAAGGAAGCAGGCGGTGTGTCTGTTAGGACGGCCGGGTGAGGCCTCCGGGATGGACCGCTTGCAAGAGGCGGAGATCAGAGGATTGCCGAAGGCCCCAGTGAGCAGTTTGTGACCGCAGGAGGGGGTTGTAAGTGTGGTTTGGAGACAAGAGATGGCTAAATCGCTGCCTACTTTTATCCAAAAGGCCAACTTTGCTTAATGCGTTTCTGAGAAATACCATACTACTGGGGTCAAAAATGACCTCCGATGTTAGCTAAGTGCCGGGTGGAAAGTTGGGAAACATGAAAATCACTCCCTCTTGAGCGGCTGGCTGCTTCTCCAGGAATTGCTGAAAAGTCACTTTCGGGGGATTATTTCGATTATTTTTGGCTGCTATGTAATTTGTTCCTACCTGCTTTATGGTTACCAGTCTCATCTCTCGATCCTGGTGCAAAATGAGTCCACGGCAGGGTGAGGTTTAGGGCCTCTGCCGAGTGCTAGAAGAGGCTGTCGAAGGATATAAGCGGCGCCCATGAGATGGTTCGGTCGTAGCGGCTGCCTGTTGTTCTTTTGCTGTGGACCGAAGTCCCAGCATTGATCTGTTCCAGGTGGTCAGGTGCCGCCTAGCATGGCCTGCTAGTTCGCTCCGTCGGTAAGCGGGAGCTTACCGATATTCTGAAGTAGATGGGGTGCTCCTGGTGAGCCGTGCAGCCTGCAGCGGCGGCATGAAAAAGCGCGCCCCAAACATCTATCGTCTCTTCCCTCTGTTTCTCCTACCAGTCGAATGCTCAAAGAAGGGGCCAGCACATCCAGAAGTCATTCCCCTTTACCAGCAGACCGAGACCAGCCGGGTGCAGGTAGAGCCGGCCCGGATAAAGCCGGCCCCCTTATAACGCGCCCCACCCCATCCTATCCAGCAGAGAGCCCCCCACCCCTATCAGCCCAGTCCAGAGAAGAGACCAAGGACATGGCATGTCCCTGAGGAAGGGACCATGTCTTCGGCCGGAATGCGAGAGCGCTGGTGGTAGCCGTGGGTTTCCGCTGGAGTGCCCAACCCCTGACGGCGGTGGCGATCGGCACCAGACGCGCGAGGCTGATTGAGTTCTGCCCGTGGGAAAAACCCTGGTATGAGACTGCCGCACCCAGTACTTATCGAACATAGGCTGGCCGCGCTGGAAACCCCGACATCCTTGGGCTGATACAGACTGGACAGGGTGAGGGGTGTCAGCTCGGTGAAGTCTTCGGCAAGATAGACCAGGCTGCGTTCGGTGAACTGGTCGTGGATGGAATAGACGGTGCCGTCGTCGACGAAGACCATGCCCAGCAGGCGCTGATAACTGGCATAGCCCTGTTCGTTAGAGAACAGGAGGGTGAGGTTGAACGGGGGCAGCTGGTCCACCTTCTTATAGTGGAGATCGGGGGAAGGGGTCTGGTTCTTGATTTAGGGCTTGACAGTCCAGAGCCCGGTTTCTATAATGAGTATATGAGTATTACTCCAATCAGCCTCTCCGGACACATCCCTGTTATGGACGCCGGATCCTGGCTGGGGAAGTTGGAGGAGGGCCGGCCGCCCTGTGGATACTCAGACAGCCTATATACTCACCTGCTGTACGTAACGTCGAGCCGCGAGGTGAGCCCATTGAAACCGAAAGCTAAGCCAGTCGTACCGGAGTTGAAACGTATGAATTTAAACGTAGAGCGTCACCTGCACGATCAGTTCAAAGCCGCCACCGCCGCCGATGGCAAAGACATGACCACCGTCCTGACCGACTTTATCCAGGAATACGTTGTTGCGCACCTTCCCGAATCTCTGCGCCGGCGGGGTGAACGCAAATGAAGAAGACCACGAAAGCCAATCCCCAGTCCGACCTTCATCTCGTCAAACCAGTAGATCCGGCGCCCTCTCCGTCCTCCCGTGCCGACTTGGACAGCTTCATCGCCGAAGCGATGCGTTCCTATCAGAAGCTGCAGGATGAGTTAGATCATGAACTGTTCGCTCGAACCCACGATGTGAACAAAATAGGCGCCCTGATCGGACAAAAGCAGTTAATTCGTGGCCGGCTGGCAGCCGTCGGAGTAAAGGTGCGGGCGTGAAGCGGGCGGCCCTGTACTTACGTGTGAGCAGCTTGGACCAACATCCAGAAACCCAACGATATGACCTCATTCAACTGGTCCAGCAACGTGGCTTCGCCGTCTTCAAAGAATACGTCGATAAGATCTCTGGTGCCCGGGCCCGGCGGCCCGGGCTTGATCAACTGCTGAAAGATGCCCGCCATGGTTGCTTCGACGTGGTCGTGGTATGGGCTTTCGACAGGCTGGCTCGTTCGGTCCGCCACTTCCTGGAAGTGCTGGACGAGTTAAACCACCTGAACATCGAGTTCGTCAGCTTCCGGGAAAACATCGACACCGGCGGTCCGCTGGGCCGTGCCATTGTAATCATCGTCGGCGCTGTCGCCGAGCTCGAGCGCAACCTTATAGTCGAGCGCGTCCGGGCCGGCATGAGGAGAGCCAAGCTCGAAGGCCAACACATCGGCCGGCCACGGCTCAACTTCGATCATGAGGCCTTGCTTCGGGATCGTGCCCATGGCTTCAGCCTGCGTGAACTGGCCAAGATCCATCGGCTGTCACGCACTTCGATTACTCGGGCCTTGCGGCAGCAAGCAGGGAGGGAGGCTTGAACCAAATCAATACAGCATTCCTGGCAATCGCGCTGATCTCTGTCGCCGCAATCCTCTATATCCTATGGGACCATCGCCATTATCGTGAACAGCACGACCTGCAAGGGACGATCTCTGCCCTGCGGCAGCACATCGACAGGTTGGAGCTCGATCACTTCAACCGTCACCATGACCTGTTGACCCTGTTGCGTCAGCTGCGTTCCAACACACCCACTAAATCCTGATTAAAGCCACTGGTCCAAAAGGGTGCGCTCCGACGTCCCTCTAACCCCAACAAAACAGGCTGCCGTTGTAGGCAGCCTGACGTGTCCCTAAAGGTATGGGTTCCGGTACAGCCGGGAAGTCGAAAGTAACGCACATGTCAAAAAAGAATGGAAGGCGAAAAAGAGCGCACGAAGGGAAACGATCGTTCTCAACTCAAGCTGCGGCGGACGCCGCGATTCGCAGTTGGGAGCGCAATAGGCTACACGGCCTTCAAAGTATGAGTGTCCGTTCGGAGGACATTGGCACGCTAGACGCGCAAACGAAGCTGATTCCGTCCTACGTTGTGGGCAAGCGCGACCGCGAAACCACGTATGCATTCCTGAGCGATTTGCGCGACCGCATGGCGGAAGAACATCGCTTCCAGATCACGACTGACGGCTTCGTGTTCTACCGCAAGGGGGTCGAGGAAGTATTCGCTGGGCAGGCTGACTTTGCGCAGATGATAAAAATATACGGCGACTACGGCCAGCACGACACCGCTGGGCGTTACTCGCCAGCGCCGATGATAGAAACGATAATCAAGATACGCGACGGTCGCCCCGACCCGCGCCACATCTTCACCAGCTATGTCGAGCGTCAGAAGCTCACGATTCGCATGGCGATTCGCCGCTTTACCCGCCTAACAAACGCTTTCAGCAAGAAGCTGGACAATCACAAGGCTGCTTGCGCTCTGCACTTCGCGTACTACAACTTCTGCCGGATACACAAATCTCTTCGCGTCACCCCTGCGATGGAAGCTGGAATTACCGATCACGTTTGGAGTTTGCGAGAGCTGCTGGCGTAGCTTGACTTTGGCCCCGCCAAGCGCGCCTAATGTTGTAGTGAGGGCGTTATGAAGCTTTGGCCGACCGCTCCAGATAGATCGCTATCCTCCTTTTCAGAGACGTTTCGCGGACCATATCCAGCTTTCGTTTTCTTATGCGGCCTCATTGCGGACGCCTTCCGTGCGATCCGCGCAGCCAAGCATTCTTCAGCTTAGACCAGCCTCGCCGCCATCAACGCATCTTTAGGACACTACCAAAATGTTCAAGAAATGACTCGACTTGCTTCCGTCGAGGCAGGACTTTGAAGAGGGGTTGACACAGTTCTTGATTCGGTATGCAGACATCGATGTCACCGGCAGCTAATCTTGCCACGACGTTGATACACCGAACGGATATGTCTTGTGGACACAATCTGGCTTCGTTTTGTTGAGAGCAACTTCTTCGCATTAGCGCCTCGTCAGTAACCTTCACCCAAACAAGTCCCGATAGGCGGTGCCCTTCACGTGCGAAGAGGTGGCTCGATGATTAGCGAGCAAAGCCTCATCGCGAGTTGTAGCGCACCACGAACACACATCCTTGTGGCAAGCTCGGCCCAGACCGGCCGCCGCGTTGGAGTTGCCCCATGCGCTCACACCGGGTCAGTAGTAGGTTTAACCACTGCCATGCGCTTGCATTCCCGGTTTGCCTCTTCCCTGCCAGAGTACGCTCTCTCGATGACTCATCCACCAAATCCGCCGTTGTGTCCATGTCAACCTCTGAATGTCTTGCTGCGCCAGCTAAGCGTGGCTCCCCGCACACACCTCGTGGCCAAGCGATTTCTGCGGCCAATTCTTGTCGCATCTGACACCTTAGGGCGTGATCTCCCACACTAGACCGTGCCCGTACTGCCCGCCGGCTGACGCTGTGCCATAGAGATTGCCGGCGGCATCGAAGATCACCGTGCCGTAGGGTAGTCCTCCGTCCTCTGGGCCGCCGGTGAAGACGTGCAGGTCGGTCTCAGTCCACGTGCCGTTCACCTTGGTCAGCTTGAAGACCGTCCCGTATTCATAAGCGCCGCCCCGATAGGTAATCCCGTAAACGCTGCCGTCCGGACCGAACGCTAGGTTTCCGAAGGGTCCGGTGGGAATACATTGGCTGGCTGGGAATCTGTACAGGGTCTGGAGGTTCCACCCTTCGTCCGAGCGGGTAAGCTCAAACACCGTTCCTCCGAAGCAGAATCCGTCGACCTCACCCAGGGAGGTCGCTCCGCAGAAATTTCCCGCCGCATGGGTGATCAGCCCGGCGTAGGCGTCGCCACCGTCCTCCATACCGCTGAAGTTGTAAGGCACGTTCTCATCCCAGCCGGATTCCGAAGGCGTCAACTGGTAAATAGCGCCGCGGTTGTGCTTGCCGCTGTTGAAGAGGGTACCGTAGAGATTGCCCGCAGTGTCGAACGTCAGACCACTCCACGGACCAACCTGGGCAGCACTGAAGCAGTAAAGACGGCTCTCTACCCAACCGCCATTCGATGGCGAGAGTTCATAGGCCGCTCCGTCCCCAGACGCGCCGCCGGCGACGGTGGTGCCGTATATGTTTCCAGCGCTGTCAAACACCAGGTCGCCGTACTCGGGTGTGGCGCCATCTGGTCCGCTAAAGCGGTAGATCACGTTCTCCATCCAGGGACAGAGCGCTGAGTGACAAGTGGAGGGAAAACGGCCGGAGGCGGTACACTGTGCCACACCCCGATCCGGCGCACCCATTTCCGCCCAGCCACGTAGTCCCGTAAAGGATGCCACTCGGTCCGAAGACCACTCTGCTGAATGGGCCACCGCCGTCCATGCCACCCCGAAAACTGTAGAGCACGTCGAGCGTTCCCCCGTGCGCGTTGAGACGAAAGACAGTTCCTAAGCTGTGTTGTCCTCCGTGGTAAGTCGTTCCATAGAGGGTCCCGGCATGATCCATCGTTAGACCGGCGCCTGGATTTTCGCCTTCCCCGAGATTGGTGAAGTGATGCAGTACAGTGAAGGTCTGCGCAGAAGCCGGCTGCGGAATCATGATCGCCGCAAGCATGAAGGCCGACGTCCAGCTGGCGATCGCGCAGTTGCTCCCTTGAACTAATCGCTGATCTCGTTCGGATTTTTCCATGGTGATTTCTTTCCGTTTCCTTGTGACTTGCGGTTGCGGCGATGGATCCCAAACCCGGCTGTTCTCAGACCGCCTGCAAGGGAGCTTTGCAAGCATGAGCTTCACCCAAGGGTCCGCAAGGCAAGCCGCTCTGAAAGTCGTTTGACCGGGTAGTTCCCATGCCGTCTGTTGGCATCGAGCAGGGGCGCCCGGCAAAATCAACCTCAATCCACCGCAGATGGTTCGAACCCCCAGGGGTGGCAGATGATCGAAGGCTCGCCGGTAGGAAGGTGCGTACATAGGCAGGTCTCTCCCGGCTTCTGCCATTGCGTCTCGCAAAAGAGGCGGTTACCGAACCCCGGATAGGTTCCGCAGCACCTGACTAGCTGCCGTGGTCCTCCGAACCCGATCTGAGAAGGTACGACCTCGGCCGTACCGACAGACTGATTGGGTCCGCCAACCTCAAAATAGAAGTTGTGCGTCCGGCCTAACGAAGCTTCAGCATTAAATCCAGGTAAGTTCATTTTCGTTGTCTTCCTTCTTGTTCTTGACGGTGAATCATGTTCGAAAAGCTTATGTCAATGGCGAGCCGGCCACCCATGGCTGTTTGCGCTCCCCTCATCGTCGACCCCATCTCCAAACTTAATTCAGTGCGCCGGCCGAGCGGTCTTTGAAATCTAGCCAGCCGGCTTTATGTTTCGTTAGAGGGAACATACCGTGGGCGGCATGTGCTTGTCGGCACAAACTCCCTGGCTGACGCGACAATTGTTTTTGCAGGTGCTATCAGAGCCACAGGTTTCTTGGCATTGGTTCGCTTTATTTAGGCAACAAGTGGTCTTATTGGTGGAGCAATTTTGCCTCCATTGAGCGCCTATGATCTCGCTCCAATTTTCAGCCGAACGGCAGTGGGCCGGTGCGGGCTTCGTGCGACCGCCGCTTCCGCTGCCAGATCCGGCTCCAATGCCACCCGAGGTGGGTACACCGCCGTCGTGACCTCCAATGCCATATGGGTCCGATGGGTTGACACAGACCATATCCTCGCCCTCGCCCAGTTGAAGATAGCCGGGCTGGCAACCGTAAACTCTAATTGGGCCGTCGGTATCGGCCATCATCACGGTATTAATTCCTCCAATATTTTGTTCGCACAAACCGATCGAACGTCCAGTAGTTTGGTAATGTCGACTCGCCTGATAGAGCGATGCCTCTGCAACGAACCCAGGTATATTCTTCATCATCTGCCTCCGATTTTCATTTAAATGCGATAGTGGGGCGACAGCTTCGTCACAAGGAACGGAAACTCTTCTGACACATCAACACGCACAAGAAACTGCTCGTCTACATCTGTATTGCGGTTGGTGTAGGTGAAGATCACGTCGAGCACCCTGCGTGTGCCGCTCAAAGGCGACGGCTGCACTTCTACTTCGGTGAAGGAAGAATTCCGCCCAAAGCATTCGGTAGCCTTGGCATAGATCGCTTGATAGCGCACGACCAGGTAATTCATAGCGCGGTGCTCATCCGTGGCACCGGCATTGTCAGCCATCTGCATGATGCGGTCGAACAGTTCTTCTGCCGACGAAGCGAACTCTTTGGCCGAAGTTTTCTCTGGTCTGGGCATTGTCTTAATCAGCGACTCGCGGTCGAAGGAGTAGATCTGGTCGAAGATCACGATGGGAACCATCAGCCCATTGCACATTGCGGGCGGTGCGATCGGTCCTTTGCTGCCGATGACAACGTCTAGGTCCCAGGGTTGCGGTGTGGGACGTAGTGCTTCCACCAACAGGCTGATGTCCGCCGGATCGCGCGGGACCAGAATGTAGGTGTCCAGCCCCTCGATCGTCATAACAAAACAGAGCTGACGAACCAGATAACGGTTTTCGGGTTTGGAAAGGACCGCTTGTAGCGCTTGCCGGTCGCTAAGGCCTTTGGTCTCGACCCGGCCAGTAACCTGGGCAAACTCCTTCTCTACTGAAACGCTGGGGAATCGCGCCTCAATTCTGCCGATGGCATAGATCCAGGAGGGCGAGCTTCCTGTATTGCCGCTCGCTGCTGAAGCCGTGCCGCAACTGGCACAGGCTTGCGGTGCGATTGTGGTCGCGGGCCTCGAGGAAGCTGCGACTATCATGCGTGCTTCATCCCGTACAGCGGATGGGTTTAATGTTGGCTCTTGCACTTCGTTTTCGTTTTGCTGCATATCGTCTCCTGAATTCATTGGCTAGTGGCCAACGGTCAGCGGCCGGGTTGCGGCAACTAACTCGTCAATTTCCGAGCATCAAGCAGACATTCGCAACGGGCTACTGCCACTAGCCACTAGTTGCTTCTCCCCAACCTCATCCACCGATTGAGAACCTGTGCGCGCTTCTCGCATCTTCCGCATGGCTTGATGCCCATCGCGTAGGTCGTCTTCTTGATCAGGTCGCCCAGACCTATTTCCTCCTCGATCAAGAATCCCGGCAGCCGGATCTCGTGCGGCCCGCGTTCCGATTGTGCAGGCCGAGCAGGTGGTTGTTCCGGCCTTGCCACGCGATTGTTATCTTTTTTCGTCACACTCACCTGCCCGCCATAAGTTGCTCATAGGCTGCAGTGGCGTCCAGCAGCGGAGGGACCACGGTGTTCCTCCGCCCCTGCATCAGCCCAAGTTTTACATCTGAATCGCTGGCCGACGGAAACTCCGACAGCAGAAGAGCGATCGTGCCCGTCACAAACGGCGCTGCCGCACTGGTGCCATGAAAGCTGCGTGGCTCGCCGTTCATCCCCAAACCAGCGATGTCCTGCGCTGGCGCGGTCAGCCCGCGCCTTCCAATGGAGTTGCCGAAGTTCGACTCCCCTATTGGCCGCCCGCTCAGGTCGCATCCTGCCACGGGAATTACCCAGGAATGTCGAGTGATCGCCGAACTTCCCACCGCGCCTTGGTTGCCCGCCGCGGCAACCGTGATGACGTGCCGCGCTGCCGCGAAATCCAGCGCCTGTGTCAATGCGCGCTCGCCCCTCGCCGTGGGTGCCAGCAGCGCTGCACTCAAATTGATCACTCGTGCGCCGGCGCTCACCGTATCCACGATGGCCGCGGCCAGTTCCTCCGGCGTGGCGCTAGGCATGTCTCCGTTGGCGCGCACTGTCTCCGCAAATATGGGGCGCACCAGCAGAGTGCATCCTGGACAGATGCCCGGCAGCGCCGAGCTGCGTTGCGCCGACAAAATGCCCGCAACGAACGTCCCGTGCATGCACGCAGTGCTGCTGGCACGAGCGCACGCTCCTGGAATCCCACCCGGAATTTCCTCGATTTGACTGCCAGCCAGATATAGATGGGATCGATTCACTGGTCCATCAATAAGAGCAATGGCGATCTCGCGTCTTCCGGCAGTGCGCCGCATCAGCGGTGGCAATTTGACGAGATCGAGAGGGTTCAGCAAGGCACGTCTCCGGTAAGAAAGCTGTTACCGAGTCAGGCTCCTGACATTCTTCTAAGCCCGGCTCTGCATTAATTTCAACGAATCTTGCGTCAAGTCCGTTTTCTGCGCCATAGTCAAACTCTTATCCTCTTCTTAAATCTGTCTTAGCGTCCAAGCTGCTGATTTGAAATCCGTTGTTCGACAAACTAGCGAGTCGGGTTAGAATGCTGCCTGCTTTCAGGGTGGGGCGGCAGTGGCTTCCAGATCTCTCATGACGGGTGACATCTACCGCTTAGGCGATGAATTCGATCTAGACCTGCGCGCCTACGAACTGCGGTCGAGCGGCACTCCGTTGAAGCTCAAGCCAATCCCAATGGAGTTGCTCATCTTCTTGGTGGAACGCCGGGGAGAGCTTGTCAGTCGAGAAGAAATTGTCGAGCGTATCTGGGGGAAGGATGTCTTCCTGGATACCGACAACGGCATCAACGGCGCTATCAGCAAGATCCGCCAGGTGCTGCGCGATGACGCCGCGCAGCCACGGTTTGTACAGACGGTGACCGGGAAAGGTTACCGGTTTGTAGCTCCGGTCGAGGAAGTCTCTCTGCTGCCGGTCGCTGTCGCCCAGGCCAAGCCGCCCGCCGACAGCCTAATCGGCCATCGGGTTACTCACTACCGCATTCTGGAACTGCTCGGAGGCGGCGGCATGGGAGTGGTTTACAAGGCGGAAGATCTGAAGCTGGGCCGCCGGGTCGCCATCAAGTTTCTGCCCAGTGAACTGGCCGGTGATCCTAAGGCCCTCGCACGTCTCGAGAGCGAAGCTCGCGCCGCTTCATCCTTGGATCATCGCAACATCTGCTCTATTTATGAGCTGGAAGAACATGGGGGCCAGCCGTTCATCGTGATGCAGTTGCTGGAAGGCCAAACGCTGCAAGAAAAGCTTGAGGCTGCTGCTCAGGAAGAAAAGACTTTGCCGCTGAGCGAGGTGCTCGATGTTGCGGTTCAAATCACGAAAGGCTTAGAGGCAGCGCACCAGAAAGGCATCATCCATCGCGACATCAAGCCCGCCAACATCTTTATTACGAACCGCAATGAAGCCAAGATCCTGGACTTCGGGCTCGCAAAGGGACTTGAAGAGGAATTCAGCGGTCAGAGTCATCTCGAATGTGATGCAAGCCAGGACTCGGCAGAAATCGTCACACGCCCGTCAGCCATTAGCCTGCGCTTGACGCTTACGGGGATTCACATGGGCACGGCATTCTACATGTCGCCTGAGCAGGTGCGCGGCGAGAAGCTAGATGCGCGCACCGACATCTTTTCGTTCGGCCTGGTGCTCTACCAGATGGTGAGCGGTCAGCGCGCTTTTCCGGGCAACACAACACAAGTGGTCCACGACGGCATTCTGCATAACTCGCCGGTTTCGCTGCGGGAGATAAACCCCACACTCCCGACCAAGCTTGTCGCCATCGTGGACAAGTGTCTGGAGAAGGAGCGCGAGCGACGCCATCAAACTGCAGCCGAAGTTCGTGCAGCCTTGGCAGAAGCGGTAGCAGCCCCTGTCTCCGCATCCTCGTGGCGTCGGAGGAGCATCGTCGTTGCCGGAGTCGCGATCCTGGTTGCGGCCTGCGTCGCGGGGATCTGGTGGTGGCGGAGACCGATGGCTGAGTCTGCCTTCAAGACTTATCGGGTGAGCGCACTTACGTCCAGCGGAACCGTGGCGTTTGCCAGCATCTCCCCCGACGGACGCAACTTGATCTTCGCAGATGAGCAGGGACCCAGACAGAGCCTGTGGCTTCAGCAAGTGGCGACATCAACGGCTGTAAGGATTCTCGGACCGGTATCACACCCATTGTTGGAAGGGTTACGTTTCACTCCAGACGGAAATTACTTCTACTACATCGAAGAGGACCCTGGAGGGGAGACCCAAAGCCTGTACAGACTTGGGGTCACAGGCGGTTTTGCACAACGAATCATCTCCGACATTGATGACCTTAGCGCTGTGGACATCTCTCTCGACGGCAAACACCTTGTTTACACTCGCCGGGACACCCTGAAATCGGAATACTACCTGTTCACCGCGAATGCTGACGGAACCGGGGAAAGACGTCTGTTTACGCTACGTGGTTCGGAGCTGATTGGCCTGCCGGCATGGTCTCCTGACGGAAAGACCATTGCGTTTGGCATCGGCCAAGGTGGAAGTATCAAGACTATCGCACTCATCTCGAGTCAAGGTGGGACGGAACGTCGGCTCCCCCCAGAGGCACGCAATATCTCGCAGGTAGCATGGCTTCCCGACCAGAGTGGATTGCTGTTTTCCGCGTGGCCGAAGGGCGAAGATCACTACTCCCTCTGGATACTCACCTATCCCGACGGAAAGCTGCGCAGGATCAGCAGCGATCTTGTCAGTTATTTTAGTGCGAGTCTCACCCACAGCGCGCGGAGCCTGGTGACCGTTCAGAGGCAGGCGGATTCAACTCTCTGGGTCGCTCCCGCAAACGATCCCACCGAAGCCACGCCACTGCACGAGGGCGCAAACCGCGAAGACGGAATGTGGGGGGTGAGCTGGCTGCCCGACGGACGCGTGGTGTTCGGCATCGGAGATCTCTCCGAACTGTGGGTAGTGGATCGTGACGGAAGCAATCGACAGCAACTAACGCACGTCGGCAAGACGGCTACGAATCCAACGTCAACGCCTGCCGGGGGAACCATCGTCTTTCAACGGCGTGGCTATGCATCCAAGTTGTTTGCAGCGATCTGGGCAATTGATGTTCATGGGAATAACCTGAGGCAGCTCACCAGCGGGGCCGGCCACGAGCATAGGCCGGAAATTTCACCAGATGGAAAATGGATTGTCTATGCCTCTGGGAATAACGCCTGGAAGATGACCCTCGCCGACGGCAAAGCTACGAATCTGGAGCCGCGAGGAGGCTTTTCCCCGACCATATCGCCCGATGGGCGCTGGATTGCCTTTGAAGCGGTGGACAACCATCTCGAGATCGTTACCGCCGATGGTAAGGGGCCGACCCGCCTGCTTCCGTTCATTGACGAACCGCAAGTACCAAGTCCGATGTCAGCATATGCGGTGGCCTACCCCGTTCGCTGGAACGCCGCCGGCGATGCTCTGACCTTTGTGCGGACGCAAGACGGCGTTTCCAACATATGGGCCCAGCCCATCAATGGCGGCACGCCACGGCAGCTAACGCATTTCACTTCGATGGTGATCTGGAGTCATGACTGGTCGCGTGACGGCAAATATCTGGTGATGGCCCGCGGCAACTTCTCGCGCGACGCAGTAATGCTCACCGATATACGCTAGTCCTTTGGTGGCGAGGACTCGCGTTGCCGGATGATGTAGAAGATCGAGATGCAACCGCCGGATCATCGGCCGCTAGATAGGATGTGCTGTACCGGAACCCATACCTTTAGGGACACGTCAGGCTGCCTACAACGGCAGCCTGTTTTGTTGGGGTTAGAGGGACGTCGGAGCGCACCCTTTTGGACCAGTGGCTTTAATCAGGATTTAGTGGGTGTGTTGGAACGCAGCTGACGCAACAGGGTCAACAGGTCATGGTGACGGTTGAAGTGATCGAGCTCCAACCTGTCGATGTGCTGCCGCAGGGCAGAGATCGTCCCTTGCAGGTCGTGCTGTTCACGATAATGGCGATGGTCCCATAGGATATAGAGGATTGCGGCGACAGAGATCAGCGCGATTGCCAGGAATGCTGTATTGATTTGGTTCAAGCCTCCCTCCCTGCTTGCTGCCGCAAGGCCCGAGTAATCGAAGTGCGTGACAGCCGATGGATCTTGGCCAGTTCACGCAGGCTGAAGCCATGGGCACGATCCCGAAGCAAGGCCTCATGATCGAAGTTGAGCCGTGGCCGGCCGATGTGTTGGCCTTCGAGCTTGGCTCTCCTCATGCCGGCCCGGACGCGCTCGACTATAAGGTTGCGCTCGAGCTCGGCGACAGCGCCGACGATGATTACAATGGCACGGCCCAGCGGACCGCCGGTGTCGATGTTTTCCCGGAAGCTGACGAACTCGATGTTCAGGTGGTTTAACTCGTCCAGCACTTCCAGGAAGTGGCGGACCGAACGAGCCAGCCTGTCGAAAGCCCATACCACGACCACGTCGAAGCAACCATGGCGGGCATCTTTCAGCAGTTGATCAAGCCCGGGCCGCCGGGCCCGGGCACCAGAGATCTTATCGACGTATTCTTTGAAGACGGCGAAGCCACGTTGCTGGACCAGTTGAATGAGGTCATATCGTTGGGTTTCTGGATGTTGGTCCAAGCTGCTCACACGTAAGTACAGGGCCGCCCGCTTCACGCCCGCACCTTTACTCCGACGGCTGCCAGCCGGCCACGAATTAACTGCTTTTGTCCGATCAGGGCGCCTATTTTGTTCACATCGTGGGTTCGAGCGAACAGTTCATGATCTAACTCATCCTGCAGCTTCTGATAGGAACGCATCGCTTCGGCGATGAAGCTGTCCAAGTCGGCACGGGAGGACGGAGAGGGCGCCGGATCTGCTGGTTTGACGAGATGAAGGTCGGACTGGGGATTGGCTTTCGTGGTCTTCTTCATTTGCGTTCACCCCGCCGGCGCAGAGATTCGGGAAGGTGCGTAACAACGTATTCATGGATAAAGTCGGTCAGGACGGTGGTCATGTCTTTGCCATCGGCGGCGGTGGCGGCTTTGAACTGATCGTGCAGGTGACGCTCTACGTTTAAATTCATACGTTTCAGCTCCGGTACGACTGGCTTAGCTTTCGGTTTCACTGGGCTCACCTCGCGGCTCGACGTTACGTACAGCAGGTGAGTATATAGGCTGTCTGAGTATCCAAAGGGCGGCCGGCCCCCTCCTCCCAACTCCCCCAGCCAGGATCCGGCGCCCATAACAGGGATGTGTCCGGAGAGGCTGATTGGAGTAATACTCATATACTCATTATAGAAACCGGGCTCTGGACTGTCAAGCCCTAAATCGAGAACCAGACCCCTTCCCCCGATCTCCACTATAAGAAGGTGGACCAGCTGCCCCCGTTCAATCTCACCCTCCTGTTCTCTAACGAACAGGGCTATGCCAGTTATCAGCGCCTGCTGGGCGTGGTCTTCGTCGACGACGGCACCGTCTATTCCATCCACGACCAGTTCACCGAACGCAGCCTGGTCTATCTGGCCGAAGACTTTACCGAGCTGACACCCCTCACCCTGTCCAGTCTGTATCAGCCCAAGGATGTCGGGGTTTCCAGCGCGGCCGAGCCTATGTTCGATAAGTACCGGGTGCAGCAGTCTCATACCAGGGTTCTTTCCCACGGGCAGAACTCAATCAGCCTCGCGCGTCTGGTGCCGATCGCCACCGCCGTCAGGGGTTGGGCACTCCAGCGGAAACCCACGGCTACCACCAGCGCTCTCGCATCCAGACGAAGACATGGTTCCTTCCTCAGGGACATGCCATGTCCTTGGTCTCTTCTCTGGACTGGGCTGGTAGGGGTGGTGGTCTCTCTGCTGGATAGGATGGGTGGGGCGCGTTATAAGGGGGCCGGCTTTATCCGGGCCCGCTCTTCCTGCACCCGGCTGGTCTCGGTCTGCTGGTAAAGGGGAATGACTTCTGGATGTGCTGGTCCCTTCTTTGAGCATTCGACTGGTAGGAGGGGAACCGAGAGAGACAGCAGGTAGGAGTTGAACTGATAAAAAGAAATGATCCATGGTTAGGGGGCGGCTTTTCTTCGCTGACCTGAATGCCTCAGCACAGCTGACCCCGCGACACCCCATCTAGCTCAGAAGATCGGTAAGCTCACGCTTACCGACCGAGCAAACTGGCAGGCCATGCGAGGCGGCACCTGGCCACCCGGAACAGATCAATGCTGAACTTCAGATAGACAGGAAAGAACAACAGGAAGGCGTTGCAACAGAACCATCTACTGGGCGCCGCTTGTATCTTTCGACCATCTCATCTCAGCCCATCAAACTCACGCGGCAGCCAGATCATCTTGTACCAGGGTTGGGGCAAGAAAACGGTAACCATATAGCAGGTACGTACAAATTACATAGCAGCCAAAAATAATCGAAATAATCGCCCGAAAGTGACTTTTCTTCAATTCCTGGAGAAGCAGCCAGCCGCTCAAGAGGGAGTGATTTTCATGTTCCCCAACTTTCCACCCGGCACTTAGCTAACATCGGAGGTCATTTTTGACCCCGGTAGTATGGTGATTCTCAGAAACGCGTACTGGTTACCTTGGCTCGGTTTGGTAACATTCTGGTTACTTTAGTCATTCATCTTGACCTCATCAGACGGTAAGTGCCTATACTCTCTCAGTTCCGCCGAGTCTGCGCTGTTCCCGGCATGCCGAAAAAACTCGACCTTGGCTTCGTATATTTCGTCTTCTTGGCTGACGCAAGTCGCCCTGGGAAACGACCGCAAAGGCAGACTCGAACTCCTACCCTTTTCACGATACGCCGATCTGCCGCACCTCAGAAATTCGTTCGCGATATGATCTGCCAAGGCCCGTCGAGCGCTCCCTGTCTTTTCGATGCCAGGGTGTTCAGGACGCTAGACTTCATGCCCCGAGGTACCCAGCCTCGGCAATATTCCACCCAGGAATAAGTTCGTGGGCGGGGCGGATCCGGATCACACTCCATTCGCAATCGGGATTATTCCTAGCCGGAATATCAGTTTCCCCGACGCCAGAGAACCTATCTCGCATGGGAATATCGGTACCGGAAGGTTGCCCGGTACTGTCACCCGCACAAGTGACCGCCGTGCTTGTCGCACGACTCGTCGATTCGGCATATTCCAAGTGGGAATAAACTCGACACCGGATCTTTCGCTGTCCTGCTTCATTCCAGGATGGAATAACGGACCCACGGAGGCTCCTCAATGAACGCCGAATCATTTTTCCAGCTGTATGCCGTATACAAGGATTGCTTTCCTGGTTTATCTGACGACCCGCGGCAGATGCTGGCCGTGCTTGAGAGGTGCGCCGAAGCCCCCGTAACCCAGGCGGAGTTGGCCCGATTGCTTGGGGTCCACCAACCGGCGGTTTCCAAGATTGAGCACAAGCTTCTTGCCGCGGGACTCGTTGAGTTTGTTGCAGGAAGGAATGCTCCCAAGAGGCTTCGGATATCGACAATCGGTCGGCGCACTGTAGCCAAGTTCGAAACTGCCCTTGAACGTCTCTTTTCGTCGCGCGCCGCCAAGACAAGCCGCTTCCGGGTTGCCGATAAGAAGTCGATGTCCATTGCGGATAGGTGCATGGCCAAGAAGATCGCCCTCGATGCGAAATCAGGTCAGCGGCACCTACCACTATAACGATGACCCTATAAGTCTCCGGCTTCGGTGCAGGTGCATGGGCGCCCGATTCATTAAGTCCGGCTCTGTCTCTCAGCCGCTGACGCTGCGCGAAGGCAAAAAGGTCAAAGTGCTTGTCGTCGAAGCCGGAGTCCTCTGAGGGCAGGATCTTCCCGTCAACACGGCAGCCGGTCTCGAAGGCGGACTCATTGAGATGATCCGGCCCGCGTGGGACATCAGGGGCGCCGGATGAGCGAATAAAATCTCATTATCGGATTGTCGCCTCCCCCAGCCTCGGCTTCGACCGCGTTGTCGCCCATCGCCAGGCTCGCCGATATACCCGAAGAGGAAATCTGGCTCGCCTTTGCTTGCAGTCTCGGAGCTGCCGAGGTCACGGTTGCAGATTAGGGTTGTATATAGTCACCCATAACCCAGCGGCGGTAGAAGGCATAGCAGGGAACGTGTTGACTGAGCCTGCGTCTGCGTAAGCCCAGCCGCCGATCTGCCTAACAGGGGACAGCGCTTGGTTGTAGATGCAACCACTAGTAACACTAGAGGTGGCCTCGAACTGTGCCGCAAATCCCATTCGATCGGAGACCTTCAGCGTCATGTTGTCCTCCAAAGTTCCCGACGCCGTGTAGATCGGAAGATATCCGTAGGGGGGCAGCACAAATGTTACTGGCGCGGTCGAGCCCGTCGGAAAATCGAATCCCGGAGCGCCTACCTGTCCCTGGCCTGAACTCTTTGGAGCAACTTCAACAGCGAGATCGGCCGGCGACGCATTAAATAAAGTTATAACGAGGTCGTTGCAACCGACATTATCAAACATCAAAGTCTCGCTGTTCCACATGTTGATTCCATTCATAAACTCGAAGCTGTTTGCACCATATTGGCTGAGGTCGTTAAGGGACGCTTGCGTGACGCTGCCTCCACTCATATCAAAAAAATATCCAATGGTGCTGCTGGCTGGTTGCAGGCTGCCGAAGGTCGGATAAACCCAGTGGTTGATGCCTGACCCTTCGCTAGGACTTATCGCCCTCCAGTTTCATGACGTACTTAGCCGGCATCAATTGTGAGAGAAACGTCAGGGCGTAGCCATTTTCTGCCTGGGTCTCGATATTGGTCATATCGAGTGGAGTTAGAGCCAGTCCGTTGTAACCCAATATTGCTGTCCGGGGGCCGATCACACTCAACCTGCCCCAGTCCTCCGAAATCGTGTTCTCACCGTTCGCAGATTGGTCCTCGAGGCTCTGGAATTGAGTGGCGAGATCTCCATAAATGGTCCCTACGGTCGCGGCCACCGGATGGGTTAGAGGTTGGTTGCCTTGTACGGCATCTACGGTATTAGTGGCCGTTTCCATGAGGTTGGCAAGAACCCCGCCGGCGGTGCCTGTGGCGGATAGTACGGTATAAACAATGCCCTCGATAAGGGCTTGCGGTACAGCCGAGACGCTAGTGCTGGAGTCTAAGCCCACATCGTTGGCCAAGTTTAGAACTTGCGAACTGTTCTCAATGAAAACTGTATCTATGATCGTGGTGAAATTCGAGTAGAGAGACTGAACCCCTTCGGCGTACTGACATTCCGAAAACAACTGGTTCGCTACGGCAGTCCAATCCGCGGTCGAGATGGGGGTGGAATCCGCCGGGTAGCTGTTCTCGGCATCACTCGGCGACGATGCGACGCTGACGCAGGTGCTCAATGGGCCGCCAGCGGGAGAAACCACATTGTACTGGCAACGAATTCCGGTGTACGTCGTAACCAGGTGCTCTAGGAGTGAAGCCAGTCGTGACACCCCCCGGGCTCAATTGCCGTACAGCGGATGCACCGCGGGAAAGGCGGTGTTGTTGGCGCAAATCGGTTTCATGAAAGCGGCGACCACGCTGGAGACGCCGGTGACATCAATGGCAGACGCCAGGTTGACCTGGTTGGTCGAAGTGACAAAGCCATCGGCATTCAACATCAGGAAGATATGCCGCACCCCCCACTCCCGCTTCACCTGGTAGGCGCCGGTAGGTCCAAAGCGTTGATCAATCTGGGCGGCGATGGCAGGACTAGTCAGCGTGTCGAAATTATCGGCGTACTCCCTGGAGTAGAGATCGATCTGCTTGTTGACGGCGCTGTCCGCCACATAGACTCGGCCGCCAACTTTGGCGACCATGGTTATCTTCTCTAAATTCTCCTCACCGCCGACGGCCTGCGTAATGCCTCCCTTAACGGCATCCTTGATGGTTCCATAAGCTGCGCTCAGCTTGGCCGCGCTGGCCGCGATCCTCTCGCCGACGGTTGCAGCCTGTTCTCCCACTTTCAATCCGGTCTCGACGCCTTCGGTCACACCGTGGGCAGCGCCGGCGATCTCCCCGGCATAGGGAATCAAGCTGGCCGCCAACTCAATCGGGGTGAGCACCATGTTCAAAGTCCCGACAGCGCACTTCTCCTGGTTGGTGGAACAACCCACGCCGCACTCGAATGGCTGCTGGGAAGGACAATTCTGCCAGCACACCGGGCCAACCATATGGAAGTCGTCCTTGCAGGTGGGATAGCAGAGTGCGCCGGCCGGATCTTTTTGCAGGCCGGGAGCGCACAGTCCCGTGACCAGCGGTTCGCCTGCGCCTCGGCCGTAGCTCGGCTTTTGGCAGGAAACGCCAATGTCATTCATGCCCGGCGGACAATCGGGAGAACAGACACAACAACCGGCGGCATGGAAATTGGGCTTACATTTCGGATACCAAAGAGCCCCACTTTGCTCGCAGCCCTGAGGGTTGTCTTTGTTGCATTGGTCCCCCTGCCAAATCACATAACCTGCGCCTCTCCCGTAAGACCCCGGCTTACCGCAGTACGCTCCGTCATCACGGAAGTCAGCCGGACAGACTTGCCAGCAGACGGGGCCGTTGCCGGCGAATCCATCCTTGCATTTGGGATAGCAGAGCAGCCCATTTCGCTCATAGCCGGCTTTGCAAGCGTAGGGTTCGCCGGCGCCGTTGCCGTAGCTCTGCCGGTAGCAATAGGGCAACTCGATGGCCGAGACCTGGGCGGCAATCCAGGTCATCACCGCATTCATCTCATCGGGAGATAGAGGGGCGATGCCGAGATCGATCATGCCCGCGGGCGCTGGCGGATTCGCGGCGTCGCTAGTTGCAGGAGCCTGCTCCGGCGGCGGGGCTTGGCCGGCCGCCGGATTCGCCTGCCCTGCATCATCTCCCTCCGCCGCTCCCATCTCGATTTTCAGGCTGGTAACTTCCCCATCGTTCACCGGAACGTTGTCGGCTTCGCCATCGAGGCCCGGCGCCGCCGCATCCACGGTGTATGTTCCGGGCGCAAGAGTGGGGAAAGAAAATCGGCCGCTGGCATCGGTGGTGAGTTGGGTCTGAACGTTGGTGTCCTGGTTGGTCGCCATCACCATGGCATTGGCAACATCCGCGCCGGAGGCGTCGGTCACCCTACCTTTGATGGCGCCGCCGGGGTTCTGAGCACTCACCACGGAAGCAAGAATCGCTAAGAATACCAATGCCAAGGCCTTGCGCATCGCAGACCGCCTTTCGTGCGGGACACCGTTGAGTTGTCGAACTGGGGAACCGGGGCGCTTCAGACGGAGGAAGCCTGGAAGTGCTGCAAGCGAACAAGGAACAGGAAGGTCTGAATCAGCGAAGTGTACCTGCTTTCACTACAATGTGAAAGGAGCAAATTGAGGACGGAATTTAGGCAGCTCTCCTGCATTGCTGAAGAGAGTTTCCACGCTTGCCCCCCGGATCACGGAATTCGACCCTCTGCATTGCAGCCACCCAGAAAAACGACGTTTTTGGCATTTTCATGGGCACTTACGCGAAGGGAGTATTTATTTAAATAACTGGCACGATCCATTAGTATAGGGTTTTCTCGGTAGTGCCTCAGTAAACTGAGGCACTACCGTTTTCTCGCCCTGACTGACATTTTGCTCAAAACGTGGTAGTGTCCTAAAGTTGCGTCGCTTTAGGACACTACCCAAAACGTTATTTTCCTGGTCATCTTTTGCCCTCCCAAACCGATATTTTTCTCGCTACTACCACCCTATCCGCCCAGCCACCGCCAGCCCACCTCTGACACCTCTGACGGCTCAATGCCCGCCGCGAGGACGCCGAAACCTCTGCAACCCAACTTCCCACAACGAGACTTCCGGGGAGTCAGGGGTTGCACTTCTACGAATAGGGCGTTATACGTCACGTTGAGATGACGCCTGCTTCACGCGAGCCAGTCTCTTGTCACGCCGTCACTCGTGGTCCGAACAGTAACGGGTTGTGAGTGTTATGGCGATATTACGCCAGTCATGGGCGTTTGACCGTTGTGTGCCGTGCGATAATCTTGCCCATGCGACCCCTCCTTCTCACGCTGCTACTGGCCATTCCGAGCTTCGGATGTGCAAGAGGCGAACTGGTAGTCAAGACCTCGCCGGTTTTCACAGTGCAAATCACGAACTTCTACGGTCCTGTTGAAGGGTTGCGACTTCTCGTCACTACCGAGGTTGGTGCGGAGATCGCCTCATCCGTCACCGACACCACGGGAGTGGCCCGATTTCAGCTCGATAAGGAAGGCAGCTATCTTCTCACAACGGATCATCCAGACGCAGGAATCGGAGATGTTCTTCTAGAAGTGTCTGGAGGCTCACCGTCGGCGAAGGCTACTTTTCAGTGGCCGGAGACACCATCTTAGCAACGGTACTTGTTCGCGGTCGAATAGCCGATGGTTTGATGACTTCCAAAAGCACACCCATGGCGGGAGCAAACGTCGCTTTACTTGAGATGGTTTCGCTAAGACAGGTTGGTTCCACAACAGCAGCAGAGGACGGTTCCTTCCAGTTCGGCGGCGTTCCGGCAGGTGCTTACTTCCTGCGCGTGAAAGCAAAGAACGGGGGCATCAATGACCCGGACGGGGACATTCCAATTAGGGTGGATGACAAGGCCAAACGAGATTCGTTGTCCCTAGCGGTCGCCCAAAACGATTGCGGATTGAGTTACGACTTGGAAGAGAATAAGCCGAAGAGGAGGCCGACGGTGTGCTTCAGAGGAGGCCAAACGGTGCCCTGCCCATATTGAAGCTGTTCTTGGGACGTGGCACCACGCCCCGTTGGCGGTAATGGACCTTATCGTAATGACCCTCCGCAGCCGGTCACTTGTGCAATGGAGATGTAACGCCAATCAAGGTCGCGGACACGGTCCTGGTGAATTTGCAGGAGCCGATGTGTACTCGTTCAGCCCTTCCTCAGTCGCTCCGCAAAAGATATCAACCGGGCGCCCGTCGCAACCGCAGCGGCCACCCGGAGTATCGACGCAGAAAGGGCTATGTTTCGGAACGACACATTTGCCTTTGCTTTCACAGCCCGATGTAAATCCGCAACGTTGACCCGAAGGACACTGCGCATCGTTTGTGCAGCGCTGCTCGCATCCGATGGCGCCTCCGACTCCCGCCGACATGGGGTAGCGCTCAAACCCCTTGAAGTAAACATCGACGGTGAGACTTCCTTGGTCAGTACATTGCTTGATGTGGCCGATGAACCGTGCATACTTACCGACCTTCTCGGACTGATACATGACGCCAAAACCTTCGGAGGGGATATCTGCCACGCCGGTTCCCAGAGGGTAGCTGCTCACGACCACTTTGCTTACTTTCCCGAGTTCCAATGGCACGTCCACAGTCACTTCGTTGGGCACCAAGAGAACATCTTTAAGCGGTGGGTTGAAGGTGACAAGAATGCCGCAAGGCCCTATGTGCTCTTTGCACAGCTTGCTTTTCCACGGAGCGTTTTGTTGAGCGGTCGCCGTGAATCCCATCGACAAAAGCGGCATCAGGACTGCAGCAACGCATGTAAGTTTAGACTTCATGTTGCTGTCCACCGATTCTTGGCGATATCAGGCCTTATCATAAACGATCCGTCCGACCGGATCACTTTCGATGAGGGGATCTCTCGCCAGCCATCGTGCCGCACCAAGCCTTTAGTTCGGCAAGGAGCGCAGAAACTGCAAATCTGCGTCGGCATCGCTTAATGGTCTCGTCCGATTGGCAGTGCGTAATTTCTGATCTTCACCGACCCAACCGTATACCAAATAGCGACAGCCAACAGCGAAGTAAAAGTCACATGTCGTGCCCGAACCGTAAACCTGAACGGTGGGTGTGTCGATGCCCTCAAAAGCCTCTTCTACGCGGAACGTTGCTTTCTGAACCGTAGCAGGAAAGGTTTTCCCCGAAGCATCAAGTAGAGGTTTTCCGCCGCCTATCCTGACAACATCCGAGGCGCTTTCAACAGAAACCGCTACTCCGACGAAAGTGGGTTGGCCGTGATGAATCTTGTACCATTCGGAAGGGCTTGGCGTCACAATGCAGTTGGAACCAAATGCTGGGAATGAGACAAGGAGGAGGAGAAGACATGCGTAAATGACCGCTCGTTGCATCGTAAACCAATGGTAAGGCAGAACGGTCACTTGTGCTATGGCGATATAACGCCAGTTGACATCGTAGAGCAAAATAGGGTGATTATTACCTTGACTCGTCCACTGTTTTGAGCTATAGTTTTGACAGTGAGGCGGTCGATGAAAGAACACAAAGAGCCTGAGAGCCTGCAAGAAGCGGTTATCTACTTTGCTGACCCCGACAATTGCATTCACTACCTGTCCGTTCGGCGCTGGCCCGATGGCAAGGTCATCTGTCCGACTTGCGGCTCCGACAGTGTGAGCGAGTTCAATAGCACTCGCCGGACTTGGCAGTGTGCGAGTCACCACGCGAAGCGCGAGTTTTCCATCAAGGTCGGGACGGTCTTCGCGGAGTCTCCTATCGGCCTCGACAAATGGCTCACCGCAATGTGGATGTTGACCAACTGCAAAAACGGTGTAAGCAGTTGCGAGATTTCGCGTGCGGTGAAAGTTAGCCAGAAGGCCGCATGGTTCATGCTGCATCGTATCCGGCTGGCCGTGCAGGATGAGTTCTTCGGCGGCAAGTTGGCTGGCGAAGTCGAAGTGGATGAAACCTTCATCGGCGGCAAGGCCCGTAACATGCACTTGAGCGAACGGGAGCGCCGCATCACTGGTACTGGCGGAAAAGACAAGACCATCGTGTTCGGAGCATTGGAACGTGGCGGCAAGGTTCGCGCTACTGTCGTTGAAAGCCGCAAGAAAGCTGCACTCCATGCTTGCGTCAAAGAGCACGTCGAAGCTGGCGCGGCCCTGTACAGTGATTTCCTTCTCTCGTATGACGGGTTGGCTGCTGACTACGCTCACAAAGTTGTTGACCACGCGGAGCGGTACGTTGACGGACAGGTTCACACTAACGGCCTTGAGAACTTCTGGTCGCTGTTGAAGCGCGGCATCTCGGGAACCTACGTGAGTGTTGAGCCTTTCCATTTGTTTCGTTACCTTGACGAGCAGATGTTTCGCTACAACAATCGTGCGACCAAAGACAACCCGCTTACGGACGCTGACCGCTTCGACCTGGCTGTGCGCCAGATCGTCGGCAAGCGCGTGACCTTTGCCGAATTAACTGGCAAGCCCAACTGACCAAGGACTGCGAAGTTTAAGCGCCAGAATCGCGGGAAGCGGACGAAGAAGCCTTCGCCCGCTTTTTTCGTGCGCGCTTCTGTTTATATTTGCGCTCTCTTGCCTTAAGTTCGTCGTACGATACGGAAAGTACTTTCCGCACCACGCTATCGAATTTGGCGGCCTCGGACTGCTCACTTTTCATTCTGCACCTTGCTTAGAGTTCCATCGCGGCGCATTCCAAACACATCCGAGCCGACACCGAACCTAGGCCGTTAATACGACCAAGGAAGTGCGGAAGGCGGCTTCCGTCGTCCAGCGGCTCAGGAATGTACGTCACGTTGCTTATAGCGCCCGACTCTTTCAGGTAAAGCAACCACCTATCATTATCGGGCTGTTGGCGGAGCACCGTATCGGACAACTTCCGGCTCACGGTCGGAGATTTTCTTAGCATCGCACCAGCGAATGAACATAACGCAATGTATTCCTCGCTTGCATTTAATGTACGTCCCTCAATCGTCCAGCGATGAGTGGCTTTATCGTCAGGGCCGGTTTGCTGCCACTGTACTCCAACGTCCGCAGGGATTGCCTTAAAGCGGTCGGACAGATCCCTCCAGTCGGCTGCACTCACGGCAGTGGGTGCTGGAGCGGCTGCGGGCGCAATAGATGCAGCAGTGGATGCTAGCTTGGCGAGGCGAACGCGATGCTGGCCAGTTCTGATCTGCTCGTGCCATCGCGTGAAAAGCAGCTCGCATTCTGAGATTATTCGCTTTCCCTCAGACTCGTACTCGATTTCCAGCCAAAGCGAGTTCTCTCGAAACAGTTCATCCAGCGACTCTTTGTCATTGCGCTCATTGCGGTCATACAGACCATCAAGAAAATCTGGCAGATGGTTAAGTCTGAAGCGCGACTGTCCGCTCTTTGGTAGAGGAGTACCTTCGTACGCAGGCACAACTTCTGCTGAGCCACTGCCGACAATACACGTGATTATGTCCGGCCTAAATACGAGCTTGTCGCCGAGATGTTCCACCGGCTGCACGCGGACGTTCAGAGCGTTTTTTCCGGGCGTGATGTTCTTGAGTATTAGGGGTCTGTCGCGCGAAGGCGCAGCGGTATGCTGGTAGATAATGCCATTCGGCCCTCGCTGGATGGCTCCCCGCAGGTCTGAATATACTGCCGATCCCTCGCGGTCGTCATGCGAGTACTCGACCAGCACGTCAGCTACGTCCAATGTCGCTGGAGGTGGGTCGATGCTGGTACTTGTTTCAGTGAAGTCGCTGGCCTGCGAAGGTCGCTTTCGGCCAAGCCTCCAGCGAATGCCTAATACCAGAAACCCTGCCAACCCGAGGAGTAGGGGACTAAACTTCCACCACGAGACATTGGTTGGATGCTGCCGATAGTAGCCGTACCCGAATACCCCAAATGTCAGGAATGCGAGAAACAGCCAAGCCACAAATGGCCAGTATTCTTTCAACCAAGAAGGCTGCGAGCCATTACGCACTTCTGGCCTCGCAAGTCCCGCCTGAATGGCAAATATTTCGTTCTGTCTTTTGAAAATTTGGTTCTGTTGCCAGAGAAAAATTATCGTGGCCAGATTGGTCAGAACCGTGCTCAGTTCGCCCATGCGCACCGTCCAAATGTGGGGCTTCTACTGGGCATCGTACACCTGAGTCGTTGGACGAGACAAGGTAATAATCGCCCAAAATAGCCTCATGAAGACCGAAGGAATTGAAGCAGCCATTCTTCTGGTGGTCGGTGACCGTTGGACGAAAGTTGCGAAGGTCATCTTCAAGGTTATTGCAGCGATGGGTACGGACTTGCCGACCGGAGACGAAGGGTGGGAACTAGTTTCTGAGCAAATTGAGATTCTTGTAAGCACTGGTCGCATCGAAGCGCAGGGAAACACGAAGAATTGGCGTTTCAGCGAGGTCAGACGACCGTCGTCGGGCATCTGATTTCATTCCTTACCGCAGCGCATCACTTGCGATATGGGGATTTATCGCCAGCAATTCGAGATAACCGTGAGCATCGAACGATTATGCATGTTAAACGAAAGCGGTCGTATAACTCATGGTATGCGCGGCGCAACAAAAACTAAAAGGCCAATTGCGAGCAAGGTAAACAGTGCAAGTGAGGTGCCGGCCACGGTCAGCCTGTGCACAACGGAGGCAGTTCGGCGCTCCCCCTCAGCCTTTGAATCGGCAACGAAAAAGACGACCCAACAGACACCGATTACTGTCATGAGCGCCAGCGATAGATGTCGTAGCGTGGTCGATCCATCTCGGTAGGCTACCACCCCCACCATGAAGAATCCGCTGACAATCCCGAACCAACTGATCCACCATAATCCCAGCAATGATTGAATTAATTTCATTCGTGATAACACCAAGAAGACACATGGGTTGTCAATTTTTTCCAGTCAACTGGCGATAACAGGCCACTGCGCAAGTTACACCGAACGATACGCCCGGCTCCGTAACTTGCGATATGGCGATGTTACGCCAGCTTCGCCAAAGGCCCAGTGCCGAGGGTTTCGCTATGGCGTGATCTCCCAGGCGACGCCGTACCCGGCTCCACAGCCTTGGGTGGTGCCGTAAAGATGACTATCCGGCGCGAGGGTCACGCCCCCACTCGGATTGCAGCCGTCGCTTCCACCTGCGAAGTCGTATAGCGTCGTCTGCACCCAGGAACCATTTTGGAGTACTAGTTTGAAGACAGACCCGAATCCATGCGTGCCGTCAGTTTCCGCAGTCCCATAAAGGTTGCCGGCCGCGTCGATCGTCAAACTGCTGAACGCTCCTAGACCCTCGCCGCCTAAAGGTGAAAAGCTTCCGATTATGGTTGAGCTCCATGGGCCTCCCGAGTTGGCCAGATGGAAGACAGTGCCGCCGTTGCCCGGGCCGCCTAACAATGTCGCCCCATACACGTTTCCTAGCTGATCGAGGGTTACGCCAGCGTAAAGAGAGCTGCCTTCGTTCGCTATGTCGTATTGCTTCGAAATTCCCCATCCCGATTCGGATGGCGACAGCTCGTATACCGTTCCATCGCCTTGTGCGCCGCCTCGGACGGTCGTGCCATAGAGGTTCCCCTGAGAATCGAAGACCACACCGGATTGCGGCTCAAGTCCATCGCCCATCCCATCGAAGCTGTGAAGAACGTTCTCTTGCCATTCTCCACTCGAGCGGGTCCGTTGGTAGACCACACCTGAGCCGAGATCGCCACCGCCGCCCGTTGTGCCGTAGATGTTTCCAGAGTGGTCGAATATCAGCTGTCCATAAGCTGGGTTTGCGCCATCCTGTCCTCCGGTGAAGCGATAGACCACCGTTTTTGTCCAAGGACACAGAGCCGACTGGCAGGCCCTGGGCTGTGGCTGCAACTGGTAGACTGTCCCGCAACCCATTCCTGCCGGGCACCCCGGATTACCGCCGAGTGAAGTTGTTCCGTACAAAATGCCATCGGGACCGATTACAACGCTAGCTCCGGCGTAGGCCCCATCGCTGCCACCCTGAAACGTGTAGACGGGGGTAAGGATCCAGGCTGAATTCCTCTGTACAAGTCTGAAGGCAACGCCGAAGCCGGTAAGGCCGGGCTGTGCTCCGCCGTAAGAAGTGGTGCCGTATAAGCTGCCTGCTTGATCCAAGACCATCGTCGAACTGGGAGTGGAACCGTCCCCCGAACCACTGAAGCTGTGGATGACACGAAATGTTTGTCCTGTCGCCGACGGCGCGGTACCGAGAGCCGACGCCAACGCAAGGCTCAACCCCAACATCCGCCACATGCTTCCCTTTACCCGTTGCACATCAAATGACCTCATGGAATCCTCCTGTGCGTCACAGAGTGTAAGAGCATGTGCCTCGAATATTCTTCTACAATCTTGCCTGATTGTTGGGCATAGCCTGACATTCGGGCAAAGAGCGAATATTGGCAAAGCCAAGTGCAACCGATGTATTCAGATTCGCGGCGGAGGGCTCCGCATTAGACGGAATCTTTGGGTCCTTTTCGAGCGGCCCTCCGGGCCGTCAGGGCGAGAACTGACCGAGTGGTGGGAAGAGTCGCAGTGAACCAGGTGGCCTTTCCTGTGATTTAGACGGAAACAAATCTGCGCCAGCCGCCGTCGAAAATTGCGAGCCCGAAAGGTTTGCACGCAATTCCCCATGAACCACCGTCGCCACATCGGTGAGAACTTAGATAGGTGTCGCTACATCGCCATTGCACAAGCTACCGGGTCGGGTTTTCCCGATTGGGGATGATGAGTGCTATGGCCTGTGGCTGTTGAAAAAGTCACTTCCGCAGAGATGATATTCCCCGGTGTGATTGGGCGCTGGGGTTCTTGTTTTGTTTGTGGTTGGTTTTTGCTTAGGCGGCTGCAGGGAGAGCCGGATTTGGAGCTTGGCTGAGGAAGCGCACCAGTCGTTTGATGTTCTGGGCAGCCGCCGCCAGGAAGAACTGCTCACGAACAAACTTCATCCGGCGTAGCCGCAAGCGACGCAGTCCGACCTGATTCTTGAGTTCCGCGAAGAGGGCTTCCACTTTCTTTCTCTGGCGTTGTGCGGTAGCGAACTCTGGCGTGTTGACTAACTCGCGGGCGCGTTGCCGGGCGGGCTCGTGGATGTGGATGGCCAGATACTTGTACTGGCCCGTGGTGCATTGCGCCTTTTGCGAACACGCACCGCAACGCTTGCGGTTTCCGATGTAGGCGTGGGTTCGATTCCTGACATTCAAACCGACGAAGTTGAGTTGTTGGCCAGCTGGACAGAGATAGCTGTTGCTTTCGGGACGATAAGTAAAACGGTCGGGACCATAGAGCGGACTGTTCTTGCGAAGAGCACTGTCCCGCGTGCGCATGTACGGTGTGATGTCCCGCTCCATTAACCACTGCAGGAACTCGCCGTTGCCGTAGGTGGCATCGGCGGCCACCGTTGTAGGTTCGCGCCCTTGCCATTCAGCGAAGCGAGCGATCATGTCTTGAGCGGCTACTGTCTCTTGGCTCATCCGGGCCGCAGTCCCTTGCACCCCTACGATCACGCAGCTGGCATTGTCCACCAGATAGTTGTCGTAATAACCCAGCCGGGCCGGAGTGCCGCCCTTGGTAGCGTAGGTCGAGTCCGGATCGGTGGTGGATACTTGTTCTTGTTCATGCACCGGCTCTTCCACTGGGTTCTGTTCTTCTAGTTCAGACAGATACTGGCGCAACGTTTGCTTGACTTGGGCTGCTTCAGCCAACCGTTCGCGGGGGATCCTGCTCTCCTTAGACGCATTGGCCTCGACAAAACTTCCGTCCACCGAGAGGTTGTCCCCGCGCACCAGTCCCACCTCCAGGCACTGCTTCACGATCTGTTCAAACAACTCTTCGAACAGCTGCGACTCCTGAAACCGTCCGTGCCGGTTCTTGGAGAAGGTGGAGTGATGCGGAATCTCCTGATCGAATCCCAGCCCGGTGAACCAGCGCCAAGCCAAGTGCATGCGTAGCTCTTCCACCAACTTGCGCTCGCTGGTGATGCCGTACAGGTAGCCGATCAGCAGGATACGCAGCAGCAGTTCGGGATCGATGGACGGTCGCCCCATGTCGCTGTAGCTGTCCTTCAGTTGCTCGCGGACGAAGGCGAAGCTGACGTGCTCATCGATGAGCCGCAGCAGGTGGTTCTTAGGAATGTAATCGTCGAGTTTGAAGTAATAGAACAGCGATTCGGAACGGGCGTGTTGCCCCATCATGATCAGCAGGCCTCCGCGAGTGAAGATCACGCAGTACATGGAACTTATGCTTCCTTATACCGCGCTTTACCTGCTTAGCAGAGTGACTTTTTCAACACCCACGCCTGTTCACAACAGGTATCGTGATTTCTACATACGTGTGCCACGTTTGGGTGTAAAGTTTGAACGTCAAAAGAGCCTCCGTCAACAATCGGCGTTCAGTAAGGAGGACCGGCATGACGAATCCCGCCCAACGTTCGACATTCATTTTGCGGAGCACCTTGCGAGAATCATCGATCGCAGTGGCGTTGCTCTTTACGCTCAGTATTGTCCTCACGCCATCGGTGCGGGCGCAGACCCTTACCGTCCTGCACAACTTCACCGGGGGGGCCGACGGAGCCTACCCTTACTCTGGTTTGACGATGGATCGTGTAGGCAACCTGTACGGAACCACTACTGGGCGCGGCAACGGTTCGGTCTACAAGTTGAAGCGCTCGAACGGCGGCTGGACACTCGTCCCGCTTTACAACTTCGCAGTAGGCAATGGCGGGACCAATCCGTATGCCGGAGTAACCTTCGGGCCGGACGGGAGCCTCTACGGCACCACCCAAAACGGTGGCAGCGGTCACGGCGACGGCACGGTTTTCAAGCTGACACCCCCGCCGCGTATCTCGCCAAACCTTCTCGCCCCCTGGACAGAAACCGTGCTTTATTCCTTCCAGGCTGGTAGTGACGGAAACCAACCTTATGGCGGCGTGACCTTCGATCGGGCAGGTAATATCTATGGCACCACGGGCTATGGTGGTCAGGGCTGTTTCGGAGAAGGGTGCGGTACCGTTTATCGGCTGACTCCTTCAGGAAGCGGCTGGACGGAGAGCGTTATTTACGCCTTTTCAGGCAGTGACGGACTAATGCCCCTCAGCGGCGTGACCCTGGACAACGTTGGAAACGTCTATGGCACGACCTTGATGGGCGGGATTTCAGGTTATGGCACCGTTTACGAGTTGACGTACTCGGCAGGAACAGGCTGGGCAGAGAGTTTCCTTCACAGCTTCGAACCTGACGGCGCGGCAAGTCCTTATGCCGGGCTGATCTCCGACCCGTTGGGCAATCTTTTCGGCGCCACCGCCGGAGAGGTAGGCGCGGTTTTCGAGCTAACACCTTCCGATGGCACTCCAACGTATTCTCTACTTTATGGTGGAGGCGGCCCCGGATCGGCTTGCGGACCCTTGGCTGATCTAGTCACGGACGGCGTGGGTAATTTCTACGGCACAACGTATTGCGATGGTGCTCATTCTCAGGGATCGGTCTTCAAGCTGAGACAAGGAAGCCCTTTTACCTATACGACACTCTACAGTTTTACGGGAAGCAGCGATGGTCAATATCCCATGAGCAACGTCGTAATCGACGCCAGCGGCAACCTCTACGGCACTACGTCTCAAGGCGGAGCTTATGGCTATGGGGTCGTGTGGGAGATCACGCCCTAGTTTCAAGGTGTCTGGTGCGAAGTCACGCTGCGACGCTCGTCATGTGATGGCATGATGTGTTTCGCCGCTGCAGTTGTCAAGACCGCGACCCGCCCACGGCCACGGCCATCTCTCGGACGGTGTACTCGACCGCCGAGGCGCTGCCAGTTCCCGCGCAACGCTATAGCCTTTTCCGGCGGAGGGCACCGCCCACACCAATCATTCCCGAGACGACCAGAAGGATGGTGCTGGGCTCCGGAGTCGTGCCGCCATCCGGCGTGCCGACGATGTTGAACGATTCGGATGGTATGCAGCCCATCTCATCCTTCAGGCAATTCCCCTGAGCGAACGACGGGCCGCTGTTCTCATCCCAGTACACGGGATCGCCGCTGGGCACGGTGGCATTCTGCAAACTCAACCAGTAGGATTGCGGAGCCCCGCCGGTCACGTGAACATCCAAGCCAGTAATGCTGGCTTCGTAGATATTGAAACCATACTGGTTCGTGAATAGGAACGTCGAGCTTACGTTCGCGCCCGACGCCGTCCCGTTGGCGATCTGGGTGCCGAACGCGGTGGTTCCAATCGCCCAGTCGACCGACGACAAGGTATCTCCAGGATCCAACCAGACCGCGATGTTAAAACCTTGAATCGTCGACGGAGTAGAAATCGTGAAGGAGTCGGTGATCTCAAAACCGAAGTTGATGGTCCAAGCATCGGCCGTACAACCATTAATGTCGCAGATACCGTTTACGGGTCCGTTCTGGTACAGGATCGAGCCGGCATGAGCCTGAATGGCAAACATCCAGCACGAAGCAAGCAGCAGAAGCCGAATGATGCGCGTTTGCATGACAATGCGCCTCCAACGTCCTAAAAGCATAACTCCATTGTCAACTCAGGTGTCAGTAAAGCAATGCGCGAATATAGCGGTTCATTTCGGATTCTTCGCTCATCGGGCTGGCTATTGCGCCAGCGGCATTGACTCGTAGCCAGCCGTTGGCTACCTTAACGTAATATCCCCATTGCACAAGCAATGTTATCGACACCTATTCACTCGCGTTGCCGACGGATGGCGCGACCGGAGCACCACACTCTTCACAGAACTTCGCCATCGGCGATGCAGCATGCCCGTTTAGGCACCGTCTACCGCTATCGAAATGCTGAACTTGCGTCGCGGAATACAGCACTGCGAGCGGAACCAGATAAAAGACCAGAAATGTAGCCGAGCCAACGCGGGCTCCGTTTGCTGACGAACTCATCCCACCTCCATATAGGAAGGGCAACGCGAAAAACCCCACCCATGCGTAACCGAAGATGATCCACACCGCTCGACGCATCCATGTTGGGCATCCACGCAGGGCTGCACGCCAGATGTCCTTCTGCTTGAAGTCCTTGGTCAACCGATTCATCACGAAGATCGTGGGCACGAAGACGATGAACATTCCGGGCGTTAAGAATTTCGTCGAGTGTTCGAACGGGTAGATGACTCCGAAAAGCGCAGCTACATGGACGGTCAAAGTCGCCACGAACCCAATGACAGCTAAGGCTAGCAACGCGTTAATCACACCAAGCATTGGAGTATTGTCGCACTTAGGCTTTAGTGAGTCTGTGACATCACTGTTGTAACATCCCCATAGCACTCACAACCGGATATCTGTTCAGATCATAAGTAAGGGGGACTGCCAAGAGACTGGCTCGCGCGAAGCCGGTGTCATCTCAACTTGACGTATGACGCCCATCTTGGCGAGTTGGCCCGAGAACCTGTCGCGGGCTTGCCGACCCACCTACGAAGCTGTCCAGGTAGGATCGTAGTACGTCGAAGCCGCGGCGGTCGAGCTGATAGACATGCCGGGTACCCTGCTTTTTGCACCGGACCAAGTGAGCTGCCTCGAGAATGCCGGGTGCCCCGGGTCTCACGCCGTTTGAGACCCGGGAAGGCGCAGACGTAGGTAGAGGATGTAATTTCCCAGGTCTCGAACCCCGCGAGACCTGGGGCACCCGGCGGACCACTGTTGTAACATCGCCATTGCAATCATTGACCGGGATTCGGCCATTCTCAGTGACTGCGATCGCCGGATTAGAACGACGACTCTGAAATCGAGTAAATCCTCGGCGTAAAGTGTTGGTTATGAGAAACCTAGCTCTCGTGCTGCTTCTAATGACACTAGTAGAGGGCGGCATCGCGCAGTCAACACCAAAGCCTCATCAGCCTCTAGGCAAAATCGAAGGAGACAATATATACACAAACACCGTTCTGGGACTTCGCGTTACGCTTCCGGGTAAATGGCGGCTCATGGTGCCTACGAAGTATGCTCAGTACGCAGGCACCCCACAAGCACCGCCAGATGCTCAATGTCGGGGACCGTTGTGTAGGCCCGACATTGATGAAGCACTCGAAACGGATTCCAGTCCTGTGCAGGCTTTGTTCTTAACCGGGTACAAGCTCCAACCGGATTATCTAAACAGGCAGAGATATCCCTTAAAGAGATTTGCCGAAGCGATGCTACAAGGCAGCCTTTCACCCGCCGACTGGTTGCCGCTAGGGAATATGTCGGAAGTACAGTTCGCCGGTCGCCCAGCATATCGGTTGCTCGTGCATGATCCGTCGAAGCCGCAAAAGAAGGGGTTTGGATTCGTGTTCGATTCGAACGGCTACATATGCCTGTTGGTCGGAACCGACGTGTCCCAAGCCCAAGACCTTTTGCCTGCTGTTGAAGCCATGACGGGTGACAAATCGCCAAGCCCCTGAGCACCGGTTATTGGCCCAACATCCCCCATTACACTCATTGGCTCGCGCGAGGTTTGTCTGCGACCCAGGCTTCCATTTTCTCGGTACAAATCAGCACTCGCCGGTATGTCTCTTGATAATCCTGTGCCATGCGCGAGGCGGTGAAGTGTCGCTCCACTCGCATGCGACATGCCTCCGGAGAGATTTGATCGAGTTTTCCCAGCGCCGCAGTCATTTCTTCGGGCGATTCCACGACAAAGCCCGTCTCCCGATCCGCGACGATCTCGGGAAACGCTCCGCGGCGGAACGCGACCACCGGCGTACCGCACGCCATCGCTTCCATGGCAACCAGCGAACTTGTTTCCTCCACGGTGCTGGTCAGCAGCAATGCTCGCGCGTGCCGCAGTAATTCCACTTTCTGGGCCGGGTGCCCCGGGTCTCACGCCGTTTGAGACCCGGGAAAGTGCAGACCTCGGTAGAGGATGTAATTCCCAGGTCTCGAACCCCGCGAGACCTGGGGCACCCGGCGGACCCGGCGCAGGCGCCAATGCAGGCTTACTGTCGTGATATCCATTGCACAAGTGACCGGAACGGGGCAGGATGATGAGTGTAATGGCCTGTGGCTGTTGAAAAAGTACCTGACTTGATGCTTGTTTCTAAACAACGGTCACGTTATAAGCAGGCCAGCGTTCGTGATGCTGCTGTTAGTTGCCACGCTCGGAGGCCTGCTGATCATGATGGGG
Source organism: uncultured Acidobacteriaceae bacterium (assembly GCA_963796695.1). GTDB lineage: Bacteria > Acidobacteriota > Terriglobia > Terriglobales > Acidobacteriaceae > Bog-257. The sequence continues at coordinate 27,548 of CAWCMU010000014.1, read as the reverse complement.
CACCACTCCCGCTCTGAAGCATTGTTCTACTACTTCCGTGTGGAAGATCAAGTTCCTGAAAACCATCTGCTACGGCTGATCGACAAACACATCAGTTTTGAGTTTGTACGGGAGCAACTGAAGGACAGCTACAGCGACATGGGGCGACCGTCCATCGATCCGCGAACTGCTGAACACACCGGAGGCCGGTGAACGTGTCGCTTTCACGTCCGAGGCCTAGAAGGTGTAAGCTAGCGTTGGGGACTGACATGGAATCAACCGCCGTTTTTGTATCCGTTTTTGTAGCCATTTTTGTAGCCACTTTCCTCCCGCTAATGCTGTCGGGACAGCGATGGAAAGAAGCAGAGAACAAGGCGCGCGCGCGCCGTCTCGCTGACGCTAGGATGAATGCAAGACTCCTGAGACTCAACATCTGATGCGTTTCCAGAGATTACCCTTCCGTAGTTTCACTGTTGGTTATAAATCCCCATTACACAAGTGACCCGCCGCCCAGGTAGTGGCTCAGTTTGAAAGTATGCTCACTAGCTCGGCCAAGTCCCATACGTGATTTGACAACCCAGCTTCGACGGCTGGCGTTACGCGCAACGTGCCGTGAATCTTGACAAAGTTGCAATACATGAAGTGAAGCGCGACGGCGTAGCCGTGATTGTCCAGCTTCTTGGTGAATCCGTTTGTCAGGCGGGTGAATCGGCGCATGTGCATTCTCATGGTCAAGTTCTGCCGCTCGACGTAGCTTGTACTCACATGCTTGGGGTCTGGGTCGCCGCTTACGACTTTCATGTCGCAGCCGATGCAGACCGCCGGAGAATAGCGGGTTTCCGTTTCAAGAGACTCCCGTAAATCTTCTGCAACTGGGCGTAGTCAACGTCCATACCGAATGCCTCTTCGACTGCATTGAGGTACGCCTTATGGCCGTCTGTGGTGATCTGTACGCGACCCACGAAGCGTTCTGCGCAGTCTTTCATGAAGTCCATTGCCCAATCGGCTCCGCGTCCGCCCACGAGGTACGAGACGACCAGTTTAGTGTCAGCGTCAAGGCCGACCCATGTCCAAACGTCGCCCCATCCGATCTCTTTCTTGGCGGGACTGACGTTGCGCGCCTTTGCCCCGACATATGCCCATATTTCGTCACACTGGAGACGGCGGACGCGCACATTACGAACGTGTTCATCGTGATGTTTCATGCACGCTGTGCCCAGATCGACGAGCAGCTTCGTCACTGTGTTGCGGGCAATACCCGTCATGCGCGAAGTTGAGCGAATGCTATTACCCTCAACCAGAGCCGCCACAACCCGAATGCGCTCGTCTTTGCTCAACGTGTTCATGTTGAGCATTATGCTTGAGCAAACTAAAAGAGTCAAGCATTTTGTTCATTTTTCTTCATCCGAGCACCTTCAGGTGTGCTAAGTTTGGTATTCAGGTTATTCGCGATACGCCGGATGCGCGTATTTTTTGTTGACATGTGTACTCAGAGGCAGTCAAACTCTTGAGCCACAACTCGCTTCTAAGTCAAACTTAGGGCAGGAGAATCCCTAATGGACTTGAATGTGAGAGCATTCCGTACTGTACAGGAAGCTCTCAGAGAACCATCCACTGAAAATACGACGAAGAAAGCTGCGTCCAGAAAGGGCGGCCTAATCGGTGGCCCATCGCGTGCAAGATCAATTACTGCGGAACGTCGCACTGAGATCGCCAAGAAGGCTAACGCTGCACGATGGCATAAGCACAACTCTGCTTAGTTGGATTTTGGCGGACAGGTTGTGCAATTGATTGCAGTAAAAGGGAAGGGAAACGACGCTCATGGCAACTGCTGTATTAGAAATGCCTAAGGGAGTATGTGCTCCTACGGAGATTGGAACAATTGGGGCATTTTATGAGTCAGCCGCGTCCGAAAAGAAGCTAGTTTATTCAGACCAGCAACTTATCCGGGAATTGATTAAGGTACTCGACAGGCAGCTACTTGACTTGGTAGACAGCCGTTCTGAGGACGAGTTCTACCAGGTTCGCGATAGGGTGTGGCCTCGTTATCTTCGGGCGTTGAGCGCCCTGCTTGATACAGTGGCGAATCTTGTTTCTAATGAGGAGCAAGTAGCGGACGCCATCATAGCGAATCTGTCTGCCGATTTGGCGAAGCAAGAGAGGACCCTCGGCCCTCAGCTCGTCGAGCAATCCATTTTCACGCTTTGGATGCTGCAAAAAATACGCGCTCTCGCGAGCGAAATCGCCAAAGCTGGAGACCCGCCGGATAAGGCCGCTGACAGAATTCTCCTGAAGGAGTATCTGACCAATTCCCTTTGGGCGGAACTTCATCTGGACGCCATATTTGCGGCGGTCAAGTTCAATCGCCCCATACGTGAGTCGATCTGGGAGCCAATGTGCAACGGACTAAGGGCGGCCGTTACTGGATATGCCGTCATGAAGGACGCGCTGTACCTGCGTCAACCGAAGGTACAGGACGAGACTCCCCTAGAAGGATTGCCTTGGGATGATGAGGACAAGTATCTGCTAGATTCTTCCATGGAAGAGTAATGTCACCCATTCCAAGCGTAATCAGACAAGGCGAATTGTATTGGTGTCAGCCAGACCCTAGAGATACCTGCGGACGCGAAATAGAGAAAGAGCGTCCGTGGGTCATCGTCTCAATCCCCCGCCTTAACCGAGGCAGTTGTGTAGTGGGGCTTCCACTTTCTCGTCACACCGAGAAAAAGATGGCCCATCTGATAGGCGTTCCAAAAGCTGAAATTACGATGGAGGATGGAACCCCTTCCATTGACCGCGTTGCCCTTACCGACCAGATACGGGCGCTCGACAAGAACAGATTCATAGGAAATAGAGCTGGCTACGTCTCCCAGCGAGCAATAACGTCAATGCTCCTCGGCTTGGATTATCTTTTCGGCAACGCCCCCCTGCCCGCAGATTCAAACTGAGCCACTACCGCCGCCCAGAGTTGGTTTACGATAACGCCTGGTTTCGCCAACCATATCAGGCTAATTGAGTCGTCAAAATGAGGCGAGACTGCAGTTTTGGGCCTGCCGATACTATCGAAGATAGTAGTTGACAACGCCCCGCTCCCGGTGCAAGCTTCGTATCGTTCGGAACTCAAGGCCACACGCTCCCGCCACCCTCTCTCCCGGTCCTGAAGGGGCATTCGGTGCCTCATACACTATCCGGTTATCCTCTGTGCGTTGTCGTTAACTGCACTAGCTGCGAAGCGATAGTCAGACCAGCAAAAGGAAATTCGCCATCGAGCTCATTGGTGAAGTTATGAATTACGGCGAACATTTGGGCCTATGCGGTCTGATTTGTGATTCGTATGACAGATCGAAACATGTTTTTGAAGGGGAGGTTCAACATGCATCACTGTATGCAACATGGCGCATGGATTCGTGGCGGAAACTTTCGAACGACAGCCGCCACAGGGGCCCTTGCGATTCTGCTGATGGTGATCGCTTTGCCTGCTGCGAACGGGCAAACCCTCACTACGCTTCATAGCTTCAGTGGCCCTCCTGACGGCGCGCTACCCACGGCCGGACTCGCGATGGATGGAGTTGGGAACCTCTACGGCACCACCCAAGACGGCGGCTCGGCCGGTGAAGGCATGGTCTTTAAACTCGTCCACAGCGGTTCCAACTGGATCGAGCAGCCGCTTTACAGCTTTGGCAGTACTCAGAGCGGTAACGACGGTGCTGAACCCGATGGGGGAGTCACCATCGGTCCGGACGGTAACCTCTACGGCACGACGAGTGCCGGTGGCGGCGCCGGACTTGGCACTGTTTTCAAGCTCTCACCTCCAGCGTCGGTGTGCAGAAGCACCCTTTGCCCTTGGACCGAAACGATTCTTTATCGCTTTAGGGGAGGGAGCGACGGGGCTTTTCCCGCTGGTTCCGTCGTGTTTGACAGCGCCGGCAATCTCTATGGCACCACTCAAGGCGGCGGTACGAGCAATTGTTTTGGCAACAACCTTTGCGGTGTCGTCTTCAAGCTGACACAATCAGAATCCGGCTGGACGGAAACGGTGCTTCATGTCTTCTCGGGGCCGCCTGATGGAATACAGCCAGGTAATGGCTTGGTGTTCGATCAGGGTGGCAACCTTTATGGCACGACTCAATACGGCGGAGTAGATCTTTATTGTGATCTTGATGGGTTTCCTGATGGGTGCGGCACGGTTTTCCAACTGACACCCTCCGGTTCCGGATGGACGGAGACTATTATTCTTGACTTTAGTGGAGGCAACGGGGCCCTCCCAGTGGGCGGCCTTGTCTCCGACAGGTCGGGGCATCTCTATGGCACCACGGCCTATAGCCTCCCAGGTGATGGGACGGTCTTCGAGCTGATGCCATTTGGTGGCCAATGGACCTCTGCGCTTCTCTACAGCTTGATGAGCGCGCAAAGTGGAATTCAAGGCCCTTTTGGCACGCTCGCTATGGACGCGGCCGGCAATCTCTACGGCACGACGATTCACGGTGGCGACGTCGGCGGTACTTGCGGATATGGATGTGGCACAGTATTTAAGCTGGCACCCTCGGGCGTCTCTTGGACCTACAGTTTGCTGTATGAGTTTACCGCAGGTAACGATGGGGCCGGACCGTACGCCGGCGTGATTCTGGATGGCAACGGCAATCTCTATGGCACGACTTTGGGAGCCGGCGCCGGAGGACACGGCACCGTCTTCGAGATCACCCCATAGCTCAGTTCGTCGGCGAATGTTTCGATCTAACTCTCGAAATATCGCCATTACACTCATTGACCGAGCGCCTGCGATTTGGTCGCAGGGTACGCCGTTGGGAAACGATCCACTTGTATGTATAGTCGGCATGTCGTACATGTGGCTGCGTTGAGAGTTCCTGACCCAAACAGTGAACGATAAAGGGACGATATCGTCAGCAAACGCGATAATGTATTTTATCGAGTGTCAACTCGGCACATGGGCCTGCGTGCAGAAGCAGAAGGCTGATGCTATGAACCTCGTGGCGGACGCAGTCTCTGGCGCACTCTGTCAGCGGTGAGATAGATATTCGTAAACTTTAATTCGACAAATGACTGATCGGCCGTTAGACGTACTTCCTGCTTCACTCGTCGCACACAGCCTTACCCATTCCTCCATTTGTGTGGTCAAGAACGCGTTCGCGGAGAGGGCATCTGTTTCAGTCGGGAAGAGATCCCGATCACGGGTGCCTACTCAGGCTGTTTACTCAGGCTATTAACGGTTTCAAGTGCCTGCACAGCCTGTTTTTCACTGCGATGGCTGTGCGTAACTCGTTGACATTAGCTGCTATACCGCATTCGAATCCCTGTCTCTCCGCCATCCTTTTCTAAGAGTTAAATTTCCCCAGCCGTACATCGTACGGATCCGACAAAGCAGTGAATGACTTCTGGATTGCTCCTCATCCATCTCTAAGCACCGAGTCATATGCCAAGCCGCGCAGTCGTTAAATGCTGTTGTTGAACGGCAGCAGGGTTGGGATATCTCACGCCACGCAGCCAAACAGAGAAAATCACTCCCCACATAGCCAGCAAAACCAGGTTGAAGATGCTGGCCTCCGGACCAAAACCACCGCCAGTCAGCAATACCGAGCCATGAAAGTGAGCCTCAAACAGATGGCCGTTGGCCGGATAACCGCTGTCCGGTACGCCGTAAAAGTAAACCTCGGCCCAGGCCCATGCCGAGTGGATTCCCAGCGGCATCCAGAGATCGCCGGTTCTCCGCAGTACCAGGCAAGTTACCAGGCAGTACATCGTCGCCGCCACCGGCCCCAGTCCATGGCCGCTGGGATTGAAATAGTGCATTCCGCCCATGAGCAAGGATGTAACGATCGCCGCCGGCCAGAAGCCGATTCCCGTGGTTAGAGTGAACAGCAGGTATCCGCGATAGAGAAAGTCTTCCAGCAACGCTCCCAGAAAAACCGCTACGCTCCAGGCAATGGCATACTTCCACACGTCGAGCCCGTGCAATGCAATTGGGCCGAGGGAGAAAACGCCAACCATGCGCATCACCAGCAGCAGAACCGTAAATGACGCGAAGCTGAAGGCAGCTCCTTGCCAGAACGGGAGCCGGAAAGCTCGTCGCCAAGGCAAGCCGTAGTCGGCGAAGCTGCGGCGTTCGATTCGCCCCATAATCCAGGTTGCGATTAGCAGGGGAAGTACAAACAAGTCCAGTGAAAGTACGCCGTTTAACGGCGTCGAGACATCAGCATGGATGCGGCGGCTCAGGGCATGGGCGCCGCGACCCATACCGTAATCGAGCAGAATGAGGACGGCGAAAAAGATCAGCAGCCGCCAGCCTGCGCGCAGACCGTTTGGTCCTTTCAAAATGCCATAGGTCGGCGTCGCCGGAGGGGACATTGTTTTAGAGACATCGCTCATAGGGATCGCGGCTTAATGCACCGAGAGCGGTACGATCAGGCTGCCGACATCGAGCGTTCCACAGATGGCACGGAGAAGCTCCGGGCCGCTACCGGAAGCAGTCGAGCTGCACAAAAGAAAGCTGAGAAGCCTTCCTCACGGTGTAAGAGGCACGCAGTCTTAAGCCGCTTTGATCGTCTCGAAAATGGTGTCCAGCAGTTGTTGGGGTTCTCCTTTGCGGACGAAGCCCGAGGCGTACGGTGCTATGTCCTCGGGCATGCCGAACAAATCGGAGAGCACCAGGATTGGAGTAGTGGGGTACAACTCCCGGACACGTCTGGCTACATCCACAGCAGAGAGTCCAAAACCCAGGCGATAGTCCAGGAGCGCGATGTCGAGGTGCTCCGTCTTCGGCAGGTCGAGACCGTCTCGTTGCACCAGGATGGCTACGGCGCGAAAGCCGCCACGTTCGACGATCCAGGTGTAGATCTTCAGATGAGCCGCGTCGTCATCAACAATCAGGACCGTCGGTCGTTTGTCCACGCTCTTCCTCGCAAAAGGTGAGTATACAGAGAACGCGGCTTCAGCGAATTTCTTACATTGGTTAGCCGGCAAGAACGGATGGCGTCGGCTGCAGATCCTCCGGAACAGGCAAAAGAGGCCCTCCCGGCCAAAAAAGGAGCAAAGCGAGAGGCAACCGGAGCTGCTGCTGCCCACATCTAACTCAAGCTTGCCTAAATTGCGTTTAGAACTGGGCTGATTGTTGGAATCAAGCTGAACCTCGGTCTCTGATCTACCCGCGCATGACCACCTCGTCTAAGGCACTGAGTTATCGGCTTACCGCACTGCTGCTTCTGGCGGGAATAACGTTGTTCGCAGCAACTGGACTCGCCGAAGATAATCCCGGCCAGACTGACCAATCCCTAAAAAACCTCAGCTTGTCCGAGCTCGGCAATATCGAGGTCACCACCGTAAGCAAAGAACCAGAAGTAGTCTGGAAGACGCCGGCAGCGATCTTCGTGATCACGCAACGGGACATTCAGCGCTCGGGAGCAACCAGCATTCCGGAAGCGTTGCGGTTGGCTCCGGGGGTAGAGGTGGCGCGCATCAGTAGTGACGAATGGTCGATCGGCATCCGCGGTTTCGGCAGCCGGCTGTCGCGTTCGGTGCTGGTGCTGATGGATGGGCGTATCGTGTACTCCCCGTTTACGGCCGGCGTGTATTGGGAGGTGCAGGACTACCTGATGGAAGATATTGATCGCATCGAGGTGATCCGCGGACCGGGCGGAACAATCTGGGGACCGAACGCGGTCGATGGCGTTATCAGCATCATTACCAAAAGCAGCAAGGACACGCAGGGCGGGCTGGTTTCGGGGGGCGCCGGAAACGTAGAGCAAGGATTTGGCGAAGGCCGCTATGGAGGAAGCAACGGACCAAATTTTAGCTATCGTGTTTATGGGAAGGGCTTCGCTCGCAGTCCCGAATTCCATGCTGACGGCATCAACTATGACGCATGGCAGGCAGGACAGGCCGGCTTCCGCATGGACTGGAACAGGGGCACGCGGGATAACTACACGCTGCAAGGCGACGGATACTACCAGGGAGCAGGGCAGAGCGTAGCGGCTTCAACCTATAATCCCCCGGCAAACTTCATTTTGGATGGCACCGCGCACCTTTCCGGAGGTAATGTGCTGTGGCGCTGGCGAAGGACGCTGGGTGAGAAGAAAGATTTTCAGCTTGACGCTTACTACGACCAGACCAGTCGTCACGAGCTGAACTTCGGCGATATCCGCAACAACTTCGATGTCGATTTTGTCGACCGCTTTCCCTTGCCACGACAGGAGATTTCCTGGGGGGCGGGCGCATACATCAGTCACGGACACGAGATCGATATTTATTCGGGACTCTATTTTATTCCGACCACGATCACCGACCAGTACTACACAGCCTTTATTCAGGATGAGATCACACTGGTACGGAACCGCCTGTCTCTCATAGCAGGGCCAAGATTTCAGCAGACCAACTACACTGGTCCTTTGTTCGAGCCCTCTGTCAGGCTGCTGTATACTCCGACCGCAACCCAGACTCTGTGGGCAGGATTTACCCAGGCGGTGCGTACCCCTGCCGATGTTGAACGCAATTTTTTTCTCTCCTCCTATGTCGGGCCCACTTCGGGCGGACTGCCGCTATTTGCACGCTTCAATGCGAACAAGAACTTCCAGTCGGAACGCCTGAATGGTTATGAGCTGGGATATCGCCGCCTGATTGGTCCCAAGTTTTACCTCGATATCGCCACCTTCTTTAACCAGTACAGGAACCTGTTGAGCGAAGACATTACGGGTCCGATCTTCCTGGAGAATGATCCGGCTCCCACGCACTTGCTGCTTCCGGCGGAGTTCGGAAACGGACTGGAGGCCACGACCGAGGGTGGCGAAATTTCGTCCCAATGGCAGCCAAAATCGTTCTGGCGAGTTACCGGCTCGTATTCCTTCCTCGAGATGCACGTAAAAAGTGCGCCCGGGTCGGCCGACATTGGGTCGGCGCCCATTACCCAGGGATCGAGCCCGCAAAACGAATTCCTCATCCAGAACAATTTCGATCTGCCTAAATCCATCACCGCAGATTTCCAGGTGCGATACGTAAGCAGCCTGCCGGCGTTGAGCGTGCCATCGTATTGGACTGGAGACCTCTCGCTGGGATGGAGCCCGAATAAGCAGGTGCTGTTTTCTCTGGTAGGGCAGAACCTGTTCCAGCCATATCATTACGAGTATTCGTACGATCCTCGCGGCCTGGTAGGGATTGAGAGATCGATATTCGCTAAGGTCACCTGGCTCTCGAAGAAATAAAAGCCCCGGAACAACGGACGAAAAACTTGCCGACACGCAGAGGTGGTCCAGCTTCAGATCTTCCGCACGCTGCCCGACGGTGTCGGCGGAACTGGCTGCCGTTGTGCGCCGCCGTGGTGATCCTGACGGGCACGATGTGCCCGCAGCCGGGGAATGCAGTTGCTACCGAAAAGCCTTCCGCCTACGATGTCGAGGCTGCCTACCTTTTCAACTTCGGCAAATTCGTAACCTGGCCGCGCAATTACAACCCGGCCGACCAGCCTTTAACTATTTGCCTTCTGGGCGACGATCCTCTGGGGGCGACGCTGGATCGATTGATCAGCGGGGAAAAGATCGACGGAAAATCTGTTGCCGATAAGAAAATTTCGCGTCTTGAAGATGCGCCGAACTGTTCGATCCTGTACATCAGCTCCTCAGAAGGGGGGCGTCTCAACCGAATCCTGGCAACCCTGAAGGGTGCGCCGGTGCTAACCGTGAGCGACATCCCGGATTTCATCGAGCGGGGTGGGATGATCCAGTTTGTCCTCCGCGACAACCGGGTACGCTTCACCGTAAACCTGGTTCCAGCGCAGCACGATCACCTGACGCTCAGTTCTGAACTGTTGAAAGTGGCGGTCGAGGTAAAACGCGGGGAGGGCAGCCACTGATGCTGGATCTCCGGCACTCCGCGATCTCGAGGAAACTCACCTGGATGAACATGCTGGTGAGCGTAGCTGCACTGCTGTCGGCGTGTATTGCATTTTTTGTCTACGACCAGTACACCTTCCGCGAGGAGTTGATCCGCAATCTGTCTGCTCAGGCCGATATCATCGGCTCCAACAGCGTTTCCGCACTGACGTTCAACGACCCGCAGTCCGCGGCCAACACGCTGGGCGCCCTGCGCAGCGTTCCTGGCATCAACTCGGCGGGGATCGTCACCAACGATGGCCGGCTGTTCGCGCGCTATGTGCGCAACCCCGGCGTGCAAACACTTAATCCGGCACGCATCCCGACGAATGCCACGACCTACACGTTTAGCGACAACGAGGCCCTGCTGCGGCAACCTATCGTTTTTCAAGGCAGCCAGTTGGGGACGGTTTATGTTCGCTCGGACCTGAAGGAACGCACCACACGGCTTAGGCGATATCTAGCCATTGCGGCAGGGATCCTCTTATTTTCTCTGCTGGCCGCGTTGTTGGTTTCCGGCATCTTTCGGCGAGCCGTTGCTGAGCCGATTGTGCGGCTCGCCGACATTGCCCGTACAGTCTCGCAGGAGAAAAATTACTCGATTCGCGCCAGGCCCACGGGAGGACGCGACGAGGTTGCCGTGTTGATTAATGCCTTCAACGAGATGTTGACGCAGATCCAGTTCCGCGACACCGAACTGCAACAGGCGCACGTTGAACTGGAGCAGCGGGTGGAAGAGCGTACCCGGCAGCTGATGGCCGCCAACCGCGAGTTGGAAACGTTTTCCTACTCGGTATCCCACGACCTGCGCGGGCCGCTGGAAATCATCAACGGTTTCAGTCATATCCTGTTGACCGAGCATGGCAGCAAGCTGGATCCCGGCGCGCTTGAATACGTGCAGCAAATCAACGCCGCCACGCAGCGTATGGCCGAGCTGATTGACGATCTGCTCAACCTTTCGCGGGTGAGCACGACGGGTATGCATCGCGAAAAAGTTGACCTGTCCGGCATGGCCAGGTCCATCGCAGACCAGCTGTGCCGTCGCGAACCGTCCAGAAACGTCGATTTCGTGATTCAGAATTGCCCGGCAGTAATGGGCGATTCGCGCTTGCTGCGTATCGTGATGGAAAACCTGCTGCGCAACGCCTGGAAGTACACCTCTCACCGCGAGCAGGCGCGCATCGAGGTTGGTTGTGAGCAGCGCGTAGGCCGGACAGTGTTCTTCCTGCGAGATAACGGCGCCGGATTCGACCCCGAGCTGGCGGACCGGTTGTTCAAACCCTTCCAGCGCCTCCATGCCACCAGTGAGTTTCCGGGAACCGGCATCGGATTGGCCACAGTTCAACGCATCATTTCGCGTCACGGAGGTGAGCTTTGGGCAGAAGGCGCCGTGAACCAGGGCGCAACGTTCTATTTCACCGTCGGATGAGCCTCATAAAACCAGGCGAAGTGGATTCCACCAGGCGGTAATTCTCGCGTCATGTAAAATGGTTTTGCTACCAGGCGAGTCGAGAACGGCCAGTGCGCGCCGTACTCAGCCCAGATCGGCGCCACATCAGCCCGGCCTTTGGGACTCCGTTTGCAGTCGAAGCCGCTCCTGCGGGAGCGTGGGTGGAGACACGTGCATCTCGCGCTAGCCGCGCCCCCCTGCTTCGGCTTCACGTTTTACTCCGACCCCAGTAGACATTGGTACCGCAGCAGCCTGCGGGAAGAATCTGTACGATTTCAGGAGAAGAGAATGGCGAAGATCGCAAAAACCGCAGACCGCAAGAAAATCATGGACACCACCAAGAGCACCGACTGCCCCAAGTGCGGCAAGCCGACCCGGGTAGTCAAGCGCGTGAAAGACCGCGAGAAAGACATTCCGGGTGGAATGTACATCTCGTGCTCGGCGTGTGAGTTCTACGAGAAGCTCTAAAGCTTTGGTTGAAGGAATAAGGATTGGTTTGCTTTGAAGGGGACGGCCTTTTAGGCCGTCCGTAACTCTTGCACAAACCATTCGGCTCCAGCCGCTGAGGGAGCTCGGGGTTCACTTATTTAGAGTTTTCCTACGCCCTTATTCATCGACGGGCTGAGATTCCAGTCACCAGGGAACGATCGACAAATTGATTAGAGGTTTCCTAGGAAGATGCGGCCTTAAGAATTTCTTCCCGCAGCCGGCCGGCAATCCCATCCCGCCAGCCTTCATCCCACACATTGCGCTTCTTCAAATAATGTTCCATGTGAGCCAGCGGCTCGCGCGCCGAATCCATACGGCACTCGATCAGGGTGGGGCCTGATCCGTTGCGACCGCGGTGAATTGATTCTTGGGCCACCCGCCACACCGCGACTACATCATGGCCGTCGACCACGATGCCGGGGAATCCCAGGCCCCGCGCCATGAAACTGAATTCCTCTAGGTGCGGGACTCCGTTGGACGAAGCCTTGTCTTCGGGCGTGGCGCTCTTGATCACATAAATGACCGGCAGCTTGTGAGCGCCGGCAAACTTCATCGCCTCGTGCCAGCGATCCAGCGACGGCGACTGCTCGGCGCACAGCGCGATCACGACGTTACCTTTGCCTTCCAGCTTGTGGGCCAACGCGATGCCGGTTCCAAGGTGGAAGGGATCTGCTGAGCCGGACTCGGCCCCGCCGATCGCAGACGCATTTGCGGACGGGGCGTGGCCGTTGGTTCCGAACACGCTATTCAACGAATTCTGACGCACCACCTGTGCCGCCAGGTTCCGGCCGGAGGCGGCGATGGCGTCGCTATCCCGCAGATCGACGGTTGTGCCAACCACTACGGCTTCGTGTCCGATGGCCAGGTCGAATTGCGCTGGCTCGTCCCGTCGTGAAAGAGTGCGAGCATGCTCCTGGAGCATCCGGCAGCGAAGCAGGGAAGCATAGAGCTTACGCAACACGTCGCCGTTGGATGGCGATGAGCCGTTGCTGTTAGCGGGCGGCAGCGCAGCGACGGTCGTTGTCTTCGTCTTGATGTGTTTTTTCTTACGCGATGGAGTAGCCGGCTGGTTCTTACGCTTGGTTACCATTTACCTCGTCCCCGGGAACCGCCATTGTATCGCAGGAAAAATCCCGCGGCACAAGGCGGGAGTATCACCACAGAGACACGGAGGCGCAGAGGTTTTCTGACGCTAGGTCGTGGGTGAAGCGTCGCGCTACGCAACCTGCGTCGAAAACCGTTTTCACCACAGAGGACACGGAGCGCACAGAGATCCTTTGGATTTTGCTTGGAAAGCTTGATGCCGAAGCCGCCAGATTTGCCTTAGTGCCGAAACACCGCCAAAAGGACGACAGTCAGCGCGCCACGACAACCCGGACCTTTATTAATTGATTTTCCTCCGTGCGCGCCGTGCCCTTCCGTGGTGAAAACGAGTTTCGCTAACGAAGAGCGTTTCGTCCTTGCGAACGGCGTAACCGAGGCGAGTAACCAGATCAAGAAACCTCTGTGCCTCGGTGCTTCTGTGGTGAAAAAGCCCTTGCACATCAATATCCCGTGAAGTTTTCAACAATTTTGTGCATAACGCTGTGGAAAAGGGCGACACATACGCCTTAAGTAGCATGGATTCAAAATCTCTTACACAGTGCACTGAACCCGGTGCGAAATCGGCACAGCAAATCTGATGCGTTGATCCTCAAGTCGCGGCTTCACTGCGGCCGGCGCCGGCCTCATGCTAGTCTGGCGCGGTGAAACTGCGGCTCGACAAGCTGCTGCTGCAACGCGGGCTGGTGCCGTCGCGCGAACGCGGGCAGGCGCTGATCCTTGCCGGCCGGGTGCTGGTCAACGAGCAGAAGCTGGAGAAGGCAGGCGCCAGCGTCGACGAAGACTCCGCGATCCGCGTAATTGGCGATGACCTGCCGTTCGTCAGCCGTGGCGGCCTGAAACTGGCGCGAGCGCTGGAACACTGGCACATCGACGTGGCAGGGAAGACGTGCCTGGACATTGGGACGTCGACCGGCGGCTTTACCGACTGTCTGTTGCAAAACGGAGCCTCGCAGGTGATAGCCGTCGACACCGGCTATGGCCAGATCGATGCAGTGCTGCGCAACGATCCCCGGGTGCGGCTACGGGAGAAAACCAATGCGCGCTACCTGACGCCCGAACAGTTATGGGCGAGCGAAGGGCGGCAGCCGATCGGGCTGATCGCGATGGATGTCTCGTTCATCTCGGCGACGCTGGTTCTGCCCGCGGTGGTGCAATGCGTGCGGACATCGTCTGCGGATTTCGAGGCGGTTGTCCTGGTTAAGCCGCAATTCGAAGTTGGCCGCGAGCGGGTAGGGAAGGGCGGCATCGTTCGCGACCCGGAGGCGCAGCAGTCAGCCGTGGCCAAAGTTGCCGCGGCGGTGGAGTCGCTGGGCGGCGCGCAGGTGGAGTTCATCGACTCGCCGATCCTGGGCGCTGAAGGCAATCGCGAATTTCTTCTGCACGCGAGATTCGCCTGAGCCGCGACGCGCCTCTCACTCAGGCGCTACACTGATGTGGCGCGAAGATCGATTCACCACAGAGGCACCGAGACACAGACTTCAAGAAAAGTTTGGATCAACTTCTCTGACTTTCGCGACGAGCAGATTTCGGGTCAGGCAGGGCATTGTGCGAGCAGTTCGATCCGCTGCAAACGCGGAAAACATTTTCCGTTAACCTCAGTGTCTCGGTGCCTCTGTGGTGAACACGCTTTTCGATCGCTTATGCTGACGGCAACGCCTAGATCATGAAATCAGCCGCAATTATTTCCAAGCCTTCGAAGCCGGAGCTTGCCGGCATTCTGCCCGAACTGCTGTCCTGGTTCCGCAAGCGCGGATACACGCTTTATCTCGATCAGGAAACGGCCAAGTACACCAACGGCGAAGAGGTGGTTCCCCGCAAGTTGATGGGTCAGAAGCATCCTGACTTTGCGCTGGTGCTGGGTGGCGACGGTACGCTGTTGTCGGCCGCGCGCGCCGTGGCGCATGAGGGAGTGCCGATCCTGGCGGTCAACCTGGGCTCGCTCGGCTTTCTGACCGAGGTCCCGCTCAGCGACATGTATTCCACGCTGGAGGCAGTGGATGCCGGGAGCTGTCCGATCGAGGAGCGCTCGGTGCTCGATTGCAAACTGCATCGCGGCAGCGAATGTCTCTCGCACCACTACGCCCTCAACGATGTGGTGGTGAACAAGAGTGCCATCTCGCGCCTGGTGGATTTCGATCTGCTTATCGACGGCGCGTTCGTCTTCAACTACAAAGCCGATGGCGTGATCATCGCGACGCCCACCGGCTCGACGGCCTACTCGCTGGCCGCGGGCGGCCCGGTGCTGATGCCGTCGGTGACCTCGTTCGTGGTGACGCCGGTTTGTCCACACTCGCTCACCCATCGTCCGCTGGTGGTGACCGACAAGGCGCAGATCGAGTTGCGGGTAGAGACCGGCGTGGAAGAGGCTTTCCTCAGCATCGACGGCCAGGTTGGCGTGCCGGTGAAGCAGGGCGATCGCATCATCTGCCAGCGCGCAGAACACACGGTGAAGCTGATGCGCGTGCGCAAGACTTTCTTCGACGTGCTTCGCAACAAGCTGAAGTGGGGACAACGGTAGGAGGACAGAAGCGCGGGGCCCAGCCTTACTGCTTTCGAGTCTCGAATCTGACCTGCGATCGTTTCCGTTCTCCGTCGAGATATCCTCTGCCCCACAACAGCCGCTATATCGACCTGGCTGTCGTAACATTCCAACACTTCAGCGCCCCTCCTGTCTTACGGTCCTGTAATCTCCGGTTCACAAAACAATCCTAGGACGCGGCTGCGATTTTCTATAAACTGCCGCTGTGGTGAATCCAAGGTTGTGGTGAAGTCAAAACGGAGAATACATCCATGAAGAAGAGTTTCGTATCAGGACTGGTTGTGGCCATGGCGCTGCTTGCGGGCAGCGTGACCGCCATGGGCCAGCAGACCGCGGCACCAAGTGCTCCCGCCGCCAACGCACAAACCGGCCTCACCGACCAGGACGTTGAGATGCTGCGAGCCGACCTGCGTTCGCAGCGCAAACAGATCATGGCGGAGAACATGACCCTTACCGCCGATGAGGCCACCAAGTTCTGGCCGATTTTCGATGAGTACCGGAAGGAAGCGATTAAACCCAATGACGACCGCTGGGCGCTGATTAAAGACTATGCCACCAACTACAACACCATGACCGATGCCCAGGCGCAGGATTACATGAAACGCGCGACGGCTCTCGATCAACAACTGCTGGCGTTGCGTATGAAGTACGTTCCGGTATTCGAGAAAGTCATCTCGGCCAAAAAGACGGCCTTGTGGTACCAGATCGACCGCCGTGTCGACCTGCTCATCAATCTGCAATTGTCCACGCAAATTCCCATGGTCAACCCCAAACACTAAGCTGCATCGAAGCGTTGCTCCGCGTCCCAGGTTCGCCTCCTTTAGGCTGACCTGGGAGTGCGGGGGCTCCCACTCATTTGCAATTTGTAGCGGGAGCCGGCAATTCCGGGCGCGTCTCGCCATAGCAAAACTTTACGAACGAGGCGAGATGGCGAATGCCATAATCAGAGCCGTATGCATTCTCCGTCGCGCAAGGCGGTGCTGGTTCTGATTGGTCTGACCCTCGTACTCCACAACACCGAAGAAGTGTTGACTTTCCCGGCGTTCTTCCGCTCGTCCAGTCGATTGCTGCACTGGCTGCCTGCGCCAGCCTTAATACAGAACGTGCAGCACCTGCGCCTGGCGCTGCTGATGGCAACCGTTCTGCCACTGGCGGTCGTAGCGTGGGCGATAGTGCGACCCAGCAAACTCTTGCTGGGAGCGGCGCTGTTTTTGGAGTCGGTACTGCTGGTCAACGCTGTCTGGCACATCTCGGCCGGCGTGCTGAATCGCGGCTACGTTCCCGGATTGATAACTGCGGCGCTGATCAATTTGCCCTTCGGTATTTACGTTCTGCGCAGAGCGGTGAAGGAATGTTGGATCCCATTGCGAGCGGCATGGATCATGCTCGGCGTGGCGGCAATGCTGCATCTCGCCGCGGTGGGCAGCTTGTTGGGATGAGGATTGTTCCGGCGCATCGGAATCGCCCGCATTGCTGAATCACGTGCCCTTACTTGCCGATTCGAAAATCGCGAATGAGTGTGCACCCGGCGCCGTTAGAAGTGGCGAACGGAACGTGCAGTTTATGCACGTCCCGTTTTGCAGTCACTTTAGTCGTCTGCCGCTGGCGTGGCCTTCGGCATGTTCTTTGGATTCAGCAGGGGAGCCGGATTGTCAGGGTTTTGAAGGTTGGGAATAAGGTCTGTTGAGCCGCCACCCGGAAAGCGTCTGATGCTTGGATACTTCATGACAGACTGGTCGAAGTCCAGGATGACCGAGCCTACCAAAGCTCCAGCCCAACCGTTGTCCTGACCTGAATATCTTCCCGGGGATGTAGTCAGAACGCGAGCCGGCGCTGCACCGTTGAAGATCATGTCGTACTTCTCATACGGGTCCATGGTGAGGTTGTAGAGCGCGCCGATGGCGCCCAGATCTGCTTGCGAACCAAGCCAGGAGTCCTTCGCCGTGTAGAGGTACTTCCACGCGATATTCACCCAGGGTTCGTTAGGATCACCACCGATGTCGGTGCGAACTCCCTCAAAAGTCTCTCCGTCGATGTAAATCCAGGACTTTCGCGCGGAATGCGGTGCCTTCCCCAGGATGTAGGCGCTGTTGTCAATGCTGTCAAAATAGATTGGTTTGCCGTCGTTACCTTTCCATTCGCCGTGCGGCGGTGGAGTAATGCCGGCCATGGCTGACAGGGTGGACCAGCAATCGATGTGGGACATCATCTCGCCGTACTGCGCACCGGCCGGTATGTGGTTTGGCCACCATATGATGCCCGGAACTCGCCAGCCACCTTCGAAGGCCGAACCCTTCTCGCCGCGAAACGGCGTGGTCCCGGCATCCGGATAGGCATCCAACCAGGCGCCGTTGTCGGCGGTAACGATTACGATGGTATTTGGCGCCTCGGCTCGAATGGTGTCCATAATTCGGCCGATGTTACTGTCCAGTTCCATCAGGGAATCTGAGTAATCTCCCAAATGTGAGCGGCCTCTGAATGCTGGCGCAGCGTTCGTCGGGTTATGCATCTTGATGAAATTGATATCCATGAAGAACGGTTTGCCGCTGGTAGCGTGCTGCTTGATGTAGGCAACCGCAGAGTCGGTCTGCCGGATGTCAAATGTTGCCATGGAATCGTATGTGATCGTTCCGACCATCTTAGCGGGCTGACCGGTTACGCCTTCCCACTCACCTAGGTTCACGATATCGTCATACATCTTGCTGAACTGAGGATTGAACGATGGAAACCAGGGATGGAACCACTTGGAGGTATCGTTGTAGGCGTATACGCCGGCGTAGTAAGCGGCAAAATGCTTCATCTCGTCGAAGCCATGGGCGGTAGGATACGAGGCCGGGGTGTCTCCCATGTGCCACTTGCCGGAAAAATAAGTAGAGTAGCCGTTCTTCTGGAAGAATTCGGCGATGGTCGGTGTCTCCGGCCGAAGGTAGTTCTCGTCTCCGGGGGCGACAACAATAGACAAGGCAGAACGGATGGGGATGCGACCGGTCATGAACGAAGCACGCCCAGCTGTGGAACTTGCCTGACCGTACCAGCTGGTAAAAAGCGCGCCCTCCTTCGCTATGCGATCGACGTTGGGAGTGGGATGGCCGAGCGCCAGACCGCCACCTGGATAAGCGCCGAAATCGTTCCACCCGGTGTCATCTGTCATGAGCATTATGATGTTAGGCTTCTCAGTTTGTGCCGCCGCTGGAGCGACTCCCTCTACCATCAAGAAGCTTGAAATAGCAACTGCGCCTACTAGCGTCTTTCGAACACCTGCACCCAAATCCATATTTTCTCCTTCACCTACCTCTAATTAGCCTCGCCTGGGAAAGTAGTACTCGTTCGCCAGTTCTCTACCACCGCGTCTGGCGGGGAAGTCATAGTCGCGACATCGCCGACTGGATTTCTTCACCATGCTTGCCTCACTTCTCCCAGGCAGAAATCTGCTTGCGGTTAAGGAGTAAGGCTGTTGTGGAAAATGGTCGTCCATATCCCTGCCGGAGTAAGTCGTTAATCACCGGTTCATGCGTAGGAAGGTCGTACCTGCCATCGGCCAGATGGCGACGACAGAGCGTCAGTCGCTAATGCCGAGTCCAGTCCTGAGACTTCTCGGAGTCTCGACGTTAGTCGCTAAAGAGGTACCTCGTATGTGACCGTAGGCACCCTTTAATGTTTATGGAGGGCAGCACTAAAGGGCTACCAGGCCCGGAGGCTCAAGTCTGACTATCGTAAAATTCCCTGATTACCACGAACGGCTATCAAAGTCCTTCGCGCGCGACCGAAACTCTTTCCGATGCTGACAAAAAGACGCTCACGACCCGACCTCTTGCTGCTGCTGTCGTTATTGCTGGTCATCCTTCTGCACCCGGTGCTGGATCACGGCTTCCAGCGGAACCTGGTGCTCGGCTTATTAATGTTTGTGCCGGTCATCGTGGCGACTGTCCGCTTGTCCGAGATCAAGGGCTGGTTGTGGCGAGCGCGCGTTCTGATGGCAGCGACGCTGGTTGTGACCATCTGGGGTGGCGTTGTTCCCAGTCGAGCGCTCGACGAAGCCAAGTGGATCTTACTCACCATATTCTTCGGCCTCGCCGTGGTCGGACTGTTCTCCTATGTGAGGACTGCCCGTTCAATCCTCAGCACACATCTCTACACCGCAGTCAGCATCTATCTGTTGCTGGGCTTCACCTGGTTCGCGGTCTACTCGGCGATCGATATCTATTATCCAGTCGCCATCCTGCGCAGCGGCGCGGCGATGGCCGACCGATCAAGCGAGCTGTTGTACTTCAGCCTGGTAACACTCTCCACTATCGGTTACGGCGATGTGGTACCGCTTTCCGCGGAAGTGCGTATGCTGGCGGCGCTCGAAGGCGTCACTGGGGTGCTGTATATCGCTATCACGGTGGCACTGCTGGTAGGTAGTTATAAGCAGCAGCGGTCGGACGAGCCTCGGCCGCCGACGCCATGAAGGATGGTCCGATTCGGGTGGCCGATCTGGCCAGCAATAGGCTTTCAAGGCGAATTGAGATGTATAGTGTTTCAGCCGAGAGACTTGCCTTCTGTCATTTCCTGAATTCTGAGGTGCTTATGGCTCTGAGCTTTGCTGCCGATATTCGTCCGCTGTTTCGCGATTCGTCCGATGTGGAAGTCATGAAGAACTTCGGTCTCGACCTGTCGTCCTATGATGACGTCAAGGCTCAGGCAGAAGGAATACACGAACGCCTCGACGACGGCAGCATGCCGTGCGACGAGCCCTGGCCGAAAGAACAAATTGCCCGTTTCAAACAATGGATGGACGAGGGCATGAAGCCGTAGGTCGACTAGCCGCAGGCCCATTCCCGAAGAAAAACCGGCGTCATTATTGTCTTCCAATCTGTTCGCCAACTTGCCTACAATTAAGCTGACTAGCTTCCATCAAGGGGCCGAGCGATATGCCAGAGCGAACCAGGATTGGGGTGTTGCTGTTCATCGCCAGCCTGTTTGTGGGAATCTATCTCGTCCGGGCTGACGGCCTGGGTCAAGCGGCCCCGGACTTCTCTCTGCTGAAGGACTATGGCGGCCGGGTTGATCTTGCCTCGTATCGCGGGCGACCGGTGCTGCTGGTGTTCTGGACGTCCTCTTGCAGCATCTGCCAACACGAACTCCCCATGCTGAATCAGATGGCGCCAGAGTTCTATAGCAAAGGCGTCGACATCGTCGCCATCAATCTGGGCGGAGCCGACGAAGGCCGTGATTACATGCGCAACAACCGCATCGATCTCACCTCAGTTGCCGACTCCGATGGCCAAGTGGGGCGGGCCTATCACGTCAGCGGGGTGCCCAAGCTCGTGCTGGTAGGAAGCGACGGCAAAATCAAACGCGCGTCAGCAGGTTGGGCCAACCAGAGCACCTTGCGGGACTGGATGAACTCGGTCGGCGGGTGAGGGTCAGCCGAAATGGGACGTCGATTATGGCGCTTGGCAGCATAGCTCGGGCAATCCCATTCCTCCCTGGCTTTGAGGTGAGTGGGAACTGAAGATCGTTGAAACACGAGTTGGATTGAATGATTTTTCCGGCCCACACATTTGAAACCCGCGATTGAGCTGGGAACCCACCTGGTCCCGGAGCTCGGAAAGATCATAGCCCTACGCTTCAGGCTTGGGAGTGCGCTACCTGAAACTACTCCCCAAACCGGCACGCCGTTTTCGACTGCCCGCGGCAGGTTCGCATTGTGTACAATTGCGCTGCTTCCGATGTCAAAAGAGAATTCCGCTTCGAAATCAAGCAAGGAGATTCCGGATGAAGGGACTAAGTAAGGCTGGGGTATATCTGGCATTGCTGCTGGCGACGTCCGCCCTCGCTCCTTTGGCGCTCTGCCAAGGTCTGCCGTCGTTTGGCAACGTAGTGATCGTGGTGGGCGAGAACCAGAATTACAGTACCAGCTACAACTCCAGCAACATGCCCTATCTGACCTCTCTAGCCAACAGCTATGGTCTCGGAGTGAACTACTACTCAGACACGCATCCTTCGATTGGCAACTATTTGAACTTAGTCACGGGCAACATTCTCACCGACGATGACAGCAAGACCCCGCAGAACTTTCCCGTCTCGCTGAATAACATTGCCCTCGAGGTACAAAACGCCGGCGGAACCTGGAAAGACTACATTGAGAATTTCCCAGCCAACGCGACTTGCAAGGGGCTGCATCAGGGAGCGTACTACGTGCGTCACGATCCCTTGCAATACCTGACCACCATCAACACGGAGAGAAGCCATTATGTGTGCTTCGCTCAGTTCGCCAACGACCTGCTCAGGCACCAGTTGCCCACGCTGTCATGGCTGGTGCCAAATGGCTGCGATGACGCGCACGACTGCTCCATACAAACCTTCGACGGCTGGCTGCAGGATGAAGTCGGGCTTTTGCTTACGACTTCCTACTTCAAGCCGGGTGGCACGGGGCTGCTGATCATCGTTTTCGATGAGAACGCCGACAGCGGAAATCCGGATTGCGACACCACTACCGAAGGACAGGGTTGCGGCGGCCAGGTTGAACTGCTCGTGGTCAGCCCGTACAGCAAGAGGAACTACCAGTCGCACGGCGGCGACACCCGGAACTACAACAGCAGTTACGATGAAGGCGACATCCTGCGCCTGATCGCGGAGGGACTCGGCCTTCCTACCTCAAACCTGGGCTGGGCTGCCAATGGCTTGCCCATGGCTGACTTCTTCTCCACCGAGGTCAAGCACTGAGACTTTCCGGTCCCCAAATTTCCTGACGAACGACGCCACACTTTTGCTGAGCGACGGGGTTGGAATCTCAACCCCGTTTTTCGTTGTGGCCTGTGCCGCAATCCAGACGGCTGAAACGTCACTTGTTATACGCCAGGTGTTATCAACAATTCGCCGCGACTCGTTGTTCCCCATCTAATACACGTACTGGACTTGACAGACGAGTCGCTAGTTTGCGGTTCAGCATTTGAATGCTTCTCGAGGAAACAATCCGTGACTTGGCAAGCAATTGTGCCAACCCTTGGCATGCTCGTGTAGATGCTGGTTCTGACGCTTGCAGCGCTTGCTGAGAATCGCGCAAGCAGTGCCCGCTCGCTCTGATATAATGAGGCTCGACGCGTTCTCCGTCCCGCGAAGAATGCGGCTCGATTACACTGCGTCTAACGCAGTCCTGCTTTACCGTCGGGGAGTGGCTCAGCCTGGTAGAGCACCTGGTTCGGGACCAGGGGGTCGGAGGTTCAAATCCTCTCTCCCCGACCAACTTCTGCACGCTCGATCCCACTGACCTTGCGTGGTGATGTTTTCCGTCTCTTTCAAAGCGACATCGGTTATTGGATTAGGGGAAAAGAAGACCTCGGAGAAAAAATGTAGTTGGCGCAGAAATGAAGTGCCCACACAAGCGAGACATTCGCGATTCGTATATTTCATCGGAGAATCGCATCTCCTCTTGAACCGATAACCGAGCGAACCGTAGCACCTTTTAATCCTAGACCAAGTCCCTGGTCGACGACGTCTCGGACTGAAAGCTCAACAGCGATCAGCGCGTGCCGCGCAACATATTCAATATCATTCTCTTGCAAGCAATGAATTGCCGCAGATTCCGCTCCTAATGATGGAATCTGGTGGCGGGATTAGGCAGTTATCGTGTCACGCTGGACCTTCGGACCAGCGCGGTTTTGGCCTCAATGCTTCAAATCCAATTCTTTGAGTTTCCTGGCGGCCGCACCGAAGGGGCCGAGCTGGTAGACAGCTGCGCCCGCCGGCGAGAAGGTGAACGGATGAAATGGTTCGGCGAGCATCTTGTCGAGGTATTCTCGCGGCGCGACCCCGGTGCTGACGTGCGGATTGAAATTCTCGCCGGACATCTTCGGCACAAATGTTGAAACGTATTGGATGAGAGCTGCGTCACTCGACGCATCGTCGTGTGGTGCGGTGAACGCGCCGATCGGTCCGGTTTCTACCGTAAACGGTTCTACCGCTGCAATGATATCGGCCTGGAGCTTTAAGATTGCGGGCGTCGGCTTCGCGCAAATGCCCGCGACGCCGACAGCTCCAGCCGGGGCATAGTAATACTTGAACGCCTCCAACTTCATGCCGTTCACATTCGCGTCCGCGAGAACCTTTCCGGCAGCGGCATAGACTTTGTCGAGATCCGCAGTGCGAACGAACCGCTGAATCAGTGTGATGTGAGGACGGTGCGTGGCATCCAGGGCGAAGCCTTTTGGAAAGACTGCGAGCAGGCGAGCGTTGTTGGCCTCGGCATGCTGAAGCATGGTGGTGTCGGGCTCTAACAGGATGTCAATGGCCGTGACCGTATTGGGATCGGCGGCTAAAGCTAAGTTGGTAAACAGCAACAGAGACAGCAGAATCTTTGTCAGTCCGCTTTTCATCGGCTTCGTCCTTGATGGCAGTGAGGGAGGGCCCTTCTGTCGAAGAGCCCCATTGCGTTCCTGTGCTACTTCGACCCTCCGCTTTCCTGAAGCTGCTTCATGACCTCATCCATGTTGAACGCGGCTGCCTTCTGCCGCGGTGGGTAGTCCTTAAGCGTCATCAGGAACTGGCCCACGTAATCCTGCGCCGGGACCAGCAAGTAGGCGTGATCCAGCAACCAGTCGTAGTAGGTGTTGGAAGTGATGTTCGCCCGCTCGTACGGGTCCGTTCGCAGGTTGAACATCAGCGGAATTCTCAAGCTGGTGAAAGGGTTCGACCAGATCAGCATCGTTCCCTCGGCCCGCTGCTCCATGAACACCAGCTTCCAGTTGTCGTAGCGCAAGCCGGTCAACTGCTGATCATCGTTGATATAGAAGAACGATACTCGCGGACTCTCCGGGACTTGGCCTGTCAGGTAGGGGACGAGGTTGTCACCGTCCAGGTGGACCTTATAGGTCATGTCTCCAACCTTGTAACCCTTGAGCAGCTCGTCTTTCACATTCGGGTCGCCGGCCATGGCTACAAAGGTCGGCAGCCAGTCGAGGTGAGCGACGATCTGATTGGACACACTGCCCGGCTTGATATGACCCGGCCAGCGAACCATCGCCGGAACCCTATAGGCGCCTTCCCAGTTTGAGTTCTTCTCGCTGCGAAACGGTGTCATCGCTGCATCCGGCCACGAGTTCATGTGCGGGCCATTGTCGGTGCTGTACATGACGAAGGTGTTGTCGGCGATGCCCAGGTCATCCAGTACCTTGAGGACCGTGCCGACATTCTTGTCATGGTCGACCATGGTGTCGTGGTACGGGCTCTGCCAGCGGCCTGCCTGGCCGATGCTCTCCGGCTTGGTGTGGGTGCGGAAGTGCATGTGCGAGAAGTTCACCCAGACAAAGGCTGGCTTGCCGGCCTTGTTTTGCCGCTGAATGAAGTCCACCGCCCGAGCGGCGACGTCATCATCGATCGTCTCCATCCGCTTTTTGGTCAGCGGACCGGTATCCGTGCACACCTGCTTGCCTACCTTGCCGAAGCGCGGATCTACCGTTGGGTCGTCGACAGTTGAGGCCTTGCAGTCGAGCACGCCTCGCGGTCCGAACTTGGCGCGAAACGCCGGGTCTTTGGGGTAGTCAGGCAGTTCCGGCTCTTCTTCGGCATTCAAGTGGTACAGATTGCCGTAGAACTCGTCGAAGCCGTGAACGGTGGGCAGATATTCGTTACGGTCGCCCAGGTGGTTCTTGCCGAATTGGCCGGTCGCATAGCCCCGCGCCTTAAGCAGCTCAGCGATCGTGGGGTCTTCCTTCTGCAACCCAACCTTAGCGCCGGGCAACCCGACCTTGGTCAAACCAGTTCGCAATCCTGATTGGCCAGTGATGAAGGAGGCGCGGCCCGCGGTGCAACTCTGCTCCGCATAGTAGTCGGTGAAAATCATTCCTTCTTTGGCGACACGATCGATGTTGGGCGTATGGAAGCCCATCAGTCCCATCGAATACGCGCTGACATCCGTCTGACCTATGTCGTCGCCCCAGATGATGACGATGTTGGGCTGTTTCGCGGACTGCGCCGGTTTCGATTGCTGTGCGATCAGCGGACTCGCGGCAGCCAACAACCACAGAGACACCAGCCACGGGACTCGTTTCTTATTCATCACAAGCTCCTTCAATTGCAGTATTTGTATGAAATTGCTGACTATTTGGGCCTGACGAGCCGAGCCTCAGCGTGTCGTGCTGTTGTACACGCAACTCTGTGCTACGTCGGAAATGGACGGGAAATTGGAGATCGAACTGGCGCGCCCACAAGAACGAGGTCATCCTGAGCTCAGCATGGACCCGTGGGCGCCGGCATGTCCCCTGGCTAGAGGACGTACATGTAGAGGCTGATACTAGTGTGCGCTCTTCGTGCCATGCTGGCAACTGGCTAAACTGCTAGCGACCATCGCAATTGCTTGAGCCTCGGCCAGGATCAGGTCAAAGTCGCGCGTTAGATAGTGTTAAACGGTATTGGAGGATAGTTGTCGAGAACAGGCCAACTCGCACGCAATAGGATTTCACTACGACACCGCCCAGCGCACCGCTGTTTTCGTTTCCGAGGAATTGGCTGCCTGGCATTCAAGAATCTGAAGTTAAGTAAAATCGCAACTTCAGGCAAATTTGTAACTGCCAAAGCCTCAGAGAGCCCCGCGGTTCAACAACGATCAATGGACGTCGTGCAACGTGTTAAATATCAATCACTTACGGTCAACGCTTTCCACGGGTTTCAACAGGGCGGTGAGACACCGAGAAGGCTCCAGAGACAATCCGCATTCCTCCTGACCCTGGTGCCAGCGCCATAGCCCTGCCGGCTCGCCCTGCTGCGCAGGTATGGCCTTGTCGGGGTTAAGACACTCGGGACGGAAATCACGAATCGCAAAATTCACATTTGACATCGGGCCGAAAATCAACCACCATATGGTTGTGGATAAATTAGGTACAACATTTGCGGCTTTGTCTGATCCAACCCGGCGAGCAATGATCCAACGACTCTCGCATGGGCCTGCCTCTGTGCATGGATTGACGGAACCGTTTGCACTCTCGCAGCAGATGATTTCAAAACATATTGCCTACCTGGTGCGGGCGCGGATTGTGATCAAGACGAAGCGTGGACGAGAGAGTGTGTGCACGCTTAGGCCCGAGGCCATAAAGACAGTCAGCGATTGGGCGATTAGTTATCGCCGATTCTGGGAAGAGAGTTTCGACAAACTGGAAGTAGTTGTAAATCAAATGAAGAAAGAGGAGGTCAGAGATGACAAAAAACACGGTCAGCGAGATTGAGCGGATGGTCGTGACAAGAATTTTTGATGCCCCACGCGAATTGGTTTGGAAGGCGTGGACAGACCCGAAGTACATAATGCAGTGGTGGGGACCGAAGGGCTTTACTGCGCCCGCTTGCGAGATTGATTTTCGCGTTGGAGGAAAACTTCTCTGCTGCATGAAAGCGCCGGATGGGCAGCTTTGCGGCTGGAATGCGGTTGAATACCACGAGATTGTTCTGCACGAGAAAATCGTTTCCTTGATGTACTTTTCCGACGCGGAGGGAAACAAGATTGACCCTGCGCAATTGGGAATGGAACAGGCCATCGAGGGTGCTTACGACGTGACTCTTTTTGAGGATCTCGGAAACGGCCAGACGAAACTTACCTTCATTGGAAATGAACCCCTGGAGAGCGCGAAAAACAGCGGTCAACTCGAGGGCTGGAACGAGATACTCGATAAACTTGCCGCGGTTGTTGCCGGGCTGATGCAGGCGAAATAAGAAGCTGAAGCTGTGATTCGCGAAACTCAAGCGTGGAGAAAGAAATGAAAAGAATACCGTTTCTCGCTATCGTCCTGCTGGCATTCGCATTTCCCGCCCCTGCCCAAGACGGGATGAAGAAAGATGCAGCCGTCAAACCTGCCGATCCGGAATTGAAAGTCGTGCTCGATTCCTGGAATGAGATTGGCCGCAAGCTGACGGCGATGGCCGAAGACTTTCCCGAGGACAAATATGACTTCAAGCCGACACCCGCGCAGCGCAGTTTCGCAGAGCAATTGCTGCATGCTGCGGGTTCAATGTATTACTTCACCAATCCTGTGATGGGGCGCAAGCCTCCCGCGGCAGAAGATCCAAAGCGCGACCAGTACAAAACCAAGGCCGACATCGTCGCATTCGTAAAGAAATCCGTTGCCGACGGCGCCGCTGC
>CAWCMU010000013.1:0-13481 GCA_963796695.1 uncultured Acidobacteriaceae bacterium | reverse complement strand
CTACGACCGCTACGCGATGAAGGCATTTGAAGTGCACGCCCTCGACTACCTTCTGAAGCCGGTGGTGAAAGAGCGCCTGTCGGTTGCGCTCGACCACGCCCGCAAGCAGTTGCTGCATCCCTCGGAGGCCATGTTCCAGCGCCGGGTGCTCGACATGTTGGGTGATCTCGACTCGCGCCAGAACGCTCCGCAGCGAATTGTGATCAAGGCCGACGGCGAGATCGTGTGTCTGAAGCCCAATGAGATTGATTGGGCGGAGTCAGCGGGCAATTACGTCTGTCTGCATGTGGGCGGCAACACCCACATTCTGCGCGAGACCATTACATCTCTCGAGGGGCGATTAGGCCACCGGCAGTTTTTGCGCGTCCATCGCTCCACGCTGGTCAATGTGGATCGCATCAAGACTCTGCGTCCATCCTTGTATGGGGATTACGCAATCCTTCTGCGCGACGGGACTAAGCTCACCTTGAGCAGAGGCTTCCGCGAGAACGTCTTGAAGCGGCTGGGAACAGCTTAAGTGTCCGCGCAACACTTGTCCGCGCAACACTGAGGTTCAGCATTGGCTGTGGGATACAACGGGCAAGAAACCAGCGCCGTAGGCGCGAAAACAGCATAGCCCAGCACGCAGCCGAACCGGGGTCCCCGATTCGCGCCGCTTTTGCGCGAATTGGGGTGGGACGGCGGAGTGCTGGGTAAGCGGGAAATTTATACGGGTCCCGTAGGGACGGCAGAGATTCTCACGCAGAGGCTTAAGCACAGCACCGTCTCGGCCGATGGTTCTACCGGCTGGACGTCAACTCTGGCTGCGGCTCGCTCGCGCCGCGTTGCCGCATGGCGCGGGTAGCGAGGCTGTAGATTATCAACTGCATGACCGCCGCCCCGCAGGTGTCGAGCACCACGTCTTGCCACCGGCCGGTGCGCGAAGGAATGAAGGTCTGGTGAATCTCGTCGAAGGTCGCGGTGACCACGGTGACCAGCATGCCGATCAACGCCCACTCCGCCCGCCACAGATCACGCAGATAAATTCCCCAGGGCCGCCGCAGCGCCGTACGAATCCGGTCGCGATTGGTATTTCGCAACGCCAGAAATACCAGGGCGCTAAGATGCCGTATCCCAGGAAGTGGCCGGTCTTGCGCAATACCGCGTCGAGTTGCGCGACGAAGGAATGCTCCACGTGCGGAGCAATAGCCGCAATCACCGCGTACAGCACTGTAGAAGTATTGTTGGCCGACGCCATGT
The DNA here is from genome assembly GCA_963796695.1 of uncultured Acidobacteriaceae bacterium. Lineage (GTDB taxonomy): Bacteria > Acidobacteriota > Terriglobia > Terriglobales > Acidobacteriaceae > Bog-257. The sequence goes on along the minus strand of CAWCMU010000013.1, from coordinate 12,242 downwards.
CGGTGGATTCCGCGCGGATGACTCCCAACCACGCCAGCACGTACCACCAGTTGCAGGCCAGAGATCGAAACGAGGGCTTCAGCAACCTACGTACTCCCAAAGCGGCGCAGCGCCGTTGGGCGAGGCGCAACATTGGCAATGTTGACAGCTTACTCAACCCGATAGTTCGGCGCTTCACGAGTGATCATCACGTCATGGACGTGGCTCTCTCGCAGCCCCGCGCCGCTGATGCGTACGAAGCGCGCCTTCTCCTGCAGCTCCTTGATGGTGCCGCATCCGACGTAACCCATGCCGCTTTTCACGCCGCCGACCAGCTGATACACGATCATGCCGACCGTGCCGCGATAGGGAACACGTCCCTCGATGCCTTCCGGAACCAGCTTAGCCAGTCGATTGCCCTCGGTGCCGTCTTCCGATAACACCGGAACAGAAGAATCGGCGTCCGTGGTCTGGAAGTAGCGTTCGCTCGATCCTTGCGCCATCGCAGCCAGCGACCCCATGCCTCGATAGGTCTTGAACGAACGCCCCTGATAAAGAATCGTCTCGCCCGGACTTTCTTCCGTGCCTGCCAACAAGCGAACCGATCATCACGCAGTCCGCCCCCGCAGCAATTGCCTTGGTTATGTCGCCCGAATACTTGATGCCGCCGTCGGCGATAACCGAAACATCGCTGTCGCGAGTGGCGCGAGCGGCTTCGGCGATGGCCGTGATCTGCGGCACGCCAGCGCCGGTGACCACGCGGGTGGTGCAGATCGAGCCCGGTCCAATTCCGATCTTGATGCCGTCGGCGCCGGCACGCGCCATCTCGCAAGCTCCGTCGAATGTAGCCACGTTGCCGGCCAGCAGATCGACTTCCGGCAGCGTCGCCTTGATCTTCCGGATGGCGTCCAGCACACGGGTCGAATGTCCATGAGCGCTGTCGATCGCCAGCAAGTCGACCTTGGTGCGAACCAGTTCCTGCGCCCGTTCGAGGAAATCTCCGGTCGCGCCGATCGCGGCACCGACGCGCAGGCGGCCGTGGTCGTCCTTCGCGGCCGTGGGATACTTCAGGCGCTTCTGGATGTCCTTAACCGTGATCAGGCCCTTGAGATTGTAGTGATCGTCGACCACCAGCAGCTTCTCGATGCGATGCTGGTGCAGGATCGCTTCGGCGTCGCTCAGAGTTGTGCCCACCGGCACCGTGATCAGGTTCTCCTTGGTCATCACCTCGCTGATGGGGACATCGGTGCGGGTCTCGAAGCGCAGATCACGGTTGGTGAGGATGCCGACCAGCTTCTTGTTCTTGGTGATGGGCACGCCGGAGATTCGGTAATGCCGCATCAGCTCCAAGGCGTCGGAAATCTTCTGCTCCGGCGACATGGTGATGGGATCGACAATCATGCCGCTTTCAGAGCGCTTCACCTTGTCGACTTCGCTGGCTTGCTGCTCGATCGTCAGGTTGCGGTGGATGATGCCCAAGCCGCCCTGCTGCGCCATGGCGATGGCCATCCGCGACTCGGTCACGGTGTCCATGGCAGCGCTGATCAGGGGAACTCGGAGTTCAATATTGCGGGTCAATCGTGTTGTGGTATCCGCCAAGGCAGGAACGATGTCGGACTTGGCTGGAAGTAGCAACACGTCATCGAAGGTCAGCGCCTCAGGCACAGGAAAATGGATCATGGTATGTATTTCCGCGGAAGGATAATCCATTATTGTAGAGTTGGAGAGACGGTAAGGCAAACCGGGCCGCACACGCCGGCCCGGGACCTATTCGGCCATTGAAACTTGCCCAGTTTGGGCGTATATTTGTCGGAGTACTGCTGTGTTTAGAGGGTTCTATCACCGGCTCCCGGCGTGATCCGGAACCCACGCAGATTCGGCGAAGCACATCGGTGGGCGAGAGCCCACTTTTTATTTCCACCCGCAATCCGCTGGTGCACGGCGAGTCCAGGCGGCACCGATAGCCTGACGGGCGGTCTGTGCTTACTGACCGGGAGCCTTGCAGGAACACGATGGCGGCGGGTATCGATAAAGTTCGTGAGATTGCGGAGCGCGTGGCGCAGTCCAGCGGTCTAGAGGTCGTCGATCTGGAGTTGCTGGGCGGCGGTAAAGCTCGCACGCTGCGGGTTTACATCGATAAGCCCGGCGGAGTTACTCACGAAGATTGTGCGAATTTCAGCCGGGAAGCAGGAACCATCTTCGACGTAGAAGATGCAGTCCCGGGAGCCTCGTACACGCTGGAAGTTTCCAGTCCGGGGCTGGATCGCAAGCTGTCTAAGCCGGAGGAATTTCAACGGTTTACCGGCAGCCTGATGAAACTGATGACCCGCGATCCGGTGAACGGGAATCGGCATTTTGAGGGACGGCTGAAGGCTTTTAACGACGGCCAGCTTCACTTGGAATTGACCGGGCGCAAGAAGTCAAAGAAGCACGAGGCAGTCGAGTCAGGAACTGAAGTCGAGATTCAGCTATCCAATGTGGAAAAAGCGAATCTCGTTCCAGAGTTCTGAGTAGAGCCTCCACAGGATCAAGAAAAACCCTTTACCGGCTGCAAGTCGGTCTTGGCACAACAATTTAGGTACTGTAACGGCAAGATTTAAGGTGGCAAGAATTTATGGCGAGTGAACTGTACAACGTAATCGACGCTCTCAGTCGCGAGAAAGGTATTGATCCGCAGATCGTCGTGAGCGCGGTGGAGGATGCCATCGTTGTAGCCACCCGAAAGTATTACAAGACGCAAGAGAATCTGCGGGCTGAACTCGACAAAGAGAGTGGCCAGATTCGGGCTTATGCCGTTCGCTCCATCGTGGACAATTCGGAGACGATCGAAGACCCGGTTTCGCAGATTACGCTCGACGAAGCCCGGCGTGCCGATCCGGCCGCGGAAGTTGGCGGCGAGCTGCGTACCTACAAGCCCACCGATGTTCTGGGTCGAATCGCAGCGCAACTGGCCAAGCAGGTCATCTTCCAGAAGGTGCGCGAGGCTGAGCGCGACACGGTTTACAACGAGTACATCGGGCGCGTAGGCGAAGTGATCAACGCCACCGTGAAGCGTACCGAGGGGCAAGACGTCATCGTTGATTTGGGCAAGGCCGAGGGCCGCATGCCTCGCAAAGAGCAGTCGCGGCTGGAGTCCTTCTCGCCCGGCGAGCGCGCGCGCTGTGTAATCGTACGAGTTGAAAAGGCTTCCAAAGGGCCGCAGGTTGTGGTCTCCCGCGCTGTCCCGGAACTAGTGTCACACCTATTCCAGACCGAAGTTCCTGAGATCTACGACAACACGGTGGTGATTCGCGCCATTGCTCGCGAAGCCGGTGAACGCACCAAGATCGCGGTCATGTCCAAAGACAAGGACGTCGATCCGGTGGGCGCTTGTGTAGGCATGAAGGGCATGCGTGTGCAGTCGATTATCCGCGAGCTACGCGGCGAGAAGATCGACATTATCGAGTATCACGAAGACGCGGTTACATTCGCCGAGAAGGCTTTGCAGCCGGCCAAAGTTAGCCGCGTTACTGTCCTGGAAGGCCAGGAGAAGCACCTGGAAGTCATCGTCGACGACAGCCAGCTTTCGCTTGCGATCGGCAAGAAAGGCCAGAACGTTCGCCTGGCCGCCAAGCTGCTGGGTTGGAAGATCGACATCAAGAGCGAGGAAGAAAAGCGCCAGGAAGTCGAAGAGCAGATGCGCGGCGTGATGAACGTGACCACGACTCCGCTGGAGTCGGTGCCCGATCTCGAACCGAACATCATCGAGAAGCTGGTGGCGGCAGGTATTACCACCGTCGAATCCGTGGCGGATATGACTCCCGAGCAGTTGGAAGAAGTGCCGGGTATCGGTCCGAAGACCGTAGAAAAAATCAGTATTGCGGTCAATAATTACTTTTCCAGTCTGGATGCAGCCGCCGACGGCTTGCCGGATGCCGGCGAGGTGGTTGGTGAGGACGTGTCGGTAGAGGAAGAGGCGCGCGAACTGGCAGCCACGAAAGACGGAGAATCCGACGAAGCAGCCGGAGAGGCTCCGGAAGAAGTAGCCGCAGCCGGACGCGACGACGCTGAAGCTGAATCAGCAGAGGAATTGTCTGCCGAGAGCGATGTGGAGCCCAGTGACGAAGGCGGCCAGGCGGGCGATGAAGAAGGTTTGCCCGACGAGCCCGAGGCTTCTTCGGAGAGCGTAGAAGAGTTGGCCGATGAAGGCCAGGCCTTTGAAGCTGAAGTGATTGACGGTGTCGAGAACGCTCCGCTGGCCGATGAACCCGAGCGCATCTTCCATGAGCGGATCGAGACCCCGAATGAGAATGTGCCTGACGAAGAAGAGCCGGGAGAGAAGCGTTAATTCGTAAAAGGTCAGCGGCGTCTGTCGCGGGCCAAACTAAACCGTGAGGATGCTATGAAGGCGTAATCAGACGGGACATAACGACGGAGGAAACAGGGCGGAATGCAGCACAAGATTCGAATCAATGATCTGGCGAGAGAATTAGAGGTCAAGAGCAAGGCGATTCTCGACGTTCTCCCCAAGGTCGGCGTAACCGAAAAGAAAACGCACTCCAGTTCCATCGAAGAGGATGAAGCGGAGCGCGTCAAGAAGTACTTCGCGGAGCATGAGCCCAGCAGCCGCGGCTCGCGCGCTGCGGTGACGCCCGACGAGTTCAAGCCAAAGATTGACCTCTCGCATATCTCCAAGCCCGGAGATGTTCTGAAGGCCATCACCCAACGCGCCGCCCAACCCGTCTCGCCCGCACGTCCTGCTGCGCCCAGCCAGGCTACGCCCGGAATCAATCGGCCTGCCGTGGCTGCGCCGTCGGCAGTTCCGCCCAAGCCAGCCGCGCCTGCGGCTCCGCCTGCCGCTGCGGCAAGTACTCAGCCGATTGCTCCGCCCGAGCCCAAGCCGGCTCCGCGGTTTATTACGCCCCAATCCGTAGCCCGGCCCCCTGCTGCGGTGATTATTCCGCCTAAGCCGCCAGCGGCTCCGGCCCCGACACATGTCCCGACATCTGCTGTTTCCGAGGCTGCGAAGCCATCCGAGGCCACAATCGAAAATCAAGTAGCGGTGCTCGACGAACCCGAAGCACCAGTATCTGCGCCCGACATTGCTGTCGCCGAGGCGCCTGTGGAAGTCGAAAGAACTTCACCGCAGCAACTGCCGCCCGCTGCCCACGCGGTTCCCACCAGAACCGTGACGCCGCCACGCCCCGGCGCTCCGGTGGCTCCTCCCGTGGGAGGAGTGCGCCCTGCCGTTCCCGGTGTGCCGGGTCGGCCGGGACAGCCCGGGCAGCCAATGCAGCCGGCTGCGCACGCGGCTGCTGCTCCTCCGCCGCGTCGTCTGATTGTGCCTCAGACCGGGCCGCGTCCCGTCTACACAGCACCTGTACGTCCGGCAGCCGTTACTCCGCCCCGTGCCGTGATGCCTGAGCGCGGCAAGCCCATCTTCCAGCGTCCTCGTCCCGGAGCTCCGCCGACCGGTCAAACCCGTCCGCCGATGCGGCCTGGCGAACGTCGTGGCCCTCATCCTACGCGGTCCGGGCAGCCGGGAGTGCGTCCCGGATTTGGCGCAGCGGGTGCTGCGCCGCCGCCTCCAACCGGACAACGTCCTATGGGACGTCCGGCGCGTCCCGGACAACGCTATGTTCCGCGTGGGGTGAAGGAAGGCCCGATGAAGGGCTTCGTTCCGCCGCCACGGCTTTCGCTTTCCAGCGAGCCGTTGCCGATTACGCGTGCCATCACCATTCCTGAGGGTGTCAGCGTAAAGGACTTGGCGGAGAAACTTGGCATCCGCGCCAAAGACCTCATTGCCCGTCTTCTGGCGCGCGGTGTGTTCGCCACCGTCAACCAGACGCTCGACGCTGAGCTGGCCACCGAAATGGCTCGCCATTTCGGCGCAGAGACTTCGGTCATCACCTTCGAAGAGCAGTTGGCCAAGGACGAGGGACCGGCGGAGCGCGCTGGCGAGGACGGAGCCACGGCTGTAACCCGTCCTCCGGTGGTCACCATCATGGGTCACGTCGATCATGGCAAGACCAGCTTGCTCGACGCCATTCGCTCCACCAACGTTGCCGAAGGCGAAGCCGGCGGCATTACGCAGCACATCGGTGCGTACAAGGTTGCGATCACCGACACCAACTCGCCGGCGTTCGGACGCGAGATCGTTTTCCTCGATACCCCGGGTCACGAGGCCTTCACCCGCATGCGTGCCCGCGGATCGAAGGTCACCGACATCGTGGTGCTAGTGGTTGCCGCCGACGACGGCGTCATGCCGCAGACTCTGGAAGCCATCGATCACGCCAAAGCTGCGAACGTGCCTTTGATCGTCGCAGTCAACAAGATCGACAAGCCTGATGCCTTGCCCGAGCGCGTCAAGAAGCAGCTGGCCGATCGCGGCTTGATGCCGGAAGAATGGGGCGGCAGCACCGTGTTCGTCGATGTGTCGGCCAAGCAGAAGACCAATCTCAATCTGCTGATGGAGATGATCTGCCTGGTAGCCGACCTCGGTGATCTGAAGGCTGTGCCCGAGCGGCTGGCCAGCGGCACCGTGCTGGAAGCCAAGCTCGATCGCGGCCGTGGCCCGGTGGCGACCGTGCTGGTACAGAACGGCACCCTGCACAACAGCGACAACTTTGTTGTAGGCAATGTGTTCGGTAAAGTTCGCGCCATGTTTAACGATCGCGGCGTGGCGCTGGACGCCGCAGGGCCGTCGACTCCAGTCGAGATTCTTGGACTGGAAGGACTGCCGCAAGCCGGTGACCAACTGGTTGCCGTAGCCGATCGCGAGAAGGCGCGCGGTATCTCCGAGTATCGCGAGACCAAGGCGCGCGAAGCGCAACTGGCCAAGAGTTCACGTGTTTCTCTGGAAGGCCTGGCGGAGCAGTTGAAGTCCGCCGGTCAGAAGGAACTGTTCATCATCCTCAAGGGCGATGTGGGCGGTTCGGTGGAAGTGCTGAGCGACGTGCTGACCAAGCTGTCGAACGAGCGCGTGAAGATCAACGTCATGCGGGCCAGCGTGGGCGCTATCACGGAGAGCGATGTGCTGCTGGCTTCAGCGTCGAATGCCATCATCATCGGCTTCAACGTGCGCCCCGAGCGCAAGGCGCAGGAACTGGCAGAGCAGGAGAAGGTCGACATCCGCTTGCACTCGATCATTTACGAAGTGCAGGACGAGATCAAGAAGGCCATGACCGGCTTGCTGGAACCGATCGTGAAGGAAACCTACCTGGGCCGGGCAGAAGTTCGCGACACCTTCCGCGTGCCCAAGGTCGGCGTCATCGCCGGCTGCTATGTGCAGGATGGCGTAGTAAAACGCGATGCCGAAGTGCGCTTGTTGCGCGACAACGTTGTCGTGTTCAAAGGCAAAGTCGGATCGGTGCGCCGCTTCAAGGAAGACGTCGCCGAAGTGCGCTCGGGTGTGGAATGCGGTATCTCGATTGCGAATTACGGCGACATCAAGGTCGGCGACATAATCGAGGTCTTCGTCACCGAACGGGTGGCGGCCGAAGCATTCGTGTAGAGACAGTTGTCGGTTGTCGGTTGTCAGTTGTCAGTTGCTGATTGAATGGGTTTCTGTCAACTGGTTGCTGCAACGGGTTTCGTCACCTGGCGTCGGTGCCAGTTGCAAGGCTAGGCTTTGCCTCCGAGCAAGGAATGTTGTCGGGCATGAGGGTTTTGCTTTGTATCAGGGCACGACTTTAGTCGTGCCGCCCGGGTACCCTTATGACTGTCATCCCGAGGAGGGCTTTAGCCCGACGAGGGATCTGCTTCTGCGCAGCACAGTAACGGAATCATCATCGTCCTGGAACCGAATCCTCGATCCAGAGGGGCCGGTATCCGGGACGTTGTGCAACAGAGCTTGTCGAAGGGGAACAGATGATTGCGTATCTCACGCTCGAGATTCGCATCGAAGCTGCGCATTCGCTGAAAGACAAGCGACAGGTAGTGCGCAGCGTTAAGGACGGCCTGCGTAATCACTTCAACGTTGCCGTGGCCGAATTAGACGCGAGTGAGGCTTGGCAGCGAGCGACGATTGGCGTGGTCAGCATCTCCGATTCACGCGATTACCTCGACGGCCTGATGCGCAATGTGGAACGTCATGCCATGCGCGTGGCCAACAATGCTGGGGGCGAAGTTGTCGATTCCTTTTTGGACTTTCTTTCCGAAGCGGAATTCGGCGGTCAATTGACCGGGGAACCGTGACGATTATCACCGCCGAATTGACAGGTGGGCGTATGCTCTAACGTTCCCCCTCTCGCAGCTTTTAGCTTTTAACAAGCGCGGCAAGGCTGGCAGGGAGTAAAGGCTGGTTTTCCAGTGATAGAGCCGGAATCCAGACGAAGAGCTAAGGAATGTCTGAACCAACTGCGAACGGGTAGAGCGGCGCTTCAGCGCCGCGTCGAGACGGCGTTAGATGCCAAGGGGCTTCAGCCCCGGCATTGGAATCGCAGGGTCGATCAGCCTTTCCTGAGAGCCAAAAGCTGAATTATGGAAAATCGGGGACAGAAACATCATCGGGAGCGCATGGGCGAGGCCTTGCGCGAGGAAGTCGGCGCCCTCGTCGAAGGTGAATTGGGCGATCCGCGTATTGGGTTAGTCAGCGTGACCGAAGTGCATTTGGCCGACGATGGCCGCAAGGCGCGGGTGTTCGTGGCCGCTGCCGGCAACGAGCAGGAAGCGAAAGAGAGTCTGGAAGGATTGAATGCTGCGCGTGCCTATATCCGCCATGAACTCACTCGCCGCCTGGGAGTGAGGCAGGCGCCGGAAGTTTTCTTTGTGTTGGATAAATCTGAACAGTACGGCGGTCGCATAGAGCAGTTGCTGCAAAGAATTCAGAAAAGGAAGCGGTAGGTGGAATTCGGGACCACAGGGATGCTGGACGAAGTGCTGAATCAGATTGGGAGGAGACAGAAGTTTATCCTCACCTCTCATGCTCGTCCGGATGGTGACGCGGTCGGTTCGGCACTGGCTTGCTGCCAGATTCTGCGCAGCATGGGCAAAGAAGCCAGCGTGGTGCTGAGCGATGGTGTCCCCGGAATTTATACGCCCCTGCCGTTCAGCGACACCGTGTTACAGGATACCGAGCAGGCGCCGGAAGCCGAGGCCGTCATCATCCTGGAGTGCGATAGTGTTGCCCGCACTCGCCTCACGGGCCTGGAGCGTCACTACCTCATCAACATTGATCACCACGCCACGGCCCGCCCGTTTGCCGATGTCAATTGGATTGATCCGGACGCTTGTGCCACTGCCGAGATGATTTTCCGGCTGGCGCGCGAAGCCGGCGTCCGCATATCGCCCGAGGTCGCCACCTGTCTCTATACCGCCGTGCTGACCGATACCGGTTCGTTCTGTTTCCATGGCACTACTGAACGCACCTTTGCGCTGGCCCAGGAACTCGTTCGATCGGGCGCCGATCCGGTACGCATCGCGCATAACGTGTACTTCTCCACGCAGCTTTCCAAGATGCGATTGCTGGGTGCTGCGTTAAACGGTCTGCAGCGCGAAGGAACTTTGGCCTGGATGCACGTCGACCGCGATACCATGGAACGCTGCGAAGCTCAGGACGAGGATTGCGAAGGGCTGGTGAACTATGCGCTCGCGATTGAAGGCATCGAAGTCGCGCTATTCTTCCGCGAGCAGCCCGATGGCCGCTATCGCGTGAGCCTGCGCAGCAAAGGCGCAGTCAATGTCGCGGCGGTTGCCGAAGCCTTGGGTGGCGGCGGCCACGAATGCGCCAGTGGGTGTGCCGTCGAGGGTCCGCTATCTGTGGCGACTGAGCGATTGCTGGCGCAGCTACGAATTCGCGGCTACGACGCCAGCGTGCAATGAAAGCCCGCATCATTCGAATCGGCTAATCATTTTGAGACCGACGCCTCCCAGCCTGGACGACCGTACCCGCCGCTCCACGGACGCGCTGGCTCTGATCGCCTTCTGCGGCTTCCTGTTCCTGCTTGGCATTCAGCTGCTCGGACTTGTTGGCGCCGACGAGCCTCGCTATGCGCAAGTTGCGCGCGAAATGCTGGCGCGCCATGACTGGGTTACTCCCGTCCTCTATGGCCATCCCTGGCTGGAGAAGCCGCCGCTCTACTACTGGTCCGCGATGCTCTCCTACAAAGCTGCCGGCGGCGTGTCGGACACGGCGGCGCGGCTGCCTTCGGCGTTCCTGTCCTGCCTGCTCATCATTTTCATTTACGTGTGGACGCGCCGCTTCTTCCGCGGCATGCAGTTGGATGCCGCCCTCATAACGGCTTCCGCGGCCATCATCATCGGCTTCGGTCGCAGCGCGTCCACCGACATGCCGTTGGCCGTGATGTTTACTGCCGCCATGCTGTGCTGGTACGGATGGCACGTGAGCAACGTGAGGAACTGGCTGCTCGGCTTCTATCTCTTCAGCGGCCTGGCAACACTGGCCAAGGGCCCCGTCGCCGCGCTTCTCGCCGGGCTGATCATCGTGATATTCGCCTCACTAAGGCGCGACAAGCGTCTGGTCCTGCGCACCTTGTGGCCAATCGGCATTGCGTTATATTTGGCGGTAACGCTGCCGTGGTTTATCGCCGTGCAGCGCGCGAATCCTGAGTTCTTTCGCGTCTTCTTCTTGCAGCACAATCTGGAACGCTTCACCAGCAACATCTACCATCACCCGCAGCCGTTCTGGTTTTACCTGCCGGTGGCGCTACTGGCGCTGGTTCCCTGGACAGTCTTTGTAGTTGATGCCGTTGTCGATGCGATTCGCGATTGGCGTTTCTCCGTTCAGCAATCGCCGGGGCAGGAAGACTTTCGCGCCTATCTGGCGCTGTGGTTTCTGCTGCCTATTCTGTTTTTCTCGCTTTCGCACTCGAAGTTGCCGGGATACATTCTTGCCCGCGGTTCCGGCAGGCACAATTTTGCTGGCCGATTTCCTGAGGCGGCGCGAGTCTGAAGGCGTGAAGCCCAGCATGTGGATGGTGGTGCTGCACGGCTTGCTCTGCTCCGCCATTGAAGTCGGCGCGCTCGTCGTCCCCTTCAAACTGCTCAAGCTCCCTTTGCCGCGAACGGTGTTGATCGTCGCCGTATCCCTCGCCATCATCACCGTCATCATGTTCTGGTTCACCTTGCAGAACCAGGGATATCGGGTGCTGCGCTTCGCCACGCTGGTACCTGTGGTGATTGCGTTTTCGTTGATCTTGCGTGGCACCGTTCCCATGCTGGACTTCCTGCAGTCGGAACGACCGGTTCAAGCCGTATTGCAACAAACCGAAATTGGGCGCGTTCCCGACATCGCCGTCTATGATGTGCCGCCCGGAGTGGAATACGGGCTAGCCTTCTACCGGGATCATCCGGTCGCAAACTACGAGCGCAATGAGATCCCGGCCGGCGATCACATCGTGGTAGCGGCGAGCGGAACGCAAACCGAGTTGCAGTATCGCCTGCCCGGCCGCAGGGTCAACCGCTTCGGAGGTTTCCCCTGGCAGCATCTCGATTTTTATCTGGTCGCCGGAAATGACAAAGGCCAGCAACATCCTTAGCAGAAATTGCTAACGCCAAATTAATCAACACGTTTTCGTTGAATTTCCTGTAAACCCTCTTGACCATTCGCTCTCAGGTAATAGACAATCGTCCCACTCGTTTGAGAGTTCATCGTTCGCTGTCGATGATGAACTAAACGTATCGCTTCTTCGTCCCTCCGTGTCAGCCACGCGGAGACTTCGTAACATGCCGCTTCACATTCCAGGTTGGACATAGCTCAGTTTCGACTGAGCACGGTAGTCGTGTTTTTTTTCGCGCCGTCAGGGAGCTTGCATCGCCAAGCTATCGCACCCGTGCGCACAACGGGAGCAGCTTTGTCAATGACAGAGCGCTTACGGAGGTGCAATCACCCTCTTGTACCTTCGTAACTTTCGGCGAATGAGTCGTCGCCTTACGCTTGCTAGTAGTACTCGACCCTCGGCGACTGCTCATGGTTGTTGCTTGCGTTTAAGGAAGGCAGGTCATTCTCAGGAGCAGCCGATAAAAACTACCCTGGCCGAGAAAAGAGGAAGTTGATGTCGAATCATAAGGAACAGCCAAAAGGAAACCGCACTCATACACCGCACGCGAGAGTTACGACTTCTCTCCGATTAGCTTTCGGCGTTGCCATCGCCGTGCTGCTGATCTCAATCGCGCCCGCCCAGGCGCAAACCTTTAATGTGATTCATAACTTTACTGGCAGGCAGGATGGAGCCAGCCCGTTTACCGGCTTGACTGTTGATTCTGGAGGAAATCTTTACGGCACGTCTTACGCTGGCGGAAACGGACACTACGGAACAGTTTTT
>CAWCMU010000012.1:0-191764 GCA_963796695.1 uncultured Acidobacteriaceae bacterium | reverse complement strand
AACATCGTAGCGAGCGATGTCCTTGCGAATCCGGAGATGGAATTCCGATAGCGAGCCGAGTGGGATGGGGATTCCGATGCCAAGGCTGTTCAGTCCAACCTTTGGCGGACATGTTGCGCCATGCCTAAACAGGCTGCGGAAACCGGGGATCGTAACGCTTATGGCGCCGGCTGAAGCCGGCTCGGTTCATAAATGTAACGCTTAAACGCTGGCCTTGAAGGCCAGCTCTACCCGAACAGTGGCGAGAGTTTTTCAGCAGTCTGTGAAGCGCCGCCGAGTTCAAAGGAGCTCGGGCGTTACGCTAAATCGCCGCTCTACCGGCAGCGCCGTGGTACAGACATTTGTTGCGTCGCGAGCTTTAGCTGACAGCTGATGGCTGACAGCTGACAGCTGACAGCGTCCTCGAACCGTGGCCTCCCGTCACATTTCTTAACACTGGTTCGACGTTTGTGGACTGGTCGAATTCCGCCGTGTCCTGCATCATAGGAAGTGGCGCGAGCATCTCTCTATTTGCCAGAGTGATGTCCTAAGCCGCGGATGCCCCGCAGTCCTGCTGTCCTGGAACGCAGTCGGTCTTTCGGGCATGCACCACTTTTTTATGACCCGAGGGTTACGACGTAAAGCGTTGAGTGCAGCACCAGATCCCTGCTCATGTTTCAGCATTTAATTTTGCTACTTTCAGAATCTTTCCTCACGCTGAGCGCCTTATGCCTGAGCGCGGGAATTCTTGTTTATTTCACGCTGCACTATTGGCAGCGGGTCGCAGCTCTTTCCCGCAATCGCTCGCAACTGCTGTCAGTCGGAGCGGGGCTGGTGGTGGTGCTCTGCGTCATCCAACTGCGCCAACTGCGGACTCCGCAGGCTCCTGCCGGTGACGATTTCGTGACCGCCGCTTTACCGCGGATCCCAGGCGCCACCGTCGAAAGTCTGGCGGCCGCCGGATTCGCCGCGGTCACGACCTATCACAACGACAACGCGCGCACCGGGCAAAACATTCTTGAAACCGTCCTGACTCCGGACAACGTCAACGCCGCGCATTTCGGCAAACTGTATTCCTTTCCGGTGGACGGCTACGTGTACGCGCAGCCGCTGTACGCGCCGCAGATCGCAATGCCGGGCAACGGAATTCACAACGTGGTGATTGTAGCCACGCAGCACAACAGCGTTTACGCCTTCGACGCCGACTCACCGACTCCCGCGCCGCTGTGGCACGTCAGCTTCGTCAATCCGGATGCCGGCATCACCACGCTTTCCGCGAGCGACGTGAACGCCAGCGACATCATGCCGGAGATCGGCATCACCAGCACGCCGGTCATCGATCTTGCCAGCAACACGGTGTATGTGGTGGCTGCCACCAAGGAGAATGGCGCGTCTCATCACCGCTTGCATGCCCTGGACATGACCTCCGGCGCGGAAAAATTTGGCGGCCCGCGCAATGTGGAAGCCAGCTATCCCGGCACCGCGCAGGATGGCAGCGACGGCGTGCTGACATTCAGTTCCCACTTACAACTTCAGCGGGCAGCGCTGTTGCTGTCGAAAGGAAAAATCTATATCGCGTTCGCTTCGAATGCCGACTCAGGCCTCTATCACGGATGGGTAATCGCCTTCGATGCGACCACAATGCGGCAGTCGGGCGCCTGGGTGTCGACGCCGGACGGCTACCAGGGCGGCATCTGGATGAGCGGCTGCGGCCTCAGTGCCGACGCCAAAGGCTACCTGTATCTCTCAACCGCCAACGGACCGTTTGACGCTTTCGGCGAAGAGCCGGGCAGCAACTTGAGCGACAGTGTGGTGAGGCTTCGGAGCGGCTCGCACGGCATCGAACTCAGCGACTCCTTCACGCCGTATAACCAGGCCAAAATGGCCGAGGTCGATCTCGATCTCGGCTCGGCGGGAGTGGTGCTCTTGCCCGATCAGCCTGGCCTCTATCCGCACCTGGCGGTCACCACCGGAAAGAACGGACACATCTACCTGCTCGACCGCAACAATCTTGGCGGCTACAACGCCGGCTTCAAGAGCAATCCGCAAATCGTGCAGGAAATTTCCGGTCTGAAGCAGCAGATGGGGACACCGGCTTACTGGAACGGGCGCCTGTATTTCGGGGCCGGCATCAGCCCGCACAATGATGCGATCAAGGCGTTCGCGATCCGCAACGGGCAACTGTCAACGGCGCCGGTATCGCAGAGCGCGGCTATCTATCACCTGACGCGCAGCACGGTCAGTGTTTCGGCGAACGGCAATTCGAATGGCATTGTGTGGGCTGTACACAACGACGCTTACTACGCGTCGCATCAGGGCGCGGCTGCGCTGCATGCCTACGACGCGCGAAATCTTGGGCGCGAACTTTACAACTCCAACGAGCGCTTCGCTCGCGATAATCCCGGCCCGGCGTCGAAGTTCACGGTTCCGACTATCGCCAACGGGAAAGTGTTTGTCGGCACCGCGAACCAGCTCAGCGTGTACGGATTGCTTTCCGGAGCCGGCAACTAGCTCGGGGCTGAGCCTGGATTTTGCCGCAGTCGCGGCGTTCCGCAGAAAAGCGTGGCAGGCTGCACCCGCTCCGCGGCCGCAGATGTAATCATCGAACCACCATGTCGTACCTACACAGAGTTTCCTCAATACGCTTCGCTAGTTTTTGCGCGCTGCTACTGGCAGTGCTGTTCGTTGCGCAAGCGCCGCTCCTGGTGGCGCAGACCACGGCCACCCCTCACCGTGCGACCAGTACGCCTTACACCGGCGACCTGTCGATCTTCGAGACGCCGGGCCGCGAGCAGAAACTGCACATCGATCAGGTAATGAACATTCTCGGCATCCAGCCGGGCAAGTCGGTGGCCGACATCGGCGCGGGATCGGGATGGTTCACGGTGCGAGCCGCCAAGCGCGTTGCCCCCGCCGGAACCGTGTACGCCGTCGATATCAACCCCGAGGCGCTCACGTATATCGAGAATCGAATTCAGAAGGAGCAGTTGCACGATGTGAAGACGGTTCAGGGCAAGCCGGACAATCCCGAACTTCCGCCCACGAGCGTTGATGCCGTGCTGCTGCTGAAGGCCTATCACGAGGTCGCCGATCCCGTGGCTTTGTTGCGCAGTCTGCGAACGTCGCTGCGGCCGGGCGCGCGTGTGGGCGTTATCGACCGCGACGGCAATGGCGAGGACCACGGGGTCCACAAGGAGATTGTTCTGCGAGAAGCGAGCGAGGCTGGCTACCGACTTCTGGAAGAGCATGACAACCTGGTGAAGGACGACAAGATGGATTACTTCCTGGTGCTTGGGGTGAAGTAAGAAACCGATGACAGTGGCTGCATGACTCTTGGGGAAATTCTGATAGGCGTCGTTTTGAAGGGGATGACCGTTTGGGTCGTCCGTAAATTTGCAAAATCAATTCGGTTTTAGCCGCTGAGGGGACCTCGATTTCAGTCAGTCAGGGTTTCCTTGAGGTTGGCAGGTATTTCTTACATGTCAATATGGCGAAACACAACAATAGCGCGTAATCACATGATCTGGCACGAGATATAAATCGGGGAGAAACCGGCAAATCGGGTGCTAAATCTGCTATACTGAACCTAGAGTCAGATCAGCGGAAACGCTCCTCTGGCTCTTTTGCTTTTCGCCGTCGCAACCCGTAAGCGACTGATAGCAAGGATGTTGCCGGCCTGCCCGGCCCGTCGCATCCAGAACCAAGGCCAGCCGTTGGAGAAGAGATGCCCTCAAAGCCTCGTAAGCCGAAGCCGTTCCGTGCCGCCTCGGCGGTCAAGGCTGTGGCGCGCGAAGTCATCGGGACTCCACCGCCTACTCGAGCAGAGCCTGGCGATAAGAAACGCAAGGCGAAGACAGAGAAGCACAAGCGGACGCTGAAAGATTTGCTGGACGAGGCGTAAGGGCGGGAGAACGCACCTGTCTCGCGCAGCGAGACGCAAGAGCTTAGCCCAGCCTTTCAAGGCTGGGTAGGATTGGTAAAGAAATCTGGGCCCCCTCCAGGGACGGCAGGAACAGCAGATCCCTCGTCGGCCTGAAGGCCTCCTCGTGATGACAATTGGTGGGGCTGCGGTAACGGCGCAGCTGAAGCTGCGCCCCTTCAAAGCCTGGCAGGGCGCCACTTCGGAGCCCTGCAGGGAGCCCCTCAAGACTTCCCAGTAAATACGCTGTCATCCCGACCCGAGGGCTTCAGCCGAGCGCAGGGACCTGCGGTTGGATGCGCCGCGTGGGGAAAGCAGGTCCATTCGACTCCGCGACCGCCGGCCCGCAAAATCGGCAGGCCGAAATTCCTGGCGGTCGCTGCGCTCAGGATGACAAATCTAAATCGAGTGACGCGCTGGATTGATCGAGTGACGCGCTGGATTGCATGATCCTTCGCGGCCAGTGAAGCGCGGGCTACCTCAACGGCTAACCCAGATCGTGCCCTGCGTCCCTCAGAAGTTGGGGCGGTCGAGCGGCGGTTGCCACGCCAAAAAGTCGTGCCGCATGCGGTCAGCGTAATTCTGGATGAGGTCTTGCACCCGCTTGGCATCGGGAGACTTCACGATCAGCCCGACATGATGTTTCTTCTCGTTCATGCGCCAGACAACTTCGGGATCGTTGTAGGCGGAGGTGTCGGGATGCTCCTGCTTGGCCAACGAAACCAGCAGCCCGGCGGAATCCTTGTTGGGAGTGGGCGGCTTGTACGGAGCTTTGCCGCCGGCAATCTCGACCTTGGCCCACTCGGCCCACATGTTCAAACCTGTCGCAGCCTGGATGAGGTCGACGATGTGCGCTCCGCCGACGCGCGCCGAGGTTTCGAGGAAGTACAGCTTGCCATCATCGCGTCCGCGGATGTATTCGCTGTGCGCCACGCCACGCAGCATGCCGAAGGCGCGCATCACCTTCTGATTCATCTCGACCAGGGGCTTCGCTTCGGCGGAGCCGAGTGGCAGGGTGCTGGTAGTGAAGATGTCGCCTTGCTGCGAGACGTCCATGGGCGGCCGGCCGTAGCGGCTGGCGAGGGCGAACATCTCCTCGTGCTCGTAGAAGATTGCGTCCACGTGGTAGATGTCGCCGGCAACGTATTTCTCCAGCAGGTAGAACGACTGCTTATCGCCAAGCAGTTCCAGCGAGCCCCACAGCTCGTCAGATGAATGAATTTTCTTGATGCCCATCGAGCCTGCCAGCGAGCGCGGCTTCAGGACCCAGGGCGGCGGCACGCGATTCATGAACTCGCCGAGCTGCCGGTAATTCAGCACATGGATGAATTCCGGCACCTGAAAGCCGTCGTCGCGCGCTTTGGTTCGCATGGCTAGCTTGTCGCGGAAGTAGCGGGCGGTAGTGTCGCCCATGCCGGGCACGCGCAGATGCTCGCGCAAGGTGGCGGCTGTCTCTACGTCGAAGTCGTCGAGGGCGACGATGCGATCGATGACCTCGTTGCGTGCCATGTAGCTGACACCGAGCAACGCGTCTTCCAGCTTCCACTCCTTCTGCACGTCGGGCATGTAGAAGACTTCGTCGATGGCCTCGCGCGGCCACGGCTCATCCTTCAAACTGTGCGAAGTGAGCAGCAGGGTGCGGCAACCTTCGCGGTGACACTCGCGAATGAAATCGGTTCCTTTGTAGTAGCTGGCGAGGCAAAGAACGGTGAGGCCTGAACCTGGGGATGAGGGCGAGGTGTTCGCGGACGACATGCAATGCCTCCCAACGACAGCGCGATGGAGCGATGCCGCTCTTTGCCGCAACACTATAACAGGCGGGGCGACGCTGCGTTGCAGAGTTGGATGCGGGTGATGGCAAGTGGAAGATCGGGTCGATGCCAAAATCAAACGCGACTACGGCGCAGCGGCTTATGGCCGTTCCCTATCCACTACCCACTAACCACCATCCACTGATTTTTCACACTCCCGCAGCGGCTGCACCTTCATAGTGGCGCTGGCTGCGCGGCAGCTTCTCGGAGTATCCCAGGTAGAAGAAGAACGCCGTCGAGATGAGGCAGACGGCGAGGCGAACGTGTGCGAGCGGTAGCGGCGCCAGGTTCATGAATTTGCCGAAGCGCCACGCGCCCCAGTTGATGACCTGCGTGGGCACCACGGTCCAGATGGCGACGTAGAACCAGGCCCGCTCGGCGCCTTCGCCGAAGGTGTCGCGGCGCGCGCGCGGCGTCCAGTCCAGAAACGTGGCCAGGATGACCGCCAAGGCCAGCGGGTAGTACAGGTACATGTAGAGCTCTTTGAGGATCCAGCGACCGTTGACGGAAGCCAGGATGAGGCCGATGAGGTTGAGCACGTAGGGAACGATGATGTCGATCCAGGCGGCGGTGTAGCAGACGACGCGGTACCCCAGGTTCGGCTGATGCACGCCGTAGAAGTTGATGTAGGGGCGCGGCTCGCAGCCAGGGAGGCGGCCCTGGTAGCCGCGCCACGCCACCACGGCGACGACGATGGCCAGCCAGATCCAATGGCGGCGGTCAGGACCATGGGCGTAAAGGTCGTAGGTGAGCGGGTATCCGGGGAGCACCCAGAATACCCAGATCCAGATGGGGGTGTGCAGAACGCGGTAATACTGCTTGTTGCGTTCGCGGAAGACGGCCTGTTTCATGGGTAATTGATGGTAGCGCAGAAAAGCGGCAGTTTGCCATTCGCTATTGGCTTTTGGCTGTCAGCTGTCAGCTAAAAAGCCGCTAGGCAATGAAGGGCTGCACGAGTGCGTTGCGGCAGAGCGGCGCTTCAGGGCCGCGTCGATCACTGTAGATACGGAGGGGCTTCCCGTTTGCGTGAGAACTGGAGTTTCGCGTTGGTGCAGAAATACAGCAGCCTGGAAACCAGCGCCGTAGGCGCGGAATAGCTTAGCTCAGCACGTAGCCGAACCGGGGTCCCCGATTCGCGCTGCCATCGCGCGAATTGGGGTGGTACGGCGAAGTGCTGGTTAAGTGGAAAATTATGCGAGTCCTGTGGGGACGACAGAGGTTATCGCAAACACTTCCGCCCTAAGAAAATGAGGAGCAGGGGCTGAAGCCCGGCGACTGGATGGGCTGGCTACGGCACGTCTAAAGACGGGCCCTGATACAAGGCAATTTGCGAGGGGCGATCGTTGATGACGTAAATTTGGTTTGGCTGAAAGCTGAGAGCTGACCACTGATTGCTGTGGGGTTGGCTGAAACCGGGTGGCTGATTGCTGAGAACTGATGGCTGATGGCAAAGCTGGTTGGCTTTAGCTGATAGCTGACGGCTGATAGCTGACGGCCGATAGCTGGGCGCCGAAAGCGAAACGCGAAGGGCGAAGAGCGAACAGCGGTTTCAAAACAATTGTTGCGCGTTGTAGAGCAATTGCCCATGTACCAGGTGGGCCTCCGGCAGCAGCTTGTGTTGGCGCAGCGGGCGCTTGTCGTCCTCGATGTGCAGCACGGTGTGGCCGTGCGCGGTCAGGTAGTCGCTGACTAGCATGCGATGGCATTGGAAGTACATCCGCTCGGCACACATGTAGGCGGTCGCGCCTGCGTGCTCGTCGCTGGCGATTTCCAGCAGCAGCTCGATTGCCTGCGCGAATTCCGACGTCAGCATGTAGTCGGCGTAGTTGCGGAACGAATCGTTGCGCAGGCCGGTGTTGGGTGAGTCGTTGCGTATCTTCTTGCGATGCCCGCCCAGCTCTTTCATCCAGACGTAGCGGATGCCGCGTTTGGGAAGCTCCTGCTCCAGTGATTCGCGATTGAAGTGCGGCAGGCGGCGCGATGCAGGAAACGCGCGAATGTCGACCAGGGTGCGAACGTTGTGGGCTTCGAGCGCGGCCACCAGTTCGTCGAGTGTGCGGGTGGAGTGACCGATGGTGTGGATGGTCGACACGGGTTGCTTCTTCTGGCGGCGCTGGAATGGTTCGTACCAGCGATAGAGGTCCTTCGACTCCGCATTCGCCAAAGACGCGAATGCTGCGCTCAGGATGACAGTCGTTTAGTTTATTTGCAAAAAGCGCGAATGCTTCGCTCAGGATGACAGTCGTTTAGTTTATTCACAAAAGGCGCGAATGCTCCGCTCAGGATGACAGTCGTTTAGTTTATTCACAAAAGCCGCGAATGCTCCGCTCAGGATGACAGCCGTTTAGTTTATTCACAAAAGGCGCGAATGCTGCGCTCAGGATGACAGCCGTTTAGTTTATTCGCCAAACGCGCGAATGCTGCGCTCAGGATGACAGCCGTTTATGCAATGCGCATTCGCCAAGAAACTGCGGATCCTTCCCTGCGGATGACAGTCGTTTTATTTCATCGAAGTTTAACCACTGGTCAGTCCGGCGACTTGCGCAGATACGTCGCCAGCTCGGAGCGTGCCACGTTTACTTGCTCACCGCTGGCTAGATCTTTCACCGCGAACGTGTCTGCCGCGAGTTCGTTTTCGCCGACGATGACGATAAACTTCGCACCCGCCTTTTCGGCGAGCTCGAACGATTTCTTCAGCCGGAAGCTCTCATCGCCGACATCGGCGCTCACGCCGGCCCGGCGCAACTCCCGCGCCAGTTTCAGCGCGTGCGCATTCATTCCGGCGCCCAGCGGCGCAACGAAAGCCTGGATCGTCTCCGCGGGCTGCTCGCCCTGCGACTGCAACGCGAGAATCAAACGGTCTTCGCCGATGGCGAATCCGATGCCCGGCGCCTTCGGCCCTTCGAGCGACTCGGACAGCCCATCGTAGCGGCCGCCGCCGAGCACCGCACTCTGCGCGCCCAGGCCGCCGTGGGTGAACTCAAACGTGGTACGAGTGTAGTAGTCGAGCCCGCGCACCATGCGCTCGTTGATGGTGTAGGTGATGCCGACCGCGTCGAGCATGGCGCGCACTGCGGCAAAGTGCTGCGCGGCAGGCGTCGTCGAGGTAGTCACCAATCTTGGGCAGCTTCTCGATGATGGGCTGATCTTCGGGCACCTTGCAGTCCAGCACCCGCAGAGGATTGGTCTCGGCACGGCGCTGGCAGTCCGGGCACATCAGGTGGACGACCGGCTTCAGCGCCTCGCGCAGCGCCTGGTTGTAGCGCGCCCGGTCGTCGGCGCAACCAACGGAGTTCAGCTGCAAGTTCCAGTCGCGCAGGCCGACTTCATCGAGCAGCGTAG
Source organism: uncultured Acidobacteriaceae bacterium (assembly GCA_963796695.1). Taxonomy (GTDB): domain Bacteria; phylum Acidobacteriota; class Terriglobia; order Terriglobales; family Acidobacteriaceae; genus Bog-257. Next base: position 182,713 of record CAWCMU010000012.1, on the reverse strand, counting down.
CCAGCATCTCCAGCACCTCGGCATCGCGCAGGGGCGACTCGCTGCCCGCGCTCGGCGGCCCGATGACTTCCGCGCCAATCTGAAAGAACTGGCGGTAACGGCCCTTCTGCGGACGCTCGCGGCGAAACTGCGGTCCAATGTAATAGAGCTTTTGCAGCGTACCTTTTTTGTCGAAGCCGTGCTCGATGTAGGCGCGCACCACACCGGCGGTGTTCTCCGGGCGCAGGGTCAGCGATTGCGCTTTCTCGCTCTGCGCGCGCGCCTTATCCTCCCAGGTAAACATTTCCTTGGAGACGATGTCTGTTTCTTCGCCGACGCTGCGGGAGAACAGCTGCGTGTCTTCGAAGATGGGAGTGCGGATCTCGTGAAAGTTGTAGCGCGCGAAGACGTCGCGCACCTTGGCATCCACCCGATTCCATAAGTCGGTATCGGGCGGGAGAAGATCGCGAGTTCCGCGGACGGCTTTGATCATAAATCAGTTGTCGGTTGTCAGTTGGCAGCTGTCAACTTTTAGCTCTCAGCAACCGCAGATTTGGTGTCGCGAATTATTTAGCGATGTCACTTTCCTCGTCAGTCGTGGCGAATCGAAAACGGTTGGCGTGGCGAAACCGACAACGGGCCACTGACAACGGTCTTTGGAAACTGACAACCGACCACTGAAACTGTCTTTGCCTACTTGCTACTGCCTTTCCTTCAGATACTGTTCCCGGTATCCCAAATAGTTGCGCGCGTATTGCAGGATCATTTCTTCATCCTCGACCCGCTTGCGCAGCTTGCCGGGGACCCCCATCATCAGCGAGCGCGGCTCGACCACGGTGCCTTCCGGGATCAGCGTGCCGGCAGCGATGATGGAGCCGGCCCCGATGCGCGCGCCGTTCAGAATGACCACTCCCATACCGATGAGGCAGCGGTCCTCAACGACGCAGCCGTGCAGCGTGACCGAGTGCCCCACTGTTACCCAATCGCCGACGATGACCGGCCATTTGTTCAACATGCCGTGGAGAACGCTGCAGTCCTGGATGTTGCTGTTGGCGCCGATGCGGATGGAGTGTACGTCGCCGCGAACCACGGCGTTCATCCAGACGCTGGCGTTTTCGCCGAGCACCACGTCGCCAATCAGTTGGGCCGACTGGTCCACATAACACGATGGTGGGACGATCGGGGTAATTCCCTTGTAAGAACGGATCATTCTTCCTCAGGTGAAACGGGGCGGGTCGACTGTTGCCCGCCGGTTCCAAGACACGCAGGCGCCGGCGTGGAAGGTGTGCCTGGCTTCCTTCCCGGCTGGCGAAACGAAGTACCTGCAAGTCTTTGAAAATAACATGTTGATGATAGCCAGCGGAAGGGGCGCGAAATGACGTTATCGGGGCACTCAGCGTTGTTCTACTGTATTAACCGGCCAGTAATATAAAACCGGACACAAGAAATCGCTAAATGAAAGCTCTGTAATTTGTTACATCTCTTCTACGACTTTGTCGGGATGTTCAATCGACCGCGGCTGATTTACAACTTTGACAGCGTCCTGCAACTATTAGTGAAACGACCAGCCATTCCAAAGAGTCAAAGTGATAGAAAGCGCAGAAGCAGTAGACAGCAGTTCGCGGTTGAGGATCGAACAGCAATTGGAAGCAACGGTGAGCTGGATGAATGCTGTGGGGTTGAAAACAGTTCTTTGTGTTGATGACGAGAAGATTGGTCTGCGCGTCCGCAAGATCATGCTGGAGAGTCACGGCTTCAAAGTCCTGACAGCCAACAGCGGAGTGCAGGGGCTAACCATTTTCGACGATCATCCCGTTGACCTGGTGGTGCTCGATTACTACATGCCCGGCCTGAATGGCGGAGATGTGGCTGCTGAGATGCGCCGCCGCCGGCCTGAAGTTCCTATCATCTTCCTGTCAGCCTATTTTTCGCTTCCTCCCGCCGCGCTTGAGCTGGCAAACGCCTTTATCACTAAGGGCGATCCGCCCGACGTCCTGATCAAGAAGATCAAGCAACTGGTCTAGCCTGTCGTCTCTCACAACGTAAGCACCCGCGTTGGCGTCCTGGGCGATGCGCCGTCTGAGCAATTCCGATCAAGTTCGCGATTTTTTATTCTGGAATTGAAGACCGGAAAAGCCTGGCAGCAATGTTATGCCGCGGCTCGGGTGGATATAGGAAGGCTTGGACGCTGGCCTCAGGTGTCGGCGTGGGAACCTCTGCCGTCCCTACCGGACTCGCATCAATTTCCCACTACCCAGCACTCCGCCATCCCACCCCAATTCGCGCAAAAGCGGCGCGACTTGGGGACCCCGGTTCGGCTGCGTGCTGGGCTGAGATGTTTCGCGCCTACGGCGCTGGGTTCTTGACCATTGTGCTCCGCTACCAATTCGAAAGCTTAGTTCTTACGCAGACACTTCAGGCCAGCTCTACCCGGACACAAAGACACTACCCTAACCCAACGGCTCTACCGACAACGTAACTGGTAAACCGTCCACAGCGAAGCGCAGTTGGTCGAACCGCCCTTAGTGGATCTTCTTCTGGATTTCCTGACACTCATCGTGCAGCTTGGCATTTTGCGTCAGGCCGTCCGCCACCATGCATTCGTCCAGCGCTGCCCTGGGATCGGAATCCTTGAGCAGGTTGGTCAGCATCAGGTGCGGCGTAGGCCAGTCGGGCGACAGCCTGGCGGCGATTCGTAGCTCGGCGATCGCAGCCGGCATGTCTTTCTTCTTCTGGTAGACGATCGACAGGTTGTAATGGGCGCTGGCGTTTTTGGGTTCCAGCTTGATCGCTTCCTTGTACTCGGCGATGGCTTCGTCCTGGCGGCCGGCATCGTCGAGAACGCTACCCAGGTTCATGTGCGTCTCAGCGCTCTTGGGCTGGATCTCAAGAGCCGCCTTGTAGTGCGCGATGGCTCCATTGAAGTCGCGCTTGGCGTACAGCACGTTGGCCAGATTGTTCTGCGCCGTGGCCATCTTCGGGTTGAGGCGAACCGCCTCCTGATATTCCGCGATCGCTCCGTTCAGGTCGTGATTGTGCTTGAGCGCCAGCCCCATATTGTTGTGGGCGTTAGCGTCGTCGGGCCGGAGCTGGGTGGCGATTTTGAATTCCGCAATTGCGCTGGGATAGCCTTTGTGATCCAGGTAAATTCGTCCGAGATTGTAGTGCGCTTCGAAGTAGTCGGGATATTCCTTGATGGCTTCCTTGTACTCGGCAATCGCATTTTCAATGTTGCCGTCGTGCTCAAAACTTGCTCCTGAACGGAAATGACGCTCGGCATCGGCGGGAATGGCCTTGTCCTTCTTCCCGGCTGCAGGTGGGGTGGGCTGAGGTACCGGTTCGGTTTTCGTGGGCGGAAACTTGGGCTGAGAATTCTGCGTGCCCGGCGCGGGCTGCGGTTGGGGAGCGTCCTGAGCCCAGAGCCGGCTTGCATCACTTGCTGGAAACAAAAAAGCCAAGAAGAACGGCAACCACAAAACTGCTGAAATGTATTTCCTCATTGAAGTATTGAAAGTATATCGCTTGCCATGGAAGCCGTGAGGTCGGGGGTCGGACGGCGGTCACGGTTCCTTGGGCTTCGGCGGAGGTTCGGGGATGCCGGCAACCACTCTCTTCATCTGCTGGAATTGCCCGGTCTGATAGCCGTAGTTCTGTTGCGGCAGGCGCATGGCTTCGCGGTCGATGGCCTTGGAGCGATCGCCGGGATTGGGATGGTCGGATAAAAAGGCGATAGCGTCGACGCCCTGGTCGTTGAGCTTGACGAAGAATTTCGCCAGCTGGATGGGGTTATAGCCGGCCTCGGCCATCAGGTGCGAGCCCATCAGGTCGGCCTGGCTCTCGTTGGTACGCGAGAACTTCAGCAACACGCTGTTGGCGCCAAGGCCGATCCCCAGCTGCTCGAGTTGTCCCATCATGGTGTTGTTGTCGGTAAGTTGTCCGGCCAGGGCGAGCGGTGTCTGGATCAGATCGACCTTGCTGGCCTGGCTGGTGCCGTGCCGCAGAATCACGTGCGACATCTCGTGACCCATCACGCCGGCCAGTTGCGCCTCGTTGTCCACGGCTTTCAGCAATCCAGTATTGATAAACATCGGTCCGCCGGGCAGAGCGTAGGCGTTCACCGCAGGATCGGCAACCACCTCAAAGGTGAAATGAAAGCCGCTGGCCTTGGCTTCTCGGGTTTCCGCCAGCCGCCGCCCTACTGCGTTCACATAGGCGGTGAGGGTGGGATCGTTGACCAGCGTGACCTTCTTGCGGATTTCTGCCGCAGTCTCCTGCCCAAGCTGAACGTCTTGCGACTTGGTGAAGAGATTGAATCCGGGCTTCAGCGGAGTGGGCTTGGATACACCGAATGCCGTGGGAAGCAGAAGAAGAATGAGAACCGTAGATCGCGTGAGTTGCCGCATACCATCTGAGCCACGCCTGCAAAGCGAGGGACGCAGCAGCTATAGGATGACATATCGTCGGCGAATACGTGAAGCTGAGAGGAATTGACTTGGGGAGGATTCCTCGCTGGCTGAGGCCCGCTCAGAATAAATAAAAGGGTTGTACGGCGCAGCTGAAGGCGCGCCCCTTCAAAGACGGATCAAACCCAAATATAGATACGAACGTTGACGCTGGCCTGAAGGCCGGCTCTACCTATACACAGAGTGCGACCCGAGGCCAGCCACCTCGGGTCGCGTAAGAGGCACAGTCCCTACGTCGCGTGACGTGAGCGTGGCTTCCGTCGCTCAGCCCAGAGCAAACGGCAATGAACACCAGCGTGTTGCGCAGTAGCGCGCTTGAAAGTACGGACGCGGAGGAACGCCCTCAAACTTTCGCCTGAGAGATGTCCGCACAAAGCCACGCAAGTTTCAATCTGCCTCTACGATTGCAATGACCCATACGCGGCAAGTCCCAAGCGCAACGGAAGTTGGCACTCGGAATAAGATTCGCCCGCTTATATCGCGGCACGAATCGCCTCTCATCGCCGAGGGTCACTCTCAACCGGGAAGCGGCACGCCAAAACCTGTGCCTCGATTGCGTCAAAGCATGCCTGAAAGTCCAGCCCCACACAAGCAGAAAAATTAAATTGCTGTGTATTTTGTGTGCAAGCGGCACGTTTGTTGTGCAAATCGTCGACCGAAATGGGAGCGCGTTCCGGAACGGCATCGCGCCCAGTTTCCCACAGAGGTTAACGAGTTTGTTACTACCGCCGCCTGCCGCTTCCGTTTATGCTCGGGCCTATGGCAGTGTCGGTAACGGTGTTGGCGAGCGGGAGCAAAGGTAACTGCACCCTTGTCTCCAGCTCCGGCACGCACCTGCTGATTGATGCCGGCCTTTCCTGCCGCGAACTGCTGCGGCGCCTGCTGCTCTGCGGACATGATCCGCGCTGTATCGATGCCATCCTGGTTACGCATGAGCACTCCGATCATATTGGCGGATTGCGAGTGCTGGCCCGCCGGCTGAAGGTTCCGGTCTATATCAGCGGCGCTACTTATCAGGCTTACCAGCGTGTCACCCGTGATGCCCAAGGCAATCGTGTGGTGATCGAGCGGCGCGAACAATTCTCTCCCGGCAGCAAGTTTCAGATTGGTGAAATCGCGGTGACGCCGTTCACTATTCCTCACGATGCGGTCGATCCGGTCGGCTTCACCCTGCGCAGCGACGGAATCAAGGTTGGCATCTGCACCGATCTTGGTTACATGCCGAACAATGTTCGCGACCATCTTCGCGGATGCCACATCCTGATGATCGAATCGAATCATGACATCGAGCAGTTGCGGGGCGGCCCCTATCCCTGGAGCGTGAAGCAGCGAGTGATGAGCAACGTCGGCCATCTCTCGAATGACGCGCTCGCGAAATTCCTGACGAGCGACTATGATGGAGAAGCCGAGTTCCTCATCCTGGCGCATCTTTCGGAGCAGAATAATCATCCAGAGATTGCGCGGCTGACAGCGCAGCGTGCGCTGGGCGAACAGCGCAGCTTGTTCCTGCAAAACCGCTTGATCGTGGCAGGCCAGCATGAACCGCTGCCGGCAGTTCGACTGTAGGAAGCGTCTTTGAGCGCACCTCCCAGGGGGCTCACGACGTTCGGCTTGACTCGATGGCAAAATGCACAGACCCAGTCGTTGGCAAGATCCTGGCCGGATGGCGCTACGACATCTCCGGTCTTGCTGCCGAAATGCGCGGCGATTACGAAGCTCATCTGGCCGAGTGCGCGTTCTGCCGTTCGCGGCAGCGCCTGCATCGCGGCATTGATATTGGGCTGATGGTGCTGGCTTCGGGATCGATGCTGGTATTCCTGCTTGCGTACGGCGTCATCCGCCACTTCCATCCCAGCCACGCGTTCTGGCTGGAGATGGGCGCACTCGCCGGATTCCTGCTGTCCATGCTGATGTGGTTGCTGGTGGCTGTGGCTACGCCGGCTCCGTTGGTGGTGAAAGATGTTGCGATGTTTGGCGCGCGCGTGGGCCTGGAAAAGCTGCCAGAAGAAATTCGCGACCGCATTCCGGAAGACCTGCGACTGAAGATCTCGGGACAGAGCTGAAAGAACAGTTGTCAGTGGGCGGTTGTCGGTTGTCGGATTTGAGCTAAGAGCTGTCAGCTATCAGCCGTCAGCTCTTAGCTCTTAGCTCTTAGCTCTTAGCCATCAGCTCTCAGCCGTCAGCTCTCAGCCGTCAATTATCAGCTATCTACTATCTACTATCTACACTCGGTTATCGGCACACAGCTATCTGCCCCGGTAGCCACTATCAAGCTTGTCATCGGGCGCGGAATCACGTTTGTCATCCTGAGCGGAGTGAGGCGCAGCCGAACGCAGTCGAAGGACCGCTATCCCGGCATCGAAACCCCGCCCAGCCCTGCCATCCCGGCCGAGGCCTTCAATGTCTGCGTGAGAACCTCTGCCGTCCCTACGGGACTCACATGAATTTTCCACTTACCCAGCACTCCGCCGTCCCACCCCAATTCTCCCAAAAGCGGCGCGAATCGAGGACCCCGGTTCGGCTGGGCGCTGGGCTAAACTGTTCCGCGCCTAGGGCGCTGGGTTCTTGACCAATTCTGCTCCACCGGCAATTCGAAATCTAAGTTCTCACGAACACACATCAGCCGGTTTCCTTTTGTCATCCCGACCCAGGGCTTCAGCCCGTTTCCATGGTCATCCCGGCCAAGGGCTGTAGCCCGCGCGGAGGGACCTGCTGTTCTCGTCCTCGCTTCACGCTTCCCTGCGCAACCACGGGCGGCACACCGCAACCGCCTCCGCATCCTATGTGCAGGAGGCGCTCATGATTCGCAAACTGCAATCTGGTGAATACCGTTTATACTCCCGCAAGAAAGATCCCAAGACCGGCAAGAAGCGCAACCTGGGAACCTTCGCCACCCGCGAGAAGGCCGAAGCCCACGAGCGCGCCGTGCAATACTTCAAGCGGCATTGAATCTGTCATTGATGCAAAATAGGCACGCACGGTCGATTCTGGCGCTACAATATCCGCATCGGCGAGGAGGACCATGGCAACAACAACGCAATTACCATTGACGGTGGGCGAATATCTGCATACCAGCTATAGTCCTGATTGCGATTACGTCGATGGGGAGTTGCAGGAGAGGAACTTGTGCGAGCAGGATCATGCCGAAGTGCAGGGTGCTCTGGTGCAATGGTTTCGGAACCATGGCCGAGAGTGGGCCATTCGAGCTTGGCCCGAGATTCGCATCCGTATATCACCAACTCGCTATCGCGTCGCCGACGTTTGCCTTACATTGCGCGATGAGCCGGCAGAACAAGTATTACAGCGACCACCAATCGCAGTGATCGAAGTGCTGTCGCCGGAAGATCGTGTCTCGCGTTATCAAGAGCGCCTTGAAGACTACCGGAAGATGGGCGTGCGAAACATCTGGATCCTCGATCCGCAGAACCGGAAGGGATACGACTGCTCCACCGGAAGCTGGATCGAGAAGCAGACATTCGCGATCGAGAATTCGCCTATCACCGTCGATCTGTCCGTCATCTTCGCTGAGCTAGGCTAATTCTTCTGCTTGCTCACTTCGCCTTCGTCCACTGATCCACCCACTCGTTTACGGTCTGGTACCACAGGCGGCTGTTTTGCGGCTTCAGGACCCAGTGGCCCTCGTCCGGGAAGTAGAGCATCTTCGAAGGAATCTTCAAGCGCTGCACCGTGGTGAAGAGTTGGAAGCCCTCGGACACGTCGAGCCGGTAGTCAAGTTGCCCGTGCACAACCAGGATGGGCGTCTTGAAGTTCGCCGCGAACATGTGCGGCGACCATTTGTTGTAGAGCTCGCGATTCGTCCACGGCGTGCCTTTGAACTCCCACTCGTTGAACCACAACTCTTCGGTCGTGCCGTAGGCTGACTGCGTGTTGAACATCCCGTCATGCGAGACCAGGCACTTGAAGCGCGTGGTGTGGCCTTCAATCCAGTTGATGGCGTAGCCGCCGTAGCTGGCGCCCAGCGCGCACTCGCGGTCCTTGTCGATGAATGGATAATTCTGCTCGGCGTAGTCGAGGCCCGAGCATCAGGTCCTGATATGGAGGGCCGCCCCAGTTGCCGTTGATGGCGTCGATGAACTTCTGGCCGTAGCCGGTCGAGCCGTGAAAGTTCACCATCACGACCACGTAGCCGTTAGCGGCGAACAGCTCGGGATTCCAGCGATACGACCAGTCATCGCCCCAGGCGCCCTGCGGACCGCCGTGGATGAGGTACTTCACCGGATACTTCTTGGCGGGATCGAAGTTCGGCGGCTTGACCACGAAGCCCTGGACTTTCTCTTTCAAAGCGCCAGTAAACCAGAAGGACTCGAGCGGCTGCATCTGGATCTGCGAGAGGATGGGGTCGTTGAGCTTCGTCAGCGGCTGCGCTTTGGACAGCTCACAAGGTGCAAGGTGGTAAGGAAATTCCGGAGGACTCCCGTTGTCTCCAAAGAACCTCGCATCTCATGTATTCCGCTGGTGCGACTGTAGATTTCATTGGGTGCGGCAATCGACATGCGATCAAACACCAGCATCTTGCCGTCCGGAGTCGGCGTGGGACTATCGTTGAAACCGTCAACCATTTCCACCGGCCAACGCTTTTCCCATGTCAGGTTGAGCTCGTAAATTGGCGACTGCCCTTCGTTCTCCGCCGTGAAGTAAATGGTCTTCGAATCCGGCGACCACGCCATCGAATCGACCCAGCGATCGAAATTCGGCACCACGTCGGTGATCTTCCCGGTCGCGCGCTCGTACAGCATCAGGCGGAAGCGATCGCTCTCGTATCCGCCGCGCAGTTGCGAGCGGTAGGCGATGTACTTGCCGTCGGGCGAATACATGGGCGTTCCATCGCTGCCCAGATTGGTGGTGATCTTCTTCGGTGTTCCACCCGCCGTGGGCACGATGAAGATGTCGCTGTTCGTGCTCGTCGCCTGCACTTCGTCGATATTGCTGGTGTAGGCGATCTTCCTTCCCGTCGGGCGAGAACGCATACTGGTCCTGACCGCCGAGCGAGAACGGAGGAACATCGTGCCCGCCGGGCGTCAGGTCGCGCGCAACACCTCCATCGGCCGAGACCAGAAACAGGTGGCTGTACTTGCCGTCGAAGTAGCTGGTCCAGTGACGAAACATCAGCTGGGTGAAAATCTTCGCTTTGACTTTCGACTTCGCCTGCTCATCGTCGCGCTGCTTGTTGCAGGCATCGTCTTTGCAATCGGGCCAGACCGACGACACAAACAGAATGCTCTTGCCATCGGGCGACCAGGTGCCGCCGGAAGCTTCGGTTGAGATGCTGGTCACCTTGCGCGGTTCGCCGGTCAGTTCGCCGCTGGAGCTATCAAAATCCTGTACCCAGATTTGCGAGCCGCCGTCGCGCGAGGATTCAAACATCACGCGCTTGCCGTCGGGCGAAAAGCGAACACGATCTTCTCCAGCGCCGGTTGCGGGGGTCAGCCGGCGCGATTCGCCGCCGCCAATCGACACGATCCACAGATGCGGCTTGCGGGTGTTGGCGTCGAGGTTTACGTCAACCGCGCTGAACGCGACCCACTTGCTGTCAGGCGAGACGACGGGTTCACCGACGCGCTTTAACTGCATCATGTCGTCGAAGGTGAAAGGGCGTTTGCTCTGGGCGAAGCTGCACAGGGAAAAACAAATCAGGAAAAAGGAAAGACGACGTAGCATGAAACCTCCGGGACGCATCGCCTCCGCAACCCATAAAGAAAAAATTGACTGGGGAGGCTTAAGAAAACCCTGACCAAACCCTCGGGGCTAAGGCCCCTCCGCATTAATAGAGGCTTTAACGCGGCGCTAAAGCGCCGCTCTACCAATCTCACTCTACCGCCGCGGCGACTGCCGGCTGCGCGGGCGGTTCAGCCGGTTCTGCTTTCGCACGGCGTCGGGAAAATTTGATGGCCGACGACATTTCCTGGGACGGCTTCTCGATGAACTGATACATGATCCACGCCGCCCAAGCCGAGGCCGCGACGCCAACCACGTCGAGCACGGCAATGTACCAGCTGGCGTAAGGCAGCCAGTGCGACAGGCAGCCGATCACGGCGACGCCGATCGGCAGGTGTATCAGGTAAAGCGAGTAGCTGATGTCGCCCACGCGATCCATGGCATGGCTGTGGTAAGTCGAAAGCGCGATCAGCAGTCCGGTGGGAACTGCGACCAGCGGCACCAGGATACCCAGCGGCCGAAGCGAGGCCAGGACCATCACGGCAATCAGGCCCAGCATCTCGCGGAACTCGATCAGGCCGGAGCGGTACTGGAAGACGAACACGCCCATCAGGAAGACCGGCAGGAAGTGAAACACCAGCCGGTCCCAAGGCCAGGCGTAGAACGACAGCATCATGGCGGTGATGGCGGCGAAGCGCAGCCAGCGCCGGGTGCTCACCAGCAGCGGAATGATCAGTCCAATCAGCAGGTACCACTGAAACTCGATGGCCAGCGTCCAATACGCCACGTTGATCCAAGGCACATGCACCAGGTCGTTCAGATAGCCGAAGTGCAGCAGCAGGTCGCGGCCGGTCACGGTCATGTGCGGAATATGGAAGACTGGCGCGATTATGAAATTTGTCGCCAGGATAGTGATGGCGATCGACGCCAGATAAGGCGGGTACAGGCGAATGTTGCGTTTCAGCATGAAGCGCGGGAAATCGCGCAAGGTGTAACGCGAGCGATAGAGGCTCCAGGGGATTACGAATCCCGAGATGACGAAGAAGATCTCCACCCCAAGGTAGCCGTACTTGCCGGTGATTCCAATGTACTTGCCCTGGCCGGCGACAAAGTGTCCCCAGGCTACGGCAAGCGCGGCAAAGGCCCGGAGCGCATTGATGACGCCAATGCGTTGCTTGGGATCGGTAATCGTCACGTTACTAGCATGTTAAATGGCGGGCTGCACTTGCCGTCAAACAAAAGTCACATCGGCCGGTGATGGCTAACCTGGAACCCTGGTTTCGGTTTTCGGGCTCGCCGGGGGATGTGGCTGATTTGCTTCGACGGGCCTTCCGCCGCAGCCCGCAAGCATCGAATACAATATCAGGCAGGACCATCCTATGAAGTCTCTCCGTTTTGCTGCTTACCTTGGGACGATTTCGCTATTCGTGCTCACGTTGTGTCTGGCCCTTCCGGCTTTAGCTGACGATCGCGGCGAGGGCGCGCTTGACCCTTCGCAGCCGCAGGGCACTACGGTGGATGCGATCATCCAGAAGTTTGCGGCCAAGGAAAAGCAATTCAAGATCGCGCGCGAACAGTACACCTACACGCAGGACGTGAAAGTGCAGACCCTGGATGGCGAAACCGTGGATGGCGAATATCACCAGGTCACGGATGTGTTATTCGATGACCAGGGACATCGCATTGAGCAAGTGGTTTTCGCGCCGCAATCCAGCCTGCAACGCGTGACCATGACGCAGTCTGACTATGACGACATTCGCAACCGCCTGCCCTTCGTGTTGACCAGTGACGACATCGGAAAATATCAGATTATGTATGTCGGCAAACAGAAGGAAGACGAACTGGGCACATACGTCTTCGATATCGCGCCTAAGGAAATCGAAAAGGGCGAACGTTATTTCCAGGGCCGTATCTGGGTGGACGATCACGATTTCCAGATCGTGAAGACCTATGGCGAAACCGTGCCTCAGGTGCATAACGCGAAGCATCCCGAGAAGGAAAACCTTTCCCCGAAATTCACCACCTGGCGGCAGCAGATCGACGGCAAGTATTGGTTCCCGACTTACACCCGGGCGGAAGATACACTGCACTTTGCTACCGAAGAAGTGCGTATGCGCTACGTGGTGAAGTACACCAACTACAAGCGTTACGGCGCGAAGTCGAGGATTACGTACGAGGGACAGGAAGTATCGAAGGGGCAGGAGACGCCTTCGGGAACGCAGCAGCCTGGCGGGACGACGACGCCGCCGAAGCAGTAGAAAGGCCGCTGTTCGCGGTTCGCTATTTGCTATTTGCTTTTTGCTACTGCGCACCCGGGATCTTGGATTTTCGCCAGCGCGCTTTCGCGTTTGCTCATTGCTGATACGCCTCGCGCTGTTCGCTTTTCCCGCGCCCCCTTCCGCCTCGCTCTGTTTTCTTTTGGCGATTCACTATTCGCCTTGCCCTCTTCGCTTTTCGCGATTTGAAAGGGCACAGCTTTAGCTGTGCCGACAGCGGACATTCTTCATGTTCGAGCCGGCTTCAGCCGGCGGCAGGTTTCGTTCCGCCCTGCCTCAGTTTCGCGATTCGACAGACGTTTTCGGGTCTGGGTTGAACCTCGGGCCGTCTGGCCACGACGAGAGACCTTTTATTGGGTGCGAGGTTCTGCCGCCGGCTGAAGCCGGCTCGGGCCCATAAATAAAAGCTTGAACGCTGGCCTGAAGGCCAGCTCTACCCGATCAGAACAGAAGCGGAAGTTTTTCATCAGCCGGCTGAAAGCCGGCTCGGGTCCATAAATAGAAGCCTAGACGCTGGCCTGAAGTGTCTGCGTGAGAACCTCTGCCGTCCCTACGGGACTCATACAAATTTCCCACTTACCCAGCACTCCGCCATCCCACCCCAATTCGCGCAAAAGCGGCGCGAATTGGGGACCCCGGTTCGGCTGCGTGCTGGGCTGAGCTATTTCGCGCCTACGGCGCTGGTTTCTTGGCCGTTGTACTCCACCGCCAATGCGAAACTTCAGTTCTCACGCAGACACTGAAGGCCAGCTCTACCCGATCAGAACAGAAGCGGAAGTTTTTCATCAGCCGGCTGAACAGTTTGCTGAAAAAATCGCGAGAGCAGATTCCTCGTGGGCTGAAGCCCACTCGGAATCACAAAAACAAAGGACTTGGACGGCGCACCTGAAGGTGCGCCCCTTCAAAGACGGATCAAACTCGGGTTTTTCAGCAAACTGTAAAGCCGGCTGGGTCCATTGAGGATGGGTTTTCGGCGCAGCTGAAGCTGCGCCCTTTCAAATCGCCGAGGGCCAATCGGGCGCGGTGGCGATGGGTATGAGAGCGGGTGCGAAAGACGAATAACGCAGTTGCGAAGAGCAGAATCGAAAGCGAATTCCGAGGAACGCATCGTCAAGGACACATCGCGCATTAGCGAAGAGCAAATGGCGAATCGCGAATAGCGGCCTCCCAACGGCTTTTCTACGCCGCCCGGGCCGCCGCCTGTTGCAGGAAGCGCTTCATCACATTCGCCCACATTACTTTTTTGCGCTCCGCGCTTTCTTTCACAGCCCGGCCCTGCACGAACATCTGGAGCAGCACTTTCATCTTCAAGGTGTCCAGCAGCGGCTGCTCGGCGGGAGTCACGCCGTAGCCTTCGAGAAACGCCTCCTGCACCAGGGCGGTCATAGTGCGATTGCAGAATGGATACTTCTCCAAAGCTTCGACCGCTGCGAGAAATATGGCGGCATCCAGCAGCGAGTGGCCTTGCTGGGTCAGGTTAGCGAATTCGCAAAAGCCCACCCCATCTTCGGAGACGAGCACGTTGAGCGGCATGAACTCCCGCAGCACGGCCGATGAACGCAGCGGCTTCTTTTGTTTGGCGAAAGCTGCGCGAGCGTTGCTCAGAATGGCGGTTGTGGATTCGGCTGGCAGGCCGTCTTTTTGCGCTTTGGTGCAGAGCTTTTCCATCTCCGCCAAAACGGCGTCAGCATCCAGCGGAGCGGCCACGCCTGCGGTCGTCTTGTGAAATTTCTGGAGCCACTGTCCCGCTTGATTGCTGGCGCTTTGCAGCAGGCCGTGGTTCCCGTTGTCGGGCAGAAGCGCGGCCTTCATGATGATGCTTTGCAGCGGCAGGCCATTGACCTTGGTGCTGACTACCGCGCCCAACTCGGAGAAAGCGCCGATCGGGCGAGGCACATTCAACTTCTTGTCGTCGCAAGCCTGGTGAGCGAATTCCAGATTTTGAGTTTCTTTTTTGGCTAAGTCTTCCGGGCTCTTGTTGCCTGACTTGCCGCGGTAGATTTTGGCGTTCACGCGCTCGCTGCCTTGCGCAAAGTCCAGCACAATTTCGTAGATGTAGTGATCCGCCTTAGGAGTATGACCGACCACGCGAGCCGCTTTCACCTCTGAGCGCTGAGGAAAGTAGTCAGAGCCTGAACTCCGCAAATTTTCGACTATTTGATCCAAAGCACTGTCGGGCATTGATTCTCCAAGATTCTTTAGGATGGCTGGTATGAGCCTCTTATTTCTCTATAGTGAGATGCAGAAAATGGGCGAACCAAGGGCAAAGGCAGTTTAAGTTCCATTATTAATTGAAGGCTAAAGGTAATGAGCGTTGGGAGGCGATTGGGCAATCCGGGGACATACGTCGGCGGGGAGGGAGAGCTTACGTACTCAGATACACACGTTTGGCCCAGCGAGACAATTCCCAGAAATTTTGGCGATGGAGTCTGCGACCGGATCGTAAATGTTTAGCAGGCTGAGAATCGGATAGGAGTGCTTGGGCCGCCGGCTGGAAGCCGCCGGTTGATGGATAAAGGGTTTGGACGCTGCCCAAAGTGTCTGCGTGAGAACATCTGCCGCCCCTACGGGACTCGCATAGATTTCCCACTTACCCAGCACTCCGCCTCCCACCCCAATTCGCGCAAAGACGGCGCGAATCGGGGACCCCGGCTCGGCTGCGTGCTGGGCTAAGTTGTTCCGCGCCTACGGCGCTGGGTTGTGACCGTTGTACTCCACCGCCGATGCGAAACTCCAATTGTCACACAGACACTGAAGACCAGCTCTACCGAACACAATAAACGGTGGGTTTTCGAGAAGTCGCTGCCTTACTCGCTGCCTAATTTAGATACCTGAACACAACAGAAGCGCGAGTTTTCCAGCAGCCCACTGGCTTTAGTAGAACAGGTACTTCCGCCACTTCGAGTCCGAACGTCCCATCATGCGCATGATGTGCCGACTGGTGTGCAGATTGAAGGCGCGAGGTTCGCGCATCAGCCGCATATTGGTTTCGTGAGGCAGCAGGTTGCCCTTCTTGCGATTGCAGGAGTGGCAGCAGGCGACGAGATTTTCCCAGGTCGAGGCGCCGCCGCGGGAGCGCGGAATCACGTGGTCCAGCGTCAGCTCGCCAGCGGCCAGAATTTTGCCGCAGTACTGGCAGGTGTTGCGATCGCGCAGCAGGATATTTTTGCGCGACAGGGCGCGCGTCTGATGCGGAATGCGGCGGTACTCCAGCAGGCGAATCACCGAGGGCACACGCATGGATAGGCGCGCGGCGTGCAGGAAGTGGCCGTTGGCTTCTTCCATCATGGCGACGCCCTTCAAGCACGAGGATGATGGCGCGTCGGGCGGCGCACACATTGATGGGCTCGTACGAGGCATTCAACACCAGTACGGGAGCGTGCATGGGCGCCCACTGCGGCGGCTCATCGCCCGCCACCCGGGCATGGTGCATGCAACCAGCGAGGGACTTTCCGTATCGGGACGCTGCGCTTTGGACCGGCATCGACATAACCCGCTTTAGACCGAAGCGGTAACTACCGCTTCGATTGCCTCCTCTTCCCCTGGATCGGCAGCCGTTTGCAACTCCACGCCCTGGAAGGCGCGAGCCACGGTGGCTGCCCAAACTCGTTCGGCCCCGGCTTGCTTCAGGACGCGCGCACACTCAGACAATGTGGTACCTGTCGTCATGACGTCGTCCACCACAATTACCGTGCGGCCCTTGACCTGGCGCGAATCGCGGACTCGAAAGGCGTCTCGAACATTCGCCATGCGCTCCTCGCGGCTCAAGCCTACTTGCGAAACTGTTTCCCGCTGCCGCACCAGGACATCCGGCGCGATCTCCAGTTGCATAGTCAGATGCCGGACAGCCGCTCGGGCGATGAGCTCGGCCTGATTAAACCCGCGTGTACGATGTCGCGTCTTGTGCAGGGGTACCGGGATCAGCAGCGGTGTCGAATCGTTTCTGCCTGCCAGAAGCTCGGTGATGGCATGGGCCAGCATGCGGCCTAGCGGGTCGGCGACCGGCGTGATGCCTTCGTATTTCAGCAGGTGAATCAGGCCGCGCAGTTCGCCTTCGTATTCCGCGAAAGAGAGAGCGCGGTCGAAGTCAGGTGGAAAGTCGCGACAACTGGAGCAGCGGCCATCCCCCATAAGCAACTGCGCGCTTCTCAGGCGATCGCCGCAGAGGATGCATTGCGGCGCACGCACCGGCCCGATTTCGGCGAGGCAGTCTCGGCAGACGGGAATTCTGGAAATGTTATCGAGAGGAGTGCGGCAGAGTTTGCAATCTGAGGGAAACAGGACGGAAAAAACGCTTTGCAGGAGGATTTTGAAGGGCGCAAGAACCACGGCGCGTTGATGGGTGCGCGGGTCTCGTCGTTTTCGTTTTAGCGTCTCACGACTGCTGAAGACGACCTCCAACCATTCCAAGGCCGCCTACGAATGCGGCTTTTGAAACTCCTGTCGCCGGTGCCGACGGTCCCAATCGCACCGTGACTCAACAGTATATGAGCTTCGCCGGACAGGTGCAATGTTGGACCAGGTACCAACAGGATGACCGATTGACCGGATTTTCATTTTCCGCAGATCGAGCCATGACGCGGCGCTAAAGCGCCGCTCTACCAGTCTCGCGACTCGCGCTCTCCCGCTTCCAGACAGATTCGCGGCGCCCGACCATGTGCTCGCCACGCCCTGTCAGCAAAATCACTCGCCGGTGAGCGCCTTGTATTGCGCGGCGGTCAGCGGCACTACTGACAGCCTTCCCTGCCGTACCAGAGGCGACTCTGCAAACAGAGGCTTGGCCTTGATCTCGGCCAGCGACATTGGCTTGGCAATGGCCTTCCCCACTTTGATCTTCACAACAGGGTTGCGCAGATCGGCAGGATCGACGGACACCACCGTCGCTGTGCCTACCGCAGTTTTCTCATCGCCGGTGTGATAGATGACCAGCTTGTCGCCCGGCTTCATCTCGCGAAGGTGCTTCAGCGCAGTCGGATTCGATACTCCGTCCCACACGGTTTCCTTGTCGCGCTGCAGGTTGGCAAACGAGTAGGCCGTCGGTTCAGTCTTCAATAGGTAGTCCACGGGTGTAGGTCCTCCATCCGGTCTGCCATTCTACCTGTAGAGGGTCAATTCGCGGGATCGAGCAACGCCGTCTCATCCGCCGCGCCTGCCACGCACTTGTAACAAGTGCCGTCGACGTGCTAACTTGCGCCGTCGCTATAATTTGTATGCTGCGCGAGGTTTCTTTCGAATGAGCACGACCACAACTGCTCCGCAAAAGAAGTTCCGGTCCTATGTTCCCGACAATACAACGATGCCGGAGTTCACCCTTCGCGCCGTGCTGCTGGGCCTGATTCTCACCGTTATTCTGGGCGCTGCCAACGCGTATCTTGGCCTCCGCGCCGGCATGACCATCGCCGCCACTTATCCCGCAGCGGTCATCGGTATGGCCGTGTTGCGACTGATGAAGGGCTCGATCCTGGAGGAGAACATTGCGCGAACCGTCGGCTCCATCGGCGAGTCGGTGGCGGCGGGCGCAATCTTCACCATTCCGGCGTTCGTTATGTCTGGCGCGTGGCCGGTCTTTGACTTCGAGCACGCCTACTGGAAGTCGTCCATCCTGATGCTGGTGGGCGGCGCGTTAGGAATTTTATTCGTTACGCTGCTGCGCCGGGTGATGGTCGAAGATCCTGACCTTCCCTTTCCCGAGTCGGTAGCCGCCTCGCAGATTCACATTGCCGGACAACAGGGCAGCCGCGCCGCCAAAATCCTGTTCGGCAACATGGGCTTCGGCGGAATCATTTACCTGCTGGGGCAGTTCAGTCTGTTCAGCGCCAGCCGCGACTTCATCGTCAACGTAGGCAACATCGGCACCAGCTTTGTTCGCATGGGGCGCAGCGCAACCGCGCCGAAACTTCCTGCCGGAGCCGTTACAATCGTGTCCGCGCCGGCCATCAGCCCGGCTTACCTCGGCGTCGGCTACATCATCGGACCTCGCCTGGCATCGCTCAACTTCGCCGGGGGCGTCATCGCCTGGGGCCTGCTGGTTCCCCTGATTCTTTTCCTCGGCGGGCCGACCCTGGTTGCGCAATTTGCGCCCGCAGGCACGACGCTTCCCGATACCACGTTCTGGAGCGGACAGGCCGGCGCCGTGTGGAGCTTCATCGTGCGACCGATCGCAGTCGGCGGCATGCTGGTAGGCGCCTGCTACACGCTGTTCCGGATGCGTAAGAGCCTGGGTTCGGGCATGGCGCGCGCCGTCTCCGATCTGAAGAAGTCGGCCGCGGCTCATGCCAGCACTTCTCGCACCGAGCGCGATTTGAATGCCAAGTTCGTTTTTGGCGGGATGGCCGTCGTGCTGATCAGCATGGTCTTCCTCTACAAGAGCTACTCGGCTTCGTGGACTGCCGGCGTCGTGGCTGCCATCGTGATGATCATCGTCGGCTTCTTCTTTGCCGCGGTTTCCGGCAACCTAGTGGGACTGATCGGCTCGTCGAACAATCCCATCTCTGGATTGACTTTGGCTGCATTGGTAATTGCGGCGCTGCTGATGGTGCTGCTCGGCGTCTCCGGCATTCACGGAGTGGCTGCGGTGTTGGGCGTGGCCGCGGTGGTCTGCATTTCCTCGGCGGTCGCAGGCGAGATGTTGCAGGACTTGAAGGTGGGACACATTCTCGGGGGCACGCCGTCGAAAATGCAGATCGGCGATTTCATGGGCGTGGCCGTGGCCAGCTTTGCGCTGCTGCCGGTTCTGCTGCTGCTGAATCAGGCCAACATTAACAGCGGCGGCATCGGCTTTGGCGACCCCCAGCTTCCGGCTCCGCAGGCGGGCTTAATGGCCATGCTCTCGCGCGGCATTGTTGGCGGGGAAATGGCTTGGCCGCTGGTCATCGTCGGCATTCTGATGGGCATCGCGCTGATCATGATTGAGGTGAAGAGCCCGATGCTGTTTGCCGTCGGCATGTACCTGCCGCTGGAAACGACGTTCGCTATCTTCCTCGGCGGCATGATTCGCTGGATTACCGACAAGATTCGCGACAGCAAGAACTTCAACGATGCGCAGAAAGCCCGGGTGGAGAATGCCGGAGTGCTGACCGCTTCAGGATTCATTGCCGGCGAGGCGCTGATGGGCATTGTCATCGCCATCTTCAAGTACAAACAGTGGCCGCTGCCGGTGATCTTCCAGCACCCCAACGCGATTTCGGGATTCATTGTGCTGGTGATTCTGGCGATTGTGATGATTCGCGTGCCGCTGGCCAACGCCGGCAGGCCCGACGAGCCGGCTCCGCCGACCGCGATCATGTAGGTCGGATCACCGCAGAGTCACAGTTCGGTTTACCACAGAGACACCGAGGCACGGAGACCGCCTTTTGTCATCCCCACCGAGGGTCGCGACCCGAGCGGAGGGGGCGGCGACCTGTTCACGCCAAGAACAAATGGGAATTCGGGAAAACCTTACCGCCATCCACGAACGCATCGTTAGCGCTGCGAAACGCACGGGCAGAAACCCTGCCGACATCGCGCTGATGGCTGTGACCAAGACGTTCCCCGCCGAAGCAATCCTCGAAGCCTACGCCGCCGGCCATCGCCTGTTCGGCGAAAATCGGGTGCAGGAATTTGGGGAAAAGTTTGCTGCGGTGGCTCAACTGAACGATGTTTCGTTCCACATGATCGGTCACCTGCAATCCAACAAAACCGGCAAAGCGGCCGACATTTTTCATGCCATCGACTCGCTCGATTCGTCCCGGCTGGCGGCACGGCTCAATACCTCCGCCGAGGAACTGGGCAAAATTCTCGATGTGTTGATCGAGATCAATGTTGGGGGCGAGCAGGCGAAAAGCGGCCTCGCTGCCGACTCTCCGGAGCTTGGACAGATTCTGGCCTCCGCTCCGAACTGGGCGCACCTGCACATTCACGGGCTGATGACTGTGCCGCCGTTTACGGATGATCCTGAAGGCGCGCGTCCCTACTTCCGTCAACTGCGCGAGCTGCGCGATCAACTTGCAGCGCGCAAACTGCCGGCTATTCAGCTCGACACGCTCTCGATGGGTATGTCGCACGACTTCGAAGCGGCCATCGAGGAAGGTTCGACCTGCGTGCGCATTGGGACCGCGATCTTCGGGACCCGGCCGAAGCCATGATCCCGGTTCATGACTCCTCGGCGGGCGCGACTTTCCAGGTGAAGGTGCACCCGCGGGCGAAGAAGAACGCGATCACTGGCGAGGTGGGCGATGCGTTGAAGCTGGCACTCACAGCGCCGCCGCTGGAAGGCCGGGCGAATGAGGCCTGTATTGCTTTCTTTGCGGAATTTTTGAATGTGCCGCGTTCGTCGGTTACGATAGCCACCGGGGAAAGTAGCCGCAACAAGGTGATTCGAGTGGCGGGCGTGTCGGCCGCGCAGGTGGAAGCGAAGTTGTCGGAACGATAGGCAGTTGTCAGTGGTCAGCTGCTGGTGGTCGGCTGTTAGTAACAGCAATCTCATAAGCGCTTTGTATCAGGGGACGAGTTTACTCGTGCCGAGAAGAACACAGAAAAGGTCAGGGCTTCAGTGTCTGCGTTAGAACTAAGGTTTCGCATTGGTAGGGGAGCACAACGGTGAAGAACCCAGCGCCGTAGGCGCGAAACAGCTTAGCCCAGCACGCAGCCGAACCGGGGTCCCCGAGTCGCGCTGCTTTTGCGCGAATTGGGGTGGGACGGCGGAGTGCTGGGTAAGTGGGAAACGGATGCGAGTCCCGTAGGGACGGCAGAGGTTCTCACGCAGACACTTCAGCCCTGGTAGGCATTTTCCTCAGCGGCATTGCAGCGTTCCGGCACGGCTGAATCCGTGCCCTGATACAAAGCGATAGAGTCATGCCCTGACAGGAAACAGAAGTTCTGTCACGAGGTATTTGATAACCGACAACTGACAACCGGCAACTGTCCCACTGACAACCGACAACCAACCATGACCCTGACCCAGCGATGGCATGACATTCGCACCGGCTTCGAACGGCCCTTCTGGGTCGCCAACATCAGCGAGTTGTTCGAGCGGCTTTCTTATTATGCGGCGTTCGCTTCGCTGGCGCGCTACCTGCACGAAGCGCTGCACTTCCCCACCGAGCAGGCCAGCACGCTCACCGGATTTTTTGGCGGCTTAGTGTGGTTTCTGGCGGTATTCGGCGGAACGGTGGCCGACCGTATGGGCTTCCGCCGCGCGCTTTCGCTGGCCTACCTGATCCTGAGCTGCTCCTACTTCCTGATGGGCTCGCTGGGAGCGCCCTGGCTGGCGCCCATTCGCGATAACGTGCCGCTAGTCGCGCTCGCGACGTTCGTTCTGGCGCTGCCGGCGCTGGGCATCGCGCTGGTCAAACCCAGCGTGGTCGGCACAACCGCACGCGCGTCAAAAGAAAACGTGCGCTCCATCGGCTATTCCATCTACTACACGCTGGTGAATATCGGCGGAGCGGCCGGCCCGCTGGTCGCCTCCTACGTGCACCAGCATCTGCGGGTGGAGAGTGTTTTTCGCGTAGCAGCACTCAGTGTGTTCCTCATGTTCATCGCGGTGCTGCTGTTCTTCCGCGAGCCTCGCCGTCACGGTGAAGTGGAAACAGCCAGCCTGTCGCAGGCCGGCAGAAATTTCTGGACCGTCCTCACCAATGCGCGCTTCATGCTCTTCCTGCTGATCTTCACCGGATACTGGGTGGTCTACTGGCAGGAGTTCATCACGCTGCCAATTTACATCCACGATTACGTCAACGCCCACACCGATACGGAACGCATTCTGGTGACCGGCCCGATCATCGTGATCGCGCTCACGGTGGTGGTGAATATCCTGACGCAGAAGATTCCAGCCTTCAGCGCCATCATCATCGGCACCCTGATGACTGCGCTGGCGTGGATCATCCTGATTTTGCAGCCGACGGTGACTGGGGCAATCCTTACGCTGATCGCGGTTGCTCTGGGCGAGATCACCCAGTCGCCGCGGTACTACGAATACATTTCGCGCCTGGCGCCTTCCGGACAGCAGGGTACTTACATGGGCTTCGCGTTTCTGCCTCTGGGGATCGGGTCGCTGATCGGCGGCAAGTTTGGCGGATTTCTCATTCATCACTTCGGCGAGGTGAAACATGAGCCCGCCATGATGTGGTGGGTGATCATCGCGGTGGGCGTAGCGACGGCAATCTTGTTGTGGATCTATGACAAGCTGGTGCGAAAAGAGCAGCCGTTAGCAGTTAGCAGTTAGCAGTTAGCAGTTAGCAGTTAGCGGAAATCGGATTGCCCGCGCGTGACCGGTAGAGCGGCGCTTCAGCGTCGCGTCAAAGCTGCGGTAGATGCTGAGGGCTTCAGCCTCAGCTGGGCATGGCAAACTCGGTCAGGGTTTCAACTAGCCCTTGCCGCTTAGGAAAACTCCGCACAAATGAAAACGAGGTTCCTCAGCGGCTAAAGCCGAATTGATTGGCAATATTTACGGACGGCCTAAAGGCCGTCCCCTTCAAAGCAGATTTAATTTTCAAAGCAGACTTAGTTTTCAAAGCAAATCCAATCATCAAAGCAAAGTTCGACCAGAGTTTTTCTCATGTCATGCAGGCGGCTGATATGCTGACTGGCTGACGGCTGACGGCTGTCGTTGCCTCGTCGTTGCTCATCACTTTGATATGGCCAAGACGCCCGCTTACATTGCCAAACACATTCGCACCGTCATCCGGGATGGCGGTGCTGCGCCGCATACCGATGAAGTGCAGCGCTTCTTCAAGCACGAAGTCAAGTCGCGTGGGTGGTATACGGGGGAGCTGCGCAAGGTTGCCGTGCGTTTTCGGCGGACCATACTTGCCGAACATGACCTGCCGTATCTCCTGCAGGTTGCCGATCAACTCTTTCGCGGCAAGGTTCTGGAGGAGAAAATATTTGCGGTCGTGATGTTGCAAGGGATAGTCAACGAGTTCGGCAAATCCGAATTCAAGTTGTTTGAAAGCTGGCTCGACCGCCTCAGCAGTTGGGCCGATCATGATGGGCTGGTGCATTACCTGATCGGACCAATCATCGCGGCCGATGCGGCGCTGTTGCCGCGACCTGTGCGTTGGGCCAAGTCGAAGAATCGCTGGCATCAGCGTGCGGCAGCCGTCAGCCTGATTCACAGCACGCGCCAGCACAAGAATTTTGAAACTATCCAGCGCATCACTGAAATGCTGTTGACCAGCGACGACGATATGGTGCAGAAGGGACTTGGCTGGCTGTTGCGGGAAGCGGCGAAATCCAATCCCAAGCAGACGGTGGCGTATCTGATGACGATCCGCGACGGTTCGCCTCGTCTGGTGCTGCGAACTGCCTGCGAAACGCTGGACGAGGCAACCCAGGAGCGCGTCTTGGGAAAAAAAGCGTTGGCGCGAGAGAAGCGATAGCACGGGGAAGAAGTCTGCGATCAACCTGCGATTCCAATCCATGCCTTGAAGTATTTACGTGAGAACCGTGCCGTCCCAACGGTGGCTGTGGCGCCGCTCCGCGGCTCAATTATTTTTTCCAGTCCACCGCGGGCTCACGCCCACGGCTAAGACAAATGTCGCCGCTGAGCGGCTGATTCGATCGCAATTCCGGCTGTTGTCCCACGGGTTGTTGCGGATGAACAGTTGGTTGAGGGCGCGATGCTAATTGTCCCCCCTGCTTTCCCTGTGCCTCCGTGTCTCTGTGGTGAAATCGCCTTTCATTTACAATAGTTCACGCAATGAATCTTCCTGAAATCCAGGCTGCGCTCCGTGACGGCGGCCACGAATGCTGGCTTTTCTACGATCATCATCACCGTGATCCCATCGCTTACCGCGTGCTCGGTCTGCCGGAAAGCATGATGGTCACGCGCCGCTGGTTCTACCTGGTCCCGGCGCAAGGCGAACCGGTAAAGCTGGTACACCGCATCGAGAGTCACCATCTCGACTCGTTGCCCGGAAACAAGCTGGAGTATTCGGCGTGGCAGGAGTTGTGGCAAAACCTGGAGACCATGCTGAAGCCTTACCAGCGAGTCACCATGCAGTACTCGCCGAACAACCAGATACCCTACATTTCGCTGGTCGATGGGGGCATGCTGGAACTGGTGCGCAGCTTCGGCAAAGAGATTGTCAGCTCGGCGAATCTGGTGGCGCGCTTTGAAGCGACCTTGACGGAAGCGCAGATGGAATCGCACTTCAAGGCTCGCGATGGCGTGGACAAAATCACGGCTGCCTTCTTTCAGGAAGTTGGGCGGCGCACGCGTAACGGCGGCACACACGAATTCGAGATGCAGCAGTGGATCATGGAAGCCTTCGCGCGCGAGGGTTTGCAGACCTGCGATCCGCCAAATGTCAGTGTCAACGCGCACAGCGGTGATCCGCACTACGAGCCCACCGCGTCCAGCTCCACACCGATTCGCCAGGGCGATTTCGTGCTGCTCGATATCTGGGCGAAACGCATTGAGCCTGGCTCCGTCTATTACGACATCACGTGGACGGGGGTTGTTGGTACGCCGAACGAGAAGCAGCGCGAGATTTTTGAGATTGTTCGCGGCGCCCGCGACACCGGCATTCGCACCGTCCAGGAAGCGTTTGCGGCGAAGAAGAAGATTCACGGCTGGGAAGTGGACAAGGCGACCCGCGAGTTCATCGACAGCAAGGGATGGGGCAAGTACTTCGTGCATCGCACCGGGCACTCCATCACCGGCGACATCCACGGCAATGGCGCGAACCTTGATAATCTGGAAACCAAGGACGATCGCGAGATCCTGCCTAACACTTGCTTCTCGGTTGAGCCGGGTATTTATCTGCCGGAGTTTGGGGTGCGCAGCGAAATCAACATGATGATCCGCAATGGCAAAGGGGAAGTGACCGGCCGGATACAGAATGAGTTGGTGCAGATCTGATGGCGAACCCGCAGAACACTGCCACCATGCAGCGTGCCAAGAACGCGCAGGCGCAATCGAACTCCATGGCCACCATCGCGCCCCTGGCGGGTTGGCTGCTCCCCGGCCTCGGGCATTTCATTCAGCGCCGCTGGATTCGCGGCCTGCTGCTTATGCTGTCCGTGTTCACCATGTTCTTCATCGGCCTCGGCATGCAAGGCAAGGTGTACGCCTTTAATACCGGGGACCTTCTCGACATCCTGGGATTCATCGGCGACATTGGCGCAGGCGCGCTTTACTTTGTTGCGCGCATGATGGATTGGGGCATTGGCAACATTCATCGCGCGGTAGCCGATTATGGCACCAAGTACATTGTGGTGGCGGGATTGTTAAACGTTATCGCCGCGGTGGACGCTCACCACATTGCGATCGGCAAGAAACCATGACCATCGAACTTTCGCACTTCAACGCCGCTTTAGTTTTCGCGCTCTGCGCCTCGACCGTGTTTGGCATCACCCAACGCAGCACCACACGCGACATGTTCCGCTACGGCGCCTACTGCTTCGCCCTATTTGTGGGAGGAGTGATTGTGGCAGCCTGGGCGATGTGGGCAATCAAGAGATAAAAGGCAGTTGTCGGTTCTCCGTTGTCTGTTGTCAGTTTGCGGTTGTCAGAGTTTACCGAACGACAGTCAGTTTCGCGGCTTTATCATACGAACGTTGACCGGCAATTCCGCATTACAGAAAAGCCGAACTCGCTGGCTGCCAACAATGGCCTAACTGACAACCGACAACTGCCCTACCGACAACCGCAACCCGACAACCGACAACTGCCTTTCTACCCTTCCCACACAAATGCATCGAATGCGCTCTTCTCTTCGAAACCCAAACGCCGGTACAGACTGACCGCGCGATCGTTCATCTCGGTCACGGTCAGCGACAGCAAATTAAAGTTGCGGCTGCGCAACGAATTGCAAGTGCAGGCGATCAGGTTCTCGCCGATTCCCTGGTGACGAGTTTCCGGAACCAGGCAAACCTGGGTCACGTGGCCCACGTCGGCTCGCACGCGCGAACACAAAATCAGTCCCACCAGCGCGTTCGTCGGCCGATGGACGGCCGCGAACGACGATTCAACGTCAAACACGCCGCATCCGGGAAAACGCACGATGTTATTCAGGAAGCGAATCGAGCCGGCATTGGTGCGGTACTGGTCGTTGATCTCCGAATCGATATGGGTGCGATAGGCGGCGGTGATTACCCCGGCGGCAGGTTGGTAATCCTGCTCCATCCAACGGCGAATCTGGACGTCCTGTGGGGGACGCATCGACGGAACCGGTGGCGCATCGGCGCCTCGCAAGCGCAGGGCGAGAAACAAGCGCCGATAGCGCTGGAATCCGGCAGCGGTGAACGCGGAAGCCAATCGACCCGTCTTGTGAGTGAGCAACTGCGCTTCGACGCGATGGACGCCGGGCGACGATTGCAGGGTCTCGATGACGTGGTCCGCCATCTGGACCTCGATCTCGCGAGCATCGGGGCGGCGCGGCGAGACGAACAAATCGCCAACCACTCCCTTGCTGCCTTCATAAACGAAGAACGAGTAGCCCACGATGCTGCCGCGTTCGACTGCGGCGTAGCCGGGAAGGATCTTGGCGTCGACATAGCGCAGGATCATGTCCGCCGAGCTGCGATAGTCCCAGGCCAGCATGCTGCCCCAAGCTTCGACTTCCTCGTCGAGCAAGGTGCGCAAGTCGGCTGACGAGAAGTGCCTAAGGTCGAGGATCTCCACGGTAGTGGGTTGCTGTGACCGGCGAAATACGGTAGCGGCCATGATGCGCGTCATCCAAAGAGGCGCTGAGCCAGTCTATTGCGGACGAGCGGCGGGAAGCAAACGCTTCCATCCAACTTCCCAATAGTTGCCCGAAGAAATACTTCTTAACAAAATTTCGGCGGTGACTCCTGCGCCTGAAATCGCAACTAATGAATACAGAAATTGTTTTTACACTCAGCAAGGTTGAAAGCTACTTTGCAGATCAAAGCAGCGGGCTAGCCGCTGTATTCACGCGCCTTGGCCGAGCGCGGATGAAGTGGGACGAAAGGAAAATATGGGTATCCTCGGTCGCAGTCGATGGTTGTTGGTAACGCTTCTACTGGTTGCACTCCCCTTATCGTTGTCAGCGGGAGTGTTCATTTCGGTCGGCATCGCGCCGCCTCCTCTGCCGGTTTATACGCAGCCGTTGTGCCCCGGTCCTGGCTACATCTGGACCCCCGGCTACTGGGCTTACGGCCCTGACGGCTACTACTGGGTACCGGGCACGTGGGTCATTGCTCCCGTCGTGGGATATCTCTGGACTCCCGGATATTGGGGCTGGGGCGGTTCTGCTTACATCTGGCACGTGGGATATTGGGGACCGCTCGTCGGCTTCTATGGCGGCGTCAACTACGGTTACGGCTACACCGGTTACGGTTATGAAGGTGGCTACTGGCACGGCCGCGACTTCTACTACAACCGCTCGGTCAACAACGTCAACGTCAACATCCACAACACCTACAACCGGACCGTCGTCAATAACGTAACCGTGAACCGAGTCAGCTACAACGGAGGCACCGGCGGAATTCATGCCCGTGCTAATGCGGAGCAGGAGGCTGCCGCTCGCGATCGCCATACGGCCGCCACCGAAACCCAGACTCAACATGCGGAAGCGGCACGAGCTGATCGCAATCAACTGGCCTCGGTGAATCACGGCCAGCCTCACGTGGCGGCAACTGCCAGACCGGGAGCGTTTCGCGGAACAGGCGTAGTTGCGGCACGTAATGCTCCGGAAAATGTTCCCGCAACCCGGCCGAACAACGCCAATGCGGAACGCACAGCTAACAATGTGCCGCGGCCACCGGAACGCGAGAACCCGGCGCGCCCGAACAACAATCCTGGTGCGCGTAACAATGCAGCGGAAGTTCGCAACACCGCTCCGTCGTCCACGGCGCAGGAAGTGTCGCGGCCGCCCGAGCGCAATCAAACTTTCACGACCGCCAACCCTGGGAACGTAAATGAATCGCGGCCGAATAACAACGTTTCGCGGTCCAACAACAATGTGCCGCGCCCGCCGCAATATCAGAGCGAGGCCCGGTCAAACAATAGCGCTTCTCGCCCGAACAATAGGACGGTAGCGCATAACATGGGACACGCTTCTCCTCGGGAAGAACCGAGAGAAGCGCCGCGTCCGCAGACTCGCGAAAGCCAGCCTGCGCAGCACATGAGCCAGCCGCCTCAGCATATGAGTCAGCAGGCTCCGCATGAGAGCGCACCTCATGCGCCGGCCGCGCATGCGTCGGCGCCGCACCAGGCTTCTCATCCTCCGAGTGAGCACGGCGGGGAAGAACGCGGAAAAGGCTAGACACTGCAAGACTTATGGACGGCCTGAAAGGGCCGTCCTCTTCAAAACAAACTTTTCAACGAAGCCCACCTGAAGCTAGAACTTCAAGTGGGCTTTTCGCTGCATGGCCCGAGTTTCGCTTACGGGGTTATTTCGAAAACGACACCCAAATTGTAGGTGCCACCGTCGGAAGCAGTCCCATAGATGTTTCCGTCACCATCAAATACCAGGCTGCACATGGGGTTGCCGCCGTCGCTGCCCCCGGTGAAGTCGTGGAGCGACGTATAGGTCCAGCTGTCGCCGGAGCGGGTCAGCTTGAAAACCGAACCGAGGCCGTAGCGGCCATCGGCGAAGGTCGTGCCATACAGGTTGCCGGCTGAATCCATCACCAGCTTGTCATAGGGCCCGATGTTAATGCCTCCGGTAAAGCCGTAAAGATAATCGTACGTCCAGCTGCCACCGGACGACGTCATCTCGAAGACCGTACCGCCTCCACCATTGCTATGCACTGTGGTTCCGTACATATTGCCGGAACGGTCAAACACCAGCGCACTCTGGGGATTGGCGCCGTCCGTCCCGTGAAAACTGAAGGCGTGGAGGGTGCTCTGCGTCCAGCCGGAACCGTTCGGAGACAACTTGAAGACAGCGCCGTATTGGTGAGAAGAGCCCTGAGAGAACGTGCCGTAGTAGTTGCCCGAGGCATCGGCGATCAGGCCACCCCACGGATATTGCCCTCCGCTCTGACTACCTTGGTATAGAACGCTCTCGTTCCAAGCGCCGCCGGAATTGGTCAGGCTGTAGACCAGCCCGTAGCCGTTGGCGCCTCCGTTGATGGTTGTGCCGAAGATTTTTCCATCAGGGCTGAACAGCAAGGGGCCCTGCGGATAGGCGCCGTTCGTGCCGGTAAAACTGTAAATGGCGTTGGAACTCCAGTTGACAATGACCGAGCCCGGCGCGCGGGCCGGGGGCCGAAGTTTGTAAATCGTTCCGCATCCCGCGATATCCGTTCGAGTTCAGGCAGGCCCCTCCTCCTCCCGCCGAAGTGGAGCCGTAGAGGGCGCCGTCAGGGCCGAATACCGGCTGGCTGATCGGTCCCGCTCCATCGTTTCCGCCTTGGAAGTTGTATAGCGGCGTCAGGGTCCAATCTGATCCTGAACCATTGAGGGTAAAAACTGTTCCGTAGTGTCCGTTTCCGCCAGCGTAAGACGTGCCGTAAAGATTTCCTCCAGAATCAACCGTCAAGCCGGTAAACGGGCTGGCTCCATCCTGCCTGCCAGTAAAGTTATGAATCACATTAAAGGTTTGCGCCTGGGCGGGCGCGATTGAGATCAGCAGCACGGCGATGGCAACGCCGAAAGCTAATCGGAGAGAAGTCGTAACTCTCGCATGCGGTGTATGAGTGCGGTTTCCTTTTGGCTGTTCCTTATGATTCGACATCAACTTCCTCTTTTCTCGGCCAGGGTAGTTTTTATCGGCTGCTCCTGAGAATGACCTGCCTTCCTTAAACGCAAGCAAAAACCATGAGCAGTCGCCGAGGGTCGAGTACTACTAGCAAGCGTAAGGCGACGGCTCATTCGCCGAAAGTTACGAAGGTACAAGAGGGTGATTGCACCTCCGTAAGGGCTCTGTCACTGACAAAGCTGCTCCCGTTGTGCGCACGGGTGCGATGGCTTGGCGATGCAAGCTCCCTGACGGCGCGAAAAAAAACACGACTACCGTGCTCAGTCGAACTGAGCTATGTCCAACCTGGAATGTGAAGCGGCATGTTACGAAGTCCCCGCGTGGCTGACACGGAGAAGCGAAGAGGCGATACGTTAGTTCATCATCGAAATCGAACGATGAACTCTCAAACGAGTGGGACGATTGTCTATTACCTGAGAGCGAATGGTCAAGAGGGTTTACAGGAAATTCAACGAAAACGTGTTGATCAATTTGGCGTTAGCAATTTCTGCTAAGGATGTTGCTGGCCTTTGTCATTTCCGGCGACCAGATAAAAATCGAGATGCTGCCAGGGGAAGCCACCGAAACGGTTGACCCTGCGGCCGGGCAGACGATACTGCAACTCGGTTTGCGTTCCGCTCGCCGCCACCACGATGTGATCGCCGGCCGGAATCTCATTGCGCTCATAGTTGGCGACAGGATGATCCCGGTAGAAGGCCAACCCGTATTCGACGCCGGGCGGCACATCATAGACGGCGATGTCGGGAACGCGCCCAATTTCGGTTTGTTGCAATACGGCTTGAACCGGTCGCTCCGACTGTAGGAAGTCCAGCATGGGAACGGTGCCACGCAAGATCAACGAAAACGCAATCACCACAGGTACCAGCGTGGCGAAGCGCAGCACTCGATATCCCTGGTTCTGCAAGGTGAACCAGAACATGAGGACGGTGATGATGGCGAGGGATACGGCGACGATCAACACAGTTCGCGGCAAGGGCAACTTGAGCAATTTGAAGGGCACGACGAGCGCGCCGACTTCAATGGCGGAGCAGAGCAAGCCGTGCAGCACCACCATCCACATGCTGGGCTTCACGCCTTCAGACTCGCGCCGCCGCAGGAAATCCGCCAGCAAAATTGTGCCTGCCGGAATCGCGGGCAAAATGTATCCCGGCAACTTCGAGTGCGAAAGCGAGAAAAACAGGATGGGCAGCAGAAACCACAGCGCCAGATAGGCCCGCAAATCTTCCTGCCCCGGCGGTTGCTGAACGGAGAAACGCCAATCGCGAATCGCATCGACAACGGCATCAACAACGAAGACTGTCCAGGGAACCAGCGCCAGTAGCGCCACCGGCAGGTAAAACCAGAACGGCTGCGGGTGATGGTAGAGGTTGCTGGTGAAGCGTTCCAGATTGTGCTGCAAGAAGAAGACGCGAAAGAACTCAGGATTCGCGCGCTGCACTGCGATAAACCACGGCAGCGTCACTGCCAGATATAACGCAATGCCGATTGGCCACAAGGTGCGCAGGACCAGACGCTTGTCGCGCCTTAGTGAGGCGAATATCACGATGATCAGCCCGGCGAGAAGCGCGGCGACGGGGCCCTTGGCCAGTGTTGCCAGGCCGCTGAAGAGATAGAAGCCGAGCAGCCAGTTCCTCACATTGCTCACGTACCATCCGTACCAGCACAGCATGGCGGCAGTGAACATCACGGTCAACGGCATATCGGTCGAAGCGCTGCGTCCGAAGCCGATGATGATGGCCGCAGAAGCCGTGATGAGGGCGGCGTCCAGTTGCATGCCGCGGAAGAAGCGGCGCGTCCACACGTAGATGAAAATGATCAGCAGGCAGGACAGGAACGCCGAAGGCAGCCGCGCCGCCGTGTCCGAGACGCCGCCGGCGGCCTTGTAGGAGAGCATCGCGCTCCAGTAATAGAGCGGCGGTTTCTCCAGCCAGGGATGGCCGTAGAGGACAGGCGTCACCCAGTCGTGGCGCGCCAGCATCTCGCGCGCAACCTGCGCGTAGCGAGGCTCGTCGGCGCCCACTAAGTCCGAGCAGCTGAATGCCAAGCAGAAACAGGAAGCCGCAGAAGGCGATCAGGGCAAGCGCGTCCGTGGAGCGGCGGGTACGGTCGTCCAGGGTGGGAGGCGTCGGTCTCAAAATGATTAGTCGATTCGAATGATGCGGGCTTTCATTGCACGCTGGCGTCGTAGCCGCGAATTCGTAGCTGCGCCAGCAATCGCTCAGTCGCCACTGACAGCGGCCCCTCGACGGCACAACCGCTGGCGCACTCGTGGCCGCCGCCACCCAAGGCTTCGGCAACTGCCGCGACATTGACTGCGCCTTTGCTGCGCAGGCTCACGCGATAGCGGCCATCGGGCTGCTCGCGGAAGAACAGCGCTACTTCGATGCCTTTGATCGCGAGCGCATAGTTCACCAGCCCTTCGCAATCCTCGTCGCTGGGCTTGCAGCGTTCCATGGTATCGCGGTCGACGTGCATCCACGCCAAAGTTCCTTCGCGCTGCAGGCCGTTTAAGGCAGCGCCCAGCAATCGCATCTTGGAGAGCTGGGTGGAGAAGTAGACGTTATGCGCGATGCGCACCGGATCGGCGCCCGAGCGAACTAATTCCTGCGCCAGCGCAAAGGTGCGTTCAGTAGTGCCATGGAAGCAGAACGAGCCGGTATCGGTCAGCACGGCAGTATAGAGACAGGTTGCGACCTCGGGCGATATGCGGACCCCGGCTTCGCGCGCCAGCCGGAAAATCATCTCGGCAGTGGCGCAAGCGTCCGGATCGATCCAATTCACATCGGCAAACGGGCGGGCCGTGGCGTGGTGATCGATGTTGATGAGGTAATGGCGTTCCAGGCCGGTGAGGCGGGTACGGGCAACGCTATCGCATTCCAGGATGATGACGGCTTCGGCTTCCGGAGCCTGCTCGGTATCGTGCAGAACGGTGTCGGTGAACGGCAGCGGGCGTATAAATTCCGGGAACACCGTCGCTCAGGACGACGCTGGCCTGTTTGCCCATGCTGCGCAGAATCTGGCAGCAAGCCAGTGCCGAGCCGACCGCGTCACCGTCCGGCCGAGCATGAGAGGTGAGGATAAACGTCTGTCTTCTCCCAATCTGATTCAGTACTTCGTCCAGCATCCCTGTGGTCCCGAATTCCACCTACCGCTTCCTTTTCTGAATTCTTTGCAGCAACTGTTCTATCCTGCCGCCGTACTGGTCGGAACGGTCCAGCACAAAAAATACTTCCGGAGCCTGCCGCACACCCAGCCGGCGAGTCAATTCATGGCGGATGTAGCCACGCGCAGCATTCAATCCTTCCAGACTCTCTTTCGCTTCCTCCTCGTTGCCGGCAGCGGCCACGAACACCCGCGCCTTGCGGCCATCGTCGGCCAAATGCACTTCGGTCACGCTGACCAGGCCGATGCGCGGATCGCCAAGTTCGCCTTCGACGAGGGCGCCAACTTCTTCGCGCAACGCCTCGCCCATGCGCCCGCGATGATGTTTCTGTCCCCGATTCTCCATAATTTCAGCTCTAGCTCTTAGCCTTTTGCTCTTAGCTCTAAACTCAGTTCCGCTCCCGCTGGCGTTCGTCTGCCTGCCAAGAGCTTATAGCCAAAAGCTAAAAAAGCTTTGAGAAGGGGAACGTTAGAGCATACGCCCACCTGTCAATTCGGCGGTGATAATCATCACGGTTCCCCGGTCATTGACCGCCGAATTCCGCTTCGCTCAGGAAGTCCAGAAACGAATCTACGACTTCGCCGCCGGTATTGTTGGCCACCCGCATGGCATGACGCTCGACATTGCGCATCAGGCCGTCGAGATAGTCGCGCGAATCGGAGATGCTGACCACGCCAATCGTCGCACGCTGCCAGGCATCGCTGGCGTCAATTTCCGCCACGGCGACGTTGAAGTGGTTCCGCAGTCCGTCTTTCACGCTGCGCACCACCTGTCGCTTATCTTTCAGCGAGTGCGCTGCTTCGATGCGAATCTCGAGTGTGAGATACGCGATCATCTTTTCCTTTCGGCTAGACGCTCTGTTGCACAACGTCCCGGACACCGGCTCCTCTGGATCGAGGATTCAGTTCCGGGACGATGATGATTCCGTTTCCGTGCCTGCGCAGACGCAGATTCCTCGGGGCTAAAGCCCTCCTCGGGAGTTAACAATATACAGGTACCCGTTCGGCACGACTGAAGTCGTGCCCTGATACAAAGCTTCAAAGCCGAGTTTCGCAGCTCATGAAGTCGTGTCTCGATACAAAGCCATCCCTTGCATCGACGAGGTCAAAACCTAGCCTGTGACAACCTCGCGCCGGACCGCACGCCGGCTCATACGAACCGAGCCGTTGCACGTTGCCTCGCTGGCAGATAACCCAAGTGTGGCATTATCTGTCAATTGACAACTGATCAACTCGCACCAACTGGCCCCGATCCCCTGCCTCTACACGAATGCTTCGGCGGCCACGCGTTCGGTGACGAAGACCTCGATTATGTCGCCGACCTTGATGTCGCCGTAGTTCGCAATCGAGATACCGCATTCCATGCCGGAGCGC
The DNA here is from genome assembly GCA_963796695.1 of uncultured Acidobacteriaceae bacterium. Taxonomy (GTDB): domain Bacteria; phylum Acidobacteriota; class Terriglobia; order Terriglobales; family Acidobacteriaceae; genus Bog-257. Next base: position 148,129 of record CAWCMU010000012.1, on the reverse strand, counting down.
ACTTCGGCGACATCTTCCTTGAAGCGCCGCACCGAACCGACCTTACCTTTGAAGACCACCACGTTGTCGCGCAGCAGCCGGACTTCGGCATCGCGCTTGACCACGCCATCGTGAACATAGCAGCCGGCAATGACGCCGACCTTGGGCACGCGGAAGGTGTCGCGAACTTCGGCCCGGCCCAGGTAGGTTTCCTTCACGATCGGTTCCAGCAAGCCGGTCATGGCCTTCTTGATCTCGTCCTGCACTTCGTAAATGATCGAGTGCAAGCGGATGTCGACCTTCTCCTGCTCTGCCAGTTCCTGCGCCTTGCGCTCCGGCCGCACGTTGAAGCCGATGATGATGGCATTCGATGCCGAAGCCAGCAGCACATCGCTCTCGGTGATGGCGCCGACGCTGGCGCGCATGACGTTGATCTTCACGCGTTCGTTCGACAGCTTGGTCAGCACGTCGCCCAGCACTTCCACCGAACCCTGCACATCGCCCTTGAGGATGATGAACAGTTCTTTCTGGCCGGCGGACTTCAGTTGCTCCGCCAGGCCTTCCAGAGAAACACGCGAGCTCTTGGCCAGTTGCGCTTCGCGCGCCTTGGTCTCGCGATACTCGGAGATGCCGCGCGCCTTCTCGCGATCGGCTACGGCAACCAGCTGATCGCCGGCCTGCGGCAGTCCTTCCAGTCCAAGAATCTCGACCGGAGTCGACGGCCCGGCGGCGTCCAGCGCTACGCCACGATCGTTAAACATGGCGCGCACTTTGCCGAAGACATTGCCGACGACGAAGTTGTCGCTGTTGTGCAGGGTGCCGTTCTGTACCAGCACGGTCGCCACCGGACCACGGCCGCGATCGAGCTTGGCTTCCAGCACGGTGCCGCTGGCCAGACGCTCGGGCACAGCCTTCAGGTCGCCGCAGATCGGCAACCAGGCAGATCATCTCCATCAGCAGATTGAGATTGGTCTTCTGCTTGGCCGACACGTCGACGAACACGGTGCTGCCGCCCCATTCTTCCGGCATCAGGCCGCGATCGGCCAGCTGCTTCTTCACCCGATCGGGCAAGGCATCGGGCTTATCGATCTTGTTGACGGCGACGATGATCGGCACGTTCGCCGCTTTGGCGTGATCGATGGCTTCCAGAGTCTGCGGCATGACGCCGTCGTCGGCGGCAACCACCAGCACCACGATGTCGGTGACCTTCGATCCGCGGGCACGCATGCGGGTGAAGGCCTCGTGACCCGGGGTATCGAGGAAAACGATCTCGCGTCCGAACGCCGGCGAGTTGGTGTCGGTGATCGCAACCTTGTACGCGCCGATGTGCTGCGTAATGCCGCCGGCTTCGCCTTCGGCAACGTTGGTGGAGCGAATCGCGTCGAGCAAGCTGGTCTTGCCGTGATCGACGTGACCCATGATGGTGACCACCGGAGGACGCGTTACAGCCGTGGCTCCGTCTTCGCCGGCGCGCTCCGCCGGTCCCTCGTCCTTGGCCAACTGCTCTTCGAAGGTGATGACCGAAGTCTCTGCGCCGAAATGGCGAGCCATTTCGCTGGCCAGATCAGAGTCGAGCGTCTGGTTGACGGTGGCGAAGACACCGCGCGCCAGCAAGACGGGCGATCAAGTCTTTGGCGCGAATGCCCAGCTTCTCGGCCAGGTCCTTCACGCTGACGCCTTCAGGAATGGTGATGGCGCGGGTGATCGGCAACGGCTCGCTGGAAAGCGAAAGCCGCGGCGGCGGAACGAAGCCCTTCATCGGGCCTTCCTTCACCCCACGCGGAACATAGCGTTGTCCGGGACGCGCCGGACGTCCCATAGGACGCTGTCCGGTCGGCGGCGGCGGCGCAGCACCCGCTGCGCCAAATCCGGGACGCACTCCGGGCTGCCCGGAACGCGTAGGATGCGGGCCACGACGTTCGCCCGGCCGCATCGGCGGACGGGTTTGACCGGTCGGCGGAGCTCCGGGACGAGGCCGCTGGAAGATCGGCTTGCCGCGCTCAGGCATCACGGCACGGGGCGGAGTAACGGCTGCCGGACGTACAGGCGCTGTGTAAACGGGACGCGGCCCGGTCTGCGGCACAATCAGACGACGCGGCGGAGGAGCAGCAGCCGCGTGCGCAGCCGGCTGCATGGCTGCCCGGGCTGTCCCGGCCGAACCGGCGCACCGGGAACGGCAGGGCGCACTCCTCCCACGGGAGGAGCCACCGGAGCGCCGGGGCGTGGCGGCGTCACGGTTCTGGTGGGAACCGCGTGGGCCGCGGGCGGCAGTTGCTGCGGTGAAGTTCTTTCGACTTCAACAGGCGCCTCAGCGACAGCAATGTCGGGCGCAGATACTGGTGCTTCGGGTTCGTCGAGCACCGCTACTTGATTTTCGATTGTGGCCTCGGATGGCTTCGCAGCCTCGGAAACAGCAGATGTCGGGACATGCGTCGGGGCCGGAGCCGCTGGCGGCTTAGGCGGAATAATCACGGCAGCAGGCGGCCGGGCTACGGATTGGGGCGTAATAAATCGCGGAGCCGGCTTGGGCTCGGGCGGAGCAACCGGCTGAGTGCTTGCCGCAGCGGCAGGCGGAGCCGCAGGCGCGGCAGGCTTGGGCGGAACAGCCGACGGCGCGGCCACGGCAGGCCGATTGATTCCGGGCGTAGCCTGGCTGGGCGCAGCAGGACGTGCAGGCGCGACGGGTTGGGCGGCGCGTTGGGTGATCGCCTTCAGCACATCTCCGGGCTTGGAGATATGCGAGAGGTCGATCTTTGGCTTGAACTCGTCGGACGTCACCGAAGCGCGCGAGCCGCGGCTGCTGCTGGGCTCATGCTCCGCGAAGTACTTCTTGACGCGCTCCGCTTCATCCTCTTCGATCGAACTGGAGTGCGTTTTCTTTTCGGTTACGCCGACCTTGGGGAGAACGTCGAGAATCGCCTTGCTCTTGACCTCTAATTCTCTCGCCAGATCATTGATTCGAATCTTGTGCTGCATTCCGCCCTGTTTCCTCCGTCGTTATGTCCCGTCTGATTACGCCTTCATAGCATCCTCACGGTTTGGTTTGGCCCGCGACAGACGCCGCTGACCTTGCTACGAATTAACGCTTCTCTCCCGGCTCTTCTTCGTCGGGCACATTCTCATTCGGTGTCTCGATCCGCTCGTGGAAGATGCGCTCGGCTTCATCGGCCAGCGGAGCGTTCTCGACGCCATCGATCACTTCAGCTTCAAAGGCCTGGCCTTCATCGGCCAACTCTTCTACGCTCTCCGAAGAAGCCTCGGGCTCGTCGGACAAGCCTTCTTCATCGCCCGACTGGCCGCCTTCGTCGCCCGGCTCCACATCGCTCTCGGCAGACAATTCCTCTGCTGATTCAGCTTCGGCGTCGTCGCGTCCGGCTGCGGCTACTTCTTCCGGAGCCTCTCCGGCTGCTTCGTCGGATTCTCCGTCTTTCAGTGGCTGCCAGTTCGCGCGCCTCTTCCTCTACCGACACGTCCTCACCAACCACCTCGCCGGCATCCGGCAGCGCGTCGGCGGCTGCATCCAGACTGGAAAAGTAATTATTGACCGCGATACTGATTTTTTCTACGGTCTTCGGACCGATACCCGGCACTTCTTCCAACTGCTCGGGAGTCATATCCGCCACGGATTCGACGGTGGTGATACCTGCCGCCACCAGCTTCTCGATGATGTTCGGTTCGAGATCGGGCACCGACTCCAGCGGAGTCGTGGTCACGTTCATCACGCCGCGCATCTGCTCTTCGACTTCCTGGCGCTTCTCTTCCTCGCTCTTGATGTCGATCTTCCAACCCAGCAGCTTGGCGGCCAGGCGAACGTTCTGCCCCTTCTTGCCGATGGCAAGCGAAAGCTGGCTGTCGTCGACGATGACTTCCAGGTGCTTCTCCTGGCCTTCCAGGACAGTAACGCGGCTAACTTTGGCCGGCTGCAAAGCCTTCTCGGCGAATGTAACCGCGTCTTCGTGATACTCGATAATGTCGATCTTCTCGCCGCGTAGCTCGCGGATAATCGACTGCACGCGCATGCCCTTCATGCCTACGCAAGCGCCCACCGGATCGACGTCCTTGTCTTTCGACATGACCGCGATCTTGGTGCGTTCACCGGCTTCGCGAGCGATGGCGCGAATCACCACCGTGTTGTCGTAGATCTCAGGAACTTCGGTCTGGAATAGGTGTGACACTAGTTCCGGGACAGCGCGGGAGACCACAACCTGCGGCCCTTTGGAAGCCTTTTCCACTCGTACGATTACACAGCGCGCGCGCTCGCCGGGAGAGAACGACTCCAGCCGCGACTGCTCTTTGCGAGGCATGCGGCCCTCGGCCTTGCCCAGATCAACGATGACGTCTTGCCCCTCGGTACGCTTCACGGTGGCGTTGATCACTTCGCCTACGCGCCCGATGTACTCGTTGTAAACCGTGTCGCGCTCAGCCTCGCGCACCTTTTGGAAGATGACCTGCTTGGCCAGTTGCGCTGCGATTCGACCCAGAACATCGGTGGGCTTGTAGGTACGCAGCTCGCCGCCAACTTCCGCGGCCGGATCGGCACGCCGAGCTTCGTCGAGCGTAATCTGCGAAACCGGGTCTTCGATCGTTTCCGAATTGTCCACGATGGAGCGAACGGCATAAGCCCGAATCTGGCCACTCTCTTTGTCGAGTTCAGCCCGCAGATTCTCTTGCGTCTTGTAATACTTTCGGGTGGCTACAACGATGGCATCCTCCACCGCGCTCACGACGATCTGCGGATCGATACCTTTCTCGCGACTGAGAGCGTCGATTACGTTGTACAGTTCACTCGCCATAAATTCTTGCCACCTTAAATCTTGCCGTTACAGTACCTAAATTGTTGTGCCAAGACCGACTTGCAGCCGGTAAAGGGCTTTTCTTGATCCTGTGGAGGCTCTACTCAGAACTCTGGAACGAGATTCGCTTTTTCCACATTAGATAGCTGAATCTCGACTTCAGTTCCTGACTCGACTGCCTCGTGCTTCTTTGACTTCTTGCGCCCGGTCAATTCCAAGTGAAGCTGGCCGTCGTTAAAAGCCTTCAGCCGTCCCTCAAAATGCCGATTCCCGTTCACCGGATCGCGGGTCATCAGTTTCATCAGGCTGCCGGTAAACCGTTGAAATTCCTCCGGCTTAGACAGCTTGCGATCCAGCCCCGGACTGGAAACTTCCAGCGTGTACGAGGCTCCCGGGACTGCATCTTCTACGTCGAAGATGGTTCCTGCTTCCCGGCTGAAATTCGCACAATCTTCGTGAGTAACTCCGCCGGGCTTATCGATGTAAACCCGCAGCGTGCGAGCTTTACCGCCGCCCAGCAACTCCAGATCGACGACCTCTAGACCGCTGGACTGCGCCACGCGCTCCGCAATCTCACGAACTTTATCGATACCCGCCGCCATCGTGTTCCTGCAAGGCTCCCGGTCAGTAAGCACAGACCGCCCGTCAGGCTATCGGTGCCGCCTGGACTCGCCGTGCACCAGCGGATTGCGGGTGGAAATAAAAAGTGGGCTCTCGCCCACCGATGTGCTTCGCCGAATCTGCGTGGGTTCCGGATCACGCCGGGAGCCGGTGATAGAACCCTCTAAACACAGCAGTACTCCGACAAATATACGCCCAAACTGGGCAAGTTTCAATGGCCGAATAGGTTCGGGGTCGGCGTGTGCGGCCCGGTTTGCCTTACCGTCTCTCGAACTCTACAATAATGGATTATCCTTCCGCGGAAATACATACCATGATCCATTTTCCTGTGCCTGAGGCGCTGACCTTCGATGACGTGTTGCTACTTCCAGCCAAGTCCGACATTGTTCCTGCCTTGGCGGATACCACAACACGATTGACCCGCAATATTGAACTCCGAGTTCCCCTGATCAGCGCTGCCATGGACACCGTGACCGAGTCGCGGATGGCCATCGCCATGGCGCAGCAGGGCGGCTTGGGCATCATCCACCGCAACCTGACGATCGAGCAGCAAGCCAGCGAAGTCGACAAGGTGAAGCGCTCTGAAAGCGGCATGATTGTCGATCCCATCACCATGTCGCCGGAGCAGAAGATTTCCGACGCCTTGGAGCTGATGCGGCATTACCGAATCTCCGGCGTGCCCATCACCAAGAACAAGAAGCTGGTCGGCATCCTCACCAACCGTGATCTGCGCTTCGAGACCCGCACCGATGTCCCCATCAGCGAGGTGATGACCAAGGAGAACCTGATCACGGTGCCGGTGGGCACAACTCTGAGCGACGCCGAAGCGATCCTGCACCAGCATCGCATCGAGAAGCTGCTGGTGGTCGACGATCACTACAATCTCAAGGGCCTGATCACGGTTAAGGACATCCAGAAGCGCCTGAAGTATCCCACGGCCGCGAAGGACGACCACGGCCGCCTGCGCGTCGGGGCCGCGATCGGCGCGACCGGAGACTTTCCTCGAACGGGCTCAGGAACTGGTTCGCACCAAGGTCGACTTGCTGGCGATCGACAGCGCCCATGGACATTCGACCCGTGTGCTGGACGCCATCCGGAAGATCAAAGCGACGCTGCCGGAAGTCGATCTGCTGGCCGGTAACGTGGCTACATTCGACGGAGCTTGCGAGATGGCGCGTGCCGGCGCCGATGGCATCAAGATCGGAATTGGACCGGGCTCCATCTGCACCACCCGCGTGGTCACAGGCGCCGGCGTGCCGCAAATCACGGCCATCGCCGAGGCAGCTCGCGCCACTCGCGACAGCGATGTTTCGGTTATCGCCGACGGCGGCATCAAGTATTCGGGCGACATAACCAAGGCAATTGCTGCCGGGGCAGACTGCGTGATGATTGGTTCGTTGTTGGCAGGCACGGAAGAAAGCCCGGGCGAGACGATTCTTTATCAGGGGCGTTCGTTCAAGACCTATCGAGGGATGGGGTCGCTGGCGGCGATGGCGCAAGGATCGAGCGAACGCTACTTCCAGACCACGGACGCCGATTCTTCTGTTCCGGTGTTATCGGAAGACGGCACCGAGGGCAATCGACTGGCTAAGCTGGTTCCGGAAGGCATCGAGGGACGTGTTCCCTACCGCGGCACGGTCGGCATGATCGTGTATCAGCTGGTCGGCGGCGTGAAAAGCGGCATGGGTTACGTCGGATGCGGAACCATCAAGGAGCTGCAGGAAAAGGCGCGCTTCGTACGCATCAGCGGCGCGGGGCTGCGAGAGAGCCACGTCCATGACGTGATGATTACCCGCGAAGCGCCGAACTATCGGGTTGAATAAGCTTCAACCTTGCCGGTGTTGCGCCTCGCCCAACGGCGCTGCGCCGCTTTGGGAGTAAGTAGTTTGCTGAAGCCGTCGTTTCGATCTCTGGCCTGGAACTGGTGGTACGTGCTGGCGTGGTTGGGAGTCATCCGCGCCGAATCCACCGACATGGCGTCGGCGAACAATACTTCTACAGTTTTGTACGCGGTGATTGCGGCTATCGCTCCGCACGTGGAGCATTCCTTCGTCGACCAGCTCGACGCCGTTCTGCGCAAGACCGGCCACTTTATCGGGTACGGGATTTTGAGCGCCCTGGTTTTTCTTGCTCTGCGAAATACGAATCGCGATCGGATTCGCACGGTGCTACGCCGACCTTGGGGAATTTATCTGCGTGATCTATGGCGACGCGAGTGGGCGTTGATCGGCTTGCTGGCCACAATCGCCACCGCATCGTTCGATGAAATTCACCAGACCTTCATTCCTTCGCGCACAGGCAGGTGGCAGGACGTCGTAATCGACACCTGTGGGGCTGCGGTTATTCAGTTGATAATTTACAGCCTCTCCACCCGCGCCATGCGGCAACGCCGCGCGAGCGAGCCGCAGCCAGAGTTGACGTCCAGCCGGTAGAACCATCGGCCGAGACGGTGCTGTGCTTAAGCCTCTGCGTGAGAATCTCTGCCGTCCCTACGGGACCCGTATAAATTTCCCGCTTACCCAGCACTCCGCCGTCCCACCCCAATCCGCGCAAAAGCGGCGCGAATCGGGGACCCCGGTTCGGCTGCGTGCTGGGCTATGCTGTTTCGCGCCTACGGCGCTGGTTTCTTGCCCGTTGTATCCCACAGCCAATGCTGAACCTAGTGTTGCGCGGACAAGTGTTGCGCGGACACTTAAGCTGTTCCCAGCCGCTTCAAGACGTTCTCGCGGAAGCCTCTGCTCAAGGTGAGCTTAGTCCCGTCGCGCAGAAGGATTGCGTAATCCCCATACAAGGATGGACGCAGAGTCTTGATGCGATCCACATTGACCAGCGTGGAGCGATGGACGCGCAAAAACTGCCGGTGGCCTAATCGCCCCTCGAGAGATGTAATGGTCTCGCGCAGAATGTGGGTGTTGCCGCCCACATGCAGACAGACGTAATTGCCCGCTGACTCCGCCCAATCAATCTCATTGGGCTTCAGACACACGATCTCGCCGTCGGCCTTGATCACGATTCGCTGGGGAGCATTCTGACGCGAGTCGAGATCGCCCAACATGTCGAGCACCCGGCGCTGGAACATGGCCTCCGAAGGATGCAGCAACTGCTTACGGGCATGGTCTAGCGCAACCGACAGGCGCTCTTTCACCACCGGCTTCAGAAGGTAGTCGAGGGCGTGCACTTCAAATGCCTTCATCGCGTAGCGGTCGTAGGCCGTGACGAAGATCGTCAGGGGCATGGGCTCGTCGCGCAGAGCGGAAACCACTCCAAAGCCGTCGGTCTCCGGCATCTGAATGTCGAGGAAAACCAGGTCAGGCTTCTCGCGCTTAATGGTCGAAATGGCCGACTTCCCGTCGCCACATTCGGCTACGATCTCAAGATCAGGTTCTTCTTCCAGCAGACTGCGCAGTCGTTCGCGCGCCAGCGCCTCGTCGTCACTAAGCAACACTCGAATGGGCATGGGTAGTAGCAACCTCCTCGCTGTAGGTTCGGAATGGAATATGAATTTTGACGATGCATCCCCCGACGGGCGCATCTTCCAATGTCAGCTTGTGATCGTGGTTATAAAGCTGTTGCAGGCGGGCGCGGGTATTGCGTAAACCCACTCCCTCCGGGGGAACACCTTCGCGATGGCGCGTAAGACCTTGCCCATCGTCGCAAATCTCCATCCAAAGTTCGTCGAAAACCTGCCGGGTAGTGATGCGGATATGGCCAGGGGCGCGGCGCGGCCCAATGCCGTGGCGTATTGCGTTTTCCACCAGCGGCTGCAAAATCATGTTGGGCACCAGCGCCGACAAAGTGTTGGGCGCAATATCCATCTCGACTTGCAGCCGATCCTGGAAGCGCGTCTGCTGAATCTCGATGTACTTCTGTAGCACAGTGAGTTCACGGCTGAGCGGCACCTCGTGTACTCCCATCGCATCGAGCGAGAAGCGCAGCAGGTCGGCCAATTGCAGCGTCATGTTCTCGGCAGCAGGGCCGTCGTTGCGTGCCAGGGCGGCGATGGAATTCAAGGTATTAAAGAGGAAGTGAGGCTCGAGCTGAATCTTCAGAACCTCCAGTTGCGCCAGCGCCAGCTGCGCCTCAAGCTGCGACGACTGCAACTCGCGCTCGCGATACTTGCTGTAATACCCGATCGCCTGCGTGATCAGCAGGATGTACCAATACCGCTGGAAATCCATGAACGCCCGCGAAAGCATGTGGGCGGAGAAGCTGAGATGCGCCTCCGGCGTCCAGGTTACGAGCGGCTCCAGCCAGACAATGAGGGAGGCGGCCAGCAACGTCAGAATGACGCTGGCTGCAATGTGCAGAGGAAGCACCTGCTTCCAGTTGCTCCGGTCAAAGGTGTAGCGCCGGGACAGAACGTAGACAGGTGGCGTCAGTAGCGACCAGACGAACGAGATCAGGAAATTCCAGGCAAGAAGCTGCGCCCAGCTTTCCGGGCTACCAACCGACGCTGTGTAGACGTGCGCGCCGGCGGCACTGAGAAAGGCCAGTACGGTCCAAAGCACGAAGCCTACGGCCCAGATGCGACCCCACTCTGCTGCCCGATCGAGCGTCCATGCTCCCCATCCCATAACCCCGCCAAATCGGGGAGAACTGGAGCTGACACTCGTCGGAATGTCCGACAGTGATCTCATGGTGAGCTACCTGTTTGCGTTGAACCCCAACAAAACGTAGACGAGCTACACCCTACGAGACATAGACGAAATCCAGCGACAGATGTTTCCACAAAATGACAGTTTTTCGCCTGGCAAACACTAAAGGGCTATGATGATTTTGGCTGACGAGGAATTTGTTGTCCGTTTGTGGACATTGAAAACAGTCGAAAGCTTTCAATCTCTACTGTCGAAGGCTTTCCCTATTGTCGAAGGCTTTCAATCTTTAATAAAGATTCGCCATGCACGAACTAGGTATCGCAGCTTCGATCCTGGAATCGGTAGAGAAGGAAGCTCACCGCCATCCCGGCGCTCACATCTCGAAAGTTGGCGTTAAGATTGGAGAGCTTGCCGGCGTAAATGGGGATGCCTTGCGGTTCGGCTTCGAAGTGCTGGTGAAGGATTCCGACCTGGAGCCCTTGGCTCTGGAATTGGAATTCATTCCTCGCATGCAACGCTGCCCGAAGTGCTCTTACGACTTTCGGATGACCGACGATCCGCAGTGTCCGTTGTGTGGGGAGTTTGCCACCGAGTGCATCAGCGGCGAAGAACTCGACATCGCTTACATGGAAGTGGATGAATGAACCGAATCGCGGTGGAAAAGAAAGTCCTCAACGAAAACCAAGTCCTCGCTGAGGAATTGCGGGAACGCTATCGGCAAAACAATGTGCTCTGTGTGAACCTGGTCAGCTCACCGGGCTCAGGAAAAACTGCACTGCTGGAACGCACTCTGGAGCGCATGAACAAAAGCTCACGCGTGGCTGTTCTGACTGGCGACTTGCAAACCGAAAACGACGCTCGCCGCCTCGCAAAGTTTGGCTTCCCTGTAAAGCAAATCACCACCGGCGGCGTATGTCATCTTGACGCCAAGATGATTGGCAAGCACCTTGAAGACTGGAAACTGGAAGACCTCGATCTGTTGATCGTGGAGAATGTTGGCAATCTAGTCTGTCCATCAAGCTACGACCTGGGCGAAGACGCCAAGATCGTTCTGCTCAGTACGACCGAAGGCGAAGACAAGCCGCTGAAATATCCTTCCATCTTCTTTAAGTCGGAGCTGATGCTGCTGACAAAGATCGACCTGTTGCCTTATGTCCCATTCAAAGCAGAGTTAGCGCAGGAGAACGCGCGTCGCGTCCATCCCGACATGGAGATCATCGAAGTGTCCAGCACCACAGGCGAAGGTCTCGACACCTGGATGGAATGGCTGCGACGCCGGGCACAGAAGAGCCGCTCCCAACTGCAAGGCCAGACTGCTTAGAACACGATCGCATTCGGTATCGGTACTGAACGGCTACGCCGCTCCCGTATTCCTTGAGTGTTATCCCATGCTTGGCCTAACATGGCCGCAGAGTTGCTCGCGAGCTTTCTGTAGGCTGCGGAGGGCACATGTTCCACTCGACGCGAAGGTTTCTTTCCAAGCTGGTCGCCTGTGCCTTTTTCGTTTGCGTAATTTTCGCCAGCGCGCTTGCCCTCGCCGACCAATCGACGACTCAGCCTCAGGCCTCGACCGCATATCCCGTAACCATTGAGGGGCGGGAAATCCTTCAGATCTCCGATGGCATTGGCAGCTTCTCGGCGCAGGAGCGGGCCAACGGGGCCTCCCAGCGACTGGAAAAGCTGATTCATGCCCCAGCAGCGGATATTGCTGGCATCACAACGGTTGATTCGCCTTACGGTACGGAGGTCGTGCTGGGCGACACCGTTTTGTTGATGGTCACAGACGACGATGCGAAGCGTTTCAATGCTCCGCGAGTGTTGCTCGCCAAGCATTACGCCGCCCAGATCCGCGACGCTCTGTATGTCGCGCGGCGGCAGCACGGTAAAACGTATCTGCTTCGAGCGGCTGCATACGGCGTCGGCACACTGGCAATTTACGTTTTCCTTGTGTGGCTGGTCTTAATTGGATCACGGCGGCCTCTGAAGGCTCTGGAACCATCCGAAACCCATATCAAGGGAATCAAAATCCAACAGTCGGAAATCGTAGCGGGCGAACGTCTCGCCTCGCTGCTTGGGACTGGCGTTCGACTGCTGCGACTGGTCCTGATCTTCCTGTTTACCTGGATTTTCCTTGCCACGGAGTTCAATTTCTTTCCCTGGACCCGTGCTCACGGCCGGCAGCTGCTGAACTACGTCCTTACACCTATCCAGTTTGTTTTCCACGCCTTCGTGAACTACCTGCCCAACCTCTTCTATATCGTCGTGATTGTCACGGTGATGTATTACGTGATGAAGTTCGTACGCCTGCTGGCCCGCGAATTCGAGCGCGGCAATATCCGCATTCCAGGCTTTTATCCAGAGTGGATCCAGCCCACTTACAAGATCATTCGATTTCTGCTATTCGCCTTTACGGCAGTTGTGATTTATCCATACCTGCCAGGGGAAAACTCGCCAGCTTTTAAGGGCGTCGGACTTTTCATCGGTGTTTTGTTTTCACTCGGGTCGACATCCGCGGTTGCTAATGTCGTAGCCGGAGTGATTCTGACCTACACCCGCGGCTTCCGGGTTGGCGATTGGGTGAAGATAGGCGACAACATGGGCGAGATTACCACGCAGAGCATGTTGGCCACGCACCTGAAGACGATCAAGAACGAGGAAGTGATCATTCCTAATTCCGTAGTGCTGAGCAGCCATGTCACTAACTACAGCATGCTGGCGCAAACGGATGGGCTCATTCTGCACACGTCAGTGACCATCGGATACGGCGAGCCCTGGCGCAAAGTTCACGGCCTGTTGATTGACGCCGCGCTAAAGACCCAGTACATCTTGCAACATCCGGCCCCATTCGTCTTGCAGAATGCGCTCCAGGATTCCTACGTGCAATATCAAATCAATGCCTATACGGACAAGCCTCTCGAGATGGTAAACATCTACTCTGCTTTGCACGCGAATATTCAGGATAGCTTCTTTGCCGGCGGAGTCGAGATTATGTCGCCCATCTACTCTGCTTTACGCGATGGCAATCAGGTTGCGATTCCGTCGGAATTCCTGCCTCCCAACTATCAGCCGCAAGGTTTCAGGATCGTCAAAGAAACCGCTGCTGCCACCGCCGCCGGCAAGGAAGACTAGGACATTTCTCCTAGTTTGCCTACTAGCACGGCAGATCCTCTTCCAGCGCGGGTATCGACGTCTTCTGACACTAGTCGTGGTTAAAGCTTTGTCAAACTAAGGCCGACGAACCCAACTTTCGTGCTGCGAAGCAACGCAGCTGTGCTGCTGCTCATCTACCTCGACGAAAGTATTCGATTTTGTTGAGGGGTTCCATGTCTTCTGGCCGGTCCGCCGCTCCTTTGCTCTGTTTGACGGTTATTGGTCTCTTATGTCTAGCTGGCTGTGGCGGGGGTTCGCAGAGCAGCGGCGGCGGAGGTGGCAACCCTGTCGTGTCGATCGCCATTTCTCCCACCACCGCGACCGTGGCGTCCGCCGGAACGCAACAATTCCAAGCTACTGTAACCGGCTCCAGCAATACAGGCGTGACCTGGCAAGTGAACAGCGTTGCCGGTGGAAATGCTCAAGTCGGGACAATCTCCACGACAGGCCTTTATACGGCGCCGACCACTGATCTCGCCATGCAGGTGACCGTGACTGCGGTTGCCAGTGCCGACACTACTAAGAGCGCGAATGCTGTTGTAACGGTCACTGCCGCTCCGCCTCCAACCATCACCGTGACCATTTCGCCGACAACAGCTCTTCTTGCCGTCAACACCACCCAGCAGTTCACGGCGACGGTTACCGGCACAACCAATACCATTGTGACCTGGTCGGTGGATGGCATCAATGGCGGGAACACTACCGTGGGAACAATCAGCACCACCGGCTTGTACACCTCGCCTTCAACGGTCGGTACACACACCGTGACGGCCACCAGCGTGGCCGATACCTCGGTGAGCGCGAACGCGGCTGTCACGCTGATGAGCTTGACGCTATCGCCGCAGACCACTTCGCTCACGCCCTCTGGAACTCGGCAGTTCACCGCGACCGTCCAGGGAACGACCAACAACGCCGTCACCTGGTCGGTGGATGGTATTGCTGGAGGGAACAACAGTGTGGGCACGATAAGCACTAGCGGCCTGTACATTGCACCTGCGACTTTGGGCTCCCACACCGTCACCGCAACCAGTTCTGCTCTTCCGACCTACAGCGTGAACGCGTCGGTATCCATCATCAACGCCCCTAACGGTGTCGTTTCCATGTTGACGTTCCATAACGACGACGTCCGCGACGGCGCCAACCTGGCCGAGACGACGCTTAACGCCTCCAACGTCAACTCGCAGCAGTTTGGCAAGTTGTTCTCTCTGCCGGTTGACGCTCAGCTGTACGCACAACCCTTATATGTGCCGAACCTGACGATTGGCGGCATTCGCCACAACGTGGTCTTTGCAGCTACCGAAAACGATACGGTATATGCCTTCGACGCCAATGACCTTTCCGATTCACCGCTCTGGAAGCAGCACCTCGCAACCCCGGTGCCGGTGAACGATCAAGAAGGCATCAAGCCGTTGCTCGGAATAACCGCTACCCCGGTCATCGATACCTCTACCGGGACGATGTACGTGCTCACCGACGGCATGGAGAACGGCAACAAAGTATTCCGCTTGCATGCCCTGGATGTGTCCAGCGGCAACGAGAAGTTCGGCGGGCCGGTTGTCGTGACTGGAACTGTCGCGGGTAATGGATGGGATAGCAATAACGGGCAGATTACTTTGGAGAGCAACTGCTATCAGCGCAACGGCCTCGCGCTTGATCCGGCCAGCAACGCTGTGTACATCTCGTTCGGCCATTGTAGTCATGGCTGGGTGCTGGCCTATGACAAGGCCACGTTGCAGCAGAGCGCGATTCTAAATGTGACGGCCGACGGCGCTGGTGGCGGACTTTGGGGAGGAACCCCGGCCATTGATGACTCTACCGGAGATATCTACCTGATTACCGGCGTCGATCTGGGCGATCCTGCCCCTGATTACAACGATTCTGCCATGCGTTTGCAGGCCAGCAACCTGGCAGTTCTGGACTACTTCAAGCCTTCCAACGAAGTTTACCTGCGAGATAACGATGCCGACTTCGGTAGCGGGTCGCCCATCATTATGCCGAACAATCCGTCGCAATATCCGCATGAACTGATCGGCGGCGGTAAAGATGGCAGAATCTTCGTGATCGATCGGGACAACATGGGTGGCTATCAGCAGACCGACCACGTGATCCAGGAAGTGCAAACCGGCACCCAGCAGTATGACAATATCTTCTCGACGCCTACGTTGTGGAACAACACCATCTACTACCACTGCGCGCAGGACGTGGTTAAGGCATACAGTTGGGATCCCGCAACCGGCCTAATCTCAACCTCCTACATCTCCAAGGGAACAGTTCAATATGGCGGGCACGGCGCAACGTCGTCGCTGTCGGCAAACGGCACTTCGGACGGAATTCTGTGGGAAATCGATACCACGGCAGCGGGCAGCGGACCGGCCATATTGCACGCTTATGATCCGACTAATCTCGCCGATCAGCTGTACTCCAGCTCACAAGCGGGAGGACGCGATACGGCAGGAACAGCGGTGAAGTTCACCGTGCCAACAGTCGCCGACGGGCAGGTGTTTGTGGGAACGGCAACCGAGGTGGATGTTTACGGCCTGCTGCCGCAATAACCAAATGCGAGGGGGGCAGGCGTCGAGCCTCTCCCCTTTTAGTCGCAGTCGATTGCAACCAAGTCCTTGACATTGCCGAGTTCAATCGGGTAAGGTTTTCGCATGTCGTTGTCTATCACTCTTCGAATGACCATGGCCATGTGCACCCTAGGCGGTGCCTTGTCCACGTTCGGAGTCTGACAGCCCAACCAGATTATCTCCAATCGTGAACGGCCGCCTAGGTAAACAGGCGGTCTTGCTGTTTCTGGGCAATTTTCGATTGGAGAGATTTATGAGTTTTTCGGCTGAGCAGTTTGCGACAACGGCAGTGCGCGGAGGCGTTTCGCCCGACCCAGCCACCGGCGCGGTTCTTACCCCGATTTACCAGTCCACCACTTACCACCAGGAAGCAGTCGGCGTTCATAAAGGTTTCACCTATTCGCGTGCGGCCAACCCAACCGTATCTGCACTGGAAGCAGCGTTGGGCGCGCTGGAAAATACGCCTCCAGCAGTTTGCTTCGCGACCGGCATGGCCGCGATCTCGACACTGTTTCTCGCAACCCTGAAATCTGGCGACCACGTCGTCATTTCCGACGTCGTTTATGGCGGCACGGTGCGCCTCTTCCAACAGGTGTTGTCGCAGTTCGAAGTCGAAGCATCGTTCGTAGACACATCGGATCCGGTAGCCGTCCAGCTAGGCGATCAAACCGAACACGCGCCTCATCTTCATCGAGACGCCGGCGAATCCGACGCTGAAGCTGACCGACATCGCCGCGATTGCGAAGGTCGCGCGGCAAGCCGGCATCAAGCTGGCCGTCGACAATACCTTCCTAACGCCGGTTCTGCAGCGACCTCTGGAACTCGGTGCCGACATTACGCTCCTCTCCACTACCAAGTACATCGAAGGGCACAATTCGACAGTTGGCGGATCCATCGCAACTCGCGACGAAGTCTTGCTCGATCGCCTGCGGCTGGTGCGCAAGACTCTGGGCTGCATCCAGTCTCCGCAAGAATCCTGGCTAACGTTGCGCGGATTGAAGACTCTTCCTTTGCGTCTGCAGCAACATTGCTCCAGTGCCCAAGTCGTTGCCGAGTGGCTGGAGCGGCATCCTCAAGTGGCGCGCGTACACTTCCCCGGCCTGGCCAGCTTTCCCCAGTTCGCCTTGGCGCAAGAACAGCAAGCGCTACCCGGAGGCATTATCGCCTTTGAACTCAAGGACGGCGCGGACGCCGGCATTCAACTCATGAACACCGTGAAGCTTTGCATCCTCGCGGAGAACCTGGGGGCAACCGAAACCTTGATAACGCACCCGGTGTCGATGACCCATTCCGACGTTCCGCGCGAGATTCGTGAGCGCACGGGAATCACTGATGGCCTGGTAAGGCTCTCGGTGGGCTTGGAGAACTCGGCGGACATTATCGCCGATCTGGAAAAAGCGCTGACTGCGATTGCGGTGAACGAACCCAAGGAGGAGGCGGAAGCATGTCTGGCAAAGTAATCGTCTTAAAGTTTGGAAGCTCAGTACTGCAGTCACGCTCCGACCTGCCTCACGCCGTGCACGAAATCTATCGCTGGATTCGTCGCCAATATCGTGTGGTCGCTGTGGTCTCCGCCTTTGCGGGTGAAACCGACCGCCTGCTCGATACCGTGGCGGATTATCGCGAAGCCAATCCGGAAGCAATCGCACGCATCGTCGCCACCGGAGAAGAAGTCGCGACCGCGTTTCTTACTCTGGAACTCGACCGCTTCGGAATTCCGGCGCAGGTGCTTGATCCCAGCCAGATTCAACTCATCGCCGAAACTACCTCTAATGACACGGAACCGGTTAGCGCTGATATCACTGCCATAAACGAAGTGCTGAATCAAAACCGGGTAGCCGTGGTCCCGGGGTTCGTGGCTCGCGATCGCTCGGGACGGGTCGCCCTATTCGGACGCGGCGGCTCCGACCTATCGGCGTTATTCCTCGCCAAACAGCTCAATGCGCGCTGCCGGCTGATCAAGGACGTCGACGGCATCTACAACGGTGATCCCGCAAAGTGTCCTGACGCCCGGCGCTTTGAAGAAATCAGATTCACGGATGCGCTCACGATTGCCGGAAAGGTAGTTCAGCGGAAGGCAATCGCGTTTGGGAAAAAGACAGGCGTAGCGTTCGAGGTAGCAACCCTCGGCACAAATTATGCCACCACGGTCGGCAGTCGCGGCTCAACTCTTGCGGTACGTGCTCACTTGGCTGCCCCGCTGAAAATTGGGCTTCTGGGGCTAGGCACCGTTGGATTGGGTGTGTTCCAGGAATTGTGGAAGCATCCCGATCTCTTCGACGTAACTGGAATTGCGGTACGACGGCCCGATCTGCACAGCGACGACGCGCCAGCAGCTTTGTTGACCCAAAATTGTTGGGACGTAATTGACGACGTGGACGTGGTTGTGGAGTTGATTGGGGGCAGCGATCCTGCCGGCGATCTGGTTCGCGCCGCCCTCAGCGCGGGTAAGCCTGTGGTTACTGCGAACAAGCTTCTGTTAGCCGCGGATGCCCGGTTCAGCAGTATTGCCAAGCTTCGCTACTCAGCGGCAGTTGGCGGCGCTGTTCCTGCATTGGAAGCTGTCGGAGCGTTGGCGCATGACGATCACATTGTTTCGTTATCAGGCGTTCTGAACGGCACGTGCAATTACATTCTCGATCGCCTCGCGGCCGGATGTTCGTGGAAGCAGGCCGTAGCTGAGGCACAGGCCAATGGTTTCGCAGAGCAAGATCCCCGCGCCGATCTTTCCGGCGCTGACACCATTTGCAAGCTGAGCCTCCTCGCTCGCCGTGCCTTTCCGGACGTGGAAGCTCACTACATAAGCCAAACCGGAATCGATGCGATTGATGTTGATTGGGTACAGGCAGCAGCCCGCATCGGCAGTCGAACCCGGCTGGTTGGAACCGCGGTGGTCTGCGACGGAAGAGTGCATCTCGAGGTAAAGCCTACCCTGGTTGATGCGTCGCATCCCTTCGCCCAAATCCGCAATGAAGAAAACTGTCTGCTGATCTCTACTGATCCCGAGGACGAAGCAGGCTCAACCCACGTTTGGTCAGGCCGCGGAGCCGGACGCTGGCCGACCACGGCTGCGGTTATGGCCGATCTCTTCGACTTGTATCGTGAGCGGCAGCAGCCCAAACGTCCGCAAGCCTATTCAATCCTTGACGTAGTAGAAGCTGGAGGTGCAGCGTGAAATTCGCGACTCGGTTGTTGACGTTTAATCCGGCCCCTGGCGATCGTTACACTCCCGCCAATACTCCCATCTACCAGACCGCGACGTTTCGTCAGGACGATGCCACGTCCTTTGGCGAATACGATTATTCGCGCAGCGGCAATCCCACGCGTGCCGTGCTGGAAAAACAAATTGCCTCGCTGGAAAGCGGAAGCCGCGGCTTTTGCTTCGCCACCGGCCTGGCCGCAATCACAGCGGTAACGCGCCTGATAGCACCCGGCGAAGAAATTGTTGCCTGCGACGACCTTTACGGCGGCACCTATCGCCTGTTTTCTCGCATCCTGGCGAAACGCGGCATCAATGTTCGCTACATCGACTTCACCGACCTGGACGCGGTCGCCGCTGCCGTGAACAGCAACACTCGTCTGCTTTACCAGGAAACACCGACGAACCCCCTTCTCCAAATCATCGATATTTCTGCTGTCGCCGAGATCGCTCATCGTAGCAGTGCGCTGGTGTGCGTCGACAACAGCACCATGTCGCCTTATCTGCAACGGCCGCTGGAACTGGGTGCGGACATCGTTCTACATTCAGCCACCAAATTCCTGTGTGGCCACAGTGACGTCATGGCAGGGGCGGTAGTGGTGAACGATGAGGAAATTGGGCAGGAGCTGTACCTGATCCAGAACGGCGAAGGCGCGGTACTCGGGCCCTTCGACAGTTATCTGGTGTTGCGTGGCCTGAAAACTCTGTCCCTGCGGCTTGACCGGCAACAGCAAAATGCAACCGCCATAGCCGAGTGGCTAAGTGAACACGCCGACGTTGATCGTGTGTATTTCCCGGGCTTGGCGGAGAGTGCGCAACTGCGAATTCATCGCTCGCAGTCGACAGGCGACGGCGCGGTGCTCAGCTTCTCCACCGGCAACCCGGAATTCTCGCGTGCCGTGGTGGAAGCGACAAAGCTGTTCGCCATTACCGTCAGCTTCGGCGGCGTGAATTCGACCATTAGCCTGCCAAACTATATGTCCCACGCCAGCATTCCCGCTCATCTGCGGCAGCAGAAAAGCATTCCTGCGGACCTGGTCAGAATCTCGGTGGGAGTGGAGGATATCGGCGACCTGCTGGAAGACCTCAACCAGGCATTCGAGTACGCCAGTCGGAGTTGCGTCTCGGTAAGCGTGACGGCGGTAGGGCGATAACGAGGCTCGTTCCGTTGGGGTAGCGGCGTAGATTAGGCGTCCGTAACTGCTCTCCGCCTGCTTTACAATGAGAAGGCCGCACCTTTCCTCACGCGGAGGGATGTGTGAGCGGTTGAAACAGGCGGTCTTGAAAACCGCTGTACTCGAAAGGGTACCGGGGGTTCGAATCCCTCTCCCTCCGCCATTAAGTCTCTGATATCCAAGTAGTAATCATTGATCCGACAGCCAGACGGGTTTTGGCCGCGAAACCACGACTTTACGGACTGAAAGTGGACCGGAGAATATGCCTCTTGGCTCTGGCATGAATCAGCGGCTTTATTCTCTGACGCCAAGACTGCCGTGCGCTTCAGTTTCATCCTCAGGAGCCAGTATTGATGGTTAAAACAGTAGCTCCCGGATGACTGGCAGCGCGGGGTTAAGGTCGATGATCGATTTCACCGAATTGATGGCGCAGTTTCGAGCACCAGTATCCTGGCCTTGAGACGTCGGCGCTGATACGATTCGATGGTACCTCGCAAGATTGTATAAGACCGCCCGGTGTCATGCTGCTATCGTCCCCACACGACAAACCCGTGGGGGAAGCCTACTGCGAAGCGAATCTGAACGCAGGAGGCCTGCTCTTCCAAGCATCCGGAGCCCTTCATGCCACCTTCTTACACTAACGAAGAGCGATCCACCTCCTCATTTCAGCTACATTTCAAAGTGGGTCGACCGGCAGGAACGTTTCTCCCACTTCTGTTGATTTTCTTACTGCCGAGCGCTCGCGCTGCAACACAACCGCAAGAGTCAGAAGCGTCTTCGGTCGCGACTATGGAAGGCGTTCTGGGCACAGCTGCTGCAATAAACTCAGCGTCGTCTACGCCCAATGTGATCGTCTTCACGCCTAGTGCAGTCACGCTGAGTAACCCAAGCGGCACAAATTGGACGACCAAGCGGGCGGGACCTACTACGGTCTCCGTCAACCTCACGGTTTACGATTCCACTGGCGCTGTAACCACTCCCTCCAACGACCGCCCCCTCCACGTGCACGTATATGGCGCTCCCGATGGCGTGATTAGCCCGATTGACCAGGTGCTCACCTCAGGAACAACCACGACGTACACAAGCGTGATATTCCAGTACGATGGGGGATCCTTTCCTAACAATATGGAGCTCGCCGCCTGGATGGACGACTCAGCAGGCGGTGCCTCGCTGGGAACAACCTCGTTCGTTCCGGAAACCCGGCGAGACTGCACCGGCGGTTCGTCAGCCTCTGACCTGTACGTTACCTCCAAGATCCCCAGCGAAATACAGGTGAGGGCGGCAGTGGGCGCGGACTTTCCACCGGAAGCCGACTTCCGCAACTTCACCATCGATACCGGGTCCCTCGGTGTACTAGTCACCAAGAGCGACCTGATAATGGGTCCACAGGTTCATGGCCCTG
Organism: uncultured Acidobacteriaceae bacterium; assembly: GCA_963796695.1. Classification (GTDB taxonomy): domain Bacteria; phylum Acidobacteriota; class Terriglobia; order Terriglobales; family Acidobacteriaceae; genus Bog-257. The sequence goes on along the minus strand of CAWCMU010000012.1, from coordinate 126,645 downwards.
GCGCCCCCGGCGAGAAGTTCTACAACAGCAGCGGCCTCATCTTTAGCGGCCATTACTATCTGGCGCCAGTGAGCATCGAGCTGACCGACCACCGTTTCGTGAACACCAATCCCATACTGGTGCTGGCCGTCGATCACGTAAAGTGTGACACTTCTGAAAGCTACAAGGGTCGTTGCCATCTTCCCAAGAACGCCGGCCTGCATTATCTTGGCGTCGGCTTCGACCGCAACAGCACGACCGCAGGAGACCTGTTTGACTCACCCTCCGAAAACACGTTTTTGGAACTCACCGATTTGCAGAACGGGACTGACATCAATCAGGGATACATTCTCTCCAAAGAAGGAGTGACGCTTGGCATTACCGCCGGCAATTCGAGCGAATTCACCTTTACCAGGCTCGATGCCAATACAACAGTTGCCGGCGACTGGGACCCATTGCAGGGCTGCTACGGATTTCCAAAACTTTCTGGTAGTCCACAATTCTGCGGCAGCCTGTTGCTCGACCTGGGCATTAAACAGATGTATCTTGACCTGCCATTTGGAGATCGCCCGGGAAAGACCTTCGACAAGAAGAACTACGTCCCTTCCAGAATCCGAATGACCATACAGGCTGGCGTGAAGGGGCAGCCGCCAGCCATGAGCTACGGCTTCGACACTATACAGCCGCCGGACCAGCCTAAAGAAGCCACGCCTGCCTTCGTGCAGTGGATTAACAAGCCAGACATATTCGTCAACCCGGGGCGGCGCGCCCTGATGAAGTACAGCTATCTGTACTTAGGTGGTTGCGGCTACGTCGGTTTTAAGCCTGCTGCCGACCACTGATATCTGATAGCTTTCTGTCCCACGTGCAATAACTATCCTCGATGCGTCGAGAGCTTTTCACCAGATGATCCGGCAGTCCTCGTGGGCACGATGAACCGGTGTTTCCACAGCAATCGGTGCTGCCTTCTGTGACGAGTGCATCCGCCCGGGTCATCGCCAGTGAGATCACGCCGACTTCGATATATGTAATCACGCTGGGAAGGAATTTTGGAGCCGGCGTGACTACAGGCTACAGAATGGCGGTTAGGCTACAAGAGGCGCATTGGTCAGATCAAAGAGCCTCGGCGGCCAGGAGTCGATGGTTCCCCGCCAATAAGGATATGCCGGATTTCGTCTGGACGGCTGCTGAATCCGTACAAGAGCGTGGTGCTCTCTTAGCTAACCCTCGTTGATCCTGATGACGTTCGATCACTTTTTCGTCAGGTCCATAAAGCCTGATTTTGACCTTCTCTTCCGGTTTCCGTTTGTCCATTTACCCGTCACGTGATTGAGTCAATTACTTGCTCGGCCGTGACCCCCAAAATTCGCGAAAACTCATTTTGGCGAAATGTTTGGCGATTCAGATACGAAATACAAGACGAAGATTTGCTCTGGCTCAGGCAGGTTTTCGAGCTTGCATTTCCCAGAGACTCCCAATTATTCTTGGCACGCCTCAAAGGAGCCCATGGAATGTCAAGTTTTCAAAGAGTATTCCAAGTTGCACTACTGACGACGATTGCGTTTTCCTTTTTTGTAGGTGCGGCCCTTTGCCCGGCATCCGCACAAGACCGTTACGAGTCGATGTACAACGGACACAGAATTATCTATCCGGCCTCCAGCATCCCCTGGCCCGGTCGCCCTCACACGAACTACTTTTTTGTCGACACGGATCAACCGGCCCCTCAACCCCCGGCGGGTGCTGAGACTCCTGGCTCAGTAGCCTGCGTATATAAATTTGTAACTGGACCAACAGGGTGTCCGATTGCCACGAGCACAACCGTGCCCAGCGGTGGTATCGGCGCCATTGCTATCGTCGACGCCGGTTACTACCCGACCGCGCAGTCCGACCTGGACGCCTTTGACTCCTACTTCGGTATTCCGGCTACGACCATCACGCAGGTCTGGCCCGGGCCCATACGGCCACCCGTTTACGGGGATTGGGAGGTCGAGGAAGCGTTAGATATCGAGTGGGCTCACGCCATGGCGCCACAGGCCAAGCTGTTCCTGGTGGTATCAGCATTGTGTACAACCCCGCAATGCGCGACTGATCCAACCTGGCAAGCGGTGCAGCTCGCCGGAAATCTAGTGGCCAACAACGGCGGCGGCGTGGTAAGCATGAGCTTTGGCGATGCGGAGATTGCTCAGGAAACTAGCTTCGATCAGTACTTCACTTACCCGGGAGTCGTGTACTTTGCAGCCGCGGGCGATTCGGGACTTGGCGTGAGCGGCTATCCGGCAGCGTCACCGAACGTGGTGTCGGTTGGTGGAACCTACTTTAACCGTGACCAAAACGGAAACTTCACCTATGAGCAGTACTACACGGGTGGCGGTGGGGGAGACATTAGTCCATACGAGCCGCGTCCCAGCTATCAGAATGGCATTGCCAGCATCGTAGGAAACCATCGCGGCTATCCTGATATTGCTTCCGACTTTTGCTGCGCTGCCATCTACCTCGGAGGCTGGGGTTCCGTCGGAGGTACAAGTTGGTCGTCTCCTACCATGGCTGGTATCGTGAACGCGGCCGGCAGCCGACAACAGTCGTCTTTGGCGCAGCTCACCAAGATGTACAACGAGCTGGCCAACCCCATTTTGTACCATGCTGACTTCAACGACATCACGACCGGTGATTCGCGTTGCAAAGTTGGTTGGGACCTGTGCACCGGCATCGGTTCCGCCAAGACTTACGCCGGCAAGTAGCCGACGAAGTATCCGTACACGTGCGACATCAAGATCAACTTTACGAACTCCGACGACCGATTTCGATACAGCGTTCGAAATCGGTTTTACGCCTGACTAGTTCTTCGGGGAGATCGCGAACTGACCGCATGCGAGTAGCTGCAACGGTGCTGCTACTCTTTCTTGATGCGGTGCGCGTCGTTGCGTGGATCTGAGCCGCCGCCAACACCCTGTCGCCCTGAAGATAGACATGTCGGCGGTCTCGTCCCCGATTGAGCCCCTGCCGAAACTGCCTGAGGACGAACAAGGATTCGTACAGGCAATTCAGGATGCCCGCACAGGCTTTCACCGGCTTCCGAACGCCAGTGGGGTCTACTGTTATCGACTGGGATTGCTCGCCCTCATACATTCGCAGAAAACTTGAAAACCGGTTTCACCTCCTCGCAATGCTGCGTTGCGCCTGATCGATACCGTGTTATGATCCCTTAACTCTCAAGAAGCGGCCGCCGATACGGCATCCTGGCAAACGAATGTCTCGTTTTCGTGGACGAACAGTCATCCTGCTCTGTGTGCTGGTTGCGGAGGGCATCGCGTTCGCTCAAAGGGCTCCTTCCGCCCCTGATCATCCCTGGGATTCCTCATCGGCAAAGCAATCTCTTAAAGCGCCCGCTCACGTGGTTCCAATTCCCGTCCTGGACTCGGCCAATATTTACACACTGTCCGAATTGGTCAACGTTGCAGAACAAAACAATCCGGACACACGACTAGCCTGGGAGAACGCCAAGGCGCGGGCCGCCGACCTGGGTATTACAGAGTCGACGTTGTATCCAACTTTGGCGGCGGCGGCCTTGGCAGGGACCTCGCGCAACGACATTTTCTTCGGCCCCATCTTTCAGCGGCAGACAATAGAAACGTTCTCGCCGGTTTTTATTCTGGATTACATCATCTTTGACTTGCAGCGCTCGCAAGAGATAGCCATCAGCAAGAGCAATCTCTTGGCAGCTAATTTTCAGTTCAACGACACCCACCGCAAAGTTATCTTTCAGGTTATGCAGTCGTATTACCACCTACTCGACACCATGGGACAGCAAGACGCGGCGGAAGCGAATCTGAAGAACGCGCAGACGGTGCAGCAGGCCGCCGAGGCCAGGCTGGAAAACGGGTTGGCGACACTACCCGATGTGCTGGAGGCTCGCAGCGCGGCCGCGCAAGCGGATTACGATTTGCAGGCGGCCATCGGAGCAACAGAAATTGCCCATGGCGATCTGGCGACCGCTCTCGCCGTCTCGCCCACCATCCAGTTTCAGGTCGAGAGTATCCAGAAAATAAAGATGCCGGACAGTATCTCCGATTCGGTAGAGACATCCATCGACAAGGCACTGGCGCAGCGGCCAGATCTGATGCAGCAGGTAACTCAACTCCGTGCAGCGGGCGCAGAAGTGAAGGCCGCGCGCCGGGCCTACGCCCCCAAGCTCAGCCTCGACGGCCAGGCAGGGCTTTCCCATTCGTACGGGCAGCAGGAACAATTACCCGGAGTCTACTCGCCGACCCAGGAGACCTGGAATGCGCAACTCAGTCTGACCTGGACAATCTTCGACGGCTTGGCCAGAGAGAACCGTCTGGCCCGGGCGCAGGCTGATCAAAAGCAAGCCGCAGCGGCTGTAGATGCCATTCGGGATCAGGTGCAGAACCAGGTGTGGTCCGCGTACTCGACCGCCCGCACTGCACTTCGGCAACAAAAGGCAGCCGCGGCGCTATTGGAATCGGCGACGGAGTCCTACAATGCTGCGTTAGAGTCGTACAACTATGGCGTGCGCAGCCAAATCGATGTGGTGTCGGCGCAGCGCACCTTGGCAGCCGCGCGGACGGCAGACGTTAACGCTCGCACCCAGTTATTAACCGGATTAGCCACGCTGGCGTATCAGACCGGCGACTTACTTTTCTATGCAAAGACTCCCTAACCCGAGCACCAGATCGAGATGGCTGCTGCGACCCGGTATGTTGCAGGTCGCGGCAATCACGTTCTGCGCATTCGTCATCCTGTTGGCAACGGGATGCTCGCGCGCTCCTACCTTCAACATTCTGGGATCATTTTTTCCCGCATGGATTCTCTGCGGAGTGATTGGAATATTCCTGGCTGTCGGAGTGCGGATGCTTTTTGTGCGTGCGAACTTCGAACAGGAGATTTCACCGTTGATCCTGGTGTACCCATGTTTGGCTGCATTCTTTACGTTCTCAATCTGGCTGCTGTTTTTCAGCTGAATTATGAGGAAACGCCGTGCCTGAAAATGACAATCCCGTTCGGCGCAAACGACTCGGCAGAATTGTGAGCATAGCGATCCCTGCTGCTGCGCTGATCGCGGGCCTGCTGGTATTGAACGAAACCACTCGATACCCTCGCACGGATGACGCCGAGGTATTCGCCAATTTCATCGGCATCGCTCCCCAGGTCGACGGGCCCATCACGACGCTCGCAGTGCAAGACAACGCGTTCATCAAACAAGGCGGCCTGCTGTTTGAAATTGATCCCCGGCCGTACCAATACGCGCTCCAAAGAGCGCAATCTGATCTACAAACGTTGGAGGGCCAGATCACGGACGAGACCCGGACGATCGCTTCGCAGCAGAGTGCGGTCGGTGCCGCGCAGGCCTTCACCCAGAGCGCGGCTGCCAATGTCGATCGCGCGGCATCGGCCGTCAACGAGGCGCAAGCTAACGTGGCCGCCGCCAAGGCAGAGCTGGATCGGGCCCAAGCGGAGCTTCTATACACCTCCAACAACTTTCATCGCATTGAACCGCTGCTGGCCAAGCAATTTGTCACCGTAGACCAGGTCGATCAAGCCCGGACAGCGGTGACATCGCGCCAGCAAGTGGTAGACCAGGCGCGTTCCCAAGTGGCGCTGGCGCAAGCGCAGGTGTTGTCGGCCAAGGCACAATATGAGCAGACGAAGGCGGCAATGCTGCAAAGCCATGCCCAATTGGCTCAGTCGCAACACAGCGTTTTGACCCTGGATCCGCTCACAGCCCAGCGCGAGGGCAAGGCTGCCATCATCCGTAATGCGCAATACAACCTGAATAACACCCGGATCTACGCCCCGTTCGACGCGCGCGTAACGAATCTCACGATCTCTCAGGGAGCTTACGCGCACACCGGTCAACAGGTCTTCACTCTTATCGACACGCGCATCTGGTGGGTGGTCGCTAACTTTCGCGAGACCCAACTCCGCCATGTCAAGCCTGGCATGCATGCCGACGTTTATGTGCTCTCACGCCCTAACGTGCGCTATGAGGGCATCGTGGACAGCGTTGGTTTTGGCGTGCAGCCGGACTCAACTCTGGTCGGATCGTTCTCGCCCGGACTGCCCGACGTACAGCGTTCGCTCAACTGGGTACATTTGGCAACGCGTTTCCCGGTGCGGGTGCGCATCCTGGCGCCCGAGACAGAACCGTTCCGCTTAAGTGAGTCGGCAGTTGTGGTCATGCGGCATGATGACTCGGGGAAGGCGCAGTAGCGATGTCGTCGCACTCGCAGGCGCTCCCCGCAGTGGCGCGCTCCAAGGCGCTGGACAACGCCGGCGCATGGTTCTGGCAGTTTCTCAAGACCGAGCTGGCGCCTTATCCGGGTAGAGCTTGGGTAGTGGGGCGCATCACCATCGCAGCCACCATCACCATGATTCTGGTGATGACCTTCCGTATCCCTTACGGATTTCTAGGCGCCATTTTCACGCTCTTCCTAAGCCGCGAGAATTTCTCGGTGACTCTGCGTGCCGGAATTCGATTGACGGCAGTCTACGTTGTCGCCACCCTCTACACCTTCGTGGGAATTATGACCATGGTCGACGATCCTCTCACTCACTTTTTATGGATCGCGATCTCACTTTTTCTGGCGTTTTACCTCATCCACATCATGCCAGATTATGGCACCGCTGTTGGCTTCGGCTTTACGCTTGCCGGAGCGATTCCGCTCTGGGATGAAACCTTTTTAACCGTCAACCAGCGTACCGAGAATACGCTCTGGCTGGGCTTTTCCGTGCTGGTCGGTACCGCGGTGACAGTTGCCGTGGAATACATCTTCCGTCGTGTGCATCCCATGACCGAGCTGACGCAGGCACTGGAGAGCAGACTGCGTGCCGTGGAAGAAATCTTGCGTCAGGTTGCTGCCGATCTTCCCCTCAGCGACAAGCTGGAAAAAGAGATTGCCCTGTATTCGGCCCTGGGAACTTCCAGGATAAGACGACAGCTGATCCGCTCCGGCTATCCGGCGCAGGTGGTAGCGCAAATGAACGCCGCTGCAGCAATGCTGGGAAGATTGACGGATCTCGCGGCCAGCATGCATATTGTTCGTTCGAATCTGCCCATGGCCCTCAGCGCATCGGACAAAAATCGCTGTTTGCGGCTCGCGGACCAGATTTCGCAGCTACGGCACGCTCTCCAGCAACGCAAACTACCGCAGGCAGTCAACCTTCCCGATGAGGCCGAACCATCGGAGTTGCCTTTGCTGCCGGAGATGGAACGGACGGTCGCCCTGATCCCGCATGCATTTTCCGGTTCTGATGAATCAGAGGAACAGTTTTTTTTGCCACCCCTTGATGCAGAGGCGCGGCCGGGTTTATTTGTCGCCGATGCTTTTACGAATCCCGACCATCTGAAATTTGCCTTGCGCGGCTCGCTGGCCACCATGCTTGCCTATGTCGTGTATCAATCCATCGACTGGACCGGCCTGAGCACCTCGGTGGCGACCTGCATTATCACGGCATTGTCGACAATTGGCTCATCCCGGCAAAAGCAATTTCTTCGGTTGGGCGGAGCTATCCTTGGAGGAATTGTCATCGGCATGGGAGCACAGGTTTTTGTGCTTCCCTATCTCGATTCGATCACCGGCTTCACGGTTTTATTTGTTGTGGTGACCGCAATTTCTGCGTGGCTCGCGACCTCAACTCCACGGCTCTCTTACCTCGGAGTGCAACTTGCCCTGGCGTTCTATCTGATTAACCTGCAGGAGTTCGCCATCCAGAGTTCCCTGGCGATCGCCCGGGATCGCGTTGTCGGCGTATTCCTTGGCCTGCTATGCATGTGGCTGGTGTTTGATCGGCTGTGGGTGAGGGATGCGCTGCAGGAGATGGAAGACGGCTTTGCCCGCAATCTGCGTCTCTTGGCTGAGCTCATTGCGCAGTCGCAAAAGCAGAGCCGGGAGGATGCCATCAAGCAAGTACTCCAGCTACGCGATCAAATTAATGATGGCTTTACCGCGGTCAAGGCACAGGCGGATGCGGTGGTTTTTGAATTCGGGCCAACGCGCCAAAGGAAACTCAAAATCCGCGACGACATCAGGCGTTGGCAGCCTACGCTCGGCATCCTGTTACAAGTGCAGATCACTTTTTTGCAATACCTGTTTCAACAACGGTTCGCAGACCTGCCACAACCCATTGCCGAAGCGCAGGCCACATTTGAGGATGACCTGGCCGCCATGACTCGTACCATGTCCGACGAAGTTGCCGGCAAGAATGCAGAGATGGCTCCCGACATTCAGCAATCCGCGGAAAATCTGCGGCGAAGGATTCAAGAACATTACACCCCGTCTGGCCAGCCAATTCCGCCGCCACTGGTCGATATGATTACCCTCACACAGAACCTTGCATCCATCGTCACCCCTCTTTATGAGGACATTCACTCTACCTTCACTAATCCTGAATACTCGCCTATGCACTTCCCTCAACCGCGACTGGGTGAGGCGTGAGATTTTAAAACACCGCTACGGAAGGTACGAACAGCTGCGAAGCAGGTGGAGAGGCGCTTCAGTGCCGCGTCCAGACTGCTGTAAATGAGAGGGGCTTCAGTGTCTGCGTGAGAACTGGAGTTTCGAGTTGGCGGTGGAGGGCGACAGTCAAGAACCCAGCGCCGTGGGCGCGAAATAATCTAGCCCAGCACACAGCCGAGCCGGGGTCCCCAATTCGTGCCGTTTTTGCGCGAATTGGGGTGGGACGGCGGAGTGCTGGGTAGAGGGAAAATTAATATGAGTCCCATAGGGACGGCAGAGGTTCTCACGCAGATACTTTATCCCACATCGTAATCAGCAGAGCTTGGTGGCTTCAGTCCGGAAGTGTCTCGCCTTTCGTCTCCACGGCGAAAGGAATGACAAGCAGGCCGATGCCGAAAGCGATTGCGGTGATGGCAACGGGTTTGCCGAGGGTTCCCATGCGACCAACCAACGCGCCGATGCCGAAGTTCACGCCCGCTGCAATGAAACGGCCAAAGGATGTTGTGAACGCAAAAGCGGTGGCTCGCACCGATGTGTCGTACTGCTCAGGCAGCCAGAGGCTAAACACGGCGAAGTTGCCGCCGAAAAACCCCAGAAAGAACAGTACGGTGATGAAGGGTTTCAGGCCGAGCGGCAGATAGAAAGCCCACCCGAAACTTAGCAGGATGCAGACGCCCATCCCCAGGAAATATGCCGCCAAGGTGCGCTTCCTTCCAAAGCGTTCCGCTGCAGGCGGCACCACCAGACAGCCGAGGATCGTTCCCAGCGAAAGCAATCCCATGCCGAACGAAGACATCTGAACCGCGTGTGCCTGAATCATTCCAGCCCGTTTGGACAAAGCGATGATCGCGGTAGGTGCATAAACCGCGCCGGCCCATAGCCCGCAAATCGCCGCGGCCAGCAAAACCGTATTCACCACCGTGCGGCGCGCGTACTTCGGGCCAAAGATGCTCCGTAGAGAATTATGTGGCCGCATTGCCTGAACACTGGCCTTGCGTTGCCAGCGCTCAGGTTCTCTCACCCTGCGCAGAACCAGGAAGGCAACGATGATCGGACTAAGGCCGCACCAGAACATGGCGCGCCAGCCAAAATGCGCTCCCACCGTGTAATTGAGTGCAGCAGCCAGAAAGAAACCCGCATAGTATCCGGTCTGCAGATAACCGGCGCCCATCTTGCGACGATCTTCCGGCCATGCCTCGGCGACGTAGGTACCTGCCAAAGCCCATTCGCCGCCAATTCCAATGCCAGCCAGCAACCGGAACAACGCCAACTGCCAAACGGTTTGCGATAGAGCAGCCGCTCCGGTGAAGACCGCGTAAACAAAAATCGTAGCCGCCAGAACCTTGGTGCGGCCGAATCGGTCTGCGATAGGCCCCCAGATCAGCGACAATCCCCACCCAACCAGAAACAGCGCAAACAGCACCGAGCCTGCGTAACCTATGTTGGCCGGCGTGGCCTTAATTCCGGACTTCGGCAGCAACTCAGTGAGCGCCGGGCTCAGCACCAGCGCGTAGATCACCGAATCCATGCCATCCAGGGTCCAGCCCGTCCACGCGCCCCAGAAGCCTGTGACCTGCGATCGTGTCAGCTTCGTCCGATTGACCACGGGAGAAGTGGGAACCACAGGGTTTGTCATGTCCGCCCTTCTTTACGCCCAAAATTAAGCCGGACCGTTTTATGAATTGCGTTGGCGTGTCGCCGGATGTATGACCGCAAACCCTCTAGCGCTTCCCAGGAATGACGGCTGCTTCAAAAAGAGCCTGAACCGCGGGCTTCGTCACTTTTCCCATTGCGTTCCGCGGCAAAGCCCCCAGAATCAGGAGCCGCGACGGAGCTTTGTGTGCAGCCATGCGAGTCTTCGACCAAACGCGTAAATCCTCAAGATTGATGGCGCTATCGTTTTTGAGAACGAGCGCCGCTGCGATCAACTCGCCCCACTCCAGATCTGGCACACCAACCACGGCGCACTCGAGGATTGCCGGATGCTCGCGCAGCGTCTCCTCGATTTCCAGCGCGGACACCTTATGTCCACCGGTCTTCAGAATGTCGATGTTCGTTCGCCCCAAAATGCGATAGACGCCGTCCTCGACAACAGCCGTGTCGCCCGTCCGAAACCAGCCATCCCGAAAAGCCTGCTGTGTGGCTTCCGGCTTGTTCCAGTATTCGCTGAACACATTTGGCCCACGAACTTCTATTTCGCCCGGAATACCCGTTGCGACTTCCTCCCCGGCTTCGTTAACCAATCTCACCTCCACTTCCGGCAGAGGCTTTCCAACAGTTCCGGGGACACGAGCCTCCCGGTAAGAGTTCGACAACGCCATGCCGATCTCAGTCATCCCATAACGCTCAAGCAATGTGTGGCCAGTAATTTCCCGCCAGCGATCGAGAACGCTCACGGGCAGCGCAGCCGATCCGGAGACCATGAGCCTTAGCTTCGCCGCAGCTTCACTCCATCGCTGCTGTTGCGCCGCCGAAGCTGCTTCCCATGCGGCAATCAGCTTTACGTAGATCGTGGGAACGGCCATGAACAGCGTGAGATCGCCACTGGCAATTCGCTCCCAAACAACTTGAGCATCGAACCGCGGCAGCATCTCGCATACCGCCCCGGCCCACAGCGCGCAGGAGAGGACGTTGATGATCCCGTGGACGTGGTGCATCGGAAGGCAAAGCACGATGCGGTCGTTGGCCGACCACTCCCAAGCCTCCACCAGGCTCTTAATTTGCGCGCTGATATTCGCGTGCGTCGTCACCACGCCCTTGGGGCGGCTGGTAGTGCCGCTGGTGTAGAGAATCATGGCGCGCCGCGGTTCCGAAACATCGGGCATCTCGCCCGCCGCAGGTTTGACTGCCTGGTCGTAGCGCAGCAAACTCAGAGTGCGAGCAGCGGCAAGAGCAGCGACTCGTTCCTGGTTGGCTGCGTCGCAAATGACGACGGACGCCTCCGTGTCATCGATGAAGTACTCCAATTCAGCCGACGGCGATCCTAGTGGAAGTGGAACGGCGACTCCCCCGGCTCGCCAGATGCCCCACTGCACCGCTGCCCAGGGAAATCCTGGCGTCAACAGAAAAGCTACACGCGCTTCGCGGAGATCTTTTTCTCCCGCCAGCAGTGCGGTGGCCACCTTAGCAGAGGCGGCCAGAAGGCCGTCGTAGGTATAGCTACCGTTGCAGTCGACAATGGCTACGCGATGGCGGTGCCGCTCAGTGCGGCGAAGCAGAGAAGGTGTGGAAGCATCCGCCATGGGGCTGAACTATACGGCGGTTTAATCGATTTGTCACGCGGCCTAAGCTTGGGAAGTTCGCAGTATCGGCGCAGTCCAACTGACTTCAGCGAGCCTCTGAGTCGCTGTTCGGTTCAGCATCCGGAGTCCATTGCATGGTTTCGGAGCGAAAAGAATTCCGGCGCTGGTAAGTCAGTACGGTTATTCCAACCGACAGAAACATGGGAGGAATCATCAGGATGAGGATTCCGCTGCGGAGCGCCTGGATGAAACGCAGGGTCGATGCGGCCGCCTGGGTGTAACAGAGAGAGCAACTCTGCGCGAACACTGTCACGGGAGTGAATAACAATGCCAAGGCAGCCATTCCCAGCGCGACCTGGCACATGCGAGGCGTAATTTTAAGTTTGTCTCTCATTGCGACGGCAGACTCATACTCGTGGGCGGAGCATCCCGCTCCATCCGATAACTGTCTGTCCAACTGTATTGCATGGCAGCCAGAACAAACAAGGTGATAACCGCGATCCAGGTCACAAATGCGCGATTCTCCGAGCCGAGATGCATGAAGAATACTACCGCCAGACCGGCCTCGACAAACGCCAGCGCGAACATACGGAAAATCATGGCCGACACATCGATATGCTGATAGGCAATGACAAACTGCAGTCCCGCAATCGCCAGGATGCAGACATATACCACCAGGTATTTGCCAAGACTGCCGGCGTACGACGCCGCTCCGTCGTCTTGCGGTTTCGCTTGAGCCACTCTCGCCTCCGATCAACAGAAAACTACTTCGATACGTTCAACAGATAAATTAAAGGCACAACAAACATCCAGACAAGGTCGACGAAGTGCCAGTACAGCCCGGTGATCTCAACATCGTCAGCATCAGAACGTCCGTTCTTATAGCGCAACCCAACCACAATAAGGACCACGATCCCGACAGTCACGTGAGTCAGGTGCAATCCGGTAATCGTAAAGAAGGACGCGCCGAACAGTCCGTTGCCCCAGGGATTCTTAAAAAGCCGGACACCCTCGTCGATGAGGCCTATCCATTCCCGTAAGTGCAGAATTGCGAACAGCACACCTCCGGCCGCGGTGATCATGGTCCATCGAAACGCCGCATTTCGGTCGCCCGCCTTTGCAGCACGAACTCCCATGAACATGGTCAAGCTGCTGGTGACCAGAATAAAAGTCATCACCATCGCGTTCAGGACAGTCGGGAAGAACTTGAAGGGTGTGGGCCAATTCAACGAACCATTGCGCAGGAAACCGTAAACCAGAAGGCAGGCTGCGAACGTGGCAGCGTCGGCGATGATGAACAGCCACATTGCCAGCTTCTTGGTGGGAATCGCAAAGGGCGAAGATCTCTCCATTACTACGGGATGGGCTCCCATGGTCAGGTCCGATTGGCTCACAGAGTTTCCTCCCGCTACAGCACAGTTATATGCGCGTCCACAACAGCAACAGCAGATAAATCCAGAGCACATCCATGAAATGCCAGTAGTACGAAACCGTACTCAGCGTGCTGATCTGCAAGGTCGGAACAGTCTTGCTGAACCGCCAAACAACCATCATCAATCCCGCGATTCCTCCCAGGATATGCAGTGCGTGGATCGCGGTGAAAAGATAGAAGAAGGAGCTGCTTGGATTCGTTGCCAGATAGAGCCCTTGCGCCTTCAACTGAAGCCAGGCTGCATACTGCCCGCCAACAAACAGCACGCCCAGTCCCAGGGTGACGTAAAGCCAGAGCAGCGCAGTTTTGCGATGGGACCTTCGTCCATGAATAAACGAGGCAACGCGTTTGCGCGCAATCTCCAGGCTGACGCTGCTGGCAAGTAGCACGACAGTGTTCAGAAACAACACTGGAGGCAAAGTAAAATGCTTCCAGTCGCCCGAAGACCCTTGTCGAACCACCATAGCACTAGTGAAAGCGGCAAAGGTCATGGTGATTGCCGCCAGTCCTACCCAGATGCCGGTGCGCGACGCCGGCGAAGTGTCATCAACAGCTCGCCAGCTGCCGCCCGCAGGTCGCAGATTTCCCGGGCCGCCGGCATCGTTCGGCATGGCTTGCCGTCTGCGGTCGGTTTTCGGTGGCTGGTGAATCGTCGTTGCCATAATGGACTACACCCTTTTCTGTTCTGGCCTGCTCGATCTACTTCTCGTCGTGAATTGAATTGATCTGTTCTGGCGAATCTTGCATTACATAATCGTTAGTAGCGCCTTCAATGCCGTACTGGTAGGGATCGTGATACACCACTGGAATCTTTCCACCGAAATTGTCGAATGGTGGAGGCGATGGGATCGACCACTCCAGCGACGTACCTTCCCACGGATTCGCCGGCGCCTTTGGCCCACGGAAGCGGCTGTAAATCAGGTTGTACAGGAAGAGCAGTTGAGCAGCTCCGGTTATCAGGGCGGCTATGGTGATGAATTTGTGGACCGGCATTAACGGAGCCATGAAGTCATCCACAAAGGCCTGGTAGCGGCGAACGTTGCCTGCCATTCCCAGGTAGTGGAAGGGCATGAAAATGCAGTACGAACCGACGAATGTAAACCAGAAATGGATCTTGCCCATCGTCTCGTTCATCATTCGTCCGGTTACCTTGGGGAACCAGAAGTAGGTTCCGGTAAAGATTCCGAATAAGGCAGCGACTGCCATTACTAAGTGGAAGTGGCCAACCACGAAGTACGTGGCATGCAGCATGATGTCGAGCGAAGGTTGCGCTAGGAAGAAGCCGCTAACGCCACCGCTCACAAACATGGAGATAAAGCCCAGAGCGAACAGCGACGCCGTGTTGATCCGCAGCTTCGATCCATACAAGCTGCCAATCCAGATCAAAACAATAATCGTTGACGGAATAGTGATCGCCAGCGTCGGAAACGAAAACGCGATCGACGAAAACGGGTTCATCCCGCTGACGAACATGTGGTGTCCGTACACCATGTAGCTGAGGAAAGCCAGTGCCAGCATGGAATAGATCAACACGCGATGGCTTAGCATCGGTCGCCGCATGTTGGCGATCAACACATGCGACACCACGCCCATACCAGGGACGATTGCAATGTAAACTTCCGGATGCCCAAAGAACCAGAACAGGTGCTGCCACAGCAGGGTCGAACCTCCAGCATGCGGCTGTAACTGATCGTTGACCACCAGGTTGGATGGCACGAAGAAGCTTGTACCCGCTACGTGATCAAGTACGAGCAGGATGCAAGCGGGCATAAGAACCGCAAATGCCGTCAGTCCGATACAGGAAGTGATGAACCACGCCCACACTGTCAGTGGCAGCCGCATCAGGCTCATCCCTTTGCAGCGCATGTCCAGGGTGGTGGAAATGAAGTTCAAAGAGCCGAGCAATTGTCCTATGCAGAATATTGCAATCGAGACGGCCCACAGCACCTGCCCTGTCCCTTCGCCGGGCCCGGCAACCTCACCCAGTGCGCTAAGTGGCGCGTAAGCCGTCCAGCCCGACAGCGGCGGACCTTGGGGCACGAAGAAGGCCGTGATCATTACCAGAAACGCGACGAACGTTACCCAGAACGACATCATGTTGATGTGGGGAAACGGCATGTCTTCCGCGCCCACCTGGATGGGCAAGAAGTAATTACCGAAGCCCGCAAAGGGTGCGGTCGTTAGCACGAAAAAGACCATGACAGTGCCATGCATGGTCAATAGCTGCAAATAGTACTCTGGAGTGAGAATGCCGCCCGGGGCGCCATTCTTGGACAAGAATTGCAATCCCGGAATGGCAGCATTCGGCCATGCCAGATGGATGCGCATGATCCAGGAAAGGACCATCCCGATGTAAACCGCCACCAACGCCAAGGCATAATACTGTTCGCCGATGACCTTGTGATCCAGGCTGAACACGTACTTCCGGATAAACCCGGTAGGAGCTGTGTGGTGGTGCACCGCATGGGCAGACATATCGTGCATTGGACCCTCTGAGCGCGGCTCCCTGATCTTAGCGGGCCGGATTCACTTGCTACTGCATGCTGGCTTCCTGTTTCAGCCACTTGTCGAAGTCCTCTTGCGACATGACTTCGAGATAACCCTTCATGTTGTAGTGGCCGAGCCCACATAGCTGGGTACACAGAATTTCGTACTTACCTATCTTGGTCGCGGTGAAGTGCACGGCGAGATCGAGACCGGGAACAAAATCCTGCTGGATGCGAAGTTCGCGCACGAAGAAGGAGTGGCCCACGTCTTTGGAGTGCATCAATAGGTGAATTTCACGATTCACTGGTATAGCCAACTCGGCTGTAACGATATCGTCTTTCGAAGCGGCGTCATGAGTCTGGTCCAAACCAAAGAAATTCTGGTTGCCTTCGTTGACCTGCTCCGGATGGATCGGACCGAACTTTCCATCGGGCCCGGGATAGCGGAAATAGAACGCAAACTGACCAGCCTGGGCCTGTATGTTCATGGCATTCGCTGAAGGTGGCGTGAAGTAGATCTCCGCCCACGCCTTAGCTCCAAAGATGCCCAGAGCCAACACCTCAATTCCTACAAGGATCACGGCAGCGGCGACAAGTCCCCGGGCTCCGCCGGGAAAGTTTTTGATCTTCTCGTTTTTGGGACGATTGGAAAACCTCCAGACAAAGAAGCCCAGAATCAGCTGAGCAGCCAGGAAGGAGATACCCGCCTCCGCCATGGTTTCCGACATCTGCTCGTCGATCGGTTGGCCGTGAGTGGATATATCAACCGGAGGTTCCCAGATGTGCATGACGATGGGCACAGCAGAGGCTATCGCAATCACGATCACTGTCACCGCAAATACTTTACCCATGGCTCCTCGTCTGCTGTTGAATCCGATGCTGGTGAGAGTAAGCGGCGTCAGGCACATCCATGACGCCGCGCGGAGAGAAGGCTATTTCGCTTTGAAGGTAAAGTTAGCCGTGGTCGGTTTGCCGGCAGCCACAGTAATCTTTTGCGTCTGCGGTCCGTACTCTTCTTGCCATGCGGTGAGGGTATAGGTGCCCGGCGGAACGCCAGTCATGGTGTAGGAACCGTCTGCGTTTGTGATCGCGTATGGACCCTTTACCACCGCGATGTAACCGTGCATCCAGGGATGGATGTTGCACTTAACTGGAATCGCTACCTCTTCATTGGAGAATTTCACATCGAATGGCGGCGTTCCTGGCGGCTGAGACTTGTTCCACTGCTGGTTCTTCTGCGGCAGAGGGTGAATGTTATGCGACGTTTGATCGCTGTTTACCACCTTCAAGTCCTGATTGGCATCGAGGACGACCACGTGGGGGATGTACTGGCAACCCTTCTGATCGATTTCCGCGGGCTTCGACGGCACTTGGCTCGCAGCGGCGCTGCTCAGTCCGTCCGACAGATAGAGCACCACGTTGGCTAGTCCGCCATTCGGCCCCACGACCACGCTTTCCGTGGTTATCGGATGAGCCGCGTGCTCTTTTGCGCAACTAGGCTCTTTCGACATGTCGATGGGTCTTTGGTGTGGCGGCGTTCCGTCAAGTTTGATTGTACCTGTGACCGTCGAATCACCTGCTGCATTCACCTTGGGGCTGTGCATGAGTGCTGCCGTCGCAACCAGAACTAGAACGGCGAACATTCCCGCAACTTTGAACTGGGCTTTCATCGAGAGGTTCTCCTAACCAGGGAATAGTTAATAATTTCCGGAACTGTTGCCCTGCGGAGGCGGCGTGCTCGGCTGCGCAGGAGGAGGCGTTGCGTTACTGGGTGGCGGTTGTGCTGGTTGGCTTGCTGGAGAGCCTGGCGTTTGCGGCGCCGGCTCACTGGAAGGTGAGGTGGGCGCCTGTTGCGTCGGCTCGCTGGCCGGACTGGCCGGTAACGGAACGTTGGGATCAATCGGCGTTAACCCCAACTGCCGGGCAATTTGTTTCTCCTTGGTCTCGTCGGGCTGCAAGGTTCGCAGGTAGAAGACTAGGTCCCAAGCGTCATCCGGCTTCACAGTATCGGCGAAGGAAGGCATCGGCGACCCATCCAGACCAGTCATGAAATCGCGATACATCGCCTGGTCGGAAGATCCGCACTTGAAGCGCTGCGAATCATGGAAGTTGAAAGCTTTGATCGGTCGATTTTCGTCGTCCGTCAAAGTGTCAGCCGACGGTCCATTCGCCCGGCCCGTCACGCCATGACACTTCCAGCACTCCAGCTTCTGGAACAAGACTCGTCCTTGTTTGATCCTGTCTGCCGTAACCTCCGGCTCGGGCGGAATCACAATGGGCGTACCCGGCTTCTCGGTCACCCACTTCGGCGAAAAGTGTTTGACATAGGCGACCAGATTCACCCGGTCTTCATCGGTGAGAGGCCGCCATTGCGGCATGTTCGAATTGAGCATGCCGCGGCCGATGGTGTCAAACAAGTCGCTGTCCAACGGTAACGTGCCGGTCGGAGTCGAACGGCAGCGGAAGACCGCAAGCGTGAAGTTACGCGGCTTGGGATCAATCCATTGCGCATTCTCACCTTGGCCGTCGCCCAGCTCTCCGTGGCAGCCAATGCAGAACCGCTTATAGATCGGCTGCCCGACGGTCGCGTGACCGGTCATGTTGCCTACATGACTTTCCATGTTAAGGCGCTTATTTTCGCTGTACTCCGTCTGTTGCGCCCAAGCGGCGGTTGCGAGGAACAAAACCGCCACGATAGCAAGCATCAACCCGCAATTAGCAATTCGTGTGCGCATCGTGTGTCCTCAGAAGTCGAAGTCAAAGCCCATGAAAGCGCTGTAACTGCTCAGCACAGTAGCTGTGATCGGCGAAGCTCCCTGCTGTTGAATGAGCGCGTATTCCGCGTGATACGCGAAACCGGCTCGGCTGAACATGAACGGGTAATAGCGGAAGGCGAAGGTGTAGGCATTCGTGTTCCCCCAGTTACCGGGAGTAGTAACCAGCGCCTGCTGCGACATCCGCACGAATTCGTCACGTTGAATGAAGATCACCTGCGGATTGAAAACATAATGGGTTTCGATGAATCCGCCGTTCCATGAAGGCGCCTGCGCTCCCGCAGGTAGCACCGCATTGGCTGGCGTACTCGTTCCGAAGTAGGCGCTATCCCAGCCATGCTGATAGAACAGCTGGAAGTCGAGTTTCTTGACATAAATCAAGGCAAACACGCCCTCGCGATTAAAGGGCTTGTTGCCAACCCCGGTAATGGGAGTTCCGTACGACGTCAGGTTGTACGTCGGACCATTGCCAAGAAACAAATATCCGCCGACGCGATCCACACCGCCTTGATAGCCAGCATTGAATGCCTGGCTGGCGGTCACGAATGTCGCATAAGCATTCTTCGATGACAAATTGACGTTGCCGTCGTTGGCGCTGAGTAGGGAAACGGAATAACGCGTCCGGTCATTTTGAGAGTGCCCCATCAACTCCGCTCCAAACTGGTTGTCACCCATCTGGCCGAAGACGTTGTCGTCCCCCAACGGCGAGAAATGGTACAGCACATAGAACCCGCCGTTGTTTGACAGGTTCAGAATGCGCTTCTCGGAAATCACGTTGTCCAACTCGAACTTACCCATCTTCACGTTGAACCAGGAGCTCTTGCCGATGTTGTCGATCCTGGCCCACACGCTTTCGAAGTGAAACGCGCCTGTATTGTCGGAGGACGGCACTAACAACATCGACATGTTTTTGTACAGAGTGCCGCCGCTCAGAATATCCAGGCCGCTTACGTCGAAGCCGTTCTCGGTTACGTTTTTCTCAGCCTGCGCACCGTTCGGCAGGTCGACCGCCACTTTGTTTGTGCTTTCCAGATGCCAGTTGGGCGTGATACGGAAAGTCACCGGCCAGTACGACGGATTCTGCCAGATGGGCGAATCGCGATCATTCATCAGCTGATAGCCGTTGTCCTTGAACGTTTGTCCAAAGACGTTCAGCATCGGCCAGGCTTCATGACACGCCGAGCATGGCAGGCCATACTTGCGCGCGAACGCAGGAAAAGCCCGGCTGGGGGTGGGATTGGCAAAAAGGATCAAGAGGAAAGGCAGCAGCGCCAAAGCGCTTGCCGCAGTCGCAAAAAGAGACTGAAGGGAAGGCTTACTGCCGTTCGGTACAGTCGTAACGCCAATCTGCATCGCGATTACCTCGCATCAGAGGATGGCTGACGCCGGCCGACTTCGCCGTGGAGCAGCGTCTCAAGTTCCAGCGTCAAAAATCTGGAACTATCAAACGGGGCGCGATGCTACATCGCGTTGCGACTAAATTGCAACAACTATTTTTTACAAGAATTCCACGATTCCGCAACAACTTGGTGACAAACCTGGTCAGAAGTGCTGATCCTACTGGGAACTGCGCTTGACAGGGCTGCCGTATTGGCGATACCAATGCTCTGCATGCAAGGCCATTTTCCACGGTTTTGTTCCACGGAGTTGCAAGTAGGTCCTGCCGCGACGAGCCAGTCCAAATTCTCAGTTTCTCTTCTGCGCCTTAGTTTCATGTTTCTGATTGGCTGCGCCCTCGTCCAAGCCCTGCCAAAATCCAGCAGCGACGATGCTCCCAAAACCTTCAGCATGCGGGTAGAAGCTTCTCCTCAGGACGTTCGGAAAGCGGTGCAGGAAGTCAGCCAGGACCAGATTATTCATGGCACGTACTCGTACGAAAAAGAACGGATTCTTTACGGTGCACACAGCGCCCCTGCGGCTCATGTGTTTGGGACATGGAAGGGACCGGGAACGGCTTTCTACAAAGTTGCCCAAAACGTTTTATCACCACGATTTTTTAAAGACACCGAGGACATCGGCACTGTTAGCATCCGCTACGTAGTCCAAGAGGCCGCGCCCGACGCGGCGATTCTCCAGATTGACGCCATTTTTGTCGATGCGCGCAATGTTAAACACCCTTCCCTGGGCACAGTCGAAGCCAGCGAATATAGCGCGATCCAACAACACCTGCGAAACATACAGCAGGGTCAGATGGGCACTCAGGTCGCCAGCGCTGGCATCGGATCTGCCGACCCATCGCCATCGCCATCGCCATCGCCTCTGCTTGGGTTTCCGTCCACAGCATCTACCAGCCCATCGTCTCCCGCCCCTCAGAATCCGGCGGACCTGCAGAAGAGGCTGGACACCTTGCGGCATCAGGTGGAATTGCGGGTGAAGGATCCGGGAGCGCCACTGAAATCCGCGCCTTTCCAAAGTTCGACTACCATCGAGTCCGTGCCTGCCCAGACCGAAGTTTTGATTGTGGTACTCACCCCGTACTGGTACGGCGTGGAAACCGAAGACGGACACCGCGGCTGGATTCACCACAGCCAACTGGAGCCGTTGCCGTGAAAGGCTCCGCTAACCTGTTGGTATACGCCCTGTGGTGCTGGCTGCTGCTTGCAGCTTGCGCGATGCATGCCCAGGTTCAACCCGCCGAACGTACGTACCACGCCTCTCGGGCAGACGTGCAGAAGGCGCTCCACCAAGTACCCTCGTATTCCAGCGGCAAGCTTCCTGTGTTAGAAGGCTTCGCCGACGGCAGCGGCCATTCGCTCGAGAGCTACCAGCGCGGCTACTACCAGTACGACGTTCAGCTCCAATCCCCTAGCCCCACCGAGACCGTTGTTCGCGTGACCACGAAAATCACTGCATGGTATGCAGGATCTTCCGCCGCCAACTCCGGCTACCGGGTGCTGAAGTCCAGCGGACGACTGGAATCTGATTTGTTGGACTCGCTCGACGACCGACTGAATCCCGCCGCCGCCGCTACAAAACATGCGAACGTAACAACTGCAGCGGCAGCCCCCAAGCTTCCGGATAGTCCCTCTGCGTCAGGGTCGTTTTTCAACTCTCCGCGCCTGACTACCACACCGTCAGACATGAAGTCGCCAGCTCCGAAGGCACCGTCAGCCCCTCCTACCAAGCGCGAGCAGGCACTGACGCAGCAGATCGACACCCTGGAACAAGCTCTCCACAATCAGTCGCGGCCCTCAAATCTTGCCGTGGTCAAGCGCTCGAACACGCCGGTACGAACCCAACCTCTGGACGGCTCCGAAGTATTGTTCCAGGCTGAAGCCGAGGACGAGTTCGAAGTTCTCGACGCGGTGGAGGGCTGGGTACATGTCCAGATCTCCGGAATCTCTCGTGGATGGATACGCCGCGATTATGTGGACATGCCAGGAGCTGCCACAGTCAGCGTTGCCGCCATGGGCGGCGATCAACACGACAAAGAGCTTGTCCGCCAGACCAGGGAGCAAGTCGGCACATTTCCCGGTAAATGGGAGCCGTTGGACGGTAAACAGGTGAAGATTATCTGGGTGCAGCCGCTGGACAAGGATCAGTTCGGTTCTGAACCCAAATGGAACGTTGCTAAGTCGATATTCCGCAAAGCTGACGCCGGGAACCCGAGCGGCTCCGAAGTTGCCGGCGTGGTTGTGATTTTCGATTCCGAAGACGGCGGCATGGCAGCTACCACAGTGGACACCTTGCAGCAGTGGCGAGCAGGCCATCTGGGGGACGAAGTCTTTTGGAGACGATCCTGGCGCGACCCCGCAGAAGCCTTTCAGGGTCAAAAATAGCTCGACACCTCCTCAATCGTAAGTTTCCTCAACCGAAGCGCTTCATTCGACAGTCGAATCCTTGCCGACGAACTGACGCTTCTCAGCCGTCCGCGGATGTTCGCGCTTCGATGACCGCTATCACCTATTAATAATTTGTTGACCCGATGTTTGAGGCTGGATCACCGCAGCAGGCCGCCCCCCCGTAAGTGGTTGCCGTTTCGCAGACTCGGCATTTTCAATCGAACGATCCCCCCCGACTCAGACACAACTGTTTGCTACTCACGTGCGGCGGTTGTCGCCGGTGCGGGGCAGGGAGCGCCCGCAGCCTGCCATGCTTTGACCTTCGTCACGAATTCATCATGCGGCATGGGAACCGCCATGCGGCCCTCGCCCGGTTTCCATCCCCACATGACAAGCTTGTCCTCAGTGAGGTGCAGAACGATCTGCTCTACGGTCCGGTTGTTGTTCTGCTTGGGATCCTTGATGGACGCGCAAATCTGCGCGTCGGTCAGCCCCTGCCAATTCATCGGCATATCAGCCGGAGACAAGCCCCAGTTGGTTGCAGGCGCCATGCCGCAGCCGTATTTCGTCCCGGTCAGGCCGAGGTTCTCGCGAATCACCCAAAGCAGGGGAGTCGATGGGTCGACTTCAACCTTAGCCGCCTGGCCGTTAATGGAAAAAGTAATCATCGATGGCTCCAATTACTCTTCTTGCGCAGCCCACTGAACGCTTACCGTGTGGCGCACAACAAAACGTGCCGCTTCGCGAACACGCTGCCCAACCGCTTCTGGTCGGTAAAGTCGTCCTCTGCCTTGAACGCTTCCTGGGTCACGATCGGCAGAGAAGCACAAGCCACTAGCTGGGCAGCGCTCTCATAGTAAGCCATTCCGACGCCGTCGAAAGTTTTCTGGTCCAGCGACAACTCGCGCTCCAGGCCCTCGTTCATATCCACAATTTGGTTTTGGATGTAACCGGGCATCAAGCCAGACTTATAAATTTTGCGGCCAAAATCGCCATGCACCGTCAGCCACGAGTTATGAAAGTCGGCTCGCGTCTGCCCCGGACGATGCGAGTGGCACTCAACCAGCGCGTACGCCGAAGGATGATCAAGCTCGATGATGACCTTCTCGTCCACCAGGGCGGTGAAGGACTTGCTCTGGTCGATGAAATACTTTCTGTCGTCCCGCGCAGCCGCGTAATCAGGGTCAGATGCGACGATGGCTCGCAGAGCCTCCACGCTGTCCCAATAGGTGACCTCGAAGCCATCGAACGGCGGCTCCGATCCGACCTTCTTGCGCGACATCGGATTGTTCCCGAGGGTGTGATATTGCACGTATTCGCGCAGGTGCTTCACCCGCAATAACAGCGACGAATGGTGCTCCCGCCAATGCTGTTGGAATTCATCGCGAGAAAGGCTGGGAATTCGGTGAAGGCAGGAGACCAGCTTGATCGACTTTCGTCCGGCGTCGTCAGTTTTCGTCAAAGACATTTCTTACCTTTCGGCGCCCCGGCTCAGACTGCGCGTTTGCGAAACGCTGCGCTCCCCCTGCGCATCGCTTAGTCGCGCCCTCACGGGTAGGCAGGTCCTAATTCAAGCAAACGTTTGGTTGTTTAACACTATCGCGGCAGGCTACTGCCCCAAGTAGCTTGCTGTCAAGCATTTCGCGATGATCATTTTCAGGCGAAAGCGGTTGAGCCATTCCGCGTCCAGGCAACATCAAAGTAACGTTGGTTCGCCTCTGTCGCCCGGTCAGCAGAGGTGAGCCGTCGGGCTCGTCGGGTAAGTCCAACTTCTAAAGCAAACCAAATAACTTCAAGACTGCAAGTAAGGAGCGAAATCATGAAGAAATCCGGTGTGGCAACGGAAGAGCTGGAAAGCAGGCAGCAAGCGCCTCTACATACTCCAACTGACTTGGAGAAGTCTGCAACCAAAGATATCTCCGGCGCCATGAATGCAATTCTGGCAGACGTCTTCGCGCTGTATCTGAAGACGAAGAATTTCCATTGGCACATGAGCGGACCACACTTCCGCGACTATCATCTTCTCCTCGATGAACAGGGCGATCAGATTTTCGCCATGACAGATCCAATTGCCGAACGCGTCCGCAAGATCGGCGGCAGTACCATCAAGTCGATCGGCCAGATCAGCCGCTTGCAGCGTGTTCTCGACAACGATGCTGAGTACGTCGAACCCGAAGACATGCTTGCCGAATTGCTCGAAGACAACAAGGCGCTCGTCTCCCGGCTGCGCGAGGCCCACGAAGTTTGTGACGAGCACAATGACGTCGCTACCACCAGCCTTATCGAGGTCTGGATAGACGAGAGCGAACGACGCACCTGGTTCTTGTTCGAAGCCACCCGCCGTGGCGACTCCACCGGACACTAAGCAACCGCACGTCTCAGGGATGTAAAACTCGATCGGGTGCCCGCTGATGGGCACCCGGATGTTTTTCTCGCCTCCACGTGACACTCCGGTTCGATTGCTCCCGACAGTTCCTATGGGTATCTTTGCCTTTCAGGAGTTGCAGCTCGTGAGATTTATCTGCAGCATAGCTGGCTGCACTCGTTTGTTACTCTGAAGCTGCCCGTGAATCTCAGCCAAGAAAACCTGTTCGCCTTGGAACCGCAAGCAGACGCGATAGTGCTGCGTCTTGTTTCCGCCGACGGAACGAACCGACTGACGCAAGCGCGGGTGCAGGCACTGACAGCGGCAGTCGAAGGCTTGGCGGATCATCCGCCCTCGCGGCTCGTTCTCACCGGCAACTCTCTCTTCTTCTCTGCCGGAGCTGACCTCAACGAGATTGCGGCGCTTACCGGTCTTGAGGCCTTCCGCTTCGCTGCCATGGGACAGCGGCTGATGGATGCCGTGGCCAACTTCCCGGCTCCGACGGTCGCGGCCATCCGTGGCTATTGCATGGGCGGCGGACTCGATCTTGCGCTCGCCTGCGATCGCCGCATCGCCGCCCCGCACGCCATCTTCGGGCATCGCGGAGCAGCATTGGGGTTAATCACCGGCTGGGGAGGGACGCAGCGACTGCCGCGTCTGATCGGAAAAGCGCGTGCGTTGCACATGTTTCTGGCCGCAGAAAAAGTACACGCCGCGCGAGCTTTCGAGATTGGCCTGGCGAACGCCGTGGCCGACGACCCGCTTGCTGCAGCGCTGGCGACCTCCGAAATCAGCAGCTGCGCTATGCTTTAGCGATGGGTGCGATGCTTCCCGCGGGCGATCAAAAGCTGGTGCAGATTGTCGACGCCGCCCTTGCCGACACGGCACGGCGCAGCGGTGAGTGGCTGGTGTGCAAGCTGGGCTGCACGCAATGTTGCGTAGGGGCATTCGCGATCAATCAATTGGATGCCCTGCGCCTGCAACAGGGCTTGAACGAACTTGCAGTCAACAATCCCGATCGCGCGGCGCAGATCCGCGAACGATCACGCGCCTCGATTGCGCGGCTTGCCGCCGACTTTCCGGGCGACCCCATCACCGGCATCCTGGACGAAAGCGAAGCTGCTGTAGCGCTATTCGACGACTTCGCCAACGACGAGCCCTGCCCCGTCCTGAATCCTGAAACCGGCGCCTGTGAACTGTATTCTGCGCGGCCAATGACCTGCCGGGTGTTTGGGCCGCCCATACGTTCAGAAGACGGGCTGGGTGTCTGCGAGTTGTGTTATCACGGCGCCAGCGATGACGAAATTGCCGCGTGCGAAATGAAACTGGATTGCGACAAAGTCGAGACGTCGCTGCTGGCGGAGGCGGAGTGCAGCACTGGTCGGCGCGGGCGAACCGTCATAGCCTTCGCCCTGGGATTGTGAATTCCCTCTCGCCGCGTTGCGCGCCGTCGCAGCCTGCTTTATCGTGGATAGTTTGCCTGTGATCACGCTATGACTGACCATCGCCAGCATGCCTCATCCGAATTTCAAACCAAGGTGAAGCCCGACTCGCCGCGCTTCGAACGCAATCAGCAGCTTGTAGCGGACCTGGTCACACAGATCCGCAACGAGGAAGACATCATCCAGCAGGGCGGCGGGGAAAAGGCGATTGAGTCGCAACACAAGAAGGGCCGGCTGACCGCTCGGGAACGCATCGCGCTGCTGATTGATCCGGGAACGGAGTTCTTCGAGTTAGGGTCATTCGCGGCCTGGGGCATGTATGAGGAGTGGGGCGGGGCGCCATCGGCCGGCGTGATCACTGGACTGGCACGGGTGGACGGCCGCCTGGTGATGCTCATCGTGAACGACGCCACGGTAAAGGCCGGCGCGTTTTTCCCCATGACCGCCAAGAAGGTGATCCGGGCGCAAAACATCGCCATCGAAAATCATATCCCTACGATTTACCTGGTCGATTCCGCCGGAGTGTTCCTGCCCTTGCAGGAGGACGTTTTCCCCGATACCGACGACTTTGGCCGCGTCTTTCGCAACAACGCCGTCATGTCGGCGATGGGCATTCCGCAGATTGCCGCCATCATGGGCATGTGCGTGGCAGGCGGCGCTTACCTGCCCTTGATGTGCGATCACATCCTGATGACCGAAGGCAGTGGGCTGTTTCTCGCGGGGCCGGCGCTGGTGCAGGCTGCCATCGGTGCAAAGTATTCCGCCGAGGAACTTGGCGGCGCCAAGATGCACTCGCAGATCAGCGGCACCGTCGACTTTCGGGAGCCGAATGACAAATCCTGCATCGCGCGCATTCGTCAACTGGTGGACAAGATGGGCAACCGCCAGCTGGGCGTCTTCGACCGCAAGAAGGCTGAGGAGCCGATGCACCCAGCGCAGGAAGTTTACGGCATCGTAGACAACGATCCGGCTCGCCAGTACGACATGAAGGAAATCATCGCGCGCATCGTAGACGGCAGCCAGTTCAGCGAGTACAAATCCGAGTACGGCGAAACGGTTTTGTGCGGCTATGCGCGTATCGGTGGATTTGCCGTCGGCATTGTAGCCAATCAGAAGACGCACGTGCAGCAGGTGGACCACAACGGCAATCGCCGCATGGAATTCGGCGGCGTCATCTATACCGAATCAGCCGAGAAGGCGGCGCGCTTCATCATGGATTGCAATCAGAACCTTGTGCCGCTGATTTTTCTGCATGATGTCAACGGATTCATGGTGGGTCGCGACGCTGAGTGGAGCGGCATTATTCGCGCCGGCGCAAAGATGGTGAACGCGGTGTCGAACTCCGTGGTGCCGAAGATTTCGGTGATCATCGGCGGCTCGTTCGGCGCGGGACACTACGCCATGTGCGGCAAAGCGTACGATCCCCGCTTTGTGTTTGCATGGCCGACGGCGAAGTACGCGGTAATGAGTGGGGCGTCCGCGGCGAACACGCTGGTAGAAATCAAAATCAAGCAACTCGAACGTGGCGGCAAGAAGCTGAGTGACGAAGATAAGAAGACTCTATACGACGAAGTAAAAGCGACGTACGACGAGCAGATGGATCCGCGGTACGGCGCGGCGCGGTTGTGGATCGACAAGATTATCGACCCGGCGGAGACGCGCGAGTCGATCATCACGGCGCTGGAAGCAGCGGCACTGAATCCTGAGGTGGCGAAGTTCAGCGTGGGAGTGCTGCAGACGTAGGAGAGGCCGTTGGTCCGCTGTTCGTTCTTAGGCCTTCGGCGCGGCTCTCCCCCAAAAAAGGCTAGAACGGATCGCTCGGTGAAGTGGAAGAACAGCAGGTCCCTCCACTTCGCTTCGCTCCGGTCGGGATGACAAACAAGAGGATCACGCGACTCCGGCCGCAACGACAATAAAAGGGGCTTACACACACCCCTCATGGTGTACCAAATCTGATTGCTGATTGCTAAGTGCTGATCGCTAGCTGAAGGCTGATTGCTGAAAACTGATTGCTAAAGGCCAAGAGCTAAACGCTAATGGCTAAATGCTAACGGCTAAATGCTAACGGCTAATGGCTGATCACCCATGACCGACCTTATCAAAGTTATCGAATGTCCTCGCGATGCCTGGCAGGGACTGCGCGGCCAGATTCCGACTGCCATCAAGGTTGAATATCTAAAGGCGCTGGTGGCTGCGGGATTCAAGCACATCGATGCCGCGTCGTTTGTCTCGCCGAAAGCGGTACCCCAGATGGCGGATTCTGAGAACGTGCTGAGCGAACTGGACCCGCCGGATGATGTCGAGATTATCGGCATCGTGGTCAATGAACGCGGCGTCGAACGCGCTATCGCTACTGATGCAGTTCACACCGTCGGCTTCCCTTACTCGTTGTCGCCCACGTTCCTGAAGAACAATCAGAATCAAACGCTGGAAGAGAACCTGGACATGCTGGAGAAGGTGAAGCAGAAAGCCGACGAGGGTGGGCTGGACACGATTGCTTACATTTCGATGGCGTTCGGCAATCCGTACGGCGACCTGTGGAACTCCGAAGAGCTGATCGAGGGCATCAACCTGCTGGCGGATATGGACCTGCAGGCAATCTCTCTGGCCGACACAGTGGGATTGGCGACGCCGCAGCAAATCGCCGACCTGCTTGGGCCCGTCCTCGGAAAATTTCAGGGAGTAGAGATTGGGGTCCATCTCCACAGCCGTCCGGACGAAGCGGACGACAAGGTTCTTGCCGCCTACGATGTGGGATGCCGCCGTTTTGACTCCGCGCTCGGTGGGCTGGGCGGATGTCCTTTCGCCCAGGACGTGTTAGTGGGAAACATTCCCACGGAAAAGTTACTGGATGCCCTGAAAAGCCGCGGAGCCGAATTGCCGTTTCACAAAGCGATCACTGAGCCCTTGCGGATGGCCGCCGACATCGGCGACAAATTCAGTGGGCCGAAAATGTAGAGAGGCCGCTGTTCGCTGTTCGCTCTTGGCAAACCAGAAATCCATGCAAACCTATTCCACACTCACGCTAGCTTATGACGGGGCCATCGCCCTGGTCACGCTCAACCGTCCGGACAAGCGCAATGCCATCAGTTACCAACTGATCGACGATGTGCTGCGCGCCTTAGGCGAAATTGAAACCTCCCTGGCTCAGGTCCTTATCCTGACCGGCGCCGGTAAGGCATTCTGCTCGGGGATGGACCTGGACAATCTGCGCTCCATCACTGGCCGTACGCAGGAAGAAAATCAGGCTGACTCCGCGACCATGGCGCGGCTGTTCCGCACGCTCTATGAGTTCCCCAAAGTCACCATTGCGGCCGTGAATGGTCCGGCCATTGCCGGAGGCTGCGGATTGGCCACCCTGTGCGACTTCACCCTGGCTTCGACAGAAGCAAAATTCGGATACACCGAGGTTCGCATCGGCTTCGTGCCGGCGATTGTCTCGACATTTCTGCTGCGGCAAGTGGGAGAGAAGCAAGCTCGCGATCTCCTGCTGACAGGCCGGATTATTAGCGCTACGGAAGCGTTTCGCCTGGGGCTGGCGACCGAAATTCAGGAGCCTGACGCGCTAATGGCTCGCGCGCGCCAGCTGGCCGCCAGCCTGCTGCAAAACAGCCCCGCGTCGCTGCGGGCAACGAAACGTCTACTCAAACGATTTTCTTCTGATGAGCTGGACCGCGATATTACGGCCGCTATCGACGAGAATGCGCGCATTCGCACCACGGCTGACTTTCGCGAGGGCGTCAGTTCGTTTCTGGAGAAACGGAGCCCATGCTGGACGGAAGGGTCAGATTAGGAATTCAGCCAGGAATATCCACGACGATAGGCCGCATGTCAGCTGTTCTGAAGCATAATAGGGCGTACACAGATGCGAACTGGCGAAAGCCAGCAGCATCAGCCACTCTCTTGGTACAATTCCTCTCTTCGAGCATTATGGTTGTAACTCGTCTTTCGAACTCGACAGACAGGATGCTGCGGCTGTCGCAGGGTGTCCCGGTTGGGAACAGGATTGGTTACGAACGCGGAAATGCTCTTCCTAGCGAAGACCATGCCGCAGCGAACACAGGGAGATAAGTGATGAGATTTGGTTTGTATTCCATGATTGCGATACTAAGCGTAATCCTGTTCTTACCCACGCTGGTGCTAGCCCAGGACGCCCCCGCTTCGCAAAACCCGGCCGCCGGCGCCGCCCCAACCGGCACTTCGCCCGAGGACCAGGAGAACACCCAGAGCGCTGAGATTAAGCCAGTCATGAGCGGTCAGTATCCGGTCATGAGCCAGGCCGCTCTAGCGCGCGGACGTCAGATCTTTGAAATGTTCAGCAAGGTTGAGACCGGCCAGATGTGGGCTTCTCTGTCGGAAGGCTTGCGTAGACAGTCCGGTACCGAAGCCAGGTTCGACGAGGTCAACAAAAAGTTGCGGGCGCGCATGGGCGCCGAAACGCAGATGCTCGAAGAGAATATGGTTCCCTACGGCATGGCCCCTGACACGGTTTATTCGCGGCTGTCGAACTACGCCAATGCGAGAGTGCCCGTCATGGCGGTCATCACCTTCAACCAGAAGGGTCAGATTGATGCATTCTCCATCAACCCTGTGCCCCTGGTGGCGGAAGGACCTTACGCCGGTTACCAGGATACGGCCAAGCTGAAGCTGCCATTCTCCGGCGAGTGGCTGGTGTATCTTGGTGGGCGCAATCTCTTTGACAACGCGTATGCCCAGTCCGATGACACTCGCTTCGCTATGGATTTTGTGTACTTGAAGGATAAGAAGCTGTTCTCCGGCAGAGGTGGCATGGGCAGCAAGAACACCGATTACTACTGCTTTGGTCAGCCGATCATGGCCCCGGCGGATGGCACGGTGGTGAAAGCGCAAGCCGGCTACGACGACAATCAGCCCGGCAAACCCACTGGCGACCAGCCCGACGGCAACGTTGTGATCATCTCCCACGGCAACGGCGAGTCCTCGGTGCTGAATCACCTGAAGCAGAACAGTCTTAAGGTGAAGCGCGGGGATACCGTCAAGCAAGGTGACGTCATTGCCGAATGTGGTAACAGCGGCGGTTCCACTATCCCTCACCTGCATTACCAGTTGCAGAAGAGTCCCGGCGTGTTGCTGCCGGCACAGTTTGTGGACTACATCGCTGATGGCAAGCCGGTGGACTCGGGAGAACCGAAGCGGGGCCAGTTCGTAAAGAACGGCCCATCAACCTCGGCGACCACCGCTCCGGCCAGCGATACGAAGAAAACGGCGAGCAAGTAGCTTTTCCAGATTGCAAAATTGCCAGCGGACGCGTGACTCGAGTTACTGCGTCCGCTTTTGTTTCATGTGAGTTCTCTTGAAAGTTGAAGACAAGCCACCGGCAAGGCCAGCCTCTCCCCTCGAGGTGTGCGAGACGACGCTCCGTGTGCGTTACGCGGAAACCGACCAGATGGGCGTGGTGTATCACTCGAACTACATCATCTGGTTTGAAGTCGGCCGGGTCGAGATGTTCCGCCAGCTTGGGTTCACGTACAGCGAAATGGAGAAGCACCACGGAATTCGTGTAGCCGTGGCGGAAGTGCGATGTCGCTTCAAAGCTCCCGCGCTGTACGACGAGCTGATCGTCATTCGCACTCGAATGCTCAATGTACGCGACTCGCTGCTCCACTTTGGATATGAGGCATTGCGCGCAACCGATGGAACCCTGTTGGCCGAGGGCGAGACGGTTCATCTAGTGGTTGACGCCGAATTCAAGCGGATTCCCCTGCCCGAAAAGTACTTAACACCGTTCCTCCGGGCCGCCGGAAAACCTCGCCAGGCTTAGTGATTTTGGACTGACCGTGCGGTCGCTCCCCGCATGTGGCACACTTAACAAATATGCAAGCACTTCATATTGACGGCAACAGTCTCACCCTGGAAGAGCTGCGGCAAGTGGTTTACGAGCGCCGCCCCGTGTTATTGCAACCGGCGGCGCGACAGGCTGTGGAACGGGCCCGTGCCGTGCTCGATGACGTGGTGGAAAACAAACGCGTGGCTTATGCCGTCAACACCGGAGTCGGCCAGCTCGCCGACATGCATATTCCGCAGCAGGACATCCGCAAGCTGCAAGTGAACTTGCTGCGCTCGCATGCTGCCGGTGTAGGCGAACCGCTGCCGCAGGATGTGACCCGGGCCATGATGCTGCTACGCGCCAATTCGCTGGCCAAAGGCTTCTCCGGCGTGCGTCCCATTGTGATCGACACGCTTTGCGAGATGCTGAATCGCGGCGTGCATCCGGTGATCCCATCGCAAGGCAGCGTGGGGGCCAGCGGCGATCTGGCGCCTCTCTCACATCTCGCACTGACGCTGATTGCAGAAGGCGAAGCGGAATATCAAGGCAAGACCGGTGCCTCCGCCGATGCCATGCAGCGGGCTCAAGTGAAGCCGCTGGTGCTTGAGGCTAAAGAGTCGATTTCCCTGATCAACGGCACGCAAGGCATGCTTGCCGTCGGGCTGCTCGCAATCCTGCAATCAGAGATTCTGGTGGACACTGCGGACGTCATCGGAGCACTCACCGTGGACGCGTTGAAAGGTACGGACGTTGCCTTCGACGAGCGCATCCACAAAGCGCGGCCGCACGCCGGGCAGTTGCTGGTGGCGCAGAATCTTCGCCGCATGATGGAAGGCAGCTTGATCCGCGAATCGCACCTGGAATGTCAGAAGGTGCAGGATGCGTATTCCCTGCGTTGCATGCCCCAGGTTCACGGCGCCGTGCGCGATACGCTTGCCCACTGCCGTGCGGTGTTTGAAGTGGAAATGAACTCCGCGGTAGACAACCCGCTGGTCTTCCCTGAGGATCGCAAGGTTGGCGCCCCCAAACGCACTGTGGGTGCATCGGCTCCGGGAGTCATTCTTTCTGGGGGAAATTTTCACGGAGAGCCGCTGGCCTTCGCGCTCGATTTTCTCGCGATCTCGTTGAGCGCCCTGGCGGGAATCTCAGAACGCCGTCTGGAGCGGCTGGTGAATCCCGCGCTGAACGAGGGCTTACCGGCATTCCTGGCGCCTGGGGCGGGGCTAAATTCAGGGTTCATGATGCCGCAGGTCACAGCAGCCGCGCTGGTCAGCGAGAACAAGGTTTTGTCGCATCCTGCGTCCGTGGACTCCATCACCACATCGGGCAATAAAGAAGATTTTGTTTCGATGGGTATGACAGGGGCTAACAAACTAATGCGCGTAATCGCGAACACCAGAAATGTTTTGGCGATTGAGGCGTTAGGAGCAGCACAGGCGCTGGATTTCCGTGCTCCACTACAGACGGGAAAGCGCGCTCAGGCCGCAGTAGCAGCGATTCGTTCGGTGTCTCCACCTTTCACCGAGGATCGAATCTTCGCTCCCGACTTCCTGCGGGTGTCGAATCTGATTGCCAGTGGAAAACTGGCTGCGGTGTTGCACTAAAGGTCGCGCGACATCGATTAGTGACTTTTCTTTCTGGCGGCGATGACTCGCGGAATCCCCTGTAGATCAGGCACCACCCTCACGTCCTCCCACACTGTGGGAGCCAGCAAATCCACGACCGCATCGCGCATTGAGTACCCAATCTCCATGGCCAGCCAGCCACCTGTTTTAAGTGCGCCGTGCGCCTGATCGATCAACGGCCCGATGATGTCCAGCCCCTGCTCACCCGCGAAAACCGCCATTTGCGGCTCGAACTCGCGCACGGATTTCTGCACCTTGTCCGCTTCGCCAAACCCGACGTAGGGCGGATTGCTGACGACAAAATCGAAATGGCGAAAGGTAGGTCCTTCGGAGGTAGAGGTCTCTCGACTCCGCTTCGCTTCGCTCGAGATGACAACGGTGTTTTGCGCCGGTCTTAGGACGTCGCATCGCGCAAACTTTACCCGGCCGTCCAACTGCAATCGCGCAGCATTCGCAGACGCGACTTCCAGGGCGCCCGCTGACAGGTCCACGGCGTAAACCTCGGCGTCCTTCAACTCGTGCGCTAGCGCCAGCGCAATGCAGCCCGATCCGGTTCCAACATCCACCAGCTTTGGAGCCGGAACGCCTCTCGCCAACTCCAGCACGGTTTCCACCAGGTGCTCGGTCTCCGGTCGAGGGATTAAGACGGCCGGCGACACCACGAAGTCCAGGCCCCAGAATTCCTGATGTCCAGTGACGTATTGCAAAGGCATGCCGGTCGAACGTTGGGCAAGGACCTCGTCGTACCGCGATTCTTCTTCGGCAGTGAGTTCACGCTCAGGATGAGCGTAGAGGTAGGCGCGGTTTACCCCGAGCACGAACATCAGCAACACCTCGGCGTTCATGCGAGGCGAGCCCACCTCGGCAGCTTTCAGACGATCAACCGCCGACGAGAGCGCTGGCTTGAGTTGCATAGGAAGCGACGCAGCTTGGTTGCGCCGTGACACGTTACCGTGACACTAGTTACAGGGGTTGTCATCCCGACCGAGGGCTTCAGTCGTGTTGTCGATGCAAGATTATGCGGTTGTCATCCTGAGCGCAGGCGATCCGCTTTTGATCGCCGGAGTCGAAGGACCTCTCTACGAGTTCCACGCGGCTTAAGGCCCCGCCGAAGTGCAAAAATCGCACCGCATCTGATCCAGAGATCCCTCGACTGCGCTTCCCTGCGCTCGGGATGACAGCATACGAAGACAATCGTCGCTTTACGCCGAGACTGCCGACTCCTGCTTCAGTTTTTCCGACTGGAAGTGCGTGATCAGCGCATCGATCATAGGTTGAATCCGGCCATCCATAAACTCCGGCAACTGGTGCGCGGTGAAACCGATGCGATGGTCTGTGACTCGGTTCTGCGGGAAGTTATAGGTGCGAATCTTCTCGCTTCGATCGCCCGAGCCCACCATAGCCTTGCGCTCCTTGGCCAGCGCGTCTTGCTGTTTCTGCTGCTCCATCTCGTACAGACGGGCACGCAGCACGCGCATTCCCTTTTCGCGATTTTTGATCTGCGACTTCTCGTCCTGGCAACTCACCACCGTGTTGGTCGGCAAGTGCGTTATGCGCACCGCAGAGTACGTGGTGTTGACCGACTGGCCGCCCGGCCCCGACGAGCAGAAGGTATCGATGCGGATGTCCTTGGCTTCAATCTTGATGTCGACATCCTCAGCCTCAGGCAACACCGCCACCGTAACAGCCGACGTATGCACCCGGCCTTGGGTCTCCGTCTCCGGCACGCGCTGCACCCGGTGCACTCCGCTTTCGTACTTCATGTGCGAATACACGCGCTGGCCTTCGATAATGGCGATCACTTCCTTCAGCCCGCCCACGCTCGACTCCGACGATGACAACACCTCGACCTTCCAGCGCTGAGTTTCCGCATAACGCGTGTACATGCGGAAAATCTCGGCCGCAAACAGGGTGGCTTCGTCGCCTCCAGTACCGGCGCGGATTTCCACGATGACGTTTTTCTCGTCATTGGGATCTTTGGGAAGCAGCAGGACCTTGAGGTCTTCCTCGACCTGTACTACACGCCCTTCCAGCTTCTGCATCTCGTCTTTCGCGTAGGCCAGCATCTCGGGATCGGTCTCGTCGGCGGCCAGGACTTTGCTTTCCTCGATGCCGCGCGTCAGGTCTTTGTACTCGCGATACTTTTCAACGATGGGCTGGAGTTCGCTGTGCGCCTTCGCGGTCTTCTGGTAGCGTTGCGAGTCGGAAACAATGTCCGGCGATGCCAGAGCCTGGTTCAGCTCTTCGTATTTGCTTTCGATTTGTTCTAAGCGTTCAAACATGGATTAAACCTATTGTACGTAAAAGGCTGTTTTATTCCCCGCCAATCTTGACGAGTGTCACGCCGGGCACAGGCCACTTCTTGTTGTTCATCCTGGGCGCGGGCGGCCTTCTGAACTGTTGTTCATCCTGAGCGCAGGCGGCCTTCTTTTGGCTGCCGGAGTCGAAGGACCTGTTGTTCGTTGCTGGAATCAGTCTTCCGCGGCGGACGAACAGCAGATCCTTCGGCTGCGCGTCCGCCCGATCCGCAAAAACCGGCGAATCGGAAAGGCAATGCGAACGCTCCGCTCAGGATGACAATTCAGAAATGAGAGTGCTTCATTTAGCGGCGGGCGCCGCTAGGCAATCACCAGCTCGCCGCCACGCTGCTTCTCCAGTTCCATGGCTTCGTTGAGGGCGACGATGGCGGTCTCCACCTGCTCGTCGGTCGGAGGCTGGGTGGTGATCCGTTGCAGCCAAAGTCCCGGCTTGGTCAGAACCGCAAACAGCGACGAGCCGTGCTTCGCGGCAAAGCGAATCAGCTCATACGACACGGCCGCGATCACCGGCAATAGCGCGATACGGGAGGCGAAGCGCGCCCAGAAGGTCGTCGCCGGAATCAGCATGTAGATCAGCATCGAGATCAGCATGACCGTCATGAGGAAGCTGGTGCCGCAACGCGGATGAAACGTCGTATACGACTGCGCGTTCTTCACCGTCATAGGATCGTTCGCCTCGAAGGCAAAGACCGTCTTGTGCTCGGCGCCGTGATATTGATACACGCGCCGAATGTCTCCCCACAACGAGATACCCCAGATAAACAGCAGGAACAGCGCGATACGAATCACGCCGTCCACCACGTTGAACAAGATTTGATTGCCGAAAGCGGGATAGTGGTTCTTCAGCTTGGTGGCCGCCAGCAGCGGCACAAACTTGTACATGAAGATGAAGAAGCCGAGCGACAAAATCAAGTTGGCGGCTATCAACCAGCCGCTGATCTCGGTCTTCTCGCCTTTTTCGTCCGGCAAATCCAGCGCCACATCCGCCGAATAGCGCAGAGCGCGGAAGCCCAGCGTCATCGCCTGCCCCAGGGTCATAATGCCCCGGACCAAAGGCCATCCCATCCACTTGTGTTGGTCAGAGAGCTTGTCGAGCGGCTCCGAATGCGTTGCCAGGCTACCATCCGGCTTGCGAATGCAGATGCCCCAGGCGTGTGGAGAGCGCATCATGACGCCTTCGAGAACGGCCTGACCGCCGACCAAAGTGGCCTCCTCGCCGCTTTCCAGAGCTGGAAGGAGCTGGACCGCCGCCAAAAACCGTAGATGACGAAGCAGAGAACGCATAGTGATTGGATGTTCCTCGAAGGGGTAAGACGCACAATAGCCGCTAGTTTAGGGTAAGCAGCCGGACAGCGGATGTCAATGAAGGAAATCGCTTACGGCCAGTGTGATCTTCCTCGACTTCCGCCGGAGGTAGAGGCTGTCCTATATAACAGCGGTTCGGGAGTTGCTTTTCCCGATCCGGTTTCAGATGGCGGGACCGAAGCCGTTATCGTGCCGTCGGACTGAAGTGCGGCTCCACTAAGTTGGGAGACGTGACGTGACGCGGCGCTAAAGCGCCGCTCTACCAGCTTCGCATGCACGAATTCCTACCAGATCGGCGAGCCCGAACTCCTACCGCGGCGCCGCCGGATTGCCTTGGAACGACTCCGCCGGGATTGCCAAAGGCAACGAGCCGGCCTTGCTGAGGGCGGACCCAGGAACTGTCGCGCCGCCCTGGGCGATCGCGGCCTGATTCAGGTCCAGCAGCAGAATCCGGCTGTCAGAGTGATAGTCCTCGCCTGAGGCGGTTTTGGCCTGGAACACAGGGGTTTCACTCGACAAATACTGCTGCCGGCTGACCGACGCCGTCTGCGTCAGGTCCGCTCCAATGAAATCGCGCTCCGCATCTACCGAGGGGTCGATCCGGTGATTGATGATGCGTCCGCGCTTGGCAATCTCAATGGCAACGTCATGGGTCGCCGCCCCAGCCCAGATCGGTCGCCCGTCGATGGTGTAGTTGGTTTTCCAGATTCGCAAATGATGCCGGCGAGACATGACCGCGTTGGGGTCCGGCAGCGCATACGAGTAATCCTGCACTCTACCGAACAGATAGAATCGGGCCATTGGCAGTTGGGCATCGTTCGTCCTGCGGCGCAGCAGGTGCCAGACAAATACAGGCTTCCACTTGTCGGTGGTCACCCAGCCCGCCCGCAAAAATGCGCTCTGCAGGTCTTCCTTGTCGCCCACGAATAGGAGGTTCAGCATGTCGCCTTCCCGCCCTTCCGCGTTGAAGACGCGCGCCGGCAGATAATCCATCATCTGGTCAAGTTCGGATGAATGCTCCTGCGAATGCCACAAGCCGGCCGACAACACCGAGACCGAACCTTCCGTGTAGGCAGTAATTTCCGTGCTCTTTACCACCGTGCTGTCGCGCCCGCGGGTCAGCAGGAAGACTGGCGCGGCCGGCAGGAAGATGAAGCCCGTGACGACCATGGCCGCAGCCATCAACTTGGTGTGGGACTCGCCCTTCACATTCAGGCTTGCCCGCAGATTAACTTTGTCACCGTTGACCAGTTCCACCGAGTCAAGCTTCAGCGAGACCTGGCCGCCGATGCCGAGAAACCGTTTGCCTTTGACGTCGGTAACCGAACCATGAGCAATGGAACCGGCGGGAACGATGGTATAACCGCCAACGTTGACGTCGCGTACGACGACGAAATTGAGGCGGTCGCCTTTGCGCGCGTGCGACGAGCAGACACTCTCCGCCAGACGAAGCTCCACCGGAGTGCCGTCCGGGATATTCAGGGTCGCGGAAACTGCGTTCGCCTCTTCGGCCGAGGCATAGGAAACCACCAGCAGAATGAGCAGGAGATAAACCGGTATCTTATTGGGTTGCCCGCCGAACAAACTAAGCCGCCTATTCCGGGAGGATTCGCCTCCTACGCCTGCGACGGCCATTTGTCTTTAGCGCATGGCGAAGTCGATGGGGAATCATACCTCATTGCCGAAAATTTGCAGTTATCAAAATGGCGAATGACAAAGTTTTCATTTAATGGTCGCAGTCATGCCACTTCAGATTCGATCAATACGCCCCTGGGGTTGCTTGCGCGTCACGCTTTTCATTCACAGCATCCAAAGTAGCTGCTAGTTATGCAACGACTCGTTGAGCTCTGCGAGCGCCTCGGCGCAACTACCAAGAAAACCGAAAAAGTAGCGATGCTGGGCGAGTATCTCCGCTCGCGCGAACTCGTGGATGCTTCCATCTCGGCTGTGTTCCTGTCCGGCCGGGCGTTTCCCGCCTTTGACGAGCGCACTCTTCAGATTGGCGGAGCTTCGTTGTGGAAGCTGGTTGCCGAGCTCGCCCGAGTTCCAGAAGCAGCCATGACTGCGGCCTACCGCAAGCGTGGCGACTTGGGAGCTGCAGCCTATGACGTGTTGCTGGCGAAGGCTCCCGCTTCCGCAAGCATCACTCTCTCAGAGATGCGCGACGCATTTGATCGGGTTGCAGGGACTCGCACCGCGACAGCCAAGGCCGCCATTCTGAAATCGTTGCTCGAGCGCGCCACTGCCCTCGAAGCCAAGTACATCCTCAAGATCATCACTGGCGAGCTGCGCATCGGCTTGAAGGAAAGCTTGGTCGAGGAAGGTATCGCCAAAGCCTTTGCTGAACCGCTGCCGGCGGTGCAGCGAGCCAACATGCTCCTCGGGGATATCGGAGGCACCCTGCAACTCGCAGCCGAGCACCACCTCGATCAGGCTCGGATGCGGCTGTTCCATCCCATCGGCTTCATGCTCGCCAGCCCGGCGGCTGACGCCGAAGAGGCTTTCCAATATTTCGAGCACGCGCTGGTCGAGGATAAGTACGACGGCATCCGCGCGCAGGCCCATTGCTGCGGCGGCCAGGTCAGACTGTTCTCGCGCACCTTAGACGAGATCACGCCGTCCTTTCCCGAACTCACCGGGTCGTTGAGTGAGTTTGCAGGTGAGGTCATCCTCGACGGCGAGATCGTCGCCTGGCGTCATAACGAACACGGCGGCCACGCCGTGCCATTCTCAGAAATTCAAAAACGCCTGGGACGCAAACAGGTCAGCCCGCAACTGATCGCAGAAGTTCCCGTGGCCTACGTGATCTTCGACGTCATATACGCCGATGGCGAACTCACACTCGACAAGCCTCTGGTAGAGCGTGGCCCGATTTTGGATCGCGTTTTCGCCGGCGCAAAGATCGTCGAGCCTCGGCCGGTGGTGAATTCGCAGGGAAAGCTGCTCTTCGAGCCGGAGATCGAAGAGCACAACGCCGTGTCAGGGTGGGTGATCCGAGCTCCGGCCATGCGGGCCGATTCTCCAGAGCAGCTCGCGCAATTCTTCGAAGCGGCCATAGCGCGCGGGAATGAAGGGCTGATGATCAAGGATGTCGAGTCGCCTTATATGCCAGGGCGTCGTGGACGCTGGTGGCTCAAACTCAAGCGTGAGCTGGCGACCCTGGACGTAGTCGTGACCTCCGCGGAATTCGGCCACGGCAAACGCATTCATGTGCTCAGCGACTACACCTTCGCGGTGCGTAAAGGCGAGGAACTGGTCAACATTGGCAAAGCCTATTCCGGGCTGACAGACAAGGAGATCGCCGCGCTAACCGAATGGCTCTTGGCTCACACCACGGCCGATCACGGCCACTGGCGCGAGGTGGAACCCAAGCTGGTGCTGGAGGTCGCTTTCAATGCGATCATGCGATCGGCCCGGCATGACAGCGGCTATGCTCTGCGTTTCCCGCGAATCGTACGCATCCGCCAAGACAAACTCCCTAAAGACATCGATACCGTTGAGGAAGTAGAACGGATTTACAAATCGCAGCACGGACGGTAGGAGCGATCAGTTGTCAGGTGTAGGTTCCTAGTTATCGGCAACCACTTGAGAACTTCGTCAGGGTACAGCACGGATCGGCGTTTACCGGTGAGCGGCGATTCAGCGCCCCGTCGAAGCGGTTTTAAATGCTGAGAGGCGTCCCAGGCTGATTAAAAACTCCCGCTTCTGCTCTTTTTAGGTAGAGGTGGCCTTGCAGCCAGCGTCCAGCCTTTATTGATGGATCCTGGCCGGCTTCAGCACTTGCAGCTTTCAGCCTCAAGGGCTAAGTCCTAGTCAAAAAATTTTCCTGTTCCCTTGCGCATCCTCTGCCGTTATCTTGTTGTCAAAGGTCTACGTCGTCGGAATCATCTCCATGAACTTCCGCCTCTATCCAATTCTCGCCATCGGCGCTACCGCCGCCATCGTTGGCTATGCTCTGCTTTCGCGGAAGAGCAAGAAATCGCCAGAGCAACTGGAACTTGAGCGGCGCACCGACCTGACCAAAGGCGGCCGAATCATCGATGGCAACGTCATCGACGTTCTGGAGTTGGAAGACGATACGACCGGGCAGCAAATGATTCTGCTGGTCTACACTTATGACGTGGCTGGCGTTACCTATGAAGCGTCGCAGGACGTGACCCATCTGCGGCAATTCATCGACCTGTACTCCTGCCGGCTGGGACTGCCCGCGTCGGTAAAGTACGATCCGCACAATCCCGGCGACTCCATCGTCATCTCGGAAACCTGGTCTGGGCTGCGCAAGCCGACCATCACCCTGCCGACCCGCCCGGTCACCGATTCCGGCACTTTAGTCGAGCGTCCGTCCGCCAGCCTTCACCCGCCAACCCGCCTGCAAACTCGTTAACATCACTCCCTGGTCCACATTGCTACAATGTGAGCCATGCACAACCTGCCGTTGCCCCTTGCCGCTTTTCTGGCGGGCATCTTATCGTTTCTGTCTCCTTGCGTACTTCCCCTGGTGCCGGGATATGTGTCGCTGATCTCCGGAGCCACGGTGGAAGAAATGCAGTCGCAGGATCGCCGCATGCTGAGCACGGTGATGTTGCATTCCATCACCTTCGTCCTGGGTTTCAGCGTGGTGTTCATCGCTTTAGGGGCGGTGGCCACCAGCGTCGGGCAACTTGCGAACGAATATCATTCCTTGCTCTCGAAGATTGCCGGCATCGTCGTGATCATCTTCGGCTTGCACCTGACGGGCTTGCTGAAGATCAAAGCCCTTTACGCTGACAAGCGTTTGCATGACGTTAAAGGCGGAGCCAGTGCGGTAGGTTCGTTCGCGGTGGGCTTTGCCTTCGCTTTCGGCTGGACACCCTGCATCGGGCCAATCTTAGCCACTATCCTGGTATTGGCTGGAGCGCAGGGCACGGTGCTGAAGGGGATCGTTTTACTGGCTGTCTATTCACTTGGCCTGGCCGTGCCGTTCCTCCTGACTTCTTTAGGAGTAGACCGGTTTCTGTCGTTCTATAGCCGCTTCCGCCGGCACTTGCATACCGTGGAAGTGATCAGCGGTATACTCCTTATTGCCGTGGGAGTTCTGATTTTCCTGAACAACCTGCGTATGCTTTCAGGATATCTATCGTTTCTGAATCGGTTTTCACTTTAGGGGAAAGTTAGTTTGAAGCGAAACGCGATAGTCTTTGTAGCCCTGTTTGCGGCCATCCTATTCATGCTGGCCAGCGGCAAGTACTTGGACCGCGTCCGCAAACATGGTCCCCTGAAACTGGTAGGCAACGTACAAGGTGTCCAGGCCCCCGACTTCGCGCTGGTTTCGTTGGATGGCAGCAAGGTCAAGCTATCCGATTATCGCGGCAAAGCAGTGCTGCTGAATTTCTGGGCGACCTGGTGCTCTCCTTGCCGCGTAGAAATGCCCTGGTTCGAGGACCTGCAAAAGCAATACGGCAAGGATGGCCTGGTGGTACTAGGCATCGCCATGGATGACTCGGAGCCGGCCAAAATCGCTCAGTTCGCCAGTGAGCTAGGCGTCAATTATCCTGTGCTTCTGGGAACCGACCAGGTCTCTGACGATTACGGCAGCGTGCAATATCTGCCCACAACCTTCTATATCGGTCGGGATGGAATCATTGTGGACAAGTTGACCGGCCTCCTCGACCGCAAAGACATTGAAGACGCCGTGAAGAAAGCCCTGAACACCCCATCGAAACCAGCAAACGTAGAGCAGCGGCAGGCCGATGCCGGAATACAGCCGGCAGCAAACA
This sequence comes from uncultured Acidobacteriaceae bacterium, assembly GCA_963796695.1. Classification (GTDB taxonomy): domain Bacteria; phylum Acidobacteriota; class Terriglobia; order Terriglobales; family Acidobacteriaceae; genus Bog-257. The sequence continues at coordinate 83,859 of CAWCMU010000012.1, read as the reverse complement.
CTCCTGCGAAGGACACGACGCGATGAGCAGTCGGCAAGCCTTCGTCTTAGTGACCGTCATGCTAGCCGCGCTGGCTATGGCTCAGGCCCAAGGCGACAAACCGGCAGTCATCATGGCTCCGGTGGGAAGCGTCCAGTTGACGGCGGGCGCCAGCAAGCCGGTCACTCTGGATTTCAGGATTAAGCCCGAGTTTCACATCAACTCGCACACCCCCCACTCCGAGTTGCTGATCCCGACCGTGCTGAAGCTCGACGCCCCAGACCCGGTGGCGCTTGGCTGACGTGAAGTACCCCCAAGGTCAGGATGTCGTATTCCCGTTCTCGCCCGATGAGAAGCTAAGCGTCTACAGCGGTGATTTCAGCGTAGATGCCATAGTGAAAGCGCCAACCACGGCTGCTGCCGGAACCTATTCCGTGAAGGGCGCGCTACGCTATCAGGCGTGCGACCACAGCGCCTGCTATCCCGCCCCACTCCATCCCAGTAGAGTTCCAGGTTACGGTGGTTAAGCGGTAAAGCCTGGCGAAGCTCTGAGTTAGTTTGCTGTTTTTGAAGGGGACGGCCGTTTAGGCCGTCCGTGAACTATCAAGAACCAATTCGGCTTTCAGCCGCTGAGGGAACTCGTTTTCGCTTATTCAGAGTTCTCACAATGTCGCGTGCGGGAAGTAAGCACTCACCTTCTGCACCAAAAACGCACACTGGGCTAAAAACACAAAATGATCTTACTGGTAAGAATTCCATGCAATCTTACTGGTAAGACTATTTTGCGCTGAACATTGAGTCTGTTGCTATCAAAGGCTTGCGGGGGGCAGCCGGTCGCGCCTACGGCCTCCCCTCAAATGTCTCTCGCCCTTTTCAGCCGAACGACCGTTCTTTCCTGCCCCAAATTCGCCATCACGGCGAACAAGCTGGGAGCCACGCCTTGCCCGGTCAGCACCACCCTCGCGCCATTGATCAAGCCTCCCGGCCTTGACGTTCTTTTCGGCAGCAAAATCGCGCAGCACCTTCTCCGTGCCCGCCTCGGAGAACTCGGCAGTCCTGTTCATAGCGATCGGCCAACTCGACCAGCATCTCGCGCAGGGTGTCGTCCTTAAGGAATTTCTGCAACGCCGCAGGATCGGCCTCATATTCGTCGCTGAAATAGGCGCGAAATAACGAAGCAAAATCTTTCAGATTGCGGGCCCGCGTCTTCACCAAATCGACGGTCGCCTCCATGGCGCCGCGGCTGGTCTGGAACGGGACGAGATCCACCTTTTTCCATTCCTCGTCGATCAGGGGCAAGAGTTGCTCGGCCGGCGTCGCGCGAAGGTATTCGGCATTGAACCAGTCGAGTTTGCCGCGGTCGAAGATGGCATTCGACTTCTGAATACCGCTGAGGTCAAACAGATCGATCAACTCGCGGTCGTGCAGAATCTCCTGCGATGAATCTGCCGGCGTCCAACCCAGCAGCGCCAGGAAATTTCTGAAAGCCTCGGGCACGATGCCCTCGTCTTTATAGGCGATCACGCTGGTGGCGCCGTGCCGCTTGCTGAGTCGTGTCTTATCCGGCCCAAGGATGAGCGGCACATGCGCAAATACCGGCAATGGCCGGCCTAGCGCTTCATACAGCATCACCTGCTTCGGCGTATTCGACAGGTGATCGGCGCCGCGCAGGATGTGCGTCATGCGCATGTCGATGTCGTCCACCACCACGCTGAGGTGATAGGTCGGCACGCCGTCGGAGCGTATCAGAACGAAGTCTTCGATCTCGGAGTTGGCAAACTCGACGCGGCCGAATACGGCGTCGTCGAATGCAGTGCTGCCATCTTCAGGCACCGCGAAGCGAATCGCAGCGCCACCCGTGCCACGCCTCGTCGCCGCTTCCGCGCGATCAATGCGCCGGCAATCATCGCGCGGCACACGACCTTCCGCCACTCCCTGCGCGCGCTGCTGCTCCAGTTGCTCCTTGGTGCAAAAACAATAGTAGGCATGGCCGGTCTCAAGCAGACGCGCAGCCGCGCTGCGGTAAAGGTCCATGCGATGGGTCTGGAAGAACGGCCCTTCGTCCCAGTCGATGCCCAGCCAGCGCAGCCCGACCAGGATGCCTTCCACCATCTCAGGCGTGGATCGTTTCAGATCCGTGTCCTCGATACGCAGGATCAGCGTGCCATTATGATGCCGCGCGAACAGCCAGCAGAACAGCGCAGTGCGCGCTCCACCCACATGCAGATAACCGGTAGGCGAAGGCGCGAAACGAAGCCGGGGAGCGTTGGATGAAGTTGAATTCGAGCTCATGATTTGAAGGCGTAACTAGCGGTCATTGGTGCAGTGCACCCGCATGCAAAACTTGCCGTCAACGACTGAGTTTGTGCCAAGGATTGAAGGTCTCAGCCCCCATTCCCTTCAGCATCTGCGCGGCGTCCGGGCCAGGGTCGCCATATACTTCAAAGCGAGTAAGGCCCGCCGTCTCGAGCATCTTGGGTACAAATTCCTGCACCACCGGACCTGCGAGATGCGTCACCACAGCGTCGCCATCGGCGTAGGTCTCGAGCAGACGGCAGCGCTTGCGATCTTCGCTCAAGAAAAAATCGTATCCCAGCGTACCCGGCTCCGATTGGCTGCGCTCGATCATCGTCCGAGCCAGTTCCTCAAATTGGTTGAGCTTCCCATCGTGGATCGTGAATTCGACCGTGAAGCGCACCGTGTCTTTCGTCATTGGCAATTTCTCCTGAATGATGCTGTAATTCCCGACCAATGCCCTGGATTGGAGTTGAGATCGGCTCAGAAATGCGTCAGCCCGTATCGGTTCTTGAATTCGGCCACATTTACGCTCTTCACGGCTACATTCTATCGCTACGTGGCTATATAGCCATCTAGACCTTCCCCCGCTTCTCGATCTTCCCCCAGGTGTCGCGCAGCGGCACGGTGCGATTGAACACCAGCGCTCCCGGCTTGCAGTCTAGGTCGGCGCAGAAATATCCCAGACGCTCGAACTGATAGCGATCGCCCGGCTTTGCCTCCGCCAGCGACGGCTCAAGCTTGGCGTTCAAGATTTCCAGAGAGTTCGGATTCAGGTTGACCGTGAAGTCCTGCTCCCTCGGGCACGTCGCCCGGGTCTTCCTTAGCGAACAGGTTCTCGTACAGTCGCACCTCGGCATCCAGCGCGTGCTCGGCCGACACCCAGTGAATCGTCGCCTTCACCTTGCGTCCATCCGGAGCATTGCCGCTGCGGGTCTCGGGATCATAGGTGCAGTGCACTTCGACGACTTCGCCGACGTCGTTCTTCACCACGCTCTTGCAGGTAATGAAATATCCTCCGCGCAACCGTACTTCCTGTCCTGGCGACAGCCGGAAAAACTTCTTCGGCGGATCCTCGCGGAAATCGTCCTGCTCGATGTAGAGCACTCGCGAGAACGGCACCTTTCGCGTACCTGCGTCCGGATCCTCGGGATTGTTGACCGCTTCCAACTCCTCCGTTTTACCCTCAGGATAATTGTCGATGACCACGCGCAACGGACGCAGCACCGCCATTACACGCGCCACCCGCTTGTTGAGGTCTTCGCGGACGAAGTGCTCCAGCATCGCCAATTCAATGGTGCCGTTGGTCTTCGACACGCCGATCGCCGCGCAGAAATTACGAATCGCTTCGGGCGTATAACCGCGCCGGCGAATGCCGGAGATGGTCGGCATACGCGGATCGTCCCAGCCCCGCACGCGGCCTTCCTGCACCAGTTGCAGCAGCTTGCGCTTGCTCAGCAACGTGTAGGTCAGGTTCAGGCGATCGAACTCAATCTGCTGCGACGGAAAAATTCCCAGCTGCTGGATAAACCAGTTGTACAGTGGGCGATGGTCCTCAAACTCCAGCGTGCAGACGGAATGCGTGATCTGCTCCAGCGAGTCTGATTGCCCGTGCGCGAAGTCATACATCGGATAAATGCACCACTTGTCGCCAGTGCGGTGATGTGTGGCGCGCAGAATGCGATACATCACCGGATCGCGCATGTTCAGATTAGGCGAAGCCATATCGATCTTGGCGCGCAGCGTGCGCGAGCCGTCGGGAAATTCGCCTGCTCGCATACGCTCGAACAGGTCAAGGTTTTCCTCGATCGACCGATTGCGATGAGGACTGTCTTTTCCAGGCTCGGTGAGCGAGCCGCGATACTTGCGCACCTGCTCGGCATCCAGATCATCCACGTATGCCTTGCCCGCTTTGATTAACTGCACCGCCCAGGCATGCAGCTGGTCGAAGTAGTCGGACGCGTAGAACATGCGGTCGCCCCAATCGGCGCCAAGCCAACGGGCATCGGTGATGATGGAGTCGACGTACTCCTGCTCTTCTTTTTCAGGATTGGTGTCGTCGAAGCGTAGATTGGTTTCGCCGCCAAACTCAGCCGCCAGCCCGAAGTTCAGGCAAATGGACTTGGCGTGACCGATGTGAAGATAGCCGTTGGGTTCGGGAGGAAAGCGGGTGTGCACGCGTCCTCCGAACTTGTTGGTCTTCAAGTCTTCGAGAACGATGTCGCGGACAAAATTTGAGCGCTCGGCCACCTCGGCCGAAGCCGGCGTGGCTGTTTCCTCGTCGTGGGTGGATGCGGACATAATAGCGGGTGCCTCAATTCCAGCGGCGAACAGGCAGCAGAGGCCGCAATTCGCCGAAACTTATATTTTACGCGGTGTCGAGCGTGCGGCGCATCTGGAGGCCGATCGCGGCGGCTCGCACGCGAATGCTGGCCGCGGGTACGGAAGAACTGCTTCGCACACGCGAATAATGCTTCCGCCACGAAATTGTCATCACGAGCGCAGCGAGGGATCTGTTTTCCGTGGCGATGCCGGAATCGACTGAGGATAACAGTCCCCGCCAGGCTAAATAGGGCTCTCATTTTTCGAGATTGTCATCACGAGCGCAGCGAGGGATCTGTTTTCCGGCGCACCGGCATCATGCCAGATGAAGGAACAGCAGATCCCTCGTCGGACTGAAGTCCTCCTCGTGATGACAATTCAGATGTGATGACAATTCACCTGTGGTGACGATTGCCTTGGTGTGGACTTACTGACAACAGACAACTGGCGACTGACAACTGCTTATGGCCAGCTGATCTCGGCCAGCAGCACGGCTACGTGCGCGATGGCGGCATTGTCGGTGCCCATGCCTTCGGGCGTTTTGGCTTTGATGCCAACGCTCGACGGCTCGACGCCCAACAGTTCGGCGACGTTCTTCTGGATGGTCGCCGCGTGCGGCCCAATCTTGGGCGCCGCCAGGATCAAGGTGCTGTCCACGTTGCCAACCCGGTAGCCGGCTTCGTCCACCAGCCGTAGAGCTTCGCGGACAAACATCGCGGAATCGGCGCCCTTCCACTTCGGATCGGTAGGCGGAAAGTAGGTTCCAATATCGCCGGCGGCAACTGCGCCCAAAAGCGCGTCGGTGAGGGCGTGCAGCAGGACGTCTCCATCGGAATGGCCGGCCAGCCCGCTGTGATGCGGCAAAAGTATGCCGCCGATCTTGAGCGCGATGCCGGGCTTGAACTCGTGCGAGTCCCAGCCATAGCCAATGCGCGGAAGGGGCGGTCTATTGGATGAGGACAATTGTTGTTCCACCGGAAAAGCAGATCCCTCGTCGGACTAAAGCCTTCCTCGTGATGACAATCATTAACAGCGGCAGGCGGAGCGGCTAATAAACTCCCGCTTCGACTCTGTTCGAGTAGAGCTGGCATTCAATGTCTGGGTGAGAGCCTCTGCCGTCCCTAAGGGACTGATATAAATTTCCCACTTACCCAGCACTCCGCCTTCGGCTGCGTGCTGGGCTAAGTTGTTCCGCGCCTACGGCGCTGGGTTCTTGACCGTTGCACTCCACTGCCAATGCGAAACTCCAGGTCTCACGCAGACACTTCACGCCCCAGGCCACCAATCCTTACCCACTCAAGCTCACGTCGCGGCGCGTCTGTTGCGACAAAAAGAACTCCGCCAACTCCAGGTCCGCCGGCGTCGTGATCTTCATGTTGCGCGGCGATCCCATTACCACGTGTACCGTACCGCCGCTGCGCTCGATAAGCGATGCCTCGTCGGTTCCCATGAAGCCATCGGCGGTGGCTTCGTCGAACGCCTTCTTCAGCAAGCCAAAGCGGAAGCCCTGCGGCGTCTGCGCCAGCACCATGCGTTCCCGCGGCACCGTGGCGATCACCACCGCGCCGTCGGATGTCCGATCCACCTGCTTTACCGTGTCGATGGCGGGAACTCCGGCGATGGCAGCCTGGTATTTCTTCACCGCTTCGATCACGCCGGTGATGGTCTCCGGCTCGACAAATGGCCGCACCGCGTCATGGATCAGAATGATGTCGTCATCAGCCGCCTGGATTGCAGCCAGGGCATTCGCGACCGAGTTCTGCCGGTGCTCTCCGCCCTCCACCACCCGCAACGGCTTGCCGAAATTCTCTTTTTCGATTTGCTTCTGAAAGGTCGCTATCTCGTTCTTCCGCAGCGCCACCACGAGTTCGGTGACCGCGTCGCACTGGGCAAACTTTCGCAGCGTGTGTACAAGAATAGGCGTGCCTTGCAGCTCAAAGAACTGTTTGCTCTTGCTCTTGGCGCCGCCGTGAATGGCCGCCATCCGCGTACCTAAGCCGGCGGCAGGAATAATCACTACAACTTTCATATTGGGGAGCCGAGTATAAACGCCCGAAGAGCTTCGACACAACTCGCGTGCTCCGGGTCAGAATGATTCGCCCGAACAGATCTTCGCCAAGTTATCGCCGCTGAAGATATCGGGCGCGGTCTTTGAAAGCCGGACATCCGAGACTGTTAAAAGCGCTACTACACGCTCACTCGGGCTTGGCTGTCTCCGTAACTGCGGCCGGTGTAGGCCCTGACTTTCGTATCTCGGGACGAGGTTCCATGGGCCGAGGCGTATTCATCCCGCGTTCATCGAATTTGCCGAAGATCATTTTGCCCGCGGTGGTTTGCAGCACCGACGTCACCGAAATATCAACCGTCTTGCCGATCATCTTCCGCGCGTTATCCACCACGACCATGGTGCCGTCGTCGAGATAGGCCACACCCTGGTTGTACTCTTTGCCTTCCTTCAGGATGAAGACCTTCATGATCTCGCCCGGCAGCACAATCGGCTTCAGGGAGTTTGCCAGCTCATTGATGTTGAGGACTTCCACTCCCTGTAGCTGGGCAACTTTATTCAAATTGAAATCATTGGTGACGATTTTGCCTTCGTACACCTTGGCCAGCTCAATCAATTTCAAGTCCACTTCGCGAACTGCCGGAAAGTCGTCTTCCACGATCTGCACCGTCAGGGTTGCAATCTTCTGAACTCGCTGCAGAATATCGAGACCGCGCCGCCCGCGATTGCGCTTCATGGAATCCGCCGAGTCAGCCACCAGCTGCAACTCGCGCAGCACGAACTGCGGGATCACGATGACGCCATCCAGAAAGCCGGTCTCCGCGATATCGGCGATGCGGCCGTCGATGATGACGCTGGTGTCGAGAATCTTGTAGCTGCGCTTGGATTGTTTCTCGCCGCCGAAAATTCCGCCGAGTGCGGCAAGGTTCAGCAGCTCGCCTTTGCCCGCTCCCACCACCAGGCCGACGTAGGCCATCAGCAGCATGACGAACAGCTGCAGGAAGCTCTGGGTTGGACCGGGGCTGATGCTGTTGCGGATAACCAGGCTGAACAGGTAAGCGCCAATGATGCCGAGAATGCTGCCGATGACAGCACCGATTAATCGCTTAAGGCTGACTTGGCGTAGCCGGAACTCAAACAGGACGACGGCAGCCCCAAACACCACACCTGCAACTGCTGCGGGTATGCGGGCAAGGCCAATCGGTTGGAGTTCGTAACAGGCTAAGGCAGTAACAAAGACAAATAAAATGCGTATTAAAACCAAATCCACGTGGTACCTCCCCTGGCCAGCCTGGGAGTCTGTGGACAGATTAATGTGCGCCGGAGTTATGAAGTCTTGCGATTATGCCGGCGACTCACTCCTGTTCCCTAGACACATCAAGCGGCCTCGACTCGATCGCTTCGGTATCAATAATTCGGGGCGTATGAAAATAGGAGCGGTCCCCGATTCGCCTGAGGCGAAAATATTCAAGTTATCGAAAGCAAGCGAAGTATATCCCAAATTCCCCGCTTCGCTGGCTCGTTAACGGTCAGGTCTCTACCCGGCTCTTTTTGGGAGTCGCTGCGAGGCCCATTGAGGCCATCCTACCAGCTTCTCTGAGAACTAAACAGGGCAGGTTTTCTCGCCTAAAGAATGGCGCCGATCAACACCTCGATTGCCCACCAGCCGAATACCACCCCGAAGCACGCTCCCCGTTTTGCCTTGGTCAGGACGGCATACGCGATTGCCGTGAGTACCAGGCTCCAAATGGTGAACAGGTCCAGAGAGGTCGCAATGGAGTGCAGGAAGTGGGAGCTGGGGTCGACCAAGCCTCCCAGGTTGCTGGCCACAGGACTCTCGAAGGTGAAACCCTGCCCACCCCCGACGACAATCCCCAGGATGGCAATCAGCGCTTTTAGAATGGCGGGCAGCGAAGCGTACATACTGATGGCCAGGCATTGATTGAAGCTCAAATCGGCGCCAAATCCGAAGTTGAACGACGCCATGTAGATCGCTGCGATGATCGCAATCACGATCAACAGCACGATGGGATTGGCATAGCCGAAAATCCGCGTGTATTTCGCGATGGTTTGTATTCGCGCCGCCCGCTCCTCCGGCGAGAGCTGATCCAGCTTAGCGGCCATCTTCGGCTGCGAAGCCATTTGATTGTTGGCGACCGTTTCCATGCCGACCTTGCTGTCGACCACGTAAACCAGCGCGACGCTGGACATAGCGATCAGCAGCCACGGAACCAGCCACCGCGAACTCCGGCGAAGATCGAGAAAGGTTTTGGTGGGCGCGACAAACGTGTCCACCACACGTTCAACTTCAGAAAGAGGCGCCTGCTCCAGCGGAGCGGAAGGAGAAGTGGAAGCGGTGGCAGCAGTCATCACGGCTCCTGGGGGCAAAAACGCCCAAATAATTATGCCGGAAATTCAGCTTAGGGTAGATGCGGCGAGATTGTATCACCGAGGGTAATAAAGAAAGTGACCATCAGGGAAACCAGCGGACAGTTCTCCAAACAAAAACTAAGGGCGGGTTTCGCCGCCCTCCTGCAAGATTCCTAACGTAAATTCCAATGTCACTGCTGCGGAGAAGATGTGACGGAATTCATCGCCGGGTTAGGCGCATTCCCGGTCCCGCCGTTGTTCATTGCCGGATGATTCGGCGCCAGATCGGAATGCCCGTGACCGGTCACGACAATCTTGTCGTTCACCTGACGATTGCCGTCAAACGATTCGGCGATGCGTTCCGCCGTCAGCTTATCTTTGCTGGATCCCACGGTCCCAGAGAGATCAATCGTCTTGTCGGACACGTCAACCGCTACGCTGCTGCTGCCCAAGGTTGGCTCGTTATGCAGCGCGTCCGAGATGCGCGATTGCATCGCGCTATTGCTTTGCTGTCCTGAATTTGCGGGGATGGCCGGGTCGCTGGCCGGAGTCGCTCCGGAATGATCCAGGGTCTGCGGATCCGGTGCCGTGGCCGATTGGCCGGCTGAGCTGCTACTGCTCGTCTGCGCCGCAACGTATGCAGCGCCAAGGGTCAAAACTAACGCCAGTACGATCGTCTTTGCCCTCATAGTCGTCTCCTGCGTGCTTAGATGTGGATTTGGCAGCCCAGAGGTGTCAGGCAAATGCAGAATTGCTGGATGCAAGTTGCGGCTTTTTCGTGGCAGTAGCTCGCAATTATGCTTTTCATTTGTCGGGTATTCGTCATATACTCGGCTCCGCTCCTCGCTCCCGAGCGCGAGTCCGCCTGCAGCAGCCTTACTGAATGCGCGACTCACACAAGCCGCCGGGTCGCGGAGATCCACGGGAATCGCCCTCTCGGGCGAATGCGCTGCGCCCTTCAGTTCAAGTTCGACAGGAGGCTCTATGGCGACCATCCGGGATCTCATCGTCAACCGCACCATTCACTACGTGCAGCCCAACCAGACGGTCTTTGAAGCGGCCAGCTACATGGTGAATTGCAACGTCGGCGCCGTCCCTGTCTTGGATGACACCAGGCTGGTCGGCATCTTCTCCGAACGTGACATCATGCGCCGGGTGGTCACCGAAGGACGCGATCCGCTCACCACGCATATTTCCGACGTCATGAGCACGGACATCCGCACCGTCGCTCCCGGCGCCAGTGCCGACGAAGCCATGTGCATCATGCAGTCCCATGCCGTGCGGCACCTGCCGGTGTGCGAAGGCACGACTCTGGTCGGGTTCCTGTCGCTGCGCGATCTGCTGCGCTGCAATCTGGATGAAAAATCCGGCGAAGCCGAAATGATGCGCGCCTACATTCAGACCTCGACCTAGGTGGCCAATTCCCGTCCTGGAACTCCAGCCGTGGGCAGCAGCTAAGTTCTATTGCGGCCGCTGATGGCGGTGTAAACTAGCTTTGCTTTCAGCTGTGCTTCCAATGAGCTTGCACGGAGTCATTGACGATCTCCGCAAGATAGCCGGCCGCGACGCAGTTCTCGACCGTCCTGAAGATGTGATGCTCTATGAGTACGACGCTGGGGTTCGCAAGAGCACGCCCGGCGCCGTCGTCTTCCCGCAAAATACTCAGCAAGTTTCGCAGATCATGCGCATCGCCTCGGCTGCGCAAATTCCGGTTGTCGCTCGCGGCGCGGGCACCGGACTGAGTGGTGGCGCGATTTCGCAGGAAGGCGGCATTGTCATTGCCTTCTCGCGCATGAACCGCATCCTGGAAGTGGATGTCGCCAACCAGCGCGCGGTCGTTCAGCCCGGCGTGGTGAACCTTCAACTCTCCGAGCACGTTTCGCATCTCGGCCTGTACTTTGCTCCTGATCCCTCCAGCCAGAAGGCCTGCACCATTGGCGGCAACGTCGCGGAAAATTCCGGCGGTCCGCATACATTGATGTATGGCGTCACCGTGAATCACGTCACCGGGGTTGAGGTCGTGCTCCCCAGCGGAGAGATTGTGCGGTTCGGCGGGAAGGCAGCGGAATCATTCGGCTATGACCTGACAGGTTTCTTTGTCGGCTCAGAAGGCACCGTCGGCATCACCACCGCCATCACTGTGAAGTTACTGCGCAAGGCCGAATCCGTCGCGACGTTGCTGGGCATCTTCGACTCCATCGACGACGCCGCGCGCACCGTTTCGGCTATCACTGCCGAAGGCATTACCCCGGCCGCGCTCGAGATGCTCGACGGTTGGACGCTGCGCACCATCGAAGCTTTTTGCCACGCCGGCTATCCCCTCGATGCCGGAGCGGTGCTGCTGATCGAGGTCGAGGGCCTACGCGAAGCGGTCGAGGAACAGGCAGCCGCGGTGCGCGAGGTGTGCCTGCGCCAGAACGCTCGCGACGTCCGCCGCGCTCAAGACGAGGAGGAGCGCGCACTGCTGTGGAAAGGGCGCAAGCTGGCCTTCGCCGCGCTCGGACGCGTCAGCCCGTCGTATTACACGCAGGACGGCGTGGTCCCGCGCAGCCAGATTCCAGCCGTGTTGCAGCACATCGGCAATGTGTCGAAGAAACACGACCTCATCATTGGCAACATTTTTCATGCCGGAGACGGCAACCTGCATCCGCTAATCCTCTTTGATATGCGGAATGCTGAGCAGTTTGCGCACGTGCTGGAGGCCAGCCGCGAAATCCTGCAGTACTGCATCGATGTCGGTGGCTCCATCACCGGCGAGCACGGTGTCGGCATGGAAAAACGCGACATGATGCCGCTGCTCTTCACCGACGAAGACCTCGACGTCATGCGTAGCCTGCGGAACGTCTTCAATGGCGCTGACATCCTGAATCCGCAGAAGCTGCTGCCTACGCCGCGCATGTGCCGCGAAATCTCCGGCCCATCGCAAAACGCCGTGCTGGCGCGGGAGGGCTTGTGAGCACCCTCAGCACCACCACTCAACTGGGCCGCGACCTGCGCGCGCTCTGCGGAGCTCAGTACGTCGTCGACGATCCCGCCGAGCTGAGCGCAAGCGCAATTCGCGGCGTTGTGCCCGCGGCTTCCGTGGCTCCTGCTTCCGCCGACGACGTTGCCGCGGTGATCCGTTTGGCCAACGAACGCGGCTTGACCGTTGTGCCTGCCGGCGGATTCACCCAGCAAACCAGCGGCAATCGTCCCGAGCACGTCGACGTGCTGCTCTACACCACGCGCCTGACTGAGGTCGAGCATTACGATCCCGGCGACCTGACCATTGGCATTGGCGCAGGCTGTAGCGTCGCGCAGCTGTCGTCGAAAGTTGGAGCCGACGGACTGCTGTTCGCCGGCGACGCTGCTTGCCCGGGACGTTCGACCCTGGGTGGTTTGCTGGCAACCGGCCTGAGCGGTCCACTGCGCCAGGGCTACGGCGGCCTACGCGATTACTGCATCGGAATACGCTTTGTGACCGGCGATGGCCGTAAAGCCAAAGGCGGCGGCCGCGTCGTCAAAAATGTCGCCGGCTACGACCTGATGAAGCTGCTCATCGGCAGCCAGGGAACGTTGGCGGTTATCACCAGCGCCAGCTTTAAGCTATTCCCCGCTCCACGCAAGACTCGCACCTTCATCGCCGACTTCGCGACCTCAGACGCGGCACTGGAGTTTCGCGATAGCGTGCTGCATTCGCCGTTATCGCCGATCTGCCTGGAACTGATCTCGCCGCAGACATGGACCCTGGCGCAGCCCGGCATTTCGTCTCCTGAGCACTGGTCGGTATGCCTGCGCGCCGCCGGCAGCGATGCTGTGCTGTCACGTTACCGCAAGGAACTTGGATCCGCAGTCACGCGCGAAGCCGAAGGAGAAGCCGAAACCAGTCTGTGGCGGCTGGCGTCCGACTTCACCGCCCTCGCTCCAAAATCACGTCCGAATGCAAGCCTGGTTGCGCTGTCGCTGGCCCTCAAAGATGTTCGCGAGGTTCTTGGGCAAACTCTTCCGGCTGCACTAAACGGCCTCGAATTCGCTGCTGTCGGACGCATCGGCGTGGGCCACCTGCTTGTCGCGTTTTGGCCAAAAGCCTCGACGGGCTCTGGCGAATCAACCGCCGCGGTCTCGGCCGCAACCGATGACTTGCGCCGCCGTCTGCCGGCACACGCCAGTATGGCTGTGTTGCTCTCGCCCGACGCCGGTACGAAGTTCTGGGGGCCGTTGCCAACTGACGCCCCCAGCATGCGCGCCATGAAGCAGGCACTCGATCCGAAAGACATCCTGAATCGTGGGAGGTTTAGCTTCTGACTTTTGCAACTCCAACCCAGGAAGCCCAGACCTCGAACTTCTCTCAAGGCGAGAAGCCCTCGTGGGAGCTGTACTCCAAGTGTGTGCATTGCGGCTTATGTCTGGATAATTGCCCGACGTATCGCGTGCTCGGCACTGAGATGGATTCGCCGCGCGGCCGCATTTATCAGATGCTGCAAGTCGATGCCGGCCGGCTCGCGCTGGCCGATTCCTTTGTCACTCACATCGATCGCTGCCTGGGCTGTCTGAATTGCCAGACGGCATGCCCCTCGGGCGTGCAATACGGACATCTGCTGGAACGCACGCGCTCGCAGATCCAGCAGAACTATCGGCGCTCCTGGCTGAACCGCACAGTCACAAATTACTTCTACACCCAGGTCCTGCCGTCCTTTGGAAAACTTTCGCAGGCCGCGAAGCTGGTACGCTTCTATCAGCGCTCCGGATTACAGACCCTTGCCCGCAAAACGGGCTTGCTGAATCTGCTTGGTGTCGCCGACCTGGACGCGCTGTCGCCACGAATCGATAATGAGTTTTCCTTCCGCCAGCTTGGCCATGTCTTTCCGGCCGATGGCGTTCGCCGCGGCCGCGTGGCCATGCTCATCGGCTGCGTCAGCAGCGTTGCTTTCGCGGAACTGAATCTTGCTACCATCCGCGTGCTCACCCGGAACGGCATCGAGGTCTGCATCCCGAAAGAGCAAAGCTGTTGCGGCGCTCTACACGCTCATGCGGGATTTCTGGACGACGCTCGAACCCAGGCGCGCCGCAACATCGATGCCATGCTCAGCCCAGACATCGACGCCATCGTGAGCAATGCCGCCGGCTGCGGCGCGACCATGAAAGCGTACGGCGAACTGCTGGAGCATGACCCCAAGTACACCGAACGGGCGAAAGAGTTCGCCGGGAAGGTTCGCGATGTCACGGAATATCTCGGTACCGTTGGACTGCTGGAACCGAAGCGCAAGCTGAAGCTCCGCGTCACCTACTCCGATCCCTGCCACCTGGCGCACGCGCAAGGCGTTCGCAAGCCGCCTCGCGCGCTGCTGAAGGCCATCGGCGCGGAACTGGTTGAGATGCCGCGCGCCGACTCATGCTGCGGGAGTGCCGGCGTCTACAACGTAGTGCAAAACGAAATTTCCATGCAGATTCTGGACGAGAAGATGGACTACGTCGCCGTGGTGGAACCGCAAGTGGTGGCGACCGCCAACGTCGGCTGCATGCTGCAACTCGCCGCAGGCGCGAAACGCAAGCACCTCAACGTCAAGGTGCAACACGTCATCGAGCTGCTGGACCGGGCTTACTAGCCCGGTCCGGCATGCCAACACTCATTGCAAATTGAATTGCGGAAATCACGCCGCCAGGCGCGTCTCAATCTGCTCGGAAGACTTCTGCTCAGCGGGTAAATCGAGATCGCTGAATTGGAATGCGACTTGCCGACCCGGATCGGGCTTGCGACCCAGCAGCCGCGCAATCGGCCCTAGCGACTGACTTAACGATTTGGTGAGGACCGGCGCCGCCTCGGAAGCGAAAGCCCTGCGTTTATCTTCCGTCAGATTATGGTCCCGCACCTCGAGGGTCAGCGGGTACTCCGGCAGGTGCTCGTATCCCTGCATGGCATAGGCCGACCAGGCGTGTCGAAGGGGCAGGAACTGAACTGTGATTTGACTGCGATCTTCGGGGCGAAGCTGAAATGCGCGTAAGGTGATGTCGATCAATTTGCGGGCAATGTCACGTTTTTGCTCGAGTGGAACAGCTCGCGAGTACACACGCAAGTACGGCATGCTGACCTCCCAACCGCTTCCTCCTGTACTAGGAGCATCTGAGGTGCCAGATGGTTGGACAGCAGAAAAATTAATAAAGCAAACAACTTATCGGCGCCAAGGGTCTATATCCGTCAACCATGTTGACGGCAGACTGCGTAATTTTTTCCGCAAAGTGGAGTAAGTAGACACAGCGGCCTATTGAAGCACTCGATGAGCAGTGAGCCCGAACGGGCGAAATTTGTTTTAGCCGTGGGCGTAAGCCCGCGATCAGAACACCATGGAAGAGCCGAATCCCTTTCAGGGACGGCACAGAACAACGGCACAGAACAGCAGATCCATTCGACTACGCGGCCGCCGACCCGCAAAATCGGCGGATCAAAAACCCTTGGCGGTCGCTCCGCTCAGGATGACAAATTCTTGTTGAGTCGCGGGCAGTCGCCACCTTGGACGACGAATTAGACGGATGTATTGGCCAGCTGCGCAATCTCACTTGGCCGTGATCGCCTGCCGCAGCAGCGCCGTTAACTCCTCCGCTTTTTCCACCGGAGGCTGGCAGGCGAAATTCGTACACACGATCGCCACTGACTTCTTCTCTGTCAGCGCCGGCAGATTGGGCACCGTCTGGGCCAGCACCGGCGGCAGGTTCTGCGCCACCGCCTCGCTGTCCGTCAGCCGCACAACGGATTTATTTACCGCGAACGGAGCTGCCGCTGCTTTCAGCAATTCCGCAGCCTTCGCGTCCTCGCCGACCACCACAACTTGGGTGTGCGGCCGCGACATCCAGGTTGCCGCAATGCCGTACGTCCCGGCATAAATCCCGAACTGCTCCGCCGCGCCGGCAAAGACCTCCAGCGTGTCCTCGGCCTTGTCGTGATATTTCGCATCATTCGTGTAGGCGAAGAGACGCAACAACGCGATCGCGGCGGTTGGATTCCCCGCCGGAGTGGGAGCATCCTGAAATGGCTTGCGCCGGGTCGCAAGCGCGCCGAGTTGCAGCTTTTCTTCCAGCGAAGCCTCGGTGTCGAAAAAACCGCCCGACGTCGCATCGCCGAAGCGCGCGATCATCGCGTCCGCAATACGCTGCGCGAAATTGAAGTAGCTCATCGCGCCGGTGATCTCGTAGGCGTCCAGGCAGGCCAGCACGGTGAAGGCGTAATCGTCCAGCAGGCCGCGGACGAAACGCTTCTCCGCTGCGGGATCGGAGTACGCGATGACGTGCGACAGCCCGCGATCCTTATCCCAAGCCTGCGACAGGATGCGATCGAGCGACCGCAACGCGAACTTGCGCGCGTCCTCGAGTTGCAACACTTGCGCCGCCTGCAAATAGGCCGAGATGCACATCGCGTTCCAGTTCACGTAAACCGTTTTGTCCACGAATGGCGTGGGCCGCTGCAAACGCGCGGCATACAGCTTGGTCTTCGCCGAGGCCAGCAAATCGAGCGCCTTCGCCGTATCCACTCCCTGCCGCGACGCTACTTCTTCGGGTAGCGCCCGCACCCACAACACGTTCTTGGCCGGGTTGTGATGCATCTCGCCCGCCGCCTCGATGTCGTAGTGCAGCGCGATCGCCTCCAGCTCCTGCCCGGTCACGACGGCGGCAGCTTCGTCGCGCGTCCAGGTGAAGTAGTCGCCATCGTCGTCGAGGCTGATGTCGGCGTCCTGCGAAGCGTAAAAGCCGCCGTGCTCGCGGTCGCTGAGCCACTCATCCATCCAGCGAATGATGTCGCGTGCCACGTACGCGTAGAACTCGAAGCCGAAAACCTGGTAGCCGTGCACGTAGTTCTTCAGCAGCTCCGAGTTGTCGTACGCCATCTTCTCGAAGTGCGGCACCACCCAGCGCTCATCAACCGAATAACGATGGAAGCCGCCGGCCAGCTGATCGTACACGCCACCTTGCGCCATCTTGGTCAGCGTCGTGGTCACCACCGTTGCTACGCGCTCCTCACACGTGCGCACATACCAGTCCATGAGTAGGTCGAGCGCCGCGGGATGCGGAAACTTGGGCGCGCTGCCAAAGCCACCATGCTTCTCATCAAAGATCGGAAGCGCCGACTGCACCATGACGCCGACAATGCGCGGCGAAAAATCGGTGCGACGTCCGGCAAAGCCTTCGGCGCCCGCCAGCATCGACATGGTTTCGTCCGCCGACTTCAACACCTCATCGCGACGCTCGCGATACGCGTCGGCGATAGCCAGCAGAATTGTCTTAAAGCTCGGTCGTCCCCATTGATCGACGGGCGGAAAATACGTTCCACCATAAAACGGACGACCATCGGGCGTGAGAAACACTGTCAGCGGCCATCCGCCCGTCCCTGCAATCGCCGACACGGCAAGCTGGTAGCGGCTGTCCACATCAGGCCGCTCATCACGGTCAACCTTCATGGCGATGAATTGTTCATTAATGATGGCGGCGATTTCGCTGCTCTCGTAAGACTCGCGATCCATCACGTGGCACCAGTGACACCACACCGCGCCGATGTCGAGCAGGATAGGCTTGTTCTCGCGCTGTGCGTCGGCGAAGGCTTCCTCGCCCCACTCATGCCAGCCAATCGGTTGATGCATGGCCGAGCGGAGGTAAGCGGAAGAGGCGTGCGCTAGGGAATTCGTAGCTTCCGACATGAAGGATTCAGTCTAGCAGGGAACGATGCCGGATTCCGGGCGTTGCATTCCGCACTTCGCAGACTGGGCTTCATACGGCGTCATGCACTGGCCTTTAAAGGGGCGCAGCTTCAGCTGCGCCGGCAAACTCTCTTATGTTTGTCATCACGAACCGACTTCAGTCGGTGAGGGATCTGCTTTTCCTCGCTCCTCGCCAAGAGGCGTACGCAACCTCGAGGCTTGCTAACCCTACCTCCCCATTCGATACACTGGCATGTCCCTAGTCGAGGTCAAGCAGTGATCAACAGTCAGGAAGCCTTAAGCAGAATCATCAAAGGCGTCGCCAAATTCCAGAGCGAAGTCTTTCCCACGCAACGTCATCTTTTCGCCAATCTTAAACACCAGCAGCAGCCCATCGCCATGTTCTTCACCTGCGCTGATTCCCGCATCGTTCCTAACATGCTCATGCAAACCGATCCGGGCGAGATCTTCACCGAGCGCACCCCGGGCAACATCGTTCCCCGCTACAGCGACCACGTCGGCGGCGTCACCGCCAGCGTCGAATACGCCATCATGGTTTTGCGTGTGCCGCTGCTCATCGTCTGCGGACATTCTGACTGCGGTGTGGTGAAGGCGATGGCCGAATCGCAAGCGCCCGCCGGGATGCCAGCCCTCCAGAGTTGGATGCGACACGCTGCGGCATCGCAGGAACGCCTGCTGCGCGAGCATCCCACGGCCAGCCGGGAGGAAAAAATTCGCTGGCTCACCGAATACAACGTCCTGACGCAGCTGGAAAATCTGAAGACGCACCCCACGGTCGCATCCCACCTGTCGAGCGGCGACCTGGACATTCGCGGCTGGGTCTACGATATCGGCGACGGCACGGTACAACAGGCCGATCCTGTTACCGGCGAATTCATCGACCTCACTTCCCAATGAAGATGGCCACGCTGCGCCCCTTCACCAAGTAGCTTTCCTGCGACAGTAGCGGGAACTCCAGCCCATCCTCGGCGACATCCTGCGGCGAAGCCAGCGCCGTGTCTGCCAGCCGAAACCACTCGCGCTCGCCAATCAGCGGCAACTCAAATTCCAGATCGCCGGAATACGCGTTGGCGATGAAGTGCAGATCATCGCGCAGTCCGCCATCGTGCAATTCTGTCAACTGCATCGCTACCGTTCGCGAATCGCCGGTCCAGTCCGGTTTCGCGCGCTTTACTCCGTGCCACGAAATGTGAAAACCACCTTCGCCGTTCAGCTCGAAATTTGAACGGCGCAACAGCCCACAGCGTTTGCGAAAGGCGATCATCTGCTGGAAGAAGCGCAGCAGCCCGGCATTGGCTTCGGCAAGCCGCCAGTCTACCCAGCTGATTTCGTTGTCCTGACAATATGCGTTGTTGTTGCCTTGTTGCGTGCGGCCAATCTCGTCGCCCGACAACATCATGGGCACGCCATGCGAAACCAGCAGAATCGCGGCAAAATTCTTTTGCTGCCGCAAACGCAGTTCCTTGATCGCCGGGTCGCTGGTCGGACCCTCTGAGCCGCAATTCCAGCTGTAATTCGCATTGGAGCCGTCGGTATTATTTTCGCCATTCGCCAGGTTGTGCTTCTCGTCATACAACACCAGGTCGGCCAGCGGAAATCCATCATGGCAAGTTACGAAATTGATGCTGTGATAAGGCTCGCGCGCGCTGGTCTCATACAAGTCGGGACTTCCCAACAGCCGAGTGGCTAGCGCCGAAGTCATGCCGGCATCACCCTTCACGAACTTGCGCACATCGTCGCGAAAGATGCCATTCCACTCCGCCCAGCGTCCCCACGACGGCAGCGTGCCTACTTGATAGAGACCCGCAGCATCCCACGCTTCCGCGATCAGCTTGGTATTCGCCAGCACCGGATCGTAGGCCAAACTTTCCAGCAGCGGCGGACTCTTCAACACCGAACCATCCATGCCGCGTCCCAGCACCGATGCCAGGTCGAAGCGGAAGCCGTCGACGTGCATCTCCATCACCCAATAGCGCAGGCAATCGACGATGAAGTCGCGCACCACGGGGTTATTGCAATTCACAGTGTTGCCGCAGCCGCTGTAGTTCACGTAGTTGCCAGTGCCGGGTTCAAGAATGTAGTACGTCGAGTTGTCGATGCCGCGGAACGACCACGTCGGCCCCTTCGCGCCGCCCTCGGCGGTGTGGTTGAACACCATGTCGAGAATCACTTCGATGCCGGCTTCATGCAGGCTGCGCACCAGGCGTTTGAATTCGCGCACCTGCTCGCCGTCAGCGCGATTCGATGAGTACGCGGTGTTGGGTGCGCAAAACGCGGTCGGCTGATATCCCCATAAATTTCGCAACGGCTCCCCGGTGAAGGGATTACAGCGATCCGTATCCGATTCCTCGAACTCGTTTACCGGAAGCAGTTCGACCGCGGTGACGCCCAGCCGCTTGAGATACGGAATCTTCTCGATCACGCCGGCGAACGTTCCCGGATGCGCCACTCCCGACGACGGATGCTGGGTAAAGCTGCGCACGTGCATCTCGTAAATCACGCTGTCCACCAGCGGGATGTTGAGGGGCTGATCGTGCTCCCAATCAAAGTGGTTCTCGACGACTACGCTATTGCGATAAGGCCGCTGCCCCGGCGCGTATTGCGCCCACGCATCGCCGTGTGAGAGCACTCGCGCATACGGATCGAGCAGCACCTGCGCGGGATTGTAGCGATGCACCTGCGGCTCGGGATTGGGCTGCATGTCGAAGCGATAACCGTACTGGATGCCCGCGTCCAGCCCTTCGACGAATGCATGCCACACCTGGCCAGTGCGATTGTGCCGCGGATCCAGCACGAATTCGACGTAAGGGTCGACTGCTCCCGGCTGAAACAGCACCAGCGTGCAAGACGTGGCGTACTTGGAGAACACGGCAAAGTTCACACCACTGCGGCGCAAGGACGCACCCAGCGGAAGCGGCACTCCGCGACTTACGCGATGACCATCGGCTGTGGTGGCGCAAGCCTTCGCGGGCGTGCGTTTGGCAAAGGTGGTGGTTGGCATGTGGCGTTCGCTATTGTGCGCCCAAGCTGCGCGCGCGGAATAGCAAAAAATTGCGGAAACTTACGCGTTCTTTAGAGCAATTCACGGGCAATTCGTGAATACAGTTCAATCGCTTCCAGCAACTGCTTCTTCTCGATATATTCGCCGTCGGTGTGGGCGACATGAATCGATCCCGGCCCAATCAACAACGGCGTCCCCCACGCGCTCAGCGCCGGAACATCGGTGGTAAATGCGGCGACCATGGTTTCAACGCCAGGAATCGTGCCCATCTCCATGTACGGGATTTCCAGCTTGAAGTTGGCGTCAGCCTTGTCGCCGGCAGCCGCCGTGATCTGGCGCCGTAAATCCTGCGCCGGACCAACGAGGCGAAACAGCAATTGCGCCACCGCATGATCGGGGATAACGTTGGGTGCGCGGCCACCTTCGATCTGTCCCACGTTCAGCGTGCAGGGGCCCGCCTTGGGATTATCGGGCAGCTTGATCTTGCGAATTTCGTGCAGTGCGTCAAGCAGTTTCTCTATCGCCGACTCGCCCAGCTCGGGATAGGCTGAGTGTGCCATCCTGCCCTTGGCGACCAGTTCCACTCGCAACGTTCCCTTCGACGCCACCGCCAGCCGGTTTTCGGTGGGCTCGCCGTTGATCAGGTACTTCACTCCGCGCGGCTGCAAGTTGGCCGTCTGCGCGCCCTGGCTGTCGCGCTCCTCGCCGACCAGAAACAGCAGTCCAACGTGAATGCCCTCGGCCTTCAGCTTTTCCGACGCCGCAATCTGCGCCACGATGATGCCCTTGGCATCGCACGATCCGCGGCCATAAATACGGTCAGCGGTCTCTGATGACGCAATGTACGGCGGCACCGTATCCATGTGCGTGGACAGCGCCAACGCCGGTGAGTTGTGTGCGGGATGTGTGGCCCACACGTTGAAGCGATCGCCTTCGACCGGCATGCGTTCGACTGCATAGCCGAGTTGCTCCAGTTCAGCTGCCAGAGCCTGCCCGACGGCGGCCTCCATTCCAGTGGTCGATTCGATGTCGATGAGCTTGCGGGTGAGTGCGAAGGGGTCCATGTCGCAAGCATACCAAGCCCACGGACGAGGCGCGGAACGCTGACCAACCGAAGCCTTTCTGGTTCGGAAATCACGCCCCCTAGTGACCTCGGTCACAGTGGTATTGGCAGCCCGGAGCTACGATCGTTATTGAAAACGATTTTCAATTTCACTTTCATAACGATCCACCGGCTGCTCCGCAGCCCATTCCTAAAGAAGGTCTTCGTGTACCGCTCTTATCGTTTTGCCAAACCTGTTCTGCTCGTGCAAAAAGTTCTCCTCTCCTGCCTGCTGCTGATCGCGCCGCTGGCGTTGGCTGCCGACCTGGGCAGTATCGCCGGAACCGTCTCCGACCCCAGCAGCGCTGTGATCCCGGGAGCCGTGATCGTCCTGCGTAACGCTTGCGAGAGTACGCCGCGCAGTACTACGGCCACCGCCGACGGCACTTACTCGTTCGCTGGTGTTCCTCCCGGCGATTACGAGGTTGAGGTCAGCTTCGCCGGATTCACCACGTATCGGGAAAGCAACATTGATATCGCCGCGGATGCGCCTCTTCATTTCGACATTCAGCTGGCGCTGGCTTCGCAGACGGAAGTCGTGGAAGTTATCTCCAACCCCGGACGTCCCGAGTTGGCATCGATGCAATCGGGCGAGCTGCTCACCTCGCAACAGATGACTTCGATTCCGGTCAACGGACGCAGCGTTACTGATCTGCTGGCGCTTCAGCCCGGCGTCGTTCCTGCCAGCTCTGCCCAGCCCAATGCCGTCGTTATGTCGGGATGCACGGCCACGCCGCCGTCCGGCGATCTGGACGCCGGCAATCTCTCGATCAGCGGCCAACGCGAGACGGCCAACGGTTTCACCGTGAATGGCAGCCTGGTAGAAGAGGACTTCAACAACGGAACCGTGATTGCGCCGAACCTCGACTCCATTCAGGAGCTGCGGGTCATCACCAACAATTTCGATGCGCAATACGGAAACTTCAGTGGCGGCCAGATCGTGGTCAACACGAAATCCGGCACCAACCAGTGGCACGGCAGCGGCTTCGAATTCCTGCGCAACACCGCACTCGATGCCCGCAGCTATTTCTCTCCCGATCGCGCCGCTTACGACCGCAATCAGTATGGCGGCACCATCGGCGGGCCCATCCGCAAGAACAAGGCTTACTTCTTTCTCGACTACCAGGGCACGCAGATGACGCAAGGCCAGGAGACAGGCAACATTGTGGTGCCCAGCCTCTCCGATCGCAGCGGCAACCTCGGCGATCTCGCCAGTCAGCTTACTGGCAAAGTAAGCAGCGACTACTGGGCTGGCCAGCTTGCCCAAAAGCTCGGCTATGCTGTCAGCAGCGGTGAACCCTACTACACGGTAGGATGCACCACAACGTCGCAGTGCGTCTTTCCGAATGCAACGATTCCTACCTCACTCTGGTCGGCTCCAGCCAAAGCTCTGATGCAATACATTCCTCAACCCAACGTTGGGCAGGACTTGTTCTCTACCTCGGCGGAAAACGAAACTCTTTTCGACAACAAAACCGGCGCGCGTTTCGACGTGAATACCCAGCGCTTCGGCAACATCGCCGCCTACTACACCTTCGATCAGTATGCGATGGACAATCCCTACCCCACGCAGCAGGGCGGAGCGAATGTCCCAGGATTCAACGCTCTTTCTGATGGCCGCGCACAACTATTCAGCCTTAGTGTCACCAAGAGCTATGGCGCGAACACCGTGAATGAAGCGCACTTCAGCTACATGCGATTCGCTAACGTCATCGGCCAGCCTGTGGGCGGTGTAGGAACATCGCTAGCCTCGCAAGGCTTTGTCACCGGCGAGGGAACACTCGGTATCGTGCCACTGAACCCGAGCATCGAAGGTGTCGAGAACGTCGCCTTCAACGACTTCACCATTGGCGTCGACGTGACTGGCGAGCGCCAGGTCAACAACACTTACAGCTGGAGTGACAGTCTCACCCACGCTGTGGGACATCACACCATGACCTTCGGCGGCAGCTTCCACCTCGATCAGATCAACATCCAGTCCAACTCTATCAACAACGGCTCCTTTGTTTTTCAGGGCACGGAAACCGGCTCCGACTTCGCCGACTACCTCCTGGGCATTGCCACTACCTATGAGCAGGGCGATGCCAGCCCGTTCTACCTGCGCAACAAATACATCGGCGCCTTCGGACAAGACAGCTGGCAACTGCGCTCGAACCTGGTGCTCACCTACGGCTTGCGCTGGGATGTTCTGCCGCCGTGGCGCGAAAAATACAACCAGATCCAGACCTTTGTACTGGGCGAACAGTCGAAGGTATATCCCAACGCGCCGCAGGGCATAGTTTTTCCCGGCGATCCCGGAATTCCCTCGACGCTGGCTCCCACCAAGTGGACCAACTTTGCCCCGCGCCTCGGACTGTCGTACTCGCCTGGGTTCGACGCCGGGCTGCTCGGCAAAATCTTTGGCGGAGCGGGCAAAACCAGCATTCGCGCCGGATTCGGCGTGTTCTATAGCGCCTTCGAAGGACTCTCAGCCGGCATCATGAGCGCCTGCGCTCCCTACGGTTACGACTACGACAGCACCGGCGGACGCCCGCTGTTCAACGAGCCCTTCGTCTCAGCCACCACTGGCCTGAGCAACGGTCAGCCATTCCCCTCGCCGATTCCGGCGTTCGGCGCTTCCGCCAACAATCCCAACAGTTCGGTCGACTGGTCGAAGTACGAGCCCGTCACCGGCGACCCAGCCTTCTACTATGGCAATACTTCGCCCTATACCGAGAGCTACACGCTGTCGATCCAGCGCGAGCTGCCGGCGAAGACGTTCCTCGATGTGAGTTACGTGGGATCGCAGGCACACCACCTGCTGGTTCTGACTTCGGCGAATCCCGGCGACGCGACCACGTGTCTCAGCGTGAGCCAGTCCAACGAAGTGATGCCTGGCACGCCGACCTGCGGGCCCTTCAGCGAAGGCGGAGTGTTCACGCGCCCCAATGGTTCGCAGGTGGTGGCGCGCGGCCCGTTCAGCGCGAACTTCGACGGTATCAGCTATCAGAAGACCATCGGATTTTCCAACTACAACGCGCTGGAAGTTTCCGTGCGCCACAGCAGCCGCTCGCTGGAGCTGATGGCCGGCTACACCTACAGCAAGTCGCTGGACGATTCCTCCAGTCTGTCGGAAGAAGTTTATCCCTGGGATCCGGCGCTGACCAAAGCGATCTCGGCCTTCGACCTGCGGCACAACTTCGTGGCCAGCTATCGCTATGCGCTGCCCTTCGGCAGCATGCTGCGCGCACAGAATCGCTGGACCGACGGCTGGTGGCTCTCCGGCATCACGCGCCTGACCAGCGGCCTGCCGGTGACGCTCTACAACAACACCGACAGCTCGCTGCTGGGCACCATGCCGAACGGCATCAACAACAACGGCGTGGACACGCCGGAGTACGTGGGCGGCAACCTGGCGCTCGACATGAATCCACGAAACGGCTTGCCGGCTTTCAACAGCTCGCTGTTCGGTGTGCCGACCTTGGGCACGCTGGGCAACGCGCCGCGACGCTTCTTCTACGGACCGGGCCAGGAGAACTTCGACATGGCGCTAGAGAAAGACCTTCCGATCGGAGAGAGGCGCTCTCTGCTGTTCCGGGTCGAAGCCTTCAACGTTTTTAATCACGCCCAGTTTTTCGGAGCAGCGTCGGTGAACGGCAACATCAGCAGCACCGGCTTCGGCGAGATCGTCAACGCCATGCCTCCCCGGCAGGTGCAGCTGGCGGTGAAGTTTAGTTTCTAGAAGCAGTTGTCAGTTGGCGGTTGTCGGTTGTCGGTTTTTAGTAGCCAGTAGCCAGCTGTCAGCAGTCAGCTTCCACCACTTGCTGTCATCCCGAGCGCAACCGAGGGATTTGCGGTCCGGCCCGCGAAAGACTTCCTCACGGCCACTCCGCTCTAATTCCGAGTTCCTGCCGCGCATCTACGCGTTTTCTGCCGATTTCTCCGGAACTCCCATGCTGGGAACCTTCCCAGTAAACGCTTTTTATTGCGTTGGTCCGATTCGGGAGACACAACGGATTGGGCCACTCAGCCCAAATACACTGCAAGCTCAAAAAATCCCAAATTCCGCTTGACAGGCAACGGTTTAGGAGTAGGATACGTCCTAAGTGGGACAAAGTGGGAGGCGGTGGAACAAAGCCCTAGCCCTCGGGGATGCGATCCATGCGAAGTGGCTCATTGGCCAAAATCGCCAGACAATCTGATCGCAACTGCCCTTTGGGGTCCGTGATGTTCACCTCCTTTGTCATTGTCCCGATGAAAGCCGAAAGCCATGTTCCGCGGCACGCACTTAACCCGACTGGACGACAAAGGGCGTCTCAAGATGCCCGCGGAATTCAAGCGCGAAATCGACGAGAACTACAGCGCGCAATTCTACATCACCAGTTGGGATGGCAAGAGTGCCAAAGTGTATCCCATGCAGGCCTGGGAAGAGATCGAGCGCAAGCTGGCCGCACTGCCGGAAATGCACAAGACCAAGCAGAAGTATCTGGAGCGCACCAGCTATTACGGCCAGGTGGTGGAATTCGATGGGCAGGGTCGGCTGTTGATGCCGCAGATCCTGCGTGACTCCGCCAGCCTCAAGGGTGAGGTAGCGGTGATGGGCAATTTGAAGCACCTGGTGGTGCGCAATGCCGAAGAGCTCCGCAAAGCGATCGCGGAACCCTTCACCGAAGACGATGAAACCATCCTCAGCGGGCTGGGCATTTAGAGCGGGTGGTAGAGCGGTCTTTTAGAGGCTGGAGATTCGGGTAGTGCGGCGCTTTAGCGCCGCGTTTAAAAGGCCCCTCACCTTGTCGTCTCGAGCGGACTTTAGTCCGCGAGATTGTTGGAGTGAGTGGACAAGGATTTTTCAGACGCGGACAGCGCCCCTGGGCGCGGACATGGCGAAGGCAAGCGGTTTGGCCATGTTCCAGTTCTTTTACAACCAGCGATCGATTTCCTGGCCGTGCGGCGCGGCGGGACCTTTATCGACGGAACCTTGGGCTTAGGCGGACACAGTTGGGAAATTGCAAGACTCCTCGGCCGACAGGGTCGTTTGATTGGCTTCGATAAGGACCCGGCAGCGCTGGAGCGGACACGTGAGCGGCTGACAAATCCTCCTCCAGAGTTGGCGGACGATTGGCCGGCCATTGAGTTGGTGCACGCCTCGTTTGCGGAGGTGGCTGAACATGTCGCGCCGGCCTCGGCCGACGGCTTGCTCGCCGACCTGGGTGTCAGCTCGATGCAACTCGAGGATGCCAGCCGAGGATTCAGTTTTCAGGCAGAAGGCCCGTTGGACATGCGGATGAATACCGAGTCCGGGCGCACTGCCGAACAAGTGGTAAACCGCCTCGACGAGCGAGAGCTTGCCGATGCGATTTACGAATTCGGTGAGGAAAGGAGGTCGCGGAGAATCGCCAGAGCCATTGTTCGGGCGCGGCCGATTCACTCCACCGCACAACTGGCGGGAGTGATTTCGGCCGCGGCCCGGCCAATGAACCAGGCTGAGCGGCGAATTCATCCGGCGACACGAACTTTCCAGGCACTCCGAATTCTAGTGAACCGTGAACTCGAGGACTTGCATGATCTGCTCAGCGCCAGCGAGGGCGAAAGCGGCGCTCACCGGAAGTCCCGAGAGATATCGCCGGCAGCACAGGTGCTTCGACTGGGGGGCAGGTTAGTAATCATCAGCTTCCACTCGCTGGAAGATCGCATCGTGAAAGATGCGCTGCGAGATGGAGCGCGCGACGGAGTCTATCGCACGCTGACCAAGAAGCCGGTGACCGCTGATGAGGAAGAGATCGATCGCAATCCGCGGTCGCGTAGCGCGAAGCTGCGAGCGGCCGAGCGGGTATGAGATAGGGAACGGAAGGCGGTGGCGACGCTCAGGGATTCGGGTCG
This sequence comes from uncultured Acidobacteriaceae bacterium, assembly GCA_963796695.1. Classification (GTDB taxonomy): domain Bacteria; phylum Acidobacteriota; class Terriglobia; order Terriglobales; family Acidobacteriaceae; genus Bog-257. The sequence continues at coordinate 56,242 of CAWCMU010000012.1, read as the reverse complement.
GGTGGTTAGATCTGGCTTTTAGATAGCGTTGCGGGGCGGCATGGGTAGAGCTGGCCTTCAGGCCAGCGTCACGCGACACTACCCAAGAATGAGCCGGCTTTAGCCGGCGGTACAACAAAGTTTTGCTGCGGAAAAAGCTGTGTGAAATGTGAATAAGTTCAGGGCCCCTGAAATTCGGCCCGTGCGTTCCGAAATATGAGTCGAAGCCAGGCGCGACAAGCCGCTCGACAGGAGAAACCGATGGCAGCCGGAGTTCTTTACCCGACCATGGCACAGGCTGGTGAGTGGAACGATCAGCCGGGAGTGCAACCGCGCGGCATGTTCATTGGAACGCCGGAAATCTACTTCGCCAAGCGCATCGACAATTCGCGCGTGGCCAAAGTCACCGACCCCAAACGTCGCCGCGAGATGGTGACCTTCGGTCTGACGCTGGGAGTTCTCTTCCTGCTGGTGATGGTTTACCTGTGGCAGCATTTCAGCGCCATCGAGTATGGCTACAAGATCGAGCAGCTTAAGTCCGAGCGCGACACCATCGCCGAGTCGAACCGGGCGCTGAGCCTGGAAGAAGCCTCGCTTAAAGATGTCTCGCGCATTGATCAGTTGGCTCGCGAGTTGGGCATGCAGCGTCCGGTTGACGGGCAGTGGCAGCCGATGGACACGGCAACTACCGATCCCGCGACCCCGGTGATGGCGCAGGTCAACACCATCTCCGTCGTCTCCGGCATGCAGTAAAAGATGCTCGCTGGTAGTGCTGGCCTTTAGGCCAGCGTTACCCGGCCCATCCAAGATTGAGCCGGCTTCACAGTTTGCTGAAAAAGTCGCGAAAGCAGATTCCTCGTGGGCTGAAGCCCACTCGGAATCACAAAAATAAAGGACTTGTACGGCGCACCTGAAGGTGCGCCCCTTCAAAGACGGATCAAACTCGAGTTTTTCAGCAGTCTGTTCAGCCGGCGGCAGGGTACCAAATTTCAGGGGCTTTGGCCCCGGTCGAGAAACATCCGGCAGTCCGCCATCAATGGACCGCTTTCTCCACGTAAGGCGGCGTTCAACACGCCATCAAAAATCGAAACACCGGAACGGAGTGGGCGGGGCATGCGGGCGAGCGCTCCTAAGACGCCAAGTCGAAGACTCTATATCTTTGCCGGCCTGCTATTTCTCTGGATCCTGATCATCGGCTTCCGCCTGGTGCGCTTGCAAGTCGTCAAGTACGGCGACTTCGTGTTGCGCGCGCAACGCCAGCAAAACCGCTCTATTCCGGTCGAGCCTCGCCGCGGAAACATCTACGACCGCAACGGCTACGCCTTGGCGATGTCAATCGACGTCGACTCCATCTTCGCCGTGCCCAGCGAAATTCACGATCAGGAAACCACCGCTGTCATCCTGGGCAAAGTGCTGGACATGCCGGCGCAGGAAATCATGGCGCGGCTTCAGTCCTCGCGCAATTTCGCCTTCATCAAGCGCAAAGTTGACGGCGAAACCAGCAACCGGGTTCGCGAACTGAATCTGCGTGGCATTTACTTCCGCAAGGAGCCGAAGCGTTTCTATCCCAAGCGCGAGTTGGCGGCGCAGGTCATCGGCTACGTCGGCATGGACGACGAAGGCTTGGGCGGCCTGGAGCGTGCTTTTGATGACGATCTGCGAGGCATCCCCGGCCAGGAGCTGATTTCCATAGACGCGCGGCGCAAATGGTTCAGCCGCGTTGAGAAGCCGCCGGACCCGGGCCAGAACCTCGTCCTGACCATCGACCAGACCATCCAGTACATCGCGGAGAACGCGCTGGAGCAAGGGATGGAGGATACCAAGGCCATCGCCGGAACGGTCGTGGTCGAAAATCCTCGCACCGGCGAGATTCTGGCGCTGGCCAATCGGCCGACCTTCAATCCGAACGTTTTCAACAGTGTTCCCACCGAGGCGCTAAAGAACCGCGCCGTCAGCGATATCTACGAGCCCGGCTCAGTTTTTAAGATCGTTACCTACTCCGCCGCGATCGACCAGCATGTGGTAACGCCGGAAGACCATGTCGACTGCCAGCACGGCTCCATTGACGTCTTTGGCATGAAGATCCACGATCATGAGAGCCTGGGCGTGGTGACTATCGCCGAGGCGCTGGCGCACTCCAGCGACGTAGCTGCCATCAAGGTCGGCATGAAGCTGGGCGACGAGCGCCTCTACCACTACATTCACGACTACGGTTTCGGACAGCAGACCGGCATCGAGTTGCCCGGCGAAACCCGTGGCCTCGCGAAGCCGGTAAGTCGCTGGTCAAAGGTTTCGATTGGCGCCATCTCCATGGGGCAAGAGATTGGTGTGACGCCACTGCAAACCATCTCGCTGGTTTCGACCATCGCGAACGACGGGGTCTATACCCCACCGCGCATCGTGGCAGGCGAACTGCCGCCTGACAGCAAAGCTCTGCCGGTGGTTTTTCATCCGGCCCAACAGCATCGTGTTGTGTCCGCAGTGACCGCGGTGGAGATGAAGAAGATGATGGAAGGCGTGGTGCTGTTCGGCACCGCCCGCCGCGCCATCCTCGACGGTTACACGGTCGCCGGCAAAACCGGAACCGCCCAGAAGGTTGATCCGGCGACGGGCGCCTACTCCAAGACGAAATACGTGGCCTCGTTCATCGGCTTCGCCCCGGTAAATACACCGGCAATCACGATTGCCGTGATTCTCGATTCGCCCATCGGACTGCATCAGGGCGGCCAGGTCTGCGCTCCCGTGTTCAAGCGCATCGCGCAGCAGGTGCTCGAGTACCTGCACGTTCCGCATGATCTGGATGTGAAGAATCCGCAGCGGCAGACAATGATGGCATCGGCGAAGGACAACGATCTGAGTGACGAAGCGTCCGATCACCTGGGCGCGCCGCTCCAGCCCGAAACTGCCGCCGACACCTTCGCCACGACTGCGAACACATCGGCGACGAAGGCCCCTCCCGTCCCGGCCGCGAAAGCGAATGCCGACGCTAAGCCGTCAGCGGCTTCAGTATCGTCGCCGGTAGAAGTTGCCAGCGCGACTCCTGCCTCACAGCCGGGTACGCCCGCCGAGCAGACGCCGGCCAACGGAACCGTGGTCCTGGATGTGGATAGCGGCGTGGTGGTGCCGTCGTTCCTGGGCAAGCCCTTGCGATCAGCGGTGGAGACGGCGCAGCAGTCCGGTGTGGAGATCAACGCGATCGGCAGCGGAGTGGCGCGTGAGCAGTGGCCCGCGCCCGGCAGCCATCTGTCCGCGGGTCAACACATCACGGTACGCTTCGCGCACTAAAGAGTTCCGCGATTCGTTGGCCACTGTTGCGGCGCATGCCCGCTGAATGTTCCTTAAAGCACTCAATCGCCAGATATAATGCGGGTAGAATGAATTTCCTCGAGCTGTTGGATGGAGCGGAATACATCGCCCAGCAAGGCGACCCGCCCATCGCTGGGCTGGACTACGACAGCCGCCGCGTGAAGCCCGGTTGGTGCTTCGTGGCCATGCGCGGTGAGACCACCGACGGCAATCGCTACATCGATACCGCTTTGCAGGCGGGCGCAGTCGCCATTGTCAGCGATTCCTTGCCGCCGCGCTCCGGCATCCCCTGGGCTCAGGTGCAGCACGGACGCCGTGCGCTTGCGCGCTTGAGCGCAAACTTCTATGGGCGGCCGGCCGAGCGACTGGCAATCGCCGGCATCACCGGGACCAATGGCAAGACCACCACCTCAGTCATCTTGAGCGCCATGCTGCGCGCTGCAGGCCGTAACTCAGCGCTGGTGGGAACCGTAGAATACCGCATCAACGACGAGGTCTTTCCAGCGCCGCACACCACGCCTGAAGCTCTGGAGCTCAATCAGTTTTTCGCGCGTGCGCTCGCCGCCGGCTGCACCGAAGCCGTGATGGAAGTTTCCTCGCACGCGCTTGAGCAGCAGCGGGTTTACGGCGTCCCCTACGATGTGGCCATCTTTACCAACCTCACCCGCGACCACCTTGACTATCACGGCACCATGGACGAATACTTCGCGTCCAAGGCGATTCTCTTTCAAGGATCGGGTACCGAGCCGCCACGAGTCGCGGTTATCAACCTGGAAGACGAATACGGCAAGCGCCTGATCAAGCTGTGCAAGAAGCAGCGCGAACTGATCACCTACGGAATCGACAGCGGTGACTTTCACGCGAAAAATCTGGAAATCCTCACCAGCGGTACGCGCTTCGACCTGGTCACCCCCACCGGCGAGATAGCCATCTGGAGCCCGCTGCTGGGACGCGTGAACGTCTTTAACCTCATCGCCGCCTCCGCTGCGGCTCACGCCCGCAACATTGAGCCCGCCGTCATCGCGGACGCCGCCTACAAACTGGATCGCGTTGCCGGCCGCTTCGAGCGCGTGGACGTGGGCCAGCCTTTCAGCGTCGTCGTGGACTACGCACACACCGACGATGCCCTGCGCAACCTCACCGCAGTGGCGCGCGACTTTCTGACGCAGCGAGGAGGTCCGGGTCGCGTGATTACTGTCTTCGGTTGCGGCGGCGATCGCGACCGCAGCAAGCGTCCACTGATGGGCGAGGCTGCCGGAACGGGCAGCGACTTCGTGATCCTCACCAGCGACAATCCGCGCAGTGAAAATCCCATCGACATCATGAACGACGCCATGCCCGGCTTGCAGCGCAGCGGAACGCGCTATAGCCTCGAACCCGACCGCCGCAAAGCAATTGCCCTGGCCATCCACGAAGCGGAGCCCGGGGACATCGTGCTCATCGCCGGCAAAGGTCATGAGAAGGTGCAGACCACCAGCGCCGGCGCTGTTCCTTTCGACGACATCGAAGAAGCCACGAACGCCTTGCACAGCGCGGGTTACGGAGCGGCGCAGTCGCAGCCGGCCCACTCATGAAGCTGCCTCTGTGGCACGCCGCGGAATTCATGCCGGCCACCGGCGAGTTCGATCCCGAAGCCGTCGCACACGGCTATTCCATCGATTCCCGCACAGTGTTTCCCGGCGAGCTGTTCTTCGCCGTGCGCGGCGAGCGTCTGGACGGGCACGACTACGTTGAAGCCACCCTCGACAAGGGCGCAGTCGCAGCGGTGGTCGAGAGCAGCCAGCTATCAAGATTTTCGTCGAAGTCGCGCCTGCTCGTGGTGGACGACTCGCTCGTCGCCTTGCAGCGCCTAGGTGCGGCGGTGCGGCGCCTGTGGAACAAGCCGCTGATCGGCGTCACCGGCTCGGCCGGAAAGACGACCACCAAGGAATGCATCGCGCACGTGCTGGGGACGCGGCATCGCGTGCTGAAATCGCAAGGCAATCTAAACAACCACTTCGGCCTGCCGCTGCAACTGCTCAAGCTTGAGGCGGAACACGAGATCGCGGTCATCGAGATGGGCATGTCGCACGCCGGCGAGATTACGGCTCTGGCCAGACTGGCGCAGCCCGATTGCGGCGTAGTCACGCTGGTCGCGCCTGTCCACCTGGAGTTCTTCGCCTCGCTGGCCGAGATTGCCCGCGCCAAGTATGAGCTCATCGAGTCACTGCACGCCGGCGGCATCGCGGTTCTGAACGCCGATGATGAGTATGTCTCGCAGTTCGGCCGCGACTTCCACGGCAAGGTTGTGAGGTTCGGGCTGTGCCATCCCGCTGACGTCGCGGCCCATAACATCGAGTCGCGCGGTCCGCAGGGGTCGGCATTCGACATCGTCGTGGACGGCGAACGGGCACACGCGACCCTGCCGCTGCTGGGCGAGCACAGCATCTACAACGCGCTGGCGGCGGTCGCCGTCGGCCTGCAATATGGCGTGACGCTGCAGCAGGCGGCGGAGTCGCTGGCCACGTTATCAGCTGGTGACAAGCGCGGAGAAATCCTCAGTATTGCCGGCGCGACCGTCATCAACGATTGTTACAATTCGAATCCGAAGGCGTTAGACAGCATGGTGCGTTCACTGTCGCAGATGCCGGCGGAGCGCCGGATCGTGGTTGCCGGCGAGATGCTGGAACTCGGGCCTGCGGGCGAGGCCATGCATCGCGATGCGGGGCGGCAAATGGCCGAGTGTGGCATCCATCGTCTGCTCGGCGTGCGCGGACTGGCCAAGGCGATGGTCGAAGGCGCGCAGCAGGCCGGCATGCAGGCGGAGTTTGTGAACACGCCGGAAGAAGCCGGCGCCTGGTTACGGCGCGAGATCAAGCCGGGCGATGTGGTGCTGTTGAAAGCCTCGCGCGGGGTCAAGCTGGAGCGCGCGCTGGACGCGTGGCGCGAACAGCCGCGATAGAACGGGGAAGAATTTGCTCTATTGGTTGCTGTATCAAAAAGGTTTCGTCGTCTTTCATATCGGCCCGTTCCGAATCTTCCGCTATCTGACATTTCGCACTGTTTTCGCCAGCCTCACCGCTCTCTTTATCGGACTCATCATCGGCCCTGCGGTCATCCGCCGCCTGCGCGAATTTCAGATCGGCCAGTACATTCGCGAGGACGGTCCGAGGTCGCATCAGCAAAAAGCCGGCACGCCGACCATGGGCGGCCTGCTGATCGTTGTCGGCATGTTGATCCCCACGCTGTTGTGGGCAGACCTTACTAACCGTTTCGTCTGGATCGCCGTGGTCGCGACCCTGGCCTTTGGCGCCATCGGTTTTGCCGACGACTATCTGAAGGTCGTGCATCGCCGTAATCTCGGGCTGACCGCGCGCGCCAAGCTGGCGTACCAGTTCCTCGCGGCCATCGCTGTCGGCGCCACCCTGAGCGGTCTCGAAGTCCACGGCCTCTATTCGACACGGCTAATTGTGCCGTTCCTCAAGCATTTCCGGCCTGACCTGGTCATCACGAAACTGCATCACGGATATCTGTCGCCGATTGCGTTTCTGCCATTCATCGCCTTCGTCGCCATCATTATTGTGGGCTCCAGCAACGCCGTGAACCTCACCGACGGGCTCGACGGGCTGGCGATCGGCTGTACCGTGATTGCCGCCGGCGCGCTTACCGTGCTGACCTACGTCAGCGGCCACGCGGTTTTTGCCGATTACCTGGAGCTATCGAAGATGCCGCAGGTATCCGAGGTAACGATTTTCTGCGGCTCCATGGTGGGCTCGGCCATCGGCTTTCTCTGGTACAACACGCATCCGGCGGAAATCTTCATGGGCGATGTGGGCTCGCTGGCGCTCGGCGGAGCCATCGGCACGGTCGCGGTCATTATCAAGCAGGAATTGCTGCTGCCCTTCATCGGCGGCGTGTTCGTGATCGAGGCGCTCTCGGTCATCCTGCAAGTAGGCTCGTACAAGCTGCGCAAGAAGCGGATTTTCAAGATGGCGCCGATTCATCACCACTTCGAACTGCTGGGCTGGAGCGAGTCCAAGGTGATCGTGCGGTTCTGGATTGCCTCGCTGGTGTTTGCACTCTTTGCTCTCACCACGCTGAAGTTGCGGTAGAGCGGCGCAGAACGTGGCACAATGACGAGTTGCACGTTGCGTAACGAAAGCCAAGGATCGTGAAGGGTAGAGGTCCTTCGACTCCGCATTCGCAAACAGCGCGAATGCTGCGCTCAGGATGACAGCCTGAGGACGAACACGGCGATGAAGGATCTCTGCTAACCGGAACTGCGACTGGGTAATTAATCTTTGGGCAAAGAATCAATGATGGACGTGAAAGGCAAACGCGCGCTGGTGGTTGGACTAGGCAAGTCGGGCGTGGCCAGCGCCCTGTTCCTGGAAGCCCGAGGCGCCAAGGTTGCCGTCTCCGACGCCAAGTCCCCGGAGCTGCTGCGTGAGGAAATTCCGCTGCTGCTCGATCACGGCATCAGCGTAGAAACCGGGCAGCACGGCGAGCGCACCTTCCGCGACCAGGACCTTATCGTCGTCAGCCCGGGCGTGCCTTTCGACATGCCGCAACTGGTGCACGCGCGCGCCAACGGCATTCAGATTATCGGAGAAGTTGAGCTGGCCGCTCGCTATCTAAAAGGCCATATCGCGGCCATCACCGGATCGAACGGCAAGACCACGACCACGTCACTCGCCGGCGAGATCATCGCGGCTGGCGGCCGCAAGGCACTGGTCGGCGGCAACATTGGAACTCCGGCCATCACCTTTGTCGATCAGGCCACCGACGACACCTGGCTGGTGCTGGAGATAAGTAGCTTTCAACTGGAAACGGTCGAGACCTTTCATCCCCAGATTGCCCTTGTGCTCAACATCACGCCCGACCATCTCGACCGTCACCACACCTTCGACAACTACGCCGCCGCCAAGGCCCGCATCTTCGAGAACCAGACCGCGAGCGACTTTGCCGTCCTGAACGCCGACAACGAACCGTGCGTCGCCATGGCCTCGAAGACCAAGGCCGCAGTGCGTTGGTTCAGCCGTTTGAAGGAAGTCGCGAGCGGCGCGTTCGTGCGCGGCGATCGCATCATCTGGCGCGCCGGCGATGACAGGGGCGAGCGCGAGATCATGCCGCTCGGCGAAATCTCGCTGAAGGGCGCGCACAACGTCGAGAACGTGCTGGCCGCCGTGAGCGTGGGTGTGCTGGCCGGTATCGCCGACGACAAGATTCGCATCGCGGTCGCTGCCTTCAAGGCCGTGGAGCACCGCCTGGAATATGTAGCGACGGTTCGCGGCGTCGAGTACTACAACGACTCCAAGGCCACCAACGTCGACGCCACCATCAAGGCGCTGGAATCTTTTCCTGGACACATTCACCTTATCCTCGGCGGCAAGGACAAAGGCAGCGACTACAGCGTGCTCAACTCGCTGCTGAAAGAGCGCGTGAAGCGTGTGTACACCATTGGCGCAGCAGCAGGAAAAATTGAGTCGCAAGCCAGCGGAACCGAGATCGTTAGTGCCGGCACGCTGGAGCTGGCGGTTCGTCGCGCCAGCGATAGCGCGACTGCCGGCGACATCGTGCTGCTGGCGCCGGCCTGCGCCAGCTTCGATCAGTTCAACAGCTACGAGGAGCGCGGCCGCGTCTTCAAGGACCTGGTTCATCAACTGGCGGCAAGAAAGCAGTACCGCGAGCGCGTGGGTAGCGGCGTATCCGGAGGCAGCGAGTAAATGGCCAAGCGCGTCAGCGTCGACAAGTGGATGTTCACGGTCACGCTGTTGCTCGTCTTCATCGGACTGGTCATGGTGTTCAGCGCCTCGGCGGTCATGGCGAAAGAGCGCTTCGGCTCGCCGTACGGCTTCCTGGTGCGGCAAATGGCTTGGGCGGCGGCAGGCCTGCTCGCCATGGTCGTCATCATGAACGTGGACTACAAGAAGTTTCGCCGCCCACCGGTGGTCTTCACGTTCCTGGGCATCACCTCGCTGCTGCTGATCATCGTGTTTCTGTTTCGCGACTCGCACAATACGCATCGCTGGATCAAGTTCGGAGGCTTGTCGTTCCAGCCTTCCGAGGTCGCCAAACCCGCGCTGATCCTGTATCTCGCCTATTTTCTGGAATCGCGCTGGCAGCAGATCGTGGACGTGAAGAACGTGCTGATTCCCGCCGCCGCGCCGACATTACTCTTCGCCCTGCTGATCGTGAAAGAGCCGGACCTGGGGACCGCGCTCGCCTGCATCGCCATCTCAACTGCCGTACTGTTCGTGGCCGGCATGAACATGAAGTACCTGGGCTACGGATTCGTGGCTTCGCTGCTGCCGCTGTATTTCCTTATCGTGCGCGTGCCCTGGCGATGGGCGCGCATGCAGGCGTTCCTCGACCCGTTCAAGGATCCGCAAGGCAAAGGCTTCCACATCATTCAATCGATGATTGCGGTGAGCACCGGCGGCCTGACCGGCCTGGGCCTGATGGAAGGCAAGCAGAAGCTCTTCTATCTGCCTGAGCCGCACACCGACTTCATCTTCGCGGTGACGGCCGAAGAACTCGGCCTGTGGGGATCGCTGCTGGTGGTCACGCTCTTCGGCATCTTCCTGTATCGCGGCATCCGCACGGCGCTGCGCACCGACGACATGTTCGGCAAATTTCTGGCGACAGGAATCACGGCCATGGTGGTGGTGCAGGCCCTGTTCAACATCAGCGTGGTGCTGGCCCTGGTTCCGGCGAAAGGCATTCCCCTGCCGTTCATCTCGTACGGCGGCTCGTCGCTGTTCATTACGTTGGCAACCGTCGGGGTTCTGCTGAACATCAGTCAACAAACGGAATAGTTATGCGTGTGATCGTGGCTGGAGGTGGCACGGGAGGGCACGTCATTCCCGCGCTGGCCATCGCGCAGGAATTGCGCGCAGCTTACGACGCAAAAGTTGTGTTCATCGGCACCCGCCGCGGAATCGAGACGCGGCTGGTTCCGGCGGCGGGCTTCGATCTGCAACTGATCGAGGTTGGCGGCCTGAATCGTGTGGACCTGGCGACGCGCCTGAAGACGATGCTCAATCTGCCGCGTGCCATGGTGGCTTCGGCCCGGATCATTCGCAAAGTCAAGCCGAACGTGATGATCGGCGTCGGCGGCTATGCCTCAGGACCAGCCGTGCTGGCCGCCGCTATAATGCGCGTCCCGACGGTCGCGTTTGAGCCGAATGTCGTTCCCGGCTTCGCCAATCGCATCGTCGCCCGCACCGTGCGTGCTGCAGCTGTGCACTTCGAGAAAACCTGCAGCTACTTTCGCAACTGTCATGTGACCGGTGTCCCGGTGCGTCGCGAATTCTTTCAGGTACCTGCGCGCACGGAAGACGCCCCGCCTACGTTGCTGGTTTTCGGTGGCAGCCAGGGAGCGCATGCCATTAATCAGGCTGTGCTCGACGCGTTGCCGAAGCTGATCGAAGCCGTGCCCGCGATCCACATCATTCATCAGACCGGCGAGCGCGATTATGTCGACGCTCAGGCGGCGTATTTGAAAGTGATGGCTTCGGCCGAGGTTTCACCCTTCATCGACGACATGCCGAATGCGTTTGCCCGCGCCGATCTGCTGCTCTGCCGCTCAGGCGCCAGCACGGTCGCGGAAATCACAGCAGCTGGAAAGCCGGCAATCTTCATCCCTCTGCCGACGGCGGCCGACGACCATCAACGGTTCAATGCCGAAACGCTGGCCGCAGGCGGAGCGGCGCGTTTGCTGCCGCAAACCGAGCTTTCCGGCGAGCGCCTGGTCGCCGAGGTCACCTCTTTATTGCGCGATCGCGTAGCCTTGGCAAAGATGTCGGCGGCCGCGCGCAGCTTTGCGCATCCCGACGCGGCTGGTAAGATTGCGTCGCTTGCGGCGAAGGTAGCTGGCGTCAAATCCCGCAGCGCGATAGCCTAGATAAGGTAGGCGTTCACCACCGCGGGCAGCGTGTTGGGCCGCCGCGTTGCACAGATACGTACGGGTAGAGCGGCGCTTTAGCGCCGCGTTGCAGCCGTCCATGAAGATCGCCGCCTGAAGGGTGGTCATGCCAGATGACCACCCTTCAGGCGGCAAGGGTAATAGACGCGCTGGACGCTGGCCTGAAGGCCAGCTCTACCTTAAGTGCATTAAGACCACTCTCCATGTTTGCAAAGATTCAGCGCGTTCATTTCGTCGGCATTGGCGGCATCGGCATGAGCGGCATAGCCGAGGTGCTGCTCAATCTCGGCTTCACCGTCTCCGGCTCGGACGCCCGCGCATCGGCTGTCACTGAGCGCCTGATCAGCCTGGGCGCTTCCATCAGCAGCGAACATCGGGCCGAGAACGTCGTCGGCGCCGAGGTCGTCATCATCAGCTCGGCCATTCGCCGCGACAACCCTGAGGTCATCGCCGCGCACGAACATCACATCCCTGTGATCCAGCGCGCCGAAATGCTGGCCGAATTGATGCGCCTGAAATACGGCATCGCCATCGCCGGCATGCACGGCAAGACCACCACAACTTCGATGGTAGCCGCGGTGCTGGCTGCCGGCGGGCTCGATCCCACGGTGGTGGTCGGCGGCCGCGTGGATGCGATGGGCTCCAACGCGCGCCTGGGCAAGTCGCAATATCTCGTCGCCGAGGCCGACGAAAGCGATCGCTCGTTCTTGAAGTTGTCGCCCATCCTCTCGGTCGTGACCAATATCGATCAGGAGCACATGGATTGCTATCGCGACATGGACGACGTGGAGCGCACGTTTCTCCAGTTCATGAACGCGGTGCCGTTCTACGGGATGGTCGTGGCCTGCAATGACAACGACGATCTCCGGCGGCTGTTGGCCGGCGTGCAGCGCCGCGCCGTCACCTACGGAGTGCGTGACGATTCCGACTTCCACATCTCGCACATGCATTGCGGGCCTATCAAGGACTCGGCATCGCTCAGCTACTTCCGCGTGAACTATCGCGGCGACGATTTGGGCGAGTTTCGCCTGCGCGTTCCCGGCGCGCACAACGTGAGCAACGCTACCGCAGCGATCGCGGTCGGCATCGGCCTGGACGTTCCGGTGGAAGATATTCGCCGCGGCCTGGCCGATTTCAACGGCGTCGATCGGCGCTTTCAGCTGATGGGGAACTCCGGCGGCGTGACCGTGATCGACGATTACGGCCATCATCCTACGGAGATTCGCGCCACCCTGGCGGCGGCGCGGCAATGCGGATTCGAGAAGGTCCACGTCATCTTCCAGCCGCATCGCTACAGCCGCACCCGGCTGCTGCTCGATGAGTTCGCCACCGCGTTCCGCGACGCCGACTCGGTACTGGTGCTCGACATCTATCCGGCCAGCGAGCCGCCGATTCCCGGTATCACCGGAGAGATGCTGGCCAATCGCATCACCGAAGCCGGCGGACAGGAAGCACTGTATGTTTCGTCGTTCGCCGAGGCGGCGGAGATGGCCACCAGCGCGGCCAAGCCGGGCGACATGATCCTCACTCTGGGCGCAGGCAGCATCTCGCAACTCGGCGCACGGGTGCTGGAAGGACTGGAAGCGCGCGCCGCGAAAAGTGTAGGTTAGCAAGCCGGGTTCCGATGACAAATACCTTGGAAATCATCAACCGCATGCAATCCGATGGCGTTGTCACTTTGTACGTCATCGGCGGAAGCGCGGCCGCTACGTTTTATATCAAGCCGCTGGGCTCTCTCGAAGCCGATGTCTTCGTTATGCTGCCGTCCCAAGACGACGATACTAATCCGCCGCTGACGCCCATGTATGACTATCTCGCGACCCATGGCGTTACGACGAGGAAGACCCTCACGATAGGAAGTTGGCCGGTGAAATTCTCACCCGTAGTCAACGAGCTTGAGCACGAAGCGATCGACGAGGCCGTTGAAACGGAAATCGGCGGAGTGAAGACCTGGATCATGACCGCCGAACACCTGGTCGCCTTGGCGCTGCGAAGTAGCCGTCCTGAGGACCTGGCTCTGATCTCGCAATTTATGGAGAGCGGAAAAGTCGACGGCAACAAGCTACATCTCATGCTGCACCGCCACTCGCTAGGCCCGCAGTGGCATCAATTTACCGGCACGCAATCGGAGAAATGAGTCGGCGTGGTTGATGATCCTCACCCTGGCGCGGGCAGCATCTCGCAACTCGGCCCGCGCGTGCTGCAATATTCGGAAACGCGGCGCGAACCCTCTGCGGTGAAGTGGTTCAGGGTTTGATCAGGGTTCAGTCGTCAAAAGAGCATCGACTTCGTTGCGCAAATCGGGCAAATCCGTGTGAATGACACTCCACACGATCTCATCGCTGACCAAACTGTAGCCGTGAATCAACATATTCCGAAATGCGATGATTTGGTCAGCACGGCTGATCAGCGCCGCCGTTGGCGGAAGTCGACGAGTAAGTTGGGACATGGCCTCGCCGATGAATCCCAACTGCCGCTCGACAGCCGACCGTAGCATTGGATCTTGCCGATAATCCCCAATCGTGCGTCCCGAAGTAAACCGCTCAATCAACTCAATCGAGTTTCGGATGTCCCAAAGATAGGCATTTCGCTCACGCTGCATAGAGCGAAACCTGCGAATTCTCAATCGTGCGGCGGATATAGGGGTTGCGAATAGCGGAGGTTTCAACCAGATCGACTTCGCGCTGAAAAAGACTTTTCAGTTCCCTCAGAAATCCGAAATAGCAGTTTGCGTGCTCGTCGGGCGACATCGGCGCAAACTCGACCACGAAATCCAGGTCACTGGTTTCCGCTTGAAAGTCGTCGCGGGTGGCCGAGCCGAACAAGGACAGCTTGCGCACGCGAAAACGCGCGCACAGCCCCAGAAGCTCTTGCTTGCGGCTCTCCACCAAGTCAGTCATTAGACCTAAATCATATCGTATCTGCCGCGTTCCGAGGCCGCTGAACTCGACCTACTAAATTGCAAAGGGCCTGCTTCTCGGGGTTCTTCGTCGCGGGAAACCATTTGTCCGTTTACCTTTCTGGTACGTGTTCCCTCGCGCTTGCAACTAGGGTGAAAAGCGTTCCCGCAATCCTGCCGAAAACAGTTATAGTTGGGCGAATAGCCGAAGTTCTGGGCGTTTCATCCGGTTTTCATGGCGCGGAAAAACTCATCTGCCATCTCGGACGAGGAGCTCGACCTGGCCGCGAGCGAGTCTGCCGCGCGTTCGCGCAGCCTCGACGAATCGCCACTGGACGCGCGCATGTACGACCTCGACGATGAGGCCGAATCGCCCTTTCTGCGCGGTCAGCGACGCGTTCCCGTGCGCCGCGGCACGCTTCCCCGCAAGGCCGCCGGCAAAATCAAAATCATCCTCGTACTCGCCGCGATCATCGCCGCCGCGGTATTCCTGTGGCTGACGCTCGGCCGTTACGCGACCCAATCCTGGCGCTTCCGTCTCGACTCCAGCGACGACATCTCCATCTCCGGCACTGACAACGTCAGCCGCAACCAGGTGCTCGACGTGATGGCCAGCGACATCGATCGCAACATCTTCTTCGTGCCTCTGGACCAGCGCAAAAAGCAGTTGGAGCAGATTCCGTGGGTGCAGTCGGCGTCGGTCATGCGCCTTCTGCCCAACCGGGTGAAGATCGTACTAAAGGAACGCACGCCCGTCGCCTTCGTCGAGATCAACTCGCACATCGAACTCATCGACGCCAACGGCGTCATCATGGAAATGCCCCCAGGCCAGACGGCCAGGTACTCGTTCCCCGTCATCGTCGGCATCACCGACAGCGATCCGCTTTCGACGCGCGCGGCGCGCATGAAGCTGTATTCGCAACTGGTGAAGGACCTTGACGCCAGCGGCGCGCATTACTCCGGCGACCTGAGCGATGTCGACCTCTCCGATCCGGACGACGTGAAGGCCACCGTCACCGATCCCAAGGGCGCGGTGCTGGTGCATCTGGGAGCGTCGAATTTCCTGGAGCACTTCAAGGTTTACGTGGCCCACGTGCAGGAGTGGCGGACGCAGTTCCAGAAGCTGGAATCGGTTGACCTGCGCTATGACCATCAGGTGATCGTGAATCCGGATTCAGCCAGGGTACAAGCCGCGGCCGGTGCACCGGCGCCCAAGATTGCAAGCGAGCATACGAATACCAAGAAGAAGAACGAAGCGCCGGGCAAGGCCAAGAAGCATACATAAACATGGGAAGCCAAACAGAGAACCTGCTTACGGTGATCGACGTCGGTAGCGCCAAGACGTGCGTGATCGTCGCCGAAGTGAACGACTACGCGCTGCGCTATCGCGGTCATGGCATCTCCGACTCGCGCGGCATGCGCAAGGGCGTGGTCGCCGACCTCGACAAAGCGGTGGACTCCATCAGGAAAGCCGTGGAAGAAGCCGAAAATGTGGCCCAGGCGCCGGTGGAGCATGCAGTGGTCGGCGTGGCCGGCTCGCACATTCGCGGCATCAACAGCCACGGCGGCATCACGCTGGGCACGCGCTCGCGCGAAATCAGCCGCGACGACGTGCGCCTGGCCGTGGAAAAAGCCCGCAGCATCGCTATGCCCGACGATCGCGAGGCCCTGCATCTGCTGCCCCAGGAATTCATTCTCGACGATCAGGGCGGGGTGCGCGATCCCGCCGGACTGATGGGCCGCAAGCTGGAAGTGCGCGTCCACATTGTGACTGGCGGCTCGACCGCAACGCAGAACGTTGTGTCGGCCGTGAACCGCGCCGGCATTCACGTCGACGACACGGTGTTCGAAGCGCTGGCCTGCGCCGACTCCGTACTGCAAACCGATGAGCGTGAACTGGGCGTGTGCCTGGTGGATGTAGGCGCGGGATCGACCGACCTCATCGTCTACTACGAGGGCGTGGTGATTCACACCGGCGCGATTCCCGTGGGCGGCGATCACTTCACCAACGATGTTGGCGTGGGTTTCCGCACCCCGCTGCCTGACGCCGAAAACATCAAGAAGATGTTTGGCTGCTGCGTGGTCACCCGCATTCCGGAAGGCAATGAAATCGAGGTTCCCTCGGTTGGCGATCGGCCGTCCCGGATGATGCAACAGCGCGAGTTGGGCGAGATTCTGGAGCCGCGCGCGCGCGAACTGATGGAACTGCTGCGCGATCATCTCCGGCACGCGGGCATCTTTGATCTGCTGGGCGCGGGACTGGTGTTCACCGGCGGCGGATCGCGGCTGAACGGCCTGCTCGAAGTGGCCGACGACATTCTGCGGCGTCCGGTGCGGCAAGGTTATCCGGTGCCGATTGCCAAACTACCGTCGCATTTGCTGGAGCCGGAGTTTGGCACCGCAATCGGCATGGTGTTGTACGGACATCGCTCGCGCCAGGCTCGCATGAACCTGGATCGCGGATTGGGCGCCAAGATCAAGGCGCTGTTTGCCCGGCAGGGCGCGTAAAGGATTTAACGGAATCGCAGGAGTAGAGGTCCTTCGACTCCGCTCCCGAAGTGAGTGCCGCGCTCAGGATGACAGATCCGCGGAGCGGCAAGGGCGCGGAGGTTTCGCGCATAGGTTGGCACGCAGGTTTGACGACACGCACGTGCGGAGCGGCAACCACGCTCCGCGAAATGGCCCGAAGGCGGGTAATTACGTTCAGCATTAGCCGGCGCTGCGGATGCGGCGCTCACTGAGGTAACGATGATCGAAGACTTCAACGACAAGACCCAGCCGGAAAACGACATCCGCATTCATTTCAACGAAGAATTGCTGAACAGCGCCAAAATCAAGGTCATCGGAGTAGGTGGTGGCGGCGGTAACGCGGTCAACCGCATGATCGAGTCGCGCCTGGAAGGCGTCGAGTTCGTAGTCGCGAATACCGATTTGCAGGCGCTGAAAGGATCGAAGGCGCCGGTCAAAATTCAGCTGGGAGTGAAGCTGACGAACGGATTGGGCGCGGGGGCGAATCCTGAAGTTGGACGCAAGGCTGCTCTGGAAGATGCCGACAAGATCATCGAAGCACTGGAAGGCGCGGACATGGTGTTCGTCACCACCGGTCTAGGCGGTGGAACCGGCACGGGCGCGGCGCCGATCATCGCGTCGCTGGCCAGCGAAATGGGCGCGCTTACCGTCGCGGTGGTTACCAAGCCGTTCGCGTTTGAAGGCAAGCGCCGCCAGAACCAGGCGGAACGCGGCTTGCAGGACCTCATCGACTCGGTCGACACCACGGTCGTGATCCCCAACGAGAAACTGCTGGCGGTCGCCAAGGACGCCGGCTTCTTCGAGTCGTTCCGCGTGGCCGACGACATCCTGCGCCAAGCCGTGCAAGGCATCTCCGACATCATCACCATTCCTGGCATCATCAATCGCGACTTCGCCGACGTAAAGACCATCATGGCCGGCATGGGTTATGCGGTGATGGGCACAGCGATGGCGAAGGGCGAAGGGCGCGCAACGGCGGCAGCCCAGGCGGCGATCGCGTCTCCTCTGCTCGAGGCCGGCGCTATCGACGGTGCGCGCGGCATCCTCATCAACATCACCGGCTCCAGCTCTCTGCGGCTCGCCGAGGTCAACGAAGCTTCCACCATCATTCAGAGCGCCGCGCACGAGGACGCCAACATCATCTTTGGCGCCGTGCTCGACGAGAAGATGAAGGACGACGTGAAGATCACCGTCATTGCGACCGGATTCAAGGAAGTTCGGTCGCGCCGCGATCGCTCCGACTCACACGCTACGCTGCAAAACGTGCGTGCTGCTGCGGCCAGCGTTCATGCGACCTACGAGGTTCCGGCAGTTCGCGAAACACCGAAGCCGGGCAGCAGTGCACCGGTGAAATCGGCGGAGCCCGAGCCGCGTGAAGCCGAGCGTCCGCGCATTTCGTCGTATGTCCCCGACAACCTCGACGATATTGATTCGGAGATCGTGCGTCACGCCGAGCCGCTGGAGGAAACACTGCAACGGCAGAGCGCTCCCGTGCCGGTAGAGACGGTAGCCAGCAGCGTCGACATCAGTTACAACGCCGACGACCTGGAAATCCCGGCGTTCATGCGCAAACGCAACGAGGGCTAACGCGATCGTCCCACATTGTGGGAATACTTCGGGTGCCCCCAGGTTTCGCGGTTTTCGAAATCTGGGTGGCGCTACGGTATGGCCGGAGGGCGCTGCGCCATCAACTCCTCGAAGCGTTTGTCGGTGCGCAGCGAAGCGAATTCCGATTCGGTGTAAACCTTCTTGATGTCTTTGTAGCCATCTTCCATGGCCTTGCGCAGATACTCCAACGAGTGATCAACATCACCCGCCTGGGCGTACATCTTGGCCACCATGAACGAGAACGCTGCGCGATCCTCCGGCGAGGTCGCTTGTGCCATCACCCCGGTGCGCGAGGCACGGTCGAAGATATCCGGATCAAGGGTGAACGCCTGCTTATAGTTTTTGGCCGCCTGACGATAGTCGTGCTTGCCGAAGTACGATGAAGCCATATTGAAGTAAAAGACGGCGTCGGTGGGCCGCAGCTTGATCGCCTTCTCGTAATACTTGATGGCCTTGTCGTACTTCTTCTTCATTTGCTCAAGGTAGCCGCGATTGTTGTAGCCCTCGGGGGCGTGCTTGTCGAGCTTGATCGCATGATCGAAGGCCTTGGCGGCTTGATCGCGTTTTTGCAGCAGCAGATACGACATGCCGATCTTGTTCCACAGCAAAGCGCTCGGTTGCTTGACCAGCGCCGCATTGTAGAAGTCGATTGAATCGAGGTAGCGCTTCTGCGCGCGCAACGCGTCGCCTTGAACTTCCAAAGTCTGAGCCGAAGCGCTGCCGTCTGGAACAGGCGGCACCGACGGTTGCTGGCTGATTGCTGTGGGAGGTGTTTGTGCCGGCTGCTGCGTTTCGGTCGGAGCCGTCGGCGTCGGTTGAGCGCTGACGGGAGGGGGCAAAGCTTGTTGGGCGTTCGCGATCGGAGCTATTAGAACAAGGAAGCTGCCGATAAGGAGAAGAACCTGCGGCGATCGCGGACTTGGCATGTCCGAGCCTCCAGTTCCGGGTCCCGGTTGCCGCATCCTCGCAGGCAACAGGGCTGGAAGTGAGCCTTACTGCTTCCTACTATAGACCTATTTTGGACTGGTATTGTTCCCATTCTCCGCGCCGTTCGTCCCGTTATTCTGCTGCTCGTCTGCGTCCTCGCCCTTGCCAAACAAGCGGCTAAAGAATCCCTTCTTCTTTTTCGGCTTCTGCTCCTGGGCTGCGACGGGCTGGCCGTTAGCCGACGCTTGCGCGGGAGCGCCGTTCGGCCCGGCTTGCACCGTTCCGTTGGTCGTCGCCGGAGGAGCGGCAACAGACGGCGATCCCAAGCCGAAGATCTTAGTGAAGAATCCGCGATGATCACCGAATGCCTGGTCGCAGGTCTCCTTGGGCTCGGTTCCGGCGATGAAGGCCACCGAGTAGTCTTCCGGACACGACGGCGTCGCCAGCCGATTCGTGACCTTGTCGAGCTGGACCGTTACCACGCCAGACGGTGCGCTGAAATCCCTGGGGTCGGAATACTGCGGCAGCTTGACGGCGCGCTTCATGAACTCGGCCCAGATAGGGGCTGCCGCTGCGCCGCCGGCAAGCTTGATGTCGGTATAGTCGTCGTTGCCTACCCAAACGATGCACAGCAGGTTGGTTGTGTATCCGGCGAACCATGCGTCGTGGGATGTGCCTGTCTTACCTGCGGCCGGCGCTTCGAACCCCCGCGCCCGCACGGGATAGCCTGTGCCGCTGTTGACCACCGCTTCCATCATGGTGGTCATCACGTAAGCCACGCGCGGGTCAAGCACTTCTTTGCTGTCGCTGTGATAGTTGCTGAGCACGCTGCCGCGCGCGTCACGCACCGACTTCACCATCAGTGGTGAAAGCCTGGTACCGCCGTTGGCGAAAATCGTATACGCTCCGGCCATCTCGATCGGCGTGGCGTCGTAGGCGCCAAGCGCGATTGCCGGCGTCGCGCGAACGCTGGTGATGCCCGCAGCCTTCGCCAGCGCTGCAACTTTCTCGAAGCCGACCTCCTGCCCCAGGCGCACCGTGGCATTGTTCAGCGACATCGCCAGCGCGTAACGCGCCGTTACTTCGCCATGAAATGTCTCGTGATAATTTCGCGGTTCGTAGACTTGGTCACCGGTGGCGATGCTGACCTGCGAATCGTCGATCAGGCTGGCCGGGGTGAACACACCGCTATTCTCGGTAACAACGCCGCTGTCAGGGTCGGTGCTGGTGTTGGCGAACAGCGTTTGTCCGGTGACTGCGGTATTCACCGCCGTCGCATAAACAAAGGGCTTGAAGATCGAGCCGGTGGGACGCTTGGCGATGGCGTGATCGAGCTGGCTCATGCCGTAATTGCGCCCTCCAACCAGCGCCAGCACCTCGCCGGTATGCGGGTCGATGGCCACCAGCGCGACCTGCGGCATCGGACCCGTCTCAACTTTGACTTCGACTTTCGCGTCTTTGCCGCTGCCAATCTTGGTTTTGTGGGTGCGACGCTTCTCGACTTGCTCATCCACCAGCTTCATGCCGACATCCACTGCTTCGGCGGCGGCTCGCTGCAAATCCGGGTCGATGGTGGTGTAGACACGCAAGGCATGGTCGTTCAGCTCGCCTTCACTGAACTGGTTCGACAGCTGGTCTTTTACCAGGTCGACAAAGTAAGGCGCGTCACTGGCTTCAACATTCGGCGCGGTCAGCTTCAGCGGAGTCGCCTTGGCCCGATCGGCTTGCTCGCGCGTAATCGCTCCGGTCTCCACCATCGAGTCGAGCACCAGGTTGCGGCGGTCGATCGCGCGCCGCGGATTCTTGTAGGGCGACAGATAGTTGGGCCGCTGGATCATTCCCGCCAGCAGCGCGGCTTCCGGCAATGTCAAGTTGCGTACATCCTTGTTAAAGTACGCGCGCGAAGCCTCGCCGAATCCGTTGATGGTGAACGAGCCACGCTGTCCGAGGTAGACCTCGTTGGCGTACATCTCGAAGATGCGCTGCTTGGAGAATTTTTGCTCCAGCTCGACGGCGATCATGATTTCCGTGACCTTGCGCTTCAAAGTCTTTTCCGGACTCAGGAAGAAGCCGCGTGAGAGCTGCATGGTCAGTGTCGAGCCGCCTTGGCCATGACGGCCTTCGCGCACATCGATCAGCGCCGCCTCAAACAGGCGGAAGTAGTTCACGCCGTTGTGCTGGAAGAAGCGGCGGTCTTCGATGGCCAGCACGGCGTTCACCAGCACCGGCGGAATGTCCTGGAACTTGATGAGCTCGCGCTTGGAGCGATCCTGACCTTCGAATAGCGCGGTCACCAGCTGCGGCTCAAGCTCGTACGCTTCAAGGTCCTGCGTGCTGTCGCCAGTTTCCGCGATAGACGAAACTTTGCCGCCTTCGAAGCGAATGTCGGCGGCATTAGCACCGTGGAACGATTGCGGCCCGGGGAAGACTCGCAGGCCATCGCGGGTCAGCGAATAATGTCCGATCGGCGACTCGTTACCTTTCCCGGTTTCGCTGTAGCCGGCGCGACGCAAGCTGGCCGCCACCTCGGCCGCATCCATCTTCTCACCGATAGCGATCACTTGCGGCCGGGCGTAAATCTTGGCGGCATTGCTGAAGAATCCTCCAGCCATCCGGCGATCGACCAGGCGGTCATACTTTACATAGAAGAAGGTGAAGATGGCGAGAAACAGCACGCAGGCAAACACGAATGCTGCGAAAAAGAGTTTGACCATCGGATCGCGGAAGGAGAAACGGCGAGTCCGCGCACGGCTGGCGGAACGAGAGTTGCTCCTCGGCGCGGAGCGGGGGGCTGGCTTACGTTCGGGTACTTTAACTTTGATTGCCACGTTTATGAATACGCAGAGAAGCCGTTAAGGTTCGAGTAGAGCTGCTCATCCTGAAACTGTCGAGCCGCCTGCAACTGGCAGCAGTTCCAAGAGTAAGACGACGAAGAGGCATTCTCGGTTATCTTAGATGCCGCTTTTCGCCTGAGGAAATTCTCCCGACCTTTGCCTACCTTGTGGCGCAAACCATTTCGGACGCAAGCGAACTCGCGTCCCGACAGACGAGTAAAGACAACGCCAAAGCAACCTTCATTGTAAAGCAGACAGTAAGCCGGGAGTGAGCGCAGCTGGGTTGATCGTTCCGGTGCGGGGAGGGCTCCTTATGCTGAAATAGCTAAACTATTGAAGAGTATGGAGAAAAGCCGTCGCTTCAGTGCCGGCCTGAATGCCGACTCTTTCACCCATACCCATGACTTTGGCGTGTCATCTTGACCGAGGCGCGGAGCGGAGTGGAGGGATCTCCTGTTTCCTCCATGGACATGCATACTCGAACTGCCCAAATTCCCTCCCTCCCGCCCGCCAACCTGCGGTAAACTCTCCTCACGCAGCCAGTCACTTGCCACACTTTCGAAAAGGAGCGTTCATGCGCCCTTGTCTTGCTCTACTTGTGTCATTGACCCTGCTGATTGCGCCCAACTTTTCGGCGGCGCAGGTCTCGTCCTCCACCACCACTTCCCATCCGACATACACCCCGCGTCCCGCGACCTCGACTCCCGCGTCGCCCAAGCTCAAGGCCATTCCCAGCACTCTGCTGCAATGCGAGCAGGACCAGTGCACGCGCGGCGGAGGCGGCGCTATCTGGATCTTCGACGGACTTCGGGGCCAAGCCGCCTGGCATTTTGGAGCGGTCGCTAACCTCTCCGTCCAGAGCTTTGATGGGCGCAATATCGTCATCAACCGCGCCGACCCCCCAGGCACGTACTCCAGCCGCTGGGCCGGCAAGGACGGCTACTTCCGCGCCGTCTATCGCGGCACCTTCCACGGCAATCGCGTGGATGGCACGGTGGTCTGGAACGGCAACTGGCAGCATCCCGGCACCTGGTACGCCGTCGCCCCGGAGGTGCTTTGCGATCCCATGCAGCAATGCCCGCTCGACATGGGCCAGCTCATCCAATTAGGCAAGAACGCGGTGAATGCCGGCCTGTATCGCGCCGCCCTGATCGCTTTCTTTGCCGGAGCGCGCCAGGGCAACTCCGACGCCCAGGCCTATGCTGGATGGATGCTGCTCGATGGCAAGGGCGCGTCGCCGCACTACGCGCTGGCGTACCAACTCCTGCAGCAGAGCGCTGAGCAGAACAACTACAACGGCGAAGTCGGCTTGGCCAAGATGTACGAGCAGGGTCTGGTGCCAGGCAAGCCCAAGGATCCCGAGCGCGCCGCCTTCTGGAAGAACCGCGCCCAGCAGCGTGAACAGGAGATGCGCGCCCAGGCCGCACAACAGCAGCAGATGCAGCAGGCGCAGGCCGCCATGGGTCTGTTTGCCTTCGGCGCGCTGGCAGCGATTATCGTCGGCGCCTCCGACTACGACACCGACGACGCGTTCGGAGACACGGTTGACGCTATCCGCACCGTGAATGACTGTATCGAGCTGTACCAGCAAGCCCAGCGCACCGAGCGACTGCTCTCGCAGCCGGCACAGTGAGTTTCGTGATCACCAGAAATGAACCTGGCCGAGCCGTGAAAGAGCGACCCCGCGCTACGGCATGAAATTGTTTTAACGTAACGTACGGCTGGAAGAGTGGGCGCGACCCTGCTGCTCGCGGGCATCGGCTTCGCAGTGTGGCGCTGAGCTACCGGATAGGCGCCAGCGCGCTTGCTCCCACGCGGCTCAACTTGTAAGGTTTCGGCTTCGGCATGCCCGGCGGCATCGACATGGCTACCTGCTTTACCTCGGCCGTGCTGGCCGACGTTAGCCGCATGAGATATTGATTGGTTACCGGCTTGTCGCCCGCTACTTTCACCGTAAGCAGCAATCCGTCGCCGTTCAGCACCGCGTTCTCCACCGTTCCCGAAAGCTTCTCATCGCTGACGCTCTTGATCTCGCCCTGATCGTTAAACTTCACATCTTTGGGCAGTATCAGGTTTCCGGAAACCTGGTTGGCCTGTAGCGCCAGCCGAATCGACATCCAGGCGTGCCCCTGGAAGGTTCCGAGCCATGCACCAGCGTACTCCGCGAGCGGCGACTTGCGCGCGGGCGCATTCTGCATCGCCGGCGTCATGGAAGTCTGCGCCATAACGATTGCGGTTAACCCAAGTATCAGGATTGCGACGGATATCAGGCGCCTCATGGTTCGTCTCCTCGGTCTGTCGCTTTGGATTGTACTCCCACAACAATCGCCGCGACAGGTGAAGGCCGTCGCACGCGGCAGCTTATCGCTGCAATTGGAAATAGCTGTCACAAGCAGAACGAAACAGGGGAACGGGTGTGCGCTTCCCTGATCGGTCGCAGGTCCAAGACGGCTTTGCGGCGGTCGAACTTAGTCGAGCGGCATGTGCGCCAGGTCCTGGCGATTGCCCTTGAAGATGCGCGCTGGCACCGCTTGCCGAGCGCGTTCTTCTTGATGGCAATTCCAGCACAGGGGCCGCATCTCTGCCAGCGCGGCTTGCAGGCGATCCAGTTGCATGTCGCGCAACTCGAACAGCTTGTTCTGCTGAGTCAAAACGGCCAGCCGGCTGCGGCGCCAATCCGACGGCGAAAGCGCCCGCGTGCAGATCGCGCAGCTCTTGCCTTCATACCACTTCGTCAGCAGGCGATCGAGGTTCTCGGGTGAAGGATCGACTTGCGCCAGACACTCCTGACCGCAATCGCCCTTCTCCGGCCAGCGCGAGCACGATTGCAACCGCGAATGCTCCTGGCCACGAGAGGCTGTCATCAGCGCGAACTTGCGATCCACTTCCACGTCGGCTGGCTGCCCGGAGTCGGGACAAGTAACCGAGCGACGCCCGCGATTGGCGTAGTAGCTCTGGATAACGACACCCACGGGAAGGCCGGTGACCAGCACCGCGCCCAGGAAGAAGCACAGAATCGGAAAGACTGCGAACGTGAGCATAGGGCACCTGCTGCCGCGGCTGCGGCATAGCTACGATTGTGCTGCCCTTATCACAGTGATTCAGTGACGCAGCGCACAGCAGGTTGTGACATCCCGATTCCGGGCTGCCGGCTTGGTCCCCGGGCCGCCTGACGAGACAACCGTAGGTTGATGCGGTGGAGCAGTGCGCGCACCGACAGAGGTTGACCAAGCCAGCTGACAAACAGGATTGCCACCGGGCCAGCACGCAATGAGACTGGTCATGCCTCCGATGGCTCGCCCTTAACCTACCGCATCCTTCCGCCGTCGCTGCTCGCTCGCCTTCATCATTTCGTTCAAGTCCGCCGCTGGCCGAATCTCAAAAATGCTGCCGTACTTCAGGGCCGGATGCTGCACCATAAGCTGTACCGCATGGTTCATGTCCCGCGCCTCGAGGACGAGAATACCGCCAAGTTGTTCCTTGGTTTCAACATAGGGACCGTCCGTGGTTGCCACTTTGCCGTTCTTCCAATAGACGGTTAAGGCGGTTTCCGCAGGCTGAAGTGCTTCTCCGCCAGCCCAATGTCCGTTGGCGCGAAGATGGTCGTCATATTCAAAGCAAGTGTCGAACATGGCCTTTTGCTCGCCCTCGGTCAAGGCTTCATGGTTGGCTTTGTCGTAGTAACCCAAACACACGTATTTCATTGTTCTTCTCCGATTGGTAGAGCCGGCAGCACAGCTTTGCGCGCCGGATCGTTCATCCTATAGTCGTCGTGCTCAGGAAGAATCGACAGCCGAGCCATTATTTTATTTTCTAGGGGCAAAACTGGCCCGGTGGCCCAGCTACCTTCCGGAATCTCAATGACTATGACGTGGGTGCCAGGGTACGACATCCTTCTGTTCTTCCTTCGAGTAGGGCTCACCGAAATATGGGAACTCGCTACGGATCCGATTGCGATCAGGGGCAGCGGCGTCTTGGAGGGGCCGGTTTGACGCCAAGGTAAGCATCACATCCATAACATCATCCTCCAGTGGCCTCCCATTAAATCTCGCGACATCAAATGCTGCTGCCGTTCCTAATTCATAGGGCAAGGTATTCGGGCATAGCCGAGAAGCCATCTGCTTTCCGTATTCTTCCGGGTTCATGGCAGATCCTGCGTAGGTGGTCAGCTTCTGGATAAAGTCTGCGATGTATCCCGAGAATAAGGCACTGTCATCGGATGGCGCCGATTTGTTGAAGGTCTCTTTCACCTCTTGGTTGGCGGGATCGTTGAGAAAGAGATGCGTAATCATGGGCAGGCCCCAGCGCGACACCTGCATCTCGGGAGCATGGCCGTAGAGTGACACGGTCGCCCAGGCGTGGACCGTTCCCTTGCCGATCAGATGGTTTGGGACCTCGAGGACAATCGCAGTGATATTGCGATTCTGGAAGAAGTTCTGACGATGGCGCAGGAATGCATCGCCGTCATACCTGTGTTCGTTGTAGAAGGCATTCTGAAGATCACGCATGGCGACAGCGTCGGCGGCGAACAGATCGGGAGCGATTCCGACGAAGGCGCGAATACCAGATTTGCTCTGGACTTTGCCCGTATCGCCTTCTATCAGCAGCTCGCCCTTGTCTTCGCCGATAGCCTCGCCAGTGGCTCTGCGGACCTGAAACTTCTGAACATGGACATGCTCGTCCCCGTCCGCATGTCTCGGTGCGTTGAACCTGAATTTGAAGACAACGTCTTCGCCAGCGTCACCCGTCAGGTCCAGCCGGAAGGCATACAAACCTTCGATGTGCAGGGTATCCGGTGCAGAGAGGACAACATCAGGATTGACGGTCATCGCCATCACCGTTGTGTCGGGAGCACCCTGAAACAGATAGAGATCACACACGTTCAGGCTGGGATCCTCTTTCGCAAGTTTGGTATCGAAATGATGGGACATCGGTTTTCCTCTCTGCCAATGACGGGCGGCTCGGATTTAACCATGTTTGCGTACAGCGTTGCCAGTGAGGGGGCCTTGTCCTTGCGTTTTTTGCAGGAGCCGAGTGGCCTAAGTCTCGCGCTGGATCATTCATCTTGATGGTCGCCGCGCAAGGAAAAAAATTGACAGCCGAGGCGAACTATTTTTTCTTTCGTCGTATGGTTCGAAACGATCAGGCTCGCCATCAGAACAGTTGCGAGTGGAGAAAGACATCAACGTTTCCCGGTCTGATCCGCCGGATAACTCTGGCTTACCCGCGGCTTCGGGTTGACAAAACCGGTTTCGGCAAACGGTCACGCAACAGCTCTCAAGGAGAACCAACATGAATAGTCTCGATTCTATGTTACGGCGTAACAAAGACTTTGCCGCTCAGCAATCTGCAGGCGGGGCGCTGATGCCGTCGCTCCCGCGGGCGCTGCCGAATGTGAAGGCAATCATCATCGGTTGCGCTGATATGCGTGTGGACCCGGCTCACGTACTTGGGATTAAACCTGGGGAAGCTGTCGTAATCCGCAACATCGGCGGTCGAATCACACCGGGGTTGTTGGAGCAGTTGGGCCTGCTAGGGCGAATCGGCGAAGTTGCCGGGGAGATTCCTGGAGGCGGCGGCGAGTTTCACCTCGTCGTACTGCAACACACTGATTGCGGCATCACTCGCCTCGCCGGCGATCCCGCCATGCTGACGCTCTATTTTCAGATACAGGAATCGGAACTCAAGACGAAAGCGGTCACCGATCCCCGGACGGCGGTTGCCGCCGACGTTGCTTTGCTCCGGGCGATTCCCGCATTGCCGGGAGAGTGGCTCGTCTCCGGCCTGGTGTACGACGTGGCGACCGGACTTGTTGAAGTCGTCGTACCTCCCGCGTCCATTCGTTCTGAGCGGGCAGCCTAGGGGCCTTGTTTCAGAATCTGGCCCGGGTGTCCCAGAACCTGCCCTGAGCTTGTCGAAGGGTCACGCGCGGTTCGAGGCCTGGGGCCACCCTGCACACGCGATATGATTTACACACGACGGAGGAAGCATGGCGATCGACAATCCGCTGGATGCATTTGACCAGCAGTACATGAAGGAAGACGACTCCGAGTTGCCCACTAAAATAGCGAAGCTCGTCGGCAGTACTGGCGCGAAGCTGGTATTTCCCGATGGCGGATTGGCTCTGGAGATTTTGCTGGGAGTGGCGGGCGCGCTGTTCGATAAAGACTCGACAAAGGAGCGGATCGCTAAGATGTGGGAAATGGTCAAGAGTGAGTTCGAATACGTCGAGAACACGAAAGCCGACCACGCGGATGTGCAACGGGCGGTACAGTTGGCCTTCGCATATGATTTGCGAGAAAGGAACGATCAGAAACGGGCACGGTATGTGAAGTTGATCGGGAATGCCCTACGAAGCGAGGAGCAAATTCAGGATGTTGCATCGTTCGTCCAGGCCATTGAACAGCTTAACGAGCGCGATGTCGCAGTTCTCAAAGTTCTTAACACGATAATGAACAAAGAAGAAGATTGGAAGCCGCAAATGAATTCAGTCACGGGCAACGTTATGAAGAATCACCCCAATACTTTTATCCAGCGTGCTCAGGAATTGACGGTGCAGATCGCTATGGCTCTGGGACAGGCAACCGAGAACAATCTGTACACTCGCGAAATTGGATACGGCGTCTGCTGCCGATTGCAGGGTTTCGGTCTGGCGCACGAGATAGACGTTCAGGCTCGCGAATTGCCCTTGGCTAACTACAGCTTCCGGCTCTCGACCGAAGGGATGATGCTGCTGAAGTTGCTGGGAGAGAAAGTGCTGAACTACGATTACTACTTCCAGCCTCTACGTCGTGCTTAGGGCGGGTGGCCCAGGTCTCGCGGTTTTCGAGACCTGGGTGAGTGGGACACTTCACTGCGGGAAAGTTGTCATTTCTCGAAGATCATCAGATTGCTGGTAACGTTTAAACCCCAAGGCACACGTCGAATTAAGAGACCTCGCGAGAAACAGTCTGTGACGAAGGACAAATATCTCCAGAGGACGGAACTGCCCCACCCAAGCAAACCCGGCTTGGACGGGGCACCCGTCCTCTGCAAGTTGGTGGGGTGAGGCCCCCGGCTGTGGCTATGGAACTAATGTTATTGTCAGGGTATTGGACTTCGAATAATCGGAAGGCCGATGGCCTCCCGGAAGATGCTCGTCGTCCCGCTGCACCTGAACCTTATATTCGCCCGGCGCAGTGAGACGAAATAGCTTATTTAGTTCCACTACGTCCGTATCAGGCACACTCTCGTTCTTAAGCGCCGCTCCGGGAGCTAGTCTAACTGACCAACTGCTACCGACGAATGTGGAAGCCGGCTCTGACGAGCTACATGGTCCCTCCTGGAAGGCGCACTTGTATCTGCGATAGTAGTCTGTCTCCGGAACAGGCTGTCCTTTGCTATCCCACATCTCAACCAGGTAATTTTTCTCTCCCTGCCTGAAATTGGGTTCTTCCGATACGAATATCTCGTTGGCTGAAATATTTCTAAGAGTGATGTCAACCAGCACCGGGGAACCGAGCCTGGCGGTATCTTTTGACACGGCAATCGTCGTCGACACCGGAACCGTCTGGGCCCAGGCAGGAGGCGCTGCGAACGCGACGAAGCTAAAGATAATAAACAATGCCAGCAGCACAACCCGGGATCGGTCCATGGTCATCTCCTCACCAACCTGACTCATAAGGCGCCATTCTAGCTTGAGCGGTACATCCACAGGTAGTAGAGGCGGGCCACTCGTCCGATCGCAGAGGTTTCTGTCACCGTTTCAAGTAGTGAAGCGCAACACATCCCGATTTAAAAACCTTAGACTCAACAAGTTTTAATTGTAGTTTCTCTTGCAGGTTGATACCTTCAAACACCCGCCTGCCCTCTCCTACAACTATGGGGTGAATCACAAAATAATATTCATCAATCAGACCAAGCTCTACAAGTTGTGAAGCAAGGTTTACCCCACCTGTAAAAATATTCTTGCCTGACTCTTGTTTCAACTTAAGTACTTCGTCGTAAAGATTTGTCCGAACAATTCTCGTTTTTTTATTTTCAGGGCTGTCTAATGAGTGTGAAAAAACAACAATCTGGTCGACGGCGTCAAAGGCCTGGGCAAATTCGTAATCTGGCTTTGTCTGCTCGTCAGGGTTTTTCGCTACGTCGGGCCAATAAGGAACCATCAATTGATAAGTTTTACGCCCGTAGAGGAATGTGTCAGCATCTCGCGTGAGGCGCGTAAAATACTGCAACGTTTCTTCATCGGGATTGAATTTAGTATGGTCGCAGCAGCCATCTAAGGTCGTGTTGATTGCGAAAACTAGCTTTCTCATTTGCTTGTCCTTTCTTATGTACCAGCGCTTGTCTACCCTTTGCCCAGTCCAGGTTAGCGAGCTTCGCTTCCATCTGACCACTTTTGTATTGGAATGACGAACTGAGTCAGGTGCTCCACCGGGTCGCTCACACCAATGACAGGAGAACCCGGCAGATTTGCTCCCCAGCCGGCGAGGTCGGTATCCGAAAAGAAAAACATGAGGTGGGAAGGCCAGTGGGGGTTGCTGTCACCGCCGTACCCTTCCTTGCCCATCATGTAGCACATGGCCCCAGGCTCCATCGCGGGCAGTTCTTTCTTCGCGAGGGCCGCGGTGATGGCCTCGTTCATCTGTGCCGGCGTACGCCCCTCCAGTCCCCACTCGGTCTCTTTGGTGAGGCGCAGAAGGTAGGAATGCGCGGCTGCGGCGTTAACGCACATGGGAACCCGCACTTTCGGATTCCAGTAGTCAGCCTCGGCAGCGGAAGTCCACCCACGTCCCACGACACAGACGAAGCCATTTTTGCCTTTGACCGCTGTTTCGAAACCATGGCGTCCAAGAACCATGACCTCAGCATCGCGTGAGATGGACTCCGGTGCAGCACTTCGCGCCAGCGCTATTTCCGCGCCCCGATCCGCCATAAGGTATTGGTCGATCGGGGCCATCTTAGGATATGGATTGGACTGTGCTGCGGCATTCGACATACTACAGGTCATGGCGATGGCCAGCGCAAAGTCGATCGTAAGTTCAGATCTTCGGCTCATAGTCCCCTCTTTCTTTGTGGCTTCGCGCCAGCTCGTTGATTCCATGGTCACGGTGCATATTCCGAGCTCGTGGCGGCCAGACTATTCCGTTGCTGCATCCGGAGCCGGGTAGAAAAGAAGCTCGCGCACCTCGCCGGGCACATCGCAGGCGATGGCAGCCTTCTTCGCCCATGCGAGTGCTTCATCCATATTGGCGGCTTCCAGTATCCAAAATCCGCCCATATGTTCCTTGGTTTCGATGTACGGTCCGTCGGTGACGAGCACGTTGCCGTCGGACTGCCTCCGCACCGTCTTTGCGTTGGCGGCCGGAGCAATGCCGCAGGCGAACTTCCTGGCGCCGCTAGCAATCAATTCGCGGTTGAGCGCGTGGATCTCTTCGATCATCGCTTCAGTTAAGGTGGACGGGTCGAAGTCGTCGGGCAGGTAGTTAGCAACCAGATATTGTGGCATGACTTTTTCTCCTTGTTTTCTGTGGTTTGTTCCCGATGACTCGTTTCCTGTTCCTTCAGGAGCCGTAGCTCATCGTTCTTCTGTCCTATAGTCGTTGGGGGAGACGGAAAATCGACAGCTATCCCAATTTTTATTTCAACTGCCGAATCCGCTCTTGCAGGAACTGCCGCTCTGGTTTCTGTTGGGTCAGGGCCAGAGCCTTCTCATAAGAAGAGCGAGCCTCCGCCGTCCGGCCGAGCCTGCGGTACATATCGGCACGGGCTGAATGCGCCAGGTAATAATTCGCCAATTCGCCATGTTCCAAAACGGCGTTGATCTGTGCCAGGCCGGCCTCCGGACCATCGCACATGGCAATTGCCACGGCTCGATTGAGCTGTACAACCGGCGAGGGCTGAATTTCTGCCAATCGGTCGTA
Source organism: uncultured Acidobacteriaceae bacterium (assembly GCA_963796695.1). Lineage (GTDB taxonomy): Bacteria > Acidobacteriota > Terriglobia > Terriglobales > Acidobacteriaceae > Bog-257. The sequence goes on along the minus strand of CAWCMU010000012.1, from coordinate 24,349 downwards.
AAGCGCAACTATTTGCCGCCAGTCAGTCGCAGCGACCGATTCCGCTTCCGCATGAACGGCCGCAATCGCCGCCTGTAGCGTGTAGGAGCCGAAGCGGCGGGACTTGAGGGCTTTCTCCAGCAAGGCCACCCCCTCGGCGATCTGCTCCCGATTCCAGAGCGAGCGGTCCTGGTTCTCCAACAAAATCAGCTCTCCGGCCGGAGAGGTCCTGGCGGCGCGACGGGATTCCTGCAGCAACATCAACGAAAGCAGCCCCAGCACTTCCGGCTCTGGCTGGAGTTCGGTCAGCAACCGGCCCAGTCGAATCGCCTCGCCGGTTAGCTCGGCGCGCGTTACCTCCGCTCCCGCCGCAGCCGAGTAACCCTCGTTAAACACGAGATAGATGACGTGAAGCACCGCTCCCAGTCGTTCCGGCAATTCCTCGGGCGCCGGCACCTCGTACGGAATCGGGGTCTCGCGAATCTTTGCCTTGGCGCGCACAATGCGCTGCGCCAGCGTACGTGGGGTGGTGAGGAAGGCCTTGGCTATTTCCTCGGTGGTCAGCCCGCACACCTCACGCAAGGTGAGCGGAACGCGAGCTTCCGGCGGTAGAGACGGATGACAGCAGGTAAAAATCAGGCGCAGCCGATCATCCTCAAGGCTCTCCTCTTCACCACGACCTTCCGCCGAACTCGATTGCACCTCGAGATATCGCGCCAGTTCGTTTTGCGACGCATCGAACCTTGCCCGTCGACGCAGCGTATCAATGGCTTTGAATCGGGCCGTCGAAATCAGCCATGGCCGCGGATTGCCGGGTACTCCGCTCGTCGGCCACACACTCAGCGCAGCCGCAAAGGCTTCGTGCATCGCCTCCTCAGCAAGATCGAAATCACCGAGCAAGCGGATCAGCGTTGCCAGGATTCGTCCTGAATCGACGCGATAAAGCGAGTCGAGCAATTCGCGTATCTCGGTGGAAGGCTCGGACATGACGACGACCTTAGCAAACCAGCTACCGCGAATCAATTTGGCAGATGGTGGATCGATGCAAACTGCCCAGGCCGTGCTTTTTGAACTCTGCACAAAACAGCGCTTCCGCAGTCGACTCAAAATCGCCAATGCGTTCATTTGAGCCTGGTAGCAGCTCAACACTAGCGCGTCGCTCTCGGGTCAGGAGCAATCCTCAAGTAGAACCCCTGCGGGTCGCACTTCGGTGATAGAGGCATCTATAATGATCAAGTTAGCTGCTGGGCCGGGCGGTCGCTGCCGGTCTGTGCTCCTGCTGCCGGCTTCGGCTGGTGCGGGTGGCGCGGGCAGGTAGAGGAAAGTCCGAACTCCACAGAGCAGTGTGCCGGATAACGTCCGGGAGGCGGCCGTGAATCGGTCCGAGACGCGCAATAACGGCGCGTTTCGGGGGCCCGATACAGGACTGTCGACGGAAAGTGCAACAGAGAACATACCGCCGCGTCCGGCTTGCCGGGCGAGGTAAGGGTGAAAAGGTGCGGTAAGAGCGCACCGCGCCGCCAGCAATGGCGGTGGCAGGGCAAACCCCACACGGAGCAAGACCAAATAGGGGAGGAGCACGGGCTTCGGCCCGTGCACGTGCCGGCTCGGTGCGTCACAACTTCCGGGTAGGTCGCTAGAGCCGCACAGCGATGGGCGGCCCAGAGGAATGACCGTCATGCCGCTCTTTGTCCTTGCCGGAAACTTCGCAGGCAGGGAGAAAGAGCGGCATACAAAATTCGGCTTACAGGCCCGGCAGCTAAAAACTTGTTGTCAGTAGGGCGGTTGTCAGTTGTCAGTGGGCAGCCGTTAGCATTTAGCCATCAGCTGTTAACGCGGATGCGGTTGCCGCGCGACCCGAGTTCCCTGCCCTACGCCGGACTGCGCTTGACTAAGCGATAGATGAGGAGCAGTACAACCGCGCCGATCACCGACATGATGAAGCCGGCCGATTGACCTTCCTGATACCAGCCCACGGCGCGCCCCAGCCATCCCGCCAGCAGTGAGCCGGCAATGCCGATCAGCATGGTGACGAAGATGCCGCCAGGATCTTTGCCCGGCATGATGAGTTTGGCTAACGCCCCGATTACCAGCCCGATGATCGCCATCCACAGCAAATGCAACATAGAAACCTCCTGACGGTTTTGTTGCCTCGTTGTCTGATCGTGGTCCTAGTCCCTGAGTTCGGGTCCCTGCTTCCGGCGAGCCTGCATTTCATGCAACATTTCTTGTTGCAGCCCGGTGGCGAGCGCACTTCGAATGGCCGGGAAGATTACCTGTTCCTCCATCTGCAGGTGTGCGTCGAAAATCTCGTTCAGCGCCTTGGTGATGGAGCACATCTCGCTACCGGCCGCATGCAGCGCCTCAGGATTATTGCCGACCATGACGAGCAATGGCAACAGGCGCTCCAGCAATTCGTCGATGGCCTGATGCTGGTCGCTCATGGCCAGCAACGCGGCGCGCACCTTCTCGTCGGCGATGGCGTCCAGCCGCGGACGCAGGGTGTCTTCTTCGTCGGCCTCATGCAGTGGCAGCGACACGCTGTAGTAACGATGAACGCCCGCAGCCGCTCGTGCAATCTCGTCGGCAGCAGCGCCTTGCGCGTGCGCCAGCTTGACGGCCACGCCGGTGAAGTGGCGGATACGCTGATGGCATCCGACAAGCAGGTCGACGGCGTCTTCGCTTTTCGGCTGCGTGGAGGCAGGAGTGATCTGGTTCAGCATGTGAATCTATTATCTCTGAGAACCAGGGATTTGGGATTGGGAGCTGGGGAACAGGAGCTAATCAGCGACTCGGCATTCGATACGGTTGTCATCACGATCGGCCTCTAAGCCCGCGAGGGATCTGCTTTCAGCTTGTCGCTCGGAAAAACCATATGCGTGGCAGCGCATGCATTTCGGCGTGAAGGGGCTTGGGCTGACAACCGACAACTGAGACCTGGCAACTGCCTCGTGACGACCGCTCATTTCTGAAACTTCATTTCTACCGTCACCTGCACGGGCACCGGGTGTCCATCTTTTTCTGCCGGCTTGAATTTCCATTTCTTGACGGTTTCGACAGCGATCTTCTCGAAGGCCGGCTCGTCGCTGCGCAGGACCCGTACCGGCTGAACTCTCCCCTTCGCAGTGACGCCGATCAGCATGACCACAGTGCCGCGGTCTTCGGCATCGGCGGGCAGTTCAGGATATTTCGGATCGGGCGCGGAGACAGCTTTGGGCGGCTTCATACCTTTAGTGACGAGTTGGAATTCCGCGAAGGCCGGATCGTCGGCAGCAGTGGCTGGCGCCGACGAGACAGAGGATGAGTCAGCGCGAGTGCCAGTTTGTACGACGGCACTCAATGGCGTCAGACAAAGTAAGACCGTAGTTATCACAGTCGCGATTTTCGTAAGATTCCGTGAACTATCGCAGTCAGGGAGCATCCGCTTTCCCTTCAACCTTCTTGCTATCAAAATCTGCATTGATGTACACAGGTACGGCTCTCCCGTCCTTCATCGCGGGAACAAATCTCCACTGACTGGCGGTTTCAACGGCATAATCATCGAACTCTCGCGTTAGCGATTTGAGTATCTCGATTTGCTCAACTCGGCCGCTATCTCCGATACCAATACACAGAACAGTCTTGCCTTTCGGCGCATGCCCTTGGAAAGGAGGGATGCTTTCCGCCAAGGGTTTGGGAGCAACAATTCCAGGCCCAGGCCATAAATACCGGCGTTTATCAATTTTCTTAACTACGTTTGGACGCGCAAGGTTACTGCTATCGGTCGAGGAACCCGCAGAGTCCTGCTGTGCGACTCCTGCAGCGCCGAGCCCAATCAAAAGAAGGCCACAGGCGAGCCGAGCCAGAAACCGAACTTTCATAAGTATTCCTCCGTGTCTCCGTGCCCTCTGTGGTGAATTCCGAAAAAGCTCGTTGCGTATTGTAAACTGGTAGTGTCGCTTCCGACCCCCTCCGTTTGCCTGATGCACGCGGTTTTTCCCCAACAGGAAAGGATTCCAGTTTGAGCACGAGTATTCGTAATATCGCCATCATCGCCCATGTGGACCACGGCAAGACCACTCTGGTGGACGCCATGCTGAACCAGAGCGGCATTTTTCGCGCCAACGAGACCCATGTCGAGCGGGTGATGGACTCCAACGAACTGGAGCGCGAGCGCGGCATCACCATCCTGGCCAAGAACACCGCGGTCTTTTACCACCCTTCGGAAGATCCGACTGCTGAAGTGAAGATCAATATCGTCGACACACCCGGCCACAGCGATTTCGGCGGTGAAGTCGAGCGCGCGCTCAAGATGGTGGACGGCGTGATGCTGCTGGTGGATGCCAGCGAGGGTCCGCTGCCGCAGACGCGTTACGTGTTGAGCAAGGCGCTGGAAGCCAAGCTGCCGCCGATCCTGGTGATCAACAAAATTGACCGTCCCGACGCGCGCCCACAAGAAGTTCTGAACGAAGTGTACGACCTGTTCATCGATCTCGACGCCGCCGAAGATCAACTCGACTTCCCCGTGCTCTACACCAACGCCAAGCTTGGCACCGCGACCACGGACCTCGCCCAGGCAGGCGAGAATCTGCGCCCGCTGTTCGACGCCATTGTCAAGACGATTCCTGAGCCGCAAGGCGACGCCAACGGCCCCCTGCAAATCATGGTCGCCAATCTGGACTACAGCGATTATCTGGGGCGACTGGCGATTGCACGCGTCTTTAATGGAACGCTGCGCACCGGCGAAGATGTTGCTATCGCCAAGCGCGACGGCTCGCTGGAGAAGATCAAGATCACCAAGCTGTTTTCCTTTTCCGGCCTGAAGCGAACCGACATCGTTACCACCGAACTTGGCGACATTGTCGCCGTGGCCGGGGTTACCGGCATCAGCATCGGCGAGACCATCACCGACGTCGAGAATCCCTCGCCGTTGCCGGTTATTACCATCGACGAGCCGACGATTGCCATGCAGTTCATGGTGAACACCTCGCCATTTGCCGGACGCGAGGGCCAATATGTTACCTCGCGCAACCTGCGTGACCGTTTGCAGAAAGAGCTGCTGACCAACGTCTCGCTGCGGGTGGAAGACACCGAGAACACCGACTCCTTCACCGTGATGGGACGCGGCGAGCTACAGCTGGCCATCCTGATTGAAATGATGCGACGCGAAAGCTTCGAGCTCGCCGTCGGCAAGCCCGAGATCGTGACCAAGCACGTGGACGGCAAGCTGATGGAGCCGATCGAACGGCTGACGGTTGACGTGCCGGAAGCCTTCGTCGGCGTGGTGATCGAGAAGCTCGGCTCCCGCAAAGCGCAGATGCAGAAGATGCACAATCACGGCTACGGACGCGTGCGCATGGAGTTCGTGATTCCCAGCCGCGGGCTGATCGGACTGCGCAGCGAGTTGCTGACCGACACGCGCGGAACCATCGTGATGAATTCGTTGTTCGACGGCTATACCGAGTGGCAGGGCGATATCCCACATCGTGTGACCGGGGCGCTGGTAGCTGATCGCGCCGGCAGCACTACGGCGTACGCGCTGTGGGGATTGCAGGAGCGCGGCGAATTGTTCGTCGGACCGGGCATCGAAGTGTACGAAGGCATGGTGGTGGGCGAGAACTCGCGCGACAACGATCTGGACGTGAACATCGTTCGCGAGAAGAAACTGACGAACATGCGTTCCTCAACCGCGGACGAGGCCATCCGGCTGGTACCTTTCAAGAATTTGAATCTGGAGCAGGCGATCGAGTTCATTGCCGACGACGAATTGGTGGAAGTGACGCCGAACACGCTGCGTTTGCGCAAAAAGATTTTGCAGGCCAATCGCAGACCAAAGCGCAACGCTCAACCCGCAACCGTGCAGGCGGAATGACCAGCTCCGCACTCGCACAATAACCAGATCTTCATCCTTCGGCGGGCATGCGCGTAAGGAACCGGTAAACAAATGCGCGGCCGCTATATGAATGAATCGAGTCTGATATAACTCAGGTTAAATCCCCCAACGAGACCTCATGCAAGCCGATCCAGCAACCGAACGCGAGATTCTAGCTGTGCTCGAATCTTACGGCGAAGCCTTGCGCAGTAATGACGCCGATACACTCATCAATCTCTACACCGGCGATGACCAGATGATGTTGATCGGGTCCATCTCCGGAGAATTTGCGGTTGGGGCCGCCCAAGTCGCCGCACTCTATCGCCGCATCTTCGCTGAGCCGCAACGTCTGGATTTGCAATGGGAGCGCGTGAAGGTTTTCTGTTCCAACGAGGTTGCCTGGCTGGGAGCGGACGGCGCACTGGTTTCCGGCGAGACTCGCATCCCGTATCGGCTGACCGCCGTACTGGAGCGGCGCGGCGAAAGCTGGAAGTTCGCGCACTTCCACGGCTCGACTTCCGAAACTTAAACCATCACTCGGCGACGCCCTTGTGCTGCTGTGCCGGAGACGATTGCGCACGCTGGGTGCCGGGGCTGCTGGCGCGATTGAACTCGAAACCCGAATTGATCAACGAAATGTGAGAGAGCGCCTGGGGAAAGTTGCCGAGCAGACGCTTGGCCTTCGGATCATATTCCTCTGCCAGCAAGCCGACATCATTGCGCAACCCGAGCAGCCGATCATACAGCCGCTTCGCATCGTCACTCCGCCCCAGCATCTTCAACGCGCTTACCATCCAGAAGCTGCAAGCCAGAAACACGCCTTCACCTGCTGGCAGCCCATCGTCAACGTGCTCCGTGCGATAACGCTGTACGAAGCCATCTACCATCAGGTTTTTCTCGATTGCCTCAACCGTTCCGCGAACCCGCGCATCGGTAACCGGCAAAAATCCTACCTGTGGGATCAGCAGCAGCGCAGCATCCAGCTGATCGGACCCGTAAGCCTGGGTGAAGCTGCCAAGCTTGGCGTTGTAAGCGTGCTCGCAAACATCCTGATGGATCTGGTCGCGCAGCTTCCGCCAGCGCTCCACGTCTGTCTTCAGGTGAAAGGCTTCGGCTCCCTTGATGGTTCGATCGAACGAAACCCAGGCCATCACCTTCGAATACGTGAACTGCTGCGGGCCGCCGCGCACTTCCCAGATGCCTTCGTCCGGCTGGTTCCAGATCCCTGCCAGGTGATCGGCTAGCGCGTCCTGCAAGCTGGTATCGATTTCGCCTGTCGGCATGCCGCCCAGATGAGCGTGCAGCAGCGCGTCTGCAACCTCGCCATAGACATCGAGCTGAAGTTGTTCCGAGGCGGCGTTGCCGATGCGGACCGGCTGGGAGCCTTCATACCCCCCCAGCCACGGCACCTCCCACTCCAGCAGATGCCGCTCCCCGCGGATGCCGTACATAATCTGCACCTGGTCGGGACTGCCGGCCACGGCCCGCAGCAGCCAGTCGCGCCAGGCCTGCGCCTCCTCGAAGTAGCCCGCATTCATAAACGCCAGCAGCGTGAAGGTTGCGTCGCGCAGCCAGCAGTAGCGGTAATCCCAATTGCGCTTGCCGCCAATCCACTCCGGTAATGACGTGGTAGGGGCAGCGACAATTCCTCCGGTGTGGCGATAGGTCAGCGCCTTCAGCGTGATCAGTGAGCGCTCGATGGCATCGGCATATTCCCCATGCGGTCGGGCGCGGTTGGTCCACTCTTCCCAGAAGGCGATGGTCTCGCGCAGCGCCTGTTCCGGGTCGACGGGTTCAGGAACGCCTTCGAACGAAGGTCCGTAGCCGAGAATGAAGGGCATGGCATCCCCTTGGTTCACGGTAAATTCGCCGACGGTCTTCAGGTTCTCGCCGTGCAGCGGGGCGGGGGTCCGCAATATCGCCATGTCGGGACCGGCAATCGCACGAATCGTGCCATCGTCCATGCGCGTGACCCAAGGGACGGAGTGGCCGTAATCAAAGCGCAAGGTCAGTTCAATGTTCATGGCCACACTGCCGCGAATGCCGCGCACAATGCGGATGAGATGAGGATTGTGGTCGCGGATGGGCATAAAGTCGAGCAGCAGCACAGACCCTTCGTCAGTCTCGAAGGTAGTCTCCAGAACCAGAGTGTGTTCGATGTAGCGGCGGGTGCAGCGCGCCTCGGCTTTTGTACTGATTGACCAATGACCGTTTTCTTCGTTGCCCAGCAGGCAAGCGAAACAGGCAGGCGAGGCAAAGGTAGGCCAGCATAGCCACTCGATGTCGCCGTTGCGGCTGACCAGCGCGGCACTCTCGCAATCGCCGATTAGAGCGTAGTCTTCGATGGGAACAGGCATGGTAATGAATTTAGAGTTGATTCTCGCGATCACGTCACAGGTTGCCCGACGTACACTCTGATGGCCGGTTATTCGTAGCGCAAAGCCTCGACAGGATCCAGACGCGAGGCTTTGACTGCGGGATACATGCCGAAGAACAGCCCCACGCTCATCGACATCAGCACCGCAGCCACCACGGCCCAGATGGGCACCGAGGTCGGCATCGAGGGAAACAAGAGCGGCAGCGTAGCCGACGCGCCAACGCCGACCAGCACCCCGGCCAGCCCGCCAAGCCCGGTAAGCACAATCGCTTCCGTGAGGAACTGACGAGTCACGTCGCCGCGTTTCGCTCCGATGGCTTTGCGCACGCCAATTTCGTGAGTGCGCTCGGTCACCGACATCAGCATGATGTTCATCACGCCGACGCCACCTACCAGCAATCCGATCGAGCTCACCACGATCGTCATTAGCGCTACCGTACTCATGATCTGACGAAACTCTTCCGCGATGGCCTCCGCACTGGTGATGCCAAAGTTGTCAGGCTTGTTGAAGGGAGTGTTCCGGCGGCGGCGCAGCACTCCCCGCACCTCATCCTCGGCAGCATCCTTGTAACCGGCGTACGCCTCGGCGCCGATGAAGTTTTCATCATCGGCCGGGTAGTGTTTTTGATAGGAGTGATAGGGAACCTTGACCGTGCGGTCGGCCGTTTCGTCCTTGAACAGCTGGCCCTTGCGCTTCTCAAATACGCCGATCACCTGATATGGGACGCCGTCCACAATGATCGTTTTGCCCAGCCCGTCGTGCGCGGGGAAGAAGTTCTTGTCGATTTCGTATCCGATAACGGCGACGTCCGCGCGATGCTGGTCTTCGAAATCGGTGAAGAACCGTCCCTGTGAAACGTGGGCGTTGTAGACATCCTGATAGGAAGAAGTTGTGCCACTGTAATCGAGGTCGGTGATCTCATGCGTGCCGTAACGCGCGACCTTCGGAGCCGGACGCGTATCGAAATCAACCCGCGGCATCACGTCAACCGCAACGCTCTTCACGTGCGGGGATTCGGCGGCGATTGCCTGCGCGTCCTCGAACGTGAGCGGCTTGCGTGCCCGCTCCTCGGGACTCAGTCGCCCAGTGTGGATGCCGGGATCGAAGCGAAAGACAAATAGCGTGTTGGTTCCATAGTCCTCGAGGTAGCCTTGCACGTCACGGCTGACGCCCACCAGGATGGAGGCGACGAAGATCATCGCGGCGACGCCAATCACCACGCCCAGCACCGTGAGGAAGGAGCGCGTCTTGTGCTCGCGCACCGTCTCCAGCGCCATCCGAGAATTCATGCCTAAATGCATAAGAGCAGTTGTCGGTTGTCAGTAGCCAGTTGTCAGTTAATTTTCGTACCTCAACGCCTCAATCGGGTCCAGCTTGGCCGCCTTGCGCGCCGGGTAGACGCCGAAGAACACTCCCACGGCCGTCGAGATTCCAATCGCCAACACCACCGCCAGAATTGGCACGGACATCGGAACCGGCGTCGCCGTGCGCACGATCACCGACAAGATCCACGCGATCAAAACGCCGATCGCGCCGCCCACCAGCGCCATCACGGTGGACTCCACCAGGAATTGCATCAGGATGTCGCTTCGTCTGGCGCCCAGCGATTTGCGAATGCCGATCTCGCGTGTGCGTTCGGTGACCGAAGCCAACATCACGTTCATGATTACCACGCCGCCGATCACCAGAAAGATGGAAACCAGTCCCACCATGCCCGATGCCAGCGTGCCCGTAAGATTCTTCCACAAGCCCATCAGGCTGTCGCTGGCCAAAATACCGAAATTGTCCTCGTCGTTGGGGCCAAGATGACGCCGCGCCCGCATCAGCACGCGCGCTTCTTCCTGCGTGCGCGCCAGCCAATCGGCCCCGCGCGCCTGAATATTGATGTGCAGGCTGGTGTTGCGCCCGTAAATCTTCAGCCAGGTCTCGACCGGGATGTAGACAAAATTGTCCTGCGACTGGCCAAAGGTGTTGCCGATTTTCTTGGCGACGCCCACTACCTGGAACTCCTGCCCGTCGACCGCAATCGTTTTGCCCAGCGGATCGGTGTTGGCGAAGAGCTTGTCGGCCACGTCGGCGCCGATCATCGCCACCATGTTGCGATGCTGATTGTCGCTGTCGGTCACGTACCGGCCGGTCGCGACCTCTTCCACATCCATGTCGCCGATGTTAGCGGTGACACCGCGCAAGTCGATGTCCTGCAGGCTCTGCCGCTCGGCTCGCACGTTCGCGGTGCGGCGCACTTCTACTCCCACCGCTTTGGGCAGCTTCAGATTGTCGCGTAGTGATTCGTAGTCTTCCCAACTGATGTCGCGATTGCGGCGCGTAGCCTTCAGCAGCTCCTTGGAGTCGCTGATGATGGGAAACTTCATCACCAGAAAAACGTTCGAGCCCAAGTTGGCGATGCGGGTGGCAAAGTACTCGTTCATGCCGCTCACTAGCGCGATCACCAGGATGAGCGTGGACACCGACAGGATGACGCCCAGCAGCATCAGGAACGAGCGCAGCTTATGGGCGCGCATGTTCTGCAACGCGATGAGCGCGGGCTCGCGGAGAAAGTGTCCGCGTGCAACTCCTCGATGTGCAGTGGTGACAGCCATGATTTCTTTGCCGGAGAGCCTGAACGCTATTGTACCCATCCAGGCGAGCTGCTCCCGCAATGAAGTACGAAGCTGAAGGAAAAGAAGTTGCAAGAGGGTTGGGCGGCCGGATCAGGTTAGGGTTTTGGCGCAGCAAACCAAGGCCTCGTTTCGCGGACTCATTCTGGCGGCAACTTTTTGTAAAAGTTGTACTTAAGGCAAATTTTCATTTGCGTTGGCGGTCGATTCAGGCCACAATCCCTCGAATCCGCTCACTTCCCACCTCGCTCCCAGTGATTCGGACCAGCAAGACTTGGCCCGTTTTCGGGACCACGGCCCACCCAAATCTAAGGAGCGAAAATTGAAATCTTTACGAACCACCTTCGCGCGCGTTCTTGGGACAGCCTCGATCTCAACTATTGTCCTGGGACTTTTCCTCGCGTTGCAGCCTATCGCACCCGCCCAAAACCTCGTCTACGCCGTCACCAACACCGCCGGATTCGGAACCCTCGATCTGGATTCAGGAACCTACACGCAGCTCGGCACTTCGCAAGCGCAACTGGCCGGGCTTGGTGAGTTGGGGGCCAATTTGTATAGCGTAGTTTTGAACGGTTATACCTTCGAGCAGGTAAGCCTCGCGGACGGAAGTCTCACTCCCCTGGCCAGCGTCACGCAGAGCTACAAAAGCTTCGGCGCTACCACGAACGCTCTTTTTGCCGTCAGCGCAAGCGGAAACCTTTGCTACTATCTCGCCGATGGAAGCTATTTTGGAGGAGGTTGTTTTATTCCCGTCGTGTTTGGCACCGGAACGCTCGCAATGTCGGCTGACGGCGATTTGCTCTACGCTGCATTTGATCCGGGGACGGGTTCCATTCTGTACTTGTTGAACACCACAAACGGCACGGCTACCGTGATAGGCCCGACCAGCGCGCCGAATATCACTTCGCTGATATTCCGTCATGGCACGCTATATGCAGTCGCAGCCAACAAGGAGATCTACACCGTCAATACCCAGACCGGACAGGCCACGTCTACCAATCAGCAAACGAGCGTTGCGGTAGTCGGCATGGCCGTTCCGGCGTCGACCTTTACCGTGCTGCACACATTCACCGGTCATGACGGGGCTACTCCAGAAGCCGGCCTCATTGCGGATAGGGCTGGAAATCTCTACGGAATAACGGATGCAGGCGGCACGAGTGCAGGCACCGGTAACGGCACGGTCTTCAAGTTGACGAAGCATGGCCAAGACTGGACGTTCGGTTCGCTCTACAGCTTTCAAGGCGGAGGCGACGGTGCAAATCCCCAAGCTCCACTGGCCATCGGGCCGGATGGCGCTTTCTATGGAACAACTAACTACGGCGGTAATGGAAACAACGACGGGACCTTGTTCAAAGTAATGCCCCCTGCTGCTTTCTGTCGCTCCGTCAACTGCGGGTGGGGCAAGACCACAATATATGTTTTCCCCAACGGTAGTGGATGCTCGAGCCCAGAGTATGGCGGCCTGATATTCGACGGCGCCGGTAATATGTACGGCACGACTCAAGGCGGAGGACCATATGGGCAAGGGTGCGTGTTTGAAGAGACTCGCTCGGGAAATAACTGGACCTTCTCCGAAATCTACGGCTTTCGAGGCCAGGCTGGCGACGGCGCCCAACCATACGGTGGCGTGATTTTCGACAATCTCGGAAATCTATACGGCACTACAGCCAATGGCGGTTCCGACGGTAATCTCGGTACGATCTACGAGCTTTCGCCTTTGGGAGGAGGATGGATGGAGACCATACTGCATAACTTTGCTGGGTACCCTAGCGATGGAGAGTATCCCCAAGCGACCTTGCTATTCGATGGAGTCGATAGTTACTACGGCACCGCCCCCGGGGGTGGAACAAACGGTGGCGGCGCAGTGTATAAGCTGACTAATTCTGGTGGCACGTGGAACTACAGCTTGGTCTATTCATTTCCGACACATGGCGGAGGCTATTCCTCCAGTCCAGTTGGCGGCCTGGTCATGGATGCGGCTGGAAATCTATACGGAGCTGCAAACGACGGCGGCGCGGGCGGCAACGGAAACGTATACGAGCTGACGCCCTCAAACGGAGGTTGGATCTACACCGAGCTTTACGATTTCACGGCACAAACCGATGGAGACCATCCATTTGGCAATTTGCTGTTCGACAGCAGCGGCAATCTGTATGGCACCGCATCCTGTAGCGCTAGTTGTCCGCAAGGCGTTGCCGGCACCGTGTACAAGCTGACGCCGCAATAGCACCACGAAAACGCGCCTGCTGAGACGGAAGATCGTCTCAGAAGCTGTTGTCGGTTGACGGTTGCCATCCGTCCAGCGGGCGCAACTCTTTTCTAACTAGTGGGAAGCTCAGACTCACGATTACTCCACGCGGCTGAGCTGCTGGTTGGCGAGCGCTGCAGAAGGCAGCGCGCTCTCCAGCCTACGACCGTTCTCGCTGAAGCGCGGCAGCCGGGAGACCCCCCACTTGTTCAGCTTGAACTGAACGCTGGTGCCGAGCACGCCGAATCCATACTTCACGCTGCGCCGGAAGTTAATCGATGACGCTTCCTCGAAGTACTTCGTGGGGCACGACACCTCGCCGATGCGGAAGCCGAAGTGAACGCACTGCGCCAGCATCTGGTTGTCGAAGACGAAGTCGGAAGAGTTTTCCAGCAGCGGCAGCGTGGTCAGAACCTTGCTGCCGAACGCGCGATAGCCAGTGTGATATTCCGAGAGCTTCACGCCCAGAAACATGTTCTCGAACGCCGTCAGAAAGCGATTAGAGATGTATTTGTAGATGGGCATTCCGCCGCGCAAGGCTTGTCCGCCAATGATGCGCGAGCCCAAAACGACATCGTAAACGTCGTACGCGACCATGCTCGACATCGCCGTGATCAGCAGTGGCGTGTATTGGTAGTCGGGATGCACCATGATGACCACATCGGCGCCGGCGGCCAGCGCCTCGCGGTAGCACGTCTGCTGATTGCGCCCGTAGCCGTAATTGCGGTCGTGCACGAACACCAGCAACCCAAGCTTCTTGGCCAGTTCCACGGTCTTATCTTTGCTATAGTCGTCGACCAGGATACGTATGTCGACCAGGTCAGGAATTTCCTCAACCGTTTTTTTCAGCGTCAGCTCGGCGTTGTACGCCGGCATTACCACCGCGACTCGTTTCCCGTTGATCATGGATTTGTCCCTGGAAATCCCCATAACATAATAGCGCGAGGCACTGGCTTCCCGACCGCTGAATCGTGGCCGTTTCCCATTCTGCTAATCTGAACAGCGCCTCATGTTCTCGATCGCAACTACTGTGGCGGCTGTCTGCGTTTTGTTGAGCGCGGCTGGAAGCGTCTACTTTGCGCTGTCGATCTGGGCGGCCACGCGCTACAGGCAGCGCAGCGATCACGCGGTCGACCCTCAGTTCGCGCCGCCGGTCAGCATTCTGAAGTCGCTGAAGGGGCTCGATCCGCACATGTATGCGGCATTTCGCAGCCATTGCCGGCTCGATTATCCCGAGTACGAAGTGTTGTTCGGCGTAAGCGACCCCAGCGATCCTGCGTTATCGCTCGTGGAGAAGCTGTGGCAGGAATTTCCTCGATGCCATCTGCGAGTGGTGCATTGTCCCGAGGCGCTAGGGCTGAACGGCAAAGTGAGCAACCTGGCTCAGATGCTGCCGCAAGCGCGGTACGAGCACGTCATTGTGAACGACAGCGACATCCTGGTGGAACGCGATTATTTGTGGCGGGTGCTGGCGCCGTTTCGCCAGCCCAAGGTTGGAATGGTGACGACGCTGTATCGCGGGCTCGCCGGCAGCACTCTCGGCTCAAAATTGGAGGCGCTCGGACTCAGCACCGATTTCACCGGCGGCGTGCTGATCGCTCGCATGATGGAAGGCAGCATTCGTTTCGGCCTGGGAGCGACGATCGCGACCACAAAGAACGTGCTGCGCGAGATTGGCGGCTTCGAGGCGCTGGTCGATTATCTGGGCGATGACTACGAACTGGGCGCGCGCGCTGCTGCCGCCGGACATACGGTTGAGCTGGCCGCCACAATTGTCGAAACCGCTCTGCCCAACTACACGTTCGGCAATTTCTGGACGCACCAGATGCGCTGGGCGCGCAATATCAAAGATCGCCGGCCAGCGCAGTACTTCGGGTTGATCGTGACGTTCGGATTGGCGTGGTCGATCCTCGCCGTCGTCGCTGCACCCGAGCGCTGGTGGACTTGGCTCGCGCTGGCGGCATCGGCGGTGCTGCGCATCGGCTCGGCGATGGTTGTCGGTCGCGGAGTGCTCAACGATCCTCGCGTGCTCCCTGACTTGTGGCTGCTGCCGCTGCGTGACTTCATCGCATTGGCGATCTGGCTGGCGAGCTTTGCCGGGAACAAAGTCGAGTGGCGGGGATTGAAGTTCAGGCTGCGCGACGGGAAGCTGGAGAAGGTGTGAACCGCAGATCCCTCGTGATGACAAAACAAGCAATGATCTTATGGGCGCGCCTGAAGCCGCTGCCTTCACGAGAAATGAAACCGAGTGCCATTACAGCTTCATGCTGGGCGATGACGTCTAAGCTCCGACGTTCCAGTCCCGCCACCCGGGACGCAAGATGATAGCCCAGCGCTTCAGCGCTGGGTGAGCGAGAAAAACGAACGAGTCCCGTTAGGGACGGCAGGCTTTCTTATCGCGGCGCAAACAGCAGATCCCTCGTCGGGCTGAAGCCCTCCTCGTGATGACAAAAAAAGAAGGCTGAAGTCCCCCGTCGGGACGACAATCTTATCAAGGAAGCTAGGACCGGCGCGGGCGAAGTCGCACTCCTTCAGAGCAGGTTGTCGGGAAAACTCAGTCGTGGGCTTGCGGGGCGCGCTCGCGCACGAACTCAATGGAGCGTTCCACCGGCATGATGCGGCCTTCTTCGCCGAATTCGTAAAGTTCGCCGCGCCACAAGAAGCGGTTGCTGACGAAGCTTGCCGCCCAGGTGCAGAAGCCCAGCAGATCGCGTAGCGGATACAGCCAGCAGAGCCGCAGCGCTCGCTTGTCGCGAATAATGCCCCATCCCACAATCAGCGCCAGCAGCACGCGATTAAGCCACGCTCCGGCGAACAGCACAATCGCCAGCGACATCCTCTCCGGATGCTCCAGGCCCAGCAGCAGCGCCAACAAGCCGAACGGCACCGCATAGGTCAGGCCTGAGCCCACATGTCCCCAAGGCCGCGAGAAGCGCGTGCTCTTCATCCAGCGCAACTGATCGCCAAAGGTTTGCCGCATCGAATGCGCGGTGAGCACGTGCCCCACCTTGTAGTGCGACAGCACCACTTCGTAGCCGGCCTCGGCAACGCGGTTGCCCAGCACAAAGTCGTCGGAATAGAAATCGGCTGCCTCACGGAATCCGCCGATGGCATCGATCGCGTCCGCGCGCACCGCCATCGCCGCGCCCAAAGCGAACTTCATGCCATCAACCATCGACGCTACCATCACACCCGAGGGCATCTCGACGGACATGCCCAGCGCTTCCAGGCGCGACCAGAAATCAGGCGCCGGGATGCCTTGATACATGCAGGTGACCAGACCAACCTTGGGATTCAGCAGCGGCGGAATCACGCTGCGCAGAAAATCCGGCTTCGCCAGAATGTCGCTGTCGCTGATGACAAAGTATGAGTTGTCGGACGAGGCCAGCATCTTCGCCAGCGAGAAAACTTTGGCACTGGGCCACGACGGCTCACCCGAAATGACGACGCGCGTGCGCACCTGAGGATATTTGGCCCGCAGCTTCTCTACTACGGACAGCGCACCGTTGCCTTCGTCGCGCGCGCCGAAAACAATTTCGAAGCTGGGATAATCCTGGAGGAAGAAACTCTCGAGTGTCTCCTCCAGCCGCGGCTCCATGCCATGTACCGGCTTGAGGATGGTAACGGCGGGCAGAGCGGAAGCCGGAACGGCTTCGACTTGCAGGCGCGCGCGACGCGAGTTCAGCACGTAGCGGCAAGCCGCCACGATCACCATGCCAAGAAAAACGCTGGAGGTAAACGAACCGAAGATGACTAGGTACCACGACAGGTGCCCGAGAACATGCTCAAGAGCAGAGGCACTTGCCATGATCAGATAGGTTGCGTGCATACGAACCCTTTATTGTACCTTGTGCGTCCCTGATCGGAGGCAGACGTCCGGGCAGGTCGAAGGTATACCCGGAGGTACTCTCGATTACGCTCAAGGTCGCACGGCTCCTCGGTGACGCGACCCGCACGCTAACCTTCAGCCAGTCTGCCGTTTCACGTCACCCGCCTTGCGGCTTGCGACATCACTTTCGCCGGCTGCGGCGAAGGCCGCCAGAGCAGCCTGCCCCAGGCTGATTCCGCCATCGTTGGGTGGAAGTGCGTGGTTCGTCCAAATGTGTAACCCAGACGAGTTCAACCTGTCGCGCACATCCGACAGCAAAAGTTCGTTTTGAAAGACGCCGCCGGAGAGGACGACGGCATCGATTTGCCGCTCCGAACACAGCGCCGTTACGACGTCGCACAGACCCCACGCGACTCCACGTTGGAAGCGGCGAGCGATTTCGCTCGCGTCGTCTCCGCGCCGCCGGTCTTCGGCAACGGCCACCAGCAAGGGTCGAAAATCCAGCTCCCCGTCGACGAACGGAAACGGATAGCCGTCGGCGGCGATGGCGCGATGCGCAATATCCTCCAGCCACATGGCTGCCTGCCCCTCAAAGGTAATCGCGCGCGTGAAGCCCAGCAACGCCGCAGCCGCGTCGAACAGCCGGCCAACCGATGTAGTGGGAAAGCTGCGAACATTCTTGCGCACCAACTCCAGCGCCTGCTGATAGCGCGTGGGAAAGTTGAAGGGCGCGGCGGACACATCCGGCATGCCCTCTACCTGATAGAGAAAGCCGGCAGCCGCCTGCACCGGGTGCTGCGCTGCGGCGTCGCCTCCGGCGAGCGAGGCACTTCGCAAATGCGCAACGCGGTCAAAACCTTCGCGCACGCTGCCGGCAAAAAACTCACCGCCCCAGATGCTGCCATCATCGCCATAACCGGTGCCGTCGAAGCTGACGCCGATCACGCGCCGCTCCCATTCGACGCGCTCGGCGAGCACGGATGCGACGTGAGCGCGATGGTGCTGTACCGACAGCTTCCCTGCCGCAGGCAGATCAAGGGCGTACATGGTGGAGCGGTACTGCGGATGCGCGTCATGGGCCACCACAACGTCATCCCAGTTCACGTCGTACATGGCGACTAGATCGCGAATCGTCTCCTGAAACGCCTGGTAGGCCTGGTAGTGGTCGAGGTCACCAATGTATTGGCTGACGAATGCCTGACCGTCGACGACGAGCGTCACCGAATTTTTTAGATCGGCTCCGACGGCCAAGAGCGGCCGCGACATCGGCAGGCTGGCGACCACACCAGGAGCGTAGCCACGTGAGCGCCGCAGAATTACAGGGCCGAATGAACCAACCCGCACCACGGAGTCGTCCACTCGTCGCGCGATCGGGCGTTCGCCTACCAGGAATGCGTCGGCCACTCCTGCCAGCCGTTCGAAAGCATCCCGCTCGTCATACGCGATAGGTTCACTCGACCGGTTGGCGCTGGTCATCACCAGCAACTCCGGCGCGCCGGCGGCGAACAGCAAATGCTGCAACGGAGTGTAAGGCAGCATTACGCCGAGCTCGTCGTTGTCCGGAGCCACCCCTTGCAGTTCGAGCTTGGCGGGCGCAAGCACGATCGGGCGCGCAACCGAGGTCAGCAGATCTTCTGCTTCTGGCGACAACTCGACGATGGCGCGGGCGTCCTCGAGGGTGCCCACCATCACGGCGAACGGCTTTTCCTTACGATACTTGCGTTCGCGCAGCTTGTGGACAGTACCCGCGTTGCGGGCATTGCAGGCGAGGTGATAGCCCCCGAGTCCTTTGACGGCGACGATCTTGCCGGCTTGCAGAAGTCCGGCCGCGCGCTGGATGGCCGCGTCGTCGCCGCGCACAATCTGATCGCCCTCGTGGAGCGAGTAGTGCGGCCCGCATAGCGGACAGGCCACCGGCTGGGCGTGGAAGCGGCGGTTGGCGGGATCGTGATACTCCGCATCGCAATAGGTGTCCAGCGGCCATGGCTTCATCGTCGTGTTCGGCCGGTCGTAAGGCAGCGACACAATCACCGTGTAGCGCGGACCACAGTTCGTGCAGTTGATGTAAGGATAGCGGTGGCGCGGATTCGCCGGATCGAAGAGTTCCTGCAGACAGAGGTCGCACACCGGCAGATCGGGTGAGATGCCAACCGTCGGCTTGTCGTGACGCTCGCTCTGGCGGATAACGAAATCCGCGACGCCGGTTGGCTCGGCTGGCTCAACTTCAATTTGCGCGATGACGGCGGCCGGCGGGGCTTCGGCCGTCAGCTGCTGGATGAAAGCCTTCAGCCTTTCGTCGGCGCCTTCAGCAAAGATGATGACGCCGTCCTCGCCATTCAGCACCCAGCCCGCCAGGCGGTGGTCGTGTGCCAGGCGGTAAACGAAGGGACGAAAGCCGACTCCCTGAACAACTCCGCGAATGCGAATGGAGCAGGCAGCCATCATCGGCTCTATGGTACATGGACAAGAGAGGGGTAGGGTTTCGTGAGGGGCACGCGGCGGCAGCTCCCTCGTCGGCCTGAAGGCCTCCTCGGGATGGCAATTTGAGAGACGTGACGGCGTAGCTAAGGTTGCGCCCTTTCAAAACCATGAGGAATTGGGAGGAACGATGCAAAACCCATCTTGCGGTCCTTCACTCCGGGGACACACCTAACGCGTCTAGAACAGCTTCAAGTGGATCGTCAGGTACTTCTTGGGATCCTGGCGGACCGCTTTGATCAGATTACGGGTCTCGACCAGCAAGTCATCGGCATTGTTGTAAAGCGCAGGGTCCTTGAGGAACTTCCCGGCCGTGCCTTTGCCCTCATCGAGCTGAGTGGTGATGTTATTCAGCCGGGTAACCGTGTTATCGATCTTCTTGGCCAGGGCTTCGTCCTTGGCCAACCTGCCCAGCGTCCCCTTGCCGGCGTTGATGTCGGACACCAACTGGTTGCCATTGGCTACCATCTTATTCGCGTTGTCGTAGAGCGACGGATCCCTTAGGAACTTGCCGATCGTTCCCTGCCCGCTGTTGGCTTCATCGATAATTTTATTCACGTTATCGATGGTCGCGTTGGCCTTATCGTACAGCTCGTCGCTGTTCAGCAACTTGCCGATGGTTCCGTGCGGCGAGTTGATCTGCGTCATGATCTGCTGCAACTGGGTGACGGCACTGTTGGCGCGATCAAACAGTGACGGGTCGTAAATGATTTTGCCGATTGAGCCCTGTCCGCTCTGGATAAACGACACGATGCTGTCCAGCCGTTTGACCAGTACATCAAGGTTCTCCAGCGTGCTCTGGCTGGCACGCACCACGTCCTGAAGCTGCGGCGTATCGCGGGTTGGCAGTTCCGCTCCATTCTGCAGCGGACCGCCCTTCGCTGAGCGGCAATCCATATCAACGAACACTTCGCCCAGCACGCCGGCTGTAGTCAGCTCCACCTGGCAATCGTTGTGCATGGTGTCGGCATACTTGCTGGTGATCTTCATGCTGACTTCCACCGGCGCCAAGCGGCGCTTGGGATCAGCTACCACCCGAATGCCAACGACGTTGCCGATGTCAACGCCCTCCAGGCGAACCGGAGCACCCACCCGCAGACCGCCGGCGTTATCCACGTACGAGCGAACCAGGAATTTCTTGGTGAACAGACCGGTGGTGCCGGTCATGAGGAAGATAAGGATGGCAAGCGTGACAAGCGCGAGCAGGACAGTGATTCCGACCCGCAGCTGCGACCATCGAACCTGTTTTTCGCTTGGCACGTTCTAACGATCGCCCCTTGGACGCGCCTGCCGCAATTACCTCATGCGCACCCAAGTCGGCTCGGAAGACTCAAAAGCGGCGTCTCCCATCAACTTCTCCAACCGGCGCATGCGGGGGAAACTGATACTAAGACCCCGATCATTGCGGCAACCGTTGCCGATTGCACTTCTTTGAGTTCGGGAAATCATAACATCTTAACCGCACCTGGCGGCAAGGACTATCGCCATCCGCAGGCGCCGGAAGCAAAAAAAAGAGCGGGCAGACCGTTTGGCCCTGCCCGCTCAGTTTCACTGCAATTCAAATCTGCTACCGGTTATAGCTCCAGTTCGGCGCGGATCATGTTGTCCTCGAGGTTGGAAGACATCTTGAAGCCGAGCCGCTGGCACATTGCCCGCATCTCGCGATTTTCGGGCAGCATGTTGGAAACGACCTTGGTCAGCTTCTCTTCCCGAGCCACGTCGACCAGCCGGCGATAAAGCTCCGTGCCCAGACCCTTGTGCTGGGCGGAATCGATGGCAACCGCGGCCAGTTCAGCTTCGCTCCGGCCGTGCAGTTTGCTCAAGCGGCCCACTGCCAGGATCTCTTTCTCACCAGTAGCATCGGGGCGCTCGGCCACCAACGCCAGCTCGCGGTCATAGTCGATGTAGCAGGCGCGGGTGAGCCGCTCGTGGGCGACCCGTTGCGTCAGCTTCAACGGCTGGAACCAGCGCAGGTAAACGCTGCGCTCCGAAAGCTTCTCGTGAAACTTGATCATGTTCGGCTCGTCTTCGGGACGGATCGGCCGGATCGTGACTGGCGTTCCATCCTTCATCGTCCACTCCTTCACCAACTGGACCGGATAGGGGCGAATCGCCGAGACCGGCAGCTTGTCTTCCGTCATCTCGAGGCCGTGGACCACGACCCGGGCGTCCAGGGCCAACAGGCGATCAGGCGAAGCCAGCAGAGGATTGATATCGATTTCCTTGATCCATGGCTGTTCGACCACCAACTGGCTGAAACGCACCAGCAACTCTTCCAGCGCGGCCAGGTCGATGGGCTTGCGGCCACGAACGCCCTTGAGCGCCTTCAGGATCTTGGTCTGCTCCATCATGCGAAGCGCCAGGGTGGAATTCAGCGGAGGGAGCGCCAGGGCACTGTCCTTGAACACTTCCACCAGCTGGCCGCCGGTACCAAACAGAATGACTGGACCGAACTGCGAATCCAGGCTGCTGCCGATGATCAGCTCATAGCCGTCTAGCTTGGCCATGGGTTGCACGGTGACACCCTGGAAATGCTCGGCGCCAACCTTCTCGGTAACCGCTTGCTTGATGGTCTGAAATGCGGCCTTCACCGCGTTGGCGTCGCGCAGGTTCAGTTGCACGCCGCCGACGTCGGTCTTGTGGGTGATGGTGAGCGAGTAAATTTTCAGGACGATCGGATAGCCGAGCTCCCCGGCGACCTCAACCGCTTCCTGCTCGGTAGTGGCAATGCGGGTCTCGACCGTCGGAATGTCGTAGCACTTCAGTACTTGCTTGGCTTCATACTCGGTAAGGATGGTGCGGCCCGACTTCCGGACTTCCTGGATAATGTGCTCGGCTTTGCCACGCTGGACTGCGGCATCGGGATGCTGCGGCAACGCTGGGGTCTCATACAAACCCTTCAGGTTGTATGCATATTTCCACATGTAGTTGAAAGCGTTGACGGCAGCATCCGGGAACTGGAAGGTCGGAATGCCTGCCTGCTTCAGGATCTGTTCGCCGGCAGCAACTTCGCTGCCGCCCATCCAGCTAGCCAGCACCGGCTTGCCCAGGCTCTTGGCATAAGGTTTCAGCTTCTCGGCGATCTGGGTGGGATTGGTCATCTCTTGCGGAGTGAGTACCACCAACATTCCATCGATGCTGGGATCCTTGGCAGCGATCTCCAGCGACTTGGCATAGCGCTCCGGCTCGGCATCGCCCAGGATGTCGACTGGGTTGTTATGGCTCCATTGCGCCGGAAGAATTTCGTCGAAGGCCTTCATGGTTTCCGCCGAAAGATCGGCCAGATCCCCGCCTCCGTTGACCAGGGCATCGGTGGCCAGAACCCCCGGCCCGCCGGCATTAGTCACGATGCAGAGGCGTTTACCGCGAGGCAGCGGCTGTTTGGCCAGCACGTCGGCCATGAAGAAGATGTCAGCGATGCTGTCGACGCGCAGAACGCCGCTGCGGCGGAAGGCTGCGTCCAGAACGCCGTCGCTGCCGGTCAGCGAGCCGGTATGCGAAGCCGCGGCTTTGGCGGCGGCTGCAGTGCGGCCGGCCTTGATCACGATCACCGGCTTAGTGAGCGAAACCTCGCGCGCGGCTGACAGGAACGAGCGCGCATCGCCGATCGATTCCATATACAGAACAATGCTGTGCGTCCGGGGATCGTTGCCGAAGTAGTCCACCAGGTCGCCCCAGTTCACATCCAGCATGGAGCCGATGGAGACGAAGGCGCTGAAGCCCACGTTCTCGCGCAAGCTCCAGTCGAGGACCGCGGTGCAGAGCGCGCCGCTCTGGCTGATGAAGGCGACGTTGCCGGGACGGGCCACGGTGTGCGCAAAGGTGGCGTTCAGGCCGCGCAGCGGATTCATCACGCCCAGGCAGTTGGGACCGATCAGCCGCATCTTGCCCTGGATGATGCGCGAGATCTGCCGTTCCAGTTCCTTGCCATGCTCGCCGAACTCCTTGAAGCCGGCCGAGATGACGATTCCCGCGGGTACGCCCATCTCCACCGATTCCGCGATGAGGTCGGGAACGGTGTCCGCCGGAGTGGTGACTACAACCAGGTCAACCTTGTCAGGCAGTTCCCGCACACTGGGATAGGCTTTGATGCCCAGTACGTTGGAGCGTTTCGAGTTAACCGGAAATACCGTGCCCCCGAAGGGGCTGCTCAAAAGATTCCACAGGACCGACCGGCCCACGCTGCCGGCGCGCTCGGAGGCGCCAATTACGGCAACGCTTTTGGGCAGGAACAACGGGTCGAGTGGATGGCTTTCGGAGCGGTAAATGTCGGAGGATGGATCGGCTTTGGATGTAGTGCCAGTGGTTGGCTTTTCAGCGGTCAGAATAGTCATTTGTCCTCGCAAAGATATGAAGCTTTAGTCTATGCTTCCGGGCTGGGAAAGCAGGAATAACTGGTCACAAATGACCGTGATTTAACTCACAAAATCAAGGCGTGATTCGGCCCAATGCCTTCCCTTTCTTGCTGGGGGGTTCGCAGACGGTAACGAAGCCGGCTTTGACGACATCGTCGGTGGGACAATAGAACTCGCGGAGGACTGGTTGGCTCTGGCGGCGGTGTATTCTGAGGGATGCGCTTGACAGCATATGCGCTTCGGAGCATATTCAATGACATGGGCGGTCGGGTTTCACGTCGACTTTGAGCCGGAGTTCGACGAGCTTTCCGAAGAGGTGCAGGATGAGCTTTTGGCCGAAGCAAAGTTCGTGGAGAAGTTTGGACCGGAGACCGGCCGTCCGCACGTCGACAAGCTGAAGGGCTCCGATTACGCCAACATGAAGGAGCTGAGATTTGAGGCAGGGGATGGCGAATGGCGAGTAGCCTTCGCTTTCGACCCAAGCCGCAGGCGGTGCTGCTCGTAGCAGGAAACAAGGCCGGCGTGAGCCAGAAGAAGTTCTATAAGCGGCTGATCGCGAAGGCCTACGCCAGGTATAAACAGCACCTAGAAAAGCAGAAGGCTGACGACAAAC
>CAWCMU010000011.1:0-100078 GCA_963796695.1 uncultured Acidobacteriaceae bacterium | reverse complement strand
GAGCTAGGGAAAGGAAGAAGCCGTGAAGACACTGCAAGAGAAGCTGAACTCTCTGCCTCGGGCCCGACGCAAGAAGATTGGGCGGCGCGCTGAACTGCTGGCCGCGGAAGAAATGACCATGCGCGAGCTGCGCAAGGCGCGCGAGATTACCCAGGTCGAAATGGCGAAGACGCTGGGCGTGAAGCAGGAGCAGGTTTCCCGCATCGAAAAGCGGACGGATATGCATATCTCGACACTCAAGCGTGCTGTCGAGGCGATGGGAGGGGAGCTGAATCTAATCGCGACCTTCCCCAACGGCGCGCCGGTCAAGCTGGCGGGTTTAGCCGAACTGAACAAGTAAATTTCCGATGTGCGAATCGATTACCCCCTTGCGCAACAGCGCAGGGGTGTTCTTTTGGACTCGAGTAGGAGAAATGAGATCACTAACGTCCTTCGCTCCCGCAGGCCACATTTTCCCATTGTTCGCTGCCTCTATCCTGCGGACACTTCGGCGTGACCCGCGGGCGAGAGCGCTGCAACTCGCGCTGATGTCTCTGCTCCAGAGTGCCGCGAACTATCCTCGCTTGGCGCAAACCCTCGCCGATACGCCGCATCCCACCACCATTCAAGCATTCCAAATCGGCGAGGAGCCTAATGAAGGTCACACATTTACGACGCGCCGGAACGCACTTCGGCAATTCACAACAGAAATCGATCGCTCCTTGGGCGGCAATCATAGGTGGAGGAGCGCTGGCCGCTTACGGTCTATCGCGCAAATCGATCAGCGGAGCTGCCCTCGCGGCCATCGGCACTTACGGCGTGGTCAGCGCCGTGAAGCGTGGACCCAAGACGGGTTCGGCCATTCACATTCAGAGGACATTCACCATCGATCGCAGTCCGGAAGACCTATACAAATACTGGCATAACTTTGAAAATCTGCCGCGCTTCATGAAGCACCTGAAGAGCGTGACCAAGAAGGACGATCGCACATCGCATTGGGTGGCGAATGGCCCTATGGGTGTTCCGGTGGAGTGGGACGCCGAGGTGCTGGACGAGCGGCCTAACGAATACCTGGTCTGGCGTTCGCTGCCCGGATCGGCTATCTGCAACCGCGGCTCGGTCGAGTTCCGACCGGCGCCTAACGGCTCGGGCACTGAGGTCACGGTTGCTCTCACCTACCGCAATCCTGCCGGCAAATTGGGCGCGGCATTCGCCAAGATGATGGGCCGCGAGCCTGAGCAGCAAGTCCGCGAAGACCTGCGCCGCTTCAAGGCGTTGATGGAGGCGGGAGAAATTCCTACCGTGGTGGGACAGCCTTCGGGCCGCCGCTCCTCGGTGCTACGCGTAATGCACGCGGTCAAGCAGCCGGAAGCCACGCAGCAGGTGCGCAAGGGTGCGCAGCGCCAGACCCAGCCTGCCAATCTGAAACCACAATTTACCGGAACCGAAAACCGAGGTGGACGATGAAAGCTTTGTGCTGGTTTGGCAAACAGGATGTTCGCGTGGAAAACGTTCCCGATCCCGGGATTCTGAATCCGCACGACTGCGTGGTGAAAGTCACTCGCTCAGCCATTTGCGGCTCCGACCTTCATCTCTACGACGGCTACATACCCACCATGGAGCAGGGCGACATTCTTGGTCATGAATTCATGGGCGAGATCGTCGACGTCGGTCCCGAGGTGAAGAAGCGCAAGGTGGGCGATCGCGTGGTGGTGCCGTTCACCATCGCCTGCGGCCATTGCTTCTATTGCAAGCAGAAACTATGGTCCCTGTGCGACAACAGCAATCCTAACGCGCACGTCGCCGAAGCTCTCTACGGCTATTCCGGTTCAGGGTTGTTTGGCTACTCCCACATGTACGGCGGCTACTCCGGGGGACAGGCGCAGTACGTGCGCGTGCCTTTCGCTGACGTGGGGCCGCTGAAGATCGAGAGCGACCTGAAGGACGAGCAAGTCCTTTTCCTGAGCGACATCTTTCCCACCGGCTACATGGCTGCCGAAAACTGCAACATCAAGGGCGGCGAAGTGATTGCCGTCTGGGGAGCGGGCCCGGTAGGCCAGTTTGCCGTGCGCAGCGCCATGTTGCTGGGAGCAGGAAAAGTTATCGCGATCGACCGCATACCCGAGCGGCTACGCTTGGCGCAAGACGCGGGCGCGGAGATCGTGGACTACTCGCAGACGCCAGACCTCATTGAGTCGTTGAAAGAGCTGACTGGCGGACGCGGGCCCGACGCCTGCATCGACGCGGTCGGCATGGAGGCCCACGGTCACGGTGTCGATTGGTACAGCGATCGCGCTAAACAGATGCTCGGCATCGCCTTCGACCGGCCGTTCGCGTTGCGCCAGTGCATCCAGTCATGCCGCAAAGGTGGCGTGGTTTCGGTGCCGGGCGTGTACGGCGGCTTCCTCGACAATTTCCCGTTCGGGGCGGCCTTCGGCAAAGGCCTCACCTTCAAGATGGGACAAACCAACATGCATACCTACATGCCGAAGCTGCTCGATCACATTCAGAAGGGCGACATCGACCCGAGCGTGATCATAACGCATCGGCTAGGCCTGCAAAGCGCGCCTGAAGGCTATCGCACCTTCCTGAAGAAGGACGAAGCCTGCATCAAGGTCGTGCTGGATCCGTGGAGCGATCAGCACAGCGCGTAACGATCAGCGTTGTGGCAGGGCAAACGGTGGATATTGGCAGTGGCAGGAAGCTTCGGCTTCCTGCCCCGCTGCGCTCTCCACCGGCTCACAAGTAAAATTGTCATCCTGAGCGCAGGATTGCGTCCTTTTGCAATCCGGAGTCGGAAGGACCCCTATACCTTCAACCCAACTTGGCTCTAAAGCCCTCCTCCGAATCACTAATCAATAGCGCCACATCAGAGCATCGCGCGATGGCAATCCATACGCCACAACCGAGCACCTTCACCACACATACCAGCCTTGCGCAACTGAGCTACTGGCTCCGGCAACTCGGCCCATTGCTCTCGTTCCCCCGCAATCGTTGTCCTACAATGCAGGACATGTTCAGCTGAAACGTCAGCCGTCAACCTGCGGCATGACGTCACCCGTGCGCGACTTCCATGTATCGCCCGGCACGTTTCACATCGCTCAAACTGCTATCGCTAGTTCCGTACGCTGGTTCTAGGTTCATTCATCACACACATAGAAAAATGAATTGGGGGAGCAATCGCTATGTTACGAATTGCCGTGAAACTGCTGGTCTTGGCCAGCGCTTTGGCAACGCTAGGCTGGGCTCAGTCGAGCGAAAAACTGATTTATAGCTTCAACGGGAACAATGGCCGCACCGCCGACTCCGGCCTGATTGCCGACGCCCTAGGCAACGTCTACGGCACAACTTTCAACGGTGGACCTGCCAGCTTCGGAACCGTGTACGAGCTGACGCCTCTGGCCGCCGGCACCTGGCGCGAAACCGTGCTCTACAACTTTCAAGGAACGGATGGCGCTTTCCCTGTCGCCAATCTCACCTTCGACGCCGCCGGCAACCTGTACGGCACGACCCAACTGGGCGGGCTCGGCGTTTGCTCGACCAGCGGCGGACAGGACCTGGGCTGCGGCGTAGTCTTCAAACTAACGAAGACAGCCAACGGTTGGCAGGAATCCACCGTGTACAGCTTCCAGCCAGGAGTGAATAAGGGCGTCATTCCCGTTGGCGGCGTGACCTTCGATGCTGCCGGCAATATGTATGGAACCACCTGGGCGCCGGGAATCGAGGGGGATTTCGTGATGGCCAAAGCCGGAGCTGATCCTCAATCGAATACCTTCTGGGACTGCAATCAGCCGGGCTGCGGTGGCACGGTCTACAAACTCACACCCACACAAGGCGGCTGGCAGGAGACGGATATCTACGCCTTCACCGGCGCTGCCGATGGATCCAGCTCGCAGGGCAATTTGATCTTCGATAGCGCCGGCAACCTTTACGGCACCACGCCCTACGGAGGAACCGGCAATTGCCAATACGGTTGCGGCACAGTGTTCGAGGTCAGCCCCAGTAACGGTGGCTGGACGGAAACCGTGCTGCACTCCTTTGCGGGGAGCGACGGCGCCTATCCCATGGGCAGCCTGGCGGCGGATCAGGCTGGGAACTTCTACAGCTCCACGAACACCGGAGGCGCGCACAACGACGGCACCGTCTTTGAACTCGCCAAGTCTGGCCAGCAATGGCAGGAAAGCGTGCTTTACAGCTTTACCGGAGGTGTTGACGGAGCGCTGCCCTTCGCGGGTGTGATCCTGGACAGCCGCGGCAACCTCTACGGCACCGCAGACGAAGGCGGCGTCGATTCCGTCGGGACCGTGTATGAACTTGCCCACAACGGTGGGACCTGGTCGCTGGTGGTGCTGCACGGATTCAGGCTGCAGAACGACGGCGGCGCTCCGTACGGTCCGCTCGTCTTACTGCATGGCTGGCTGCTGGGCGCAACCCAAGGCGGCGGCACCTATAACGAAGGCGCGGTCTATCAACTGCTTCCGTAGAGGGATGCACTGGTAATCGTTGCTCATTCGCCTTGTATCAGGGAACGCTGCGGAAATGCCATGGCCGGCAACCGTACCGAATGGCTGTGGCGATCTCCTCCCGTCGCCTTGTATCGGGGCCCGGCTTCAGCTGGGCCGTCACCAGCAACAAAAACGAGGGCTTTTAGCCCCTGCGGCCGATTGCAGGGGCTCAAGCCCAAACTCCGTCTTGACTTTGTCCGGCACGACTAAAAGTCGTGCCCTGATACAAACCTTCCCTGAATCGCGATAGCAGGTAATTACGAACTGCCATTACCGGTGGCGTGACAATCCGCTTAACACGGCCTCGCATTCGCGCACGAGTGGAGTCTGATACAAACCTGCGCAGGCCGGACATGCAAAATCCAATTTTGAACCCATCGCCCAGATCGAGCTTTGTTGCATGAATCCGCCGCCCGCGCGCTGAAAAGGCCGTTTCGGCGCGCAGTGATACAATGTGGTTTCCGCGAACAATTCTGCGGTAACGCGCCCTCATGGACGGGACTCCAACCTTTGGCACAGCAGACGACAGAACCTCGCACCATCACCTACGCTGACTCCGGCGTTGATATCGAGCAGGCCAACCGTACCAAGCAGCGCATCAAGTATCTCGCTCATAAGACCTTCAATCGCGGAGTGTTAAGCGAGATCGGCGGCTTCGGCGGACTGTTCGCCATCGACAAGAAGAAGTATGTAGACCCGGTGCTGGTGTCCAGTGTGGACGGCGTGGGCACCAAACTGAAGCTCGCCTTTGAGATGAACCTGCACCATACCGTCGGCGGAGACCTGGTGAACCATTGTGTCAACGACATTGCCGTACAGGGCGCCGCGCCCATGTTCTTCATGGATTACTTCGCCACCGGCAAGTTGCAGCCCGAGATTGCGGAGAAAGTAGTCGCCGGCATCGCCGATGCCTGCAAGCAGAATGGCTGTGCTCTCATTGGCGGCGAGACTGCCGAGATGCCCGGCTTCTACAATGACGGCGAATACGACCTGGCGGGATTCATCGTGGGCGTTGTCGATCGCGACAAGATCCTGACCGGCAAAGCGGTGCAGCCGGGCGACGTGCTGGTGGGACTCGCGTCCACGGGATTGCACACCAACGGCTATTCGTTGGCACGCAAGCTGTTTTTCTCGGTCGCGCATTACACGCCCGATTCCTACGTAAACGAGATCAAGGGCAAGGTCGGCACCGAGCTGATGAAGAGCCACAAGAGCTATTGGCCCATCATGCGGCGCATGATTGAAGCTGACGCCGTGTCGGCCATGGCCCACATTACCGGCGGCGGCATCACTGAGAATCTTCCCCGCGTTCTGCCCAAAGGCACCGGCGCCATCGTCGAGATCAATTCCTGGCCCGTGCCTCCCATCTTCGAGCACATGCAAAAGATCGGCAACGTTCCCCAGGACGAGATGCTGCGCACCTTCAACATGGGCATTGGCATGATCCTGGTTGTCCCTGCCAAGAAGTTCAAGAAAGTGCAGACCGTGCTGGAGCGTTGCGGCGAAAAGGGCTACACCATCGGCCGTATCGTGAAGGGCGAAAAGCGCGTCACGTATCAGTAAGGCAGCTTTTAGCTCCTAGTCGTTAGCTCTTAGCATTCAGCCGTCAGCTCTCAGATACCAGGTAAGCCGTCAGAAACTGCGTCGCGGGCAAACGGCAGTTGAGCGTAGCGGACAAGACGACCCTTCACGCCTGCCGATGAAGCAACGGTTCGGCGTTGGCGGTAGGGCGGCGCTTCAGCGCCACGTCAAGCTGGTCTAAATACGAGGGGCTTTATAGCCCCGGGATCGCTCGCAACCGCATATTCCGTCTGTTTCTTCAGAACTCCGGACACGTAGCCGGCAACGCCGTTGACTGGATTCCCTCGCACAGCGCGTTGTTCACCGTCAGATTGCCTCGACCGTCGAGCCTCACCGTCCAGATTGTGTCGTAGTCGGTACCGGGCCAGTCGGGCGCTGTTTGGCTGGCGTTATAGCTCGCCAGCAGCGCGTCAACCGTCGGCGGAAAGTGATCATGCTCCCACGCCAGCAGCACGGTGTGATTGGAAAACTGTCCGCCATTGAAGAAAAAATTACTGGTCAGCTGCGGTGAGTTGGCATCGATAAGCCCGAAGCTGCTGACCAGGTAATAAGGCAGATCATTGGCGATGGCGTAGGGCTGCACCGTCAGCGAAGGCCGCACATAGGACCAATCCGAATTGCCCGCGTTCTCGCTGCCGGGAATCACCTGCGCCGGGTCGATGGAATAAACCTGGTCCGGCATGATTTTGCCGCGCAGCGCGTTGGGCAGGTCGAGCGCGCGCCACTGACCGGCACAAACATAGTTGCCGTCTTCCCACCAGCTGGCGGGATGCGCCTCCGCATGACGAATCATGTAGACGGTTTCGTTCGTGTTCGCCCCCGCTGGCGTAACGGCGCCATTTTCTCCACCGATGACCGCGATGCTGAAAGGCTGCTGTGCCGTGCACTTTGGCTGGACGACGATCCCGGGTGGGGGCAAGGCAGGATAAGTGTCAGGCGGATTGAGATTGGTGTTGTAAGTAGCCAGGCTCGGAGTTCCGGCTGGCGTGATCGAAATCACGTAAATGTAGTTCGGCCCGGCATAGGTAGCTGGAAGCGCCAGGTTATAGCCTTCGAGATTGTTAATGCCAGCCAGCAGCGTGCTAGTGGTTTCCCAGGGTGCGGAGAAAACATAGAAGCCCGGCTGGTTCATCTTGATCAGGCTGCTAACCATGGCTTCGTTATCGCCTGCCTGATCGTCGAAGTCCAAGCCTTGGCAGTTCGCACAAGCTAGAGGGGGAGGAGCAACTCCGCTAGGCACTGGCCCGGTTCCGTACGATGCATTGAGCGGAAAGCTGTTGCCCGTCATAATGCCGAGCCCGTGGCGAACATCGGTCAGCGTGACTTTGTTGAGCAGGGCGAATTGCTGAATGGTCTCTAGCGACGCCATGTCGGGATAGCTGCCTACCGTCTGCAAGTGTGTCGTGGGTGCGAGCGTGTAAATGCCGGTCACGTTGTTCGATCCCAGCACCTGTCGTTGCAGGAAGGTCGCCATGCGTAGCGCTCTTTGCAATCCGCGGTTGGTCAGGTTCGCCGTTTTGGCGCTGACATCGCCCGGCGCGTGAAAGACCAGATCTTCGCTGACCACAAAGATCAGGTTGAGGTTGCTGGCGCTCAGCGGAGCCGGATTGGGAGGCGTTGGGTCAGGTGCGGACGAACCGCACCCGGTGACCATCGCCAGGGCAAGCAAGAGGAACAGCGACGGGGCGCGTGGGATTTTGTTCGCCTTCGTTTTGGTTTGCGTGTTTATCTGCATCTTGATCTTCGTCATGGGCGGCAAGTCTGCTTTCAACTCCATTTCAAGCCTTCCCGCGACGACAAGCTGTGATATCCGGCAACAAGAGCGAGGATTTCAGCGAAAATATTCGGGAAAAGGCAGTTTCCCAATTCGGATCTGCGACTTCAGGCGCGAATTTGGAAAATGGTCTTACTGGTAAGACTGCCGCTCAATCTTACTGGTAAGATCGTTCTTCTAAAACGGAGACCAAGACCCTCGGTAGCGTTCCAGTGTTACTCTGGCGGCCAGCATGTTCACAGAAATCGTTACCCAACGGCTGGCCCTCCACGATCTGGAAGCCAGCGACGGCCCCAGAGTCTTCTCCTATCATCGCCGGCCAGAAGTCGCCCGCTTTCAGAGTTGGGGCACCGAGTCGGTCGACGTGGTTCAGTCCTTCATTCGCGGCCTGGAGACGCTTGACCCGGACACGCCCGGCCGCTGGTATCAGGTCGGCATCTTTCTGGCGGACGGCAAGCTCATCGGCGACTGCGGCTTTCGTGTCAAAAAGGACGAGTCGCAGCAGGCCGAGATCGGCATCACCCTGGCGCCGGAGTTCCAAGGTCACGGCTACGCCACCGAGGCAGTGCTTGCGTTATTGGATTTCCTGCTCATCACGCTGGGCAAGCATCGGGTGTGGGGCTCGGTCGATCCGCGGAATGTGGCGTCGATCAGACTGCTGGAGCGAATCGGCATGCGCAAAGAAGCGCATTTTGTGCAGAGCCTGTGGTTCCGCGGCGAGTGGGTGGACGACGTGGTCTTCGGGATTCTCCGGAGCGAGTGGAAATCGCGAACCGGCAGCTAGCACCCTCAAGCTTGCGACACAGCGTTTTTAGGCAGTCGCCGGTCATTTTCATCGAACTGTAACATCCGCATTCTCTCCGACTTGCCGCCAGCAGGCGTGACCTCTAGAATCGCGTTTGGGAAAAATGGAGGAATGGAATGTCCACTCTGAATGTTGGGGATGAAGTGCCGGATTTTGAATTACCGGCGGTCGTGGGCAATATCAAGACGCAATTCAAGCTCAGCGACTACCGGGGCAAGAAAAACGTGGTTCTGGCTTTTTATCCGGCCGACTGGACGCCGGTGTGCGCCTCACAGCTGCCCGGGCTTAACAGCGACTTGGAGCGCTTCGCCGGCTACGATGCCGAAGTTGTAGGAATCAGTGTGGATTCAATTCCCAGCCACACCGCGTGGCAGAAAAAGGAAATTGGCATTCTCGGATTTCCGCTGGCCAGCGATTTCTATCCCCATGGAAACGTCGCCAGGAAATTCGGCATTCTGCGCGAGGGCGACCCCATCCCGGGAATCAACGAGCGCGCCATCTTCGTCGTAGGCAAAGACGGCAAGGTAGCTTACGCGAAGATTTATCCCATCGGCCAAGTGCCCAGCAACGACGACATCTTCGAGGTGCTGCGAAAGCTGCCGTAGGATAGTGGGCTTGCTTCGCCGAGGCTGTTCTTCACCACAGAGGACACGGAGAGCACAGAGCCGGATCTTGTCCGCAAGAGCTGATGGCTGAAAGCTGACGGCTCAGAGCTTACTGTTACGGCAGAGTTCCGCCAAAGCCAAGGCGCATCCCAAACCGCATTGCCAAAAGCGAACGTCGAATAGCCAATCACGGCCGCTGCCTTTCGCTGCCTCGTGCTCCGTATTACTATGAAGCATCGTCATGGGCCCGAGTCCTCCAGCGCGTGCTTCTTTCGGAGAGTCGTATTCCTCCAGTGAATCGCAGGGAACGCGGTCCGCGCAGCAACAGGTTGCGCGGCTCGCGGAGTTGCGCCAGGTGCATGAGGCCTTCGGCTGGTTCCGCTCCCGCGCGCGCCAACTCGAGGACGTCCAACTGGAAGTGACCTCTATCGCGGCGCCGCCCTGGGGTGAATCGGCGCGCAGTGCTTGGCTAGCCGAACGCTTCTCCGAGCTGGAGCTCAC
The DNA here is from genome assembly GCA_963796695.1 of uncultured Acidobacteriaceae bacterium. GTDB lineage: Bacteria > Acidobacteriota > Terriglobia > Terriglobales > Acidobacteriaceae > Bog-257. Next base: position 90,328 of record CAWCMU010000011.1, on the reverse strand, counting down.
CGACGTTCACCGCGACGAATTGGGAAATGTCTTCGCTGTCCGTCCGGGCACTGACCCTGCCGCTCCTTTCATCGCGCTCAGCGCACACATCGACACCGTGTTTCCCGTAGGAACCCTCGTCGAAGCTCGGCGAGACGCCGGCAAACTTTACGGGCCTGGAGTATCCGACAACTCTTCCGGCGTCACTGCGTTGATTGCCATCGCGGGCGCCATGCAAGCGGCGGGATTGAGGAACACTGCTCCCATCCTCTTCATTGGCGACGTGGGCGAAGAGGGCGAAGGCGACCTGCGCGGCATGCGGCACATCTACCAGCAGCCACGCTGGTCGGCGACCATCGCGTCGCTGATTGTGCTTGACGGCGCCGGCACCGACACGATCATTGCCGAGGGGCTGGGCAGCCGCCGCTATGAGGTCACGGTTCGCGGACACGGCGGCCACTCCTGGAGCGACTTCGGCGTGGCCAATCCTATCGTGGCCCTGGCGCGAGTAATCGATCGCTTCAGCCGCACTCCGGTCCCGGTCGCGCCCAAGACCACCTACAACATCGGCATCATTAATGGCGGCACGTCGGTGAACTCCATTCCCGAGTCGGCGGTCATGCGCGTCGACACGCGCTCGGCATCAGTGGAAGAACTGGATCGCCTGGAACGAGCGCTGCACGAAGCCGTGGACCACGCCATCCCCGAGATTACTGGCCGCAAGAAACAGGAGCTGCTGACGGCGGAGGTGCGCGTGATCGGCAACCGGCCTGCCGCGAATCTGCCAGCCGACTCGCAACTGCTGAAGACAATCCGGGCCGTGGACGCCCATCTGAACAACACGGCTCGCATCCAGCGCGCTTCGACGGACGCGAACATTCCGCTTTCGCTGGGGCGCGAGGCCATTGCCATCGGTGCAGGCGGCAGCGGCGGAGGCGCGCATACCGTGCATGAGTGGTACGACTCGACGGGTCGCGATCTCGGACTCAAGCGCATCCTGCTGCTCACCCTTGCTCTGGCGGGAGTCGCGGACGAATGAAGCCGCTGCTGCTTCTTCTCTTCTCACTCATGGCCTTGAACGAAAATACTCCCGCCGTTTCCGCAGCAAAATCCTCCTCCAACACCGCCCCTGACGCCATCTTTGTTAACGGCGACATCTATACCCAGGCGACTCCGGCGCGAACGCGGGCAATGGCCGTTCGTGATGGGCGAATAGTGGCTATCGGCACAAACGAAGAAATCCAGAAGCTGAAGCGGGGACACACGCAAGTCGTCGACCTGGGCGGACACTTTGTGATGCCGGGCTTCAACGATGCGCACCTGCATCTGGCTGCAGGCGGCTTGCAGTTGGTCGAAGTCGATCTGGTCGGAGTGAATTCGTTGGCCGAGATGCAGCAGCGTATCGCCGAGCATGCCAAGACGACGCCTCCTGGCGACTGGATCGTCGGGCGCGGTTGGGACCACACGCTGTGGACGGGCGAGCAGCTGCCGACGCGCCAGGAAATGGATAGGGTCACGAGCGGCCATCCTGCGATTTTCGTACGCGTCGATGGACACATCGCTGTCGCCAACACAGCTGCGCTCAAAGCTGCCGCCATGTGGGCCAACGGGCCCGATCCGCACGGTGGCAAAATTGATCGCGATAAGAATGGCGAGCCCACGGGAATCGTTCGTGAGACCGCGCGTGAGCTGATGCTGGCCCAAGTACCCAGGCCGTCGCCGTCGGTACGGCGGCGCGCCATCGAACTGGCTCTGGCCGGAGCTGCACGTTGGGGCCTCACCTCGGCGCAGGACAACTCCGATTGGGAAGACTTTCTGGTCTACGAAGATTTGGAGCGGGATGGCAAGCTGACCTTACGTATTAGCGAGTGGATCATGTTCAACCAGCCAGTGGATTTGCTGGAGAAGCATCGGGCGCAACACTCAGCCGACGATGCGCTGCTGCACACGACGATGCTGAAGGGTTTCATGGATGGCTCGCTGGGATCGCGGACCGCGGCGTTGCTGGCACCATACTCCGACGATCCCGGAAACTCCGGCATTCCGCAATATGAGCAGGGGCCGCTGAATCGCATGGCCATCGAGCGCTCGGCCGCGGGCTTTCAGCTGGGATTTCACGCGATCGGTGACCGTGCCGCGCAGATGGCGCTTGACGCATTCGCCGCCGCCGAGCGTGATGCCCGCGAAAAGAATCGCATGCGCGACTTCCGCTTTCGTATCGAGCACGACCAGGTGGTCGCTCCTGACCAGTTTGCGAGTATCGCAAGCTCGGGGTGATCGCCTCGGTGCAGCCGAATCATCTGCTGACCGACATGCACTGGGTCATGGATCGCATCGGGCCGGAGCGCGCCAAGACTTCGTATCCATGGAAAGAATTTCTGGACAGCGGCGTTCGGATAGCATTCGGAACTGACTACCCGGTTGAGCCGATTACGCCGTTTCGCGGTGTCTATGCTGCGGTGACGCGCAAGAACGAAGCGGGCACGCAGGAATTTTTCCCCGAGCAAAAGCTCACCATCGCGCAAGCGCTGGCCGCGTACACCACAGGCTCGGCGTACGCGCAGTTCGCCGAGAAGGAAAAAGGCACGCTCGCGCCCGGCATGCTGGCAGACTTCGTGGTGCTGGATCGCGATCTGACCAAGGTCACGCCACCGGAGATCCTGAAGACGCAAGTGTTGCGCACCGTGGTGGGCGGCAAAACCGTGTACGAGGCAAAATAAGTGGGCAGGCCGATGAAGAACTGCGCTGCCGTGTAGTAGGCTTCTGGTGTGTTCGGGTAGTGCTGGCCTTCAGGCCAGCGTCTCAGCCTTTTGTTTATTGACCCGAGCCGGCTTGAGCCGGCGGCATATGGGCCGCTACTCGGACTTTTCGCAAGCTGTTTCGGTCTTGCCGAACCATGCAAAACAAAGCTCGATTCTATGGCCGGCCACCAATGGAAGATCATGACAGCGTTGAGATGAGGCTGCGACTCCGCAGGGGCTGAAGCCCACAATTTGTTGATTCTCTACGGCACGACCAAGGTCGTGCCCTGATACAAATCGAGTCAACGCGATTTTTTTCTGGTGAAGCCCCGCTCTTCCACCAACGCAGTTGTTCAGACCTTTCCTGCAAATAAAACCGCCGACGTCTTCATCGGGATGCCGGCGTTTTTTCGTTTCAGAAAAGCTTTACGCTTTGACGGGCTCTGCGTGTTTCGCGCGACGCGAGGCATAGAGAGGAAACGCTTCTGCCAAGTCCCAAGCACCTCGCGGCGGATGCGCGTCAGCACATTCTTATCGGTGCGATGGTGCAGCGCCTCCGAGATCCACTTACCCACCTGCCGCATCTCGGGCTCTTTCATGCCGCGCGTGGTAAGCGCCGGGGATCCAATGCGGATGCCGCTGGGCTTCATCGGCGGATTAGTGTCGAAAGGAATCGCGTTCTTGTTTACCGTGATGCCCGCGTCATGCAACGCGTTCTCGGCCTCCGAACCCAGCATGCCCTTGGCGAAAACGTTCACCAGCATCAGGTGCGTGTCCGTGCCGCCGGAGACGATGTGGTAGCCCTCGTCCGCGAGCGTCTGCGCCAGCACAGCTGCGTTGACCACGACTTGTCGCGCGTAATCCTTGAACGCCGGCTGCATGGCTTCGCGGAAGCACACTGCCTTCGCCGCCATGATGTGCACCAGCGGGCCACCCTGCATTCCGGGGAAAACAACTTTGTCGATAGGCGCGGCGTACTCGGCTTTGGAGAGAATCATTCCGGCGCGGGGGCCACGGAGCGTTTTGTGCGTGGTGGTGGTGACGATCTGCGCGTGCGGCACCGGCGAAGGGTGTGCGCCTCCGGCGACCAGTCCTGCGAAATGCGCCATGTCGACGAGGTAAAGCGCGCCCACTTTGTCGGCGATCTGTCGCATGCGGGCGAAGTCAATGATGCGCGGATAAGCGCTGCCACCACCAATGATCAGCTGCGGGCGCTCGCGCTCGGCAATCTGTTCCAGCTCGTCGTAGTCGATGGTCTCGGTTTCCTTGGTGACGCCGTAAGGAACGATCTTGTAGGTCTTGCCGGAGAAGTTTAGCGGATGCCCGTGGGTGAGGTGGCCACCGTGCGCGAGGTTAAGGCCGAGGATGGTGTCGCCCGGCTTGATGACGGCGGCATAGGCAGCCATGTTCGCGGTCGATCCGGAGTGCGGCTGCACATTGGCATGCTCGGCGCCGAAGAGCTGCTTAGCGCGGTCGCGCGCCAGGTTCTCCACCACATCGGTAAACTCGCACCCGCCGTAATAACGCTTGCCGGGATAGCCCTCGGCGTACTTGTTGGTGAAGACAGAACCGGCGGCCTCGAGCACCGCTTCGCTGACAAAGTTTTCCGAAGCGATGAGTTCCAAGCCCTCGTGCTGACGGCGCTCTTCGTTTTCGACGGCCTGCGCGATTTCGGGATCGGCTTCCGCCAGAGAACGTTCCATAGGATTGATATTCATGATTTCGTCCTTCGCTAAAATTTACGAAGCTGGGAAGCGTCGGCCGTGAAAAGCTCCATGTGCCGCTCCGGGTGGCTCAACGGCGTAAAGCCTACTTTGCTGTACAGAGAGTGCGCATCGCGGGTAACGAGTTGCCAGCGACGCAGTCCTCGCAGTTCAGGATGCTGTCGCATGCATTGCATCAGCCAGACGCCTAGCCCTTTGCCTTGGTGCGACTCCAGCACGAAGACGTCGCACACGTAAGCGTACGTCGTCAGGTCAGTCACCACGCGCGTGAAACCGATCTGGGTTTCGCCCTCGAACAAACCGAAACAGAGCGAGTGGCGAACCGCGCGTTCGACCGTCTCCCGCGGAATGCCGGCGCTCCAATAGGCGCGCGAGAGGTAGCCGTGGATGACGTCGATGTCCATCCGCCTCGGGTCGGTGCTGACGCTATATTCGCCGCGATGCTGCTCGAAGATCGTATCGGAAGGGGCCGCCGTCTCCATCGTTCACATTGTAGCGCGGGGGGAGAATCAAGGCAGTGTGACTTAGCCCGAGGCCGATTGAATTTAACAGCGGTAGGCGCTTGTAGGAAGTCGATTTTGGTAGAGCGGGCCTTAATGCCCGCGTTGGAAATGTAAACAGAATCCGAGTGCCTTCAGGCCCGGCACATCGCTATAACTTGTGACGCCCCTTCCGGGGCTCGGCTCATATGCTCTCGCACGACGCGGACCTGAAGGTCCGCTCTACCCTCCCTACCAGGCGAAGGCTTTGGCCAGGAAGCGCGAGATGTGCCAGGCGTCCATGTATTTGTACGGCGTCTCGCCCAGCGAGTAGTGACCGCAAGGCAGCGGCTTAATGGTCGTGTCGAGGCCGCGCCGCAAAAACTCGCTCGCCGCCTGCACCGAGAACTCCGGCAGAAAGGTGAGGTCGTAGCGGCCATAGATCATCAGCGACTTCTTGGGCCAGCGGCCAAATTTGTTGAAGTACACGATGGGGCTGATCGAGATCCACACGCGCCGCATCTCGTCCTGGGTAAGCACAGCCTCCATGCCTTGCCGGATGTGCTGCGTGGATTGCCCGGTCCACACCACATCGCCGAATGCGGTGGATGCGTGGTTGAAGACGTTGACCCGGATGCGCGCATCGTGCGCGCTCGCCAGAAATGCGTAGCACGACCCTAGGCTTGTGCCGACGATTCCCAGCCGCGAGTAGCCGCGCTGCTCCAGCCAGTCGAAGCAGGAGCGAATGTCAGCGACTCCCTGCCGCGTGGCGTCGATGGTACGTCCCACATTGGCGGACACCGCGTAGTCAGCGCGCGTGAGTCCGGCGGGACGGCGAATGTCGTGATACGGCATGCTGAGGCGCAGGGCCGCGATGCCCAGCAGATTGAAGATGCGGCACAGCGCATTCTGGCTGACTCCGTCGGCGTTCCACTGCGGCAGCACCACCACTGCGCGGTGTCCTTTAGCCGGAAACCAGCGCGCGTTCACCAGATTGTTCTCCGGATACGGAGACGAGACGGGCGAAGTGAAACGCAGAAACTTGGCAACTTCATCTTTGGGCAGCTTTTTAGGCGGTTCGCTGCCGGTGTGGAAGAGTTCGACCTTGCGATGCTCGATGCGATAGTCCGTCGGGACGCGGTAGCTGAAGAACTCGTCGCTGTCCTCGACTAGGTGATCGTTGACCGCAGCCATGTAGTTGATCATGGCGTCGCGGTCGTTCTCATCTTGCGGGAGGGGAAACTCTGCGATGCCGGGCCAATGACTGGTCCAGTCGAGGCCCCACTCGAAGGGGCGCACGATGCGATTATTGTCGCGCGAGGTCATGCGCGACTCCCAGTCATGGATCCAGCGGCGGTAATGTTCTCGCATCTATAACGATGGTATAGCAGCCAGGGCGCAACAGCAGAGGCGTTCCCAATGGGATGCGCAGAGCAGCGTTGAATGGCGACAATCAGCGGGTGAGCGGAAAGGGCGTCGCCGCGCTATTCGGTGCGCAAGAGTGGGACTGGGTAGAGGTCCTTCGACTGCGCTCGGCTTTGCCTCGCTCCGCTCAGGATGACAGACGATTTTTTGGCGACCCTCCGCTCAGGATGACAACGGATTTTTTGGCGACGCTTCGCTCAGGATGACAGACGATTTTTTGGCGCTCCGCTCAGGATGCTGCGGACTCCAGGATTACAACTGAGTAAGGTCAATCGCTGAGTAAGGACGATTACGACGTGTAGTTCCCATCAAGCTCAACCAACAATTTTGTCATCCTGAGCGCAGGCGGCCCGGTCTTGGACGCCGAAGTCGAAGGACCTCTACCGCGTCTCAGCTGCTTCTCAAACACAACGACGAACCTTACCCCGTGTAATCGCTCTCGTGCGCCAAATTCTCAAACCGCGTATAGCGCTTCACGAAGGCCATCTTGATGGTGTCGGTGGGGCCGTTGCGCTGCTTGGCGATGATCAGCTCGGCTATGCCTTCGAGGTCGGGGTCGTCCTTCTTGTACACCTCTTCGCGGAAGATGAACGCCACCACGTCGGCATCCTGCTCAATGGAGCCCGACTCGCGCAGATCGGAGAGTTGCGGACGGTGATCGCCTCCCCGGCTTTCAGGAGCGCGGCTCAACTGCGAAAGCGCGACCACCGGAACTTTCAGCTCCTTGGCCAGAGCTTTCAGACCGCGCGAGATGGCCGACACTTCCTGCGTGCGATTTTCGAAGCGCTTGCCGCCGACCGGGACCGCCGACATCAGCTGCAAGTAATCCACGATGATGAGGTCGAGGCCTTCCTTCTGCCGCAGGCGGCGGGCCTTGGCGCGCATCTCGCTGACCGAAATGCCGGGCGTGTCATCGATGTACAGCTTCGATTGCGTGAGCTGCTCGACCGCGTGGGTCAGCTTGCGCATGTCTTCCTTGGTGAGAAAGCCCTGGCGCAGGTCTTTCGAATCCACCTGCGCATGCGATGCCAACATGCGCATCAGCAGCGCTTCGCGCGACATTTCCAGCGAGAACACGCCGACCACTTTGCCGTCGAGCACCGCAGCGTTCTCGGCGATATTCATGGCGAAGGCGGTTTTGCCCATCGATGGCCGCGCCGCCAGGATGACCAGGTCTGACTGCTGAAATCCGCTGGTCAGCTTGTCGAGCAGCGTGTAGTGCGTGGCCAGGCCGGTAATTTCCTGCCCGCGCGCGTACAGCGCTTCGAGCGAACCGAAGGAACCCTTGATGATGTCGGGAATATCGAGGAAGCCGTCGCCGATCCGGTTTTCGGAGAGTTGAAAGATGGCCTGCTCGGCCCGGCCCAGCACTTCCTCAGCTTCGTCGGCGTGTTCGATGGCTTCGGCAATCGCCCGCTGCGCGACATTGATGAGCCCGCGCAGCAACGCCTTGTTGCGGACGATGCGAACGTAATGCTCGATGCTCGGCCGCTCCGGCACACCGTCGATCAGCGATGACAGATAGGCGACGCCGCCGATGGCCTCAACTTCCTTGCGCCGGTCGAGTTCTTCGACCAGGGTGATCATGTCTACCGGCCGACCGGTCTCCTGCAAGTCGTGCATGCGGGAATAAATGCGGCGGTGCGCATCGAGCGAGAAATCGTCGGAGGTGAGATGCTCGGCGGCCTGATCGTAGAGCGAGTTGTCGAGCAGGATTGCGCCCAGGATCGAGCGCTCCGCTTCCATGCTTACGGGAAGTCCCCGCTCCAGACTGTAGTCGGTAGTGGCCATGAGGTTCCCACCAGATTAGCGACGGAAGGGGAACAGTGGCAATGCCGAATGAGGTGCCCGCGACCAACGAGCCGCAGATTTCATTCGAAAAGCTGTGTGCGGGCTGTGGATTACACGACCGATACTGGACACGAGCCGTGCAGCAGATCGGGTGGCAGCCGTCGAATCCCTGGCGCGAGGTCATCGATCCGGCACGCGCGAGAGCAGGCCCGCCGCGACTTTGCGACACCCCATCGCCACGAATTTGATATTCGGCAACGCCTAGCTCCAACCGTTACTGGAATTTGGGACCGACTGCTGTATTATCGAACCTTCCTCGCACGACGGATTGCTATGGACCAACGCAGTTTCCAGAGGCTGTTGCGCCGCACGGTGGCGTTGCCGGTGGTTCTGCTCATGTTGCTGGCCGTTATTTTGGCGGCCGAAATCCTGCTGCTGTCCGTCTCTCTCCGCTGGGTTGACCACTCCGACCAGGTCATCGCCAATGCCCGCCAGTTGATGCGCGACGTAGTTGAGATGGATACCGGAATGCGCGGCTATCATCTCACCGGCGACCAGAATTTCCTCGACTCTTACGACGACGCCAAGGCCAAGGTGCCCGATCAACTTGGCTTGCTGGAAAGTCTGATCAGCGATGACCCCGAACAGCAACGCCGCTTGAATGGTATCCGCGACCTGGATTTGCGCTGGATGCAATGGGCCGATCAGCAACTGGTGCGCAGCAGCGGAGGCGCGCCTCCCAACACCAAAGACTTGCTCAGCGGCCAGGAGCTGATGAACCAGATTCGCAACAACCAGCGGGAGTTTGTGAGCGTTGAAGAAAAGTTGCACAAGCAACGCTCGCGTCGCGCCACCTTGCTGAATGCCGCAGTGATCGGCTCCGCCGTCGGCCTGTCGCTGCTGATCGCAGTCTTGCTCTTCACCCTGACCCGGCGAGAGCTGCTTGCGCTTTCGGCTACCTACGAACGCCATTTGCAATCCGAAGCTGAGCAGCAGCAGCAGCTGAAAGAAAGCCGCTCCTGGTTTCAAATCACCCTCAAGAGCCTGGGCGAGGCGGTGGTCTCCACCGACCAGGCGGGCAACGTGTCGTTCATCAATCCCGTGGCCCAGCAGCTTACCGGATGGGACTATTCGGAAGCGCACGGACGGCCGTTCGGCGAAGTGGTGCAGCTCAAGGACGAGCGCACCTCGAACGACGTGGAAGATCCGATTAGTGTTGTTCGGCGGGCGCAGAAAGTCGTGGGTTTCTCTAATAACCTGGTGCTGACCAGCCGCACAGGCCAGAAGTATCCCATTGAATTGACCGGCGCTCCCATTCTGAACGAGCGCAGCGAAGTGGTGGGCGTCGCGGTCGTCTTCCGCGATGTCACGCAGCGTCGCCAGACCGAGCAGACCCTGCGCACCAGCGAACGCTTGACCCTGGCGGGACGCCTGTCGGCCACCATCGCGCACGAAATCCGCAATCCTTTGGACACCGTGACCAACCTGGTGTACCTGCTGCAACAGGACCAGAAGCCTGGCTATCCGGCAGCGCAGTATCTGCAGATCGCGAGCGATGAACTGGCGCGCATCGCCCAAATCACCGGCCAGCTGCTGACCTTTCATCGCGAGGCGCGCAGCCCGGTGCAGGTGAATCTGACCGAAGTGCTGGACAGCGTGCTGGTATTATTTGCGCCCCAGATCAAGCAGAACCACATTCGCGTAAAACGCCTCTTCGATGCCGACCGTTGTGTTCGCGGGTTTCCCGGCGAACTGCGACAGGTCTTCTCGAACCTGGTAGGCAACTCGATTGAAGCCATGGCGAGGGGCGGCGAGCTGATTCTGCGCATTCGCGAGTCGAGCCTCGCCTCCGATCCCACACGCAAAGGGATTCGCATTACCGTGATGGATGATGGCGCCGGTATTCCGGCCGGCGTGCGCAAGAACCTCTTCGCGCCCTTCTACACCACCAAGGGCGAAAAAGGCACAGGCCTGGGACTGTGGGTGAGCGAGGGCATCGTCAGCAAACACGAGGGCACGATTCACGTCATCAGCCGCACTCGCCCGGGCAAAAGCGGCACCGCCTTCTCGGTGTTCCTCCCCTTCGAGCAGAAGCTGGGAATGCTGGATGTGCAAACCGCGCCGCCAGCGTGAGAGGGGATCGTGGATGGTGGATAGAGAAAAAGATCGAGAGACGCTCAGCGCGAAGGCGACTGGCATATACCTTACGAGCTTCAGGGTGCCCCATCCGAGCCGGGTTTGCTCGGGTGGGGATTTCTGATCATCTTGACGCAATAAAAACCCCGCCCAAGCAAAACCGGCTTGGGCGGGGCACCCTCTTGATCAGGTTCCGAACCACAGTTTTGACGATCCACTATCCTAAGAAGAGTTGTCACTCTCTCGGCACGGCTGAAGCCGTGCCCTTTCAAAACTAAGTAAGGCGCCGCCGTTTCGACTCAGTGAATGTCAAACATCTCCTGGTGCAGTGCGGGATCGCTCTTGATCAGAACCGTCTTGCCCGTCAGCTCTTCCAATTCGCCGATCAGCTTGCCGTTGCCGGCCTTTAGTGCCTTGGCCACTTCCGGGTTCACGCGGATGGTGATGTCGTCGGCATCGTGAATCTTCGCCATCTTGCGCATCTCGATGTAGAGCTCGTTGCAGACCGTCGGAACCGACTTCACGAAGCCTGCTCCCACACAGTAGGGGCAAGGCTCGGCCAGTGTGCGTTCCAGTGACTGCTTGACCCGCTTGCGGGTAATCGCCACCAGGCCGAAGTCGTTAAACTGAAGCACCTTCGACGGAGCGCGATCGTTGCGCAATGCGTCTTCCAGCGCCATCATGACTTTCTGCCGGTTCTTGCGCTCATCCATATCGATGAAGTCGATGACGATGATGCCCCCCAGATCGCGCAGCCGAATCTGCCGCACGATTTCCTTGATAGCGTCGACGTTGGTCTTCACGATGGTGTCTTCCAGCCGCTGCGTCTTGCCGACATACTTGCCGGTGTTGACGTCGATGGCCACCAGCGCCTCGGTCTGGTTGATGACGATGTGCCCGCCGCTCTTCAGCCATACCTTCGACTTGAGCGAGCGGTTGATCTCGTCCTGGATGCCGAACTCCTCGAACAGCGGCGTTTCCTTGGTGTAGAGCTTGATGCGGCGCACCAGCGAGGGCTGGAAGCGGTTGGCGAAACGCACCACGCGCTCGTACTCGTCTTCGGTGTCGACCAGGATCTGCGAGAAGTCGGCGTTCACCTGATCGCGCAATACGCGCTCTACTAGGTTGAGGTCGTGATAGATCAGCGCCGGCGACTTGCTGTTTTCCGCCCGATTCTTGATCTCGTTCCACAGATGTTTGAGGAAGCGGATGTCGGCGCGGAGTTCGTCTTCCTTGATGTTGGCGGCAGCAGTGCGCACGATGAATCCGCCTACGCCGTTTTCGCGCTCGCTGGTGACAATGCGCTTCAGGCGCTGGCGCTCCTCGTCGGACGCGATCTTGCGCGAGACGCCGACGTGGTTGACCGTCGGCATGTAAACCAGGAAGCGGCCCGGTAGCGCGATGTGACTGGTGATGCGTGCGCCCTTCTTGCCGATGGGTTCCTTGGCAATCTGGATCAGCACCTCCTGCCCTTCCTTCAGCAGATCGGTGATGAGCGGCTGATTGCGGTTGCCGGAACGGGGACGCACGTTGCGGCGCGAACCGCCGCGGCGTCCGCGATCGCGATCACGATAATTCCGGTTGCGGTCGTAGCCCGGGCGCTCACGCTCGGCGGGACGCTGCTGGTATCCGGCGGTGGGAGAAGCGGCACGCAGTTCAGCGTGATCGTTAGTCTCCTCTTCTTCACCGTTCTCCTCTTCGTCCTCTTCTTCTTCGGATTCCGCGCCGTAAATGTTCTCGCCACGCTCTTCGGCGGCGACAACTTCATCCTCATCCACGTCGGCAATCTTGGGAATCCAGCGGTCGGAGAAGCCGTTGTCGGAGTCTAGAGTCTCTTCTTCCAGCACGAGCTCTTCGTCGCCGGCAACTTCCTTCATCGCGCCCAGATCGTCGGGAACGGGATGGAACTCCATCTCCTCGTCTTCCAGGACTTCGTGCTCCAGGGTGCGGCCTTCGGGAGCGACGGATGGCGCTTCGAGATGCTGGACCGGTCGCAGCTTCGTGAGCGTGATCGCCCGACGGGTCAGGCATAGCTTCGCCGTACGGATGCCAAACCGGCGCCTGCTGCGTTTGAGCTTCAGCGGTCTGGCCTTCTTCGGCAGGCTGCGACTCGGCTGGATGTGCGTGTTGTTCGACGGAGTGGGACTCGAATGAATGTGAGTGTTGCTCGGCGGAGTGCGACTCGGATTGCTCGGCCTCGGCGGCTTGGGTGGGAGCAACGTCGAGCGGCGCGTCCACGGCGAGGTGTGCGACTTCCGCGTCGGCCGTGGCGTTCAGGTTTGTGGGCGGTGCCGGAGGTTGCTGGTCGTCCGCGGCGGCCTGCGCTTCTTCGTGCGGAACTACCGCGGCGAATTCGTTCTTAGCTTCCTGATTCTTGCGGCGCGAGTTCCACCAGCCTCGGCGCTTGGAGCGCGGTTGCTCCTCCTCGGTGACCACAGCTACTTCGGTCGAAGCTGGCTGCTCGACGTCGAAACCCTGATCGAGGTGAACTGCATCGTCCATCTCCTGCTGCTCTGCCTGGGCCTCGGCAACTGCTTCGGGCACCACAAAATCTTCAGCGGCTGGCGCTATCACAGTGGTCTCTTCTTCGACCGCGCTAGTTGATTGCGTTTCGGCAGCAGGCTGGGCCAGGTTGCGATACTTCGAAATCGATTCGCCCGGAAGAATGATTGGGGTGTAGCCGGCGGGCGGACCGTAGTCCGAACGCTGACGCGATTCATGCCGCGACTCCGAACGCGATTCATGGCGCGATTCTGAACGAGCCGGCGGAGCTGGCGTCTCTTCTACGGGCGCAACGGCTGCCGGAGGCGGCGTCGACTGTGCTGCCTCAGGACGCGACTCGCGCTCATCGGGACGGCCCCCACGACGGCCTCCGCGGCGGCGACGACGTCCACGCCAGCGGCGAGCACCTTCTCCCGATTCGCTCTCTTCGCCGGAGCTGGATTCGCTTCCCTCATCCGAGGTCGACAACTCCTCGGCAGAAGCAGCGAAGTCTTCGACAAATGTTTCCTGTTCTTCGTCCGTCTCCGGCCCTTCGAAAGCAGCTTGGGATTGTCCGGGCTGTACTTCCTGTGCAGGCTGCGGCTTGCCAACTTCAATGGTTCCGCGAGGAGTGGGGATTGAGCCGAACTCTTCATCCTCGTCCTCGTCGCCAGTCAGTTCAAGGAAGTCGGAGACATAGAGGAAGGCATCGCGTTCCAACCCTATATCGACGAAGGCCGACTGCATGCCGGGAAGCACGCGAGTAACCCGGCCCTTATAGATTGAGCCTGCAAGTGTGTATTCATTTTCCCGCTCGAAGAAAACTTCGGCGAGCTGATCGTCCTCAACCAACGCCACCTTGGTTTCGTGTGGCGTGGAGGACACGTAAAGTTCTTTGTTCATGGACGCTCCGGTTCAACCGGACGCAGGCGAGGAGGGACAGAACGACGTACGAGTGCTTAGGCCAAGCGACGCACCTGGACTTACGTCCGGATGCGGACCTGATCTGATTCGTAATGCAACACTTTGTGGAATCTTGAGCACTGTATGAAGCGCGTGTCGCAGAGTTTGTGGCGTCGCACCCAGCCTATTACCTCTATCGGAGGTCCAACTGAGGGGCCGTTTCCCGCTCTGCTACAACGTGCCTTGCAATCCTGTCCCGGCCTAATCTCCTGACGGCCGGCTGTGTGCCCTCGTACGTGAGGGCTGTCGTAATCTTGTTGTTATCCTTTGGAACCCGGATATTCGTCTCCGATAGTTCCCCGGCGGATAGTGCCGGCTTTGCTGCTTGCGCCCCGATGGCGCGCTTCACGACGGAATCTCGTTTTGGTCCTCAGTTCACGAACCGGCGCATGCGGACGTTCATTACGATCCCCAACGCCAGAAAGATGAACAGCACTGACGACCCGCCGTAACTCATTAACGGCAAGGGAATACCCGTGACCGGCATGAATCCTACCACCATGCCTACGTTGACCAGAACATGGAATGCCAGCACAGCAACCACGCCCATGACCACGAAAGCTCCTGCCCGGTCGGGGGCCGTCTGAGCGTTCTGAATCAGACGCATCAGCACGATAAAGTATAGCAGGAGTAAGCCCATTGCGCCTATGAAGCCGTGTTCCTCGGCAAAAGCGGCAAAAATGAAGTCGGTATGGGGCACCGGCAGGAATTGACCCTGGGTCTGGCTGCCGTGGGCAGTTCCCTTCCCGAAGATGCCGCCCGAACCCACCGCAACCAGCGACTGAATGACCTGATAGCCATGCCCCTGCGCGTCGGCTTCCGGCTCGATAAAGCTGGTCAACCGGTTGCGCTGATAGGGCTTCAGGACATGCCACGCCACGGGCGCAAGCAGCGTTCCGATGGCCAGGATAATCACCGCGTGCTTGAGCTTCATGCCGCCGAGAAACAGTCCCATGATCGCAATCGGCAGGTAAGTGAGCGCGGTGCCGAGATCGGGCTGCGCCAGCACCATTAGCATGGGAACGCCAACCAGCGCTCCGGCCTTCACGATGTCCTGGGCCGTACATTCCGACTTGGCGTCGGCGAAGTACTTGGCCATGGCGAGAATCAGCACCAGTTTCACCCACTCCGAGGGCTGGAAGTGGAAGGAGCCTATCTGCACCCAGCGTCTCGCGCCCAAGGATTTGTGGCCCAAAACGGCGACCGCCAGCAGTGATGCGATCGACAGCACGTACAGCAGCGGAACGCGTTCCAGCAGCGCCTGATAATTCAGCACGCTGACCAGGAACATCAACGCCACGCCGCCCAGGATCCAATACACCTGCTTCAGGTGGACGCCGGCGAATTTCGTGCTCAGGGTAGCGCTATAGATCTCGACTACGCCCAGCGCGCAGATCATCAGCACCAGCACCAGCAGCACCCAATCGAAATCGCGGAAGGAAACGTAACGGCTCATGGTTTCCTTTCGGGGAGGGCAACCGCGGGCGGCGTGACCGGAGGACTGCTGGCAGGGGCCTTCTTCTTCCCCGGAGTTCCAGCCGGCACCTGAGAATCCGATTCAGCCGGTGGCTCGGCAGGAAGCGGCGCGTCCACTTCAGGCTGCGCCATCTCAGGATGCGATTCGATGGCAAGATTCGCGGGCGGCGTCTTGGGGGCGTTCAGGCCCGGAGCGGCGCTCACCGGCTTGGCAGGATTGCCGGACGGAAGCGTAATGCGACCAGCCTGCATCTGGTCAGGGTTTTTAGGATCGCCTTCGTGCCAGACCGCGGCAACTTCAGGCTGCTTGCCGCCGGCAGGTTGTCCCTGCTTGGCCTTCGCCATTTCCGTCTGAATTCTGCGCTGCTTGTCGACGTAAGTCTTGATCACCTTGGCCGCGAGTAATCCCGAACGCCAACCCCATCCGCCACCTTGGGTAAGCACGGCAACCACAATTTCGGGATTGCGCCGCGGCATGATGCCGACGAACCAGGAGTTGTCGCTGAACTTCGACTTACCGCTCACGCCCATCTTATTTCGGGCTTCCAGAGAAATCGTCTGCGCCGTACCTGTCTTGCCGGCGAAATCAATTCCGTCCAGGTGCGCGGCGGCAGCGGTACCGATTTTCGTAACTTGCGCCATCGCATCGGTAATGGTTATCCAGTTGTCTTCGTCAAGCGGCACATGGATTTTGTCATCGTAGGTCGATACCTGCTTGAAGTTCGGGGGAAACTGATCCGGAAACGCCACATGCGGATGGACCAGCATACCGTCGCTGGCGATAGCACCGATAGCGCGAGCCAGCTGAATCGGCGTAGCGGCCACCGCTCCCTGCCCAATACTCACCGAGATGGTTTCGCCGGCATACCACTTTTGCTTGAAGTTCTTGATCTTCCATTCTTCCGAAGGCATGACTCCGGAAACTTCCTGCGGAAGATCGACGCCGGTCTTCTGCCCGAAGCCATACATCGTGGCGTACTTGGCGATGCGGCTAATGCCCAGTTTTTCGCCCAGCGTGTAGTAGTAGGTATCGCAGGAGTCGTAAATCCCCTTGGAGATATCCACGCGGCCGTGCTTCTGATCGCATTTGAAGAAACGTCCGTAGAAGGTGCCGCCGCCGCCGCAGTTGACGACGAGGTCCTGCGCAATGTTTTCCTGCAAGCCGGCAACGGACATCAGAATCTTGAAGGTCGAGCCGGGCGCCAGCTGCGCCTGGATAGCTTTGTCGAGCAGGGGCTTTCCCGGATCCTGGATCAGGCTATTCCATTCGTCGCGAGTGATACGCACCGCGAAATCATTAGGGTCGAAGGCCGGCCGGCTGACCAGGGCCAGAATCTCGCCGGTGCGCGGGTCCATGGCGATGATCGCGCCCGACTTGCCTTCCATGGCTTCTTCTGCCGCAATCTGCAGGTCCAGATCAATGGTGAGCCTGAGCTGCTTGCCCGGTACCGCCGGCACATCACTCAGAGTGCCGACCTCACGGCCGCGGCTGTTCACCAGCACCTGGCGCGAACCGTTCTTGCCCATCAGAATATCGTTGTAGTACTGCTCGACGCCCGACATGCCGACGATGTCGCCCGGGTTGTAGAGCTCCCACTGCGGCTGGGTCAGCATATCTTCGCTCACCTGCCCGACATAGCCGATGACATGCGCCATGAATCCGTCCTTGGGATAGAGGCGGCGATGCACGGTGATGGTGTCGAGCTCGGGCAGCTCGGCGCGATGCGACTCGATGAAAGCCAACTCGTCCGGCGTGATGTCGTCTTTCAGGAACAGCGGCTGATATCCAGGAACCGCGGCCATGCGCTTCAGGCGCGCGCGTAGCTCATCCGGCTGCATGTGCAGGCCGGCGGCGATTTTATCGGCGTCGGCTGCCAGATCGCGTTTCTGATCGCGCAGCAGGAGTACGGAGAACGACGGATAGTTGTCGACGATGATGCGGCCTTCGCGGTCGAGTATCTTTCCGCGCGGGGCAAGGATAGGAACCTGCTTGATGCGATTCTGTTCGGCCAGGGTGTTGTAGTAATCGCTGCGCGCAACTTGCAGGCGCCAGAGCCCGAAGGCCAGCACCAAAAAAATTCCCAGCAGGATGTATTGCACTGCGGTGAGGCGGATCTGGGAGACTTTATCGTCGCGACCTAACATCAAAAACTGCTGCTTTCCGGGGTCCTACGGTTGCGAACTACGAAACTCAAGCGGTTACCGGTTCTGGCTGCGGACAGCCCCTCAGCGGGCAGTAACCCTCAATGGCTGGCTGGTAACCGGTCGAGAAACTCTGGTCTATTGTAGTCCGAGAGTCGGGGGTAGGCGCAGGGAAAAACGACCCCGGGATGCCTAAGTGGATATGCCGTCCCCGGGGACTTCGTGGATATTGCCTATCCACCCACCGCTTCAGCGGTGGCCTTCTTATCTCGCGCCCGAGGAGCGTGCGAGTCTCTGGTCCAGCCTCTTCGCAATATCGAAAGTTTTTTCTCCGGCGCTAAGCATGGCCGGTTCAAGCCGATAAGCACCCAATCGGAGGTTCAATTCCTTGCCGGTATCGCGACCTCTCATCGGCAATCAAGGCAGCACAGCACAATCCCGCGCCTTCGGGCGCAAGATAAGAGAGCCCACCGCTTCAGCGGTGGGTAAAGGTGAGGACCGGCCCGAGCGCCCCGGGCGCGGCACACACCCGCGTGTTCCGCATCACCGATGGCAACTGTCGCGGCAAGTACGCTCGATTCATGCCCCATGCCCTGACCAACAATCTCCTACACTGTGTCTTCAGCACCAAAGAGCGAGCGAACCTTATACCCGATCCGCCGCACCTCTGCCAATATCTGGGCGGCATCGCCAGGGAGAAGAACATCCCGTTAATCATCGCTGGTGGCACTCACAACCACGTGCATCTGCTGCTGGCGTTACCTGCGGCGATTTCCTTGGCCGAGGCAGTGCGCGACTTCAAAGGCAACAGTTCGCGATGGATGACGCAGCAGGGCTCGGCGTTCGCGTGGCAGGAGGGATACGGCGCTTTCAGCGTGAGCGCGTCGAACAAGCAGGCAGTTATCGAATACATCGCCAATCAACCGCGCCATCACCAGAAGCGAAGCTTTGAAGAGGAGTTCCGCTTGTTGTTAGAACGCTCTGGCGTGACCGTTGACCCAAAATACATGTTTGGATGAGGTATGCCGCGCCCGGGGCGCTCGACTCGTCTTCACCTTTACCCACCGCTGAAGCGGTGGGCTCTCTTATACTCGCGCCCCGAGGCACGTGCGGATTGCGAGTGAAGCCGCTTCGCCAACCGATGGTATTTCGGCGGGAGGCGCAAAGCGTGCCTATCATGGGCCGATAAACGCTGAACCACCGGTTCAATTCATTTAATGCAGAAGTGCCCGCACGCATCCGCGAAAGGTGATCGCGACCTTGCCAGGCGAACGATGATGGCACAGGGCATACCACCGCGCCCTCGGGCGCGGAATAAGAAAGCCCACCGCTTCAGCGGTGGGTAAGCGAGCCAACCGGACCGAGCGCCCCGGGCGCGGCACACACCCGCGTGCTCCGCATGACGGCGCGTCTACTGCAATGCGATCCACCCTACTTGGGTTCGTGACCGCAATGCCGAAAGCCTACCGCTGCTTGAAGCGGTCCAGAAACCGGAAGACGAAGATGCCGATGACCGCGTTGGCCAGCGCCGAGATGGCGGTGTGGCTCCAGCTCCATTGCAGACCCTCGCGCAACAGGCCGTGGGCCACGCCGAAGTAAATGGCCTGGTGGATCACGAAGAAGATGTAGGTAAGCAGAAAGCGCGAGCCCGGGTTCTCGACGTCGATCTTCAGCCCCAGCGACGACGCCAGGTAGCCGATGACCGTGAGGGCGATTCCGTAGATGCCCAAGGGGTGCATCGGTCCGGCAAACAGATCCTGCAATAGTCCGATGATGCAACCGGTAATGCAGCCGCTTATCGGGTTGCGCCGCGCGGTGGCGAAAAAGATCGTCACCATGAACGGCAGATCAATAATCGGCAGTAAGCGGACCTTCACCGGGATAAAGATCTGAATCAGCACCGCAATCAGCGGGATGAAAATGATTGCAGCCCAGCTGAACTCGTAGACCGAGACCTGCTCCCGCGATGTCAGACTGCCACGGAATGGCATGACGCGGGTGCTCATTGCGGCGGGGTCCCGGATTGCGGAGCGGCCGGCTGATCAGAGGTCGGAGCGGGCTCCGAGGTGGCAGGCTTGGTCTGCTTGGGCACCCAGGTCCTCACCTCGTCATCATCTCCGTTCGCCGAAGGCACGCGTTGAATTGGTTTGGGCTTGGTTGCAGCCGCGGCTCCGGTAAGAGGCTTGCCATCGAGCCCGGGCGTCGTGGTTGCGGCCGTCTTCGGTTTCGCGGTTATACCCGCCGCCGGCGTGCTGTTAACGGTTGTACCCGGCTTCGGACGTGGTCGCGGTTCGGCTACCGGGGACTGCTCCCGCAACCGTGCCGGGCTTGGTCCCGGCTGTCCCCGCTGCTCCCGCATGCGTTCCCGCTGCGGGCGAACCAACGACAGCCGGCCGTGGGCGCTGTTCCGGAAGGCGTCGTTCCCGGCTTCGGATTGCCCGACGCGTCAACCGAGGTGGCGCTCTTGGGCACGCCGGGCAGGCGCTCGGCTAGGATGTCAGAGGCGCGTAGCGGGCCGAGGTCCTTGGTGTCGGGCATCTTCTCGGTGATCTTGGTGACCACCAGCACTTCCTCAAGCCCGTCCAGCCGTGAAGAAGGCAGCACGCGAATGTTCAGGAACAGATCTTTGCCGGGCTCGACGGCAACCACGCGGCCCACCGGCAGGCCTTTAGGGAAGATGCGATCGCCGCCGCTGGTGATGACGTCTTCGCCCGGCACCACTTTCTCGTCGCTCATGATGTACTGCAACGTGGTCGCGCCGTTGGGAGCGCCCTTCAGAATGCCTTGCAGCCGCGAGTCTTTCAGCGCCGCACCTACTCCGCTGAACTGATCGTTGATAGGCAGCACCTGCGACGAGTCGGGAAATACCTGCACGATTTTGCCCACGATACCGGTCGGCGTGATGACGGCCATGTCCGGCTTGATGCCGTCGTCTGAACCTTTATCGATGTAGAGCACGCGCGACTGGTCGCTGCCGCTGGTGCCGATGACCTGCGCGGCTACGGTGGAATCGACGTACTGCTCCTTAAACCCGAGCAGGGCCTGAACCCGGCGGGCCATGCGAGCGTCTTCGTCAAAGCGGGCCTGGTCGATCTTCATGCGCGCGATTTCCGACTTGAGGTCGCGATTCTCCCGGCGCACGCCGCGCAGGTAGGCGTAGTTCGTCCACAGGCCTTGCACCCATTCCTGGCTGTGCACAACGCCTTTTTCGATGGGGGTAACGGCGGAAATCGCCCAGAAGCGGATGAGGCGGGTGTCGCCATCCTGGGTGGGCCGGCGCACCTGCAGCGCGAGCGCGATGATCTGGGCGAACAGAATGGCCGCCAGCACGATCAGGTTCTTATAGCGGCCAAGAAAGGTATCCATACTATTGCCGGACTAAGCCGGTCGGATCTTGCATCTTTGAAGGGGCACGGCTTCAGCCGTGCCGTTAACACAATTACAAATTGTCAATACAAGCGGACGCCGGATGAATTGTCATCACGAGCGCAGCGAGGGATCTGCTTTCCTGTCACTCGCAGCAACCCTGAGGCCGCAATCGGCTTGCCCCACTCCTCAGACAAGTCGTCCCAAGTCGGATTCGTACTCTCTATCAACGCCACCCGCTTCGCGCGGTCGAAACCCTTGATCTGCTTCTCTCTTTGAATCGCATTCCCGACGTATCGAAAGCCTTCGTGATAGACGAGTCGGTTGATCTTGTATCGCTGCGTGAAACCCTCGATCAATCCCGACTTATGTTCCCGAACGCGGCGAACAATGTCGTTCGTGACGCCGGTGTAAATGCGACGTGACTTGCTGGCCACGATGTACACCCAAAAATGCCAGTCACGCTTCATACGGTGGCGCTCAATGTCGACGCGGAGCGGAGGAAAGCAGATCCCTCGCTGCGCTCGTGATGACAATTCATAATGGCCACCGTCGTGTTCGTCAACACAACCGCCACCATGCCGCCCTAGTCAATCGATATTTTGCGCAGGAGCTTGAAGTCGCTCAACATCTTTCCGGTGCCCAGCACCACGCTGCACAACGGATCATCGGCAATCGAAACCGGCAACCCGGTCTCTTCGCGAATGCGCTTGTCGAGGTTCTTCACCAGCGCGCCGCCACCGGTCAGCACGATGCCGCGATCGCTGATGTCGGCTGACAGCTCGGGCGGGGTGCGCTCCAGGGCCACGCGAATGGCATTCATGATGGTTGAAACGCATTCGCTGAGCGACTCGCGAATCTCGCTGTCGTCGATGGTGATGGTCTTGGGCACGCCTTCAATCAGGTTGCGGCCCTTGATCTCCATGGTCAGCGGCTTCTCCAGCGGATAAGCGGAGCCGATCTCGATTTTGATCTGTTCGGCCGTGCGCTCGCCGATCAGCAGGTTGTACTTGCGCTTCAGGTAATTCATGATCGACTCGTCCATCTGGTTGCCGGCCATGCGGACGGAACGCGAATAGACGATGCCGCTGAGCGAAATCACCGCGATGTCGGTGGTGCCGCCGCCGATGTCGACGACCATGTTGCCGCTGGGCTCGGTGATGGGCAGACCGGCGCCGATCGCGGCCACCATGGCCTGCTCGACCAGGTGCACTTCGCTGGCTTTGGCGCGATAGGCCGAGTCCATGACGGCGCGCTTTTCCACCTGCGTAATCTCGGAAGGCACGCCGATGACGATGCGGGGATGCACCAGCATCTTGCGGTTGTGCGCCTTCTGGATGAAGTAATTCAGCATCTTCTCGGTGACCTTGAAGTCGGCGATCACGCCATCTTTCATGGGCTTGATGGCGACGATGTTGCCGGGAGTGCGGCCAAGCATCTCCTTGGCCTCTTTGCCCACGGCTTCGACTTCACCGGTGTTTTTGTTGATAGCGACAATCGAGGGCTCGTTGACCACGATGCCCTTGCCGCGCGCGTAAACCAGCGTGTTCGCCGTTCCCAGGTCGATGGCTAGATCGCTGGAGAACATGCTGAACAGCGAACGCATGTTGCTGAATCGCGAAGAGCTGCTATGAAAGCCGTTGGATGACATTACGTGCTAGTTCTTTCTGATATTTAAGCGGTGGATACAGTGTATGACACAGCGGCGCAGGAGTGCACTCAACCGAACGCCTTAGTCCAGCAGATTCGCAGGGTGTTCCAGAGGAAAACTGCCAGGCTAGCCTGTCGCGTGTGATCAGATTACCACTTGAGGCTAGCACAACGGAATATTACTTAAGGCGTAAATAGCGGCTCGAATCGTTGCCAAACGCGGGCCCAGATCGAAGGATGCAGACGCCATTTCGATTCGTTCTCGGCTCAGGAGTTCCACGAATTACGCGATATTTCGTTCGGCAACTTCTTTTGCGTCAAAGTGTTTCAGATTGCGGTACCTTCCAACTATGCCCTCGCGAATTCTCCTTTCATCAGCGCAACGCTGGCTGGTGTCCGCGGCCTTGCTGCTACTGGCGGCTCCCTCTGTCCCCAGCCAGGAAACACCTCCGCCCACGTTCTCTTCCGACGTGAAGGTGGTGAACGTCTTCGCAACCGTGCGCGACAAACACGGCCAGATTGTCAACGACCTGACCAAAGACGATTTCAAGTTGTCGCAGGACGGCCATCCGCAAAACATCCACTACTTCGCCAAGGACACGAACCTGCCTTTGATCCTCGGCCTACTGGTTGACACCAGCCTGAGCGAGCGCCGGATGATCGACCAGGAACGCACCGCCAGCTATGGCTTTCTGAACGACCTGATGCGTCCCGAGAAAGATAAAGCCTTCGTCATCCACTTTGACTGGGAGATCGAGCTGCTGCAGGACATGACCACCTCGCATCAGAAGCTCGAAGTGGCGCTGGACAAACTCGATATGCCGCAGTTTGACCAGGCGAGCGGAACCCAAAATGGAGGCGGTACCAGCGGCGGTGGCGGGCATCAGCGTAGCGGCGGAGGTACCAAGTTATATGACGCCGTGTTCCTTGCCTCCGACGAACTGATGCGCAAACAGGAAGGCCGCAAAGCGATTGTCCTGCTAACTGATGGAATGGACGAAGGCTCGAAGGTCAGCCTGGATCGCGCCATTGAGACGGCGCAGCGCGCCAACACTATGGTGTACTCGATTCTGTATGCCGATCCGGAGTTTGCCCATCAAGGCTTCGGTGGTGGCTATCCGGGAGGCGGAATGGGACGCCATGGCGGCATGGGCGGAGGTGGCATGGGTCGCGGCGGTCCCGGAGGCGGCGGCTATCCCCGGCAGATGGAGCATCCTGACGGCAAAAAGGTCTTGCAGCGCATGTCAAAAGAAACTGGCGGGCGATTCTTTGAGGTGTCGAAGAAAGAGCCCATCGACAAGATCTATACCCAGATCGAAGACGAACTGCGCAACCAGTACAGCCTGGGCTACACGCCTGACAAGGCCGACGCTACTCCGGGATATCACAAGATCACGCTCACCACGACCAACAAAGACCTGATCGTGCAGACGCGCGAAGGATATTACGCGGGGCAGTGAGACGGCCTATGCGCGACGTTCCCTCGAACCCGCATTGCGCGCCAGATATCGCTGATCGAGCGCTTGTCGAAGCAAGCTCTTGATCAACGCCTGTCGGCTAATATTTAGTTCCTTGGCGGCATCGTTGAGTTCACTCAGCATAGGAGCAGCAAAATCTACGTTTACCCTCTGAATCGGCGCCAACATTCGCCCCTGGTTGGTGAAGAAGCGGGACACGTTTCCACCCCGATCAGCAAGACGCGCGATTGCCTCAGGACCGACGGATTTCTTTTTCTTACTGGTGCTGTTCATAAAGTCGACGTTCCTCTGATGTGGCTTTCCAGAGAGTTACGAAGTGATAGTACTTCGCCCTGCTGATCTTCCCTGATTTCGAAAATGAGGCTGTACAGTCTCTGCCCTACCCATCCAATGGCGCGGTATTGCGAAACATCGTCCACGCGGCGATCAAGGTAGTAAGGATGAGAAAAATCTCCGCCGCTTCCTCGAAGCTGATTCCGCGCCTGGAATTCTTTTTCAGGCTTTGACTCTTGCGCAGGTCAAAGTGGAATCGCATGTGGTATAACAGTTATACGACATCGCAGGAGACTTGTTGCGCGCTAGTCTGGCGTCATTCGACTGTCACAGCGTCCGCAAGAGACGGGGACGTCTACTTCTCCAGCGTCGTCAGCTCCGCCAGCACTTCTTCGCTGTGCTTGTTCGGATCGACGCCCGTGTACACCTTCACGATCTTTCCCTGGGGATTGATCAGAAACGTGTTACGTGCAGCCATCTTCGCGATGCCGTAGTCCCTCAGCGAGCCGTACTCTTCCGTCACCTTCTTATCCGGATCGGCCAGCAGCTTGAAGGTCAATCCGTCCTTGGCACAGAACTCCTGATGCGACTTAACATCCTGCACGCTCACCCCAAGCACGACGGCATTCCTCGCGTCGTACTGCGCCTGATCGCGCTGGAAGTTATGCGCCTCGATAGTGCAACCCGAGGTCATGTCCTTGGGATAGAAATACAGAACCACCCACTTGCCGCGGTACTGCGACAACGAGATGGGCTTTCCCTCTTGTGAATCCAGCGTGAAGTCGGGCGCAGCGCTGCCGACCGCCGGCATGGCGGTAGACGCGCGGATCAGACGCGGGGCAACGAAGGCTACTGCGGCGATGAGAACCAGACATCCGATAAGCTTGCGCATAAGAATTCCTTTCGGGTTTCGTAATCGCTTCCATATCGCTAACGAACAGAACAAACAGCCACGACGATCACTATAGATCAGATGATCGCCGCCCTCGCCTCGTTCGACACATTTTGGTAACAAGCAGCGTCTATAGTCACTCTTAGCGAAAAGCGATTAGCGAAAAGAGGAAAGCGAATGGCGAATGGCGACGGTTAGTTTGTAGCTGACGGCTGACAGCTGATAACTGATGGCTGTAGCTCACAGCTGATAGCCGAAAGCGGAGAGCTAAAAGTGACAACCGGCGCGCCACCCGATAGCATTAAAGGTTTGAAGTTTCTAGCAGGAGGCAATCCTTATGGCGACCATGGAACAAAAGACTGCGAGCGTTCGCACCGGCGCTCAGCCCAAGACCTACAAGAACTTTATAGGCGGTGAGTGGGTGGCAAGCCACACCGGCCACACCTTCGAAAACCTGAATCCGGCCGACACCCGCGAAGTGGTCGGCATCTTCCAGAAATCCGACAAAGAAGACGTGAACCTGGCCATCGAGGCCGCCAAGCAGGCCTTCAAGAAGTGGCGTCTGGTGCCCGCTCCGCGCCGCGCCGAGATGCTCTACAAGGCTGCCGAGATCCTGCTGTCGCGCAAGGAAGAATACGCGCAGCTGATGACCCGCGAGATGGGCAAGGTCATCAAGGAAACCCGCGGCGACGTGCAGGAAGCCATTGATTGCGGCTACTACACTGCGGGCGAAGGCCGCCGCCTGTTTGGGCCGACCGTGCCGTCAGAGCTGCCCAACAAGTTTGCCATGGCGATCCGGCAGCCGCTCGGCGTCTGCGCCATGATCACGCCCTGGAACTTCCCCATGGCCATCCCTTCCTGGAAGTTGTTCCCCGCCCTGGTGGCCGGCAACACCGCCGTCATCAAGCCGGCGCAGGACACGCCGCTTTCGACCCTGAACTTTGTGCAAGCGCTCACCGACGGCGGCATTCCTGCCGGCGTGGTCAACATCGTCACCGGCTACGGCACCGAGGTCGGCACGCCGATGGTCGAGCACGCTGACGTTCGCGCTGTTTCGCTCACGGGATCGACTGCGGTCGGCCGCATTGTCGGACAGGAAGCCGCCAAGTCGTTTAAGCACTGCTCGCTGGAATTGGGCGGCAAGAATCCGATGATCGTGCTCGACGACGCGAACCTCGACCTGGCGCTAGAAGGCGCGCTGTGGGGCGCGTTCGGAACGACCGGACAGCGCTGCACCGCGACCAGCCGCATCATCGTGCAGAAGGGCGTGTACAAGCAGTTTGTGGACGGCCTGGTGGCCCGCGCCAAGAAGTTGAAGATCGGCAACGGTCTGGACGAGAGCGTCGACATGGGCCCGGCCGTCAACTCTTCGCAGATGGAGACCGATCTGAAGTACATCAAGATCGGTAAGGACGAAGGCGCCAAGATGCTGTGCGGCGGCCATCGACTGGAAGGCGAACAGTACGCGCACGGCTGGTTCGTGGCGCCCACGGTGTTTGCCGACGTCGACCGCAAGATGCGGATCGCGCAGGAAGAAATCTTTGGGCCGGTCGTCTCGATCATTCCGTGCGATGGGCTGGAGAACGCCATCGACATCGCCAACGACATCGAGTACGGGCTCTCGTCTTCGATCTATACCAAGGACGTCAACAAGGCCTTCACCGCGATGCGCGATCTGTATGCCGGCATCACCTACATCAACGCTCCGACGATTGGCGCTGAGGTGCATCTGCCGTTCGGCGGCACGAAGGCAACCGGCAACGGTCATCGCGAGGGCGGCATTGGCGCAATTGATTTCTACACTGAGTGGAAGTCGGTTTACGTGGATTACTCCGACACATTGCAGCGTGCGCAGATCGATCGTCCGGAGTAAATGGAACCCACCCTCTCGCCTGTGGTGGCGTTATCCCCACACTCTCGCCAACAACCGGCGAGAAGGTGGACACCCGCGTCCGACGTATATCTTTCAACTTTGTCGGGCAATTTGCTTCGCGTGCGAACCTACCTGCCAACGCGTCGTCACGATGATGTGACTCGCGGGGCTCCCGTCCCGCGCTTGCGGGACGACTCAGTTCAGCCCAGGACGGAGTCCTGGGTAGGCTGCTTTCATTAGGCTCCCGGTCCCGGCAGGGACCGCACACCTGCGCGTGTTCGACGTCACCGAAATGCTCCGTGAACGCGCGCTACCGTAAGAATATGTCTCACACGCACGCTTCTGTCCTGGTGCATTGCGTCTTCAGCACAAAAAATCGGGCGAACGTGATTCCTGATTGCGATGCGCTTTGGCGCTACATTGCGGTGCTCGCGCGGGACAACAAAATCACCCTCCTAGCCGCGGGCGGAACGAATAACCATGTTCATCTGCTTATGGCTATGCCGCCTGTCCTTCCATTGGCGAAGGTTATGAAGGAATTGAAAGGCAACACCTCCCATTGGCTGCACGAGCGGGGACATCGTTTTGCCTGGCAGGAAGGCTACGGCGGCATTCAGCGTCGGACAATCCCAGCGGCAAACCGTCATCGACTACATCGATGGACAGGCCGAGCACCACAAGAAGTGGAGTTTCGAACAGGAGTTCATGACCTTGCTGAAAAAGTCAGGTGTGGAATACGATGCGCGGTTCGTGTTCGGGTAGCGGTCCCTGCCGGGACCGGGATTTCTTACGATAGCGTACCCAGGACTTTGTCCTGGGCTGAGTTGAGTCGTCCCGCCTCGCGGGACGGGAGCGCCGGCTGTACGAGTGTCACGCGTCGCAATCACAACGCGGTGTGCGGTCCCTGCCGTATCTGGTCAACTTGATCACGTACACAGGGACTTCGTCCTGGGCTAAACTGACTGGTCCCGCTTCGCGGGACGGAATTTGTTTCTCGTCATAGACTATTGTTTTAGCTGACGGCTGAGAGCTGACGGCCCACGGCTTCTGAGTCTTGGCTGAATGCAGGGCGATTCATGAGCCCTCGGCCTCAAAGGAACGCCTTTATGGTTACAAAAGCCGTATCGGAAGTGATGGCGGCCAGCCGCATGGCAAACGTGCGCTACGCCATTCGCGATCTCGCGGTTGTTGCCGACGAGGTTGCGCGCGAGGGGCACGAGATCCTCTACCTCAACATTGGCGATCCCTGTAAGTTCGACTTCCACACGCCGCCTCACATGATTGAAGCGGTGCTGAAGGCGATGGTCGATGGCCACAACGGTTACGCCGAATCGCTCGGCATCAAGCCGGCGGTCGAGGCCATCCGCCATGAGGCGGAGCGCAACGGCTTTCGTGACATTCAGAGCATATTTGTCGGCTACGGCTCGGGCGAGGTTATCGATAGCTGCCTGACGGCGTTACTGAATCCCGGCGACAACGTGCTGACGCCGAGTCCGGAATATCCGCTCTACGGCGCCATCATGGCCAAGCTGGATTGCCCGGCCAACCCATACGATCTGGACGAGGCGCATGGCTGGGAGCCGGACGTGGAGGACATGGAGCGCAAGATCAACTCGCGCACCCGTGCCATCCTGCTGATCACGCCGAACAATCCCACCGGCGCGGTTTATTCCAGGCACACGCTGGAGAAGATTCTAGAGTTGGCGCGGCGGCATGGGCTCATCGTCTTCGCCGACGAGATTTACGACAAGCTGATTTTCCATCCCACGGAGAAACATGTTTCCGTCGCAACCCTGGCGACGGATGTCCCCATCGTCACGTTCAACGGGCTATCTAAGGCGTACTTGGTTCCGGGCTGGCGTATCGGCTGGGCAATCGGCACCGGCCCGCGCGAGGTGCTGCGACCGTACATGGAATCAGTGCACCGGCTGTTGCGCGCGCGCTTGTCGGCGCCGCATCCGTTCCAGCACGCCATCAAGCCTGCGCTGGAAGGGCCGCAGGATCATCTGGTCGAGGTTTTGCGCAAACTGAAACGGCGCGCCGAGCTCACTGCGGAGTGGGCTAAGCGCACTCCGCATGTGAAGCTGGTGGCTCCCAAAGGTGCGTTTTATGCGCACCCCACGCTGGAGATTCCTGAGGACGACCTGACATTCGTGACCGACCTGCTCAAGCAGAAACATGTGCTGGTGGTGCACGGATCTGGATTCGGCGAGAAGCCAGGCACGCGTCATATACGCATCGTGTTCTTGCCGCCTGAGCCTGTGCTGACCGAGGCCTACGACAAGATGACCGACTTCATGAAGGAGCGGTACCGCTAGCGCATGGTCGACATTCACTGCCACATCCTTCCCGGCATCGACGACGGTTCCAAGTCATGGGAGATGACAGCGGAGATGTGCCGCATGGCCGCGAACGATGGCATCACCCACATCGTGGCCACGCCGCACAGCAACGACACCTGGGCCTACAGCCGCGAGCGCTTCACCGAGATGCTCGGCCATCTGCATGATGCGGGCGATGGCAAACTGACCTTCAGCCTGGGCTGCGACTTCCACTTTTCCTACGACAACATTCAGGACGCGCTGGCCAATCCGCGGCGCTATACCATCGGCGACACACAGTACCTGCTGATCGAGTTCAGCGATTACGGCATTCCTCCCAGCGTGAAAGAGGATGTGTTTTCTCTCCGCAGCAACGGAATGGTTCCCATCATCACGCACCCTGAACGCAATCAGCCGCTGCTGAAGACGCCGGAGATGGTGCTGGATCTGGTGGAACACGGCTGCCTGGTGCAGATAACCGCCAATTCAGTGACCGGCGCTTGGGGCGCCAAGTCGAAGAAGATGGTGGACTGGCTGCTGGGTCACAAGGCAGTGCACGTGATTGCCAGCGACGCCCACAACCTGGATCGGCGCCCGCCGATAATGTCGAAGGCGCGGGACCTGGTGGCAGAGCTGGTGGGGGGCGAAGTAGCAGAGACGCTGGTGACCGGGAATCCGGCGGCGATTGTCGAGGGTCAGCCCCTGCCGTGAGAAAAACAGATCCCTCGTCGGACTGAAGTCCTCCTCGTGATGACAATGTAGATGGATCGCAGACGGCGCAGCTGAAGCTGCGCCCTTTCAAAGCATGGATTCTTAAGTCCGAGGCGCTTACTCGCCGGTGCGGCTCAGCGCCCGGTGCAGCGGATCTGTTCCACATCCTGCCCGTTTACCGAGACGATTCCGGTGCGGACTTTCTGGTCAGGAAGCTGGCCGCTCTCCTGCTGGGGATCGGTATGAGCGGACACAGGCTGCTTGGCTTGATTGTTTTGCCCGCTTGTCTTTACTCGCCGGTGCAGGCTGTTTTCGACCTGCTGGATTCCAGCTCTGACCCGCTCAGCGCCCAGGTGACCTGCCCGTTTCCCTTGTTGTTCCGCGTGGCGAAGCGCATCCATGAGACCCATTTCGCCCTCCTGTGTGTATGAAGAGATGCCGTTGTCACCCGATTGGAAACTCCTGCGCCTAAAAAATCAAGTACAACCGTCACTGGCGGATGCGAGGATTGAAGGCCGAGTACAGCAAATCGGTAAGAAAGTTCACCAAAACGTAGGTCAACCCAATCATCAGAATACAGCCCTGCACCAGGTAATAATCGCGATTAGAGATGGCCGTGACGGTGAGCCGTCCGATGCCCGGCCAGGAAAAAATGGTCTCCGTGACGATGGCTCCGGCCAGCAGCGCTCCGAATTGCAGGCCAACAACAGTGAGAATTGGAATCATGGCATTGCGCAGGGCGTGCCGGTAAACCACGGTGCGCTCGGGCAGCCCTTTGGCTCGGGCGGTGCGAATGTAGTCCTGGCCGAGCTCCTCGAGCATCGAGGTACGCACCATGCGGGTGAGGATGGCGGCCAGCGCTCCACCCATGGTGATGGCCGGCAGTATGAGATGCGCGATGGAGCCGGAACCTGAGACCGGCAGCCAGCCGAGTTCAATCGCGAAAAACAAGATAAGGATCGGCCCCAGCGCGAAGTTTGGAAACGACAATCCCAGCAGCGACACAAAGCTGAGCAGGCGATCGTCCCAGCGGTTCCGCCGCAACGCCGAGCGCACTCCGGCGGGAATCGACAGGCACAGCGCCACGATGAGCGCCGACAGGGTAAGTTCCATGGTGGCTGGATAAGCCTGCGCGATCACGTGACTGACATTCTGATTCAAGCGCAGCGAGCGGCCCATGTCCCCGTGGACAATGCCGCGCCAGTAATTTACATACTGCTTGCCCAGCGGAACATCGAGCCCATAGGCGTGACGCGCGGCGGCAACATCGGTGGCCGCGGCTCCTTCGCCCAGCATCTGTTGCACGGGATCGCCCGGGACAAGATGAATCAGCAGGAACACGACCGAAACCACGAGCCACACGACAGGCAGCATGTACAGCAGGCGCGAGAAAAGATAGCGCAGCATCAGTGAGTCACGGGCGCGGGCGGGGATGACTGCGACTGCGATGGCGTCTGGGCGGGAGCGATGTCGATGGTTACGGAATCGACGCGCAGTCCATCCATGGTGGCCACGGTGTAGCGGCGGCCATCATATTCAAAGCTGTCGCCAACAGCGGGAATCTTCTGCAACTCGGTGAGCATAAACCCCGCCAGCGTTTCGAAGCCTTCGTCGCGCGGCAACGCGATGTGATATTGAGTTTCCAGATCGCGAATGTTAACAGAACCGTCGAGGGTCATCGAAGTTGCGCCCGGTGCAAAGGATTGCTGACTGACGTCGAACTCGTCTTCGATCTCGCCCACCAGCTGCTCCAGAACGTCCTCCACCGTCACCAGTCCGGCGGTTGAGCCGAACTCATCGACCACAACCGCCAGATGGCGTTTGCGCACCTTGAACTCGATCAGCAGATCGGGCAGAGGCTTGGTCTCGGGCACCACCAGCACTTCGCGCATGATGTGCCGTACCTCAAGTCCGCTGGGACGCGTAACCGGGCGGCCGGACGCGGTGCGGTTCACCCGATAGCGCAGCCAGCGCATAAGATCCTTGGCATAAAGCACGCCGATTATGTGCTCGGGACCGCGTTGCACATCGTATACGGGAACGCGGGAATGTTGCTCGTCCACCACGCGATGCAAAGCTTCTTCCAGAGACATATTGCCCGGAAGGAAAAAATGTCGGGGCGCGGAACCATGATCTCGCGCACGGCGATGTTCTCGAGGTCGAGGGCACGCAGGATGAGTTCCTCCTGCGGCGGCCCCAATACGCCGACGCGCCGGCTGGCGGAGACGATGAGCTTCAGTTCCTCCGGCGAATGCACGCCGCCTTCGCGCATCTGGCGCATGCCGAACGCCTTCAGCACGGTGCGGGTGGAGGCGGTCATGAAGGCCAGGAACGGCGCGGCCACGGTCATGAAGAAATCCATGGGGCCGGCTACGGCCAGTGCGACCCGCTCGGTGCGTTGCAGGGCGATCGATTTGGGCACGACTTCGCCCAGGATGACGACCAGGTAGGTCATCAGCATGAAGGCCAGAACCACCGCGACGGCATGGGCGTAAAAACGCGAATGCGGCAGAGGCAGGAAGAGCGGCTCCAGCATGTGGGCGATGGAGGCTTCGCCGATCCAGCCCAAGGCCAGGCTGGCTACGGTAACGCCGAACTGCACGGCGTTCAGAACGTGCTCGAGCTTCTGATGGAGCTTTTGGACGGTACGCGCACCGATACGGTGCGCCGCGATCATCTGTTGCAGGCGCGTTTCGCGCACGCTGACCAGAGCGAACTCAGCGGCGACGAAGAAAGCGTTTGCCGCGACGAGCAGAA
Source organism: uncultured Acidobacteriaceae bacterium (assembly GCA_963796695.1). Taxonomy (GTDB): domain Bacteria; phylum Acidobacteriota; class Terriglobia; order Terriglobales; family Acidobacteriaceae; genus Bog-257. The sequence goes on along the minus strand of CAWCMU010000011.1, from coordinate 57,670 downwards.
CCACCGCCACGATGCGCAGCACAACGAAAGTAACCATTCCGCTGAAATCTTATCGCAAAGCCGTCCGAGATGCGGCCAGCTAAGTCTCTGTTCTGGTCAAACCAACGCGATTGTGTTCAGAAGCTGTTTCTAAGTTACATACTTAGGGGATGCCTCAGAGTATGCCCTGCAAGAACTCCCTGCAATTTAAGAAGAACACCCGATTTGTCTGAGGCTCCCAAGACGCGATACTGCATCCATCGGCAGCTGCAAGACCCACGGCGCCACCAAGCACTGTTCATCTGGCCGAATTCATAGAATTTAGGAGTATTGTCCTCATGAAACATGTGCTCTTGCTGGTAACCGTCTGTCTTGCGCTGTCATTAGCAGCGCTCGCGGTGAACGTCACAGTCACTTCGCCGGCCAACAATTCGCAGGTTGGCTCGCCATTTGCTTTGACTGCTAATGCCAGCAGTTCCTATCCCATCACGGGATGGGCGGTGTACCTCGACAGTCGTGAAGTGTTCTCCGCGGGCCGGACCAATTCCATCAACGCCACCATTACGGCCGCAGCCGGCAGCCATCAGGTAGTCACTCGCGCCTGGGACAGCACCGGCGCTTACGGCAGCGTTTACGAAAACCTCACCGTCACCACCGGTGGTTCGGGCGGTGGAGGAAACGGTGGTGGCGGGAATGGCCTGCCCACGCCCCCTCCTGGGCCATCGGTGTTCAACAACATTGATAATCGCGGCAATTGGACTTCGTGCCATGATCCCGGATGCGCCGGCGGCAAGCGGCAGCGGCAGCTACTGGATGGCCCAGAACCAGAGAAATCCTTCCCGCGACGGCACCAGCACCGAATTCTTCAACTCAGGCGTGTGGGCTAATGCGTTGTGGTGGCAGAAAGTTGGAGCCTAACGATAGCGCGCACAACTTCCTCTGGGACTTCTACTTCTATGTGGACAGCGCTTCCCAAACCGCGGGTCAAGCCTTGGAATTCGACGCCTTCCAGTTCGTCGGCGGCTACAACTACATGATCGGCAGCCAATGCAACTACGGTGACGGCATTTGGGACACGTGGGATGAAGCCTCCGGACACTGGATCCACACCTCGATTGCCTGCCCCAAGTTCGCTCCTAACACCTGGCACCACATTCAGTGGTACGAGACCACCAACACCAGCACCCACCAATACACGTACGTGACCCTGGTGGTCGACGGCAACAGCCATCCAGTCAACCTCACCCGGAACGCCAAGAACCTTCACTGGAGCGACAATGTCGGCGTGCAATGGCAGCTTGATGTAAACGCGACCGGTCAGGGTTATCACGAGTGGATCGACAGCGCGAAACTCACCATCTGGTGATCGCTACTCACCTGTTCGAACATGGGGCTCCCGCGTGGGAGCCCCGCTTCGTTGCTGTGAGAAATAAGTAAGACAGAAAGTCTAGCGACTGGATGGAGTGAGCATGGAACTTTGGGTGACGTCTTTCTGTAGCATGCAACCGTCGGTGCGCAAGGTCTCGCTACCCCGAACTTGAAAGTCGGTTAAATCGCTGCCTTCCACCAGCGCACAGTAATCGCCGGGACGATAAATCGACACCGTCCGGCCAGTGGTGCCTTTTTTAAACGTGTAGGTGGAACTCTGTTTTCCTCCGATGGATTCCTGGTGGCACACATCGCCAGCTCCATGCTTGGTGTCCATTCCGCTACAGCCTGTCGCCGTCCAGAACACCTGAACATCATGAGCTTCCGCATCATTCCTTACCGTCACCTGGGATTCGGGCTGCGGTTGCACTGGCGCCTTGGAGCAAGCGACCAGTCCCACCGACAATAGAGTCGAAGCGATGAAACAGCTTTTCTTCACCACAACATCCTTTCACTTGGGCGACACGCGATGGTGTCCGTTAGTCGTTTGGTTACGCTGGGGGGAAGGCCGTATCGCACCATCGTGGGAGAATTCCTGCTGGGCGCTCCCGATCAGACGAATACCTCAGGCCAAGCTCCGCGGAGCATTCCGAGAACCAATCACTCATTCCGCGACGCCAGATGCACGCGCGATCCGTGAGAATTGGCAGGAGTGTAAGAAGTCCCACAATGTGGGAAGTCTTTACTCGTGAAAAATGGGGCATACAGGAGAGATGTCGGATTGTAATGGGCAGTTGTAATCGGCTGCCGACGCGATATTCCGGAGTAGTAGTGGCGATGCTTCGCTCCATGCATTCGGGGCACGCGCGATCAATGGCGGCACGTCTTGTTACACTAACGTTGCACTTATCCACGACGATCAACACCGCATGGTTTCTATTCCTTCCTTCGCGAAGATCAATCTCGGATTGAAGATTGGCGCGGTCCGGCCAGACGGCTTTCATGAGTTGCGCACCGTCTATCAGACCTTGGCGTTGCACGACATCGTCCGGGTGGAAGTGCAGGCTGGCTCGGGGATCGAGATTCGCTGCGACGATCCGCGGGTGCCCCTGGACGAATCGAACACCTGCTATAAGATCGCCGAGAAGATGCTTCGGGCGATTAAAGCTTCCGGTAGGGTCTTGATTGAGATCGAGAAGCACTTACCGGTGCAGGGTGGCATGGGTGCGGCCTCGTCAAATGCTGTCGCGACCATGTTTGGGTTGGAGCGAGCGCTGGACATCCAGCTTACGCCGGCGGTCAAGCTGCGCATCGCCGCGGAAGTCGGTAGCGATCTGCCACTGTTCCTGATCGGCGGAACGGTGCTGGGAGTGGGGCGCGGCGAGGAGGTCTACCCGCTGCCGGACCTGCCGCCTCTCGACCTCGTGATAATCACTCCTGCGATTGGCGTTTCGACTCCGAAGGCGTTCGCGCAGTGGGACGCGCTAGCGTCGTCCGGAACTGGATTGACCGGTGCCAAACGCGCAGGTACAATTAACAAGTTCAGTCAGAGTGTGTTTGCCTGGCTGAGCAATGGTTTTCCGCAGGCAGGTCGCCCACCAAGTTTTGCTTTGGATGGGTCAAGAGTAGGGCCTGCATCCGGTGTTCCCGTGTTAGACGGGAACCGGGCCGAGACGCTGCTTCTCGACCTCGTCCGAGCCGGGATTGACAACGACTTCGAACACGTCGTCTTTCCTGAGTATCCCGAGTTGAGTGAAGTAAAACGTGTCTTGGAGCGCGAAGGTGCGCGTTACGCATCGTTGTCTGGTTCCGGCTCCACGTTGTATGGGCTTTTTGTGGAGGCTGAAGCAGCGCAAGCTGCGGCCGAAAACATGCGTGTCGCTGGTTATGCGGCAGTAGCGACGACGACGTTGACCCGGGAAGAGTATTGGAAGACTTTGCGAGGATAAGTTGGAGTTTGGCATGTCCAGCACCGGAAATGCTGCCATAAGTTAGCTGCGGCTTCGGGTCGGCCTGATGTTGTGACACGAAGGACGTCAAGTCCCGCGAAGCGGGACAGCAGAGCTTAGGCCCAGCACGGAGCGTAGCGCAGTGCTGGGTAGGCTGAGACAAGAAGTCCGAGCCCCTTCAGGGACGACAGGGCCCATCGCGAAAGCAGGGGTCCTTCGACTCCGCAACGCAAAAACGGCGCTGCTGCGCTCAGGATGACAGCACTTGGTGTCGGCCGGACGCTTTGACCAACGGAGAGCAGGTTGTTTCGGCCGGACGCTTTGGATGCAGCGAGCAGTTCGTGTCACCTGGACGCTTTGACCACGGAGAGCAGTTCGGGTCGGGTTGATGTTGTGACACGAAGGATCAAGTCCCGCGAAGCGGGACGGCAGAGCTTAGCCCAGCACGGAGCGTAGCGGAGTGCTGGGATAGGTGAGAAGAAGTCCGAGTCCCTTCAGGGACGACAGGGCCCATCGCGAAAGCAGGGATCCTTCGACTCCGCAGCGCAAAACGGCGCTGCTGCGCTCAGGATGACAGTACTTGATGTCGGCTGGACGCTTTGACCACGGAGAGCAGTTCGGGTCGGGTTGATGTTGTGACACGAAGGATCAAGTCCCGCGAAGCGGGACGGCAGAGCTTAGCCCAGCACGGAGCGTAGCGGAGTGCTGGGATAGGGTAAGAAGAAGTCCGAGTCCCTTCAGGGACGACAGGGCTCATCGCGAGAGGCAGGGGTCCTTCGACTCCGCAGCGCAAAACGGCGCTGCTGCGCTCAGGATGACAGTCACTTGGCGTCGGCTGGACGCTTTGACTACGGAGAGCAGTTCGGGTCGGCTTGATGTTGTGACACGAAGGATCAAGTCCCGCAAAGCGGGACGGCAGAGCTTAGCCCAGCACGGAGCGTAGCGGAGTGCTGGGATAGGGTGAGAAGAAGTTTGAGTCCCTTCAGGGACGACAGGGCCCATGACGATGGTAGGGGTCCTTCGATTCCGCAGCGCAAGAACGGCGCTGCTGCGCTCAGGATGACAGTCAGTTTGCAATGGCCGTCCTGGCGAAGGGTAGGGACCGAGCTGACGGCTCGAACACTGGGGCGGTCGACTAAAATGGTAGGTCAAGTGCCTTTCTGGCCGCACCTGCGCAAAGGCGGCGCACGCGCGGTGACCACGACACGAAGTTCGATCAGGTAAGTGGCCGCAACACTGGGCGGTCGACTAATGGTAGGTCAAGTGCCTTTGGAGCACTTTGTCTAGGTTCGAATCCTAGCCGCCCAGCCAAATTAGTTGTCGGTTGCCAGTCAGTTTGCAGCCCCGGTTCAGGCGGGATGTTTTGAGATCGGGTAGCCCAGCGCTTCAGCGCGGGGTAGGCTGAGCGAGGGAGCCGAGTCCCTTGAGGGACGACAGCCTTGGGCGGGTAGGAGTCCTTCGACTCCACATTCGCAAAGAACGCGAATGCTCCGCTCAGGATGACAAGGTAGTAAAAGATTTTGCTGAGAGCTGACGGCTGATAGCGGATAGCTGATAGCTGTTTTTTCAAGACCCAGCGTGTAACTCAACCAGGTTAGGCGAGGGTATTTGACACCGATGGACGCAGCAGCGAAAACCAGTGAAGTTTCTCCGGCCCTGGCGCCGGGTGACGGGGCCGCAGCAACAGTGCAGCAGGCGGGCAAAGCGACGCCGCCGGCGGTCGAGCAGAAATCCGAACGCAAGCCCGTGCGGGGGCGTCAGGACGATAAGTGGAAGATCTTTTCCGGCACAGCGAACGACGCCCTGGCAAAAGATGTATGCGAGTTTCTCGGATTACCGATCGGACAGGCGTGTATCACCAAGTTTTCCGACGGCGAGACCTACGTGCAGATCGAGGAGAACGTACGCGGGGCTGATGTTTTCATGGTGCAGCCTACGTGCGACCCGGTCGATGTGCACCTGATGCAGTTGCTGTTGCTGATTGATGCGCTGAAACGCGCCTCAGCGCGCCGCATCACGGTGGTGATTCCGTACTTTGGTTACGCCCGGCAGGACCGCAAGGACAAGCCGCGCGTGCCGATTTCGTCGAAGCTGGTGGCGGACCTGCTAACCACCGCAGGGGCTGATCGCGCGTTAGTTGTCGACCTGCATGCGCCGCAGATTCAGGGGTTTTTCAACATCCCGGTCGACCATCTGTTCGCCTCGCCGGTGCTGGTGGATTACTTCCGCAAGAAGCAGCTGCCGGATTTGACGGTGGTTTCTCCGGATGCGGGTGGCGTGGAGCGTGCGCGCTTCTTCGCCAAGAAGATGGATTCGGCGCTGGCGATCGTCGACAAGCGCCGCGTGGAGATGGATGTGACCGAGGTGATGCACGTGATCGGTGACGTAAAGGGCCGCACCTGCCTCATCCTCGACGACATTATCGATACGGCCGGCACGCTGGTGAAAACCTGCCAGGCGCTGCTGGACGCCGGGGCGCGCGAGGTGCATGCCTGTGCGACGCACGCTGTGCTGTCGGGCCCGGCGATCGAGAGGATTTCAAAATCGGGGTTGGCCGAAGTAGTTGTGACCGACACCATCCCGCTGACTGAGGCGGGGCGCAACGAGCCGAAGATCATTGTGCGATCGATCGCCGGCCTTATCGGACGCGCCATTCAGTCGATACACGAAGAGACTTCCGTCAGCAGACTGTTTTTGTAAAGGAACGAGATTATGGCTACAGCAACTGAAGACAAGAATGTAGAAGCAAAACCGCGGCAGGGTGGGGGCAAGAATCACGCTCGCCGCCTGCGCCGGGAAGGCATGATTCCCGCCGTAGTGTACGGAGCCGGTCAGGACTCGCAAACCGTCGCCGTCGATCCCAAGCAGATGAGGCGCATTCTCAACTCGGCATCGGGCCACAATACCATTTTCGATCTCAGCGTTGACGGCAACGCCGCCAAGGTGATGATCGTGGACTGGCAGTACGAGCCCATCAAGAGCGCGCTGCTCCACGTTGACCTGAAGCGCATTGCCATGGATAAGGTGCTGCGCGTGCGCGTACCCATCCTGTTGAAGGGCGAAGCGCCGGGCGTCAAAGTGGGAGGCGGCATCCTCGAGCAGATGTTGCGCGAGGTGGAAATCGAGTGTCTGCCGGGCGACATCCCGGGTCATCTCGACGCCGATGTCAGCAAGCTGGAATTCGGACAGACGATCCGCGTCTCCGACCTGGCGCACGAAGGCAAGCTGAAGTTCCTGACGGACGAAAGCCAGGCCGTTGCCCACGTCACTGCCGTGAAGGAAGTGGTGGAAGCTGCCCCTGTCGAAGGCGCAGTCGAAGCCGGCGCGACGCCTGCCGAGCCCGAAGTCATCAAGAAGGGCAAGCAAGAGACGGAAGGCGAAGCTGCCGCGGGCGAAAAGGCCGAGAAGTCCGAGAAGAAGAAGTAGCGGCGGTGAAACTGATCGTCGGGCTCGGCAACCCGGGCATCGAATACCAGTTCACGCCGCACAACATGGGGTTTCTGGCGGTGGACCGCATTGCCGGCCAATGTGGGGTGACGGTGAACAATCGTCACTGCCGTGCGCAAACAGCGCGCACACGCATCGCGGGCCAGGAAGTGATTCTGGCCAAGCCGGAAACCTTCATGAACCTGAGTGGTGCTTCAGTAAGCGAGCTGGTACGCGAATACGAAGTCGAGCCTGCGCAGGACCTGGTGCTGCTCTACGACGAGCTGGACTTGCCGTTCGGCACCATGCGCATACGGCCGCGGGGCCGTTCCGCAGGGCACAACGGCGTGGAATCGGTGATTGGCGCACTGGGTACGCAGGAGTTCACGCGCATCCGGCTGGGAATTGCGCCGGATCATCCGGTGGGCGATGGTGCCCGCTACGTGCTGTCGCAGTTCAAGAAATCGCAGCATCCGGTAGTTGACGAGGTGCTCGATCAAGCGGCTGAGGCGGTGCGGGTGATTCTCTCCGAAGGCTTGCAGGCGGCGATGAATCGCTTCAATCGCAAGCCGGAAGAAGAGCAGGGGCCAGAGGCAGGGGTTAGGGACTAGAAGGTCCAGCCCAGAGGGCGCGATTTGAGTTAGCCGCGGGCGTAAGCCCGCGGGGCAGAGATAGGAAATGCGCCTGAGTCCCTGGGGTACGGCAGACCGGGGCACGGGTCGACCGTCGACTTAGCAAGCTCGAGTCCCACGCAGTGGGACGGAATAACTTAGCCCAGCACGCAGCGAAGCGGAGTGCTGGGTAGGCGGAAAAAGTGAGCTGAGTCCCGTAGGGACGGCAGCCCTGGGTGAAGAGGGGTCCTTCGACTCCGGTGATTAGAAACGGATCGCCTTCGCTCAGGATGACAAAAAGTTTGGAGAACGGCATTATCCGAACGCTGAAAGCGGACGGCTGATGGCCAGGAGATAACAATGCAACGTACTTACGAATTGATGTTCATCGTCCGTCCCGACATGCCCGAAGAGGATCAGGACAAACTCATCTCGAATCTCGAGACCCAGGTGGGCACGGCGGGCGGCACGGTGAAGAGCGTGGAACGCATGGGCAAGCGCCGACTGGCCTACACCGTCCGCAAATTCCAGGACGGCATTTACATGCTGATGGTCCTGGAAGGCGAAGGCGGCATGGTGAAGGAAGTGGAGCGCCGCCTGCGTGTCGCTGAACCGGTGATCAAGTTCATCACCGTGCGGGTGGACGAAGAGCAGAAGCGGCTGGCCAAGATCAAGGCCATTCGCGACACCAAAGTTCGCGGCAAAGGTACCCGGGCAGCAGCAGCCGAAGCAGCAGCAGCAGCTCCCGTGGCGCCCGAAGCTGCAGCAGCAGTGCCTGAAGCGGCGCCCGAGGCTGCACCCGCGGAAGGCAGCGAGACGCACGCCAGCGCTTAGTCCAGAACCCCACGGTGGAAGAGCTGGCCTTGTGGCCGCAGATCCCCGAAGGACCGAACCGGGCCGTTGGCTCGAAACAGATTCCGATGACCGGCGTTTCGGTCGTCGAGTGAAGATCAGGGCTCATGCAAGCCCATAAGGAGAAACATGGCAGACGAACCAATCAGGACAAGCAGCGACGCTCCAACGTCGCGTCCCGACAGCGGTGGACCCCGTGAAGGTGGTGGTGGTTCTCGCGGACCTCGCCCGGGCGGACGGCCCGGCGGCGGACCCGGTGGTCCGCGTGAAGGCGGACGGAAATTCTTCCGCCGCAAGAAAGTTTGCAAGTTCTGCGTCGAAAAGATCGATGGGATCAACTACAAGGACGTGCGCCTGCTTTCCGGCTTCGTGGCTGAAAGCGGCAAGATCGTTCCCCGGCGTCTGACCGGCGTGTGTACGCCGCATCAGCGCCGCCTGGCCGACGCGATCAAGCAGGCCCGCAACATCGCCTTGCTGCCCTTCGGCGGACGGTAAGACGGTTGTCGGTTGTTAGTTGTCAGATTGCGGTTGTGTTTGGGGAAGGCATCCAAAGGGGCTTTCCCCGCCGATTGGACATAGCTGCTGATTACGCGCAGCAAAGCGGACTGACAAAGATAGAGTCCCACAGCGTGGGACGTAAGAGCTTGGCCCAGCGCTTTAGCGCTGGGTAGGCGCAGGAGATAGCCCGAGTCCCGGTGGGGACGGCAGGCCGAACGACGGGATGTGACGGTTGTGGTTGTTGCTCCCAGCCTGTCGCCGACTACGGGCGACGAGGATGGGGCACCCGGATGCGTGAGAGATCGAGCAGCTGCGCTGCGGATCGGGCACCTTGAAATACAGGTAGAGCGGCGCTTTTGGCGCCGCGTCAAAGCCGCCTTCAACGGGAGGGCTTTAGCCTCGGGCCGATATCGCGCGTCGCAGCAGACGATCATTCTTGGGCGCAACTGCTGATGACGCGGAGCACGATCGACTGCCGGTAGTCCGAGTCCCACAAAGTGGGACGTCATAACTTAGCCCAGCACGCAGCGAAGCGGCAGTGCTGGGTAGAGCGGAAAATAATTTCCAGTCCCTTCAGGGACGACACAAGCGACGAGGGCTTGAGCCCGAGTCCAGATGGAGTTTCGACAATGGAAGTCATTCTTAAAGAAGACGTAGCCAAGCTGGGATCACGCGGTGACGTGGTGAAAGTTGCCGAAGGATATGGCCGCAACTATCTGCTACCCCAAAAGCTGGCTATCGAAGCCACTTCGGCTAACCGCGCCGTCATCGAGCAGATGAAGGCAGCCTCCGTGCGCCGTCTGGCTCGCGAAAAGGGAGATGCCGAAGCAATCGGCAAACAGCTCACCGGCGTGGAACTCAGCTTCACCCGCAAGACCGGAGAGCGCGACCAGCTTTTCGGTTCGGTTACCTCGGCTGACATCGCGCGCGAGCTGGAGCACAAGGGTGTCACCATCGATCGGCGCAAGATTCAGCTGGATGAGCCGCTGAAGGCCATCGGCGACTTCAACGTTCCCATTAAGCTGCACAAGGACGTAGTCGTGCCGGTGAAGGTGACGATCCACAAGGAAGCCGGCTCCGAAGTTGCGCCTGCTGCTCCGACCGAAGAAGCCAGCGCCGAAGCATAAGAGTAAATGTAAAGATAGCGCTCCCCGAACCGGGGAGCGCGGCCGATTTGCTGGAGCTTGCAATCTTCCGGGCTGTAGGGGTCCTTCGACTCCGCATTCGCAACCCCCGCGAATGCTCCGCTCAGGATGACAGCGATTTTCGTCCGTATTATCCTGCCCAAGACTTGTGGCTGACAGCGGCAAGCATTTCTTCTGATTGAAAGCTCATGGCTGACAGCTGACGGCTTCTTACTGATACTGCGGCTGCTCGGGGATGACCAACCGCTCTACCATGCTCTTCTGCCAGCCAGTTCTAAACTCCGCTGGCTGCATCCGCTTCAGAATCTTGCCGCCCGGCACCGACAGTTCATATCCCAGCATCTGGCAGCTGATTCCGCCGAAGTTTGAGGTGCAGGGCACCTGCGCCATCACCACGACGGCCTTCGAGTCGTCGGCCCAGTTGACGGCTGTGAGGTTGTACTCGGGGTCAGCTTCCATCTTCCGGCACGTGGCCTGATCCAGGTACAGCGCTTTGCACGGTGGAAAACTCTTCACCATGTCCTGTTCCGCCTGACCGGTCACATCCAGCGACCGAAGCTGCGGGTCGTCGAGCATGTAGACCTCGACGAAGGCTGGCGAAGTCATTCCCTCGCCACCGTCAACGAAAAACGCCTTCGAGTCGGGAGCCCATAGCAGGTCGTTGTGGGCACTGCTGAAGATGTCGTGAATTTCTCGGGCCTTCTTGTCCGGGCCGGTAACGCGGAGGTAGGCGGTTCCGTCCTGGTACAGCACCTCGACAACCGACGTCTTATCCGGGGCAAGAATCCGCTGCGGACGGCAACCGGACTTGCAGTCCCCCGGAAATCCTACGGCCTTCCTCGCCCAGTTCGGCTTGCCGGCGAATGCCAAGGGTGACAGCAGCACCAGCAACCCGAGGAGAGCGCAACTTCGTGATGCGACAGTCAAGGCTTGGCCTTATTCGAGGAAGATACGCCAAATCATAATCCGCAAGCTCGAAATAGCCAACGCAGCAGACATCGCCGTCGTGCGGCTACCAGATACGCCGGACGCCGTAAATGTCGAAGATGCGATCGGCGCTCACGATAGGCAGGTCTAGCGACTGTGCCTGGGCGGCCAGTAGGCGGTCGAAGGGATCACGATGATGGAGAGGTAACTGTCCAGCGCGGATTCCGTGTTCCGAGACAATCGGAAGTTCCGCTAAGTGGCCTTCTGCCAACAGGTCGGCCCATTTTGACAAGAGTGCCTCAAAGTTAATCCTGCCAGTCTTGTTCTTGATCGCAATCTCCCACGCGACCGCAGCCGAGACCACTATCGTGTTGGCCTCGCTTTCAATGGCTTTGCTGGCCACGGAGGATAGTTGCTCCGGAGTCTTCCACCACCATAGGAGAGCGTGTGTGTCGATCAGGGCCTTCACAGGAGGCCCCAGTCGCGCAGCTCCTCATCCGTCAACGGATCGAACGCATCGGGCTCCCATGACATCAGACCCTTCAAACTGCCGGGGATGCGTTTCTTGGCGCTGGCGCTCCTGATGGGAATAATCTTCGCGACCGGCTGCTTGCCGCGGGTGATCACGACCTCTTTGCCGCTCTCGGCTTCCTTGATCAGCTTTGACAAGTTAGTCTTAGCTTCGTGGACCGTATAACTCATTCATCAACTCCCAAACAAAATCGCCGCTCCTACGGGCTCGACCCGTCAAAGCGCGCAATTACTTAGCTAATTTTACTTAGCTAACAAGGCCTCGGTCAATTCCGACCCGCCGGGCCACAGCAGTAAACACCTGTGTCAGGAACCGCCCTCCCGGGTGCCGCGTAAGTCGCATGAGAGGGCTATAATTCCGCTCACGGATTCTACCCGCGCGCGTCTATGTAATTGCAGCCACAAGAATTGGTTGTTAATTGCTAACTAGGTAGAAACCAGCATGCCGGCCGAAGCGGTAGCAGTTCCCCTCACGGTTGGCCCGGGACTTGCACCCCAGACCGCGCCCCGGCGGCGCGCGACGGGAACCCCGGCGCTTCGTCCTCCTGAGGCGTGGCAGGAGACGGAAAAAGCGTCCTCTATTCCTTCTGAGAGAGGGATTGTAGCGGGGCAGGCCCAGAGCCGCATGAACGACACGGAGCTGATCCGGGAAGCACAACGCGGTAACCATGCCGCGTTCGAGGAACTCGTGCGCCAGTACGATGGTGCCGTGCTCCGCCTGGCTTATCACCTGACACGCTCCGAGCAGGACGCGCAGGACATATACCAGGACGCCTTCCTCAAGGCTTACCGGAACATCAATAACTTCCGCTTCGAATGCTCGTTCTATACCTGGATTTATCGCATCGTCACCAATCTCTGCCTTGACCTTCTACGCAAGCGGCAAGTGCGTAAAGAGGACTCGGGTGTCACCACCGATTCGGAGGGTGGTACTTACGACTTGATGGACCAGGTTGCCGATCAGCGGTCCGGCGCCAGTCCCGAGCGTGACCTGATGCGGCGAGAATTGGGTGCGCGTATCGCCAAAGCTTTGACCAAGCTGACGCCGCGCGAGCGCATGGTGTTCGAGATGAAGCATTATCAGGGACTAAAGTTGCGCACCATCGGCGAGATTTTGAACACGACGGAAGAGACGGCCAAGAACACGCTGTTTCGCGGGACCCAAAAGTTGCGGGCAGCGCTGAAAGACATGCGGGGATGAAGCAGCAGTTAGCATTTGGCACTTAGCCTTTACTAAAGGCGCGCAACATCGGCAGTAAACGGATTGTGGTGAGTTTGAAAAGGTTGGTTGGGACGCGGAAGGCGATTGGTTTAGGTTGGCGGTTTGAAACTAAATGCTAACTGCTAACGGCTGCCTTCGAAGTGAGAGAACTATGAATTGCGATTGGGTACAAGAGAACATCGGGCTGTACCTGTACAACGAACTGGCTGACGATGCGCGGCATGAGTTGGAGCAGCACCTCCATCGCTGCAAGGACTGCGCTGCTGAACTTGTTGCCCAGCAGGAATTTCAGGTGCTGATGAACGCGCTGCCGGTGGAAGAGCCCTCCCCCAGTTTTCTGGCGTCGGCTCGCATGCGTTTGCAGGAGTCACTGGAAACCGCCGAGCAGCGCCGGGAATGGTATCACCGGCTGGCCTTCGATCCTACCGCATGGTTGCGGCAGGTACGATTCTCTCCCGCACTGGCAGCGGTTCTCCTGATCGCAGGATTTGGCGGTGGAGTAGGCACCATGTACAGCGTGCTCGGCGGCAGGGCGCCTCATCCTGCGGTTCAGAACGGCGGGATTCAGGGAGCTTCCATCGCCGGCATCACCTCTATCGATCGGCAGCAGGGCTCTGATAAGGTTCAAATCCACTACGACCGCATGCTTCCCGAGTCGGTTGAGGGACGGGTTAGCGACCCCAACATTCAAGAGCTGCTGGCATACGCGGCCAAGAGCAATTACAACAACTCCGGCGTACGGCTTGATTCCGTTGATTTGCTGACCAGCAAGCCTGACAGTCCGGAGGCGCGCGAAGCGCTCACCTACGCTTTGCGTTATGACAGCAACCCGGGCGTGCGCCTGAAGGCGTTGGATGGCCTCGGCGCGTTCGTCAAGCAGGACATCCGGGTTCGCAATGCCGTGCTGGAAGCGCTGCTGAATGACAGCAATCTCGGAGTACGCAGCGGAGCTCTGCATGCCTTGGAGCCGGTGCGCGCCGATAGCAGCGTGCGGATGGCGTTACAGCAGTTGGCAAAAGAAGATCCCAGCGATTACATTCGCACCGAGTCGCAGCGTGAGCTGGCCTCGATGCCCACTATCGATTAACGGCTGAGTCGGAGAGCAATGCTAGAGAGCAATTCCAGGGAGCTCAATCATGGCAGCATCGAGCAGAGGAGGAGCCCACAGAAATCGTTTCTGTGCCTCTTTGTCTCAGCCCTGCTTCTCTCGATTGCCATCCCCCTGTGGGCCCAGCAAGGCAAGATCTATCGCGACGGCAACTCCTGGGTGGAGGAAGTTACGGGCACATTGCCGACTTCGCACGAGTTGCACGTGAATACGGATATGGGTTCGGTGGACGTGCAAGGAAACTCGCCGCGAATCTCGTATGTAATCCGCAAGCGTTCGTATGCGGTGAGCCAGGAAGCAGCTCGCCGGCAATTTGAGCAGATGCACGTATCGGCTGGCCGGACTGGCGATATGGCCACAATTGATGGCCGAATCACCAATAAGCACCTGCAACATTTTGGCGCCGAGTTCGTAGTACAGGTTCCGCGCGATCTTAGCCTGGTCAAAGTTGAAACGCGTGTCGGTTCGTTGGCCTTTACCTCGATTGCGGCTACGATCGTGGCATCGACCGGTGCGGGACTGATCAAACTTGATGATCTGGCTGGGCCGGTCAAGATCACCAGCGGTGGCGGCAATGTCGAAGCCGGCAACCTGGGTAGCGATCTGACGTTCACGAGTGGAGCGTCTGACGTTCGGGTAGCTAATGTAGGGGGCCAGACCCAGGTCAATCTTGGCGGCGGACGCGTTTACATTGGATCGTCGCGCGCCTCCAACATTCAGACTGGAGCCGGCAGTATCCAGGTGCAAAAGTGTTTTGGCGATCTGCATGTGACCAGCGGTGGCGGCAACCTCTACCTGGGCGATGTTGAGGGCGCCGTGGTTGCAGAAACGGAAGGCGGGAGTGTGCGGCTTGCCAGCGCCAGCGGTCCGGTGCGAGTCACGACCGGCGGCGGCAGCGTTGAGCTGTACAAGTTAAGCCGCGGCGCGCAGGTGGAGACGGGAGCCGGACCCATCATGGTTGAGTTTGTCGGCAGCCACGGAATTACCGATTCGTTTCTGCACACTGCGGCCGGCGACGTGACTGTCTGCTTCGCCAACAACATGCCGGTCACCGTGCATGCCACTTCGGAGATGGCGAGCGGGCGTGGCATTTTCTCAGATTTTCCCGGGCTGAATATCACGAAACAGGGCGGAGAATTCAGTCCGCGATCCATGTCGGCGGAGGGCCCGCTGAACGGGGGAGGCGCGACCTTACGAGTGCGCACCACTATGGGCCAGATCGGCTTTCGCCGATGTCAGTAGCCGTGAAGACGACGAAACCGGGCTTCGGTGATCCAGTGAATCGGTAAAAAAGAGGAAGGCCACAGCGGAGATCAAAGTCGAGTAATTAGAACGACAAGGTTGGATGGTATGTGTAAACAAAATTCGATCTTCTTCGGGGCTCTGTTGGCGGTCGCAATGGCGCTGCCTGCCGTGGGCGAGCCGGTTCCGTGGCCGGAAGCCCACTCCGGAGCATACCTTGGCGTGCAAATCGCGGACGTAACTCCGCAAACAGCCTCTGCCTTGAAGCTGCAGGACCAGGCGGGCGCCGTAATTACCTACGTCGATCAGGATGGTCCCGCTTGCCATGCCGGACTGGTCGAAAACGACGTCGTCGTTGCCTTCAACGGTTCCAAAGTCGATAACCCCACGCAGTTGCAAGGTCTGATACATGCCAGCGTTCCGCAAAAACCGGTAACCCTCACCATCATTCACAGCGGTCAGCGCCGGGACGTCAAAGTCACCCTGGGCAGCTGGAACGTTATGTCGAACGCGCGCGCTTTTACCGCGATGAACCTGGGCTCTCCTCCGCCTCCGCACGCGATTACTCCTGACCTTGAGATTCCGTCATTTACGGTTCTGTCGTCGCGTCACGGCCTGGTGGTCGAAAGCCTCAGTCCTCAGCTGGCCGACTACTTCGGAGTTACGCGCGGTCATGGCGTGCTGGTCCGCTCGGTCGAGGGGGGAAGTCCGGCGGCTTCAGCCGGCATTAAAGCAGGCGATGTCATCCTGAAGGTCAATAACGAAGTTGTGCACGACATGGTGGATTGGCAACGCGGCATGCACGGTCACACGGCCAAGATTTCCATTGCCATCTGGCGCGACAAACATGAGCAGACCGTAGTGCTTACGCTTCCGCGGCCCGACGAGACTTCGCGGTTGCAGCCAGGAGACTGGTTGGATTTCAACCCTCAAGCTCTTCACGATCAATTGCAGCAGATGCAGCCCGACATCGAACGGAGCCAAGCCGAGATTGCGCAGCTGAAGCCCAGCGATAAAGACATGGAGGAAATGCGGCGCGAGATCGACAAATCGATGAAGCAGAACCAAAAAGAGATCGACAAAATGTCCCGCGACATGGCGAAGTCGATGAAGCCCTCCGAGAAAGAAATGGAGCAGATGCGGCAAGAGCTGCAGCAGTCGATGAAAGACCGGCAGAAGGAATTTGACGCCATGTCACGACAGATGGCCGCCACCGCCTTGCCTACACAAGAGCAGATGAACGATCTGCGCCACCAAATCCAGACCTCGACACCAAGCCAACTGGATCTGCAGACTATGCGCCATCAGATTGAAGACTCGATGAAAAGCTGGACGCCGCAACTTCAAGAACAGATGCAGCAAATGCAAAAGCAGATGGAGCAGCAAAAGCACGACCTGCAGGAGATGATGAAGGGTTTCAACCCCAGCCCCGAGTTCTAGCGCGCAGGATGACGAGGCCTCGATCTTGTCAAATTCTTAATGTTGTCATCCCGACGGAGGGTTTCAGCCCGAGCGGAGCGACCTGTCGTTCCAGTGTCCCGCGCAAAACCATGCCTTTAGCCACCACAGCGCTAGACCTCTTTCTTTATATTGTCATCCCGACCGGAGCAAAGCGGAGTGGAGGGACCTGCTGTTCTGCATCCTCTGCATTACGGTTTCCCTTGGCAACGAGCTCAGCTCTCGCTTTCACCCTCTCTTCCTCCTTCGGTCCACCAGTTCAATCACGCCATACACCGCGACACAAACCCAGAAATCCACAACCAGCCCGAGATCCAGGCGATCCGGCCGGTGCCGTCCCGCCTCCGGCAGATGCGGCATCAAGACAAAGAAATACAAAAGATTACCGCCAACGATGGCAAGCGTCTGCTTGAGAAGTCTCCGTGTCACGTATTCACTTGGACACCGAAAACACCAACTTCGATGCCAGAGAAATCGCCGTTGGCAATTAGCTCTTTGCCTTTAGCAACACGAAACACCGGCATTCCGATCATCAAGTGCTTGCGGTTGATAAAAGCTAAGAGTTATCGAGAATGTCTACCAAGTGCGTAGACGGTAGAGCGGCGCTTCAGCGCCGCGTCCAAGCCGCGATGAAAAGAGGAGGAGCTTCAGCCCCCGATAGAAGCGCACGATGAATCAGAGTTTACTTAGCCTTCAGCTAACAAAAGCCCCTGCAATTCCGACAGCCGTGATCCCCACCTTCTGAGCCCCCAATACGGAAAGCCAACAGCGAACAGCCAAAAGCCGCCCTCCCGTCATTTACCATCACTCTGTGCTCGATCTCACCACCAACGTTCAGTACGTCAAGGGTATCGGCCCGCGCTTCGCCCAGATTCTGCTGGAGAAAGGTATCAGCACGGTCGAAGACCTGCTCTACTACCTGCCCTTTCGCTATGAAGACCGGCTGAATCCGCGAGGCATTGGCGAGCTGCGCGTCGGCGAGATGGCGAGCGTCATCGCCGAAGTTCGCACCTTTGGCCTGTTCCGCACCCGGCGAATGCCCATCTTCGAGATGACGGCCGGCCAGGGCCGCGACACCCTGAAGTGCATCTGGTTCAACGGAACCTATCTTCAAGACAAATTTCGCGCAGGCATGCTGGTCGCTTTGTACGGCAAAGTGGAAGCCGGCGATCGGGGCGGCCATCGCTTCCAAATCATGCAGCCGCAGTTCGAGATTTTGCATGATCCAACGGCAGCCGAAAATCCCGGAGACGACCAGAAATGGCAATCGCTGGAAGTAGGCCGCATCGTCCCTATCTACGAGTCGGCCGGCAATGGACGCCTTACCGCGCGCTGGTTTCGCCGCGTCATTCACGGCATGCTGGAGAATCTCGACCAGGACATACCCGACGCCATCCCAGCGGCGGTTCGCGGCCGCCTGGATTTGATCGATCGCCGCCGCGCCATTTGGCAGGCGCATTGGCCCGAGGTTGGCGAGAGCCTGTTGAAGCTTCAAGCGGCGCGCACGCCTGCCCATATTCGCCTCATCTTCGAGGAGCTGTTCTTCCTCGAGCTGGGGCTCGAACTAAAGCGTCGCAAGATGCGGGCACAAAGTGGCATTGCCTTCGACATCACCGACCGAGTGCGCGACGCTGTCAAAAAGATTCTACCGTTCCATCCCACGGCCGCGCAGAAACGCGTACTGAAAGAAATTGCCGCCGACATGGCTGAGGCAGCGCCCATGCGCCGCCTGCTGCAAGGCGATGTCGGCTCGGGCAAGACGATCGTGGCGTTCGAGGCTGCGGTCATCGCCATCGAAAACGGTTACCAGGTTGCGCTGATGGCGCCCACCGAAATTTTGGCCACCCAACATTACCTTTCAGCGCGTCGCATTTTGGAAGCCGCCGGTTATCGGATCGTCCTGCTCACCGGATCGCAGGAGGCCGGACGCAAGAAGCTGACCCGCCACCACATCGCGCAAGGCAATGCGCAACTCGTAATCGGCACGCACGCCCTGATTCAGGAGACTGTCGAGTTCGGCAAGCTGGGACTGGTGATCGTCGACGAGCAGCACCGCTTCGGGGTGATGCAGCGCTTTCGGCTTATGAAAAAAGCCGAAGATGAAGCCGCACGCGAGCCTGATGTGCTGGTGATGACGGCGACACCCATTCCACGCACGCTGGCTCTGACCATCTACGGCGACCTCGACACCAGCGTTCTCGACGAGCTCCCACCTGGTCGCACGCCCATCACTACGCGGCTGGTCAGCGACGAGCGCGCAGAAGAAGTTTGGGAGTTCGTGCGTAAGCAAGTGGCCACCGGGCGCCAGGCGTATATCGTTTATCCGGTCATCGACGAAGGCGCCAAGGACGGCGAACTCAAAGCCGCCATCAAGATGCACGACCGGCTGCGCTCGCATGAGTTTCGCAGCCTGCGCGTGGGCCTGCTGCACGGCCGCATGAGCGCCGATGAAAAAGAAGCGACCATGGCGGATTTCCAGCGCGGCGACATCAACGTTCTGGTCGCGACTACGGTGATCGAAGTTGGGGTAGACGTGGCCAACGCCAACATCATGGTTATCGAACACGCCGAACGTTTCGGGCTGTCTCAACTGCATCAGCTGCGCGGACGCATTGGTCGCGGCTCGGCCAAGTCGTATTGCGTGCTGATGACTGGCGGCAAAGTTTCTATCGAGGCACAGCAGCGTCTGGATGCCATGGTGCGCACGCAAAATGGGTTTGACATTGCTGAGCTCGATCTCGAACAGCGCGGGCCGGGTGAATTCTTCGGAACGCGCCAAGCCGGCATGCCAAACTTCCGGGTGGCGAACCTGCTGCGCGATCGCGATCTGCTGGAAGCTGCGCGCAAGGAAGCGCGCTACGTCATGGCCGGTCCGAACAGCGACCTTACGCAGGACGAAATCGCGCGCGCCGTGCACCATCTCCGCAGCCACTGGAACCGTCGCTACGGATTGGTCGAAGT
The DNA here is from genome assembly GCA_963796695.1 of uncultured Acidobacteriaceae bacterium. GTDB lineage: Bacteria > Acidobacteriota > Terriglobia > Terriglobales > Acidobacteriaceae > Bog-257. Next base: position 38,393 of record CAWCMU010000011.1, on the reverse strand, counting down.
GGGGTAATGCGGCATCAGATGAAGAGGAGGCCGTTCCACGTTTCTCAAACCGAAGGTACCCGATTCGATTTCGTCGGCCACAGATAGTCGGCCATACATAAAGGAGTTTTATGATCGATCCCAAAGAGATGCTTGAGGCTATTGTTGATCGTTTCGCCGTGACTGCCCAGGTGCAAAATTTGTTTGGCGACCCAATCGAAAGCCACGGCAAAACTATTATCCCGGTCGCGCGCGTGACCTATCGCTTGGGCGCGGGTGGCGGCGGAGGCGCTGATTCCGATTCGGAGAAGATAAACGGCGGCGGCGGTGGTGGTGGCGTGGTGAAAGCAACGCCCATCGGCGTAATTGAAATCACGGAAGCTGGCGCGCGATTCATACGCTTTTTCGATCCGCAGATGGCAACCGGCCTCATCGCCGGCGGCATTATGATCGGCCTGCTGCTTCGCCGCCTATTTAAGCGGGGATGACGTTGTAGTTGGCACTTAGCACTTAGCACTTGGCACTTGGCACTTGGCACTTGACATTTGACATTTGGCATTTGGCATTTGGCATTTAGCACTTAGGGAAACTCTGATTAAGGTAGGCTTTGAAGGGGCACGGCTTCAGCCGTGTCATAAAGATCGCAAGATGACTGTGGCTTTAGCCTCTGAGGGAAAGGTTGACAGCTTAATCAGAGGTCCCTTAGCATTCGGCCCGTACAAGCCCAAAATCTGTCATCCCGAAAGAGTGCCTTCAGGCGCACGTTGGCGCGATTTCCCCCATCAAGCACTTGAAACGCGATTGCGCGACGCGCAAACTAGTTCAGCTGTGACCACTACCAACAATTCTGCTTTGTTCCGCCTGTTGCCGTCGGTTGACGAAGTACTGAACTCTGAACCGGTGCAGGAAATCGTCAATCAGTACGGACACCAGTTGACCGTCGAATATGTTCGGCTTGCATTGGACGAGTTACGCGACGTCATCAAAAAGGGAGAGCTGCGAGAGGATCAGATCAGGGCTGTTGTCTCTCGAATGCAAAGAGACTTACTCTCTTTCCTTCAGCATTCGTTTGGCTATTCGCTTCGCCCGGTCATCAATGGCACCGGCGTAATCCTGCATACGAATCTTGGGCGTGCGCCTCTCGGCCAAGCAGCGCTCGAACACATCGCGACAATCGCACAGGGCTACTCGAATGTGGAGTTCGATCTGGCTACCGGCGAACGCGGCAAACGTGACGTGCACGTCAGTCGGCTGCTGGCGAAACTGCTGGAGACACCAGGCCGTGAAGTCTCGACCATCGTGGTCAACAACAACGCTGCGGCTGTGTTGCTCGCGTTGAACTCCCTCGCCGAGGGCGGCGAGGTCATCGTTTCGCGCGGCGAGCTGGTCGAAATTGGTGGATCGTTCCGCATCCCCGACGTGATGGCCAAGTCCGGCGCAGTGCTGCGCGAGGTCGGCACCACCAACCGTACGCGCATCGCCGACTATGCAGCCGCTATTACCGAACGAACCAGGCTTCTGCTGCGCGTGCATCGTTCTAACTTCCAGATCGTCGGCTTCACCGAGCAACCGTCGCTCGAGGAGTTGGGGGCGCTAGGGCGCAAGCACAACGTTCCCGTGATGGAGGACCTGGGCAGCGGCGAGCTTTTCGATTTGCGAAATGTCGGCGTGCATAGCGAGCCCATGATCGTGGATAGCCTGCGCGCCGGGGTCGACGTCGTGACCTACAGCGGCGACAAACTGCTGGGCGGCCCGCAAGCCGGCTTGATCAGTGGCGATCCGAAACTGGTCGCGAAGATTCGTTCCAACCCACTGTTTCGCGCGTTGCGTGTCGACAAAATGTTTTACGCGGCCGTCGAGGCCACGCTTCTCGCCTATCTGCGCGAGGACTACGACAGTATTCCAACGTTGCGCATGATACGGCTCTCGGAAGACGACATCGCGACGCGCGCCGAAGACATTGCCCGTCAGGTTCGCAGCAATTCGTCTCATCTTGAGATCGAAGTGATCGCCTGCCGCTCGGTACTCGGCGGCGGCTCGGCTCCCGGTGCTGCCCTACCCTCGCGAGCGCTGGCGATCAAGTGTGCTCACCTGGGCGCGAACGAACTGCTCGACACGCTGCGGCGGAACAATCCACCCATCATCGCTCGCGTAGAAAACGACCGTGTGCTCCTCGACCCACGCACCATCGAACCGGCAAACGATGCGATAATCGTTAGTGCACTAATTTCCGTCGCGCAATAAGCCGCTTCCAACGCGGGTCTCAAGCTTCGTATCATTCGAGTCCCGCTTTCCGGCAGCCTTCAGAGCGCTTAAGACGGCGCTCAGGATCCGCGCAGCTAAGTTGCGCGAGCAGGCTTCGGCCCGACACCATTTTCATTTGATCCGCGTTTGCAAGGACAATCATGCTCGATTTCTTAGGTGATCTGAAACGTACGCATCGCTGTGGCGAGTTGCGCGCCAGCGATGCCGGCTCCAAAGTTGTGCTTATGGGATGGGTGAACCGCCGCCGCGATCTTGGCAACCTCATCTTCCTTGATCTGCGCGACCGTACCGGCATCACGCAGGTTGTGGTCACGGCAGACGCCGGCGCCGCCGTGCACGACAAGGCGAATACCGTGCGCTCCGAGTTCGTGGTCGCCGTCATCGGCCACGTGAAGCTGCGCGAGGGCAACACGATAAACAAGAACATTCCCACCGGCGAGATTGAGGTCATTGCCGACGAACTGAGGCTGCTCAACGATTGCAAGCCGCTGCCCTTCACCCCCGCCGATACGGTGCTGGCGAATGAAGAGCTACGCCTGAAATATCGCTACATCGATCTTCGACGGCCGGAGATGCAGCACAACATCGAGCTGCGGCATAAGGTATCGATCGCTATCCGCGAATACCTGAACTCCCAGGGCTTCTATGAAATTGAGACGCCCTTCATGACACGCTCCACGCCCGAAGGCGCGCGCGACTACCTGGTTCCCAGCCGCGTGCATCCCGGCGAATTTTATGCCCTGCCGCAGTCGCCGCAATTGTTCAAGCAGATCCTGATGATCTCAGGCTTCGACAAGTATTTTCAGATCGTGCGCTGCTTCCGCGATGAAGATCTGCGCGCCGACCGCCAACCTGAATTTACCCAAATTGATTTGGAGATCAGCTTCGCTCGTCCGGAGATCGTATTCCATACCGTCGAAGGATTTCTGAAGGCTGCGTTCTCGACCATCGGTGTCGACTTGCAGGCGCCCTTCCCGCAGATGAGTTATGACCAGGCGATCCGGCTGTACGGCATCGACAAGCCCGACCTTCGCCTGCCTTGCATGGCGGATGTGAGCCACGCATTCGCGCCGGCGAACCTGGAGACGCTGCAGGTTGACCCTGAGCTGCCGATCGTTGCTGTGGTGATTCCGAAAGTCGGCGAGCTCTCCCGCAAGGAGCGCGACGAAATCAAGACGATGTTTGGCGATCGCAAGGAAGCCAAAGTCTTCGAGGACATCAAGCGCCTGGAGAAATCGTTCCCTGACGCCGTCGCCAAGACTTCGTGATGCTGGCGAAACCGAACCCTGAAGACCTTCTGGTTGTGGTGGCGGGCGCCAAACGTACTGAGGCCGCCAGTGCCATCAAGGCTCGGCAGCAGGCCTATGCGATTTATACTGCCGCGGGACAATTACGACTGGCGCTCGGGCAAAAGTATGCCGAGCGGCACGGAGCTTTCAAGCAGGGTAACTTCCGCCTGCTGTGGGTCACAGACTTCCCGATGTTTGAATGGGATGAGGAAGATAGACGCTGGAACGCCGCGCATCATCCCTTCACCTCGCCGCACGAGGAAGACATGGACAAGCTGGAGAGCGATCCCGGCGCCGTGCGTTCTCTGGCTTACGACGTGGTGCTGAATGGAACGGAGCTGGGTTCGGGCTCCATTCGTATTCACCGCCAGGACATCCAGAGCAAGATCTTCAAGGCGATGGGCATGTCACCCGAGGAGCAGCAGGCTCGTTTCGGCTTCTTCCTGGAGGCGCTGCAATACGGTACTCCACCGCATGGCGGGATTGCCCTGGGGCTGGATCGCATTGTCATGATTCTGGCTGGCGCGGAAAGCTTGCGCGAAGTGATTCCCTTCCCCAAGACTGCGAAGGCCATCGACTTGATGGTTGACGCTCCCACGCCGGTGAGCGAACGGCAGCTGAAGGACCTGGGCATCGCAGTGAGAGACAGCGGCAAATGAGACGGGTCTGAACAACGCGTTGCGGGTCGAGCGGCGCTTCAGCGCCACGGGTAGAACACGGCTCCGGCGTTCACGGTGGAGCGGCGCTTCAGCGCCGCGTCAAAGCTACCCAAAATAAACAGGAGCCTCAGCCCCAAATCGGATTCACAGTCTTGGCCTTGGCGATTACCCGCATTTCCTGATCGCTCGCAGCTAAATTCTTCACGGGGGTTTCGATGCCCGGCAGCACGCTACGTACTGAGGTTCGTGGTCTCGATCTTTACCTGGATGAGGACCTGCTATCGCTCGCGGAATCGGGTGAGGATCTCTTTGCTCCTGTCCGCCTTAGCCCGGCAGACGCCGACAAAGTTGCGATAGCCATGGCCAAGGCCCAACTTTGGGAGTGGAACCAGTTGGAAAATTTGAAATCGCGAGCCGAGATGCGCTATCGCCGCTATCTTGGTTCGTGGCTGGTGATGTGCCTCGCCGCCTTCAGCGCGTATATAGGCTATCCCAGCTATTATCTCTGCATTTTCCTGTCGTTGCTTTCGATTTTCTTATGGTGGCGCGCGGCCTATGTTGAGCGTCAGGCAGCCGCGGAAGCGCAAGCGCACAGAAGAGCTTTCATTGCCGATTGGAACTACATCCGCGAGCGGCTGGACGAAACGGTGACCGAATCCGCAGACGAAGACCGATCTGCAACGACGTGAGGGCCGCGATTTTCCCTTAGGGCAGCTCTGAGTATGCGAAAAGGAAGTCCCTCAGAGGCTAAAGCAGAATAGATTTTTCGATATTTGCGGACGGCCTGAAGGCCATCCCCCTCAAACCTCATTCAACCTTCCCTATCCTGTTCTTAGTCTTTTGCCATCGCGTAATAGCCCTGGCGAGCCTGTACCTTATATTCGCCGCCCTTGGCGTGAATCTGGATTTTGCGATAGCTGCCGTCCTGCTTTGAGTTGGTGGGCGTGTATCCGATGTTGTACTGGCTACGTAGCTCTTTCTGAATCTGGTCGAACGCGTCTCTCAACTTGTCCTGCTTGTTGCCGACCTCGATGACCCGTCCGCCGGTTTGTTCAGCCAGCTTGCGCATATCAAAATCGCCACTGTAACCGAAGCCGCCATAAAATCCGCGGTCGGCAATCAGAATCACGTAGCAGATGGTGTCGGCCTTCTGCGCCGCCTCGATCGCATCCTGGATGCGCAGACGGCTCCCCTGATCTTCGCCGTCAGTGAAGATAATCATCGCCTTGCGGCCTACTTCGTTTTTCAGCTTTTCATTTGCGCCCAGATAAATCGCGTCGTAAAGCAGGGTGCCTCGCGGCGTGGTAGGCACCGGGCCACCGCCCAGTCCGGGAGGGCCGCCGCCCATGCCCGCATTGATTTCCATCTTGTTCAAGGCGCGGGTCAGATCACGCACATTGCTGGTGAAATCCTGATCGAGATCCACATCGACATCGAAGTTGATGACGAAAGCCAGGTCCTTGTCACGCAGAACGGAGTGCAAAAACTCCGCACAGGATTCCTGCTCGATGCCGAGCACCCGGGTCTGGCTGGCACTGGTGTCAATCATGATTCCCAGCGTCAGGGGCTGGTTTGATTCCGCTGAAAAATACTTCACGGTTTGCTGCTTGCCGTCCTCGAATACCTGGAAATCATCTTTGGTCAGGTTGGGAATCAACAACCCGTGTTTGTCCTTCACGTTAAAGAACAGGTTGACGACGTTGACCTCAGCCTTGAAGGTCTGGATATTATCGTCGCTGGACGGCGGAGGGGTCTGCTGCTGCTGGTCCTGCGGGGGCTCTTGCTTAGGGCCCTGGTCAACAGAATCCGGGATCTGTGCGCTCAGCCAAAGGCTGGAAACGATGAGCAGGCACACTAAAGTAGCAAACGAGCGAAACCGGTAAAACGGCATAGTTTTATTCTCAGTCGGGTGCATCCATTGTAGTGTACGGGGGCAGAATCGGCGATGAAAGCTGCCGATATGCCCGGCTACGTTTATACTGTGCAGAGTTCCGGCATCCCTGGAGACAGCAGAGACTCATGTTCAGTCGTCGATTGAGCTATTGGATCAGAGGCGCTTTTCTAACGGCGGCGCTAACTTTCATTACTGCGGCTTACGCGCTGCCCCAGCAGCAAAAGCTCCCCGACGCCCCTGGGCCGCAGAATAACGCTCCCGCGCCCGACGTCAATGTGCCCACCCCCGGAGCCAACGGCAACCAGAATTCGTCTTCGAGTGGGAACCCGGAAACGCCCGGAAATACTCGCAGTTCAGGGCAGCAGCAGACCAATCCGCAACCTCCACCGCCGGGATCCAGGGAAATCAAGACCGTGCCGGAAGGTAGCGTGCCTAACACCGGCGAAAGTGGCAGCGATGAATTGATGACGCTGACCAAGACGGTGAGCTTCGTAGCCGTGCCGGTTACGGTGAAAGACGACGAAGGAAAACTGGTCGATGGGTTGTTGGCCAAAGATTTCAGCATTTACGAAGACGGAATACAGCAGAAACTCAGCTTCTTCACCAGCGATCCCTTCCCGCTTTCCGCCGCTCTGATTATCGATCAAGGCTTACCGGACCCGGTTCTCCGCAAAGTGAATCAGACGTTTGCTGCTCTGGGTGGAGCTTTCGGTCCATTCGATGAAGTGGCTGTTTTCACCTATGGCAACACGGTGAACAAGCGGCAGGACTTTGGCAATACCACTCGCATGGAATTGGCGCTACAGCGGATCCGCGACGACAGCGGCGCGAATGCGGGCTCGTCCGTGGTTGGCGGCCCATTTGGCTCCGGTCCGCAGACCAACAGCAAGCCCATGCCGGGCGCAACCCAGGTGATAACTCCGGCCAAGCAGTATCACGTTCTGAACGACGCCATCCTAATGGCGGCGCAGGAACTGGCGCATCGCTCTCCCGCCAGCCGCAAGATAATCTTTGTCATCAGCAACGGCGAGGAGTACGGCAGTCGCGCCAGCTATGCTCAGGTGCTGAAGGTGCTGCTTACCGATGGAATTGGCGTGTACGCCATCGGCGTGGATACGGCATCCATGCCGCTCTATAACAAGATCGCTAAGGCGCGAATTCCGGGATTCGGCTACAGCAATATATTGCCGCGTTACGCCAACGCAACCGGCGGCGACGTGCTCGACGAGTTCTCCAAGGAATCGATCGAGAGCGCCTACCAACGCATCACGATGCAAGCCCGCAATCAGTACACCTTGGGCTATAACACGGCGCAGAAGCCGTCCAGCAATTATCGGGATATTGAGGTGCGGGTGAAGCGGCCGGGGCTGGAGGTGTTCGCCAAGCACGGATATTATCCGCTACCCCCGCAGCGCGAATTGCCGGCGCCCCCGGCGAGTCCGGTGCCGGGCAACAACGCCGCCTCCCCCTCCGGGAAGCAATTAGAAAATGTTTGGCGGAGCGTTGTTTCAGCGCCGCGCCGAACCCTCCGTAAATGACAACGGGCGCAGAACCGTGCCTGCTACAAAGCTCGCGTTGAATTGGTTTGTATCAGGGCGCGACCTTGGTCGTGCCTTAGAGAAGTAAAAGTTGCAGGCTTCAGCCCCTGCGAAGTCGCAGCCTCATCTCAACGCTGGGCTGAAGGCCAGCTCTACCTGAAGAGCACAGGAGCCGAACGTTTTCAGCCTGTTTAGCCCCGGAACCGGATCGACTTACACCTGGTCCAATCCTAACTCCCACCCCTTGGCGCAGTCCCGAACTCCCGCGTCCGCCCCGATGCTGCGCTCTTTCCCGATTTGGTTGCAGCAGCCGCGTGCGCGGTCGCTTCTGGGCCATAGCGCTCCAGCAGCACGGGAACCAATGCTCCTTCGGCTTCCTTCACGAAGGTTAACTTCTCGTTCTTGTCGAGATCGATGCGGATGAAATCGCCGAGCTTGACCTGGCTGGTGGCCACCAGATTGGCGAGCGGAAATACAATGTTGCGCTCGATTGCGCGCTTCAGATGCCGAGCCCCATACCGCAGATCGGTGCCCTCGCGCAGCAGGTACTGCTTCACCGGCACCGTGCAACTAAAGACAAACTGATTGTTGCCCGTGGCCTGCAAGATCCGTTGCTGCACCAAGCCGAGTTCAATCTCCAATATCTGTTCCAGGTGTTCGGGACGCAGCATCCGGAACACGACTACTTTATCGATGCGGTTCATGAACTCGGGCGAAAACTTCCGGCGAGCCGCTTCGACGGCGGTGCGGTCGATTTTCTGGTCGAGTTTGGAATCCATCTGGGCCGGAGTTTGCGCGAAGCCCATGCGCCCACTGATCATCTCGTTCATTTCGGCCGCGCCCAAGTTGGACGTCATCACGATCACGCATTGCGACAAGTCGACCCTGCGATTGTCCCCTAGGGTAAGCGTGGCTTTGTCGAGGATGCCCAGCAACAGTTGCCACAAGGCGTCAGAAGCCTTCTCGATTTCGTCAAACAGCAAGATCGAGAGCTTGAGTTTTTCCGTGTGATATTGATTGAGCGCTTCCTGCGTCAGCAGGGGATGAGTCTCCCGATGCCCCAGGTATCCCGGAGGCGAGCCGATGAGTTTGGCGATCTCATGGGAGTGCTGGAACTCGGCGCAGTCGATCTTGATGCACGCGTGCGTGTCGCCAAACAGAGACTCGGCCACGGCCTCAACCACGCGGGTCTTGCCCGATCCCGTCGGACCAAGAAAGAGGAGGTTCCCCACAGGCCGGCCAGGAGCGTTCAGACCTGCCAGAAACATCTGGTAGATCTCAGCGACCTTTTCTACGGCGGGGTCTTGTCCAACAATTTTGCGCCGCAATGCGGTTTCGAATTCCAATGCGTCATTGCTATGCCGCGTGGGATCCAGGACAGCGTTCAATCCGGTTTTCATAATGATTGCCAACTTGCCGCTCGACCTCAACGTTCTGGGTCAAGTCGTGTGAGTGAGATGGGAAGCAGCGCCCTCTGAGTTGTTTGCCTCCGAAACCTGGCCCGTCACCGCGTTGCAGAAGATGCTGATTTCCATCTGACAGAACATTGGATGTAGGAGAGCACCTGCGCGACGGCTTACCGAGTAGTTAACTTTTCGACACATCGGAGTTTCCCTGTGTCTGTTTCCGGGGCAGCGGCGGGGTCATTGTCGGCAGGATTTGACAACGCAAAAGGCGCCCGAACCGCAGGCGCCTCTCCTATGTTCAACTCTGGACTTAGTTTACGGAACTTCGATCAACTCGATCTTGCCGTCTTTCCGGCGATGCAGGACCTTCACCTTGCCTTTGCTGTCGCGGAAGACGAACACCTCGCGGTCGCGAAACTCGCACTCTTTCACCGCTTCCTCAATCGTCATCGGACGCATGGCGATGGAATCGGTGGAATGCACCAGGTGGGCCTCGGTGGTGCGGGCGATGGAAGGAAACTTGTGAACCACCACCGGGACCGCGGTCGCCGATGTCGCACCCACCGCAATCTGCGTCTCAGCATCGCCTTCAACCGGAGCTTTCCAGCTTTTGTCCTTGGGCTTCCGGGTGGTATTGCGGCGGCGACCATTCAAGCGTAAGACCTGGGTTTCGATGTGTTCGAGCGCCTGGCTGACGGCAGCTGTCATGTCCGCCGCCTCGGCCAGCCCTACAACGTGACCTCGGCGCCGGTTCACCGTGATTTCAGCGATGTTGCGATGCTTCTCCACGCTGAGAATGACCTTGCTCTTGAAATTGTCGCCCAGGATTTTCTTGAGTTTTGCGAGGCCGGATTCGACCTCTTTACGGATGGTGGGAGTTATTTCAAACTGCTTTCCAAAATACTCTACGTTCATTGAGCTCCCTCCTCGCCTACAGCCTCATTCTCTTGATGGACTCTTGGGCTGCGGCGGTTTTCACCACAACGGCGTCGGTTTAGCTTTGATGCCTGCCACGTTCGATTGCGACAGGAGCTGACCGTTCCGCCGGTACAGCAGCTAATTCTTAACTCTGCGCTGGTGGGTGCTCGGGATGCGCATATCTTCCCTGTACTTCGCTACCGTGCGGCGAGTGACCTGGATTCCCTGCGACTGGAGGATGCGGGTGATCTGCTCGTCAGTCAACGGCCTGGCAGGATCTTCCTCTTCGATGAGCTTTTTGACTCGACGTTTGAGAATCAGCAACGAAGTGCTGTTTCCCTCGGGTCCATTCACGCTCTCGCTAAAGAAGTATCGCAATTCGAAGACGCCTTGCGGGGTGTGAGCATACTTATTGGCTACGGCGCGGCTGACGGTAGAAGGATGAACCCCGATCTCTTCCGCCACTTCCTTGATCATCATCGGCTTCAGATGATCGAGGCCATGATCCAGAAACTCCCGCTGCCGGTCGAGGATGGAATAGCAGACCCGCAGAATCGTCTGCTTCCGCTGCTCGATATTCTTGATGAGCTGAATCGCGGACTTGTAGCGCTCCTTAACGTAGTTGCGCACGTCTTTCTCGGCGGCCTCACGATTCAAGAGCCGGCGATAAGCCGGGTTGAGCCGCAGCTGAGGCACCTCTTCGTCATTCATCAGCACCAGGTACTCATCGCCCTGCTTAATAAAAGCCACATCCGGCTCGATCAGCCGGGTTTCCGCTTTGTTGTAGCGCAGTCCAGGACGCGGATCGAGCGTGCGAATGAAATCCATCGCCGCCATCACCGCTTCCAGGGGGCGACCCATAACTTTGGCCACTTCCTTGTAATGCTTGTTCTGGAGCGCATGCAGATGCTGGTCGACGAGCACCATGGCATCGTCCAGAGCAGCCAGCTCGGCCATAAGATTGCCATTGCCGTTCTTGCGTTCCACGCGCTTGAGATTATGCAGTTGGGCCAGCAGACATTCGCGCAGGTCCCGTGCCCCCACGCCGATAGGATCCATCTGCTTCACCAGGTCAATGGCTTCCCGCAGAGCGTCGCGGCCAAACGGAACTCGCGCAGGCGATGTGCGCGGAGGTACCAGCGTCGGTCGCGATGAGGTCTGCTCGCCAACCTGAGCTGGAGATTCCTCGGCAACAGCTTCCGATTCGGCTACGGCAACACTGGCATCGGTCATCTCAGCTTGCGCGCCATCAAATCCGTTCGGTGTAGACGTTAAATCAAGATCAGAGGGAGCTCTCGTCGCCGCGGACGCAGGGGGTTCTTCCACCGGACGCGGCGTCCTGGCGGATTCATCGTCTCCTAAGCCAAGAAGTTCTTCGTCGGTGGCAATCAGGTAGCCTTCTTCGTTCAGATTACCGATCACCAGCTCGGCGGCGCGGTATACATCTTCGTTGACGTGCAGCGATCCCAGCTGCCACATCAGGTGATCGGTCAGAGTGCTGGGTTTCGAGAGGAAGTTCTCGAATGAAGGCTTTTCGCTCTCCTCCATCTCGATCGAGGTACGCAGCCCTGGATCGAGGTATTCCGAGAAGAACGAACCGAAGTCAATCTCTTCGAAGGGATCTTTTTCTTCGCTGGTGGTGGCTGGCTGTTCCGGCTGCGCGGCCAGGGCGCTGTCGCGCTCTAGTTTCTCCTCGCGGGCCGACACTTCGTCGAGCAACGGAACGGAATTGTCGAGTTCCTCCAGAACCGGATTCTCCGTCAGCTCGGCATTGATCATGTCGGCCAGCTCAAGCTTGTTGAGCGCCAGCACACTGACCATCTGCACGAGGCCGGGCGTCAGAATCTGCTTCTGGGAAACTTTGAGGTTTAATTTGGGCTGCAATAAAGACATGCAACGGAACCCTGAGGAGCGATGCCCCTCGATCAAATTCTAAACCAACGAGAAGCTCTCGCCTAAGTAAACTCGCTTCACTTCCACATCATTTCCAAGCTGCTCCGGAGTGCCGGTGCGGAAGATTCGCCCTTCATTAATAATGTACGCGCGATCCGTCACCGAAAGCGTCTCACGAACATTATGATCGGTAACCAATACTCCGATTCCACTCGCCTTCAAATCGAAGATGATTTTTTGCAGATCAAGTACTGCGATGGGATCAATCCCGGAAAAGGGCTCGTCCAGCAAAATAAAAGACGGAGAGATACACAGACAACGCGCGATCTCAACCCTGCGCCGTTCGCCCCCGGACAGCGCATAGCCTCGGTTCTTGCGAATGACTCCCAACCCCAGCTGATCGATCAGGCGCTCCATCCGCTCGCGCCGTTCGTGCCAGGACATCGACTGCGCTTCCAGAACCGCAAGGATATTGTCCTCGACGGTCAGCTTGCGGAAGATCGAAGGCTCCTGCGGCAGGTAACTGATGCCATGGTTGCGCGCGCGCAGATACATGGGCACATCGGTGATGTCCTGCCCGTCAATCAGCACCCGACCCGTGTCGGACGGGATCAGGCCCACGATAATGTAGAAGCTGGTGGTTTTTCCGGCGCCGTTTGGCCCCAGAAGCCCCACTACTTCTCCTTGTTTTACGTGGACATTAACCCCGTTGACGACCCTTCGGCCGCGGTAACTTTTGCCGATCTCCTCAGCCGCTAAAGTCTGCATTTACTTCGTGGTACGTGCGCGTGTAATGGTGGGGGAAGAGCGTTTACTCTCTACCAGCACCCTATCATCGTGACTGTAGAAAGTCAACGAATCGCCCCAAACGGTGCCGCGTTCGGCATCAAAAATGCTAGGAGATTTCCCTGTCAGGAAATACTTCCCATCGTCGGACGTGTAAACCAGCCGGTCGCCGACCGCCCGTCGATTCGGCTCGGTAACCACCACTTTCCCGGTCGCAACCATATGATCGATCTTGCTGGGCGCGTCCGAACCCGGAAGTGATGGGCCCTTCTGCTGCGCCGGCTTGGCAGCCGATGCCTGGGTGCTGCTGCTCGGCTCGGCCTCTTTAAGGTAGATGTCGAGTTGCTGGGCGCTGACCGTTCCGGTGGTGGTCTTAGCCAATACGTTCCCCGTGTAGCGAGCCCGGCGTTCCTCATCGACATAGGTCAGTTTGTCCGCTGTCACATCCACCGGCGTGAGCTTGCCATCCTGCGACTGCTGCAAAAACAAGCTCGACACGGCCTGCGACTTGTCCGAATACGCGAAGATGGCGCGCTTCTCGTTGTCGAAATCCATCTTTGGAGCCCGCACCACGTTTCCTGTCTGCCACAGACGTACGTTACCGGTGTAGTGCGCGATCCCGGGCTGCTTGTGGGCGGTCATATGCTGAGCCGTGACATGAATGGGATCCGAATTCGCCAGCAGCGCGCCATTCGGCTGCGGCTTCAGGTCGCTGTAGGTGGTCTTGACGTCGTCGTCGGCAAAGCCCTCACCAGTCTGCCGATTCATCTTCACGTGGATCGCGGTGGTGGTCATGCCACCGTCGATCACTCGCGGCGAGCCGGTCAGCACCAGGATCTCGTCATTCGGCGTGTAGGTCGCCATATCGGCAAACGCCGCACGTCCACCATTGTTGGGACTCGAAGAAGGCTCGTGGTATTCGAAGCTTCCCGTCTGGATCAACTTCTCCACCCCGCCATCGGGGGCAAAACTCACATCAAGCTTCTGCGCGGTGCTCACCTTGGGCGGCTCGCCCGGCGAGGTGGATACGATCTTGGAATCGGGCCAGCCGTGCAGCGTCTGGATACGATTATTGTCGTCAAAGATGGCGTGGAACTTACCCGCCGTCGCCACCGTGGTAGAGTTGCCACCGCCCAAATCCTGCCCCTTGTTGGCATCAGTCTTCGCCGGCTTCGATCCTGGGGGCATTGGCAGGATGGTGATCGAAGCCTTGCCAACAGTGTCGCCCGTCTTGAGCTGATTGCCGTTCGCCAGCACGAAATCGAGCTGGTCAGCCAGAATCTCCATCGGTTGCCCGCTGGATCCCGATTTTCCCGGCTGCGGATCCTGCTTCATGCGAGCGTTCTTCACCATGTGAAAACGTGATGGCTGGTTCTGGTCTGCGAAATCGAGAATGAAAGTATCGGCTGAGCCATGCGCCACGCTGCCGCCACGAGTATCGAACTTTGCGCCACCCGAAATGATGGCCTGCTGTATGGAATTCTTTGGACCCATATTAAGGTCGCCGCGCGGCCCCACCACGTCAATGACGGATGTGCCGCGGCTCTCAATGTGGACATTGCCTTCGGCAATCACATGCTGCACCGTGTTGTCCGGTTCAAACAGCAGCGTGCCTTTATCCGCAGTCAGAGTGCGGTCCGGCTGATCGATCTTGGCATTCAGCAGAATCGCCTGCCGCGGAATTTTCTGGATGATTCCGCTGCTGCCGGTAATGACCGCCGGATGATCGCCGGTGGTGACGATGTGCACCTCAGACTTCAGCTCCAATTCATTCTGATTCGAATCGTAATAGGCGCCCTTCGCCGAACCGGTAGCCTGCTCGGTTTGAAATTGCACAAGCGCGTCGGTATGCGCCGTCCCGCTTTTCTGATTGAACGTCAGTGAACTCGTAACCAGGTGAAGCGGATTCCGCATCTCGGCGGGAGTGGCCTGATCCGGCTTGGTAGGACCCTCGACGTTTGCTTGTAGATCGATATGCACTTCGCCGACCGCGGTGACGTCACCGGTTTGCGGATTGTAGGTGAATTCATCGCCGTAAATCTGGTCATACCGGTCATGCTTACGGCCGTAAACCACGATGTGCACGTTGTGGAGATCGGCGTGTCCCCCAGCTTTAAACTGAACGGCCTTGGAGGCGCGAATGGTATAAAGCGTCCTCCCGGCCTCCGATTTGGAAAGCGAAAACCCGTCGCTGGTTTGCTGAATATCGACGCCTAGCGACCTTGGGACATTGTGCAGGATAGGCTGAACGTGCGAGCGCGCGATCCAGTACGAAAGGCTGACTGCGGCGACCAGCACACAAACTCCCACCACCAGCCACTTGCGTACCTGAGCTAACGATTGAAACATCTGGCTTAAATTTTACGCTAACTTCGGGGTGCGTCCCAACTCCTGCCCGAGCTGCTGCCTAGTGGCCCAGGAGCGAAAAACTTTTCTCGGGAACGCGGATGACGAGGCAGTCACAGGGCATATCGTGCAGCGCCTGGCGGCGCTTGGTCCAACCCGACATTAGGAAGCCGATAGTGAGACAGAACAGGGATAAGAACTTCATCAAGTGGCGGACGGTAGCCTGTCCGAATGACGTGCGGCCGCCCTCGGCGGTAATGACTTGCAATCCCAACAAACGTTTGCCTACGGTCGCTCGCCACGCCGAACTCTCCGAGAACGCACAATACAGCCAGGAGCCTACCGCCAGGATCAGGATGAAAGCCATACCGGTGGCGACCTTAGAAACGAAAGGAGAGATTCCAAGCAGGCGGCCGAAACGCCGCAAGAAGATATCGATAACAAAGGTCAGCAGCAAAGCACCCAGGCATTCGAGACAAACATCGATGGTCCCAGCCCACACTCTAAGCCAAAATCCTGCATATTCGACCGTGGGCGTAGAGGGCACAAGATTGGCAAGTGACAGGGAAGGAGAGCCGGAATCTTTGTTTATGGAGCGCTCGTCGCTAAGCAAATCGCCGCAGAACAGACAGAACTTGCCGTAGGGTAGGCGGCTGTTGCCACAACTTGCGCACACCTCTTCGAGCACCATCTCCATCGGATGGGAATACTACGCCCGTGTAGCTGACCTGTAAAGTGGAGCAACTCTGAAGTCGCTGCGACCCATGCCGGTCAAGAACCACAAAATGGGCAATGTCTTGCACTTACATGCGCAACAATTTGCACTATTTGTCTTGTGACCATCACCATTAATCCTTTATCTGTAACAATTTTGCGCTTGAATCCACGGTAGGAGACGTGCATAGTACTGCATGAACAGCTCTGCCCCTGAGTTTGCCAGTTTTCCTAAGGAGATGAGCCCCATGCTTCGTCGACTCTTATGGTTAGTGTGCTTAGTGGCTCTCGTGCCGGGGGCGGCCTTTGCCGGCAACATTCCTTTCAGCGGTTCCGGTTCCAGCGGCACCCTGCAAACTGGCCAACCTTTTTCCTATGACTTCGACGGCGGAGTCTTTGAGCCGGACTTTGGCATTCCGGGCGTAGGCGCGGGCACGGCGATCTGGAACGGACCAACCGTCACCAGTTTTGAAATCAGCTTCAACCTTCCGACTGGCGTCATCATCGATCCGGCTCAAGTGGAGATTGGACAGACGGGCGATTGTGTTGGCGGAGCAGCCGGTGGAACTGCGTTCTGCGCTCAGCCGTACACTTCTCCGTGGCTTGCGACTTTGATTGGCACCAACGAGATTGAGTTCACTGCGACTCCGGGAAACGATCTCACCCGCGGCGATCCGTTTTTCTTGAACATCTTCTTCTCCGGCGGAGATCCCAACGGCGCGAGTTTCCAAGGCAACTTTGGCGCGACGACGCCCGAGCCCAGCAGCATTCTTTTGTTGGGAACTGGAATTCTTGGGATCGCAGCTAGCATTCGTCGCCGCAAGCTGTAGCCATAAGTCCTCCTTTGGGAGAAACAAGGAAGCCGGAGCCATCAGACTCCGGCTTTTTCTTTTGCACGCGAAAATCGAATTGGCTTTGTAGCCGGTGTAATCGGCGGGTGTCCCTCATCCTCTTGAGTCGGGATGTACTGGAATCTCCTGGGTCGAGTGGACCGAATCTTCGTCCCACGCCTTCGAAAGCCGCGAATGTATGGGACACCACGCTGAGGATGCCGCAAATCAGGACAGAATTGCAGGCTTCGTCGAAGCGTCCCAACGAGCAAAATTCAAGTCCCACAACGTGGGATGAAAGATGATAGCCCAGCGCTTCAGCGCTGGGTGCGCATCCTCTCAATCTGAGTCCCTCGGGGACGGCACGCCGTTTCCGATCCGGCCGCGCTCGCCCATTCATTCGAAAACCGCGAATGAGCGGGGCAGGTGTGATCTGCACCGTCACGGGCCGCCGGCGCCACGCAGAGAAGGAGTTGTGCGGTGCTCATCGAGCACAGAACGGCGCTCATCCGCCGTACCAATCATCAAAAAGAGCCCTACCGAAGTAGGGCTCTGGCGAGCAATTAAGGTTGACTACAGGTACTAGAACTGCGACGCCTTACGAGGCGAGCCTAGACCGGTGCACTGGTCCCAGCCGAACTGCGCCGGAGCTCCGTTGTTACCCGTAGTGACATCGAAGAAGTTGGTTGCGTAGGTTACCGGACGAATGTACCACTGGTAGGTGGGCGATATTTCGGCAAGGGTTGAGCCGGCGAATTTGCCTGCCCAGTTGACGATGCCGGCCAAGACAGGGGACGCGACGCTGGTTCCGTAAACTTCACACCAGCCGCCGCAATACGATGAGCTGTAGATGTCGACCGGTGAAGTGTTGGAGGCGACCGCTGCCCAATCCGGCGTGCCGCGTTTGAAGTTCGTCTTGTTGGCGACGAACAGCTGGTACTGGGGCAGAGGCTCGTACTGGCTAAGGCCGCCGCCGCTCCCGTTCCAGCAGGTTTCCGTCGTAAAGTTGCCGCCGCTGTCACGCTGAATAGCAGTGCCGCCCGCGGAGATCACGTTTGGGGAAATGCTGGGATACGCTACCCCCAGGCCGTCATCGCCCGCTGAGCCGAAGAACACCACTCCCTGTTTGACGAAATACGAGTCGTATTGCAGCTCGCAGTTGCCGCTGCCGCACCAGTTTTCGCCCCCGTTGTAAGTCCAGCTGTTAGAGACTTCGCCACCGCCGGCAGCCGCCACTGCATTCGCGGCCGCGGTTACGGCGCCATCGCCGATCGGGTCATCGCTAAATGCCGACACGATGATCTGGGCGTTGGGAGCCATGGCATGCGCATACTGCACATCCAGGGCGGTCTCCAGGTCCCATCCCGAACCGTTGTTGGCCGGGCACGGCGGTGCCGGGCTGCAGATGGTCGTGATCGTAGCCGCAGGCAAGCCAAACTGGGTATTAAAAGTATTGAAGTCAGCCTGCATGGCGGAGTAAACGCCGTACTCTACAACAGCGATTGCCCTAGCTCCGCCAACCGGAACCAGGGTTGAGGATTTCGGGCAGCCAGCGGTGTGGGTGGTTAGACCGTAAATGCAGGCCACCGTCGCCGGGTTTTCGCCATTCGGGATGGTCAATGGAATAACGCCTTTATCGGGAACAAACATATAGATCGAAGTGTGCGGCTTGCCCGGAGTGCGAAGCGCAGTGCTGGGTGGGGTTACGGTTCTGCCCGGCTCTTGCGCGAAGGCGTTGGTTAGCATTGTGATCGCCGCCAAGGCAATCAACATTCTCATACCTTTGTTCATTCGAGATCGCTCCTCAATTCGAAACTGGTGCGGAAGACCGCCGCAGGTTACGGTCCTCGCGGGTTATGTAATCTAAGAATGCTCAGATGTGCTTCTAAACTGCCTGAAAGCTTACGCAACCAGGCATGGAAAGAAGCATGTTTTGAAGTACAACGAACATTCTCAGCGGCTGAGAGCACAGCTGATGATGCCAGTTACAAATGAAGTCTAGAGCAAACCTACTTTTGCCAAGCACTATACGAAGTACCTGGTTTTGTCGAGTCATATTAAATATATGTGCCAAGCTTGCAATAACTCGAACCCATTTAAGGAAACAACGACATTTACGAAGGCGAACCACTCTACCATGCAACTACTGTATAAATATGTGATCAGAAGCACTTTGCAACAGAAAATATTCGGAGACAAACAGAGGCTGAATAGACTAATTTATTGCAGATAACAACGAGGTCAATAGTATTGCAACGGCAGGAGTAGCGGCAATCGACTAGTGTCAACCAGAACTAATGGTGGCTACTTGCTTTGGGTGATAATTGACCGACATCTAATCACTAGTTCTACATGCAACTTGTTTCAGATTTTCGCAAGTCGCTCAAACTATCTTCACTCGTAAAGTAACAAGCTATTTGTCCTCAAATGCAACGGAGATAGTAAAAACTTTGGATTCACTTCTCGATGACCACTCAAGTGAAAGGATGTCGCGGGCCAGACATGCCGGGTCGATCGATCTCCGTCCCATACAGTCGAAAGCCGCGAATGTGTGAGGCATCCGCGTTGAGGATCTCGTAAAGCAGGACAGCGATGCGGGCTTCGTCGCAGCGGAGCAACAGGCGAGGTCCCGGTTTCACAAAGTAGGGCGAGAGATCATGGCCCAACGCTTTCAGCGCCGGGAATCGCCAATGAGGGGGGACCACCAACAATTATTTGTGGATTTGGTCAGCGGCATCGAAACGCGTGGCTTCAGTCTCAGTTTCGTGCACGATCACGTGGGCAAGATCAGCGGTATCCGGTGTCAGCCGTACCGATAACTGCAGCAGGTTAGGTTCTTCGCCATATAGGATCGCCACGCCATCTATGGGATCGCCATTTTTTAACAGCCTCGATGCGGTCCCCAGTCCCTCCGCATTGGCGGGGGTTTCAAACTCAACCATCCCTTTGCTCCGGTACGTGAGCTGATCGTGGGGAAACGCGCCAAATGGAAAAGAGTTGGCAGGTGCTATTCCTTCTGCGATGACGGTCTCGACGAATTGCTTGTAGGCAGGAAACACTTTCGCGATTATCTTCGCAACTTCAAATCGACCTGATGTATCGCCGATCGACGAAGAAATCTGAATGACAGGTCCGGTGAAGCCTTTCCAGCTTGTCGAAAACAACTGCTCACGGCTAATCGGGTCTGGACCGACATAGAGGCTGGTCCCGTTGGAGCCGTAAGTTCCGAAGCAGTGCCAACCACGAGGAGCGAGTACTCCGAACCCTTGTTCCGCCTTGTAGTAGGCGACTCGTCTAGCTGCCTGTTCGGGTATTCTTACCGCCTCCCCTGGTGCCTTCGCTGCCTTAAGGGGTCCCGCTTGGCCGTCCGATTCACAACCAACCAATGGAACGCGGAGAAGAGTTTCTGCGGCAGACACATGCGGCCCGATTTGTGCAGCCAGGAAAGGCTGCGCGAACAGCCAGAAAACGAAAACAGCAACGCAGGTGCGCATTCTTAATCGTAGTGTATGACTGTGTTCAACGAGGCGTACAGGGGTTACCGTTGTGCCTCACTCATCTCGATCGTGGGACGAAGGGGAAGTCATGCGTCCAGTGGAGCGCATCTTCCACCCCACACATTCGAAAGTCGCGGACGTGTGGGGCACTCGGCGGAATTACACGGGCGGCTCTCTTACATGCCCGCAGGCACAGTTTCCTGGTGGAAGGGCGAAACCCACTTGCCTCCCTGCTTCTGCCAGATAGAACTAGCGATTACTTTCCCCGGAATCTTTTTGCCGGCGCAGGTCCCGTCCTGGCTCGCGTTGTACGTCATGAGGACCGTGTCTTTGTCGAGCCACATGTAGGCGAAACCAGACAGGCTGAAACTGGCGATCGCACAGTTTGCCGAGGCCAAATCTTTCATGATGTTGCTCTTGCCGTTCTCCATCGTACCGCCGGCGATGTTGACGGCATTCTCCGGCAACATTTCGTTGAAGGCCTTCGAATCGTTATCCTTCCACGCCTGCCAACCAGCCTGCTCCTTGGTTTGCAGCGCCTTCTCTACCGCGTCCTTCGATTCCGCTTGCAGAGAAACCGCTGAGAGCAGCAAAGCAAAACTCAACATCGACACCACAGATACTCTTTTCATCATTTCTTTCTCCTCACCTTATGAAGTAGCAGAACTGAGGCAGGATTATATAAGAGGGGCAGGAATTCGCAATCAGCGGCGCTTCATAGATCTCGCCCAGGGTATGTAGGGTGTCTCAGGCCCTGTTGAAGTCAAGACGTGGGGAGTTACCTCCCTTGCAGCGTACCAGCTCGAGAACATCACACCCCAGGAGGCACGCAAGGTCCGTCGAACCGATTCGCGCGGTACAAACGACTTTCATTGGGTAAGTGAATAGCTGATCCCGGCTTGCGAGGGCTGCAACGCGACCCATTTGGATGCCCCTTTGCCTAAAACGCAACAATTTAACAATTCTGATGAACGTTCTATCTACAAATTTGTCGGTTTTCGCCATATACTCGTGCCATTTTCTGTGGGACTCGCCGAAACCCAACGGGCGGCCAGGAAAGGATTCGGTTATGACTAGTCGGTCACGCTTGCTGTTTCACCTGCCGCTACTCGCACTCGCAATGTTCTGTGTGCTGGGAGTGAGCGCGCAGATTGCCCGCGCCCAGACCTACAGCGTCATTCACACCTTCACCGGCTGGGACGGCTCGTACCCCACCAGCACCCTGGTCTTCGACCGCGCAGGCAATCTTTATGGGACGACGGAATCGAACCAAGCCTCGTACGGAATTGGAGGAGGCGTGCTGTTTCAGCTTAAGCACGCCGGATCGGGCTGGACCATCAATCCATTGCACGACTTCTTGATCCCCTACACGAACGGTAGTGGACCGGTGAACTATGGCGGACTGACATTTGGCCCGGACGGCTCTCTTTACGGCAGCACCGCTTACGGCGGGGTCACTTGCGGTGAGCAGGGCGATGATTGCGGAGTTGCATTTCGCGCCCAGCCTTCTCCGTCAGTTTGCAAGTCTTCGCTCTGCCCTTGGGATTACACGCTCATGAATCAGTTCACCAACGTTGCCAATCCAGAGGGTAGTGTGGTTTTTGACGCTGCGGGAAATCTCTACGGCACTACCCAGTCCGGAGGCATTTACGAACTCTCTCCTTCCGGCAGAGGTTGGAACGAGAGTGTGATCTATCAGCTCAACGATGCCGCCATAAGCTCCGGAGTGGTTATGGACAACGCGGGAAATCTTTATGGCGTTTGGATGCAGGGCCTTCACGGAAGTACAAACGGTGGAGTCTTTCAACTCTCTCCCTCCGCCTCGGGCTGGACGGAAAACGTTCTCTACACCTTCAGCGGCGGGAACGACGGGGCGACCCCGATCGGCGGCCTGGTGTTTGACAACGCTGGCAATCTCTACGGCACGACCAGCACCGGCGGCAGCGCAGGTGGAGGAACGGTCTTCGAACTGTCCCCTTCCGGCGGCGGATGGACGTTCAACCTCGTATGCAGTATTCGAGGCACAGGCCATAGTGGACCGCAAAGCGCGTTGACCGTGGATAGCCAGGGAAACCTCTACGGCACGACGTCTTTAGGCGGAAGCCACGGCGGGGGCTCGGTGTTCAAGGCGTCCCGCAGCGGGAACAACTGGGTGTGCAACGATCTGCATGACTTTCAGGCAGGCAGCGATGGCCTGTCTCCCGTAGGCGGAGTGACGCTGGATTCCCAGGGCAATCTGTATGGCACCACCGCTAGCGGCGGAAGCCAGAATGGCTTCTGCGCGGGCGAGTCGGGCTGCGGTGTGGTTTGGGAGATCACGCCTTAACTGCGTAACCTCGATGTCCGGGCCGCGGTGAAGCTGTGTGAGCTAGTGAACGTCCAGCTTGCGATCTCATTCATTTGTGGAGCACTCGCGGCTTCCCTTCTGAGCATCTGACGACTTATCCCATTTCCAGTAATGAGTCGGGTGCTGTCGAATCGCCACGACATCGCAACCAGGTTGCCGCAAACGACTCCCGTCTCAGCGAGTCTCCGCGCCTTGAGATTGAGCATCCATCCGTTCCACGTATTGAGCTCGGGCTGGGCTGGCCTCGAATGGATCCGCAAAGTACTGCGTTTCTCGCGCCACCTGGTCGCCCCGAAACTCCATGATGCTCACGGTGTAGGAAGGCTTGTTGTCATAGGACAGGATGAATTCAGTGACCCAAAGATCACCGCTGCCAACGATTCGCTGGACAGAAAAGCGCTTCCGGTTCGGCTGGATGGTGCGGGTAATCTGTATGTTACGGCGGCCGCGTATGCGCTCGCCTGACTGCGGATACTCCAGCACCGCGTCATCGTGATAGATACGGTGCTCAGTTTCAAAATCGTTGGCATCCGAGGCCGCCCAATGCTGTTCCAGTGCCGAACGTATCTGCTGATCTCCCATCTCACCCTCCTACGTTGGGAAAAGCTTAGACTCCCGCATGGCCTGCTTTCAAGAGAATCAAATTCGTACGTTGAAAACTGCCTCGAAGCCGCTGGATTTGAAACTGGCGGATAACTGCCATGACTGTGGCGCACGTTCGCACAATGAATCATTGCCCGATAATCCCGTGCCGTTTCACGGAATGTGGTGCACCGAAGGTACAGGATCGCTGGCGATAAATTGCCATAACGCAAATTACCCCAACCAGGTAGATGGATGGATGAGTCGACAGCGCCTACTTCTCCGCGGCGGCGGCAACTGCTATCGGCGCGACGCGAGCGAAGTCGACCAGGCTCAACTGCACTCCGCCAAAGTCAGGATGCTCGTTGTAGTCGACAGTAAAGGCCAGATCCAGAACATCGCCGGCGAGCAGCGGATCGTTGGCGGCGCGTTCGGCCATTCGCCATCCCAGAACATCGTGCGCCCGCTGGAAACGTCCGCCGTTTGCATTGGGATCCGACGGGATCGCCCGCAACTTCAGGTGCTTCTCTTTCAGCACGCGTGCCGGTTGAACCAACTTCGCATTGCGCGCGACAAACACGGGCGTGGGATTGCCCGACCCGAACGGCTCCAGCTTCTGCAGCGCCAGCCAGAAATCCTGCTTGATCTCGTCCAGCGAAACCTCGGCGTCGTACTCCATCACCGGAACAAAATCAGCCGGCGTCAGCCGCTGGCGCGCGTAGGCATCCAGGCGAGAGCGCAATTCCGGAAGCCGCTCGGTCGGCAGCGTACATCCCACCGCGTGTGCGTGACCGCCAAAGCGGGTAAACAATTCCGGACAAGACTCCAGTGCTTCCAGCAGATGAAACGCGCTCAGGGAACGCCCGGATCCATGTGCTTCCCCGTTCTCGCACGAGAAGATCAGCGTCGGGCGGCAGTAGCGCTCAACGATGCGCGTGGCGCAGATGCCAATCACGCCGCGATGCCAGTTGTCTCCGTCGACCACCAGGCAGTACGCATCTTTGAATTCCGCCGATGACTCGATCTTCTGCTGGATCTCTAGCAGAATCCGCTGCTCTTCCTGCTGGCGATTGCCGTTCAGCGCGTTGAGCTGCATCGCCATCTCGGCGGCTTTGCCGGCATCCTTCTCGGTGAACAGCTGAATCACTCGTTCGGCGATGTCCATGCGGCCGGCCGCGTTGAGGCGCGGAGCCACCCGGAATGCAATGTCGCCAGCGCTCAACGGACGCGATCCATCGAGTTCGCAATTCGCCAACAGCGCGCGCAATCCGGCATTGACCGGCTTGCGCAGGCCTTCGAGGCCCAGCTTGGCGAAGACTCGATTCTCGCCGATCAGCGGCACAGCATCGGCAATGGTGGCAATCGCCACCATCTTGAGAAAGGACGGCAATAGCCTCTCGCGTCCGCTCTCCACCAGAAGCGCCTGCGCGATCTTGAACGCCACGCCGGCGCCGCACAACGACTTGCAGGGATAGTCGCAGCCCTGCTGATTAGGATTCACCACCGCGAGAGCTTTAGGCACGCCTTCTGCCTGCGGCAGGTGATGATCCGTCACGATAAGGTCGATGCCGCGCCGCGCCGCAGCTTCTGCCGCAGCAAATGCGCGAATGCCGGTGTCCACGCTGATGATGAGCCGAATACCGCGATCGGCTGCCTGCTCAATCACCTCATCGCGCATGCCATAGCCTTCGCGAATGCGGTGCGGAACGTGGTAGTCCGACCTTTCCGCCGCAAAGCTCCAACGCAGTTTTCAGGATGACGATTGCCGTGGTGCCGTCCACATCGTAGTCGCCGTAGATGAGTACGGTTTCGCTGCGTTCAATCGCCGCGCGCAAACGCTCCACCGCGGCGCGGAGCCCGGTCATCAGGTAAGGATCGTGCAGGTCAGCGAGAGAAGGAGAAAGGAACTTCTTGGCGTCGTCAGCGGTCCCGATGCCGCGGACAGTCAGCAGCCGTGCCAACAATAGAGGCAAAGCCAAGTCCTGCGCTAATTGCTGCGCGATTTGTTGATCGGCGTTACGAAGAACCCAGCGCACGCTAACAGTTGCTCCAACCAAGGTCGTGGCTTGTATCAGGGCACGCCTTCCAGTCTTGCCGAAAAGCCTTCCCAAAGATGAGGGCTTCAGCCCCTGCGAAAACTTCCCGGGCAGGGGCTGAAGCCCATATCCATAACTCAGCCAAATTTGGCGCGTCTAAAGGCGTGCCCTGATACAAAAGACAATCCTTCAATTTGCGACACTAGTGTTCGTCGTCCTGATCGGTATCGTCGATGGCCAGCGTTCCAAAGTCTTCAACCAGATCGAGCAGATGCTGATAGCGCTCATACCACTCGGTGGTGACCTCGAAGAGAAACATGATGCCCTGATGCGGCCAGCCCAGTTGAATGAAGCCGGTCTTGCCCAGGTAGTTGCGCAGCCAGCGTGCCTCTTCCACGTCTTCGTCGCTGGGATAGGTGGCCTGCTGCAGGCGCTGAATCAGGTAGTCGAGCTCATCGCGCTCCAGCACCTCTTCGTCCATGGAGAGGAACTGCGCGCCGGCCTTCTTTGCCAGCTCAACAAAATCTTTCCAGCTTTCAGGATTGTCCCGCGGATCCCACATGACGCTGTGCACTTCTTCCGTCACATAACCCTGAAAGCGGCTCAGGCCGTGTCCCAGGATGAAGGCGTTCATGTCGTCTTTGAGGCTGGATAAATCTTCTGCCATAGGAATCTCGAGCGCCGGCAAAGAATTTCGCAGGTAGCGAAAATTATCATACTCCCAACGCGGCGGCGCTGACACGGCCCGGAAGTGACGAATCTGTCGCCCTTTCCGATGCCCGAATCGCGCTAAAGCCTGTGTTAGACTAAAATGTTTTCTTAGCCGTTTTGAACAAGCATGCTTTTCTCCAAAGAATATGTGGGCTATCTCGCCCGCGAAATCACCGACAAGCTCCTGGCGGGCGAGTTTATCGACACTCCCGATAAGGGTGCCGTAAAAGAGCGCGTTCACACCGCTCTGCTGGAAGAACTCACCCTGGAAGATCGCATCAACGACGAAGTTCGCATCATCCTCGACACCTACTCGGACGAGATGCAACGCAGCGGCGCCAACTACCAGGAGATGTTCAAGAAGATCAAGAACGAACTGGTGCGCAAGTATAAGGCGGTTTTGTGAGAATTAGCCGCGAAAAGATCAATAAGCTGGCGCACGCCGTGGCTGACACCCTCGCCGACATGGACAGTGTCGATTTCGTCGAGGACCGTAACAGCATTCGGCTGGAAGCCCGCCGCCTGCTGGAAAACCTGATGGCCCAGGAAGCGAAGATTGACGCTGCCGCCCGGCAGAAGATCGAAAGCCAGCGCCGCACCATCCTCGAAGGCTCCCAGGAGTGGGACATTCTCTACCGCAAATACTACAACGAAGAAGTGAAGAAGCTGGGCATATAGACGCAGCAATCGCTGGTACGGGTAGAGCGGCGCTTCAGCGCCGCGTCACAGCTGCTGTATAGATGAAGGGGCTTCAGCCCCCGGTCGGGTAGACCCTCTGCAACATTGCAAAACCAATTCGGCTTCACAGGGTGCGAAAAACCTAATAAGTATGCTTGTGGCGCCGGCTGAAGGCTGGCTCGGATCGGGTAAACGCAGGGCCCGGACGCTGGCCTAAAGGCCGGCTCCACCCGAATCTAGCGGGACCGCGCGTTTCTAGCACTTTGTTCAGGCTTGGTATCGCAGGTTCGATCTACATTCACTTAACTCATCTTCCTTCCCCGCATGCACCGACCTTAGCCAGCCGATCATTCTGCAACGTCCTCCTCATCGCGACTCTATAATCCCTCCAGGCCTGACCAACTGTGTCCACCATCCCCAATTTTAAGAGCGCTATCAAGAATCTCGCGCTCGAGGCCGGCTTCGACCTCGCTGGAATCGCCGGAGTAGCTGACACCCCTGAGCATCGCTTTTTTCCTGAGTGGATCGCCGCAGGCCGCGCGGGTGAGATGAAGTATCTGGAAGCGCGCAACGACGCCGGCGAACTCAAGCGTGCCTCCCTGGCCAACGCTGCTCCCTGGGCGAGGTCGATGGTGGTGTGCGCGCTCAACTACAACACCGATCTGCCTTACTCCACACACGCCGGCAACACGTCGCAAGGATGGATCTCGCGCTATGCCTGGGCGCAGCGCGATTATCATGATGTGCTGCTGGAGAAACTGCGCGCGCTCGAGTCTCGCCTGATCGAAGTGTGCGCGCAAAGTGAAATTCCAGCACCGCGCACCTGGTGTTACGTCGACACCGGGCCGGTCATTGAGCGGATCTTTGCCAAGTATGCCGGCATCGGCTGGGTCGGCAAGAACACTTGCATCCTGAACCAGCAGCTTGGTTCCTGGCTTTTCCTCGGAGTCATTCTCACTTCGCTGGAACTCGCGCCCGACCTTCCTGCCGCCGACCACTGTGGTTCGTGCACCCGATGTCTCGACGCCTGCCCCACACATGCCTTCCCGGCTCCTTATCAACTCGAGCCCACGAAGTGCATCTCCTATCTCACGATCGAGTTGCGCGGATCGATTCCGGAAGAGACGCGCCCAGGCATTGGGCGCCAAGTGTTTGGCTGCGACATTTGCCAGGATGTCTGCCCATGGAACCGGCACGCCCCCGTGACGAGCGCTCCCCAGTTCGAGCCCCGAACGGAACTGGTGAATCCTGAGCTGGAATGGTTGGCGAATCTCAGCATCGACGAGTTTCGCGAGGCCTTTCGAGGCTCACCGGTAAAACGAACGCGCTTCTCCGGCCTTCGCCGAAACGTGGCAGTGGCAATGGGAAATAGCGGGGATGCGCGATTTCTTCCCTTGCTGCAGCAGCTCTCGCAGGATGAAGACGCGATGGTTGCAGAGCACGCACGCTGGGGATTAGCACAGCTGCAAGGCCGACAGCAGAACAGCTCTGCTGAATGACTTCCTTTCGCGAGCCGCAACCTGGTAGTGCTTTCGTAAATTGGGACATGAGGAGCTCACATAGTTCCTCAATGAGGGTAGGAATTACATTCACGCCGCCGGCGACCAAACGCAAAAATTCAACGGTCTCACTGTTTTCACTCTGGC
The DNA here is from genome assembly GCA_963796695.1 of uncultured Acidobacteriaceae bacterium. GTDB lineage: Bacteria > Acidobacteriota > Terriglobia > Terriglobales > Acidobacteriaceae > Bog-257. The sequence continues at coordinate 10,379 of CAWCMU010000011.1, read as the reverse complement.
ACGTCTATTGCATTACTAGGAAACGCGAAGCGAAGCGAACCAGTAAGCGAAAGCCTCCAGCGTTTTGTTAGGTGCGTTGGAACTCATAAAACGTCAGGCAAAGGTGAGCGCCGCTAGCGGATGACAGGTGAGTTTCCCATCTACCCGCGACGGCGCTCGAAGATCTAAAAGTTCTGCCGGCGTGTGAAACCCCCTCCTCCGCCTGCAGTGATGCCCACCGCACCCAGCTCGGGCGTCGAGCCTTCCTTGTCTCGGGACAGGAAGGCTTTTTCTTTGTCCTCAATGATTCCTCTCAGGATCACCTGTCCTTCCGTGACCGTCCGTTTGGACAATCGCACCCTTTGTGGCTATAAGAGAAAGTATGACTCAGGCTCTTAGCCGGCGCCTTAAACAGGCGCAGTTTGCCGACCCCGCACAGGAAGCCTTGCTGAGCGTCATAGTGGCGGCGAATACGTTGAATGAGATCATGGACCGGGTATGCGAGAAGCACGGAATCACCCGGCCGCAATATAACGTGCTCCGCATTTTGCGTGGGTCGCAACCTAACGGACACGCACGCTGCGAGATTGCGTCCCGCATGGTCGACCGAGCCTCCGATATCACCCGCCTGGTTGATCGGCTTCAAGCGCGGAAGCTGGTCAAGCGGTCGCGCGGCAACAACGACCAACGCCAGGCTGTCACCAGCATCACCGCCAAGGGACTCAAATTGCTGGATGCGATGCAGCCCGAGGTGGAGGCCAAAACCAGTGCCATCCTGCGTAAACTCAGCTCCGACGATTTCCATGAGCTGAGCCGGCTTTGTGCCCTCATCCTGGAAAGCGAAGAAACGGCCGCTTCCGTCTCCGGGTAAGCAGCTCGCACGCTCCCCGGAATCAACGCTTTCGAAACTCCTGAATCCCCGCTGGCGCGGTCCACATCGAATTACGTGTTGCAACATGTATTACGTTGGTTGTAACACATATTGGATAAGGGCAGTGAGCCCGGAGGTGCATCAATGAATACCCTGCTGCTGGTTAACTCCAGTCCTCGGAGCAATTCGGTTTCTCGCCGGCTTACTCGTCTGGCGGCGGAACAGTGGAAATCAACCAATCCTGAAGGCCGAATCATTGAGCGCGATTTGGCGGCCGAGGCTCTTCCCTTCGTCACCGAGAAGTGGATAGAAGCTTCCACCACACCGGCCGAGCAGCGCACCTCGGAACAGCAGCAAGCCATGGCGCTCTCCGACGCTTTGATCGAGGAGTTGCAGTCGGCTGATCTGATTGTTCTGGGCGTCCCTATGCACAACTTTTCGATTCCGGCGTCGCTGAAGGCGTGGATCGACCTGATCACCCGAGCAGGAAAAACCTTCAGCTACAGTGAGAAGGGTCCGCAGGGCCTTCTATCTTCTGAGAAGAAGGTGCTGGCGATTGTTTCTCGTGGCGGCGCCTACGGACAAGGATCACCGGCCGACTTCCAGGTACCCTACCTGCGTCATATGCTGGCCTTTGTGGGCCTGACTGATGTAACGGTTGTCGACGCCGACAAACAGGCGTTTGGGCCGGAAGCCGCACAGGCGTCGGTAGACGAGGCCGTAAAGTCTTTGACTGCCCTGGCCGGCAACTGCCCGTCGCACTCGACGGCAGCAGCGTAAACTAGGAGCAGAAGCAGCGAACCCTCCCGGGTGGGGAGGGTTCATCTTGGCCCGAACTCAAGGGCCAGATCCTCGTGGCGCTGGCGTGACCTGAGCTTACGCGTTGGAGAGGTTTCTATACGCGCTGGACGTTAGCGGCCTGGAAGCCCTTTGGTCCCTTAGTAAGGTCAAACTCCACAGTCTCGCCTTCATTCAAGCTCCGGTACCCATTCTCTTGAATGGCCGAAAAATGAACGAAGACATCCTCGCCCGTTGACCGTTGAATAAATCCGTAACCCTTGGCTCCGTTAAACCACTTGACTGTACCTTTCTCTCTCACAACCCGCTCCTTTCAAAACTTAAAGCTTGGAATCACCCCTGCTTCGCGCGGACATTCCAGGCACAACCCTGAGGTGGCGAGCCCGGAAGAGGTCTCAACGTTGCCGGGAAACAAAGGTTGCGGCTCAGCTCGCAGCTTTTCTGCAATGAAAAAAGGCCCACGAATTTGTGCTGACGGACCACTACGGTCGCGTCAGAGCAGATCCCTGGAACCCGTGCAATGCGTGAATTGAACTGCTGACAGAAACATCAACCCAAATCCGCGTTTCGGCAAACCCGAAAACTCCTCCTCTGCCCTTACAAAGGGGGAGCAAAAGATAATTACAGGAACTCTGTCGTTTGGCAAGTATTTCCTGCTCATAGACTTCCGGACGTTCCCACAATGAAACTGGACATGCCAAGCCATCGCTGCAGGACCGATTCCGGCGGACCGTTCTGGTACGATTGAAGGTGGTGAGCAGCGAGTCGTCCACCCCCGAAAAAGATAAACCGGTCTTCAAATCCACTACCGGTGTAACTGGCTCCTCCACAGCGTCAGCCACAACCTCACTTAAGTATAAGAGTACAGAGGACTTACACGCTACACCGCTACAGCCCGGCACAGCGGCCAGAAGGTTGATGGCAAAGGACGAACGCGAAGAGATCTTCCGTTATCTCCCTGAAACCTACAGCCTTTCGCATCGTTTGCGCCGTCACGGCCTCTCGACCTTGCGGTTCCTAATGAGAACCGAGGTTCACACCTACGCCTTCTCGGTAGCCGCCAACTCGATTCTGTCCTTCTTCCCGTTCATCGTTCTGCTGTTGACGTTGGTGCACCGGGTGCTACATTCGCCCGCAATGTACAACGTCGTGCTGGAGCTGCTACGCGACTACCTGCCCAGCAACAAGGACTTCGTGATCCGCAACGTGCAGTTCCTGGCCAGCGTAAAAGGTCGCGGACAGATTTTCTCATTCGTGATGTTGCTGATCACTTCGACCGGGATCTTCCTTCCCCTCGAAGTAGCTCTCAACAGCATTTGGGGATTCAAGAAGAACCGTTCTTACCTGATGAACCTGCTGGTAGCGCTGGGGCTGACCGTGGCCTGCGGATGTTTAGCGATGTTCTCGATCGCTCTTACCGCGGAAAACCTGAAGGTGTTGGGCTTCGTGGTGGGCGACCAGAATTTCGTCTTCCAAGGCTTGGGTTTTATCATCATGAAAGCCTCGGCAATCGTAGCCACGATTGCCATCTACTTCCTGATCTACTGGCTACTCCCGAATGGAAAGGTTCCGGCGCGCGCCGTGCTGCCGGCCGCGATCATCACCGGACTGGTTTCGGAAGCCGCGAAGTACCTGTACATTCTGGTTTTGCCATGGCTTAACTTTCAGGAAGTGTACGGCCCGTTCTCAATAACCGTTACGCTGATCTTCTGGTCGTTCTGGAGCGGCATGTTGCTGCTGGGAGGAGCGTATCTTTCGGCGGCCGAGCACAGCAGTCGTTTGCAGGCCCGCCGCGATACCGCCCGCTCCGTAAAGTAGTCGCCGTAAACCCGCTCGTAGCGGGCGCTTCAGCCCAACCGATGCCTATTCTCTGACTTTCTCCGCTGCAGGATAGACGCCCAGCACCTTCACGAACTCCGCGATCTCTGCCAGATGGCGAAGCGCGTTACCCGCGGCTTCGTCGTCTCCGCGCAGAATATCAACAAAGAATACGTACTCCCAGGGATGACCCCGCATCGGCCGCGACTCGATCTTGCTCAGGCTGATATCACGCAGCGCAAATACACTGAGCGCTTTGAACAGCGCGCCCGGCACGTTCTTTAGCGCGAAGGCAAGGGATGTCTTGTTCGAACCTTTCCCCACCTTGCGAGACTTGTTGATCAGCAGAAAACGCGTGTAGTTCTGCCGGTCGTCCTCGATTCCGGCTTTCAAAATGTGCCCGCCATATTGCGCGGCAGATTGCTTCGGCGCGATCGCAGCGGCATCGCGCAACTGTTCTGCTATGACATACCGCAAACTTCCGGCGGTGTCATAGAACGGAACGGCTTGTATCTCTGGACGAGCGCTCAGAAAATTGCGGCACTGATCGAGCGCAACCGGATGTGAGAAGACACGGCGAATCTGCTTCAACGAAACGCCCGGCGGAGCAATGAGGTTGTGTCGAATGCGCAGACTGAACTCCGCATGAATGAAAACGTTCCTGCTAAGCAGCAAGTCGAAGTGTTCAGCAACCGAGCCGGCAAGAGAATTTTCAATCGGGATGACAGCTGCTTGCACAGTGCCGTTTTCCACGCGATCAAAAACTTCGGACGAACGAGCGCAAGGCACAATGCTCGCCCGCTCCAGCATTCTTCCGGCCGCCTCGTGACTGAAGGAACCAAGCTCTCCCTGAATGGCAACTTTCATACGATGGGTTGAGGATAACAGAGCATAGTCGACTGTCCCGCGGGTTGTCCGGAAGTATTAAATTACTCACTCTATTAACGAATTAAGAAATAGCTGTCAAACAACCTTCCTATGGGAAATGACCTTCCAAGTAGTTGTCCGCCGCGGTAGTTTGGCGCCAAAGATGAGACTTTAGGAGGCTATCAAGATGCTCTGGACAATTTTCGTAGTTCTGCTGGTGCTGTGGTTGCTGGGAGTGGTAACCAGCTACACGCTTGGCGGATTTATTCACATATTACTGGTACTGGCGATAGTCGCGTTGGTATTCCAGCTGATTTCCGGCCGCAGAACAGCGGTGTAGTTTGGCCACCGACGAGCGGCCCGCACCGAGGGAATTCTGGCAGTATCGGAATAGTCTTACTGGTAAGAATCACCTGTAATCTTACTAATAAGATCATTTTCCCAAGTTGCCGATGGACAATAGGGTCCAAACATTCACACGAGTTCCGAGTCTAGGGAGGTAAAGCATGGATAAAGATAGAGTTAAGGGCACATTAGACGATGCCGCAGGGCGCGCGAAGCGTCAGGTTGGCGAGTGGACCGGCGACACCCAAACCCAGGTCGAAGGTGCAGCCCAGCAGGTTAAAGGCAAAGCCGAGAATGCCTGGGGCAAAATGAAAGATGCCGCTCGCGACACAAAGGATGAGGCTCAAGCCAAGCACGATGAGCACGAGCAGGAAAAGATCGAGGAAGAGCGCCGGAAGAGGGACGTAGCCTAGTCTTCAACCGGTGATCGTCTCGTAGGGGCGCCTAACCGGGCGCCTTTCCTTTTTGTCTCAACAAGAATGTTGCCACTCTTGTCTGCCCAAAAAACAACAGCAGGTGGGATAGCGCTAGTTCCACTGAACTCAGCCAGGATGGCTGGTCCTCGCAAGCGCTTTCCGGGAATTAGCTCTCCGCGATCATGAACAGCAGTGTCAACCCACTTTCCTTGAAAGTACACTGGACGTTTCGGCGATGGAGTGGAAGATTTGCCGAGTTTCGTTGCCGCACCCAGAGTCACGTTTCGCGATCGCACTCTGGCGCGCAAGCGCAACGTGACCATCTCTACCTCTCGATCCGAATGTTGAAAACCGTAACGAAATTTGTGCTCGCGGTGGAAATCACAAATTAATCCCGGCCCGAAAGCAACATTGATTTCGAAGCCCTGCCCGCGATAGCGAAGGTCGGCACTGCGCTCGAGGTGGATCGATCCCTGCCCATCCCTCCTCGTGAAATTCGCGCTTCGCACGGGCCTGTAAGATTTCGAATTCCGTGCGGGCAGTGGTCATTGTGCGCCTGTCACTCATGTCCATCACGACGGTACGCGAATAATCCTTGATGATGTCGCTCACCAGAATTCCAAACGCCGACAAAGCGCCGGGATTTACCGGCAGGATGACTCGCGGGATACCAAGCGCCTTCGCCAAGTCGCAGGCGTGCAGCCCTCCCGCCCCCCCGAACGCCACCAGCGCGAACTGTCGCGGATCATGTCCGCGCTCGATCGAAACCAATCTCAACGCGCGTTCCATGCCGACATTCACAACATCAATCACGCCTTCGGCGAATTGCTGCAGCGAAAGCCGAACTCCGTGTGCCTTCAGCCATTCGGTTGTCAGCTTGCGTGTACGTTCCAAGTCAAGAGCGAAGGTGCCTCCAAGAAATTTGTCTGGCTGCAGGCGACCCAATAATAGATTTGCATCCGTCACCGTCGGCTGCGTTCCGCGGCCGTAGCAGATTGGGCCCGGATCGGCCCCTGCTGATTCTGGTCCTACACGCAGCGCACCTCCGGAATCGAAGCGGGCGATCGAACCTCCGCCCGCACCTACCGTGTGGATATCGAGCATGGGCACGCGGACTGGAAAGCCGGCAATCTCGGCTTCGCTGCTCGGTCGCAGTTCGCCGGAGACCAGCGCCACGTCTGTCGATGTGCCTCCCATGTCGAAGGTGATGATGCGGTCGAAGCTGCTGCGTCCAGCCACCGCCACCGCTCCGACGACGCCTCCGGCCGGACCGGAAAGCACCGTCCTCACTGGCTGCCGCGATGCGGATTCTACGGACGTGATGCCTCCGCTCGATTGCATCACGAAAACCCGGGACGCCTTATTTCTTCCCGCCGTCTTCTCTCGCAGCCGCGCTTCCAGTCGCTGAAGATAGTTCTGCATGACAGGTTGGAGATATGCGTTGATGACTACAGTGCTCGCGCGTTCATACTCGCGAAACTCGGGCAGAATACTGTGTGACATAGAAAGAGGCAGCCCGAGTTCGTCCAGCACACGGCCCACCGTCTTCTCGTTTTCCGGGTTGACGAACGAGAACAAAGTGCTGACCGCAATCGCGGTGGCCCCGCTGGCGTGAACGTCGCGCGCCAGCACACGAAGATCGTCAGTAGTCGGCTTGGTCAGGATCTCGCCGGTGGGCGCCGTTCGCTCGCGCACTCCGAACCGCATATCGCGATCGACCAGGGGAGGTTCGCGCTCAAATGTAAGGTCGTAAAGTTTGGGCCGGTTCTGCCGGCCGATCTCGAGAGTGTCCTCAAATCCCGAGGTAGTGACAAACGCTACCCTCGCGCCTTTCCGTTGCAGCAGAGTATTGGTTCCAACCGTGGTGCCATGCAACAGGATTATGGGCCCGGAATACATGACCTGCGCGAGCGCCTCGGCGATGGCTTGCGACGGATCCTGCGGAGTGGAAAAAACTTTGGCAATCCGCAGCTTCCCCCGCTCGACCCAGACACAATCCGTGAAGGTGCCACCGGTGTCGATGGCGATCCGGATCGGCGGCTTGGAACGGTGGGCGCGTGATTCGGCCATGGTGCGCAACTCTGGACAGAAAGCGCAGATTTTAGCACGCAGCTTTTCGACTGTTACAACTGCTTTCCCATCTGAAAGGCGTCCAGCGCGTGGCTCGAATAATATTCGGGTAACGTGCGCAGAATCTCGTATCCCAGTTTTCGATAGAGCCGTATCGCGGGGGCGTTGTTAACGGCGGTTTCCAGATATACCGCAGTGCACCCAAGCGCTTTCAATCGGCTCTCACAGGCATTCATCAACTGGCTGGCCAGTCCGAGCCGTCGAGCGTCAGGATGAATGTCCAACGTCAGAATGCGTCCGTACTTTGCCCGAACGGGATGGGCCACCACGAAGCCGGCCAGCCTGCTGGCATCGTTCCCGGTATTCGCCTGCGACTCCTCCGAACTTTGCTCCCGTACTTCTGCCACCAGGGCGATGGCGTTGCGGCGTGAGATGAAGCCGCCGAGCTCCATTTGGGTATAAGCAATCCCAGGTGGGAAGCAGAGCTGATCGATCTGCCACAGACGATCGAAATCTTTGGGAAGATAATCGCGAATATTGGATTCCACACAGTGAGGTTGGGAGGGCGCGTTCAAGCGATTTAGTCTCGCGCCCATGATATCCGCGACGGGGCGATTGCGAAACAATTCTCCAAGCACATTATCATCCCCACAAACAAGAATGCGCTCTCCCGTTCGCAATCGAGAGAGCGCAAGTTTCAAATTGAGCTAAGCAGCACGCGTGGTTTTCTGTTTTGCTTCGGAAAAGAGCTCAATCAAGTTTCTGTTGAACTGTGGGATATCCGAAGGCTGACGGCTGCTCACCCAATTGCGGTCGCGCACGCTGGCGTCGTCCGTCCACTTCGCGCCGGCGTTCTTCAGATCATCCTGGATTGTCTTGTAGCTGGTCATGTGCCGATTCTTTACCAATCCGGCCGATATCAGCAGCCACGGTCCATGGCAAATTACCGCAATCGGTTTTCCCGCGTGGTCGATTTGCTGCACAAACTGTTGCGCCTTCGGCTCCATTCGAAGCGCGTCGGCATTCATCGCACCTCCAGGCAGCAGAACAGCATCGAAGTCGTCGGGCTTCGCTTGCTCCAAGGTCATATCAACTTTGACTTTTTGCGTTTTGGTGTCGTGCTTCACCGCCTGGATCTCTCCAGACTTAGGCGCGATGACCGTAGTTTTTGCGCCAGCTTCCTGCAATGCCTTACGCGGTTCAATGAGTTCTGCTTCTTCAAAAAGATCGGTTGCGAGAATTGCCACGCGGCAGCCCTCCAGCTTCTTCTCTGGCATAGTTCCTCCAAGATAGCGGGTTGGGTTAGTCTGATGTCCGTCTGAGTTTATTAGCGACTTAAAGAGTGGGATGCGGCGAACTGCGAAGAGGTGGGTAGGGAGCCAGCGGTGGCGTAAGGAAACTGCGAGTTAAACATCGCCCGTTCGGTCCGGGAGGCAGAGATTCGCAATCCCTCGGATACAAATGTAGCCAGGCGTCCTGCACCTTCTCGCTCGAGATCAGAGCAATCCATTCGTTGTTTCGATTCTTATAATTTACGATCCTGCCATTCAGCATCTCGGCTGCGAGCTGAGGAGTCACGGTTTCGTGGTAGTCGAAGAACCGCTCCTGTAGCGCCTTTCCGAAGGTAAGGCTTTCAAATAGCGGATGCGGCGGCTCCCACTTGATCGAGAATAGATACGCAACGTCGAACTGGTCGTTGGCCTGAGCTGCTCGTTCCATCTCCATGGGAGAAAAGTTTTCGATGCGCACCACCGTGAGCGGCTGCTTCACATACCCCAGGAACGGCCGAGTCAGCTCGTCCGATGCCGGCCATGCGGTCAGTATTCTCGCATTCGGGTACTTCGCTGCGAGTTCGGCAGCGGCTTTCTGATGGAGAATCACATAGTCGCGGTACAGCAACGTATCCTCCGGCGCGATGCGGTAAGGCGGAGGCACAAAGAGCTGGACCACGAATGCTACGCACGTAAAGGCGATCCACCACGTCCAGCGGCGAATCCGGCGGCGCAGGGTTGAAACGCACACCAGTATGACCAGCGGAACAACCGGAAGCATGTAACGCGCCAGCACAGCTCCGCCTAATACCGATTCGGCCAGGACATTCGCGAGAAGAACCACGGCGAATATCAGTTGCACCGCGATCGAGATGCGAGGGCGCGTAGTCCCGTCCGTCTCCTGTAGAGCGGGACGCGTCATCGCATAAACTGCGGCTCCGGTCAGCAGAAAGAGGTTGAGATACCCGAAGACGTGCCACAACCGTATGAGAAGTGCGAGACAAATCCGCAGTGGATTCAGCGTTGCCTGCAAGTTATAGCGAAGGTATTCCGGATTACCAAGATAAAAGCCGGTGCGGTGATGGTGATAGGCGAGCCATCCAGCGAGGGGGACCAGGCAAAGCAGAAACGAAAGCGCCGACCACCAGTGCCGCCTGCTGAAATAGCCAGCTTCGCCGTTGAACCACGCAGCAGGAAGCATGGGACACAGACATTCCCATGCCAGCAGCGCCATAGGTGTCACGATGGCGGTTTCCTTCGCTAGCGGCGCCAGGGAAAAGAAGATGACCGTCGCCACTGGCCTTCGCTCGACGTACATCGCCAGGCCCCACAGCGTGAAAGCCGCTGCCATCATGTCAAGATGGACCAGCGAAGTTTGCGCAAAGAAGACTGGATACAGTGCCGCACAAAGCACAGTCGTGAGAGCTACGGGTTGGCTGGCGACATCGCGAGACAAGCGCCACAGTCCAAGCAGCGCGAAAGCGGCCACCATCACCATCGCCGTACGTGTAACCGGGGCCGTGAAGACGGTGAGCTTCCACCACAAGGCGAGCCAGAGCATTACCAGCGGCGGGTGAGCGTTGGAAAGAGTTGTGTGCGGTATCAGCGATCCGGTCAGCAGCAGATCGCGCGCGGCGGGAATGAAATAGCCTGCTTCATCCCAATAGTACGGCAGCGTTAGTAACGGCACGTGCGCCACGAAAATTAGGGCAAAAAGAGATCTCGGGCGCATGAGCGCTGGAAGGAGCTTCAGTAGCTCTTTGCTTCGGCGCCGCGAACCATCGCCGTCCATTCTTAATGGATGGGACCGGCGCCCGGCGCCATGCGAGGATCGAGTTTGATCTCCCCAAAGGTGTTCTCGTAGTTCACCAGGTTCTGCTGAAGAATGGTATGCAGCGCCTTGGCTTGCTGCGGGCTCAAATAAATGCCCTGAAAATTGCGGAC